>NZ_AP025282.1:2606605-3909907 GCF_024347215.1 Aliamphritea ceti
ACATGCATCTGTAATAGAGACACCGTATTCCAGGTCAGCAGGGTCTGCTGTCATCTTCTGATTACCTGCACCGAGGTTACTTTCAACCATCAGACCAACAATAGTTTTGTTGCCGTCGATGATCTGGTTAGTCACGTCAGTCATAACCAGTGGCTGCAGGTTGTGGTCTTTATTGGAGTTAGCGTGGCTGCAGTCAACCATGATGTTGGTTGATACGCTGGCTTTTTCCAGAGCCTGTTCACACAGTGCTACATTAACAGAGTCGTAGTTTGGTTTGCCGTTACCACCACGCAGAACAACGTGACCATACTCATTGCCCTTAGTACGAACAACCGAGCACTGGCCATCTTCGTTGATACCCAGGAAGTTGTGTGGATGAGCAACAGATTCAAGCGCGTTAATAGCAACTGTCAGACCACCGTCAGTGCCGTTCTTGAAACCTACTGCGCCGGACAGGCCGCTGGACATTTCACGGTGAGTTTGTGACTCAGTTGTACGGGCACCGATTGCAGACCATGAAATCAGATCCTGCAGGTACTGCGGTGAAATTGGATCAAGTGCTTCAGTTGCCAGTGGCAGCCCGGCTTCAGCCAGTTGCAGCAACAGATCACGGCCAATATGCAGTCCTTCAACAATCTGGAAAGAATCGTTCATGTGCGGGTCGTTGATTAAGCCTTTCCAGCCTACAGTTGTACGTGGCTTCTCAAAATAGACGCGCATAACCAGATACAGAGTGTCTTCAACCTTAGCTGCAAGTTCCTTCAGACGCTGCCCATATTCGATGGCGGCTTTAGTATCGTGAATAGAACAAGGACCAACAACGACAAAAAGACGCTTATCTTCGCCTTTAAGGATGTTTTTAATAACCTGACGGCCTTCCATAACAGACGCAGCGGCAGTTTCGCTCAGCGGCAATTTGGACTTTAGTTCGGCAGGAGTGAGGAGGACTTCATTACTCTCAATATTGAGGTTTTCTACGCGTTTATCAGACATCTTATTTCCTTCATGCAGCCCTTAGTGATTCAGCTGGACCGCAACGCCTTGCTTTGGCTTAACTCTTGTTAACTTACTAATAAGTGGAGACTCTTTGTATCACATAAGTTGTTACTGTTTAAGGGGCAAAGCACGAATCCCGGACCTTGTACTGAAGAAAACGTTGCCTGTCGCGCTAAAGTGAATAAAATCCGTGTCACAATCAGTCGCTTAATGACGCTTTTAAAGGTTTGTAGCAAGCGATGAGGGTGGTTTTTAGCAGGACATATCGTTATAGCTATATTTAACTGACCTGAGTCAGATAAAGATTACTGTTTTTAAACAGTTTTATCGCGCTCAAACAGAACTGTTCAGTAAAATGGTTGTCCATTTAGCATCCCGTATAACTTCATTATAGGAATAACCGTGTTGCAAAGAATTCAGCAATGGCTCAGCTATCTGCTAGCTTGCACTTTTTTCATACTTTCGACAGTGCCGGCAGTACAGGCAGGCCTGTTCGATAACGCTGACCCTTTCGGTGCCAGTGATGGTCCTGTCGATGTCGAACAAGCCTTTATGTTTGATTATGAACAGGGCGCAGACGGCAAGCTTAAACTGGTCTGGACGATCAAAGACGGTTATTACCTGTATCGTGACAAAACAGAGCTGACGACCAGTGAGCAGATATCTGAATTGTCCCGTGAACATTCTGCAGCCAAGCTGAAATCAGACCCCCTGTTTGGTGATGTTTATGTTTATTACAACCAGGGATTGATGGATCTTCAGCTTAGCAGCACTACCGGTGCGGCTGTTAATGAAACAATGACTGTTTCTTATCAGGGCTGCTGGGATGGTGGTATCTGTTACCCGCCCGTGCAGAAGACCGTTAGTCTTAAAGATATTCCGGTTGTTAAAGCTTCAGTGATACCTGTGGTGGCAGCAACTGATCCGGCTATGGCGAATGCAGATAAAGTCATTCAGGCGGTTATACCTAAGCAGCCTGCTCAACCATTGACGACGACATTAAGTGAACAGGATAGGTTCGCGCAACTGTTATCGTCCAGCAACCTGTTGCTGACTCTGGGGGCATTCTTTGTCGCTGGAATGGCGCTGGCACTGACACCTTGTGTCTTTCCGATGATCCCGATTCTTTCGAGCATCATCATAGGCCAGAAACAGCCAGTCAGTGCTAAACGAGGATTCTTCTTATCGCTGGTCTATGTGTTGTCTGTGGCAGTTACCTATACGGTAATCGGTATTATCGCTGGCCTGTTTGGTGAAAACTTGCAGGCGGCTTTCCAGAATGCATGGATCATAGGCTTCTTCAGCTTCATTTTCGTTTTATTGTCTTTGTCGATGTTTGGTTTTTACGACCTGCAGCTGCCTAACAGTTTACAGAGCAAACTTAATGAAATGAGTAACAGCCAGCAGGGCGGCAGCCTGATCGGCATCGTTATTATGGGCCTGCTGTCTGCTCTAATTGTTGGCCCGTGCATGGCTGCACCGCTCGCAGGAGCGCTGATTTATATTGGCCAGACCGGCGATCCCGTTTTAGGTGGTGCAGCATTATTCAGTCTGAGTATGGGTATGGGGATTCCTCTATTAATTGTCGGTGCTTCAGCGGGTAAGTTGTTACCTAAAGCCGGTATGTGGATGGAGAACGTTAAAGCAGGCTTCGGTGTCATGTTGCTGCTGCTGGCGGTCTGGATGCTTGACCGGGTGATAGCTGACGGTGTCGCGATCTTCTTGTACGGTGTGATTCTGCTGGTGAGCGCGGTTTACATGAAAGCGCTGGATTCTCTGGTAGATGCCAGTAAATGGCAGCGTTTCTGGAAAGGCATTGCTGTACTGATTCTTGTCTATGGAGGGAGCCTGGTTATAGGCAGCCTGAGTGGCAGTCAGAGCCTGTTCCAGCCACTGAAAGGATTGGCTTCTAACGGTGGAGTTGCGTCTCAAGAAGCTAAGGTAGAGTTTGTAAAAGTGACGAATGAACAGGCACTTGATCAAATTCTCATGACTGCTGAGCAAAATGGTCAGCCTGTTATGTTGGATTTCTATGCTGACTGGTGTATTTCCTGTGTTGAGCTGGACAAGATAACCTTTGTTGATGCCGGCGTTCAGCAAGCACTTAAGTCATTTATCAGTGTTAAAGTAGATGTGACTGCCAATGATGCCGATTCAAAGGCACTGTATAAACGCTATAGTGTGATTGGACCGCCAGCACTGATTTTTTATGATAAACAGGGCAACATTCAGCCGAACATGACGTTGATCGGCATGGTCCAGCCAGATGATTTTACCGGTCACATACAACCGTTGATCTAGTGCTTATCTAATTAAGTTAACTCATATAAAAAACCGGGCTTTTGCCCGGTTTTTTTATTGCTACTTATTACTGTTGTGCTTCTAATACAACCAATAAGTTATTAATGAAGGTGCTGTCTAAAGCCACTGACAGATAGATCAGTGGGTGACTTCGGTAATGACCTGGCTCATGGCCTGAGTAAGCGGCGTGTCTTGCGGACCGCTTAGCAAAATGGTTGTGGATACCGGCAATTCAGGCAGGCCGTCAACGTTGCTCAGCTCGCGCATATGAGGCTGCAAGCTTGAACGGCTTAGCATGCCAATGACAAGACCAGCATTTATAGCTGCTATTATTCCCGACAAGCTTTCACTGCTAAAAGCAATCCGATAATTTACACCGGCGTTACTCAGTGCTTTAACGGCTGCCTCACGCCACCAGCACTCACGGTTAAAGAGCGCCAGTGGTAAAGGTTTTTCCGGCTCTGTTATAAAGTTATCAGTGACCGCCCAAACCATCTCTTCCTGACAGATGATATCGTCACAGGACTCATCGGGGCCAACCGTATATAGCGCCATATCCAGCTCGCCTTTACTGATTGCCTGTGGGAAGTTCTCACTGAAACTGCCGTTGACAGTGACATCTACATCGGGATGACGCAGCGCAAACTGTCGCAGAATTGCTTCCAGCCATGGACGTGAAAAGTCGTCTGGTACCCCTATGCTTATTTGCCCGGTCAGTTTATTACTGAATAGGCGGGATATCCGGTCAATATCGTTTACCAATACTGTTGCTTCAGGTAACAGGCGATGTCCACTTTCAGTTAACAGCATGCCTCTTGGTTGCCGGTAAAACAGGCAGGTATCAAGAGCTTCCTCCAGTTTACGTATCTGGACGCTTATTGCTGACTGAGTACGGTTAAGCAGGTTTGCTGCCTGAGTAAGATTTTTAGTTTCAGCAATCGCAAGAAATGTCCGCAGCAGTTCACTGTCGATATTAGAGCGTTCGATATTTTTCATGGATTGGATCATAACTATTCATTTTTTAAATCATGTTAGCGCTATTACTCTGAGCAGACAATGTAATTAGATAAGGTAAAAATCATGTCCTGTGAAGTTTCTGAGTCTGGCTGTATGGGTTCAGACAGTCGAACTAGCAATGCCCGTTACTGGCTGTTTGGTTTGTTAACGGTGCTCATCATATGTATTAACCCGGTAGCATTTTGGCAAGCTATTCAATTTTCATTACAGAGTCTGTGGCTGGTTAGCCCGATGATTATCATTGGAGTGGCTTTAACTGCTTTTATGCTAGCAACTAATTCCGTACAACTGATTGCACGGGCGTTTCGTGGCAGAGAATTATCAATGATTCTCTGGGTTTCACTGGCCGGGGCGATAACACCTGTATGCGGTGCAACTGTATTACCATTAATAGCTGGCCTGCTGCTGGCAAGAGTTCCATTAGCACCTGTTATGGCGTTCTGGTTGGCATCACCAATAACCGATCCTGCCATGCTGTCTCTTACGGCTGCTACATTAGGCTGGCCACTGGCAATTGCTAAGACGGCAGGTGCTGTTGGAGCTGGATTATTTGGCGGTTTGGCTGTGTTACTGATGACCAGTAGTGGCTATTTACGCGAACCAATAAAAGCACAGTCTGAGTTACATAGGTTGAGCACTAACATGCTTGGTACTGAAGACAGTCTTTTATGGTCGTTCTGGAAAGAACAGCATCGTAAAACAGTATTCAAGGGCAGTATTAAAAGCAATGGCAGACTGATGATTATCTGGTTGTCTCTTGCGTTTATTGCTGAGTTTTATTTGCAAAGGTTTGTGCCATTAGAGTGGTTACCAGAGTTGTTTGGTAGTGACGCTACCTGGGCGGTGCCTTTAGCTGCAATTGTAGGTTCGCCTATATATCTGGATGGCTATGCCGCTTTACCGTTGGTCAGAAGCCTGATTGATGCGGGTATGGGCCCTGATGCAGCACTGACATTTTTGATAGCAGGTGGCATAACCAGTGCTTGGGCTGCAGTGCCTGTATTTGCTCTGGTAAGGGGGCAAGTGTTTATTCTGTACTTACTTCTGGCGTTGCTAGCATCAATGCTAGTGGGCTTCGTCAGTGGTTTTTTCTTATAATCATTTATATCAAAAGGCTAATCAAAAGAAGTTTAACTATGTATGTAAATACGGCAGTAATGACGATAAGTGTATTAGCGTCCAGTGCGGGAGTTGGTGTAGAAACCGTTCGTTATTATCAGCGTTACGGCCTGATGCAAGAACCGGCAAAGCCCGCAAGTGGTTACCGCCATTATACGGCGTTGGATTTACAGCGGTTATTGTTTATTCGCAGAGCTAAGAATCTCGGCTTTAGCCTTAAAGATATATTGGCATTACTGGCGCTGGATGGCGGCAGTAATTGCCAGTTAACCCGTAATTTAGCTGCGGTACGTCTCTCTGAGGTTGAGACTCGCATGAAAGATCTGCAGCTCCTGGCGAGTAGGTTAGAAAGCATTGTGCTTAGTTGTGATCAGAACATTTCAGCAGGTATTGATGAATGCCCGGCAATTGACAGCATGGTCCGCGAAACTACAGTCAATTAACTGTCCAATATTGACTCCGCACTATGGTACGGAGTTTATGCTGCAAAATTGATATCGGATCTAACAGAGATTTAAGGTAAGAAATGCGACTGTCTGGATTTGCGCTTGCTACAGAAAAACTGGGGGCTTTCGGGGCGATTATCTCAGCTATGGGCTGTGCATCTTGCTTCCCTGTACTCGGAGCGTTGGGTGCTGCAATGGGAATGGGATTTTTGGCTCAGTACGAGGGAGTGTTTATTAATACACTCTTACCCGTATTCGCCTGGTTAGCATTGGGCGCAGCTGTTTTAACGGGAATGCAGCACCGGCTTTGGTGGCGGTTGTTACTGGCAATGGCGGGCCCACTGATGGTATTAGCAACTTTGTATCTGTTCTGGACAGATAACTGGAGCACTTTGATGTTTTATCTGGCAATTGCTCTGATGTTTATCGTGGGTGTGTACGACCTGATATCACCACCTCGCCAAAGTTGCACTATGCGCTTACGAAAACCAAATGCTACCCCGGAGGAAGATTAGATATGTCAGGTAAAGTGATCTTAACCTCTGAACTAACTTGTCCGGAATGTGGCTATGTTAAGCCGGAACAAATGCCAACAGATTCCTGCCAGTGGTTTTATGAATGTGAGTCCTGCAAAGCACTGTTCAAACCATTAAAAGGGGATTGCTGCGTGTTTTGTTCATATGGAACGGTGCCTTGCCCACCAATTCAAATAGACGGAAGCTGTTGTAAATAGAATAGTTAAGAAAGATATAAATAAATTTAAAATATAATAACCATTTTGTGTTTTACACAATATTGTTTTATACAAACGTTAAATATATTCAGTTAGATTTTATTTCTTTATATAACATTTAAACGCTCATAATAAATAAGTTAGTCTTTTTAATATGTATTTAGTCATTTTACTTAAACTTAATATTAATTGTAACTGACTGAGTTAGTATGCTCTTTATGTGTAAAATAATACCTATGGATTAGCATAGATCTAGTTTTATACTTATGTTTCAATATCTTATGATTTTACCTAATAACTATCAAAATTAATTTTTGATAAATTCATCATGCTTTAACTATTTGTTTTCATCTTGTATGTTTTTCCTGTTCGTAAATGCGAATAATTAATGTTTTAAGCATGTAAAGGGAAATTAAAGATGATTAAAACCTTGTTTGTTTTATCTCAAACTTATCTTCATTATGCGTCTTCAGAAGCCTTTTTTAGGATTAAAAAACACTCAAAGATCGTGTTGTTTTTATCTGAAAATGAGACGCTCGATGAGCGAATAACTAAATATATTGATGAAGTGGTTCATGTCAGAGGTAATTGCTCATTAACATTGCGGCCAGAATTGGATTTTTCTGCAATAGCTAATCGGGTAAAGGCTGAAATTGAATTGCTGGGCTCTGCTGGCAATATAAGTATTTACTGCCAGCAAGAAGATAACCTGATGGTTGCTGCACGCTTACGTGAAGCTTTTGGTATTGCCGGTGATCTACCTGAGCAGGTAGAAATATTCCGCGATAAGCTGGCGATGAAACTGACAGTTGGCAACTGTATTCCAGACAGTATCCCGAAGCATCAAAAATTTGATCAGCAGAGTTATAGTGAAAACTGTGAAGAGTATTATCAGCTGTTAGTTAAGGCGCTGGGGGCGCGCATGGTCATAAAGCCGGTTTCAGGGGCTGGCAGTGTAAATGTGGCTGTTATTGACAACTATAGCCACTTTGCATCCTTTGGCGAACTTTTAGCACGAACTGATTTCAGCTTTGAATATGAAGTTGATGAGTTCATTTCCGGCAATATGTATCAGTGTGATTCAGTTGTTGTTGATGGCGGGGTTATTTTTTCTTCAGTACTCGAACTTGGTTGTACTAATTTTGAATTTGTTCAGGGACAGCCGCTCAGCTTCATGCCATCTATACCGGGTACACTGCGTGAAGTTCTGAATAGCTTTAATTGTAAAGTTATTAAAGCACTTGGGCTGCAGAACGGCATTACACATCATGAGTTCTTTTATGATGCGCAGACTGAGACCATTACGTTTCTGGAAATAGCCATGCGGGTCCCGGGAACCGTTGTAGTTCCGCTGCATGCAGATAATTCCGGTATCAATCTGATGGATTGCAGCTTGTATCTTGCAACTGATAAGCGCTGGTTAAATACGTTACAGGCAAGCAGTAAGAATGACCGTTTCGCTGCTTTGCTTCCAGTTGGCCCCGGGGAGGTAATGTGTCTTCATCAGCCTGAGCTGGAAAGTGATTACGGCATTGACTGGTTTATAAGTGAAGGTACGGCCATTAATGCTACCGCAACGGTGCAGGATCAGGCTGGAGTGTTAAGGGTGTACAACACGAACCCTAAGGCGTTGCGCCGTGACTTTAATCGTCTACGTAGTTTTACAGCGACAACCTGTCGTTAGATATCTCGAAAATACTTTCTATATATTTTACTGAATTTATCTCTATAAGAGAGGCTTTCGCATGGAAGACTTACGCTATTTTTCGTTTCAGGATCTCGAAGACATCCTTCGTGGAGCACATTTTTATGCCAGTGGTGGCGGTGGTGCATTTGAGAATGGTAGCCAGTTACTACAGCAAACACTGGATATCCTTCGTCAGCGCGGTGAGACCGGGCTTGCTTATTTTCAGCCGGGAGTGGACGTTCCGGATGAGCTGTGGTGCCCGTTCGTAGGGGCGCTAGGAGCACCTGCTAAGTATTTAAGTGAAGGTTTTGAACACGCGCCTTTACGTGCATTCAAACTGCATGAAGAAGCTATGGCGCAACAGTTAGATCAACCAGGCCTAAAATTCTCAGCTGTCAGTGCTGTGGAAACCGGCACGATTGCCTATGGCATGAACATGTTGCTTGCAGCACAGGAGAATATTCCCATGATTGATGCTGATGGTTGTGGCCGGGCTGTACCAATCATCCCAATGCTTGGGCTTGCACAACCTGTAGAGTCAGCGCCTCGGTTATCACCAATTGCGCTTGTTTCAGAACAGGATGAGCACCAGGGTGGGGCACAGTTGGTGATTAATACTCAAAACACCCAAAATCTCAGCGATATGCTACACGGCATTATTACTTATGATGATGGTTTTGATCAGCGTTCTGCATTCAGTTGTTATGCTGCCACAGGTAAGTCACTGAATGCTGTTAGCCCTGGCTTTATTGTTCCTGGGGCTATGACCGATTGTTTAAATCTGGGCCGCGTTTTGCGTAATAACAAAGGTCATGAGACAGCAACTATCAGTGCAATAGCAGAGGTAACGGGGGGTGTGCATCTAGCCAGAGTTCGCTTGCTAAGTATTAATGAAGAAACCAGAGACGGTTTTGATTTTCTGCAAGTGGAACTGCTGGATGAGTTCGGTCGCCGTTACAGGGTGCAAGTTGAAAACGAAAGCCTGCTGGTACAACGTGAAGATCTGTATGGCCACTGGCAATCTTTGGCTATGGCACCCGACTTAATCTGTTATCTGTGCAGCAATGGCGACACTATAAGCAACGCTGAACTAGTCAGTACTCAGGCTGAATATGCGAAACAGGGTCGGCCGTTGATGTTAAATCTTTTTGTATTGCCTGTTCCTGACGCGCTGAATACCGAATACTTTCAACAACTGTGTCTGGATGAATTAGCATCTATCGGTTGGCCACAGGAGGCTTTAGTTTCGCCGTTCACTGATTATCAGAAACCACACAATGGCAAATTACCAGGTGTCAAAGATGTTCTTAGTCAGGCTAAGCAATTAGCTGAAGGAGTGTCATTGTGAACTTGCTGATATTGGTGCCTGTAAATACATCCGCATTCAACGAATCTATTTTAGAGCACGTAAGGCCAGCTGTAGGTAAAGACTGTAGTGTTTCAGTCCGTAATCTTGATTCAGGTACCTCTTGTATCGAATCAAGGGCGGATCTGGCTATTAATGCCAGTCATGTTATTAAGGCGGTACAACAGGCTGAAGCTGATGGCTTTGATGGTGTGTTTGTCACGGATATGGACATGTGTGGCGTTGAAGCTTCCCGCCAGTTAGTCCGCATTCCGGTGATTGGAGGGTATCGGGCCAGCGCATATACCGCAATGATGCTGAGTCAGCGTTTTGCGATTCTGACTATCGCTAACGCCGATGATATGCAGCGTGAGCATGCCCGCATGTTCGGGATTGATAATAATCTGGCAACAGTATTGGCGCTACCTCTGGGGGTATACGACCTAGCGGATGACACTGTAATTAAACAGATGCTGGTTGAATACGCTGTCAGAGCTGTCAGAGAATTCGGTGCCGAAGCGATTACCTTTGGTTGTACCGGATTCGTTGCCTATGCTGAACATCTTGCGAACAGTCTGCAGAAATTAGTAGGGAGTTATATACCTGTGATGGACCCTAACCGCTGTGCAATTAACTATCTGGAATTATTGGTTCGAAATAAGCTTTCTCAAAGCCAGAAAACCTATCCGTTGGTCCAGCCGAATCTTGCTGTCATGACGTAGGTTTGTAATCTGAAGTTACCAACTGATATAAATATAAAGCCGCTGATTTCAGCGGCTTTATAATGGGCAATTTTGAAAAGAATGCCCTAATGATCCCGAGTTTTGATTGCTATGAGCCAATCAGCGAAGGCAACCAGAGTACTATGCTTGGGAAGGCGATCAGAACAGCAATTGTAACTACATCCGCTACGAAGAAAGGTGTAGCTCCCCGGAAAACGTCCTGTACGGAAATGTCTTTTCGTACCCCGGCAACAACAAAGCAGTTGAGACCAATAGGTGGGGTGATCAGACAGAGCTCTGCCATTTTTACGACGATAATGCCAAACCAGATGGCACAGCCTACACCGGATACGCCGAATGCAGAATCAGCAGCGGCGACGGCTTCACCACCGTTTAAGGCAATAACAGCTGGATAAACCACTGGCAGTGTCAGTAACAACATGCCAATAGCATCCATGAACATGCCCAGTACAGCATAGGCCAGCAAAATACATAGTAAGGTCATCATCGGCGGCTGATCGAGAGCCGTAATCCAGTCTGAAAACGCTGAAGGCAGATCTGCAAAACCCAGAAAGCGCACATACAGCAGTACGCCCCAAATGATGGTAAAGATCATAACGGTGAGCTTTGCAGACTCAATAAGAGCATCTTTCAGGTTATGCCATTTCATTCCCTGATAGAGCGCCATAATCAGTACGACAAAGGCACCCAGCGCGCCAGCTTCCGTTGGTGTGCCGACACCGCCATAGATACATACCATAATGATGCCGACAACAAAGAATATCGGCAATGCACCGGGTAAGGATGCCAGACGTTCACCCCAGCTAAAGCCACTGACAGGTGGTCCCAGATCTTTACGCCATTTAGCTAACAGGATGACTAAACCCGCATAGATGATTGCAGATACTATTCCTGGCAGAAAGCCAGCCATTAGCAATGTGCCTACATCCTGCTCAACAATAATCGCGTAGATGACCAGAATTGCAGAAGGGGGGATCAGTGAAGCCAGTGTGCCGCCAGCAGCGACAACGCCGGCAGCAAAGCGTTTGTCATAACCGACTTTCAGCATTTCCGGAATGGCTATCCGGGCAAATACTGCGGATGTTGCGACGGAGGCGCCAGATACCGCGGCAAAACCTGCCGTTGAAAATACTGTTGCAACCCCAAGACCACCAGGGAGCCAGCCAACCCAACATTTAGCTGCCCGAAACAGCGCCTTGGTCAGGCCTGCATAGTATGCCAGGTAACCGATCAGGATAAAGGTTGGAATCAGTGACAATGATAGCGTAGTTGCTTTGGAATGCGGGATAGTGCCGGCCATTTTGACGGCAACACCAAAACCTTTTTCAAAGCCAAGTTTAGCGGAGAAAATCCACAGTAAACCAAAGAAGCCAGCGCTGGCGGCAGCAAATGCGACGCGTACACCGATAATGACCATGAATAACATCAGCGCTGTGATAATTAAGCCAATGTTGATTGAGCTTAGCTCGCCCATAGCAGTGAATAAATCGCTCATACACTGCCTCCGTTATTTTTGTCTTGCGCGTCCATGCCGGAAACAGTATCCGCTTCATGAGATGCCTGAGTGGCTGCGTCTTCAATCAGCGGAACGGCAACAGGGGTATCAGTATCTTCTTTAAAGGCTCTGAGATAGCCCCAGAACTGTAAAATTAAACGTAGCGCCAATACCGTCAGAGCAAATGGAATGACAAGTTTGGCAGGCCATACAGGCAAACCTATATCGATTGAACTATCGCCGTTAGTGTAGGCACGTAGAAAGTGAAGGTATGAGCCGTAAATGAGCACCAAAGTGACGAATAACATTAACAGTGTGGTAACAGCTTCACTTAGCCAGAGCTTACGGCCGTGCAGCTTGCTGACGAATATATCCATGCGGATGTGACCACCGAGGCGCTGGCAGTAAGCAATGCCAAAAAATGCGAAGATCGCCATAAATTGCTCAACCCAGTCGATATAGCCACTAACAGGCAGGCTAAACAGCCAGCGACCAAGGACATTCACGACAGCCAGCAGGACCAGTAAAAAAATGGTTATGCCACTTAGGAGTGCCAGCCAGGATTCAGCAACATGAAATGCTCGGTCCAGCCGACTGAGAAGAGATGAATCACTGAGTACAGCAGAGGATCCAGCCATATTAAAGTACCTGTATAAAACAGCCCGTACTAAGACGGGCTGAGTATCAGAGAAGAAAAAGCTTTACTGAGTAATCATGCCATTAACCAGGTCATATAATTCCTGAGCAGGTATGCCTTTAGCGGTCATATCTTTTATCCAGGCTTCACGAGTAGGTCCGGCAACTTTAGATTTGAATTCAGCGATCTCTGCATCAGAGAAAGTGACACGCTCAATACCTTTCTCATCCAGCTTCGGGCCCCAGGCCTTCATTGTCTTGCCGTTATAGTTGTCAATGTAATACGCCAGTGCTTCATCGACTGAACCTAACAGTGCTTCACGGTTCGCATCGCTCAGGCTACCCAAAGCATCTGTGTTAACTACTACAGGGCAGTTAACCGTGCCTGGGTTAAGGTTAGTGGTCCACCATTTGGCAGATTCAACAGTACCGAAAGCCATGTGTGCATGGGGTGCGAAAGCAACGGCAGAAATAACACCTGAGTCCAGAGAGGTGCGTACTTCAGTTGCAGACATTGAGGTGGGTACTGCATTTACACCGGACATAGCTTTACCAATACCGCCGGTTGCACGTACACGCATACCTTCAAAATCCGCAACAGTTTTGGGCGCATCACCTACACCGGCAATGTTGTACTGAGGCATTGGGGAGGGCATCAGTAAAGTTGCGCTCCAGCGGGCCAGATCTTTTGCAACGGCAGGGTGCTTATATAGTGCCTGGGCAATTTTTGTTTCTTGCTCAAGGGATGACACACCCAGGAAAGGCAGTTCCATCACAGTGATTGTTGGGTTTTTGTCACGGTGATAACCGGCACAGAACTGTGCCATCTCAAATGCACCGATAGAAATACCATCAAGGTTTTCTTTGTTCTTTGAGAGGCCACCGTAGGAGAGATTGAGTTTGAAATCGCCGTTTGTTTTGGCTTCAACCAGTTCTGCCAGCTTTTCAACATGCGCGGTAAATGCCCGTGGTTTACCCCATAGTGATACGTTCCACTCAGTTGCAGCTTGTACTTGTGAAGCAGTTATCAGGCCAATGGCAGATGCCATAGCCAGGGTTTTAAAGTGTTTCATAGCGTTCTCGTAATTATTGTTTTTGTTGAGACGATACAGGTAAGCATTACAATTCGTGGCTTCCCTGACCGACCAGATTGAGTTTTAAAACAAATACATAGGTAACGCATCGGGGAAATGACGTCAAGTTTGACCAGATGGAAAACTCAATAAATTCATCAGATAGTTTGATTTAAAGATGATCAGGAAAAGTAATTGCCCGAATTAAATGAGTAATAAACGGCGCAATGTAACGGCGGGTCTATGAGTTAAGGTTACAAGCTTTATTAAATTACAGGCATAAAAAAGGCCTCAGAAGAGGCCTTTTACA
This sequence comes from Aliamphritea ceti, assembly GCF_024347215.1. Taxonomy (NCBI): domain Bacteria; kingdom Pseudomonadati; phylum Pseudomonadota; class Gammaproteobacteria; order Oceanospirillales; family Oceanospirillaceae; genus Aliamphritea; species Aliamphritea ceti. The sequence continues at coordinate 2,620,507 of NZ_AP025282.1, forward strand.
TGGGCAACTTTTACAACCAGCTAATTAGCTGATTTTGTTGATGGTGTCGAAACCACCTTTCTTATTCATAACGATACGGCCGTCAGCAACTTCATAGCTCCATTCAGCAGTGCGACGCAGGCCACCTAACGGGTACATGTGAATACCGGTAATACCGCAGTTAGGATCAGTCGCGTGGTAGTGAGCCAGATCTGTAAGCTGCTTGTCTGGTGCATTAACAACCAACAGCTTAGTAATGTTCTTAGCCTGTTTAGTCAGAACCTTCATAGATGCGCCAACACCACAGTGCTTAGCGTGCATCATCAGAGATTTCAATGTTGCCAGACCTGGTACACCGATATGGATCGGTAGTGAATTGCCTTCAGATTGCAGGAACTTATCCCACTGGATAATTGGATCTACGTCGAATGCGAACTGAGTCACCATGTACATATCGGTACCGGTTTCTTTCGCGTAAGCATTCTTCCAGCGCATTGCATCCAGAATTGCCTTATCAGACATATCAGGGCTGCCTTCAGGATGACCGGCAACCGCAATTTTATTAATGCCGTGCTTCTGGAACAAGCCAGTTTGTAACAGTTGAGTAGAGTCAGAGAAGTCGCCCAGAGGCTTATCTACAGCACCTGCAATTGTCAGAACCCAGTCAACACCGGCTTCACCAACAACGCGTTTAATGTTTTCTTCCAGAACTTGTTCGTTGGTAATGCTCCGGGCAGCAAAGTGAGGTACAGGAATGAAACCTTCTTTACGTAAACGTACGGCTACATCAACGGTGTCATTAAAGTCCGAACCTGGCAGGAAGGTGATATATACAACGGTACCTTCGCGTAAGTGCTCGCGAAAATCAGGAATTTTAGCTGCGCCAGCAGGCGTAGTTTCCGCTGTAAAGCCCTGGATAAAGTTCTGAATAATTTCAGGATTGGACATAATCGCTATTACCTTGACCAGTTATCAGTAACCTTTCGCCGGCGAAAGCCTGAGGCGTTTTGGCATGTACCGATAGGTTGATGTAGTTGTTATGCAGCAGGCTTATACCTACTGTGAATCTAGTAAGCCGCTAGTGTCCTCTTTCATGGCATGGATTAATTATCTGAAGACGTCAGAAAAGCGCCGAAATACGGCATGGATATGTCGCTCAAGGCAAAAGTTTTGCTGAAGTTTGATATAGAGCAATCAATCAGTTGCATAAAAAAAGCGCCTTCACAGAAGGCACTTTTAATTATACATAGCCAGATGACGTTATCAGGCAGCTAGTCTTGCTGAAGTTCAGCTATGTTAGCGAATAGTTCAAGTGCTTCCGGATTAGCTAAGGCTTCTTTATTTTTAACCGGACGACCATGTACGACATCTCTTACAGCCAGCTCTGTAATCTTGCCTGAACGCGTACGGGGGATATCTGTAACAGCAATGATCTTAGCTGGTACGTGGCGAGGTGTGCATTCGCTGCGAATGCGCTTTTTCATTGTGATCACAAGATCGTCGGTGAGGGAAACACCCTGAGTTAACCGTACAAACAACACCACCCGGGTATCAGCATCCCACTCCTGGCCAATAACGATAGCTTCCTGAACCTCATCAAAAAGCTCCACCTGGCGGTAAATTTCTGCGGTACCTATACGGACGCCACCCGGGTTAAGGGTTGCATCAGAGCGCCCATATACAACCACGCCATTGTGTTCAGTGATGGCAATAAAATCACCATGAGTCCAGATATTGGCGTATTTATCAAAGTACGCGGACTGATATTTTTCACCGCTGTCGTCACCCCAGAAACCAACGGGCATATTAGGGAAAGGTTTGGTACAAACCATTTCACCACGGTCGCCACGTACTGGCTGGCCATCATCATCAAATACTTCAATAGCCAGACCTAAACCGCGGGCCTGAATTTCTCCACGCCATACCGGGCCTGTAGGGTTACCAAGAATGAAACAGCCGCAGATATCAGTACCGCCTGAAATAGAAGATAACTGTACATCCTGTTTTACTGATTCGTAGATGTAATCAAAACCTTCATCAACCAGTGGCGATCCGGTTGAGCAGATAGCACGAAGATCTTTCAGGTCGTGGGTTTCAATAGGTTTGAGCCCGGCTTTGCGACAGGCATCAATATATTTGGCTGAGGTGCCAAACAACGTAAATTTTTCTTCAGCTGCATAGTCGTACAATACATTGCCGTTTGGATAGAAAGGGGAGCCGTCGTACAGCATGACAGTTGCACCTGTACCGAGAGCACCAATTAACCAGTTCCACATCATCCAGCCGCAAGTCGTAAAGTAAAAGACCCTGTCTTCCGGACGCTGATCACAATTCAGCAGATGCTCTTTTCGCAGGTTAAGCAGCATACCTCCTGCGCTGTGTGTGATGCATTTAGGTTTGCCTGTGGTACCGCTGGAATACATGATAAACAGCGGATGATTAAATGGCATTGCTACAAACTCAATTTCACTGGCTATGAAATCAGCCGTGAAGTCTGCCAGAGTTGCTGCAGAACGTACTTTTTTTACCACGCTGATATCAGGTGTATCGTTCAGCAAAGGCAACACGATAACCTGTTCTACAACGGCAAGGTCGGTAAGGATCTCAGCAACAGTATTCAGACTGTCATGGCCTTTACCGTTGTAGAAGTACCCATCCGCACAGAACAATACTTTAGGGCGGGACTGACCGAAGCGGTCTAATACACCGTTAACTCCAAAATCCGGAGAGCAGCTAGTCCAGATAGCTCCGACTGAGGCGGCTGCCAGCATAGCAATAATGGTTTCAGGCATGTTAGGCACAAAGCCTGCGACCCGGTCACCCGGTACTACGCCTGCATTACGTAACGCCTGGCTTAACAGGGAAACCTGATCGTACAGTTGGTTCCAGCTAACCCGACGGTTAGCCTGGTCTTCGGCTCTGAAGACAATGGCGTCACTTTCATCACGACGCTGTAACAGGTTTTCTGCAAAGTTAAGTTTCGCATCAGGGAAGAATTGCGCGCCTGGCATTTTGTTGCCGTCAATAAGAACTCTCTCGCCCCGGTGCTGACTTTTAATTTCTGCGTAATCCCAGAAAGCACTCCAGAAGTCTTCAGGGTAATCAACAGACCATTGCCACAAACTGTCGTAATCCGGCAGATTAAGATCAAAGCGAGTTTCGCACTGTTGGCTAAACGCGCGAATGTTAGATGCTGCTATCGCTTCGGCAGAAGGGGACCAAAGGGGTTGATTCATGGTGTGCTCCGGAAACTTCTTATTCGTTTTTAAGAAGTGTCTGACAGATAGCTTTATTAATCCAATAAAATTATTTGAATAATTTATTTAATAAATTTATAAATAAGCTTATAAATAAGTTTCGCCGTCATAATCAGAGATCTTTCTTCATGCGTAATATCACCCTTAAGCAATTACGGGCATTCGTAGCTGTCGCACATACACGTAGTTTTACAGAGGCCTGTGTACGGGTACATTTATCGCAACCAGCTCTGAGTATAGCGATAAAGAATCTTGAAGAAGAAGTTGGTGGAGAGTTGCTGGCCAGAACGACACGAACCCTGGCACTGACACCTGAAGGTGAAGAGTTCTTTCCCATTGCGGAGCGCATGCTACTTGACTGGGATAATGCATTGGAAGATTTACAACAGCGTTTTGCCTTAAACCGTGGCCGAATCATTATTGGTGCTATGCCATCGTTTGCCAGCAGTCTTCTACCTGCTCTGTTAAAAGCATTTCGCATTGAATATCCGCAGATTGCAGTGACTGTCCAGGATGTAGTAGCAGAAAGTGTTGTCGACCTGGTCAGGGAAGGGCGGATTGAAATTGGTTTCAGTTTTGATCCCGGCGATGCTGATGACCTGAGCTTTACACCGTTATTTGAAGATCATTTTGTAGCCATTGTTAATCAAAAGAGTCCGCTGGCTGACAACAAAGAGATTCAGTGGGCTGATTTACTGCAACATGATTTTATAAGTTTGCAAAAACCTTCCAGTATGCGTCAGTTGCTTGAAGATGAGTTAGGGGCTCTCAACATGCAGTTGTCACCAGAATTTGAGAGCCATCAGTTAGTGACTATTGGCCGAATGGTTTCAGCAGGCTTAGGTGTGAGTGCCGTGCCTTCTGTATGTATACGTCAGATGCAGGAAATGCAGGTATTGTGTAAACCCTTGCAGGCACCAAAAATATCCAGGCCTGTGGGAATTCTTACCCGGCGACGGTATCCGTTATCCAGTGCTGCAAGGCAAATGCTGAATGTTGTGAGCAATCAGTCAGAATTATTTTCTGTTGGGCTCTAGATACAAATCCTAACTCCAGAGTCAGCCTTGATGCGGCTTACATAGCAGTTAAAGGGTTTTAGTCTTTTACCTCTTGTAAAGGTTTTACACAAAATAAGTAATGTGACATGGCAATGTCAGCATGCAGTACTAGACTTACGTGCTGCAGGTACATCAAAGCGCTTACTAATCAATATGTAAGCTATTTCAGTGGATGGGATAGCGATTAGTAAAGTTTTCATGGATCAGCCTAAGGATGGGGATTATTCGTTCATGTGAATGTACTGCAAATCACGGACGCCCCTGAATTTTTGTAACAATAATTAGGATGAGTTATGAAAATTAGAACTAAGCTCGTAAGTGTTTTTTGTTTGTCTATGGTGCTGATGGGAGCCGCCCTGGTTGCCGAAAAAGTTGCCGTATCGAAAAATGACGACCAGCTTAAGGCCAGCGAAAAGCGTCATTTGTCCAACCTGATTGCGGATGAGTTTTTACAGTCATCTAAAAATCTTACCCGTCTTGCCAGAACGTATGTCGCCACTGGGGATCAAGCCTATCAGGAGAAATACTGGCAGATAGTTCAATGGCGTAGTGGTGACATACCCAGACCAGCTGAGTTTCATCCTGATCTCTATCCTGGGGTGATCAAACCTCAGGCCGATATAATGAAAGACCTAAATTTTACAGATGCTGAATTTGCCCTGCTTAAAGAAGCGGGACAGCTTTCTAATGACCTGATCAGAACAGAAGAACAGGCAATGAACAGTATTAAACAGGGCATTGTTGCTGCGGGACCTTATAAAGCAAACAGTGGTGAAAGCATTGAAACCTTCGCTATACGTATCCTGTTTGACGCAAATTATCATCGGGAAGTGACGAAGATAATGGGGCCTGTTGATCTGTTTTTTGCAGAGATTGATCAGCGCACAGCCGCTGAGTTAAAAGCTGCCCAAACTAGTGCTAACTTCTGGATGAACACTGCGTTTACATTTCAGCTACTCGTTTGCGCAGCACTGATCGCCGTTATATTCATGACATTACGTTTCGTACTGACACCTCTTAATCAGGTGGTTGAGGCTATGCGTGAAATAGGCGAAGGAGACGGTAATTTAGGTAACCGGCTGGAAGAGAAAGGTAATGATGAACTGACAGACCTTGCCCGTAGTTTTAATCTTTTTGCCGCTAACGTTATGGCAATGGTCCAGCAGGTAGGTGCTTCGGTTGAGAACATCTCTTCTTCTTCCAGCCAGTTAGCTTCTACCGCTGAAAAAGCTGATTATGCGATTAATCAGCAGAAAATGTCGATCGATCAGGTTTCATCTGCCAGCCACCAGATGGTTGCTGCGGTTCAGGAGGTTGCCCGTCATGCAACTTCAGCTGCGGCTGCTACAAATCAGTCAGACACTGAAGCCAGCCAGGGTATGCGTGTGCTGGATAACGCAATTCAGGAAATCAATGTCCTGACTGAAGAGATTCACCAGGCTTCCGGGGCGATAGGCCAGCTTGAATCTGACAGCAATACCATAAGCACTGTTCTTGATGTCATCCGGGATATTGCAGATCAGACTAACCTTCTGGCTCTAAACGCTGCAATTGAAGCAGCCCGGGCTGGTGAGCAGGGCCGTGGCTTTGCCGTTGTTGCTGATGAGGTACGTAATCTTGCACAACGTACTCAGGATTCAACTCAGGAAATTCAGGGAATGATTGAACGCTTACAAAGCAGTGCGATGACCGCCGTAAACGTCATGCAGCGAAGTCAGGATCAGGCAAAAAGCTGTGTGACTCAGGCAGTTGAGGCGGGAACATCATTACAAAGTATTACTCAGGCAATTTCTTCTATTAATGACATGAATAATCAGATTGCTACTGCCAGCGAGCAGCAGGGTGCTGTAATGGAGGAAATAAGTACTAGTATTATGGCTATTCTGACTCAGGTGGATGAAACTTCTGAGGGCTCCCGTAATACTGCCGTTAGCAGTGACAGTATGCGTGATTTATCGATGGAGCTGAAAGCACTGGTTGGGCAGTTTAAAGTGGCTTAGCACTTAACCTTAAATAGCTAGAATTATAGAAAGTTTAGAAAAAGCCTTCAGATATGAAGGCTTTTTTTTGTTATCAGGAATGAGTCAGGCTCTTTACCAGCGGCATAAGTTTGATGGCTGCTTGCGAATCTTCCTGAACCATAGCCGTTGTGATCGCCCCTTCTTTTAATAGGCAAAGGGTGTCTGCCAGTAGTATGGCTGTTGATTCATCAGAACGAATCAGACGAGTGTGCTGCATCACCAGCTGATAAACATGTTTTTTGTGTTCTTTGCAGGCTTTATGAACCGCCGTTAACGGATCAGTATATTCACCGCTGGCATTAATAAAAAAGCAGCCACGAAAGCTTCCCAGCGCGTCAGCTCTGTCATTGAACCAGTCGTCCAGGCCGTCAAACATAGCGAGAAGTGCATCCTGACCTGGAGCAACAGAAGACATCTTGCCAGTTAACCAACCCATAAATATTTCGTCACGGTAATTGAGAGCGGCAATTATCAGTGCTTCTTTACCGGAGAAGTAACTGTAGAGTGTCTTTTTAGCAACGCCGGATTGCTGGATGATCTCGTTGATCCCAACCGCATGAATTCCTTGCCGATAAAATAAACGTAGGGCTGTGCGTACGATAGTGAGTTGTTTTTCGGTCATTCTGGCCCGGAATATAAAGATACTTGTATATATAACAACTCCGGATGGAATTGTTTACGACATGAATATTGACAGAGGTAGACAGACTTGTCTACCATGCACCAAAAGGTAGACCAACTTGTCTACCTATAATTATATATGGTGAGGATAATCCATGCTGGATTCTAAGTTATTTCCGCTGGTGGCTGGCATCGCTGCAGCCGTTACGATTTCAATTCTGGCGTATCTGGAAGCCTTTACCAGTGCAGGCTTATGGCTAATGGCGCCATTTGGAGCATCCACAGTTCTGGTATTTGGCCTGCCAAAAAGTCCGTTAGCACAACCTAAGAACGTTATATTTGGTCATGTATTGTCAGCACTGGTGGGTGTTGTCTTCGTGACGTATGTAGGTGTTGAACCCTGGTCTCTGGGAGCCGCAACAGGTGTTGCAATTGCTCTTATGCTGGTAACTAAGACAACGCATCCGCCAGCTGGCGCTAACCCGGTGCTGATTATGCTGACCGGACAAAGCTGGAGCTTTCTGCTTACACCAGTCGCAATAGGTGCTGTCGTAATTGTCGCCATGGGCTTTCTGGTTAACAAGCTGGTACACAAGTCATAATTTGTTAGTTACAAAAAAGGGGATCATAAGATCCCCTTTTTTACGTCTGTACGCACCGAATTTTCCAAAGCCAACAGCTAAGCAGGTTCTTCTGCTGGAACCTGCTGACCCTGAAAATATTTGGGCCAGTGTTTTTTAACAACCTCACCCCTTGTATTCAGGGCATGACAATTATCCAGCATAAAAGGCTGAGCGCCGGGCATTTGTTCGAGTCTGGCGACTTGCTCTTTGTGGGTAGATTGAAATGCAGTAGTAGCAATAGGACCCAGTAGTTCAAGTAAATGTGTACAGCCGTTAATACCACCAAAGAGCTCACGGGTCTGGCGGGTAAAGCCTGAAGCAATACGCAAACCAATAAGCTTTTTGTAATGCTGGCTAATCTCAGGACACAAACGGTAGGGTGTCAGATCCATGCTGCTGGCAACATCATGAATGTTCATATCAAGATCAATCGTCAGCCGCAGGCTAAGGTCATGAATCGGTTCTCCTGCCGGCACTAAACCATCATTGCGTTCCTGCAGTGGCGTTGCAGTAGTTTTGATGTCGGTTAAGTGACCTTCGATATCCCACAAGCCGTCTTGCCGTTTAAATCCACGACAGATGACGGTACGTGTATGCTGGAGGGCACGGGGTGCTGATGGAGGTAATGGCATAGGCTGCGGTTCTTTTAATTTATTCTTTTAGTGTCTGCGCAGTCATAAGCTGTTCATGCCTTGCTGCATTGCAACAAGGTAAACATTTGGGTGGAGTTTGTAAATACAGTTGCAGATGGGGAATGTAACTAAAGCGACGCATCCTTCGCTTCTTTAGTTACATTTGTAACTGTTCAGAATCAGTTAGACATTGATAACATAGCGTCTTTGCTCCAGTTCAGAGCTGAACGATAAGATTCTTCGTATGCCTCGATATCGATATCCTGAGGTAGCAAATCCCAGTCACCGGCTTCATAGTGCGTGACATGCTTAAGAATGTCACCCATAGATCCGGTATGATCTTTAATTGCTGACTCAATATCTTCACCGAGTGGCACTTGCTCAAGCATAGTTGCCTGGTCAATATCGAGCATAATGTGTAGCTGCGACAGCACACCGGTCATAAAGAAGCTGCTATTGTTTTGAAATCCCTGTGACTGGGCAATTGCCTCGCACATTTTGCCCCGCAAGAGCAGGGAGCGGCAGATTTCTTCAGGCTTGCTGGTGCGATTAGCCAGTGCAATCATTGTTGCCCAACTACGAATCTGATCCATTCCCAGAAGTACAATCGCTTCAGAAAGAGATTCAACACGACGGATCAGTGAATAGGCTGCTGAGTTAACAATACGTAGTAACTTATAAGTCAGCACAGGATCCTGAATGATCAGTTCTTCTAAACGTTCCGGTGTTGTACGTTTATTTTGCAGTTCGCTGACCAGGACCAGCAAGTTAGCATGATTAGCTTCAAGCTTACGTCCCTTGATAATCTTTGGTCGACTCAGGAAGTGTCCCTGAAACAGCTTAAAGCCAAGTGCATGGCAATGCTCCAGCACTTCAACTGTTTCAATTTTTTCAGCCAGCAAGGTTACTTTAAATGGCTTTAGTAGCTTAACCTGATTGGCGATTTCATCTGGAGACATACCCAGTACATCGACTTTAACTATATGTGCCAACTCTAACAGCGGGTCAAATTCAGGACTGTAAACAAAGTCGTCCAGTGCTATACGATAGCCTTTTTCAGCCAGACGCTTTACCGCTGCAATGATTTCATCATCTGCTGCGATATCTTCGAGTACTTCGATAACAATTTGTTTACGAGGTAACTCAGGAAAGTCTTCTGATAACAGAAGTTCCCGGGTCATATTTATGAAGGCTGGCACGCTCTTCTTGCTGCCGTTATCTGCAATGTTAGTGTAAACATTCAGAATTACATCGCAGGTGGCGCTGGAGTCATTAAATAGAGCATGTTCTGTGTCTGCTTCATTACGATAAAGCAGCTCATACGCAACAACCCGTTGCTGACAGTCAAAAATTGGCTGTCTGGCCATCATTACCTGCGAGTGCGCAGCGGTGGTGGTCATATATGATTATTCCTTAAACTGTCCCCGATATACTAAGTCTTAGGTTATATTCTGCTGACCAACAAGTCAGCAATCCTAGTACTCATGATGTGGACTATAAAATCTGCCATTTTTTTATGTTAATGACGTTATTTCCGTTACTTAGGGCTATGCTGTCTGTATAATCACAGCCCGCATTTTTTCAGAATATCGATTATGAGTATTAACTGGTTTCCGGGTCATATGCACAAGGCGAGAAAAGAAATCGCCGAAGTGATGAAAGACATAGATGTTGTTATAGAAGTACTGGATGCACGCCTGCCGATCTCCAGCGAAAACCCTATGGTGTCTTCACTCCGTAAAGGGACTCCAGTAATCAAGTTGCTGAACAAGTCCGATCTGGCAGACCCGCAGCGGAGTCAGGAATGGCTTGAGTATTTCAACAGTTTGCCGGATACCACTGCATTGCTGATCGATTACTCGCAAAAGAAGCTGATTAGCCGTATACCGGACCTTTGTAAGCAACAGGTACCAGCGCGGGCTAATGCTGGCAGGCCTGTCCGGGCAATGATCATGGGGATACCGAACGTCGGTAAGTCCACGATGATCAATGCTTTACTGGGTAAGCGTATTGCTAAGGTTGGTAACGAGCCAGCAGTCACTAAAGGGCAAAAACGTTTTACCCTGAAAAATGGCATGGCTCTATCTGATACACCAGGTATTCTCTGGCCTAAAATCGAAGACCGGGATTCCGGTTATCGTTTAGCAGCCAGCGGTGCAATTAAAGATACGGCTATCGAATATGAAGATATTGCAGCTTATGCTGCTGGATTCTTGCGAACCGATTATCCAGATCTGCTGACTCAGCGTTATAAGCTGAAATCGATTCCTGAAACAGCGGAAGAAACGCTGGAAAGTATCGGCCGCAAACGGGCCGGATTACGCCCCGGAGGTGTAGTTGACCTGCATAAAGCTTCGGAAATCCTGTTGAATGAATTACGTTCAGGGGTAATTGGACTGGTTACCTTTGAAACTGTTGACGAATGGCAGGCGAAGTGGGAGGCGCAACGGCTTGAAGCTGAGCGGCTTGAGCAGGAACGCCTGGAAGAAGAACGACTCGCCGCCGAACAGGCAAAAGAGAAACAATACCGCCGCTAATTGTATGCGTGCAGGTAGTTATAGGTAATAAGATGTCACGAACTAAGAAAAAACGTACTGGCGGTCAGCCGGTAATCTGGTTAGATGGACCGCGTCGCAGCGAAAAGCTGGCGGATCCGGAGAGCTATGAGAGCCGTAAGCGCAAAAACCTTGATAAAAAGAAAAAGGTTAAGTCGGTATTTGAAAAACATCAGGATGAAAACAGCCAGGAAGGTAATGGCTCAGAGCAGCGTAAAACCCGCCTGTCGGATAAAATCCGTAAAATTAAAAAAGAAGATTCTTAACAGACTTCTTTGTTAGCCTGCCAGCTCTGGCAGGCTAATCCCCGAGCGTGCTAAACGCTATTATTTTGTGCTTCCCTTAGCTGTTTAAAATGGCTATCTGAAATTGCCTTTTTTACATGTAACTGAACAGGTATCTGCCTGCTCAGTAAGCGTGCTCATACCTTTTGAAGCTCCAGGACTACTTAATTTCCCTTAAGGATAATTTGCGCGATACGGCTGGCTCTTCTACGGTTATTGCATGCAGTTACTTAAGGAGGTTGTTATGTCTCACGCCGAAGTACGTCGTGCAGGTAATGCGCCGATAAAGATTGATCTGGTTGAAGGGGAGACTTATTGCTGGTGCGCTTGCGGCCGTTCATCTACTCAGCCATTGTGTGACGGGTCCCATCAGGGTACCGGATTAGATCCGGTGGTTTTTATTGCCCGTAAATCAGAAACAGTATGGCTCTGTACGTGTAAACAGACGCAGACTACACCCTTATGTGATGGTAGCCACAAGCAACAGCAGGCTCAAAGCAAAGCATATTAATAGTAACCAGGGCTGATGGTCTGGCTTAAGGTGAGCATAGAAGTGAAATAACCGGTGATGTTTAACACCACCGGTCTGTAACGCAGTAACAGCGATTAATCTACCAGTGCGTACTCTTCTTTCAGGATAGCAATGATTTCTGCCTTAGGATTATCAGACAGATTCAGCTTTTTACCTGTAATCTTTTCCGCAATGCCTACATATGTATCGGAAACTGCATTCAGAACTTCTGTTGGTAGTTCGTTATCACGAGCTAGGGCTTGACGTTCGTCCATACGGTCTTTATTCAGCAGAATGTCTGGATCAGGGAAATGCGTCAGCAACAGCTGGCGGAAACTCTCTTTGGAATTCTCAACTACCTGGCCGTCACGGTAAGAAGGGCCGTCCCAGATACGGGATGAGTCTGGTGTTCCTACTTCATCCATATAAATTAGCTTTTCGTTACCGTTAGCATCTGTAACGTAACCAAATTCAAACTTAGTATCGACAAACACCTGATCAAGTTCGCTCAGAGCATTACTAATCAGATTGAAACCTTCCTTCAACAGCTTCTCGTACTGATCGATATCTGCAGCGTCGCGGAAGTTGAATGCCTGGTAGTTATTTTTAATGTCAGTACGGGTAATGTTTACATCATCAACTTCAGGCACACCCGGAATACCGGTCAGAATGCCTTTAGTCGAGGGCGTAATCAGCAGCTCAGGAAGTTTCTGATCTTTCTGCAGGCCTTCAGCAATTTGGATACCGCAGAACTCACGTTCACCTTTACTGTAAGCACGCCACATTGAGCCAGTAATGTATTGACGGCAAATAGCTTCAATCATTACTGGTTTAGCTTTCTGAACAATCCATACCAGTGGGTGAGGGATGTCCAGAATATGGCTGTCAGCCAGGCCCTGTTCACGGAACAGTTTAAACCAGTGGTTAGAGATAGCGTTCAGCGCTGCACCTTTACCAGGTACGCCACGCATGCCGCCTTCACCTTGCCAAATGCAGTCAAAAGCAGAGATTCGGTCACTGATAACCATAATGGCAAGCGGTGCATCGCTAACTACGTCGTATCCTTTCTCAGCGATTAACCGGCGGCTGTCAGCTTCAGTAAGCCAGTAAACGGAACGTACTTTGCCACTGTGAACCGGGCTGTCTGTACGAATAGGAAGATCATCATTTACCGCTAAAACTTTATCGGCACGACTCATTTGTCAGTGTCCTGTATTGCTAATTCAAGAAATGTTTTATGTATTCCTGTAATCATATTTTCTGGGCCCAAAAGAGCACCTAGATTACAGAAATGCGGATCTTACCAGAAGACAGTAAGGCAGGCATATATTTTCCACTTCAGATTCTATGTATAAAACCATGCCGTTTTTATTTTTTCTTTAATTACATATGCTTGCATAGTTATTGATAGAGTCAACATTAACAAATCAGCTTGGCATTCAGCCGTATTAGTAACTGACTTACAAGTCAGTCAGGATACATTTTTGTTGAGCCTTACGTAGTAAAACTGATATGTCATGTAAGCTCATTTGTTACTATTTATAACAAAGGCTTAATGCATTACCCTTGTTCTGCGGTGTAACATGCGTTTGAAATTAACCGCTATACAACCATGTGGCATCACTATGATACGGACAGTTACGGATACACAATCATGAAAAAACTACTCTTGCTGGCATCCTTGCTGGCAGCACTGGCGACAGGTTTTGCTGCTGGTATCTATGCGCTACCTATCATGATTGCGCCACCGTCACCCAGCAATGCAATGCTTACACAGATCATTTTAGAAGCTGACTACACAGCTGAGTTTGATGCGAATATTTCAGGCAGTGATTTTCTGCACTGGGGCGAAGGGCGGTTAGGGATAACTGGCAATAAGGTCGCCTTTATTGGTGAGCTCGCGCCGGGCCCGGATTACCGATTATATCTGGTACCTGAATATGTAAATTCTGACAAAGAATTTCTGGCGGTTAAATCCAGCGCGTTGCAGCTAGGTGAGGTTAATACCTTTAAGAATTTCCTGGTTGAGTTTGATGACGGCGTTAATTTTGCGGAATACAACACACTACTGGTGTGGTGTGAAACGTTTCAGAAATACATTTCAGCAACGCGGTTCCGTTAATTCCGTATTTACTGCCCTTTGTTCTTTGTCAGGATGATACAATAGCGGAATTACTCTTTTCCAAAGCTTGTTTAGCATATTCATGCGTGCAGCAAGCGGATAATTTCTGTTAAAACAGTCGTCATATTTGCTGGCTTTATTCCTTAAGGCAGGCAGGTGTCGAGCTTTTCCTGACTACGGAAGGTACTTCATGCAAAAGGCTGACGCTCAACAGCCACCCTGGTTAGCACTCTTCAGTATTTGTCTTGCAGCATTTCTGGTACCTATGGCTATGGCTGCTGTTAATCTGGCCTTGCCGACCATAGCGCTTGATCTGCATATAGATGCGGTTTATTTAAGCTGGGTCCCCAGTGCGCCGTTATGGGGCTCTGTTGTGCTGATGCTTCCGGTTGCCAGATTGGCAGACCTCTATGGCAGAAGGCGAATACATCTTTACGGCCTGGCTTTATACGCTGCATCTTCAGTGGTTGTCGCCTGGGTAGACCAGATTGAATGGTTGCTTTTCTTTCGGGTTTTGCAGGGGCTTTCCAGTTCATTCATTTTTGCTACCGCAATGGCTATGGTTGCTACACTGGCTGGTAGCGAGCGGCGGGGAATGTTCCTGGGCATAGTTTCTACGTCTGTATATCTTGGTTTAACACTTGGTCCTGTTGCGGGAGGCTGGCTGACTGAATTACTCGGCTGGAGAAGTGTGTTCTGGCTACCGGTACCCGGTATATTGCTGGCGCTGGTATTGGTCTTACGTTTTGTGCCAACGACGCCGCGTACACAGCAGACTAATGAGGGCCTCAGTTTCAGCCAGCGGTTGGACCTTACCGGTAGCCTGATCTTTGCGCTTTGTACCAGCTGTTTGTTTTTCGGTGTATCTGGTTTACCAGACCTTCGCTTTGCCGGTGTATTGTTCATGGGCATAGTACTTTGCTGGGTATTTGTACGTCATCAGCGGGTAGCCAAAGCCCCTTTAGTACGTATTGATGCTATGCGCCAGAATCGAATATTTACCCGCTCACTACTGGCCAGTGTTTGTATGTATGGCGCCAGCTTTCCGGTGTTATTTATTCTGAGTTTGTATCTGCAGTACATACAGGGGCTATCGCCGGGTGAGGCGGGCAGTATTATCCTTATACAGGCTTTACTAATGGCCTGCGTTGCACCGGTTGCTGGACGGCTTTCCGATCGTTACGAAGCAAGAGTTATTGCAACCTCTGGTTGTGGGATGTTTGTGCTGGGTTTCGTGGTACTGTTTTTTGCAGGAATGGATTCGCCGCTGTGGCAAATTCAGATGGGGCTTTGCTTTTTAGGCATTGGATTTGGGTTATTTTCCTCACCAAACAATAACGCAGCGATGGGGTCAGTTGATCCTTCACGGTTAGGCATTGCTTCTGCCATGCTTAACTTAGCCCGTACTGCTGGCAACATGTTCAGTACAACTATTATGGTGGTGATTTTTAATTATTACTTTGGTGAGAAAGTGTTGCAGCCGGAAGACTATCCGCAGCTTTTAGTTGTAGTGAAAATAGCAGTGTTACTGGGTGGGGCTTATGCCCTGGCCGGCGGGTATTTTTCTTTAACCCGCGGCCGGATGCGCTAAATAAGTTAACGGCGGGTCAGTCGATTCGCCGGTCCAGATCCATTTGCGCCATGATTTTGGTAGCAATCTCTTCAATAGAGAAACTAGTGGTGTTGATGCTGGGTAAGACTTCTTTACGCAACATCCGCTCTACACAACGTACCTCAAACTCACACTGATCCAGTGAAGCATAGCGACTGTTAGGCCGGCGCTCATGGCGAATAGCAGCGAGCTGGAAAGGATCTATCGTAAGGCCATAGAGCTTATCGCGATAAGGCTTGAGAATGGCAGGCAGATCCTTATCATGCAGGTCATCTTCAGTAAGGGGATAATTGGCTGCACGTACGCCAAACTGTAATGCCATGTAAAGACATGACGGGGTTTTACCGCAACGGGAAACGCCAATTAGAATGATATCAGCCTGATCGTATTGCTGAATCCTGGCACCGTCATCGTTATCCAGTGCAAAATTAACAGATTCGATGCGATCCTTATAACGGTCCATTTCATGGATACCGTGTGATGTGCCGACGCTATAGGACGAGTGGCAGCCGAGCTCGAGCTCAAGAGGTTTAAGAAAAGCTGAAAACACATCGATCTTATACGAGACGCTACTGCTTATTTCTTTACGAATAGTTTCATCTACAACAGTGTCGAACACGATTGCTTGCTGACCGTCCTGTTCACTGGCGTCATTGATGCGTTTTACTGCAGCGTGGGCTTTATCAATGCTGTCGATATAAGGCAAAGTAATTTTGTCGAAGTAAATGCCTTCAAACTGTGCCAAGAGGCTGTTGCCCAAAGCTTCGGCTGTTATTCCAGTGCCGTCGGAGATAAAAAATGCTGTACGTTTCATGGGCTTTATCTTGAAGTAAAACGGCATTATTGCCAGTTTGTTGTTAATTGCAAAGCAATACCTTTGTATTGAATCGCGCTGATATATCCGCCAAAAGTCGTATGAATAAATAACATACAGCAGGCTATTGCTCTTCTTTGATAATCATCAAGCATAAAATTACTGATGAATGGTAGCCTAATTGCGATCTACAATAAGCATGGCGGGTACTAGTTAAAATGCCGCTTAAAGCCTTGCAAGGCTTGGACTTCAGAGGTGTTTAGCCGGTACATTTAAGCTACATGACTCTTTATATTGCTAATACCAGGCGCATAGTTCGCAATCGTTATACAGAGTCGTCAGGACCTTAGTGATGTTCTAAATGCCGGATAGCTACAAAAATGTCATTAAAACAAGGTATAAAGCTACTCAAAATCTGAGGCCAATTACAGTATTATGGCCGGGCTAAAGTATGTTTAATCGCTCAGTGGTTTACCCAGCCTCAAAGATTAGCATTCTGTGTTCATACCCCCGAACAAACTACAAAAGGAGAAAGACTTTGCACAACTACGTGATCTCGTTAGCCCAGGTGGGCATGAAGGATGTCGATAAAGTTGGTGGGAAGAATGCCTCCCTGGGGGAGATGATAAGTCAGTTAAGTGATGCCGGTATTCGGGTGCCCGGTGGATTTGCCACAACGGCTGATGCTTTCAATGAGTTTCTTAATTACCACCAGTTGGGCGGTAAGATTTCTGCTGCTCTGGCTGCCCTGGATGTTGATGACGTCCGTGAGCTGGCCAGAGTAGGTGCACAGATCAGAGGTTGGATCGAAGCCGAGCCGTTACAGCCTGAGCTGGAAAGTGCCATCAAACAGTCTTACGAAGCACTGTGTGACGGTAACGAAATAAGCGTTGCTGTACGTTCGTCAGCAACCGCAGAAGATTTACCTGATGCATCTTTTGCAGGTCAGCAGGAAACCTTTCTTAACGTACGTGGCTATGATGCTGTTATTCAGGCCATCAAGTCAGTATTTGCGTCTTTATATAACGACCGTGCGATCGCTTACCGGGTACATCAGGGATTTGACCATGATCTGGTGTCCTTATCTGCAGGTATTCAGCGGATGGTTCGCAGTGATATTGCGACCAGTGGTGTAATGTTTTCTCTGGATACTGAATCAGGCTTTCAACACGTTGTCTTTATTACGTCTGCTTATGGCCTGGGTGAAACGGTGGTGCAGGGCGCAGTTAATCCTGACGAGTTTTATGTCTATAAACCAACGTTGCGCCAGGATGTCCCTGCTGTCTTACGTCGCAATCTTGGTACTAAAGCTATTAAAATGGTCTATAACAATCAGACCAGCGACGGGAACGGTGAGCAGAGTAGCGTTAAAACCGTTGCTGTGGACCAGGCTGAACGAATGCGCTTTTCACTGAACGATGAAGATGTTCAGGCGCTGGCTAAACTGGCTGTGACTATTGAGCAGCACTATGGCTGTCCAATGGATATTGAATGGGCAAAAGATGGTGAAGATGGCTTGCTTTACATCGTGCAGGCCCGCCCCGAAACCGTTAAGAGCCGCGTACAGGATGCGGTAATTGAACGATATCTGCTTAAAGAGACCGGTCAGGTGTTAGTTGAAGGCCGCTCGATTGGCCACCGGATTGGTAGTGGTGCTGTACGTTTAGTTGAAGATATCAGTGAAATGGATCTGGTTAAGCCCGGTGATGTTCTGGTAACAGACATGACAGATCCTGACTGGGAGCCTGTTATGAAACGGGCATCAGCAATTATTACTAACCGTGGTGGCCGTACCTGCCATGCAGCGATTATTGCCCGTGAGTTGGGTATCCCGGCAATTGTAGGCTGCGGCAACGCAACCGATGTACTGCGTGAAGATCAGCTAGTCACTGTTTCCTGTGCGGAAGGTGATACAGGCAAAGCTTACGCAGGCAAACTGGATTTTGAGCACCAGACCAACCGCGTAGACTCAATGCCTTCTTTACCCTTCGATATTATGATGAATGTTGGTAACCCGGATCGCGCTTTTGATTTTCAGGCACTACCTAATGCTGGTGTCGGCCTGGCAAGACTCGAATTCGTGATTAACCGGATGATAGGTATTCATCCCAAAGCACTGCTTAATTATGATCAGCTGAATGAAGACCTGCAGCAGGTAATTGATCGTCGCACTGCGGGCTATGATGGCCCAATTGATTTTTATGTGTCTAAGCTGGTCGAAGGCATGTCCAGCCTGGCCGCAGCTTTCTACCCGAAGAAAGTCATTATTCGGATGTCTGACTTTAAATCTAATGAATATAGCCATCTGATTGGTGGTGATGCGTACGAAGCCCGTGAAGAAAATCCTATGCTGGGCTTTCGGGGAGCCAGCCGCTATATAGCTGAAAGTTTCCGTGATTGTTTTGAGCTTGAATGCCGCGCAATGAAATACGTGCGTGAGAAGATGAAGCTGAGCAACATCGAAATTATGATTCCTTTCGTGCGTACTGTTGGGGAAGCAAAGCAGGTTATCGACTTGCTGGCAGAGAATGGTTTACGCCGAGGTGAGAACGGTCTGCGCATTATTATGATGTGTGAGTTACCTGCTAACGCATTGCTGGCTGAAGAATTCCTTGAATACTTCGATGGTTTTTCAATCGGCTCTAACGACCTGACACAGTTAACCTTAGGTCTGGACCGTGACTCTGGTGTTATTGCACATCTATTTGATGAACGTAATGAAGCAGTAAGACAGTTACTTGCAATGGCTATCCGTGCCTGTAAAAAACAAAAAAAATACGTGGGCATATGCGGGCAGGGGCCATCAGATCATCCTGATTTAGCTCGCTGGCTGATGGAAGAAGGTATCGACTCTGTATCGCTCAATCCGGATACGGTACTTGATACATGGTTCTTCCTGGCAAACGGTGAAACAGCTCCCGAGTAACCTTAGCCTTCTCGGTTAACTCAGCGCCCGTCATTCAGACGGGCGTTTTTGTTTTCAGACTTGTAGATATTCACACCTAAGGCCTGTGAAGCTCTTTAAACAGAGTATAGAACTGTCTTTATACCGTTATCTTTTATAAGAATTTTAATATCTCAGAGCTCCGTAGCCTACAGCAGTAATCAGTAAGAGAGGGCCTTAGGGTGTGTGAGATTAAATGCCGCACTATGCTTGTATTGGAAGAAACGGATTACCATAATAGCGCCCCCCGGAATTGCTACTATTAGTTTTGATGGAATATATATGCTGCTTAAATCAATAATTGCCATCTTTACCCTTATGCTCATTGCAATGTTTGCCATGGGCTGGTGGTCGCACAAAACGACAACTACTGCTTCAGGCCTGAAAAATGGCCAGCTGACTAAGTGTCCTGACACACCTAATTGTGTAAACAGCGAAGCCTTTGCTGCTACAGCTATAAAAAATACAACTCAAGATGAGGCAAAAATTGCTGCAGTATCGTTACCGGACAAACCTCTTGATGAATTAAAACTTGATATTATCCATACACTTGACCGCATGGGGGCAGATAATTTGCAATGGCAGGATGCTTATCTGGCCACCACCTTTACCACACGAATTTTCCGCTTTGTTGATGATTTTGAATTACGTATTGATCAGGCAAGTGGGGAATTACATATTCGCTCTGCATCACGGGTGGGTAAAAGCGATTTTTCAGCTAACCGTAAACGTACCGATACGTTTCGTGAGCAGTTAAAACAGGCAGGATGGTAATGGCAGCTAGACGTTTTCTGAATGGTTACCCGGCTCATTTGCAAGAACAGGCTGAGGCATTACTGCAGCAGAATAAAATGGATGCTTATCTGAGTAAACGCTATCAGCCCGGTCACGACATCCGTCAGGCTAAAGCCCTGTATCAGTATGCAATGTCGATTAAGCAGGAATACCTTCGCCAGTCACCGGCCCTGAGCAAAGTTATTTATGATGACAAAGTTGATGTTATTCATAATGCTCTGGGACTTCATACCCAAATCTCAAGGGTACAAGGCAACAAGCTTAAATCTAAGCGTGAGATTCGTGTTGCCAGCTTATTTAGGGATGCTCCGGAGCCATTTCTAAGAATGATAGTGGTTCATGAATTGGCGCATTTGCGCGAAAAAGACCACAACAAGGCTTTCTATAAACTATGTAGCTATATGGAAGCGGACTATCACCAGTTAGAACTCGATCTGCGTTTATATCTGACACTTCTGGATCATCAGGGCGGCGTTAACTGGTAAAGCGTAATCTGCTGAAACAGACTGCTTGTCCCGATCAGGCAAAAGGTTGTCGCAGATCAACCGCTTTGTCGAAAACAGTCATTTCCCGTCAGTTACATGTCGTTAACTGCAATCACCTTAGTTACTTTACTGCCTAGTATGGTGCGGCCACTTTTGCGGCCCGGAACCTTAGTGCTCCGGATCAGCAAAGAGGCAATAATAACAACAAATTGGAGTCGTTTATGAACGATAACTCTAAAAGCTCGCAAGGCTCTGGTACAGAATACGATTCTGATTACGAGATAGGGCAAAGCAATGTCCAGATGATAGGCATGGATGTCCATAATCCGGTATTTGCGATTAGTGCAGTATCCATTCTGTTTTTCATTATTTTCGCGCTTATTTTTCCAGCCGATGCTAATGAGATGCTGACTGGTGCACGTTCATGGTCAATTCAAACGTTCGACTGGTTGTTTATGATCGGTGGAAACGTATTTGTATTGTTCTGTATCGCGTTAATTTTCCTGCCTGTTGGCAAGGTAAGACTTGGTGGTAAATCAGCTAAAACTGATTTCAGTACCATTTCCTGGTTATCTATGTTGTTTGCTGCCGGCATGGGCATCGGTCTGATGTTCTATAGTGTTGCTGAGCCTGTTGCTTACTACACCGACTGGTGGGGTACTCCATTAAATGCAGCACCGAATACACCAGAAGGTGCGTCTGCTGCTATGGGTGCAACTATGTTCCACTGGGGTTTGCACCCTTGGGCGATTTACGGCGTAGTTGCTCTGGCTCTTTGTTTCTTCACTTACAACAAAGGCCTGCCGCTGACCATCCGCTCTGCGTTTTATCCAATTCTGGGTGATCGTGTGTGGGGACCTGTTGGTCACGTTATCGATATCGTTGCGGTACTGGCGACTATCTTTGGTTTGGCTACTTCTCTGGGTCTTGGCGCAAGTCAGGCTGCAGGTGGTCTTAACTTCCTGTTTGGTATTGATAACAATATTTCAACTCAGATCGGCATTATCGTTGCTGTTAGTGCGATTGCTATCTTCTCGGTTGTTCGTGGCCTGGATGGCGGTGTTAAGCTGCTGAGTAACATTAACATGTCCATCGCATTTGCGTTGTTGATGTTTGTTATTTTTGCTGGCTCTGTTACTGCATTCCTGACTAACTTCTTCGGAATCCTGGGAAGCTATGCAGAAAACATCGTACCTTTGAGTAACTGGATCGGCCGTGAAGATGAAAAGTTCTTCCATGGCTGGACTGTGTTCTACTGGGCTTGGTGGATCTCCTGGTCACCATTCGTGGGTATGTTCATTGCGCGTATCTCGAAGGGCCGTACTGTACGTGAATTCATGCTTGCAGTGCTGGTTGTCCCTACGCTGGTTTCAGCAGTGTGGATGGCCGCATTTGGCGGCAGCGCTTTGGATCAGATTCAGGCTAATGTTGGTGAACTGTCTAACGGTTTAGGTGATGTTTCACTGGCAATGTTCCAGATGCTTGAGAATCTGCCTCTGACAGAAATCACTTCTTTACTGGCAATTATCCTGGTTCTGGTGTTCTTCATTACATCTTCTGATTCTGGCTCGCTGGTAATCGATTCGATTACTGCAGGCGGTAAAGTCGATGCGCCTGTACCACAGCGTTTGTTCTGGGCTGTGCTGCAAGGTGTTATCGCTGGCGTTCTGCTATATGGCGGTGGCTCTGAAGCTCTGACTGCATTGCAGGCAGGTGCGGTAACTGTTGGTCTGCCATTTACTGTGGTTCTGTTGTGCATGTGTTTCAGCCTGTATAAAGGTCTGAAAGACGAGCCTCGTTAACTCAGAAAATGACTTTTCAGGTCGCCTACGGGTTACCTGAATTGCATTCTTTAAAAGCCGGCGCAAGCCGGTTTTTTTGTCGCCTTAAATATCGCTCTAAGGTCTCGACTACACTGTGTATTTACAGCTATTTTTATTGTGAATGTGACCGTCAGGTTAAAACTTCACATTCAGATATCTCAATGACGCATTCAGGTATGTTTTACAGGCAGCGAAGATTGCGGCTAAGACAATAAACCTATAAATTTGCGCCTATAGAAATGGTTCTTTTCCGACCAATTCTCCTGGCACTTTCTGCCCGATAAAATTCATTTGCTAGATGTGATTTACTGGATTCTCAAAAGAGATTTCAGGCCTTTTTAATGGCTATGATTTCTTTGTAAATCTAATGTGTTAGCAGAATTTTTCTAACAGAATTACAGCTATTTATCTGTATCACGAGTGACTTCAGATTTAGCCAGCAGGGAAATTGTTATCAGATTTTAACCAGGAACCTAAAAACGGGGATAAATCCCGTTGACGTTTCAGACCAGAACGCTATTTTTCATAGAGCTGTGAAGCATTCCGCTGACGTGAATTATGTGACTCTAGTTATATCCAGAGTACATATACAGTTGTCAGATGATCGGCGTGCCCCGCATCTACCAAGGAAAAAATCATTGGCAGTCATCTGCTGACAGCTGGCCGGACTGATAAATATTAATGAGTTATTTGAAGTAGAGTATTCATAGAGTGCGCGCAACCATTCTGCCATTAACAGCCTTATTTCTAAGCTGTTTCATTTTGTATCTTGGAAATGGACTGATAAACGTCTTTTTGCCGATACGTATGGAGCTGGAAAGCTTTGATGCCAACTCCATAGGTATGGTGTTGTCGTTATATTCTGTCGGTGCCTTACTGGGAGCGCTGTATAGCAAGGAGCTTATCAAACGGGCAGGGCACATCCGTATGTTCGCCGGTTGTGTGGCACTGGGTACCCTGAGCGTTCTGATTTGCAGCCTGTACACAGATCCAATTCTGTGGGGAGCGATGCGGGTCTTTATTGGTTTTTGTAATGCTTCAGCCGCTACAGCAATGGAGAGCTGGTTAAGTGGTAGCTCTGATAAGCAAACCCGCGGTAAAGTGCTTGGGGTTTATAACGCAGTTGTACTGGGTGGCCTGTTTCTGGGGCAGTTCCTGTTAAATGCGGCAGACCCTACCGGCACTGTACTCTTTGTTATTACCGGTATATTGCTCTGTACAGCGATCATTCCTATGGTACTGAGCCGCAATAAAGGTCCGATAGTTGAAGATGTTACTTCGATGTCGATTGCTGACCTGTATCGGGCATCGCCTCTGGGTGTTGTGAGTTGTTTGGCATCCGGCATTATCTATCAGGCAATTTTTAACATGTTGCCGATATTTGCTAATGATTTTGGCATCGTCGATTTTCAGCTTTCATTGTTCATGGGAGCTGCAATTTTTGGTGCATTTGTGCTGCAGTTTCCGGTCGGTTACCTGTCGGATAAATTCGATCGTCGTACCGTACTGATGTACTTACTCATGATTTCATCCGGTGTAGGTGTACTTATTTCTGTGTTTGCACCATTAGGTCAGATCTGGATTGCATATCTGGGCGCTGCTATTACTTGCGGCATTATCGCCTGTACTTATCCGCTAAGTGTTTCTCAAACATTCGATACCCTTAAGCAGAATCAGATGGTTGCGGCTTCAGGTAAGCTGATTGTTATCTTCTCAATAGGCGGAATCATGGGGCCTTATGTAGCCTCGATGACAATGGCTACTTTTGGCAGCACGGCACTGTTTTACTTCCTTGGCATCATACAGTTCTGTCTTGCGGGGTTTGTTGCTTACCGTATGACGGTCAGTAAAGCGCTGCCGATTGATCAGCAGGAAAGCTTTGTTATGCAGGGTACAAGCAGCAGTGTGGCAGTAGAGCTTGATCCACGTACTGAATACAAAGAATCCGTTATGCCAATGAGTAAGGAGGCTAAGACAGCTGTTGCCATTGCTGAGGTTGACCCGGCAGCTGCTGTGAAAATGGCCCGTGCCATTGCTATGTCTAACCCAACAAAAGGTACTGAAGTGGCAGCTGCAGTCGCAGACGTACAGGGCATTGATGTACTGCGTTTATACGAAGTCATGAAAGAAGTTGTGCCTTATCAGATTCTTCAGATTACCCGGGCCATTGTTACAGCCAAGCCAGAACTGGCATATGAGCTTGTTACTAAACTGGCTGAAACCCATCCTAATCAGGTGGTGTCTATCGCCGCTGAGATTGGCAGGGCTCTACCGGATATTCGGGTAGAAATGGCGCGAGTAGCCGCAGAAGCAGCGCCAGAGTCAGTCACCCAGGTTGCTGAATACTACGCACAAGTACTCGCTGATGAGCTGGAAGCGACCCGACCTGCAGATATGGTAGATGACACCAGTGCTCAGGATGCAGCTGATATTGCCAGTGAGCTGTGGGACGCAGCACCTGAACAGGCAATGGATGTTGCTGTCGCCATGGTTGATGCAGTACCTGAATCTGCTGTTTCGGTTACAGAAGGTTTTATGGCGAATACCTTACCTGATGAAGACGAAGCTGCTGATATATCTGAAGCACAAAAGATTGTTGATGCTGAAATCTCAGATGCAGCACAAAGCGATGCCGTTGAACTTGTTACCCGACTGGCTGAAGTAGCGCCTGAACAAGCCGTTGATATGGCGGTTGCAGCGGTAGAAGCAATGCCAGATAGCGCTGCTGATGTCGCCGCTGGTGTCGCAGCCAGTATGGCGAATAACCAGTCTGCTGACAGTGAAGCAGGAGATGACCAGTTAACCTCTGATGATCAAAGCAGTGATGAACACGCCAGTGATGATCAAAGCAGTGATGAACAAACAGCTAATGAAGCGGCCGTTGAACTGGTGCAGCGTATTAATGAAGTTGCGCCTGATGACGCAGCTGTTGATGTTGCTGTTGCGGTTGTTGAAGCAATGCCTGAGTCAGCGGCAGACGTTGCTGCTGAAGTTGCATCTGATATGGCTAGCCAACAGGAAGATGAGGCTGAGCTGGCTACAGAAGATCAGCCAGATGCATCGCAGGCTGATACTGCAGCAGTGACTAACGCTGAATCAGTCACTGAAACATCTGAAGCTGATGCTCAGGATGTTACTGGTGATACAGCTGAAGAAGACGAAACTCCAGCTGGTGATAACGATGCTGCGGTAGAACTGGTACAGCGAATTAATGAAGTTGCACCGGATACTGCAGTTGATGTTGCTGTGGCAGTGGTTGAAGCGTTACCGGATGCCGCTGCAGATGTTGCCGCCGGTGTAGCAGCAGATATATCTGCGCATCATGAAGAGGCAGCTGAACAGTCTTTGACAGCTGAATCAGGCACAGCAGATATTGCTGACTCGACACAACAGGACAATGATCCAGAAACGACAGATGATGAAGACACTGAAACAGTCAGCGAGGCAGCTGTTGAACTGGTACAGCGTATCTCTGAAGCAGCGCCTGAAAATACCGCTGATGTAGCAGCTGCTGTTGTCGAAGTGTTACCTGAGTCTGCTTCAGATGTCGTCGACGCTATCAGTGAAGGTATTGAATCAGTAGACGGAGAATGGATGCAAAGCATTGATGATGCTCCTGAACAGTCGACTGAAACAGAACAACAGACAGATAAGCCTGCATCATAAAAGAAACGTTTAGCCGAGTATTGCAGTTGCTGAAGCAACTCTTATAATGCCCGCCATATTTAAATCGCCGCACCTGCGGCGATTTTTTTTGCCTTTCATATAGGAGTGGTAAGCCAATGTCAGATTTAACTACTTTGCTGAATACAATTCCGGAAATACAGGATCAGCTAACACTGTTTACTGATGCAGCCAGTGCTACTGCCGCACTCAGCTCAGAAAACCGGGATTGGGTGCTTTGGGCAAGTTTGCATGCTATGCGGGATAAGCCGCTAATAGAATGGGCGAAAAAACAATATCCGGAACCTTTGGAAGCGGTGAAGCGCGGCGTATTAATTGCCAGCAGCAGAATGGCAGTAACCAATCCATACTTTATGGCAAGTAATATACAGCCGCTGCAGGCCGGTGGTAGCCTGGAAGATCTTTCTATGCGCCCGTTCAGTGAACTGCAGGTTCAGAACACCTGTGGCTATCATTATGCCTGTATTGCTATTTCAGTCGTGAATGGCGGCTTTGTCTGCTACAACAGTCACTTGCATAGTCTGCGTCAGGAAGGCGAGAGTGATACAGCGATTGATCAGGCGTTAAGAATGGTGGCATCGCTGAGCAGCATACGACAATCAATATTCAATGCCGACTGGTTAATCTAAATCTGTTTTATAGCTGTTTAGTCGCTCATCGATCCTATATAAATTTGCATATCATTTTCCTGAGTTAAGATCCTGTATCAGGATGTATGCAACTTTGTACTTACTCAAAGCGAAAAGCCGTTCAGGCAGGGACAGATTTCAGGAGATATTAGTAGCGAATCGGAAACTTTAGGGCCTCACAATAAAAGTAGTTTCAGGCATTTTTTTTAACTGATCGTTTAAGAAAGAAGTCGCTGCAGACCTCTACAGATAAGGGCGTAGCCGAAAAACGTTAAATGTCTGTCGGTATCTGTAAAAAATCATTTTGAATGTCGCTATTTGATAAATTCTTAAGGCTTGATGTCGCTTTCTCGTATTCGACTTTCAGGGGAGTGATTAATATAACACCTCATCTTATCCGCTTCGGGATTAACAGATTGAAACAGGGCATTTTAAAAATTAACCATAGCCCGGTTTTCTGATTGGAAACTTTCAGAACTGTTAACAAATTCTTCAAAAGCGATACGGTTGCGCTGTTTAAGGATTAATAGCATCAGGTTCAGATTATAAAGCCCGCAGGGCTCGACACTGAATTCTTGGGAGTACCTGTTTAAAGGGTATGAATTGAGTGTTCTGTACACTGCTGGCTGCATTGCAGCCGAGAGTATCGCACTTCAGAAATGTGCTTTTAGCAAAATCCACTCTTTACGGGTGGCGGCCAGTGCCGGCTGTTGTTTGTTAATCGTTATTTCTTCAGTGCAGCAGAGCGAGTGTAATCTGAATTAATAATAATATTAGTGACTTGCGTCGTGACGGAACGACCAAGGGGCGTCTGAGAGGGCATACTATGACTTCAGTTGTTATGCGACACCCTTTTAAAGAAACAAAAGAACAGACCCGTGTGGGCTTTCTGCTGCTGGATAATTTCACCATGATCGCTCTGGCTTCAGCGGTAGAACCGTTGCGTATGGCCAATCAGCTATCAGGTGAAGAATTATACAGCTGGCATATGATTTCTGAGAATGGTGAACAGGTTCGCGCCAGCGATGGGCTGTGTTTTACACCTGATGCAAGCATCAGTCATGCACCTGATATTGATATTCTGATCGTTGCCGGTGGGGTTAACATTACCCGCAGTTACCGGCCTAAGCAGATCAGTTGGATACAAGCTCAGGCACGTCGCGGAATCGTTGTCGGCGGTATCTGTACCGGTCCGTATGCGCTCGCGCACGCAGGCCTGCTGGACGACCATGAATGCAGTGCCCACTGGGAATGCATAGCCGCTCTTCAGGAGCGTTATCCAAAGGTACGCTGTAACAACCGTCTGTTTACCATTGATCAGAAGCGAATGACGTCTTCAGGTGGAAATACTCCAATGGATATGTTTCTGCACCTGGTTGCCTTACAGCATGGAGCTAAGCTTTCCAGTGCGGTATCAGATATGTTTGTCTGTGACCGGATACGCAGTGAATTTGATCAGCAGCGTATACCTCTGCGTCAGCTGCATAACAATGGCCAGCCTAAACCTAAGCTAGTTGATATTATTGAACTGATGGAAGCCAATCTGGAAGAACCTATTGAACTGGATGAGCTGGCACGTTTTGTTGATGTGTCCCGCCGTCAGTTAGAGCGGATGTTCCATAAGTATCTGAACTGCTCACCGTCGCGTTATTATCTCAAACTGCGATTAGACAGGGCACGACAGTTACTTAAGCAATCCAGTATGTCGATTGTCGAAATTGCCAGTGCTTGTGGCTTCGTATCCACACCGCATTTCAGTCGCTGTTACCGTAAACATATTGGTATTTCACCGCGTGATGAGCGAAAACGGGTATGGGGTAAAGGTCAGGAAACTGTGATGGGGGATCCGTCTGCCGATGAGCAACTGATCGCCAGAGCCGCACGCTCGTCATCAGCGTTATCTGAGGCGCAGGCCGAACCAAGTTTTGGCTCTGTAGCTCTGTAAACAGATTTCAAAACTGGTTCAATACCCAGGATAACCCGGACAGCTTTTAGCTCTCCGGGTTTTTTATGACCTTAACTGTTATCATGCCGGCTCTTTGAAATCATAAGGACTGACCTCAATGCCTCATTGCATATTGGAATGCAGCCAGGACATTTTGCAGCGCTGTAACCAGCAAGAACTGATGCAGCATTGCTTTGATGCTGCACTATCCAGTGAATTGTTTACTGCTGACGATATTAAAGTTCGCGTCATCACGCTGGACGCTCAGCGAGTAGGAGAAATCGATCACTCTCAGTTGCATATCCAACTCAAAATTCTTGATGGCCGTAGCGTAGAGCAGCGTAAAGACCTTTCTCTGCGTGTAATGACTGGGGTTCACCTGTATCTGAAAGACTCCGGGCTTACAAAAGTATCACTTAGCGTTGAAGTGACAGACATCGAACGCGCCAGCTATAGCAAAATCATATTCTGAACGAAATAGCATCAACAGTTTAGCTAACTGGCAACATCTGAATTTAATTGTGGGATATAACCCTATGCGATTTCTAAACCCTTTACCTGTGGTAACAGGTGCACTGCTAGGTGGATTATTATCTGCTTCAAGCCTTCATGCTGAAGAAATTGGCAGCGTAGATACTGTTTTCAAAATGTTTGGCGCCAATCACAAAATTGTCATTGAAGCTTTTGATGACCCAAGAATACCAGGCGTAACCTGCCACTTAAGCAGGGCCAAAACAGGTGGCATAAGCGGCAGCTTAGGCCTGGCTGAAGACACATCCGATGCATCAATCGCTTGCCGGCAGGTTGGACCAATAACGTTGCCAGCTGATCTGAACAATGGTGAGAGGGTATTTAAGCAGAAAACGTCAATCCTGTTTAAGAGCATGCAGGTAGTGCGTTTTCTGGACCAGAAACGTAACGTGCTTATTTATCTGGTGTATTCAGATAAATTAGTGGAAGGCTCGCCTAAAAACAGTATTTCAAGTGTGCCTATCCGTCCCTGGTAAGGCTGCATCGAAGCGTAAACAGCAGTTTACTTAACAGACAGTATTACTGATGCCTGTTGTTTAACGCTTCAGATTTCCCCGTTTATCATCAGGCCGGTAAGATGGTCCATCAGCGTGATAATGCCAGCCAGTCAATGTTCGCTCGTTGCTACTCATCCGCCAGCTAAGCATCTTCTGGGCGTATTTAAGTGTTATTTGAGTATATTCCGGGTTATCCGCCAAATTATTCAACTCGGCCGGATCTGCCTGCATATCAAAGAGTAGCGGCGGTAACTGATTAAAATGCACGTACTTGTAATCGTTATCACGAATTACTGCCAAGCTGCATTCATCCAGGTTTAGCCCCAGTTTTGATTCAGGATCACCCAGTAAAATATCTCTGTAGTCATGTTCCCAATGAGCAGCAGATCTCCAGCTCATATCAGAATTGCCTTCGAAAAATTGCCTTTCCAGAAAGGGCCGTAAACTATAACCATCACATTGTAGTGGTATTGCTGAACCCAGCATATCCAGTATCGTCGGCATGATATCGATATTTTCGGTGAACTGAGTGATTTGCTGACCACGGGCAGCATCCCATTCAGTACCAGGAACTCTGATGATGAGCGGAATATGATATGACTGATCAAAAAAGCCCTGTTTATCTGAGAGATAATGATCACCCAGCTGTTCACCGTGGTCACTGCAGAAAACAATCAGCGTATTTCCCAGTAGATCCTGTTCAGACAGGAACGTATAAAGCTTGCCAAACTGAGCGTCTACTTCACTTATCAGACCGTAGTAAGTAGCACGAAGCTGTCGTAAATCTTTCTCCGACATATCCGGCCCAAGACCTTTACCGTCCATCACATTCCAGTAACGATTAAGATTCTGCATGTTATTTAGATAGAAGTTCAGATAGGGGTGCTGCTGCTTCTCCTGCTCAATATTTGATTGCCGTAGGGGCATATCAACATCTGCAGGATCATACATACTGTTATAAGGTTCAGGTGCTACAAAGGGGGGATGAGGCTTAATCCAGGACAAATGAATAAACCAGGGATTGCTGGCCTGCTGGGTTATATATTCTTCAGCACGCTCACGAAGGAATGCAGTTTCTGTCTGGTCGGCGGTGTAACAGGGCGTACCGTAACTGGCACCCCGATCAAAATCAGCGGCATTTTTTTGCGGTTTATATATGCTGTGAAAGTCCTCAATTGCAGGTACAGCCACTCCTTGCTTCGCCAGCCAGGCAAACCAGTTATCTGGCTTTTCTATTAATAGCTCTTCTGTATCGTAACCCGGAAGTACAGTTTCATAACTGCGAAACTCAGGCGAGCCTGCAGCCAGGGTATCCGGATCTAATGCGGTATCTGTATAACCAAACAGCACGGGTTTAAAGCCCTGCTTACGTGCTTCCAATGCTATGTTTGTAAAGCGTTGATCAAGAGGGGTTCCGTTACGACATACCCGATGATTATGCTGATACATACCGGTATGGATCGATGCTCTGGAAGGGCTACAAGGGGTCGCCTGTGAATAGTGTT
The DNA here is from genome assembly GCF_024347215.1 of Aliamphritea ceti. NCBI lineage: Bacteria > Pseudomonadati > Pseudomonadota > Gammaproteobacteria > Oceanospirillales > Oceanospirillaceae > Aliamphritea > Aliamphritea ceti. The sequence goes on from NZ_AP025282.1 coordinate 2,651,434, forward strand.
GAGTAAACATCACGCCTTCCTGCGCTAACCGGTCTAAATTTGGCGTCTTCACAACCGGATGGTTTAATGCAGAAAAACAGGCGCCACGCCATTGGTCAGCGGTAATCAGTAAGACATTTTTAATCACAGTTATTTATCCAGAATTAGTCAAAACCATAACATTAATGGACTATCATACATCTGGTATATACCAGTTAAAAGCTAAGACTAAAGCTAAAATAATAACTTCATGACACTGTCATATAATTTTTTGCTAAGTGGCAATGCGAACAAGAATCCATTTCGCAGTGATACGTTTAAGATCATTTAAATATCTTCAAACTGGTCTGCCAGCCAGCGCCATACTTCACGGCCAGACGGGGGGAGCTGAGCACTGCTTGAGCATAAGGCAAAAAATCCTTCTTCAGTAGGGCAGCGGGGTAAGTCTAAATCCTGCAATGAAGCACTGGCTAATTCGTGTTCCATAAAACTGCTGCGCGCCAGCACAATGCCTAACCCCTGTGCCGCCATCTGATAAGCAATAATTGAATTATCGACAGAACGTTGCTGACGTTTTAATAACTCCGGCTGTCCGGTCTGTTTTGCGTACCATTGCCAGCCAGAGCGATATCCCAGCACATTAATAAGTGGCAGATCCTGAGGATTCTGAATGTTTTTACCGGTAGCAGGAAAGAGTTCATCACGGGTAAGTCGCATTGCACTGAATCCTTTCCAGGGGCCAATACCATAACGAATATCAATATCGCCGCCCACTGGTTCGCGGTTCACATCCCATACCGTATGGGTCATTTCCATCTGTAAATCTGGCAGACGCTCATATAAGCCTGAAAGTCGCTGACTCAGTACCCAGTGAGCAAAGCTGATATTAACCCGTAGCTGCAGTACGCCCCGCTGGCGTAGGCCAAACAGATCTTCAGTGGCACCATCCAACGTACTGAGTGCCGCCTGTACTTCAACCAGATAGCGTTCACCCAGCTCAGTAAGACTGATGCCATGCGCCTCACGATTAAATAACGGCTGATTGAGTGCCTGCTCAAGTGCCCGCATCTGCTTGCTGACTGCCGCCTGAGTAAGATTCATTGACTGAGCCGACTTAGTAAAACTCTTATGCTGAGCGGCATAAGCAAAGGTGCGTAGCCAATGTAAGGGGGGATGCGGGTTCATAGTTAGCCGTCTCAAATAAGTAACTGAATGTACAGCAACACTATATAGGTAACCTAAGCTAACATTCCATAAATTATCCAGTCATAACTTTAGTTGAGTCTGAGGGTTTAACTAATTCGTTTGAGACAACCCGTTAATCACGGCTAATCTTAGTCAAACTCAAACAACAATAAACTTAACATTTCAGGACGCAGCCATGATGCCAGCGCTAGCCGTTTCCCGACGTACCCGCAGTACGCCTTTTACCAGCCGTGTCGAAGCTATGGGGGTAAAAGCGTATACCGTTTACAACCATATGCTTTTACCAACAGCCTTTAAGGGTGTTGAAGAAGATTACTGGCACTTATGTGAGCATGTGCAGGTTTGGGATGTATCCTGTGAACGTCAGGTCGAGATAACCGGACCTGACGCAGAAAAGCTGATCCAGCTGATGACTCCCCGTGATCTGAGTAGCGCACGTGCCGGGCAGTGTTTTTATCTGCCTATATGTGATGAGAAAGGCATGCTCATCAATGATCCCATTGCAATTAAGCACAGTGACAGCCACTGGTGGCTTTCTATTGCCGACAGCGACGTCAAGCTATTGGCAAAAGGCATCGCCATTGGTATGCAGCTCGATGTTGAGGTGTGTGAACCGGAAGTATGGCCACTGGCAGTTCAGGGCCCAAAAGCTGAAGAACTAATGACCAGGATATTTGGCGAGCACGTTAGAGATATTCGTTTCTTCAACTATCGTAACCTGGATTACAGGGGCACCAAAATGCTGGTTGCCCGCTCTGGCTGGAGCAAGCAGGGCGGTTTCGAAATCTATGTAAATGACAGCGAAATGGGCGGTATTCTCTGGGATGAATTGTTTTCCAAAGGCGAAGACTTACAGGTAGCACCCGGCTGCCCCAACCTGATCGAACGTATCGAAAGTGGTTTATTGTCTTTTGGTAACGACATGGATTACGGCGATACGCCACTGGAATGCGGACTAAATAAATACGTTAGCCTGACTGCAGACATCAACAGTCTCAGCATAGATGCATTGCGTAACAGTACACCACGCCACCAGTTAGTTGGCCTGGTGTGTCAGGGTCAGCAGAGCTTCACTGCAATGGGTGTTTATATGCAGGAGTTATGCGTGGGTGAAATCACATCTTACGCCTGGTCACCCCGTTATGGGGTCACTCTGGCAATGGCGCGTTGCAGTAATGTTGCACTGGAAACTGACGTGAGCCTAACGGTGAATAGCGATGCCGGTGTTCAGACAGTAGTATTGAGCAGATTGCCATTTAACTTTAATGACTTAGGACTGATTGCTCATGAGGCTAATCAGTCAAAACCAGTTTCAGGGAAGCCAGTTTAATGAGTAAGCAAAACAACCGATCGTCGTATCTGGGGGCTGACACAATCGCCCTGCATGCCGGCTATCAGCCTGAACCGGAACATGGTTCACGGGCCGTGCCTATCTATCAGACGACCTCTTATGTATTCGAAAGCGTTGATGCTGCATCAGCATTGTTCAATGTCGAACAGGGCGGGCATATTTACAGCCGAATAACTAACCCGACTGTCGCAGTCCTTGAGCAACGTGTTGCTGCACTGGAAGGTGGCACAGGCGCAGTTTGTACTGCTTCAGGCATGAGCGCACTTTTCGTCAGCTTCGTTTCTCTCTGTTCGGCAGGGGATCATATTGTCAGTGCAGGTCAGATTTATGGTTCAACTGTTACTTTGCTCAAGCACACCCTGAAACGCTTCGCGATTGATGTCACTTTTGTTGATATCAACGACAGCCAGGCCGTCGCTAATGCAATCCAGAGCAATACCAAACTGGTTTTTTGCGAATCTATTGGTAATCCGGGTCTGGAAGTTTCGGATCTGCCTAAAATATCGGAAGTGGCCCATCAGCATGGTGTTCCACTAGTCGTAGATGCCACCTTTGCTACCCCAAGCTTATGTCGTCCACTGGAGCACGGTGCGGATATAGTGGTGCATTCACTGACTAAATGGATTGGTGGCCATGGTACAGCTATTGGCGGCGCTATTGTTGATGGCGGTAAATTCGACTGGGCAGCCAGTGGCCGTTTCAGCACACTGACGGAACCTTACGAGCCTTTTCATGGTATTAATTTCTGGGAGGAGTTTGGCCCGGCAGCACTGACCATGCGTATACGGGCAGAGGCGATGCGTGATTTTGGCGCGGCCATGAGTCCACATAATGCCTTCTTACTGTTGCAGGGTATAGAAACCCTTAACTTGCGAATGAAACAACATGTTGAAAACGCTAAACAGTTAACTGAATGGTTGCAACAGCAGGAAAATGTTGCCTGGGTGAATCATCCTGATCTTGAGTCTAATCCTACGCATAACGTTGCCACTGAGCTGTTCCCGAACGGTGCCGGTTCTATGCTGTGTTTCGGCGTGAAAGGTGGCAGGGCCTGCGGTGCCGCTTTCATTGATGCGTTACAGCTATCGTCAAATCTGGCGAATGTTGGTGATGCCCGCACCTTAGTACTGCACCCAGCCAGCACCACTCACTCCCGTTTAGACGATGAAGCAATGCTTAAAGCAGGCATTGGCCCTGATATGATCCGTGTATCTGTGGGTATTGAATCTATTCGTGATATTTGTGCGGACTTTGCTCTGGGGCTTAAGGCCGCTAACAAAGCCTGGCAAAAGCAGCAGGAGGCATAAACATGCGGATTTCAGTTAATCAGCAAGATGTATTTATAGCCACCGGCGGCAAACCATTTAACCCAGAGCAGCCTTGCGTGGTATTCCTGCATGGCAGCGGTCTGGATCATCGTTGCTGGGCTTTGCAGGCACGCTGGTTCGCATTTCACGGTTACAGTGTATTCGCCCCCGACTTTCCTGGTCACAGCTTATCTGGCGGAGAGCCGCTAACCAGTATTGAGGCTATGGCTGCCTGGCTGATCGATGCACTCGAAGCTGCCGGGGTTGAAAAACTTCATTTAGTAGGTCATTCGCAGGGATTCCTGGTTGCACTGGAAGCTGCTGCCAAATTAAAAAACCGCCTGTTATCACTAACTGCAATTGGCACTGCCGCAGCTATTCCGGTGAATCCGGCACTTATCGACACGGCCCGCGAAGCACCAATGAAAGCTGCGGATATGATGCTGCAATGGGGTTTTGGTCAGGCAACTCAAATGGGTTACAGCGCTGTACCCGGCGTACAGCCGATTGCTGTTGGTCGCCAAATTATGGCTGCTAACCCATTAGCTGAAGACCTACAGGCATGTAACGACTATAGCCAGGGCGCTGCCCGGGCGACAGATATTGACTGCCCGACGCTGGTTATTCTGGCCAGCCAGGATCGTATGACCCCTTACAGAACTGGCACTGAATTGGCTAAAAGCCTGAATGCTGCTCCGGTACGTATTGAAGCCGGACACATGCTACCTATTGAAGCGCCAAAGGCCTGCCTGGACGCAATGAAACAATTCTTTACCAGCCTGTAACTGCTGATCACCGGATAAGAGAAATATTATGTCTACATCTACATTCAAAAAAGTCGCAGTTATTGGTGCAGGTACTATGGGGGCTGGCATTGCCGGTCAGGTGGCTAATGCCGGTATTGAGGTCTGGTTACTGGATCTCGCATCAGAAGGCGAACAGGTTAATGCGTTGGCAGAACGCGGCATGCAACGCTTACAGGACCCTGATGCCCCAGGCCTGATGAGCGATGCTGCAGCGGAGAATATTCACTTAGGCAACATACGTGATGACTTTGACCAGCTGGCTGATTGCGACTGGATCGCAGAAGCAGTCGTTGAACGGCTCGACATTAAACAGGATTTATATCGCCGTATTAATGATGTTTGCCGTGACGATGCCATCATTACCTCGAACACTTCAACGATTCCTATAAGCCTGCTTACACAAGGCATGCCGGAGTCATTCTGTGAGCGTTTTGCGATCACACATTTCTTCAATCCGGTTCGCTTTATGCGGCTACTTGAACTGGTGCGTGGCGAACATACCCGTGATGAAATAATGCAGCAGCTGGATGCATTCTGTGACCAGCAACTAGGTAAAGGCGTGGTGCATTGCGCAGATACCCCTGGATTCCTGGGCAACCGGGTAGGTGTATTTGCTATTCAGTGTGCATTGCATACTGGATTTGAAATGGGACTAAGTCCGGCAGAAGCTGATGCGTTATTTGGGCGCCCGATGGGGATACCTAAAACCGGTGTGTTTGGCCTGTATGATCTGATCGGTATAGATCTGATGTCAGACGTAGTGAAGAGCCTGGTGAATATTTTACCCGCCGGTGATGACTTCCATAATGTCGCCGCTGAAATTCCGTTAATGACCCGCATGATTGCGAACGGTCAAACCGGTAATAAAAATGGCCAGGGCTTCTTCCGTGATGTGCCGACGGATAATCCGGACGTGACTTCTAATGAAGTGTTTACCCGTGAAGTACTTGATCTTAAAACCAATACATATCAGCCATATCAGCGTCTTGAATTACCGCTGGCTCAAAAAGCCGAAGCGCAAGGCATTCAGGTATTGCTCGACGATGACAGCCATTATGGCCGTTATGCCTGGCAGGTTCTGTCACGTACTTTATGTTATGCAGCGTCTCTGATCCCGGAAGTAGGGGATGACATTGTACCTGTCGATGATGCCATGAAACTTGGTTATAACTGGGTTCAGGGGCCATTTGAATTACTAGATCAGATAGGCACAGAGCGTTTTGTTAGCCGTCTTGAAGCGGAAGGCCGCGAAGTGCCTGCACTGCTTCAGCAAGCCCGTGGCGATCAGTTCTACACTGTACTTGATAAAAAGCTTTGTGCCCGCCGTGCTGATGGCAGCTATCCGGCAATTGAACGCGCTGAAGGGGTGTTACGTTTCTCCGAGTTGCGTCGCACATTGCAGGCACAGAATAGTAATGCCATGGCTAGCTGGTTCATTGTTGATGATGCAGCCATTGTTGAATTTCACAGCAAAGCCAATGCTTTAGACGGCGACTCTATGATTATTCTGCAGGATGCGATCCAGCAAGCCGAAGCCCGAGGCTTACGCGGAGTCATCATCCACAATGATGCACAGCATTTCTCCTGCGGGGTAAATCTTGGTGCGGTACAAACCTATTATCAGGCAGAAGACTATCAGGGATTAGATGATTTTCTGAATCATTTTCAGCAAGTCGTTCTGGCAATGCGTAATAGTCCATTGCCCGTTATTGCGGCACCTTCCGGGCTATCAATTGGCGGCGGTTTTGAGGTGGTATTACATGCTGATCAGGTTATCGGCCATGCAAACTCTGTTACAGGTTTAGTTGAATCGCTTGTAGGTGTAGTGCCTGGCGGCGGCGGTTGTAAAGAAACTCTGTACCGCAACCTTGAGAAATACGGCGACATTGATACTGCCAGCTGGAAAGCCTTCATGAATCTTGGCTATGGCCGTACCGGCACCTCTCCGATTATCAGTAAAAAACTGGCGATGCTACGGGAGCAGGATGGCTGGCTGATGAACCGTGACCGTCTTCTTAATCAGGCACTTAAAACGCTTGATCAGGTACAGAAAGCACCACCAAGAGAAGCTATTCCTCTATCAGGTGAGCCAGTCTATACCGCCATGTGTGAGTGGCTGGTAAAAGCCAGAGATGAAGGTCAGTTATACCCACATGATGTTGTTGTTGGCAGTGAAATTGCCGGCATTCTGACTGGCGGAAACTGTACAGCAAGTACCTTACACAGTGAGCAGGACTTGTTTGATGCCGAACGCAGGGCATTTCTAAGGCTGGTTAAAACCCCGCAAACACGGGCCAGAATTGACAGCATGCTGGGCAGTGGCAGCAGCATCCGTAACTAAGCGTTAACCCGGGATAGCGGCACTGCAGATTATTAAGTGGCAGTGCCATCCCCGGACCATCCTGAAAAAAGGTTTAAGGAGCAATACGATGCACGCAGATTATCAGGCGCTGTCCGCAAATGCTGCAAACCATGTCAGCCTGTCACCCATTTCGTTTCTGCATCGCAGTGCTGATGTCTATCCAGATCATGAAGCTGTTATATACGGCGATAAAATCTATACATGGCAACAAACCCGGGACCGTTGCAACCGCATGGCATCCAGCCTCACAGAAGTAGGAGTGGGTCTTGGCGACACAGTTGCGGTATTAGCGTTTAATACACCGGAAATGTTCGAATGCCATTTCTCAGTTCCAATGACCGGCGGTGTCATCAATACGATCAATACCCGACTTGATGCTGAAACCGTTGGTTACATTCTGGATCACGGTAAAGTCAGGGTTGCCATTGTCGACCGGCAACTGTTTCCGGTATACAAAGCAGCACTTGAGCATGCGGAGTCCCGGCCACAACTGATCATTGTTGATGACCCAGCTGCCAGCGAACGTCCGAACGTTGATTTGCCTCACCTGAACTATGAATCACTGATCAGTAATGGCAGTCCTGATTTCAACTGGCAGCCGCCAGCAGATGAATGGCAGGCAATAGCGCTTAATTACACCTCAGGTACTACTGGCAGACCAAAAGGCGTGGTGTATCACCACCGGGGCTCTTACTTGATGAGTATGGGCACTGTCATCGGTTGGAATTTACCGAATCATCCCCGCTATCTGTATTGCGTCCCGATGTTCCACTGTAATGGCTGGGGACATGCATGGACAATGGCGGCGGTTACCGGCACGGTTATCTGCATGCGGGCATTTGAACCAGGTTTGCTGTTCCGACTGGTTGAGCAGCATCAGATCAGTCATTTTGGTGGGGCGCCTATCATTCTTAATATGCTGGCAAACGCACCAGAAGAACAACAGATCCGCTTTAGCCGCAGCATTAAAGTCATGACAGCAGGCGCTCCACCACCGGCACAGGTTCTGGCCCGCATGACCGAGTTTGGCTTTGATGTAATGCATGTATATGGCCTGACAGAAACCTATGGTCATATTCTTCAGGCTGCACCGCAACAAGCATGGGAAGCAGAAAATAACGACACACAGGCTGAACTAAAATCCCGCCAGGGCGTTCGTTTCCCAATGACAGAAGCGGTAATAGTCCGGGACCCAGCCAGCGGGCTACAGGTGCCTGCCGATGGCACCAGCATTGGTGAAATACTGATCCGCGGCAATACCTGCATGAAGGGCTATCTGAATAACCCTGAAGCAACGGAAGAAGCATTTACTGATGGTTGGTTCCATAGTGGTGATCTTGCAGTTGTGCATCCGGATGGCTATATCCAGATAAAAGACCGTTCTAAAGATCTGATTATTTCCGGTGGTGAAAACATATCCTCAGTTGAAGTAGAAAACACGCTATACAAGCATCCGGCAGTAGGAGAGGCGGCAGTTGTTGCTATGCCCGATAATACCTGGGGTGAGGTTCCTTGCGCATTTGTTGAGCTCAAAGCGGAATTTGAAAACGGGCTGAACAGTCTCAACGGGGACGCTGCAGAAGCGGTCACTGAAGCAGAATTAATTGATTTCTGCAGCACACACATGGCACGCTTTAAGCGACCTAAGCGGGTAATATTTGGCCCGCTGCCAAAAACAGCAACCGGTAAAATTCAGAAGCACGCTTTACGTGCTCAACTCAAACCGGCTGAATAAGGAAGTATTCGTGCTCGATAATCCAAGCAGTCTCTGGCAAAAAACCGTTCAGCATCTGATGCCATTATGGCGGGAAGCACTGGGCAATAAAGATTCCCTGGACAGCCTTACGCTAACACCGGATCTTGAAACCAGTGATCACAAACAGCTGCTTACCTGGATCGATGCCTGCATCGACGGTGCAGGTGACGTAGCTGCACGTAACCGTACGGCACAACTTGGCCGCTGTTATCTGGAACTCAGTGAAACTGGCCGGGTAACTTTCTTTACATTGCTGTGCCAAAAATACGATATTCAGGAGCAAAAATTAACTGAACTGATGCAGGCCTGGCAGGATGCCGACAGCGATAGCCGTCAGGCGCTTACCCGGAAACTCAGACAGCAGCTAGAGCCTCCGCGCATGGTATTGTTACGTCAGTTCAACGAGCTGCCTGAAGGCGTAAAGTTCCTCGTTGATATGCGTGCAGAACTGCTTAAATTAAGCCGTCAGCATCTACATTTAAAACCTCTTGAAGAAGATTTAAAACGCCTTCTAACTAATTGGTTTGACGTGGGTTTGTTGCAGCTTGAAGAGATCACCTGGCACTCTGGTGCAGACCTGTTAGAAAAGCTGATTGAATACGAAGCAGTTCATGAAATACAAAGCTGGAACGACCTAAAAAACCGTCTCGATTCCGACCGGCGCTGCTTCGCATTTTTCCACCCCAATATGCCTAACGAACCACTGATATTTGTTGAAGTAGCACTGGTTGAAGGGATGTCTGGGAACGTACAGGCACTGCTCGACGAAGACGCACCTCTGGCCAATCTTAATCAGGCAGACAGCGCCATTTTCTATTCTATCTCTAACACACAGAAAGGCTTACGGGGCATCAGTCTGGGCAACTTCCTTATCAAGCAGGTAGTAAATCAGCTACAGCACGACTTCCCGCAATTAAAGCAATTTGCGACTCTTTCACCGGTACCAGGCTTTACTGACTGGTTGGATAATCTAAGTGAAGCAGAACAGCAGACACTGGCCTTCAGCGGCAATTCTGAGCAACTTCGTCAGCAACTGTTACAAGCAGACGAGGCTGGAAAAGAAGCACTTGAAGCACAGATAAAACCGCTGGCACTGGCATACTTCACTCAGGCGAAACATCCACGTTACGAACGTTTTGCCCGTGACTCAGTTGCACACTTCCATTTAACAAATGGTGCACAGCTGGCCCGCATTAACTGGTTGGCAGACCAGTCAGAAAAAGGCCTGAAACAGTCATTGGGGCTGATGGTTAACTATCTGTATGAGCTGCCTCAAATAGAAGCCCGTAGCCAGGGCTATACAGGTAACGGAGAAATAGCACTGTCAGCTGCGCTAAATAAACAAAAGAAGTAGGGCGTATCCAGCCACTAATTAGCCATTTATCTGCGTATTCAATGAAGAACACTAAGGTAAATGGCTTTTCGATCAGCATAACTCATCTTAATTCAAAGCAGTGCTTGGCCCCTGATCAATACTGCTCTTAGACAGGTTTGTTGTTACAGCTAAATGGAAAATGCGGCCTTCCATTTAATAGTACGAGACGCATCACGCGCTTCATATTCCCGGATAGCGGTTGGTAAATCTAATGAAAACCTTTGCTCACAATCATTACCCAGCGCCGTTAGCAGCATGGAGTACCAGGCGGTAATACCACCGGGAACAACGGATTCAAAGCGTGGGAAAACAGGATCACCGATGCCTGACAGCCATTCATTAGCCAGAGAAGGATTCAGTATCGTTGCGCGGGCAACACCCACCATATCAATGGCGCCACTATTTAGTGACTCAACAGCTTCATAGCGAGCTTTAAATCCTCCGGTCGCTATCAACGGAGTACTGGTTACTTGCCGGGCTTTAGCTGCGAAGTCCACAAAATAAGGGCCTGAACTTACACTGTCAGAGCTAGATTTAGCACCAGGAAAGTAAGTACCGCCACTTAGCTCGATCAAATCGACTGAAGTGCCATCCAGAATACCTATTACTTCCAGTGCATCTTCCTGAGTTAGTCCGCCTTCTAACAAGTCAGAAGTGTTTACCTTGATACCAATAGGGAATACAGGGCCCACGGCCTGACGGACTTTTGTAATTATTTCAACAATGATTCGGCTACGGCCTTTAACTGAACCGCCGTATTCATCACTGCGGTGGTTAAATAGTGGTGACAGAAACTGGCTCAATAAAAAACCATGCCCGGCATGAATTTGGATACCGGTAAATCCTGCAAGCTTGGCAATGTCAGCGGCTTTTGCATAAGTCTCAGGTAATTTCTGTACTTCAGCTAATGACATTTCAGCAGTGTTTAAGTCGCCGATATTAAGTTCAGATGGCCCTTTAGGCTTACTGCAAACAGGTACGTGCGATAAAGCACCTGCATGACCAATTTGCGGCCAGATATGTGCTCCGTTAACACTTCCCCGACTCGTTAATTGACGTAAAGCATCAATATCTGAGTGCTCACCCAATACCAGATTGCCAGGTTTTTCCGGAAAGCGGGCGTCAATCTGAACCTCACCAATTATGGATAGTGCCATACCGCCTTCAGCCCACCTTTCATATAACCGTGTTTGCGCCTCAGTAGGATTACCTGCGCCGTCGCCAAGCGAATCAGACATTGCTGACTTAACAATGCGGTTTTTCAACACTGTGCCGTTACTCAAAACTAACGGCTGACCTAAACAAAGCTGATTAACAATTACTCCTTTGGAAGAAGAGGGCGAAGACAATTGTGAAGGTGCTTCATAAGCCTTTTTTGAAAGTGAGCTCTGCGCTTTTAGGTTTTTCGTTTCAGTCATAGGAATGTCTTCCGGTTATTCAAAGTAAGTGTGATCAGTCGTGGCCATTCACTCTGATTCAAACTGATACAGACATTATTGAGAATATTCTTTAAACTAAAAATACAGCAATCAGACAAACACTATTAAAAAATATTTAATAATGAACATTTCAGATCTGAATCTTTTCATTCGCATTGCAGAAACCGGCAGCATTACTGAATCAGCTAAACAGCTGGGGATCACTACCGCCGCAGCTAGCCTCGGGCTGAGACGTCTGGAAAAGCAATTAGATGTACCACTCTTCATAAGAACAACGAGACAGCTGCGGATTACTTCCCAGGGGGAGAAATTCCTGTTTCATTGCCGTCAGGCAATAGAGTCGCTGGAACACGGCGTGCTGTCAGCCCATGAAACACAAGGAGAAATAAGCGGTGAACTGCGCTTTTCAGTGTCTTCTGACTTAGGCCGCAATCAAGTCTTTAACTGGGTTGATGAAATGATGGATCAATATCCTTCACTGACGATAGACCTTAATGTCAGCGACTCTCTCTCAAACTTCTTTTTAGATCAGGTTGATGTAGCACTTCGTTACGGCAAGCCTGAAGACTCAACAATGGTTGCTTTTCATATCGCATCTATTAACAGGGTAACCTGCGCAGCCCCTGAATATTTAGCAGCCCATGGAACTCCGACACATCCAGAGGAATTAAGGCAACATAACTGCCTGCTATACAGGCTGGACGGCCGCCTGTTTAACCACTGGGAATATAAGGATGCAGAAAGTAAACACAGCATCAAAGTAAGCAGTAACCGGATAAGTAACGATACCGATATCGTCAGACGCTGGGCTGTAGCAGGGAAGGGAGTCGCTTATCGATCTGAAATAGATATATCAGCGGACTTACGTAGCGGAAAGCTGGTGCAACTGTTAGATGACTACCAGTCACCACCGGTCGAGCTGTATTTGTTATGTCCGGGAAGGAAGCAAGTCACACCAGCGGTTATAGCATTCAGAGAGATGTTGAGGGAGAAATGCAAAGAAATACTTAGCCTCTAAATCAATCTTCTGATCGTCCGTACATTTTATTAAAACCCGGTATACGTTTTTCCCATGCGGGAATGCCTTCACCAATAATCTCTTTAAGCGTATCGATAAACAGACGAGTTTTAATCGGTGAGTCACGGTGCGGATATACAGCGTAGAAAGTCCCGTAATCAGCCAAATTTAAATCCGTCATTATTGGAACTAACTGTCCTTCCAAGACTTCATTATTAATCATTTGGGCCGTTACCAGCGAAAGCATATTACCTGCAATGGCCGTGTTCGTCAGCATATCGAGCTCGCTGACTTTATACGCAGCATGCAGCTTTATTGATGCTTCAGCACCTGACTTATCAAAATACTTAACTTTATCAATCAAAAGACCTGTCGTTGAATATACCACCGCAGGAAGCTGCTCTAAATCTGAAATCGTAGATGGCTCTCCATACCTTTCAATAAATTCTGGAGAGGCGACAATCAATAAACGGTTTCTGGCAATATTTCTGGCAACCAGTGTGGAATCTTTTGGCTTTCCGGTACGGAAGCCTATGTCATAGCCTTCAGCCACTATATCAACGGTTCTGTCTTCCAGGCGTAATTCAATTTCGACGTCTGGATATTTACGCTGAAAAAGCAAAATTGCTTTTTGTACATACTCCCGGCCGAAGTAACTGCTACTGGTAATTCGAAGTACACCCTTGGGCTCAGCATGATAATTCTGCGCAAGCGCCTGTGTTTCATTAAGTAAATCGCGAAGGCTAATAGCCTGCTTCACCATTTGATGCCCTGCAGTAGTTAACGACAAAGACCGTGTCGTTCGGTTTAGAAGCCGTACGCCTAATTCTGACTCAAGTTTACTGATCTGTTTGGATATGACAGATCTATTCACATTACGACGCTCAGAAGCGTCTGTGAAAGAACCTAAATCCACAACATCTAGCAATAGCAGTAAGCGACTCGAAAAGTCCATTGACATAAATTGTTGCCTATATGGAATCAAACATATTCAAATATGATCATTTATCATCACCAATTTCAAGCATACAGTAGATTGCAAGTTGATTGATGTAAGCCTTAATAAACAAACAGGGCAAAGAACCGAGGAGAAAGAGTCATGAGTAAATTGAACGTAACCATCAAAGATGGAATAGCAAACGTTGAAGTCAACAATCCTCCAGTTAATATTCTAACTATTGATCTGATTAACGAACTGAACACTTTTATTCTTTCTCTTAAAGGTAACCGTGACATTAAAGCTGTTGTATTCAAATCATCACATGAGTCATTCTTCCTGGCTCATCTTGATCTGAATATCATTAATGGCACACCGGGAGGGCAAGCTGCCAGTATCGAGTTCAGCCATATGATCAGTAATATAAAATCTATGCAGCAACTTTCTATTGCGGTAGTTGATGGCGTAGCCCGTGGTGGCGGTAATGAATTTGTTATGGCCTGTGATTTGGCATATGGAACCGAGAATTCAGCATTTGCGCAGCCAGAACTGTTTATAAACATCCCAACAGGTGGGCAAGGAGCTGTTCAATTTGCTCGTCGTATGGGGAAAAACAAAGCACTTCAGGCTTTATTAACGGGCGTAGATTACACAGCTCAACAAGCTGAAGCCCTTAATATTATTACCCAATTTGTTCCAAAGTCAGACTTGGAAAGCTTTCTTAACTTGTTGCTTACTACCATAAAAAACTGGGAATTGCGCGACATTGTCATGTACAAGGAAATCGTGGCTACTTCAATTAGTGACGAAGAAGCGGGAGCCGAGCTGGAGTTACGCTATTTTCTTGAAAGAGCTAAAGAGCAGAAAACACAAACAATTATTGCTGCGTTCCTTAAGCACGGAGGCCAAACTGAGAGAGAAGCAAAGGATATACAGGGTATTTTTATAGATACAGCAAATGAATTGTCAGACTAATGTTACAGGATCTGCTTTTCACGCAGGTGAATAGCATTTGAAAATGTCAGTTCCAGTCAATTACGATTCCGGAAGAAGATTTGTTATTAACCTACTTAGAATCTAAAAAAGTATGTCCTGAGACAATACCAATTAACCTGACAATTGAGCCGGGTTAATTGGCATACACATGAAATAGAAAATCTAAACCCACAAGAACAGTGCGCAGCTTGCCGTCAGACCACCTGTTCCCCAGGTGAAAATTTTCCAACGCATCTCAGTGGACAGGAATCTGCGGATAGCCCGGCCGGCAACAGCCCAGGGGGTAATCGACAGAAAGCTCAGTGGCGGAATTATCAGCAATACCAGCCAGAATAACTGCGGATCCTGTTCAATCGCCACCAATACCAGACTGACAAGGGCAAGAGTGGCGCTAATCGCTTTAGGATTGGCAAACTGGAACAGTACAGCCATGATAAAGCGCATAGGTTTTTCTACCTGCTTGTCATCGCTAGTCTGACGCGCATTGGCCATTTTCCAACCAATCATAATTAACCAGACACTGCCAAGTACTTTCAGTACTAACATTGTCTCTGGCCAGGTTTCAATCAGCGGCTTTAATCCCAGTACTGCCAGTGAATTTAGCAATACAGTACCCGCAAGAATACCGAATATATGCGGCAAGGTAGCGCGGATACCAAATTTTGCGCCTGAATAAACAAGCATCATGTTATTAGGCCCTGGTGTAGCCCACATAGTGTAAGCAACCAGTACGAATGGCATGAGCAATTCAAGATTCGCAGACATCGTATTTTCCAGACAAAGTGTTTTGTGAGTCATCAGTATATGAGCAGAATGTCTGACGGACACAGACACACAAAGCATAATAATTAATGGACACAAACTTTATTGCTTTTCATACTTATCCGGACTGATAGGCTTAGATCCATACTCTACTGACTTGCTTATATGCATTAGCTCTGGATACGAATGATATGACCGAACTCGCTAACAACGCTGTTAACCATCAACCACAATATTTACAGATAGCAGGACAGATAGAGCAGCAGATTCGTAATGGCGAGCTGAGTCATGGTGTGCGTTTACCAGCAGTACGGCAACTGGCAAAAGATTATCGTGTCAGCATTAATACTATTCGCAGCGTATTAGATACTTTGGAGCAGGATGATCTGATCAGCCGTCAGCCACGCCAGGGAACACGGGTAAACTTTCAGCCGAAAACGCAAACGCACTATCAGCCCTTCGAACCCTTCAAAGCAGATCCAAAACTGGCACCGCAAGCACAGAAATGGCTCGATGCTTCAATCCTTAATGGGCAGGCTAATGGCCAGTTCATTAATATGGTGCTGTCACCTGAACTTGAAATGTTCCGTTCATTCCAGCGGCATTATCACAAAGTTTTGTTGCAGCCTTCGCGTCGGGGAATGGAAAGCTCTGCTGGATATCTACCATTACGGGAAGCACTCTGCCGCCTGTATGAACAGCGCAGGCTTAATATCAATGCTACACAGGTTCAGATTACCAGTGGCTGTCAGCATGCTATGGAACATGCGTTACGGGTTGTCTGTGAGCCCGGAGACAATGTTGCCGTGCCAACACCTGCGTTTCCAGGTTATCTGGCGTTACTTGGCCAGTTAAAACTTAATGCTGTGGAAATTCCAATGACGCCGGCCGGGCCGGACTACGCAACGCTTAAGTCTGTAATGCACAATAAAGGAAATAGCGGTGACATCGCAGCACTGATCATAAATCCTATTTGCCATAACCCAACAGGTGTAACAATCAGCGATGACTACAAACGTGACATTGCTAAATGGGCCAACACACAACAGATTCCAGTTATTGAGGACGACATTTGCGCCACACTGAATTTCTCTGAGCCTCAGCCGCGACCTGTCATCAGTTATGACACGGACGGCTGGTGCATGCTGGTCAGCTCAATATCAAAGATAGTGGGGGACAGTGAGCGGGTTGGCTGGTGTTTACCGGGAAGGTTTCGCGATGCCTATATGACTCAGGTGGCTATCAGTCAGATCAGCGGGCCGTATTTTCGCCAGAAAGCTCTCGCCAATTATTTAAACGGCTCACGCTATGCCAGCCAGCTACGCCGCTGGAGAGGACAGATGAAAGCATTCATAGCCGATGCCAGTGATTACCTTTACCAAGAGTTGGGAGATAAAGTAGAGATTACGTCACCTAGCGGTGGCTATGCGGTGTGGATCAGGTTACCTGATCATGTGGACGTATCAGCAGTACGAAAACAAGCTAAACAGAACGACTGTGACTTTCTGCCTGGTGAAGTATTTAGCCTGGCGTCGCGTTTCAGGAACTACATCAGGTTAGTACTGATACCGCCCTATGATGATGTATACGCAAAAGCCCTTAAGCGTCTGACAGACATCTTAAAGGCAATGCTTTAAAGCGCTACAACAGCGTCCTGGAAATATTAAACGACGACCTGTAAGCGGTTTAATAGCCGCTGTAGAGGTACATCGAGATGGTTACCCAGTTTTTTCGCCTGCGCCTGTAAACGACGGGGATGAGGATCAAGTTGAACATCTTTACCGACGAAAACAATAACGTTGCCTTCCTGGGTACTGGCCTGCAATGGCTGTGAGCCAAAGACTTCCTGCAAAGTATCCATACACAGTGGCAGAATGCCTTTGCCTTCATCCCAGAGGTTGATGATCATCACACCTTCATCACAAAGATGGTCATAACTGGCCTGTAAAAACACCGGATCAATAAGCTGATCCTGAAGGCCGTTATCCAGATACAAATCAACAAACAGTAACTCTTGCTCACCAACAGGTAAAACAGGCTGCTGGATATGCTGAAATGCATCTCCTATGCGAAGGTCAAGTCGCTGAGAATCCGGTAGGGAAAACCAGTCCCGTGCCGCCTGAGCAACTTTTTCCCGAAGCTCAACAACCGTTAACTCAATATTATCATCGGCCAGTAACAGAGCCTTAGCCAGAGAGACTGCACCCAATCCCAGCAAGGTGGCCTTACGGGGATTGTCTATCAGCAGTAAGGCCAGCATCATGCACTGGGTATATTGAAACATCAGCCGGTCAGGCTGGTTCACCTGCATACCGCTTTGCTCACCACCGTTACCGAAGGTCAGATAAATATTGTCATTGTCGCTAAGAACATGAATGGGACCCCATTCATCATGGTATCGACTAACTTCAAATGAGCTCATACGTTGCTTTTCTAATATATCTGCTAAGAAATAAGCGGCTGAGTATATACAGCCACTGACGCATTCTCCAGCACACAATTACCCGTAAGCAGCTGCCGGTAACCAGAGTACAAGTTGTGGCCAGAAGACCAACACCAACAAGCCCATTAATTGCAGGATAATGAAAGGCGTCACCCCCTTATAGATATCTGTAATTTTCACATTCGGCGGGCATACACCTTTCAGATAGAAGAGGGCAAAACCGACCGGTGGGGTGAGAAAGGATGTCTGCAAGGCCATGGCGACCAACATCACAAACCAGACCAGCTCCGGATTATCGACAACGCCGTAGCCGTTAATATCCAGGCCCAGCGCCGAAATAACCGGTGCCAGTAATGGCAGAATGATCAGCGTGATTTCGATCCAGTCGAGGAAGAAACCCAGCAAGAAGATCACACCCAGAATAAAGAAGATAATGCCGTACGGACCAAATGGCAGACCGGTCAGGAAAGACTCAATCAGCTCATCACCGCCCAACTCCCGTAATACCAGAGCAAAGCAGGTCGCCCCAATGAAAATGGCGAAAATGTAAGCGGTCGTATTATAGGTGCCGGTCATAACCTCTTTCAGCACTTTAAAACTGAACTTGCGGTTATAAATTGCCAGCATAGTTGCCCCGAAAGCACCCACGCCGGAGGCTTCCGTTGGTGTGGCGATACCCGCAAATATCGACCCCAGTACAACGAAGATCAATGCTAATGTCGGCAGAATCGCCTTCAGTACTGAAATCAGTGTGGCAAAGGTGACTGGTTTGGCATCCACAGGCAAAGGTGCTGAGTCAGGCTTAAGAAAGCCGGTAATCAGAATATAAGCAATGTACATCGCGCCTAACATCAGGCCGGGGAAGACCGCGCCCATGAACAGATCACCTACGGATAAACCTAACTGATCGGCCATGATGACCAGCATAATGCTGGGGGGAATTAAAATGCCTAAGGTGCCGGCACTGGCAATAGTACCCAGCGCAAGCGGCATCGAATATCCCTGTTTGGTCATGGAAGGTAAAGACATTACCGCGAGTAACACGACTGAAGCACCAATGATGCCGGTAGACGCCGCGAGGATAATCCCGATAGCCGTAACGGTAATCGCTAAGCCACCGCGGACATTTCCGAACAGCTCCTGCATGGACTTCATCAGCCGTTCCGCAACACCAGACTTATCTAGCATGATGCCCATAAATATGAACATGGGGAGGGCGACCAGAATCCAGTTATCCATGATCTTCCAGAGGCGGTTTACAACCAACCCTAGCGTCAGATATTCCAGCCCGGTAATCGTGTCGAAATAGGTATCAGCAAGGTAGCCAATGCCGGCAAAAATCACGCCGATGCCGCCTAATACCCAGGCGACAGGAATGCCCGTGAATAACAGTGCGATGAATGACACAAACATCGCGATAACAAGAATTTCATTAATTTCCATCAAGCGTCCCCTCTGATCAGCAGCACGGTATCACGATACAGACGAGACAAAACCGCCAGTGCTAACATCGCCATGCTCAGCGGAATCACACTCTTAATTAGCCAGCGCCAGGGCAGACCGGAAGGAGATTCTGAATGTTCATTGATGCGCCAGGCATCAGCGACGAAATCCAGACTGTGCAGAAAGATCACAGTAATAAATGGCAGCAGTAAAAACAGAATGCCGAAGATTTCGACAAGATACTTACTGCGGGCACGGAATTTGGTATAGAACAGATCCACACGGATGTGTGAGTTGGTGGTTTGCGCATAAGCTAGGCCAAACATTACCCCTATGGCATACAAGTGCCATTGCAACTCTTCAAGGGCGATTAAGCCATTTGAAAAGCCTTTACGCAGAACAACCTGGGCCATGATTGTCAGTACAAGTAATACGTAAGACCATGCAATCAGACCGCCAATCTTCTGAATAAACCGATCGATACAGTCGGCAACCGGTACTGAGGGACGTGTGCTTGTTTCTTCATTCACCCGATGCATCCTTTATTGTTATTTTCGAATGTCGTTTTTCTTAAAGCTCTACACAGAAAGCAGCGCAACAGTTAAAACCATTGCACTGCTAATGCTTTAAGAATAGTCAGTATGAGCTTAGTTCTTAGTTCGCGGCAAGAAAGCGTTGGCTTCCCAAAGATCATAACCCTTACGGAAAGTACTCAGGTCATCCCACACTTTGTTAAAGAAAGGATCTGCAGCTGTCTTGTCGGCAACTACTTCCAGCCACTTCTCGTTGAAGGTATTCAGCATGTCATCGCTCCAGTAACGGATGTTCACACCGTTCTCCTGGGCTTTAGCCATCACCTCAAACTGCATAGACTCGCCTTCAGCGATTGCATTGGTCATAGATGCTTTACAGGTATTCTCAACGATCGCCTGCTGGCTTGGAGACATTTTAGCCCAGGCATCTTTGTTAACCAGTAATTCAAAGATAGTCGCCTGTTGATGCCAGCCTGGGAAGTAGTTGTACTTAGCAATTTTGTAAAAACCTAGCAGTTGATCAATCGCTGGCTGAGAGAACTCAGACGCATCAATTGCACCTTTCTCCAGTGCACCAAAGATTTCACCGCCTGGTAACTGAGAAGTCGATACGCCCAGTTTTTCCATAACAGAAGCGCCAAGACCAAAGAAGCGCATGTTTAGGCCATCAAGATCAGCAGGGCTGTTAATTTCCTTACTGAACCAGCCAGAGGTTTCCGGGGAAATAATCGCACAGGGAATGACCTTTACGTTGTAACCGTTGGTGTCATACATTTCCTGATACAGCTTCAGGCCGTTGCCATAATAAATCCAGGCCATGTATTCGCCTGCTTCAGGTCCGAAAGGTACCGCTGAAAATAACGCGGCGGTAGGCATTTTACCTTGCCAGTATCCGGCTGTTGCGTAACCTGAGTTCACCTTACCTGATGAAACCGCATCAAGAATTTCTTTCGGTGCAACCAGTTTGCCTGGCTCATAGATTTTCATCTTCATTGAGCCATCACTCATGATTTTCAGCTGTTCAGATACCCATTTAATTGGGGTACCTAACGCAGGTAAGTGCGAACCAAAAGCGATTGGGGTTTTCAGCAGGATTTTATCAGCAGCCGAAGCGACAGTTGTGCCTGCTGCCATCGCAGCCGTTAACAGTGATACAGCGAACATCGATTTTATTTTTTTCATAATGAGTCCTTGTTTATCAATTTTTTATAGTTAGGTTCAAATTTTCCGGTTCTAGCGTCTTTCCTTTAAAAATCATTCAGGTTTTGAGCAGTCGTTACTGGGCACTCCAGGCGCCATCGATAGGCATTGCTGCGCCGTTAATTGCGCAGGCTGAATCGCTACACAAAAACACCGCCATATCGCCGATAGCGTCTGGTTTTACCAGGTCAGGGTAGGCTTGCTTATCAACTACCAAATCATGTTTTGCTTGCTCTGTACTGCAGTTGTTTTGTACCGCCAGGGCAGTAATCTGATCATTAAGCAAAGGTGTATCGACCCAGCCAGGGCAAATACAATTAGCAGTAATACCGGCTGCAGCATTTTCCAGAGCAACAACTTTTGTGAAGCCGATAAGGCCATGCTTGGCAGCGACGTAAGCCGCTTTATCTACCGACGCGACAAGACCATGTACAGAAGCAATATTGATGATGCGACCAAAGCCTTGCTGCTGAAAATGCGGCAAGCACAAACGTGTGGTATGAAATGCGGCACTGAGGTTAACAGCAATTATCTGATCCCATTTTTCAGGAGGGAACTGTTCGGTGGGAGCCGTATATTGAATACCTGCATTGTTAACCAGTACTTCTAAGCCTCCAAAATGACTCAAAGTATTGCTTATAAGTGATTCCAGCTGACTAACATCGCTTAAGTCTGCGCGGTGATAAGCACAACTAACAGGATACTTCGCGAACTGTTCGCACAGCTGCTGACCAAAAATCTCATCTTCCAGACCATGTAGCATTACATTCATACCACTGGCCGCCAGCCGGTGTGCACATGCCAAGCCAATACCGCTGCTAGAGCCAGTCACCAGTGCTGTTCGAGTCTGCATAGATGTTCTCCGTTATTATTATGAGCGCGTTACCGGCAGGCAGATGCCTGTTTTCCGGTAAGGCCGGTTAAACCCGCTGCGCTAAATTTAAAACTGCTAATTCTTAGGTAACTATTTCATTTAGTCTCGTTACGTTTCTGCTAAGGCTATAGCAGGCCCCGTGCCATGTTTGTAACTCATTGATTTTTCGAAGGTACCGTCTAATAATTTGCTAATAAAATGCATTGCAGATATTTTATGTCTACATAACTAGACACAATGCGTCTAGTTTTTCAGACAAAACTGTCTATATAGCTAGACACTTATTAGTTTTTAAGGCGCTTTATGATCTGGGATGACACACAACAGGCATCACTCAAACAGCGAGCAATGGCGTTTCTGAGTCAGTCTTTTGATAGCTTCTACCAACACTCTGTATCTACAGACGAGAAGGGTATTATTGTCTGGATTAGTGAGGCGTATTTTGATTTTCTCGGCCTGAAAGAATCACCATTAGGCAGACATATCAGCGATATTATTCCAACCAGCCGGTTACCTTCTGTCATAGAAAGTGGTCAGCCAGTATTTTTGGATTTGCTCTATATCAGTGACCAGTGGGTAGTCATCAGTGTGATTCCGCTGAAAGATGAAGATGATAAGATTATCGGTGCCTTTGGATTTGTAGCAACCGATAGCATCAACCCTTTAGTTAAGAAATACAACAAGTTACAGAATGAACTTCAGGCAGCTAAAGACCGCTTAAACAGTGACCGGCCACGCTACGGATTATCCCGGGTGATCGGCAATAGCCCGGTCATGAGCCATGTTAAAAAGCAGGTCCGTCAGGCGGCCCGATTTGATATTTCAGTATTACTAACCGGAGAAACAGGTACAGGTAAAGAACTGTTTGCCCAGGCACTGCACGACCTTTCTCCCCGGAGCAGCGCTCCTTTTGTAAGCATTAACGTTGCAGCAATACCGAATGACCTGATAGAAGCAGAGTTCTTTGGCAGCGTTGCCGGTGCCTATACCGGTGCCAGCAAAGCCGGCCGTAAAGGTAAACTGGCACTAGCAGATGGCGGCAGTTTATTTCTCGATGAAATCGGCGACATGCCGTTGAATGTACAGGCCAAGTTATTAAGGGTCTTACAGGAAAAAGAATTCTCAGCGCTGGGCTCAAATGACATTCAAACTATCGATATCCGCATCATTGCTGCAACCAGCCGGGATTTAGCGGCGATGGTTGAGCAGGGCGAGTTTCGTGCAGATCTGTATTACCGACTCAATGCAATGCCAATTGAATTGCCACCTTTGAGAAAGCGCCTGGAAGATGTTGAAGCGCTTTGCGAAAACATCATTGACGATATCTGCCTTACCCTTGGCATACCCAGTAAACAACTCAGTTTCACAGCATTACAATTACTTCGACATCAAACCTGGGTAGGTAATGTCAGAGAACTGCGCAATGTATTAGAGCGTACTTGCGTACTACATACAGAAACAGTTATTGAAGCTGAATTCCTCAGTTCAGTATTGCCACCATCCAGAACTCTGCCAGCAGAAGCGCTTATTCAGCCCGAATCAGTTGCACCTAAGCCTCTGGCGCAGAGTATTGCGGAAACAGAACGGCAAGCGATACTGAGCGCGCTGAGCTATACCCAGGGCCACAAAGTTAAAACAGCCAAGCTGCTGGGCATTTCCCGGGCAACACTCTACGCGAAGCTAGAGAAATTGGGATTGAGCAGCGAATAGCGTTAACTGAAAATACTCATTAAATCGCTAAATTAGCGGCTTACTCAGAATCTGACTTGCAGCTTCACGAAGCCGTTCGGTCAGTCGCTGACTAATACGTGGGTCAATTGCTGCAGAACAAATCATATTCATCTTCAGCACCTGATTATTATCCAGCCTGGCATCTTCCAAAGGTTTGATTGACCGGGAACGAATCAATGACTCAGGCAATAACGACACCGCAAAACCAGCAGCCACTGCTGAAGCGACATTATCCAGTACCGTACTGCTAAAAACCCGATCATAATTGATCTGGGCGGCCTGAAGCTGCTGAAGCGCCAAGTCTCTCACAATACAATTATCTTCCTGCACAGCAAATGGCAAAGGCGTATCGTCAATTTTCTGATTGCCGTAAGAGCCGCACCACTGAAGCCTTTCAGTCCAGATGAGCTGTTCATCCTGATACTGCTCTTCACCGGCAACAATCGCTATATCCAACTGACCAGCCGCAAGCATTTCACGAAGATTTCGGCTCCGGTCACAGATAATACGGGCATCAAGATTAGGCATTTCGCTGCCCAATACCGGTAAAAAGTCCTGCAGAAAGTCCTGCGCATAATCCGTTGGAATACCAAAACGTACTTTGCCGGCCAGCGGTGCTTCTGCAAGCGCACCGAAAGTTGCTGCGTTAAGCTTAAGAAACTGCTCGCAGTAACCCATTAGTATCTCGCCAGATTCTGTCAGGCGAATACCCTGATTATTGCGCTGCATTAACTGACAACCAAGCTGCTCTTCAAGACGCTTTATCTGCATACTGACAGCTGCATGGGAGCGATGCACAGTATTGGCTGCCTTTTTAAACTCACCGGTTTGCACCACTGCAGCAAAGGTTCGCAGCAGGTCCAGATCAAGAAGAGGGAACATGAATGATCCATTATTTAGTTTTACTGAACCAGCGATTCTAAATTATTTGTTTGCCTGAATAACAGCTGTTTTTTAAAGTAGCATAAAATCCAATAAGAAATACCCTGGAGTAACCGATGTCTAGTAACAACAAATCTGCTGCAGTACCACAAACCATGGCAGCCGTTCAGCTAACCGGCCACGGTGGCTTTGACCAGTTAAGTTATCGCACAGATGTACCTGTACCTACACCTTCGGCTGGAGAAGTACTTATAAAGGTAGGAGCCAGCGCGATTAATAACACCGATATAAATACCCGTATCGGCTGGTACTCCAAGGCCGTTTCCGGTGACACGAATACCGGTGGCAGCGAAGGTTTTGATGACATCAACGATGATGATGCGTCCTGGTCAGGGATTCCGCTACAGTTGCCACGTATTCAGGGTTGCGACTGCTGTGGCGAAATAGTGGCCGTTGGCGAAGGGGTCGATCAGAGCCGTTTAGGTGAGCGGGTATTGGTGCGCAACCTGCAACAGCCTGCAGGCAGCGATAATCCATTTGAATGCTTTACCTACGGTTCAGAATGTGACGGCAGCTACGCCGAATTTACAACAGCTCAGTCACGGGAAGCATTCGCTGTGAACAGCACAATGACAGATGCAGAGCTGGCATCTTTTCCTTGTGCCTATTCAACCGCAGAGAACATGCTCGACCGCATGAACCTGAGTGATGGAGAACGGTTACTGATTACCGGTGCTTCCGGCGGAGTAGGCTCCGCAGCGGTTCAGTTGGCGAAACGTCGCGGCGCACGAGTTATCGCAGTCTGTAGTCCGGCAAAGTCTGATGAGCTATTAGAGCTGGGTGCAGAGCAAGTGATTCACCGTGGCGATAACTTACTCAAGGCATTAGGCAAAGACAGCCTGGATGGCGTCGTCGATCTGGTAGCCGGTAATCAGTGGCCAGAGTTACTGGATATTCTCCGTCCAGGCGGCCGTTACGCTGTGGCCGGCGCAATTGCAGGGCCACTTGTCGAGCTAGACGTACGCAGCCTGTACCTGAAAGACCTGACATTCTTTGGCTGCACTTATCAGCCCCGACATGTATTTGAGAACCTGGTTAAGTACATCGAAAAAGGTGAGATCAAACCGCTGGTTGCGAAAAGCTATCCGCTGGAAAATATTATTGAAGCTCAGCAAACCTTTCTGAACAAAGGCTTCACTGGCAAGCTGGTATTACTGCCACAGCGTAATAACTGAGCAAACAGGAGTTCAGTAATATGAAAATTCATCGTATAGATGTCTGGCAAAAAGACCTTCCAATTCAGGGACCGGCCTACAAAATGGCATTGCAAACCCTGACGGCATTGGATACCACGCTGGTTCGTATCACCACCGAATGTGGCCAGGAAGGCTGGGGAGAAGTCTGTCCACTTGGCCCTGCATATCAACCGCAACATGCTGCAGGTGCGCGAGCCGCTATTGGTGAAGTCGCACCTCATCTGCTGGGTGAGAATCCATTACATATCGAACGGATCAACAGCCGTATGCATCAGGCGCTGTGTGGCAGCCTTTACGCCAAATCAGCCATTGATATGGCCTGCTGGGATCTTGCAGGCAAGGCTTACAATGCCAGAGTATGCGACTTACTTGGCGGAGCGATAAACACTGAAATTCCTTCGTATTACGCGATAGGCCTCAGCAGCCCTGAAGAAGCTTCTGCAGTTGCTATCAAAAAACAGACTGAAGGTTTCCAAAGACTGCAGTTGAAAGTAGGTGGCAGAGCCCTTGAAGAAGACATAGCCTGTATTCATAAAGTTGCTGAAGTACTTCAGTCAGGAACAGCTCTGGCAGTGGATGCCAACAGGGGTCTGAATGTCAGTGATGCAATGCAGCTGTCAGCGGCCTGTCGCGATATTCGTTTTATCTTTGAACAGCCTTGCCAAACCTATGAACAAGGCCTTCATCTGAGAAAGAACTGTCACCACCCTATATGGCTGGATGAAGTCATTGAAGATGTGAACTGTCTGCTGCGGGCTATTCGGGATAATGCCGCAGATGGCTTTGGTATGAAGCAAAGCCGCGTGGGTGGAATTAGCCAGATGCGCACTGTACGGGAAATCTGTGCGGTAGCAGGCTTACCTATTACCTGTGATGACAGCTGGGGAGGTGATTTAGTCGCTGCAGCCTGCATCCATTTAGGCGCGACTGTTCAGCCTTCACTGTTTGCTGGCAGCTGGATAGCAGCGCCATATATACAGGGACATGATGACCCTCAGCATCCCATAAAAATTAGTAACGGGCGGCTTAAAGTACCTGAAACTCATGGGCTGGGAGTCATCCCGGATACAAGATTGCTTGCATCACCGGTGATAACGTTTACTTTATAAACAAAAGCTTATAAAGGCTATTTAATTTAAAAGATCGTCTTCAAACGGGTAATGACTGATAAGCTCGCTGCCGTCTTTCGTTACCCGCACCATCTGCTCTAGCTTCACACCTTCACGTCCATCTTCAGTACCTGAGTAACTTTCGACACAGATAACCATATTCTCCTGAAGCACGTCATTATAGTCATTGTGACGACCATCCTCCGGATAATAAATCTTGGGATATTCATCAGATAAACCTGCGCCATGAAAGGCACAAACATATCGGCGTGCCTTGTATTCTTGCTGCCGCTTAAAGGCCAACTCAGCCAGCTCATTAAAGCCGACACCGGGCCGAATTAAATCAATATTATGCTGCACTTCGTCATATGCATGTCGGTAAGCATCTTTTTGTTCCGCATTCGCCCCTGCACCGGGGCAAAGCCAGGTACGGGATATATCTGCTAAATAACCATGCGGACCTATCATGTCAGTGTCGAAAGCAAGCAGCTCACCAGCCTGAATAACCCGGTGCGTTGCTTCCTGTAACCAGGGGTTCGTCCGCGGACCTGAAGCCAACATTTTACCTTCAATCCAATCGCCGCCATGGGCTATGTTCACCTGATGAAGAATCGACCAAAGTTGATTTTCAGTCACTCCAGGCTCCAAAGCCTGCTGCATAAGACCAATACCAAACTCTGCCACCGCAACTGATTTTTGAATGCAGGCCAACTCAACTGAATGTTTAATTAGCTTTGCCTGCTCAACCAGGCATTCAGCGTCCAGCAAGCGATAGCCTTCATGCACCAACTGTTGGCTAATCAACGGTGAAAATCTTTCTAAAGCCACAAAGCCATCAGCAAGTCGGTGTTCTGACATGAAGGATTTTATATCGGCAACTAAATTCTTGCAGTTCAATGTTAGATCAACACCACCATCAAATGGCGTCACAAAGCGGGAAGGGCAATAAGCATCAACCTGATCATAATGCCGCTGGCTAGCACCAAACAAGGTCACAGGGCCTTCAACAGGTACAAACAGATAAGCAGTGGGAATATGCGCTTGAAACATCTGATATTCCACAAAGTTAACCGCGTAACGCAAGCTAACCGGACTGGCCAACACGCAGAGGCTTACGCCCTGTAAGCGCATTTGCTCACGAATACGGTTTAGCCGATATTGCTCCATGACCTGTAGCTGAGGCGTTTCCAGCGACGGTAAAGACAGCTGAGATAAATAATCCAACACGATTAGCTCCGCAGAATGACTGTTGTGAGACAGTATCTGCGGCAAGCTTCTGATCACCAATTCAAATTCTCAGAGTCAGCCATTGAGTATCATGATCTTACGTATTGCCATGCCAGGGAATTAAGCGCTGGCATAGCATACAGATTTGCTCTCTGTCAGTGCTCTATCAAAAGATCAGCCTGCATCATTTCGCTGATAGCTGCCGCACTTACCGGTTTACTGAAATAGAACCCCTGAATCTGGTCACAGCCTTTATCTTTTAAAAATGCCATTTGCTCGGCAGTCTCAACACCTTCAGCAACCACCTTGAAGCCAAGGCTTTTGGCCATCAGGATGATTGTAGACACCAGCATTTCACTGTCAGGCTTGCCTGGAATGCCTTTCATAAAGCTGCGATCAATTTTCAGATGATCCACCTGTAGTTGAGTCAGCATACTCAGACTTGAAAAGCCGGTACCAAAATCATCCAGAGAAATACTTAAACCAAGGTTACGAAGATACTTAAGGCTCTGACACACAGACTTAAGGTCTTCAAGTAGGCAACTTTCTGTGATTTCAATGTCCAGTAAGCTGGCCTGAAGCTGACTGCTCTGTAAAGCTTTTTCTACCTGACCAATTACCGCCTGCTGCTTAAACTGTAACGCAGAAACGTTTACCGAAACGTGTAGATCCTCAATGCCTTCATCCTTCCAGCGCTGACATTGCATTGCCGCCTGATCAAGCACCCAGCTGCCAATCTCATTGATTAATCCCAAGTCTTCAGCTAAAGGAATGAATTGATCCGGGGGCACCCGGCCGAATTCTTTATCTTGCCAGCGAAGCAGGGCTTCAACGCCAACGATGCGTTCACCGTCAAGAGAGCGTTTTGGTTGATACTCAAGAAATAACTCGTTGTTTACCAGTGCTCCCCGTAAACGGTTTTCCATTTTAAGATGCAAATGAGAAAGCTCATCCATTTGAGGAGAATAGAAATGGAAGGTGTTGCGCCCGGTTTGCTTGGCACGATACATCGCAATATCAGCATTTTTTAGCAAGGTTTCCCGGTCTTTGCCATCATCCGGGTACATGGCACAGCCAATACTTGCAGACACATATAGTTCATTATCTTCAACGTTAACAGGTTGCTGCAGACATTCCGCGATCCGCTGTACAGCACGTCCAACAGTATCTGCGTCCGACACTTCAGTAAGCATTAGGATAAGCTCATCACCACCGATTCTGGCAAGCGTGTCGCCCTCACGGATAATGTTCTTTAAGCGGTCGGCAGTTTCGATTAAGACCTTGTCACCAATAGTATGACCCAGGGTGTCGTTAATGCGTTTAAAGTGATCCAGATCGATAAACAGCAGGGCAACATTACCTCTGTCCCGGTGAGCACCGGCAAGCGCAACATCAAGTCGGTCAAACAATAGCTGCCGGTTAGGCAATTTAGTCAGTGCATCATAGTAGGCGAGGTTTTCAATAATCTGCTCAGATTTCTTACGCTCAGTAATGTCACTGAAAATACCGGCATACAGGGAGCGGCCACTGTTCGGCTCTAAAATTCGGGTGATTGTCAGCCATTCAAGGTATACCTCACCGTTCTTACGCCGGTTCCATATTTCACCTTTCCACTGCCCCTGAGAGTTAATCGACCGCCACATTTTTTCGTAGAAGACGGCGTCATGCTTACCAGAGCTAATTAGACTGGCTTTCTTACCAAGCGCTTCAGATTCCGCATAACCGGTAAGAATACTGAAGGCAGGATTTATTGACTCAATAATGCCGTCATCATTAGTCACCATAATCCCGTCCATTGAAGCTTCAATAAGGGTATGCGCCATGTGCAGCTGTTGCGCAGCATCCTGTAGATCAGCTGACTGATTAGCCAATGCAGCACGCAGACGGCGAACATATGTCTGCTCAATATTATTAAGAATATCGCCAAATGAAATCAGGCCCAGCAATTTACCGTCATCCTGATTAACGCCTATATGCCGAATACAGCGCTTTTGCATCAGTGAACGGGTTGCAAGCAGGCTCATCGAACGTGGCACACTGATCAGCGGGGTACTCATGACGATAGATAATGGGCGATCTACATGACCCTCGCCAATCAGTCTGACCAAATCCCGCTGAGTAAGCATACCTACCGGCTCGCCTTGCGAAGTCACGACTAATGCATCCTGATTAGCTTTACGCATCAGACTAACGGCTTCACTGAACATTCGCTTCTGATCCAGACACAGCGGGTGTCTGATAGGCAGCAGCGAATCAATTTCAGTCATGCTGATAAAAAATTCAGCATCCTGATGTACGACGACATCAGTCTGCGAAAGTATTCCACAAAGCTGATCATTTTCATCAACAACTATCAAATGGCGGATATTTTGCCGGCGAAATTCCAGTGCAGCATCATCAAGCGTACTTTGCATATCTATTTTATGCAGCGCAGGGCTCATAAACTCGGCTACCGGACGATTTAGCGATGCAGTATCGGTAAAATCAATGCGCAGCGCATCTGCTTCAGTCCAGATACCGACAGGCATATGCTGATTAACAATCACAATGGAGCTGCAGTGCTCCCTCTGCATCATAACTGTTGCTGCTTTAAGGCTGACTGTTGGCTCGCAAGTTAAAACCCGGCACTGAGCCGCATCTCTGACAAGTTTATCGGTACGGGGGGATGCAGTAATTGATGAAAAAGACACAAGAATCCATTTGCTGTTACTAGAAAGCGGCAAAGTCTAAACAAAGTCAGTTTCTTCAGTTTAGATTCAGGTCAATTTTTGTTGGATTTGAGAGGCTTTTTCATTCGTATACACATATAAATATTCAAACACTCAATTGATAAGCATTCGATTACTCAGTTCGGGGGGATAAACATGATTACAATTATGAAGGAATCAGATAAATAGCTTACAATCAGCTATTCACGTACTAGAAGCGCTCTGATAACAATTAGCAAATAGTATAATTTTGGTTACAAATTCAAACAAAACCATCTATCTTAAATACATTCAAAGGACGCATTCAGGGCAGCGGAAGACACAGGCTTTAAACGATACAAAAAGGTACGTCTTATCAAGACTTCAGGCTCATCATCACACCGAAAGGATTCGGTCAGTAGCCGCGGGGATCAGAATCCCGCTAAATCAGCTAATCGCAAGAGCAAGCTGTTTATTGCCTGCTTTGCATTTCTTATTTTCGCACTGACATTTTATAGCTGGTACAAGGCTGAAGCGATATATGCTCAGCAGCATCAGAATGAAGTACGCGAACAGATACTCAAACATTTATCCAAAATCAGAGACCGGCTTGAACACAATCTTGCCAGTGACTTACAGCTATCCAAAGGGCTCGTTGCCAGCATTTCTGTCAATCCTCAGATGAATCAGGAGGAGTTTGAAAAACTGGCTGGCGCTATATTCCGGGACGACAATATTTTACGTAACGTTGCTGCTGCCCCGGATATGAAAATCAAGTTCATGTATCCAACAAAAGGGAACGAACAGGCAATAGGTCTCGATTATCGCAGCATTCCTTCTCAGTTCCGTACAGCTGAAATTGCCCGAAAAACCCGCAAGCTTGTTTTAGCCGGGCCTGTTGATCTGGTACAGGGTGGCTCGGCATTTATTGCCCGAGTTCCCGTTTACCTGCGAAATGATTATCGACCTGACCACTTCTGGGGTATCGTTAGCTCCGTCATTGATAAAGAAAAACTCTTCCGTGTCAGCGGCCTCTACGACCAGCTCCCTATAGAAATAGCTATTCGTGGTAAAGATGGATTAGGCAAAAAAGGCGATGTTTTCTACGGTAATGGCGACCTGTTTACCGACGACGCCATACTGACAGATATTCAGCTACCGCTAGGTAGTTGGCAACTAACCGCCGTTGCTCAGGGAGAGTGGGCAAATAAATCAGCAGAACTCAATATGATCACTGTTGGGTTTATCATTCTTGCACTCGTAATCACCGGAATCTTCGCGTTTATACTCTTCAGTCTCAGCTCACTGTCAACCGCTAAGCAAAAAGCTGAAACTGCAAGACAGCAACTCAGCAAATCTTTGCGTTCACTGCATGAAAGGGAAACCCTGCTTCAATCAGTAGTGAATGAAATCCCCGATGCGGTTTTGCTTAAAGACAGCAATAACATTGTGCTACTGGGAAATCAGGCTGCAGCTAAGCTATATAAAACGACAACTGAAGACTTGATAGGCCGCCCGGAGTCTGACTTTAGTGCCCCGGCTCCACTGGCAGAGTATTTCGCCCGTGACCTGCCAGACAGCAACAGTCGAAGCGAAGCACGCATTCTCTTACAGATGGATCAAAAAAATCGCCACTTCAGGGCAATCAAAAAGTCCATCAAAGATCCCGGCGGCAATCAGCAAGTGCTTATCCTTGCACAGGATATTTCAGACATTGTCTCCGCCCAGGAACAGGTCATTGAAAGCGAATACAAGCTCCGCACGATTCTCGATAATGTTGATGCCTATATTTATCTCAAAGATACAGAAGGACGCTACCTGTTTGCGAACAAGCCAGTGCGTGAGCTGTGGCGAGCAGCAATGGAAGAAATTATAGGCTCACCCGATGAACGTTTTTTTGATGCCCGTACCAGCCAGGAGATCCGTCAGAATGATGCCCGGGTGCTACTACACGGTGAAACTATCAAAGCTGAAGAAACAAACACCGTGCCTGAAACAGGGCTCACAGCTATATTTCAGTCGACTAAACTCCCTCTAAAACGTGATGATGGCAGCGTATACGCGCTCTGTGGTATTTCCGTTGATATAACCCGACTGAAGAATATAGAAAAAGCATTACGGGAAAGCGAGCAGCGTTTTATGATCGCTGGCCAGGCAGCTTATGATCTGATTTATGAGCGGGAAACCAATAACGGCAATCTAACCTGGTTTGGCGATATAAACAGTATTCTTGGTTACTCAGAAGAAGAGCAGATCAGTAGCCCCGAAGATTGGCTGGCACAGATTCATCCGGAAGATGTACCTTTAGTTCAGGAAATGCGTAACAGCTACAAAACACTGTTACAGCCTTTGAAGTACGAATACAGAATCCTTCATGCTGATGGAGCATACCGATACTGGAGTGATCACGCTTTACCTTTACTGGATGATAGCGAGCATGCACACAAGTGGGTTGGCGTCTGTAAGGACATCACAGATTACAAGAAACACCAGGCAGAGCTGGAGCATGCAGCATATCACGATAAGCTGACAGGCCTCCCTAACAGAGACTTGCTTGCCGATCGTCTCCAACAGGCTATGCACCAGGAAAGGCGCCGCGGTCAAACGCTGGCGGTTGTTTATCTTGATCTGGATGGTTTTAAAGAAGTTAACGATCAGTATGGCCATGAAATTGGCGATAAAGTACTGATGGCGCTGGGCAAGCGGTTCCGCCTGATATTAAGAGAAGGGGATACCATTGCCCGATTGGGCGGTGATGAATTTGTCGCTGTGCTTTTAGATATGGACCGCGACGATGATGCCATGCCATTACTGAAACGCTTGCTACAAACCACCACGCAGCCTATTGAAGTAGACCAACTCACGTTAAAAGTATCCTCAAGCCTTGGAGTCACTTTTTATCCGCAACGTAACGGCATTGAAGCGGATCAACTGATCCGTCAGGCTGACCAGGCAATGTACCAGGCCAAGCTTGCCGGTAAAAACCGCATACATTTCTTTGACCCGCACCGTGAAGAAACTATACGTGGACAACGCCAGGGGCTTGAGCGTATCCGCGAAGCGCTAAGCAATAATGAGTTCCGGTTGTATTATCAGCCCCGTGTAAATATGAAAAACGGCACACTGATAGGCGTAGAAGCGCTGATTAGATGGGAACACCCGGAGCAGGGCTTGTTACTCCCCAGTAGCTTTCTTCCCTCCGTAGAAGGGCACCCACTGACTGTTAATATTGGCCAGTGGGTACTCAGAACAGCACTCAATCAGCTCGCTGAATGGAAAGCAGCCGGGCTTGATATCAGTATGAGTATCAACATCACAGCTCTTGAACTACAGCAAACCAACTTTGTCACGAACTTACAGGCAATGATTGCCTCACATAACCATATATCACCAACAGATATAGAACTTGAAATACTCGAAACATCCGCACTTGAAGACATTGAACAAGTCTCAGATGTAATGCTTGAATGCCAGCAAAGCGGTATTAGTTTTGCCTTAGATGACTTCGGCACAGGCTATTCTTCGCTGAAATACCTGAAACACTTGCCAGCCGCTGTGCTAAAAATTGATCGCAGCTTTGTGCGCGATATGCTGCAAGACCCGGATGACCTGGCTATTTTAGAAGGCATCATGGGAATGTCGAATGCATTTCGCCGAACAGTGGTAGCTGAAGGGGTTGAGCAGATAGAGCACGGTACGCTATTACTGCAGCTCGGTTGCGACCTTGCTCAGGGTTATGCCATTGCCAGACCTATGCCTGCAAGCGATCTTCAGGCGTGGCAAGCGAACTGGTCTGCACCTGCCAGTTGGCAGCAACAACGACGCATTAACCACGATGACTTTTCATTACTGTTCTCAGCAGTTGAGCATAAAGCCTGGATAAAACAGATCGGAAAACATCTGGATTCAGCAGCAAGTGACGATCCTCATCCATGCCTTGATAACTGCCGGTTTGGTGAATGGCTAAAAGGAGAAGGTAAGCAGCATTATGCCGGGCACCCAAGCTTTAGCGAACTACTGAGCTTACATAACGACATACATACCCAGGGGCTTGTCACCTGTGAACTGTTTGAAAAAGGCAATAAGAATGCAGCAAGGAGCAATTTGCCAAAACTGTATACACAAGTGGATGTAATGTTTAGCTGCTTGCGTAATTTACTGCAAAGCCCTCATTAAAGAGCACTACTAAAGAGCACTACTAAAGAGCACTACTAAAGAGCACTACTAAAGAGCACTACTGAAAGCTATTTGGCAGCATTTAGGCGAAGATAAACACAGAATGGGCACGGATATATGGATAATAAATGAATTTAATGTGTCACATATAATATGTTCGACTAACCTTCATTCAGAAGCACATATATTTCCCTGTGCGCAGAAATGGTCAAACGGTAAAAAGGAGATTTACTATGACACTATCACCAGAGGTCATGGAGCTTGTCAGGCGGGCATTACACAGAACTGACTTCAAATCCGAACATTTACAAACTGTCGAGCATCAGCTGCATGACCGACTAATTGCATCTGGATATTATCAAAGCCATGACTATCAACGTATGTGTGATAAACATAACATCCCTATTTACCAACGCTAGAATCCAGCCAAGCATACTCTTATAGAGTATCTTTTTAAGCCCCATACCTGGGGCTTTTTTTTTGGTTTTAAACCATTAAATCAATATATTGCAGCCAATACATAACTTTTAATATTGTTGCACATCAATTACTTATTCTGAATAAACCTCATCAAGCCGATCGCTGACAACGGAATAAAACAGATATCTTTCCGCGATACTAATACGCAGCTAAAGCCCTTCATTACAGCGCCAAAATTTGCTTTATCTGCCCAAGTCAGCCAAATATTCAAACAAATTGCCTATACTCAAATGAAAGGATTAATTTAAAGCTGCAGTTTACAAAGCAGAATTTTTTGCTGAGAGGATTTCCCAGGTAAGGGGAGACAGCGACAGACGCGATTGCTATGAACTTCTCTCTGAGAAGAAAGGAAGGTGGTGATGCACTCAGTGCAGCGGTTTTCCCTTAGCCTTATTTTTTTTCTTATTTGCATAACAGCCCATGCAGATAAAACCACTGAACCACTCGAAGTAACCATCTATGCAGATGACAGTTATCCGCCGTATTCCTATGTAGATGATCAAAAATTAAAAGGTTTATATACACGTATTCTGACGACTGCATTTAGCCGCATGCCAGACTATAAGGTCAGACTAATTCCAATCCCATGGAAACGAGGCCTGCTGTTACTTGAACGGGGCCAGGGATTCGCCTTATACCCACCTTACTTCCATACCGCAAAACGACCTTATATATGGCCTTACTCATTACCTCTGGGTGATGAAAAAGTAGTAGTTTATTGCCATCAGGATATTCTTCTCGGCAAACCCAGACCTCAATGGCCCGATGACTATATGGGTTTACTTATCGGTATTAATTCTGGCTTCCTCTTAGGTGGGGAACGGTTTTGGGATGCAGTAGCGGCAGGTGATATACAGATAATGGAAGTTAGAGGTAATCGTGAAGGCATTCTGACACTGAGCAGAAAACGGGTTGACTGTTACATGAATGATCAGCTGTCGATCATAATTGAACTGGAAATACTTAAAAAGAGTGGAGAGTACTGGCAAGGAGGCGTTAACACCCGGATATTTCAGGGAACTACTATCACCCGGGAACAAGCCTTTGTAGGCTATACAAATACTGATAATGGCCGGTTTGCATATAAAGAACTGTTTAGTAAATCGCTGGATACCGAAATTTATAACATGCGTCGCAGCGGTGAACTTGAAGAGATAGTAGAAAGTTTTATTGAAGAAATGCGCCCTGAGCAGGCTAAGTAGCACTGAAGATCTCAGTGCCAGCTTTATTCACCACTAAACTCACAATACCGGCCAGCATCCCGCTTGGCGCGATACATAGCCTCATCAGCTTTAAGTAGCAGGTCTTCAGCACTACCAGCATCACTGGGGAAAAGACTGATACCAATACTTGCCGAAATAATTGTCTGATCTTTCTCATCAAGCTCTAGGGGAGGGTCGAGACTGTGTAGTACCTTATCGGCAACAGCTCTTGCCTGTTCACAATTATCAATATCCACCAGCGCAACAAACTCATCACCGCCGATTCTGGCAAGCGTATCTGTTGAACGGAAACAGCTTTGTAAACGTCTCGCAATCTCGACCAGAACTTTGTCACCGACAGCATGGCCATAGAGATCATTAACCGGCTTAAAATCATTCAGGTCGATATACATGACAGCCAGTTGTGATAATTGGCGCTCAGCCCGGATAATCGCGCTTTCAAGACGTGAATAAAACAACCGGCGGTTCGGCAAATTAGTCAGGGAATCCTGATAAGCAATGTGTAGCAGGTTTTCTGCAATTTCCTGATGCGTTTCTTCATCACGAATAATCAGAACATACTTATTTAACTGTTCAAATTGTCCCTGCACCAGGTTAATCGTAGCCAGCAAACTGTTGTTTTCACTTGAACAGCAAATTTCGCCGTACCAGCTGTTGGTATCACCCAATAACGTATTGAGATCAAGCGTCGAAACAGAAGGGCAGTGAAACAGATCGTTTATGTCCTGCTTTTGATGATCATCAGTAAGCTGACTAAAGCGCTTCATAGCCGCTTCGTTACGAGAAATAATACCGCCAGTATTATCAAAGATGATGCAGGGATCAGGTGTAGTATCGAACACCAGAGACGCCATCAGCAAATTCTGCTCAGCCTTACGCTCATATGTGACATTCCGGCCAATACCAAGGACACCAGAACGCGCCCGGCCACTTTCGAGCAATGGCAGTTTATACATATCTAACAGACGGCGACGGCCATCCTGATACTTCACCCATTCATCATAACGCTGGGCCTGATTTGTTTGCTGAACTTCTTTATCCCGACGGTTGATGTAAGCCGCAGACTCAGCAGACATGAGTTCAAAATCTGTTTTACCAATAATGCTTTCAGCAGGGTAACCCAGAAACTCTTCAAAGCTTTTATTACAAACCTGATACGTGCCGGTATGATCCTTCGCAAAAATCAAATCAGGAATGGCATTGATAATAGTGTTAAGTAGCTCTTGCTTCTGCTCAGTAGCTTCCTTCGCACGTGCTATCTCTGTAACGTCACGTACCACTACAGCAACACCAGGGCCATCGGTCAGCGGCCCCCGGTAACAGGTATGTTTTACATCCAGAAAACGCAGCTCACCCTGAGAGTTGGTTCGCCAAAAACGGAAAGTGTGTTCATCGCCTTCAAGTGTTCGGTCGAGCTCAGCTTTAATATGAGCCACGAACACTTCTTCACCATGTATATCACTGACATGCTTGCCAACTATCTCACTGTGCAAACAACCAAAGAATTTTTCATAGCCTTTGCTGACAGCACAGTAGCGATAGTTTTTATCGACAATAGATACCAGGTCATCAATGTAACCCAGAATTGATGAATCGCTGTCTTTGGATTGATTCTGGCACAACTTCACGTCAGAGCTCATATCAGTTTTAGTAACCTTGTTAACCTAAACCGGTATTAGTGACCCGGATCCTGTTCAGTTATCGCAACGAATCCATAAATGTGTAAAAGCTGCTGTGTTGCAAAACTGATAGCGGTGAACAGCAACCGTAGTCCGGTTTATTCCATTAATACTACATTAATCAACTGCAAAAAGTGCAATTGAATCTGTAGCACGAAATTAATACAAGTGTTTGATTAAAACAAACATTTGTACTCTTGAGAACAATCTTTTACACAGTTGTACGACATAAGTAGCCCTAAGGAGTAAGGCCATGAACCCTTTGTTTATAAAAAGCAGACATTTCTTCGAAGATATTCAGCCAGAATACAATGCCAATCTGAACCTGGTTGTAGTTACCCATTTGTTGGATATGCCAACCTGCTATCTGGATTGTTTGGAAAGATTTGGTCGGGTATCGATGGTAATTCCCAAACCAAGAAGTATTGATCACAACACATTGGAGCTGGTTGAGAAGAAATTTCCGGTAGTTATTAAAAAGCGCGACCACCTCCAATCTCCAGAAGTTGCCGCTGCTATTCTCAACGATCATGTTCCCACAGGAGACTTAATAATCATTGATATAGGAGGGTATTTTGCCGCATCAGTCAGCCAGCTCCCGGAAAAGCTTCACGCCAACCTCAAAGGTATTGTTGAAATCACCGAAAATGGCCATCAGCGTTACAGCAGCCTTCCTGAATTGACTATACCTGTTATATCTATTGCCAGAAGCCCGCTTAAAGGCCCGGAAGACTATCTGACCGGGCAATCTATCGTCTATTCAAGTGAAGCCCTGATGCGCCAGTGCCATCACATCATGAATGGTGGCAATGCTGTAGTGTTTGGTTACGGGAAAATAGGCAGCTCAATTGCCAAAGCCCTGCATGCAAAAAACATCAACACAAAAATCGTTGAAATAGACCCCATCAGAGCGATTGAAGCACGCTCCAGAGGCTTCGACCTGATTCAAAAAGACGAAGCCTTACAACACAGTGACGTAATATTCTGCGCAACAGGCAACCAGTCACTGAGTAACCATGATTTTAGTCGTATCAAAAATGGTGCATTTATATTTTCGGTCACTTCATCGGATGACGAACTCGATCTGAAGAGGGCGGACAGCAGCTTCAATATCACTCCGGTAACAGAGCATGTCAGCCAATACGAAAGACTTGGACAGTATTTCTATCTAGGCAACCACGGTAACGCGATTAACTTTATACATAACGCAGAAGTAGGGCCCTATATTTATCTGGTTCAGGGGGAAGCCATCATGGCCGTCGATTATCTGCAAAACCATTCGCTTGAAAAAGGCATGGCTAACTTATCAGTCGCGCAAAGGCGCAAACTGGCAACCAGCTGGCTCGCACACTTCGGCTGATTCTCTGTCATAAGAAATTTTAGTCTTCTAATACAGCAGCAATTACTAACCGCTGCTTTAAGAAA
The DNA here is from genome assembly GCF_024347215.1 of Aliamphritea ceti. Classification (NCBI taxonomy): domain Bacteria; kingdom Pseudomonadati; phylum Pseudomonadota; class Gammaproteobacteria; order Oceanospirillales; family Oceanospirillaceae; genus Aliamphritea; species Aliamphritea ceti. The sequence goes on from NZ_AP025282.1 coordinate 2,691,096, forward strand.
TAACTTTTAGACAAGGAATTCCTATATCAGACGTTAGATACAAACAGCTTAATTAACAGCCCTATAAGCATGCTTATAAAACGAGCTCTTGTCAGCAGAGCTCTTAGCGACACAAAATTTGTTAGTAAATGCGATTAGCAATAGATTTTTTAGCGGAAAGAGTTCTTAACTGAACACCTGCGTTGCAGAAAGAACTCTTTACTTCATAGCGTATTAAAGTTTTGTCAGTTAAAAACATCCCTTCAGTATTTCAGAGATCACTGTTCTGCAGAGGCTTCAGGTAAAGAACTGCGGTTTAACTTATCCCACGTAATGAACAGTACCAGTGAACATAATAGATAAACTGATGCTGCTACTGAAAAACCAGCCTCATAATCCCAGTAAGTCAGAATCAGAGCTCCCACACTTACACCTGCCAGATTACCAAGTTTAATGGTTCGCTGTGCGCGGCCAATGAGTAAACCTTGCTGTCGCTGCTCGGTCATCGAAATCATTAAGGCCTGTACCATAGGTAGCATTGCTCCCAGACATAAGCCCCAAATAAAGCGAACTATTAGCAAAATCAACCACTCAGTTTGCAGGTGTAGCAAATAACAAAGAGAAGCAAAGCTTGCAATTAGTGCGAGGAGCAATGGTTGATTCCCTGACCGTAAGCGATCAAAGCATTTCCCCCAATAGGGAGCACTGAACATCATTCCAACTCCCGCTGCACTGAACAACAGTCCGGTAAAAAATGGCGTTGCCACCAAATATTCTTCGGTATAAAGGGCAAAAAATGAGCTTGGAATTGACTTTGCTATCTGGAGTAGAAAAATGACTGATAAAAATAACCATATCAGATGCGTATATCTGCTAACGGTCATACCTTCATCAAGCTTTAAAGGAAAAGTTTTTGTTACTAAATTACAATCTTTATCGTCAGAACTTACACGCCACATTAGCAACACGGTGATAATTAAGCAGGTAATAGATGCAACACCAAATAGTGCGGTAAAACTTAGCCACTGGATCAAAATACCACCCAGTAAAGGACCAAAAATGGCACCTGCTGCAGTAGCTGACGTTAGCTGACCAATAACTGTAGATCGGCTCTCCTGTGGCGCAAGACTATTTGCCAGGCAAAGAACAGCCGTAATAATCCCTGCCAGCGCCCCTTGTAATAAACGGTAAACCAACACCTCCCAGAGACTGCTGCTGAAATACAGCAGCCCCTGAGTAAGAGCTAAACCTAACGATGCTCGTAAGACCATTTTCTTGTGCCCATAGCGATCTCCCAGCGCTCCCCAATACGGGGCCACTAGACCAGACACAAAAAGCGGAGCACCGTAAATCACAGCACTCCAGATTACGATATTTTCAGACTCAGGACTAAGTTGGCGAAGAAATAATGGCCAGAACGGCTCACTCATTTCCATAGACGCTATAGCCAGTAACTGACACCACCAGAGCAATACTATTTGCCTCTTCCAGTTAACCATCTAGGCTACTATCCCTTCTGTTAAAGGGTTCCTGACAGGTTGGCTTTGAGCATATTCAGACTGTCCCTGTAATCTCATGCGTAAAAATGCAGTACCTGGCCACGGCTGACGAAAAAAGGCTTCCATTTCATGTTGTAACGCCTGTTCGCCATACTTATCACCGTGAGCTTGTATATGTTTCTGTAGCAATGCAGAAACCTGTAACCAGAGTGCTTCAGCGGTCAGATCAAAATAGCCTTCCGCCAAACTAATGAGTTCTCCTATATGACTCTGTAAGACAGTATGAGAAAAATTAGCCCTGGTTTCATCAGTGGTTTCTACAAACACAGCTGACTCAGTGAAATTTATCGGCCAGCCACGATCTGAAAGAGTCGCTTTGTGAATACAAATCCCTCCAACATCCCGGTTAAGAAACCCTCTCAGCTCGCCTTTATCTGTAAAAACTACCATCATGTTTTGCTGATGTGCTTCTAAAGCCAATCCGTACTCAAGCAAAAGGCTCAGAAGTGCTGTAAGTAAGGTATCCACATAGTGACTAAACCATCTAATGGCCTGCGAATTGTTTCTAACTCCTGACAACAACATCAACTCAATAAATAAAGGAACCGGCTTCTCACACAGGGAATTAAGCGGACTTTCACTAAACAGAGCAGCAACAACAACTGCATGTTCATTTTCTGTAATTAAACGGCCAGGGTTACGCCGAAAAATTACTGACAGATATCGGTCATTATCACGTTCTTTTGTATCAACACAGGTATGCAACCCAACCTCATCCCACTGAAAGCGTAATACAGATGCAATATCAGACCGCAAAGTCAGGATATCCTGTAATACAGCAGCTATACGTGGAGCATTATCAACAGATGAGGCCGAAAGGTTACGCACGGAGCTTGTCATTTGTGCAGCAACAGGCAGTTTTATATAAGGCAATGAGGCATTCGTTCCCGGCGCAAGTGTACGACAGGACAAAGTAGCCAAAGCTGGAAAAGAGGGCCCTGAAAGCACAATTTTTTGCTGCTGTATTTCAACAGAAAATAAATCAGGTAAACGATGTTCAAGCTGCCAGGGATGGACAGGCACCGGTAAATAGTCATCTGCATTAACACCATTATTGTCCTGAAGTGAGACAAACCATTGCTGATACCAATCTCGAAACGTATTGGCAAACCATTGACAATAATTAAGATCGGGACTCAGAGTTGTCACCTTCAATAACGACCGGTGAACTGCAATAAGTACCAGCGGCACCGAATTATTAAACTCTGGGGAATAATTAAGTACTTCCCGAACAGATAACCCCAGCTTAGTTTTGCTGCCAGGATGATATGGGTGTCCAACAGCCGACCATTGCTCTATCAGAATAGCGCTATTAACTGCGGTACATTGTGAGGACTGCTGCCGTGCAGCATAACGGCTCCAGCACAGCAGATTATTGACACCCTGGATCTCGCATTGCTCACGAATAAGTTCGTCCTGATAAGTTCGCCAGTCAATCGTCAGCGCCTCATTATTCATGCTGTTTTGTAATTCATTACTGATTCTCTGCCAAGGATCCTCGTCTTTAAGGCTCTGGTAATCAGTAACTGTTAACAGCTTATTTAAAGCTGTTACAGGATCAGTAATATCCTTCTTTTCACTATTGCCATACCAAGTCAAAGAACGATAAGTCCGCAAAGCCCCAAGACTGTCATATTGAGGCTTAGCCAAAACCAAACATCCTTTAATGCTGGTCAGACATATACCTGTTTCATGATACTGCCAGCTAAACATCTGTTCTCGAAGAACACTGCGCAATAAGCGAAACAGGCCTTTAGCAGCAGCCTGTTGCTGATACTCAGGCTTGATTGCTACCTGAACATCCTGTTTTATTATTGCGTTGAGAGGAGCATTCATATATCTGCCTCCAGATAATGGAACTCGGGAGCAGGGTGGCAGAGAAACTGCTGATGGGAGATATTCCAGGCATATGCACCTGCCAATGGCATAATAAGCAAATCACCTACTGCTATTTTCTTAACCGGAGCCTGAGTAGCGATAATATCTTTTGGTGTACAAAGCTGACCCACAACAGTCACTGTTGTATCAGAGAGGCTATCTGCATCAGGAATATGATTATTCAGACAAACAAAAGGGTGACTATGGCCCTGTGCAGCCGGTAATCGAAACTGATGAGTACCTCCACGACAGATCGCAAAATATTCACCATGATTAGCCTTTAGATCTAAGACCTCCATCAGGTAATACCCGCTAAATGCAGTCAGATAACGACCCATTTCCAGGCGCAGTTTTAAGTTTTGATAGGCAGGTTTAGCTGCAAGCGCAGATATACCATTGGCAAACACTGACCACTCATACTGATTATCCGGCTGCCGATAATTAACACCTATTCCACCGCCTAAATTAACCACACGTAAGTCGACCGAAAACTGCAATGCCAATTCAACTGTACGATCGAGCAGAAAGTCGAGCATCTGAACATGCTTAGCAGCATCCAGCTGATGAGAAAGCGCATGGATATGAAAGCCTTGTAAATCCACCCATTCACTCGCCTTTGCTAACTCAATTGCACTGCCGATACCAGCTTCATCAATACCAAAAGCAGTCGCCCGGCCTGCCATTGTTAGAGTAGTTTTCATCGTGTCAGGTAGCACAGGATTCAAACGTAAAAGTATTGGCTGGTGACGTTTTTTTTCTGCAGCAATACAAATAACACGACGCAATTCACCTAAACTTTCGACATGTAAACAGTCGACCTCATTAGTAATTGCACGCTGAATATCACTATCGAGCTTACCGGGGCCGCCAAAAATATACGGCTTATTATTCAGATAAGGTTGAATCAGTTCCAACTCGCCACCTGAAGCTATTTCAAGACCGTCGACAAAGGATGCGACTGTACTCAAAACTCTTGTGTCCGGATTTGCTTTAACTGCATAAAACAACTCGACACTGCCCGAAAGATCTTCACATATAGTCTTTAAATGCTGCTCCATACTTGGTAAATCATAAAGATAAGCCGCCAGGGGCTCTTCGCTGGTTTGCTGTAGGCGCAATGCCTCCTGCTGAATTATTTCATTCACCTTGAACACAGTCGCCTCACTTATCAAATGGGTTAAAAGGGTTGTTCAGATATACATAGCCTGCTTCCCGGTCAGGACGCTTATTGATACGCACAAGCAAATTGGTTTTACTGGGAATAGGTTCGCCTGAAAGAAGGGCTTCCAAACGCTCATGCACTAGCGGATTAGTTGAAGCTTGCTGGTAATCATGAATTACCTGCTCAATAACGTCCCAAAGTTGGGACTCGGTGCTTTCCTGATTATTGGCAAGATAATTAACAGCTTCTGACAAGTTATTAATCAACAGGCAATAACGCACCCGGTTCCAGCCCTGTTCAAAACTGTAACGAACCGATGACTGTGCCCGTTCACTTAAGTCGGTCAGTTCACTTACTGGCCAGTATGAATCAACTAACTTAACGCCTTCGAAATCCCTGACAACGACACCACTTGGCCGGTTATTCCTCAGGCAAATAACCGTGTTTTGTAAATGCGGCTCAAAAATCACACCGTGTTCAAAGAAAGCCTGTAACATCGGTGGAATAATTGCTCTTGCATAATCATCTAACCAAACCGCTTTATCGATGATAGGAACCTTGTTAGCTAACGGCGATCCTTCTTGAAAAAGAGCACCCGCCATCACAGCTTGTTCATCATCCGCTAGTACACAGTGAATATTTTCCCTTACAACTAAACCAAAACCTTCCTGAATAAGGGTGTTATCTAAGGCATCAATATCTGGCAACTGTAAGGTCATGAAACCTGGTTCAGACAGTAAACGGAAACCCGTGTGTTGTGCCTGTAGGTCAGGCTTAATGACTTGCAAACGCCTGTGTAATGCCAAAGCTGTTTCTAGCTCGTAAATTGCATTCTTACGCACGCAGTTAGTAATACGTACATTCAGCGAGCCTTTAATAAACCAGGGGTTGTTTCGGTTATATAATGTTCGCACTGAAGCAGTAGCAGCGTATGGCTCACCGGCGGCACCCAGATATTCAATTAATCCATCAGCAATCGCTTGTTGCGTTGCAGGTAATGTAAGTACATAACGCGCCTGAGCGGGATGCAGCGGCAACAGGCCTTTGCCTGAATCGCGAGTCTTTAAGGGGCATATATCCTTGTGGAGTTGTTCTGGACGTAAAGGTGCGACGGTTTCACAGCGCAGCAAATCAGCACGTACACGGAACCAGTGCAATTGAAAATCCCCACGATACTCTGGAGCATAATCAGCTTCGTTTTCATGGGTTGGCCACTGACGGCTTTTTGGAGTGGGATGAAAGGCATGACCATAGGAAAGAGATTGCTCTGAAAACAAGTACAAGTCTTCTTCATACGTATTCATGGATGATAGCGATAAGTTATGCCTCTGAATCTCTGTTGTATTTTCCAGACTCAACCGGATTTGCTGAATGAATTCCAGATTAAAAGGTGCAGCTTCTGCTTCGCACAAATCAGCAACAAGCCAATTCGCCAATTGCATAGCATCCAACTCAGCCCAGGCTGCGTTATTTGCACGTAACGATCGACCTAATACCGGAAAAGCATAACGATAATTACCTAATAAGGTATGCCGACTGACGGCAACTATAATTTGTTGCTGGCTATGCTCAAGCTTGATTACTAACCAGCAACAATTCCGTTGCCGTTGCCTCCAGCCGAGCGGCAGGGTTTGAATGAGTAATGCTTCAGGATACTTTTCTAACTCTTTACGTGGCGAAGCGACTTCACGAATATAACAGTTGAGAAGGGTACGTATCGTGCTTTGCTCTGCAAGCCGGTGGGCACTGCCATATACGTTTTCATCGTGATCTTCAGTTGCTAACGAGAGCTTAAGAGCATTGTTGAATACGTTCATTAAGCTTCTCCGATAGCCGCGTTATTGTCGCTGGAAAAACTGATTGATAACTCAGATACAAGCTCTGTCATAACTTTAGAAAGCTGTGTTTCCGTTGGCCCTGTTCCCCGCAGAATGCTCAGGTAATCCCGGTTAGAATTATCTTGCTGATGATACTCACCCGACTTACACAAAGGTTCGTAATAAACAGTGCAGCCATCACGTTCTAATGTGCAGTTCCCAGGAACCTGATCAATAACACCGCTGCGATCAGCAATCTGGCAGTGGATTTGAGCATAATGTGATCCATCAGGTACCTGTGGCATAGCTAAGCCAAGATAAATATCTACAACCGCGCCAAACAAATTAAAGTGCAGTGCCTGCGCCAACAGAAAATCTGACTGATCACCGATATTTCGATAATTAATCTCGATCAGTCGAGGACCTTTATCGGTCATCACGAACTCAGTATGACAACTACTAAAACCAACACCGACAGCTTTAATCTGTGCCAGTAACGGTTCGATAATTTCAGCGTCAAGTTGACGGTTAAAAGTTTGGCCTAACTCAATAAAGTAGGGAGGTTCAGATAAGTAGGTTTCAAAACTGCCCATGACCTGTAACTGATGGCCGTCTCCGAGGGTTTCCAAAGTATGCAGGGCACCAGGGATATATTCTTCAAGTAACAATGCTTGGCCGGGGTTGCGTAACCAGAATGCCTGGCAAATAGACTTTAACTCTGCTTCGTCTTTAACAAGACTGACATTTTCACTGGCAACACCTTCAATTGGTTTTGCAATACAAGGAAAGGGGATCTCAACATCTGCAAGATCAGATGCCATTGAAACTGGCTTGAACCACAATGTATCCAGACCAGCATCCTGAATTACACGACGCATAGCCAGTTTATTTTTTGCCTGGAAGCAAGCTCGCCAGTCTTTATTCGGGAGCCCATAATAATCAGCGACGATGGCTGTAGATGTTTGCAGATGATCACTATTGGTAAAGATAGCTACGGGCTCAATAAAGTTTTGATTTAAAAGGTTTAAAATAGCAATTGGATTGAATACATCCACTGCTAATATCTCATCTGCATACAACAGGCCTTGCTCGATCAGTTCCTGATGAAGAACAGGCTGATCGGTAACAACCAGTAATGGTTGGTTACGACGTCTAAGCTCTGGAAGAAAGCCCTCCGTTATTGATGCAGTTGGAACATGAGCCACAATTACAAAATACTTATTCAATAGATTTCTCCAGAAATTTTTAAATCAGTTAATAGAAAACAACAAAGATACAATTGCGAATTATTATTATTAACGATTACAATGACGCCCGACTGATCAATTACCCAACCTGGGCGTAACAAATGAATAGCTTTTTTTGTGATTCAACACTGCAAAAAAGTGATGCGGGGGATACTTATGAGCACCCCGACAGATCTGATAAAACACAACAGGCAATACATATCAGCGAGCTGTATAAAGCCCATCGCCACGCATTACTTCTGCATCTACAGGCCGTAGTGAAAGACCGGGATATAGCCGAGGAGTTACTCCAGGAGACGTTCGTCAGAATAGCCAAGATGCCTGCTATAAGCGTCATCCAACAACCCAGACCATTCTTATTAAAAACCGCGAGAAATCTTGCTCTGGACTATATTCGCCAGCAAAAAAAACGTCCTACGGCAGAACTGGATGAAGTTGACATGGAATTTGTTTCTCAGGAGCCAGAACACCTTGATGTGCTGATAAAAGAGCGGCGCCTGAAACAGCTGAAGCAGGTCGTTACGGACTTACCTCCTAGGGCGAAAGAAGCGTTGATGCTTGCGAAGTACCGGGAGATGACCCTTAAAGAAGTTGCCAGAGAAATGGATATCTCTCAGACAATGGTTGAGAAACATCTGAAAACAGCCCTGCAGAAGTGCCGTGCGGCACTGCTCTCGGAAAAGCATTAGTTTGGAAATACGCATGACGACTAGAAGACAACAGCCTGCCAGCTCAATTTCTGATGATGTATTTGAGCAAGCCAGCAATTGGTTTTTACAACTTCAGGGTACGACCGACGAGGCACTTCTGAGTGAATTTAAGGGATGGTTAGAAACCAGTCCAATTCATGAAGAGGCTTACTTAGAAGTACTAATGCTATGGCAAGAACTTGATGAAACTGTTGCGGAAACCGAATCAGAAACGATTTTTGATATTAAACCTGCTGACATAAAAAACCATAAAAGCACTTCATTATCAAATACTAATACACGCTACATAAAGCCATTTATGCAATTAACTGCGCTTGCAGCTTGTATTTTACTGATGGTTTTTATTGTGCCACAGCACGTATGGCAACCTGCGGATTATGCAACTGCAACTGCTCAGCAACGAACGATCATTCTTGATGATGGCAGCAAAATCCATCTCAGCGCACAGTCAGCTGTAAACGTAGATTATTCAGCCAAGTCTCGAAATATCGAGCTTTTGTACGGCGAAGCATTCTTTGAAGTAACAGGCGATCCACAACGCCCCTTTAAAGTAGGGAGTGGTGATCAGACAGCTCAGGCAATCGGTACAGCATTCAACATAAGACAGCTTAACCAACAGGTTCAAACCACTCTGACAGAAGGTGTTCTGAAGCTGGATTTTAAAAAGCAGGGTACATTGCTAATCAATGCCGGACAACGGGTCGACTGGAACGGTCGTGGGCATCAGCTATCAGATGGGGACTATGCATATCTGCCAAGCTGGAAACGACACATTGTCCGGCTGGACAAGATGCCACTAAAAGACGCCGTTAAATTACTGAACCGCTATTATTCGCCAATTTTCAGAATTGCTGATCCAGGCCTGGGCGAAAAAACATTACAGGGTACACTCCCTCTGAATAACCTGGATACAGCCCTGAAAGTACTGCAGGATGCATTAAATCTGGAGTATGTAACTGTCTCGGATAAGTTAATCCTGCTTTATTAAATTTATTTCAAATATACAGGTTGGGTGTTTCATCCGGACTCCGTCTTATTAGTATCAATAATTCGAATGACAACGATTTGCATTCGTTAGCTGTAAGACAAACTGGAGTACCGGATGAAGTTTCCGCGTTTTACTGCGCTGCACACTGCAATGCAGGCACATAAAAAATCAAACTATAAACACATTCTCGCCCGTGGCGTATTCTGTTCATCAGTGCTGGTATCTGCTTTACCTGCTACCCTGGTAAATGCAGCAGACGCAAACCTGCAGCAATCCCATACATGGAACATTCCGGCTCAGTCTCTGAATATATCTATCACTGACCTGGCTGAACGTGCCGGACTGGTAATACTGCTACCACCTAACCAATTTGAGGCTGTTCAGGCTGTTGCTGTGCGAGGTGATATGTCTGTTGCTGATGCACTTAACAAACTGTTGCAGGGCACTGGCTACTCTTACGAAATTGAAAATGGCAATACACTTACACTTCACGAAGTCAGTAGTGAATTACCTCTGGTAAGACCTGAATCAATGCTGGTCACAGGCAACTGGCTGGATAATGTGGGAGATACCACAGTTCATGAGTTTCCCGGTGCCCGTAATATCCTCACTGAGGAGCAGATAGAAAAATCCGGTGCCTCGTCACTGACTGAAGCTTTTCGCAAAATCCCTGGTGTTCAGGTTCGTATACCTGCTGAAAGCTATGGTGCTAATCACGCATTAAGCGTCGGTGTTCGCGGCCTTAAATCCCGTTTCTCTGAAAAATCGACAATTCTGTTAGACGGAATGCCTCTGGCATTTGCACCTTATGGTCAGCCACAGTTATCGATCGCACCTATCGCATTAGGAAACTTGGCTGCAATTGATGTTGTTAAAGGTGGCAGTTCCGTGCGTTACGGACCACAGAACGTTGGTGGTGTAATTAACTTCGTTACACCTGAAATCCCGGAAGAATTGACCACCCGAATTAAACTTCGTACTGAAGGCGCAGTCGATGACGGTAACAGCGGCATTCTTGGCCAGACGAACGCTTTTGTTGGTGGCGCCATAGGCGAAAGTACTGGCATGGCGCTTATTTATTCAGGCAGTCATGGCAGTGGCTTTCGTGAAAACTCCGGTGAAGACATCGATGACCTGATGATCAAAGCCGAAACCTGGCTGAATGACAGCCAGAAGCTGGAAGGGCACGTGCGTCACTTTGTGGCTGAAACGGATATTGCCGGTGGCCTGAACCAGCAACAGTACGCTGAGAACAAATATCAGTCCCGCTATGACTACAACAGGTTTGATGGCGACAGAACAGAAGCCCGCGTCAAATATACTAACTTCATCAGTGATACACAGGAATTTGAAGTTCAGGCATTTGCGTCTAACACATCCCGCTTATACGGCTTGCAATTTAATCCTGACTCACGCCAGCGTTATGATGAATGGGACCGTGAATACAATGTTTATGGTGTTGAGCCGCGCTACAGTGAAGTATTCGACTTTGGCGATACCGAGCATGAAATTTCAGTAGGCTACCGGTTTGTCAAAGAAGATGCTGACCTTACCCGTTATCGCTGGAACAATTTTGCAGTAGGCAGTAATCCAAAAACTGTTGCCGGTGTTTTACGTACAAAGGATGAAACCGGTACGACGGCACATGCGGCTTACATTGATGACCGTATCAGTTTCGGCGACTTCACCGTCACCCCAGGGGTTCGTTTCGAAAACGTTGAAGTATTCCGCAAAAGTTTAGTGAAGAAGAATGTAGCCAATAACTTCCGGAATGAACAAAGCTACACAGAAGTGCTGCCGTCTCTGAGTACCAGCTACACCTTGTCTCCGGCGGTTACGCTGTTCGCTAATTACAATACTTCGTTCGGCACGTTACAGCATCTGCAGCTATCAGACAGCTCTACCAATAACCTGGATCCGGAAATTGCTAAAACAGTTGAGTTGGGCGGTCGCTATCAGGAAGGCAACCTGAATGCTGAGCTAACGCTGTTTAACATTAACTTCAATAACAAGTTGCAGTACGACGACACACTTGAATATCACGTAAACAAGGGCCGTACACATCACTATGGTGTGGAGTTAGGCGCCGGTTATATGTTCCCCGGTACCGGATTCAGTATTTACAGCAACCTGGCGTACACCCAGGCTGAATTCAAAGACGGCGACCTGAAAGGCAATGAATTACCTTACTACTCTAACTGGGTGGGTAATCTTGGTATGCAGTATGAACAGGGTAAATGGACCTACAACCTGGAAGGTTACGCTCAGTCTAAACAATATACTGACAACGAAAATACCAAACCTCTGACAGTTGTAAACAATACCTACTACAGAGGCCAGACACCTAACTTTGTTATCTGGAATACCCGTGCCAGCTATCAGTTTCAGCCAGCAAGCCGCGTATCTTTCGGTATTAAGAACCTGTTAAACGAAGACTATTACTCACTGAGCGGTCCGGATCAGCCATATGGAGCAGGTATTAGTGCAGGCGCGCCTATGACTGCCTATGCAGAATTGGAAATGGAATTCTGAGCAGGGACGACAAACGCAGCCGGAGCACCTGAAAAGGTAAGCTGCTTCCCCCCAAAGCCCGGTGGTTTCCCACTGGGCTTTTCGCCGTTATAGCATCATTGTTCAAGGAAACCTGATGAAAGCAGGACCGACGATTAGAAAGCGATTTATTACCTTACTGATAACCCTGCTATGTATATCTGCAACCCATGCAAGAGATATAAAAGATCAGGGCGATGGTTTACGAATTGAAGGTCAGCCTGGCAGAGTAGTTGTGCTGGAATATTCATTTTTAGATGCCGTCGTACTTGCAGGGATCAGTCCTGTAGGCATTGCTGATGACCAGCGTAAAGAACGCATTTTGCCAGTCATCCGAAAACAACTAAGTAGCTATACCTCTGTAGGTTTACGTGGCCAGCCAAGCATTGAAACAATTGCCAGACTCAAGCCTGACCTGATTATTGCCGATAAAACCCGTCATCAAAGCATATATTCTGAACTGCAACAGATTGCGCCAACATTACTGCTACGCAGCTACGGCGCTGAATATCCGCAACTACTTAAAGACGCTCGTATTATTGCTGCAGCGCTGGATAAAGACACTGAAGTGGAAGCAGCTTTAACACTGCATCAGCAACATATGAACGCCTATAGCCAACGGCTCAGTAATCAAGCGACACCTACAGATAAGGATAAGCAATTACTCTTTGCTGTTACCAGTCAGCGTACTATGACTTTGCATGGCAGCAAAGCTTTCGCCAGTGGCGTCATGAAGAGACTAGGCCTGCAAAATGCAGCTCCTTTAAACGATCAACGCGCCTATATTCAGATAGGTTTTGAACAACTGCTGGAAATGAATCCCAACTGGCTGATCATCGGGGATTACAGTGCGGAAGAGGGAGGCTCTGAACTGCTCAGGCGTTGGCAAAAACATCCTCTGTGGCAACAGCTTTCAGCAGTTAAGTCAAAACAACTGCTAACAGCAGACCCACTTGCATGGTCTCTGGGTCGTGGTATCTATGGTGCAGAACGCATCGCAGCAGATTTAACTGCAGCGCTAACCCAATGACATTAAAGTATGCAGCCGCAACAAACCTATCAGCAGATCGCATTCCGGCATTTTCTGTATTTGTTTTATTTGTAGTTTTGTTGCTTGCCGGCATGGCCTGCGCATCAGTTGGCGGTTCAACGTTTAACCTGACACATCAACAATTAGCTCAAATATTTACTGATCTGGTTACCACAGGTTCAGTTGCCGACGACCTTGCTACTCAGCTCATCTACAGTATCCGCCTGCCACGGGTAATGATTGCGGCTGCCGTCGGTGCGGCATTAGCTATTGCCGGCGCTCTGATGCAGGGAATTACCCGAAACCCATTGGCGTCGCCTGCATTATTCGGCCTCAACTCAGGTGCTGCCTGCATGTTGGTGCTGGCGGAAACCGGCATGATTCCATTACTCAGCCAACTGCCTCTTGTACTAAGCACCGCAACTGGAGCCGCTTTTGCAGGGGTAACCGTACTGGCGTTAGGTGGCGGGCTAAGAGGTAAATTACACCCAACCCGTATGGTATTAGCCGGAATAGCCCTGAGCGCTTTATTACTGGCAATAACCCGTACCGTATTGATTTTAGATGAACAGGCGCAACAAATTCTTTCATGGCTAGCGGGATCACTCACAGATGTAGGCTGGGATCACTGGCAGCAACTCTGGCCCTGGATATTGAGCGGCATCATAGCTTCAATATGCATTAGCCATAAACTCAATATTCTTGCTCTTGGGGATGAAATGGCAACAGGCCTGGGGACTTCGGCCTGGGCTTTGAGGCTCTGGGCATCCCTGGCAATTATTCTGTTAACCGCCACTGGCGTCGCAATTACCGGTCCTATTAGTTTTGTCGGTCTCTTAGTACCACATCTGAGCAGACGTTTAGTCGGCAATGATTACCGTATTCTAATACCTGTAAGTGCGTTACTCGGGGCAGCCTTACTGTGCTGGGCAGACTTGTTGTCACGTTATATGGCATTTCCCTCAGAAACACCTGTCGGCCTGGTCACCGCCCTGATAGGTGCACCATGTTTTATCTGGCTGGCAAGTCGTGGGCAGGAGAGAACCTGATGATAAATACTCAGTGGCGAACCACAGTCATATTACTAACGTTTATTTTAGTTACTGCTGTCACAGGGCTGTTTACTGGTAACTTCAACCTCAGTACAGCCGTTGGCTCTGAATGGATTATTAACAATATTCGGCTAGCACGCATTGTGCTGGCTGTGCTGGCCGGTGCTGCACTTGGGCTTTCCGGCTGCCTGATTCAGGGAGTGATCAGAAACCCACTTGCTGCACCGGATCTGATCGGTGTTAGTGCCGGTGCCGGTCTGGCTGCTACAGCAATGCTATTACTGTTTCCGGACCTGTCACTTTTCTGGCTTATGCCAATGGCAATTATTGGGGCATTAGTCACACTGCTGTTATTACTGTGGCTTATGCGCAATCACAGCCTCAACCCTGCAAGGTTGGTATTAGTCGGTATCACACTGAGCATCTGGCTAACCGCTTTCACCGACTGGTTACTGGTGAGTCATCCTCAGCAAACCAATGCTGCGCTGATCTGGTTAACCGGCAGCCTGTGGGGCAGGGGCTGGCAACAGATATGGATGTTACTAACTGCATTACTAATACTGGTCCCGGTAACTCTCACACTGTCGCTGAAACTTAACTTACTGGCACTGGGTGATGAAACAGCAGAAAGCCTTGGCTCTTCAGTTCTCCAAACTCGAAAAATCAGTTTATTTCTGGCGGTTACACTTGCAGCGGTCAGTGTTGCAGTATGCGGAGCACTCAGCTTTGTCGGCTTAATTGCTCCACATATGGCTCGCTTGCTGGTTGGTGGCAACCATCGCTACTTACTGCCAGCAGCGGCAATGACCGGTGCACTGTTGGTATTGCTGGCCGATACTACTGCCCGCACCATTGCAGCGCCGCTGGAGCTGCCCGCAGGTGTGTTCACAGCACTAATTGGCGCACCTTACTTCCTTTTTCTGCTTACCCGTTACAGAGGCTGGTAATGAAATATCTGAATATTCAACAATTGTCATTTAGCTATGGCAAACATCAGGTGCTGAAACAACTGAATCTTGAAATATCTAAAGGCAAAATTACCGCACTGATCGGCCCCAATGGCTGCGGAAAATCAACCTTACTAAAATGCATTGCCCGAATACTGCGACCACAACAGGGCCAGGTTCTCCTTAAAGGTAATAATGTACATCAACAGCATACCCGCAAAGTTTCGCAACAATTGGCGTTATTACCGCAGGCACCGGTCACACCGGAAGGTATCAGCGTTCAGGATCTGGTCGGATATGGCCGCGCACCCTGGGGGTCGCGCTGGGGAAAACTAAACGTTGAAGATTTAACAGCAGTACAAGATGCGCTTTCAGAAGTGGGACTAAAAGATCTGGAAAACCAGCCAGTATCGACGTTGTCAGGTGGACAGCGCCAACGGGCATGGATCGCTATGATATTGGCACAACAGACAGATCTGGTATTACTGGATGAACCAACTACCTGGCTGGACATTGCCCATCAGATAGAGCTGCTGAAGCTGATGCGTAAACTGAATCAGCAGGGCAAAACTATAGTAGTTGTATTACATGATCTTAATCAGGCTTGCCGTTACTGCGATGAACTGGTGGTATTACAGGAAGGCATGCTAGTAGCACAAGGAACACCAGAGAAGGTGTTTACTCAACACTTACTCCAACAAACCTTTGCGCTGACAGCAGAAATCCATCCGGACCCAGTCTCAGGAACCCCAAGCCTTGCTGCAGTTTAAAATGTTATTTCTTCAGCTTTTCAGATCATTAAACTAACAATGCCTTAGCTAAAACCTTACGAGCTAACAGCCTCATGCATAACATGTAATTTGTTACCGTCCGGGTCACGGCAATACGCCCCGTAATAATGTGGCCGGTAACGGTATCCTGGTAAGCCGTCACAGCTACCACCAGACTCAACTGCAGCCTTATGGAATGCTTCTACCAGCTCATTATTGCTTGCCTGAAATGTCACCTGTGTACCGTTACCACGGGTGGCTGGTTGTTTGTCGTAAGGCATAATAATCCAGAAACTGCTGGCTCCACCTTCAGGCCCATAGCCGACTTCATCATCTGCCTCCATTGTCCGGACCATACCCAGCGTACCCAGAACTTTGTCATAAAACTTAGCAGACGCTTGTAAGTCATTTGTTCCTAGACACACTCCAAGAAGCATATTCTTATCCTCAATTGATATAAAAATCAGGCACATAGTAGCGGTTATTACAGCTATAGCCTAGCCTGTACAGGGAACAAAGTAGCCTAAAACTACTCCCAATAGTACGTGTTAGAAATCAAAGTCGATTGGAGAAGAATATGAAGATGCCCGTCAGCATACTGTTTATTAGCCTTAGCAGTGCTGCCTTCAGCGCCGAGCTGGTACTAAAAAACGGCAATATTCTTCAGGTAGATTCTGGCTTTAACACTGCCAGTGCGATAGCCATAGAAAAAGGTGAAATTCTGGCTATAGGCTCCGATAAAGAAATCGATATACACATTGAATCTGAGACACAAATCATCGACCTTGAAGGCAGAACTGTCATTCCCGGCCTGATCGACAATCATATGCACCTGGTACGTGCCGCACAAAGCTGGGGTCATCAAATTCGCTTAGAAGGCATCACTGATTATGAGCAGGCGCTGCAACAAATTGCAGAAGCTGCCGCGAAAGCAAAACCCGGACAGTGGCTGGTTGCCAGCGGAGGTTTTGTAGAACGTCAGTTTGCCAACCGCCCTAAAGCCGGATTTCTTCGCAGCGATCTGGATAAAGCCGCTCCGGACAACCCTGTATACCTGCAACATCTGTTTGACTGGGGCTACGCAAACAGCGCAGCAATGCAGCAAATCGGTGTTGATGTCAGTAATCCGCCACAAATGGCAGGTCTATTACTGGATGCAAACGGATTACCGGAAGGGCCTGTAACCAAACGTGCGCAGTTTTTGTTAGAAGAAAAACTGGCAGAAAACACTAAGCAAAACCAGCTAGAGCAAAGCTATAAAGCCCTTCAGGACTTAAGCCGCGCCGGGCTGACCACAGTTGTAGACGCTGGCGGTTTTGATACCGTCGATGCGCTATATGACCCTTTTGTAACGCTGAGCCAGCAGGGCAAAATGCCTATGCGTCTGTTCTACATGAAACAGGTAATTCCCTGGGGTAGAGATAATCTAAACCCTGATCTGAGCAGGCTGGATAACGTTGACTTCAATTCAGGTGATCCTTTCTTTCGGCCGGTAGGCGTGGGTGAGCAACTTATGCTACCAGTACAGGATACAGCTGGCCGTGTCGCCCGCAGCACTGAAGAAGTCAAAACAGCATTCCTGAACAACGCGAAGGAGCTGGCAAAGCGGAATATCCAGTTACACCTGCATGCAGTAAACGACATATCTATTAACCAGCATTTAGATGCCTTTGAAGAAATCAATGAAACTTATACGCTGGCGCCGCTGCGCTGGACCTTCGCCCACGTGGATGGCATTCAGCCTGACACCATCGAACGTGCCAAAACCTTAGGTATCCTGTTTGCAATACACAGCCGTCCGGTGCTCATAGGCTACCGGTTCCAGAATAGCTTTGGCTCAGCAGCCCAGAGCATGACTCCCATGAAAACACTCACCGAAAAAGGCGCTCTCTGGGGGCTTGGCTCCGACAGTCCGGTTGTTTCTATTTACAACCCGTTCCGAACCCTCTGGTGGGCGGTTAACGGCCGTATGGTGGATGGAACCAAGGTATCTGAGCAAAACGTTGACCGCCGTCAGGCATTGGTTGCCCACACTATAAACAATGCCCGACTGGCGTTTATGGAAGATAAAATCGGCTCACTGGAAGCAGGCAAACGGGCAGACTTACTGGTTTTGAATAAAGACTATATGAGTGTCGACAGCAGCAAAATAGCTACCATTAAACCGCTGGCCACTATGGTAGATGGCCGCTGGTCGTATAAGGCTGATGAACTTGGATGGTAAATGAAGCAAGTAAGTTGTTGTAATCAGATAACGCATAAGCCTGGTAGCTCACCAGGCTGTATTACAAGTGAGCTAACCGAAGACTATAGCTGTGCATCCCAATAAAGCGGGGCGGCAAAACATTCAGCATAATAATCAATAAATGCCCGCACTTTGGGCGCCAACTGACGGGAGCTTGGGTAAACCGCCCAGATAGCAGCATCCGTCACTAACGGATAATCCTTTAATATCTGTATCAACTCACCACTGGCCAGATGCTTATAAGCACTCCAGGTAGAATTAATCGAAATTCCTGCGCCAGCTACACTGGCATCCCGCATGGCTTCACCGTTATCGGTACGTAACCGTCCTGAGGCTTTAACAGTGACAGGGCCATCAGGTGTATCAAAGGTCCAATGCTCAAGCCCGGTAAGATTCACACAGGCATGTTCAGCCAGATCGGCAGGGACTAGTGGTTCGCCATACTTAGCCAGATAACCAGGTGATGCACACATAATGCGGGTATCAGCCGCCAGTTTACGTGCAATCAGCGATGAATCCTTCAACTCAGCATTACGGATAGCAATATCAAAGCCGCCTTCAACCATGTCGACGATTGAGTCTGAGAAACGAAAATCTACATACAGATCCGGATAACGGCTCAGAAACTCTTCCAACGCTGGCACCAAATGCATACGCCCGAATGAGGCCGGGGCAGCCACTCTGAGTGTACCGGACGGAGATACCTTACCGGCGCCAACCGAAGCCCGGGCTGCTTCAACACTGGAGAGTACATCTTCCGCATGGGGCAAAAATGCCAGACCATCCTCAGTAAGAGATACTTTTCGGGTTGTACGGTGCACCAGACGCACCCCCAGACCATCTTCAAGCTTATTAATATGCAAGCTGGCCACCGCAGGCGACAAGCCCAGCTCCTTACCCGCCTGACTGATATTTTGTGTCGCAGCCAAACGTACAAAGAGTTTCAGATGCTCAATATTCATGGCTCATTATCAATATTTATTTGAAAGTGATTATGCATTCTAGCCAATTATCATATTTTAGTAAGTAAATATAATACGTCTCATATACCAAACCTCAGACGTAAACAGAGACTATTACCCATGAAAGCAATGATCATTCGTCAATTTGGCGGCACAGAACAATTCGAACTTAATGAGCAGGACCGTCCGCAACCTAAAGCCGGTCAGGTGTTAGTTAAGGTTGCAGCCACCAGCGTGAACACCGTCGATACAATGATCCGCCAAATGGGCGAGGCATTACCATTTGCTCCTGCGCTACCGGCTATTCTGGGTATGGACTTCGCAGGAACCGTCGCAGCAGTTGGTGAAGGCGTCACTGAATACGCAATCGGAGATGAAGTATATGGCTGTGCAGGCGGGCTGGGGGATCGTCCCGGCGCGCTGGCAGAATACATGCTGGCAGACATCGAACTGATTGCACCTAAACCTTCAAATATAAGCATGCGTGAAGCAGCAGCGCTGCCGTTGGTTGCAATCACAGCCTATGAAGGCCTGAAGCGCGCCAATATTCAAGCTGGCCAGCAAGTACTGGTGCATGGTGGCGCGGGTGGTGTTGGCCATGTCGCACTGCAACTGGCGAAACACTGGGGCGCACATGTATCGGCTACCGCTGGTAACGAAAAGCATCTGGCACTGGTCGAAAAGCTTGGCGCAACAGCGGTTAACTATAAAACTGAAACCGTTGAAGACTATGTTGCTACGCACACTGATGGTAAAGGCTTCGATCTGGTTTTCGACTCTGTGGGCGGCGCTAACCTTAACAGTTCGTTTGCAGCTGCGGCCCTGAATGGTCAGGTTGCTACCACAGTATCACTGGTAGAAATGGACCTGTCAGTTGCTCATATGAAAGGTTTGTCGCTGCATGTCGTGTTTATGCTGATTCCTATGATCCATAACATTGGCAAACAGCAGCACAGTGAAATCCTTCGGAATATTAGCCGTATTGTCGAAGCCGGCGAACTGACACCTGTCGTTGATCAGCAGCAGTTTAATCTGACAGATGCAGGCAAAGCGCATGACCACCTGAGCAGCAGGGCGGCAACAGGTAAAGTCGTTATCGATATCGCGGTATAGTTGGATAACAGCAGCTTACGAGGGAGATCATCATGGACCTGTCCATCACAACACAGACGTTCCAGACGATTAACAAAGGCTACAACCGGGTGTTCAAACCGGGCAAACTGAGTATTGGTCTGGTTGCCCCCATTGAGAACTATGCCAATGGTCCTGTACCGGAGTTACAGCAGCACATAGAGCGTATTCAGCTGGCTGAACAGTTGGGCTTTGCTGCCGTTTGGTTACGTGACGTGCCATTTAATGTGCCGTCATTTGGCGATGCCGGGCAACTGTTTGATCCCTTTGTGTATCTTGGCATGCTGTCAGCCATGACTAATGAAATTGCTCTGGGTGCCTCCAGCATTGTTTTGCCATTACGGCATCCGGCGCATGTGGCAAAAGCCGCTGCCAGTGCCGATGCTCTTTCAAATGGCAGATTGATTTTGGGAGTCGCCTCTGGAGACCGTCCTGATGAATATCCGGCACTGAATCAGTGTTTCGAGACCAGAAGCGCCGACTTCAGAGCCAGTTACGATTACATTCGTAGCATGAGTAGAAGCTCACCGGCATTGAGTAACCATTACGGAAATCTGGCAGGGGACATAGACATGCTCCCCAAACCAACCGCAGGTAAGCTGCCGCTATTAATCACCGGGGCAAGCCAGCAATCATCAGGCTGGATAGCTCAGCATGGCGATGGCTGGATGCTATACCCAAGAGAAAACCAGCTGCAAGCTCAAATCATCAACAAGTGGCGAGCAGAGGTCGCCGCCGCAGGCCGGCCCGCCCAGCCAGTGATGCAACCTTTATATATCGACCTGGTTGAAGACCCGCAAGCAACACCGCAACCTATTCATCTGGGTTATCGCCTAGGCGTAGGGCAATTGCATGCTCATTTAAAGAACCTTCAATCAATCGGCGTCAACCATGTCGCGCTGAACCTGCGCTTTAACAATGCAGATATTAAAACCACATTACACTGCCTGGCCGATGAAATCCTGCCAGACTTTAGCCACTACTCAGGCACTATTTAGGTGCAATTAAGGCACTAAGGAGAGTAAACATGTCTAAAACGATTTTGATCACAGGCTCAACCGACGGCATTGGCCTGTTAACAGCCCGTAAGCTGATTGAAGCCGGTCATACAGTACTGTTGCACGGTCGCAGTCAATCAAAGCTGGAAGCAGCACAAAAAAGTCTTGCTGATGTTAAAGGTAATACAAAAATCACTGGCTACCTGGCAGACCTTTCCGACATGGATCAGGTGGCAACACTGGTAGCAACCATTCAGGCTGAACACGCGCAGTTAGATGTACTGATTAACAATGCTGGCATCTACAACACGCCTGTAGCAATAACAAAAGATGATCTGGACATACGCTTCGCCGTTAATACCTATGCCCCCTACATACTGACCAAACAATTAATACCATTACTGGGCAATGAAGGCAGGGTAGTAAACCTTTCATCGGCAGCACAGGCACCAGTAGACCTGAAGGCACTGGCAGGGCAGGCATTACTGACAGACGGACCCGCTTACGCACAAAGTAAACTCGCCATAACCATGTGGTCCCGACAACTTGGCCTGCAATACAAAGACAACGGGCCAATGATCGTCGCTGTAAACCCAGGTTCACTACTTGCCAGTAAAATGGTCAAAGAAGCTTACGGTATTCCCGGATCTGACCTCAGCATTGGTGCCGACATCCTCGTACGGGCAGCATTATCAGACGAATTTGCCACTGCGTCAGGAGAGTATTTCGATAACGACGCAAAATGCTTTAATACACCGCATTCTGATGCCCTGAACGCAGATAAGCGCAGTGAAATTCTGCGAGTGATGGATGAGACACTGGAGAGAATAGTAGGGACTTAGTGAGAAGTAAGTGATAGAAGAGTGAAGTGATAGGAGGCTGATGAATATTTAATCGGGCCTAATAGGCAATGTAATGAATGGGGTAAAGTAGCTATTCTCAAATCCTATTCATTTCACCCAATAGCAAGGCATTGGGAGAACGGAGGCTATCACCTATTACCAAACAAACCTCACTGTTATACTTGCTGACCACTTCCTTATTGACTACCTACCTGAGACTCCATGCCATTTTCTAATCTTGGATTGTGCGATCCTATTGTACGAGCTATTGAAGACCAGGGTTACGCCAGCCCTACGCCTATTCAAAAGAAAGCTATCCCTATAATCCTCTCTGGTAAGGATGTAATTGCCACCGCGCAAACCGGAACGGGTAAAACAGCCTCTTTTGTTTTGCCTATTTTGGAGCTGTTTAATAAAGACCGTAAGCTCCGGGGTAAACGCATACGTGCGCTTATTCTTACGCCTACCCGAGAGTTGGCAGTACAAATTGAAGCGAATATTACTAAATACAGTAAGCATTTAAATCTGAGCTCAATGGCCATATATGGCGGTGTTGATTCAGAATCACAAAAGCAGCGTTTGATTGAAGGTGTAGACATCTTAGTGGCCACACCAGGCAGGCTGCTTGATCTGGCACATCAACGCGCATTGCACTTCGATGAACTTGAAGTACTGGTCTTAGATGAAGCCGACAGAATGGTAGACATGGGCTTTGTTGGTGACATAGATAAAATTGTTGACCGCTTACCCGTCACACGTCAGAACTTATTATTCTCAGCGACCATGAGTCACGACGTTCGGGAAATGGCTGATGGTTTTTCTGACAGCAAGATGAGTGAAACAGCGGTTGAAGTATCCATTTCATCTAACGTCAAATCAGCACCATCGATCAAGCAATGGTTAATAACGGTAGACAAAGACACAAAGTCCGCATTACTGAGTCATTTAATCAAAGAACAGGAATGGGATCAGGCGCTCATTTTCATAGAGAAAAAGCACGCCGCCGCCAAACTGGTGGTTCAGTTAGAAAAACGCGGTATTAAAGCGGAATCTATTCATGGGGATAGAAGCCAGGCCATGCGAGAAAAAATCCTGGCTGATTTCAAATCCGGAAACTTAAAATACTTAGTGGCCACTGGCGTAGCAGCGCGCGGCATTGATATAGGTAAACTTAGCCGCGTTGTTAATTACGACTTACCCTTCAAACCGGAAGAATATATTCACCGTATTGGCCGAACAGGCCGTGCTGGCCAGCCAGGTGAAGCCATTTCTTTTGTGGCATTAGGCGATTTTAAAAACCTATGCGCAATTGAAAGCCGCTTAAACCACTTAATCGATCGAAAAGAGATAGAAGGTTTTCCTGTTAGAAAAGAAGTGCCTATTTCAATTTTGAATTACGTTCGTAAGAGCAAACCGCCGGTTAAATCAGCATCAAAACCCCGTAATAAGGCATCAGGTAAAGTCACAGCCGAAAAAAGTGAAAATACTGAGAACAGCAGCGTTTGGGGTCAAATCAAGAAATAGGGGACAGGTAACACTGAAATGACGGCACAGGGATAGTCAGCATCGATATACCAAACACCTGGTCAAACCGAACCATTAGTTGAACCAGGTGCCTGATATAGAAGAAGTTTAAGCATCATTACAGTTAAGTAGATGATGCTTAATAAAAGCACCGGATATCAATACTCAGGTAACTGATAAAACTGCTCTTCTTCCTCCCATTTATTTCTGAAGTATTTGCTGGCAGGCATTTCAACCTTAGGTAAAGTTTTCTGGTCAATGACTTGTTCAGCATCTACCAGTTCGTTCATTTCAAGGATATATGCAGTCACGGCGTACACCTCGTCAGCGCTAAGTTGCTTAACGTTGTACGGTGGCATTGCTCGCTGTATGTAGTCAAAAACAGATGTGGCGTACGGCCATGAGTAACCGGTTGACCAGTCACTGCCATGTTTAGGCTTACCGGCCAATGCTGGCACATGAAACTGGCCATTACCTCTGCCGTCCACGCCATGACAATGCGCGCACTGCGTCTTGTAGACCGTTGCGCCTGCTTTAGCAGTACCACTGCCTACAGGCAGTCCTTCACCGTCAGGGAAGACCGTCATACTGATGCTATTAACTTCATCTTTGCTAATAGTCTGGCCCAGATTAACAGTGCTGTCAGGATCAGGCTTATCTGCTCCATGAGCGATGCAGGACACTAAAGCCAAAACAGACATGCCAGAGAGGCGGAAGTGCGAGTGTAAAAGGTTAGAAAGCATTGTTAACACCCCCTTGCTGATCGATATACCAGGTCTGGATAGCGTTATAATGCTTCGGTGACCCTTGGTAAAAGCTTTTCCGCCATTCTTTATGGGTAGGCTGAATATTTCCGAAATCATCCATAGCACGACTCTGTAACTCTACCGAACCACCTGTCCATTTCCAGGGAAGCGAAAAGCGGGTCATCGACTTGCTGTGCACAGGACCTTCCAGCTTAGCTTGCTGCCAGGTCTGGCCACCATCTACAGATACTTCAACCGCATTGACTTTACCGAAACCGCTCCAAGCCAGGCCGGAGATTTCGTAATAGCCTTTATCAGGTAACTGCTGACCGGATGAGGGATGCGTAATCACCGATTTAACCCCCATATAGAGGCTAAAATTTTGCAGCTGACCGTCGCCCAGCGTATCAGCATAAGAGCGGTTTTCATTCTGGGTATAGGCAGGGCGATCAGATATTTCCAGGCGTCGCAGCCACTTAACGCTGACATTGCCTTCCAGCCCCGGCATAAACAGCCGCATTGGATAGCCCTGAGAAGGGCGCAGCCGCTCACCGTTCTGATATAACGCAATAATGGCGTCATCCATAATACGTTCTAACGGAATACTCCTGGCCAGTGAGCCAGCATCACTGCCTTCAGCAATGACCCATTTAGCACCTGGCTTTAATCCGGCTTCTTCTAATAGTCGGCGTAAAGAGACGCCATACCATTCAGAACCGGATATTAAGCCGTAGAGCTCCTGTAACGTTTTCTGTTCAGCATTTGGAAACACAGCCTGAGGCCAGGTATTACCACTACATTCTAAAAACTTATGTCCGCCCACCATTGGGTAACGTAATAAGTCACTTACCGAGAACTTAAGCGCTTTCTCTGTCAGTCCGTGGATATAGAGCGTGTGAGTATCCGGATCAATATCCGTTAAGCCTGAGTGATGCACACTGAAGTGCAAACCAGAAGGAGTGATAGTGCCTTTTTGCTGATGTAACGGTGCGTAAGTGTAGGTAAGCGTCGACATACCGTTTTGTTGCGTAACCAGCCGCTTTACATCTTTTTCATAGATGGAAGGGCTGCCATATGCATCGGCATTACCTCCCGATTTTAGCATGGAATCAGGCAACGGCGCAGCAGATGCCAGCGGTGCTGTAACAGCTGCAGGAGCCGATATTGCGGTTAAAAACGTTGCACCAGATTTTATAAAATGGCGTCTTCCTGTCTCTTTTTGCTTAAGTTCTTCTATTTTTGTCATATTTATTTACCTTCAGGAAAAGAGGGCGTTTGAGTACTTCTTACACTCAGTTAAATAAGACGAACCATAATTAAAAAGACGACGCTGTATGATCAATAGAAGGCTTCGTAACTGGGCTACAGCCATATATAAAAAGCCACAGTCGAAACAGCTACAAAAGCCTTGAGGGATTTAAAGCTCGGCACGGCCTCCATCGACAACAATTTCAGAGCCCAGCATATAAGCGGATGCATCACTGGCAAGAAACAGAACAGCACCGGCGATTTCTTCAGCACGACCCATACGGCCAATTGGCACCTGTTTACCGATCCGTTCAGCATAGGCACGAAAATGCTCGTCTGTCTCGTTAGGGTTGCGGTGAATAGGGGTTTCTATTGAACCGGGGCTAACACAGTTTACCCGGATCTTTCGCTCCACCAGCTCAGCCGACATCACTCTGGCAAAAGATCTTACCGCCGCCTTGGATGCTGAAAGTAAAGCTTTACCCGGTGTACCTATCTGATTAAGCCATGATGTATTTAATATGACGGAGGCATTCTCTGATAATAACGGCAGAACCGTTTGTACCGAAAAGAAAACACCTTTCACATTTACATCCATCAACTTTGTATACATAACTTCATCTGTTTTACCTAAAGGCGTTCCGAAAGCTACACCTGCATTGGCAAACAATACATTCAGCTCACCAAACTCTTCTTTCAGTACGATCTGCATACGAGCCAGGTCTTCTGATTTTGTAACATCAGTCTGAATGGCAAGCGCATCGTCACCGAGTAACGCACGGGCAGTTTCCAATTTATGGGGATCCGTACCCGTAATCGCCACCCGGGCACCGTTCTTAGCCATCAATTGAGCGGTTGCAAGGCCAATGCCACTGGAGCCACCGGTAATCAGTACTGTCTTTCCATCGAGCATAAATACTCTTGTATTGTGAAATATCTGGCTACAAAAAAGCGAGAAGAGCTGACGACTGCAAGGCATTACCACTACAGATCCAGCACCTTCTCACGTCTCTTTATTGAAAATTTCCAGGTAGATTATTTAACAGCAACTCTTCGACGATTTAGCAGGTTCGGGTGCAGCCACAGGTGCAATCTCAGCCTGAGCAGCCTCTGTCAGTACGGTTTTAAGACGTTTGAAGGCTATTTCTATATCTGCCTTAGAGGCAGCAAAGTTCATTCGCGCAAATTGACTGGCATCGCTGTCAAACCAGCTCCCGGGAGATGCTCCAAAACCAGCTTTACCTAAGGTTTTAGTCAGAGTCTCACCAGACAATCCGGTTGCCGAAAAATCCAGCCAAACCTGATACGTACCTTCAACTGGAAACATCTTAATTTCAGGCAATTCGGTCTGTAGAAAATTACTGATCCAGTCAATGTTGCCCCGTAAATACTCCAGCAGCTCATCTACCCAGGCTTCCCCCTGGTTGAAAGCAGCGATTGTCGCAAAGGTGGTAAAAGCATTGCCATGATCCAGGTACATCGACGCTGACACAGCACGCATTGCTTCGAGTATTTTCTGATTACCCGTATAGATATAGCCATTCGAAATACTCTGCATACCGAATGTCTTAGAAGGCGAGCCAATAAGGGAAACGTGATTATCAGGCTCTAACGCCATCACACTGGTAAAGCGATGGCCTGAATGAATGATATCCGCATGGATTTCATCACTGATGATGGTCACTCCATGCTTATTAGCAAGCTTCAGCAAAGTTTGTAGCTCATCCTGCGTCCAGACCCGTCCAACAGGATTATGTGGGTTACACAAAATCATGACATTAACGTCTGAAACACGCATTTTTTCATCAAGATCAGCGAAATTCATTACATAGCGCCCATCCTCAATCAACAGCGGACTTTTAATTATCTCGCGACCAGCAGTGCTAATGACTTTGGAAAATTGATGATAAGCCGGTGTCTGTATCAACACGCCTTCACCCTTATCAGTCAGCTCACGTATCAGCAGAGCAATTGCAGTTAATACGCCACTAACCTGAACAAACTTATCGGTATCCAGCTGTAACTGATGGCGGCGTTTAAACCAGTCACTGATAGCAGCGAATACACCCTCTGAATTGAATTCATACGCATACTGACCACGATTAGCCAGGCGCAGAAGCTCTGCTTTAACTGGCTCTGCAACGGTAAAGTCCATATCTGCAACCCAGAATGGCATCACATCTGTAGTCCCAAAAATGCCTTGTAGCATCGAAGAACTGTTACGAATGAAGTTGTTATGACTCGCAGCGTTGGATTGATCAAAGCTCATCTGATTCTCCTGAATCCTATATCGGTTAAAAACGATTTAATTAATAAGACGAAGCCGAAAAAGAAAGACGACACTGCATCCGGGATTCACAACTGGCACGCATTGAACAGACGAAGCGTCAGCTTAATAGCCGTCATCTTTTCCGTCGGGAGACGTCTTATAAGAAACATCAACAGAACAACGACGTGCTCAGTAGCAGTTAACACCAAAGGAAAACAACCAATGCAAACGATTACCAAAGGTATTAAGACACTAAAAGAAAAAGCCTACGAACGGGTTGAAGATATCTCACTTCAAGCTGCACTGGATCTTTATCAAAATGACGCATATGTATTTGTCGATGTACGTGAAGCAGAAGAGCGCCGCAAATCAGGCGTCATTCCCGGTGCATTTACCTGTACACGGAGCATGCTTGAATTCCTAATTGATCCGCAATGCCCAGCGCACAATCAGGTGTTTAATCAGGACAAAACCTATGTATTCTACTGTGCCCACGGGCTACGTTCGTTGTATGCGGCCCAACAAGCCAGTGACATGGGTCTGACACCGGTTAAAAACCTGGCAGGCGGTTTCGCAGCATGGGTTGAACATAATGGGAAGGTCGTGACTGAAGGGTAATGCAGACAGTTAAAGCATTCAGGAAAGCCTGATCAGCAGGCAGAATATTGAAAAATAAAAGCGCTGAATAGCGCTTTTAATTAAGTTTTCTAATAGCAGGGTATAGCAGAGAATTCACAAAGAAACGCTTGGTGGCAGGCAAATAGGGAGCAAGGTTTTGCAGCGTTCATATTTTTCAGGATTAACGTTGAAATCTAAAATATTGCCCCGTCGGTCAACTGAGATATCGCAGTATTCATTAAAAACCGCATACAGCATTTTACGGGCTTTCTGCACCCGGGACTTTAACGTTGAATAACTAATGCCTATATCTGCTGCATATTCCTTCTGTGAATGGCCCTTTATATCTATCGCGGTTAGCAGCGCAGCCATATCATCAGGTAAATCCCTGATCAGGGGAGCGACACAACGGCTAAAAACATGCTCGACATCTTCCGACTGATCCAGATACCACAAGTCTTCAGGATGTGGATTAAGGCGCTTATTACTATTTTTGCGATAAAAATCTATCACCATATTACCGGCAATCTTAAACAGCCATGCCTTGGTTTTCTCTTCAGACTTAAGTGTGTTCAAGTTTAAAAATGCCCGAAGACTGATCTCCTGCAGCAACTCTTCAACATCATCCGGATTGGATACTTTGGAATGTAGATACGCTTTAATATCTGCCTGATATTCAGACCACAGGGCATCAATCGTCATACATACTCCCCCTTGAATAAGGTTCGTCAGCTTAGAAGTTAAAGCGCTGAAGCTATAACAACTTCAGCGCGTGCAGATCAGATAAAAACTACCGGTACCGTCAGATAAACAGGTTGAACAACATACCTGCGAAGATAGCCATACTCAGAATCACCACCAGAAATGCAGCAATCATCTGGTTTTTGAAAATCGCCTTAAGCAGAATCACTTCGGTCAAACTTGCTCCGGCACTGCCAATAATCAGCGCCATAACAGAACCTAGTGCCATGCCTTTCTTTACCAGCGCAGCACTCAGAGGGATGACAGCTTCAGCACGGATATACAGAGGAATACCAATAACAGCAGCAATCGGAATCGCGTACCAGGTTGCCTCACCGGCATACTTTGCAATCAGATCTGTAGGGATAAAGCCGTAGATGAATGAACCTAAGCAAATACCCAGCAGCAGATAAGGTACGACCTGCTTAAAGTCCTTCCAGGTTGCTTTCCAGATACGTACCCAGCGGCTTTCAGTTGCTGCCGGCGCAGAAGAACAAGCAGACGCAGTATCAGAAGCGCCGCATGCACTTTCAGTAGCCTTAGCTGAGCTGGCACCACAACCGCTTGCTGTTGGCATTTGGTAAGCCTCTTCACGTACATAACGCTCAAAACCAAGCTTCTCGAGTACAAAACCTGCGGTTACGGATACCACCAGGGCAACGCTGAAGTACATAACAGCAACCTGCAAACCAAAGGTAATCACGAACAGACCGATAATAACCGGGTTCAGTAACGGACTTGAGAACAGAAAGACCATCATTGGTCCAAAGCCAGCCCGTGCCCGCAATAAACCTTTCAGGAAGGGAATAGTAGAACATGAACAAAACGGCGTAATAGCGCCAAGCAGGGCAGCGATTACATAACCTTTACCGTTTCGTGAACTCAGGATCGACTGAATCTTTTCCGGCGTAATGAATTCCTGTAATACGCCAACCAGATAACTGATAGCCAGGAACAGCAAGGTTAACTCAACAGCGAGAAAGGCAAACATGCCAAGCGCATCTTCAAGCATCTGCACGATTTCAGGGGACATATAAGTACTCCAAAAGATAAATTAAACTATATTTCCAGAATTATAGAAATATAATTCAGCGAGTCAATAAATATTTCGACACATATAGAAACGTTGAGAATCTTAATTATGTTCAACTTCAGAGTAATAAGATGAAAAAGAAGGCTTATCTATTTGATATAAATATAGAAGTATATTTATATTTTGATCAGACAGCACTCTTTCATAAGAGCCAACCATTCCTTTGCGTTTTAAAAACACTTCGATTAATATCGAAATAGTTTAACGAGGAAGACAACAATGCAAACAAGCATCGCAGCAAAGCGCCTGGCCGAACTTGGTCATGAAACTCGCTTAGAAGTGTTTCGGTATCTGGTCAAAGCCGGACACCAGGGCGTACCTGTAGGTGAACTGCAAACAAATCTCAGCATTCCAGGTTCGACTCTGTCGCACCATATAAGCCGTCTGGTATCGGTAGGCCTGGTAGAACAGCGCCGGGAAGGGCGTGTACTTTATTGTGTTCCACAGTACGACAAACTTCTGGCACTGGCGACTTTTCTGATTGATGAGTGTTGCAGTAAGGAAAGCAACGAAACAGGCACTGATGCCTGAACTTAACAGCCACCTTACATTGGTACAGCGTCACCCAAACAGTCAGCATTTGACCATCAGGCAACGAATCTTCCTTAAAAAGGCATGGCCTTCCTGAAAACCCAGGTTACAACTGGCTTGATTCAACCCTATAAAATCTGTCCCTAAGCAAGACTTATTTAAGCTACTGGATATTCATCGTCGTCAGAATTTCAGTTTACAGATGAATTATTTACCAACTTTACCTCGTCCAGACCCGACCGCTTCAACCTGTTTTTATCACAGAATGATTCCTCAAGCTTAATGCTACCGGCCTTGTAATTTTCATGCTGTTTCAGTAATAGCGGCTATTATTTGAACTACTGTTCTGTAAATGACCAGTTTGAATTATCCCGAAAAGGATGGGTTTCAAACAGTATCAACTTCTGCCCATCCATATTCATAAAGCGGAGGGAAGTTAGATGCAACCAACCGTTGCCGGTGCTGTTCCCACCATTGACAGTAAATCGTTGGGGCAGGCCCTGGTAAGTAGCGGCTCCCTGACAGAAAAAGATTTGCAACGCGTGTTGCAGATGAAATCTTCCAATGCTGACAACACTCCTATATCCAGTCTGCTGATCCGCCTCGGTCTGGTCTCAGAAACGACCATGTCGCAACAGTTGGCAGCACTACTAGACTTACCCCTGATCAGCGCTAAGCAATTCCCGGATGAGCCTTTACTCAGCGAACACTTATCGTTCCGCTTTCTTAAAGAACATTGCGCTTTACCTATTGCCCTTCAGGACGACTCCTTACAGGTAGCTATTGGCCGTCCGGGTGAAGCCTTTACGCTGGCTGCACTCAGGCATGCAAGTGGCTATGAAATTGAGCCCTGCATCGGCGTTTGTACTGAACTGGAAAATGCGATTGAGCGGCTTTACGGTGAAGGCAACAGCCAGATGGGGAATATTCTGGCGGAGGTTAGCCCTGATACGAATGATGAAGACCAGGATATAGAGCAGCTAAAGGATATGGCCAGTGAAGCCCCAGTCATCCGGCTGGTTAACCTGATCATCCAACGGGCCGTAGAATCAAGGGCTTCGGATATCCATATTGAGCCTTTTGAGAACAGTCTGAAGGTCCGTTACCGGGTTGATGGGGTGTTGCATGACAGTGAAGCGCCACCGGTCAACATGTCTCCTGCGGTAATTTCACGGGTTAAACTGATGGCAAAACTGAACATAGCCGAAAGACGTTTACCCCAGGACGGCAGAATAGAAATGCGCCTGCAGGGTAAGGATCTGGACATCCGTGTCTCCACAGTGCCTACCATGTTTGGGGAAAGTGTTGTGCTACGTTTACTTGACCGTGAAAGCGTTGCACTTGATTTCGATACCCTGGGTTTTGATGCCGGACTGTTACAACAACTGAATACGGTACTGAACATTCCTCACGGTATGCTCATAGTCACCGGGCCAACAGGCAGCGGTAAAACCACCACTCTCTACACTGCCCTGAATCAGCTGAATACTGAAACCAGTAAACTGATCACCGTTGAAGACCCTGCTGAGTATCATCTGGAAGGAATTAACCAGATTCAGATAAAACCAGCCATAGGCCTGACATTTACCAGTGCGCTGCGCTCTATTGTACGCCAAGACCCCGATGTGATTATGGTGGGGGAGATGCGGGACCTCGAAACTGCCCGTATCTGTGTTCAGTCAGCCCTTACCGGGCATATTGTCCTGTCCACTCTGCATACCAATGATGCTGCCAGCAGCATTACCCGTCTTCTGGAGATGGGAATAGAGGAGTATCTCCTGACCTCTACACTGAATGCTGCTATTGGCCAGCGTCTTGTCAGAAAACTTTGCCCGCACTGCCGTGAGGCGTACACACCACTATCAGAGATTATTCGTGAAATGGGGCTGGATAATCTCCATTCGGGGTCTGACTCCCCCATGCAGTTATATCATCCTGTTGGCTGTCAGCATTGTGCAGACAGCGGTTACAAAGGGCGGTTGGCAATTATCGAGTTACTTGTAATGGATGATGAGCTACGCCGACTGGTGTTGCAACGGGCGGACGCCGGCACACTGATGAAGCAGGCACGGGCCAGCGGCATGCACAGTATGTACGAAGATGGCTGTCGGAAAGCGCTGCAAGGACACACCAGCATCGAAGAAGTTATCCGCGTCACGCAGGAGTCCTGATATGCCTTTGTTTGCTTACCGGGCCGTGACTACAGAAGGCGAAGAGAAAGCCGGCACGCTGGATTCAGCCGATGAAAGCAGCGTGGCTCACAACCTGCAGTCTCAGGGGCTGATTCCCCTTAGTATTGCCCTGTCCAAACAAGGCTTTGATCTGCACCGACTGCTTAATACGCCAGTCGGAGGCAATAACTTCAGCAAGGCGCGTCTGTTAATTTTTACTGAGCAGCTGGCTGACCTGATGCAGGCGGGCATCTCTCTCGACCGGGCTCTTGAAATCATGATTGATGTCAGTGATGACCCCAAGCTGCATGAACGCACAGTGCCAATTCAGGAAGGTGTCAGGCGAGGGCAGCCATTATCCGGCGTACTGGCCGAACAACCGGAAATATTCAGCCATTTCTATATCAGCATGATTCAGGCTGCGGAAGCTTTTGGCGATCTCGGTAAAGGGCTGAAAAATTTGGCGGCCTATCTGGCCCGCAGCCAGGCACTGCGCGACAAATTGTTATCGGCGCTGATTTATCCAGTCATTTTAGTCGCCGTTTCAGTCATTTCGCTGCTGATTATTCTAACCTACGTTGTCCCGCAGTTTGAGCAACTGTTTGCCGGCATGGATAAAGCACTACCAGTCTCTACAACAGTTGTACTCGGCGCTGCCAGCTGGATGCAAACCTATGGTTTATGGGCCATAGGCGGAATACTACTTGGTATCGTATTGCTACGATATCAGCTACAGACAGCTGCCCACCGGCAACGCTGGGACAGTTTAAAGCTGCGCCTGCCATTATTAGGACGTCTTATCCAAAGTGTGGAAACAGCGCGTTTTTGCCGTAGTCTCGGGACCTTGCTCAACGGAGGAGTACCACTCTTAAGCGCTATGGGCATTGCCCGCCAAACCCTGACCAATACTCAGATGATTAACTCGGTTGATCAGGCAACATCGGAGCTTAAAGCAGGCAAACACCTTACTCAGCCATTACAAAACACCCGGCGCTTTCCATCACTGGCAATTCAGATGATTCAGGTAGGCGAGGAGACAGGCCAGCTCGATGAAATGCTGATAAAAGTTGCCGATCTCTACGACCGTCAGGTGGCCAACCAAACCGAACGTTTACTCGCAGTGCTTACCCCGGCACTGATTGTCGGGCTCGGCATCATAATTGCGGGCATCATTATTTCAATTCTGGCCGCCATTATGAGTATCAACGATATTCCTATCTAACGTAGGAGGAGCTGTTATGTATACGCACCGGATAAAGCGCCGGATATTTGAGAAACCTGCTGTAACCAAAGGATTCACCCTGTTAGAGATTCTGGTGGTGCTAGTCATTCTGGGATTACTCGCCAGCCTGGTCGGGCCTCAGGTGTTTAAGCAACTGTCAGGTTCAAAGGTGAAAACAGCGGCCTTACAGATTGGAGAACTGTCATCGGCACTGGATCTGTATCGCCTTGAAGTAGGCCGCTATCCGAGCACAGACCAGGGCCTGGACGCACTTATCAAGCAGCCTTCCGGGATTGATAACTGGAACGGACCTTATTTAAAAAAATCTGTAGTACGGCTGGATCCCTGGGGTAATCCCTATACCTACCGGTATCCGGGAGAGCATGCCGAGTTTGATTTGTATTCCTACGGTGCTGATAACAAGGAGGGCGGCGAAGATGAGAATCAGGACGTTGCCAACTGGCAGTAAGCCGCTGGCCCGGGAGTAACAAAATGCGCGGGCACGATCAGCTGGGATTTACCTTACTTGAGCTATTAGTGGTACTAGTCATAGCAGTGATGGCAACCACATTGGTAGCCCCTGGCTTTAGCCAGGTGACTGAGCGAATGGCCTTACGGGGCGACAGCCAGAAAGTCGCCGCGTTGTTGCGCTTTGCCCGCAGCGAATCCATCGCTCAAGGCAGCAAAATAAGCATAGAATTACAGCCTGAAACAGGCACGCTGCTGATATACAGCCAGCAGGCAACTTCCGTATACCCGGTTGAATCCAGAACAGACATATCACTGACCGGAAACCGGAATGAATCTGTACTGAGTAATCGTATTCTGTTTTTCCCTGACGGCAGCTCAAGCGGTGGCGGCATCCACCTGAGATCACCGGCCGGGCACTATCAGATAGTAGTCGACTGGCTGACCGGCAGGGTGGAAGTTGATGGCTAATCACAGTAAACCTTTCACCCGGCAAGCTGGATTTACCTTACTGGAAGTATTGGTCGCATTCCTACTGCTGAGCATAGCCCTGACACTGATAATGAATATTTTCTCAGGCAGCATGCACAATCAGGTAACAGGTGCAGAATACCGTAAAGCTTTGCAACACGCTGAGTCTCGTATAGCAGATGTCACTTCTGAAACAACGCTACGCCCAGGTCGTGACCAGGGATGGATCGATGACAAGTACCGATGGGAGGTAGAAATAGAAGACTGGCAATATCCGGATTATGACCCCGCCGAACCTTATGAACTGGAACCGCTTAGTATCAGCGTTACTGTCATCTGGGGGGACGTAAAAGAACGACAGGTTAGGCTGCATACCGTTAAGCTGATCCGTACGGAGCCGCTGTAATGTCTGCCCTGCATGAACAAATGAAAGGATTTACACTGGTCGAGGTTCTGGTGGCACTGACCCTGACAGGCCTGATCATGATACTCATCACTGTTGGTCTGAACCTTGGAGTAAGGAACTGGGAAAGTATCATCAATATCCAGGGTGAACAGAACCGTCAGCAAAGTGCTCAGTGGATGCTGAGAAAGCTCATTGGTCAGGCACGTAATGAAGTACTTTATGATCAGGGCGGTGAAAGCATGATCGCCTTTGAAGGTCATCCAGATGAAGTTACCTTTGTCGCGCCTTTGCCCGGTGCCAGTGACTTTAACAATCTCTACTGGATCAGAATCGCACTGGAATCTGATGATAATGGCATGCCAACACTGCAATTAAGCTATCTGACCTATCACACCCAGCAATCAATTAAAGCGGGGGTATCTGAGCAAATTCGCATTCAGGAAGGGGATGACCAGCCTTACCTGATTGATCTCGCCCGCGATCTTTTGCAGTTCAGTGAAAACAAGGTAAATCTGCTTCCCAGCCCGGGTAGCCGGTTAGAAATCGACTACCGGCATAATCCTGATGACCTGTCACCGCGTTGGGAAACCGAATGGAAAAAGCAAAAGCAGCTTCCGGATCTGATCAGAGTACGATTCTTTAATGAGCAGGAGAGCATCTCGACAGAACTGATGATTAAACCTCAGGTACATAACTATGAAGTTAAGCAGTTGGCGTTGTAACAAGTATCTCGCATGCAGCTCTTCCGGCTTTGTTCTGGTCATGGTGTTGTGGTTGTTAGTTCTTTTATCAATGATCGCTATGCACCTCTCACTGATTACCCGTACAGAAACAAAGCTTTCAGTCAATCTGCTAAGCCATACGCGGCTCAGTTACGCTGCTGATGCCGGTGTTAACTGGGCCGTTATAAACTTATCTTTAGACCCTGAGTCCCGCTGGCTGGCGGACAGCAGTTTAC
Source organism: Aliamphritea ceti (assembly GCF_024347215.1). Taxonomy (NCBI): domain Bacteria; kingdom Pseudomonadati; phylum Pseudomonadota; class Gammaproteobacteria; order Oceanospirillales; family Oceanospirillaceae; genus Aliamphritea; species Aliamphritea ceti. The sequence continues at coordinate 2,727,429 of NZ_AP025282.1, forward strand.
AGTTAATGATGTTGGGTGACATTGAAGTTGAAGTCAGATTACAGGATGAAAACGGAAAGTTTGACCTGAACCAAACGGGTCAGGAACAGCTGGAAAGGCTCTTCATTGCTGCTGGGGTTGAGCCTGAAAAAAGTAATTTCCTGGCAAATGCAGTACTCGACTGGCGCGACCAGGATCAGTTACGCCGCCTCAACGGAGCAGAAGACGACGACTATATTGCCGCCGGACTCTCGTATGAGGCAAAGGATGCAGAATTTGAATCAATCACTGAACTGCGTCAGATTCTGGGGATGGAAGAGTGGATCTTCGAGGCCATTTCCGGCGCTGTTACCGTCTATTCACGCCAACGTCAGATCAACCCTCAGGTAGCGCCCAGACTGGTGTTGCTGGCTTTTCCAAATGCCACCGGAGTGGCTGTTGATCAATATATTCTGAAAAGGCGGGAACGTCACGATATTGAACAGCCTGCACCGGCACCACCGGAATTTATTGATAAATTTCTTCCACCAACTTTACAAGGTGTCTACTACACTATTCATACAAAAGCTTCTGAGGCAGAGCATGCCCAAGCTTTCAAAGACGTGGTTATCAGAAAGAGGACGGGGCCTCTGGGTAATCATGAGGTACAAAGTATCCGTATTCCAATCCCGTCTGAAGGAACACAGCAAAGAGAGGAATAATTGCTACTGGTTACCGAAAATAAAGGATAACCAACATGGATAAGCCAGACAGCAGCTCCGTTATAAAAACTAATGTCGGCCAATTACTGCAACAGCTACAAAATTTCTGGAAGTGGTGGAGCACAGAACTGCTTGAACTCATGCCGGAGAAGCTCAGGCATAATTTAATTAACCGTGGTCAGTATCTGATCACCGAGCTCCAGCAGCAAGAATGCAGCTTTAGGTATGGCAACCGCGGCCAGCTTTCCTTACTGGGTAGTATGTCTCTCGATGACCATTCTCCTGAATCCTCCAGCCGCTACGGTTCCTTTGCCAGAGAAGCTGATCAGATAATCCTGTTACTTCCTCCTGAATACCTGCTTGAAACCGAAATAAGCCTGCCCCGTGCCACTGAGAGCAATTTGTCTGAAGTTCTCAAATATGAAATTGACCGTTATACCCCCTTCAGGGCAGAAGAGATTTACTATGGCTACCGGATACTTACAGATACTGATAAAAATACAGCACAAATACATGTGGCCCTCAAACTGATTACCCGCAAAACACTCGATCCTGTTCTGGAAACACTGGCAGGCTGGGGCGTGTCACCGAATGTCGTAGCGCCATCAGCTGAGCAAAGTAACCACCTTTACAGTATGAACCTGTTACCAAGTGCTCACTCAGAAACCACAACATCAGGGATTGGGGTTTTCTGGCGCTTCAGCCTGATCATCCTGCTACTGATAGCACTGGTAACACTCCCGTTTTATTTCCAGCAACAACAACTGGCGTCCCTAAAGCACTCATTAAAAGAGCCCAAAATTGCCGCTGAGCAGGCCCGTAAAGTAGAGCAGGAACTCAGAATACTCAGCCAAAGCCGCTCGTTTTTCAGTGAAAAACAGCAATCCACTTATTCAACACTGGATTTTCTCAAGCAGCTAACCGAAATACTTCCGGATCATACCTGGATTAACCAGCTACAGATTGACGGGCAGGAACTTCGCCTTCAGGGAGAGTCTCGCCAGGCTTCAACGTTGATAGGCATGCTTGACCAGTCACAGCTAATGACCGACGTTGCCTTTACGTCACCAGTGACACTCAATCCACGCACCCGCAAAGAACGGTTTGTTATCAATGCCCGCTTGCCAACGGAGTTAGCGCCATGAATCACAGGCGCACGTCCTTTAATCGCTACAGGGTAGCGGCACTGGCGCTACTACTGGTGTCAGTTGCACTGATTTACTGGCTCTTAATCTCACCGCTGTTAAGCCGTTATCTGGAAACACACAGCGAGATTCAGCAAATGGAGCATGAATTACTGGTCTACCAACGGGTTGCTTCTGAACTGGATAATAACCAGACAAAGCTTAAAGAATTACGTGCAGCCACACCTGTAACAGATCAGTACCTGCGGGAGCCAAAACCCAGTCTGGCCGCTGCCCAGTTACAACAGATGATCAATACAATGATCTCCCGCACAGGCGGACAACTGGTCAGTACGAGCATTAATAACCGGCCACAGAATGAACCTTTGCAGGCAGTCAGCATTAAAGTACATCTGAGAACCGAAATAGATGATCTGGTTAAAGTCCTGTATTCCATTGAGCATAACCGTCCGGTTCTTTTTACCGATGATCTGGTGATTCGCTCAACGATCCGTACCGGGCCTGACAAAGTGGTAACCAGCCGAGGCAAGGCCAAAAGCCGTGTGCGGGTTAGGGTACCAACCCTGGATGTACAGTTTAATGTTACCGCCTACACACTAGCGGAGGGCGGGATATGAAAAGCTTACTACCTGCTCAACGCATCAAAAAGCTTCTGCTGCTCCTAATCTTCTTTAGTAGTTCAGTAGCACTTTTGCACGCTGAAGAAGCCAGTATCGATGCTGTTAGACAGGAAATAACAGACACAAATACGGCACAGATTCCGGCGGCTACAGAAGCAAATACCGCACAAGAGACTGTGGCCAGTCCCACAGCAACGCTCGGTGATTATCGCAGCATCAGTGAACGGCCACTGTTTCACTCATCAAGACGTCCACGGCCAGATGCCAATGGCAATAAGAATCCGGGGGACCTGTCACAGAAATGGCGATTAAGCGGCATCATTCTTCAGCAAGGTAGCCCCATCGCGTTGTTTTCATCCAAAGAGCAGGGAGGTACTGCACGTCGGATAGAAGCAGGCATGCCACTTGAACGTCGCTGGTTACTGGATGAGGTTGGTCCTGATTATGCGCTTGTCAGCGACGGCGATGAACAGGTGCGTTTTGAGCTGTGGCAACCAAGAGCAGTCTCTATACCGAATGCTGAGCCAACAAAACAACCGGAAGACAGTAAAGCCAGCCGGACAAAGCTAAAGCCACTAATAGTGGAAAAGGCAGTTAATCAAAAGACAGATTAACAACTGCCGAGGATGGAAGTAATGAATAATCTCTCAACAAGAACAATAATGCTCATTGTCAGTTGTTATCTCATTTACGCCTGTAGCATGACGCCGGGAGGACAGCGTCAGACACTTGATAATCCCTGGCACACTGACAAATCTGACACTCAGCAAACACAAACCACCTCAGAAAAGGCGCAACCGAACAAAAAGGCTAGCTCCGCAATAGCATCGCGTTTTTCAAACCAGGGAAGCCTTAACGAAACCGCCAGACCTCCCAGTTTTGAAATATATGAAGGTCATGGCGTAATGGTTGGCGACAACTCACCAGACTCGGTATCAAATCCCGTTCAGGGAGAAATCACCATGAATTTCCAGGGTGCTGAAATCAGCGAAGTTATCAAAACCATTCTGGGCGACATCCTGCAAAAAAACTATGTAATTGATGAGCAGGTCAGAGGCACGGTGCACATGAAGACCAGCCAGCCGTTAATGCAGGATGAGTTAATTCCAACGCTGGAAGCCTTGTTACGCATCAACGGTGCGGTAATGCGTCAGTCTCGCAATTTTTTCGAAATAGTACCCGCTGAATCGGCACTTGATGCCGGATATTCACCCCGTACCGGCTTTGAAGCCGGCAGAGGCTATCAGGTAATGATTATGCCGCTACGATACATAGCCTCATCAGAAATGATGAAGATTCTTGAACCTCTGAAACCCAAACAGGGGTTGCTGGAAGTGGACAGTCGCCGCAACCTGCTGATTGTTGCCGGCTCCGCCGATGAGCTGTTAAATATTCAGGAAACCGTCAGAATATTCGACATTGATCAGTTAAAGGGGATGTCTGTCGGCTTATTTCGGCTTCAGACTGTCGCCGCTGATGTAATCATCGAAGAACTTGAAACCATTTTTGGTGACACCTCCGAAGGTCCGCTGGCCGGTTTTGTTCAGTTTCTGCCCATAGAGCGGCTAAATGCTTTGTTAGTCATTACGCCACAAAAAAAATACCTGCGCGATGTCAAAGTATGGATTAAGCGCCTAGACCGCGCAGAAGACCCTCGCGGCATGAATATGTACGTGTATTACGTGCAGAATGGTAAAGCTGAAAACCTTGCAGGAATGTTGTCTGAACTATTTGAAGGCCAGCGTCGCAGTCAGCAGGCCGCTGAGGGTAATACTTTGGCGAACAGAATTCGCCGCGCTAACGACTCTGATACAGAAGCAGGTTCCCAGACGTCACCAAGCCCTGCACAGGCCAGAGTAAGCTCAATAACAGCCTCTGAAGGTTCCAGCCTGGATGTCGGAGACGTGAGTATTATTGCTGATGAAGAAAACAATGCCTTACTGATCCTTGCCTCATCACTGGATTATAAAAAAGTTCAGCGGGCAATCGAGAAGCTGGATGTGTTACCTCTACAGGTGCTGGTTGAAGCGACCATTGTTGAAGTTTCGCTGGAAGATGAATTGCGCTACGGCTTGCAGTGGTTCTTTAAATCTACGTTAGATGGGAAATCTTCCCGTGGTTCTGTAGGTAACGTACCTATTCTGCAGCCAAGCAATTTCTTCTCCACCGCTAATTTTGAGGTTTTTGATGCCAACGGTACGCGTTTATTACTCAACGCACTGGCTGAAGATTCAAAATTAAATGTTATTTCTTCACCCACCCTTATGGTGCTGGATAATCATACAGCGACTATCCGAGTGGGTGATCAGGTACCGGTTCGAACATCTGAAACAACCTCAACCGTGAGCGATAACCTTAATACCACCAGCACCATCCAGTTCAGAGATACCGGGGTGCTGCTGGAAGTAACACCGAGAGTAAATGCCGGCGGAATGGTGGTTCTGGATATAAAACAAGAAGTAAATGATGTTGACCGGACCACAACGTCTGGCATTGATTCACCAACCATAATACAGCGTCAGATCGAAACCAGTGTTGCAATACAGAGCGGTGAGACATTGGTGCTCGGAGGCCTGATTAAAGAAAATCGCGATACCGGCAGCGGAGGGGTACCAGGTCTGCGCCATGTACCAGTCGTCGGTTGGTTTTTTGGTAGCGAACGAAAAAGTGTCAGCCGTACCGAGCTGGTTGTGATGATTACCCCAACCGCAGTCACGGATAAAGAAGAAGCCCGTGACGTGACACGTGAATACCGCCAAAAGCTTAAAGGCGTTCAGTTTCCATTGTAAACGCTTTGCTGCCGGTACGGTCCCGTACCGGCCACTTTACACTTCTGATTCATTCCTAATAGATGTATTAGCTCACATATCAAAAATAACTCACTGATAAATATAGAAATGTATCCTTGGTTAATTTCATAACACGCATATTTTGTTATTTCAAACAGAGGCTGTAACGACCTTGTTACATTGATCACAAGCTTTTGTACATCAGCTGTACATTTAACAATATTTTCAAAAAAACAAATCAAGAAAATCTATATAAATCTGAAAGTTACAGATTGGCACAGCGATTGCTGCCTTATTGGCGCTACGTTAGCTGCCAGATCACTCAGTCTGAATACACACAACAAATTGCAACAGAACCTCCCAACCGGGAAACGCAGGCAGGGTAGCCAAACAAAATAAAGCAGGACAACAACCTCAAACTTGAGACAAGCGCAATTTAATTTTGTCGATGCGAATGCCTCTGTGGCAATTATTTCCTGCGGAATTGGTGAGGTGAAACATGAAACAAATAACACTCTTCAGATACATAAAGGCATGGCTCTTAGCATGCTTTATGTGTCTGGCGTCTTTCTCAGCATTCGCTGTGCACGACGGTTCCTTCCAACTCGAAGGTAATGCTGTAGATAATGGTGCTGCAGCCGAACCCGATGACTGGGAAACCCTCTATGATGACTTAATTAACGGAACAAATAACGGTAACGATGACGTATTCTCATTTGTCTCTGAGAATGCGGATATTTCCATCTTCGGCGGTGGTAACAAAGATATCCACGATGTCAGTGACTGGAGCTGGGGAGACGGTTCAGTACCGGATAAAAGTGACATCCGTGATGCCTTCGCCGCCGCATATAACGAAAACGGCGACCTGACGGTCTACTTCGGTGCTGACCGCTTTGCAAATGCCGGTGATACATTTCTGGGCTTCTGGTTCTTCGTTGAAGAAGTAGGCATTATTGATGACCCGCAGGACCCGGATTTTGGACAGTTTTCCGGCAACCATACATCAGCCACCTTCAGTAACGGCAAGTACTCCAACGGTGACGTACTGGTGCTGGTCAACTTCCCGCAGGCCAACAATGCTGTACCTTTAATTCAGGTACTGGTATGGGATGAAACCTGTCCGAAAGCCGCTAGCAATAACCCTGGCCCTTTAGACTGTGCCGCCAGAAACCTACGCTTAATTGAAGGTCAGTCCGGTGCCGGTGCAATCTGTGGTGGCCCGGGTGCCGATCTGGCCTGTGCTGTATCAAATGATGAAAATGGCCCGAATGATCCTACTGACAGTCCATGGCCCTATACCTCAAAAGACGGTTTTGTTAACCAATTCCCATATGAAACCTTCTTTGAAGGGGGGATTAACATTACTGAACTGGTCGGCGGTAACGGCTGCTTTGCCAGCTTCATGGCAGAAACCCGTTCTTCCAGTTCTTTTACAGCTCAGCTGAAAGATTTCATTACCGGCGCCTTCCCGCTATGCGGTTTTGAAGTCGATAAGTTCTGTGAAGCCGATATTAACGGTGACGATACTGAAGTAACCGTAAGCTTTGCCGGTAACATTGATAATACCGGTGTGGCTTCTCTGTCAATTGACCTGACTGATACTGCTCCGGGCGGTGTCGCTGTATTTGATGCATTCTGCATAGATACCGGCGGAGACGGTTGTGACGGTGGCGATACAGCTATCACCAACACCGGTACCGCAGGTGAACCGACTGTTGTAGTCCCAGGTGGTACTGTGGTTCGTTACGAAGGCCATTACACAGTGGCCAATCCGGATCTGTCAGATCTGAACTTTACGGATACAGTCACTGCGGAAGCATACTCAACCACCGGTGGTGGTGCGCTGATCGATACCAAACAGGCAATCGCTGACTGCTTCGCGGCGAACCCAACCATTGATGTGACTAAAAACTGTACGGCTGCGTTAATCAATAATGATACCTATCAGGCAACCCTGAGCGGTACGGTTGAAAACACCGGTAACGTACTGCTGTCGAGTGTTGACCTTGCTGACGTCGCAACCGATGGCTCAGGTATTACACCAAACAACTTTGTTGCCTGGTATGAGTCTGTAGCTGTTAACGGTATCCAGGACGCAGGTGAAGCTAGCCTCACGCTGGGCAGCGGAACCATGGCAATTGGTGATCTGGTGGCTTATACCGGTTCACTGACCAAAACGGATGACACTAACCATTCAGATACAATTACAGCCAGTGCAGATTATCTGGTTGATAATGTAGTGGATGATTCCACCAGCGATACTGCCAGTGTACTCACATGTGGCCTGGCACCGTTACGCGATCTGACCATTGTAAAAGAGTGTGGTACCCAGGCCGATCCTGACGGGGTCGCACTGATTGCACACCAGGGTGCACTGGCCGTTGAGGTCACTAACCTGATCACGGTCACTAACTCCGGTGATACCAGCGATCATGAGGATCTGAATGTACTTCTGAGTGACACCCTTGCTGAAACGGTTATGAAAGTCAGTGGTCCTGCCGGAATGTCATGTACTAATGCTGGCTGCAGTGGCCGGTTAGATGTAGGTGAGACTCTGGTAATCAAAACCACTTACCTGCCAGATGCAAGCCTTGGCCCAATCGTTGAGCAGGGCACAGCAACATTCACCAACACTGCTACTGCCGCATATTCAGGCGTTCTGACCCAGGGCGACCCTGAAGACAAGTCTGACAGTGCAACCTGTGAACTGTGTAATTAATATGATTACTCAGTAATACAGAGGCATAACATAGCGGGGGCATCTGCCCCCCGCTTTTATGTTTTTTACTTCAGCTTTTTTCCTGATTTTCAGCATCAAAAGAAAGCCGTTTCATCATCTTTACATATAGTTAACGGTTAATAAGCCATGTGTAAATCCTGCCTTACTAAGTGGCCATAAATCACGCCAACGCTTTAAAATTACCGATAACTATCAACAGCTTATATTAATGGCACATTATATGCTGGCTATTTAAAAAGTGCTGTAATCAGGCTTGTTCGGGGGAATATTGTTTCAGCGCTTAAAGAAGGAGGGCAGTGTTTGTGCGTCCTCTAAGGGCTGTCAGAGTGAACTGACAGCAGTCTTTAACTGAATGGAGGACAAGCCATGTCTGAATCAAAAAATGACTACAGTGGCTGTATCGGTGGCACATACAGACACAACCTTTGGAGTATTGCCATGGGTGGCGTATGTGCCATGTTTCTTTCCGCTTCTGTCAGCGCGCATCACTCGGGCTTTCAGGACCGGGCCGGCTCACCAAGCGTGCCGGGCAATATTCAGCCTCATGTCTATGAGGGTAACCCGACCTGTTCCGACCTGAGTGAAATGCAGGGAATCGATGGCTTACTGGAAGTTAAGCTACATCCTGAACAGTATCTCTCAAACCCTTATGTCGACATTACTCTGGGAAGCGGTAACACGTTTTCATGGTCAAATTTTAATGGCCAGATACAGGGGATTTTTGTAAAAGGCGGGCCGATCGGCGGCAACATGTATGATTACCGGGGAACAGGCATTAGCGCCGACGGCAATCTGCATTCACCGTTGCACCCCCGACAGAATAAATTTAGCGGTCTGAGCCATATTTCATTCTGCTATCTACCTGGAAGCCCGGACATTACCGTTGAGAAAAGCTGTCCTTCAGCACCGCAATTGCTTAATAACGGTGTAGACGGAGCCCGTTACACGTACGAAGTTAAAGTAACTAACAGTGGTGATGGAGTACTTGATAACTTCATGGTCGATGATTCACTGACAAGTGTAGCCAGCTGTAATATAACCAATGTGCCTCAACAACTGGGTGAAGACGCAATGGCCACAATCAGTGTGGTTTGTGATTCAGCCACACCGTTGCCTAACAATGGTTATAACGAAGTGACCGTAACAGCTGATACTGAATTTGGTCACCAGCCAACCGTGAGCGATGACAGCAACGCAAGTTGCCCTGATTTCGCGCCACCAAGTGTGGTTATCGAGAAAAGCTGTGCTGATCCGATGATACGTTTAGTCGAAGTAGATACCGGTGAAGCAACTATTCTTGGCGTACAGGCCTGTGTTGATATCCGTGTTACCAATAACGGTAATGATGAAACACTGACCAATGTTGTTCTGGTAGATGACATTGCTCTTGACCAGAACCTGCCGATTAATGATCTGGCACCGGGTGCCTACAAAGATCTGAATATCTGCTACTACCCAAGTATGCCTACCGGAGAAACATTGCTGCATGGTGACGGCATCTATTCACCGTTCACTGTGTATATGCAAGGGGAAACCCCTGAAGCTCTGTTCTCTAATACAGCAGTTGTGATGGCAGAAGGTGTCTTCTCAGGAGCACAAGTCTCCGATGATGATGATGCCCATTGTTCAATCTGTGTATCCAACACACCAGGTTTACCATCCGAGTGTCCCAGCCCGGATATGAACCCTTACCTGTTAACTGAGTAAACTGAGCAATTTATAACCGGCCCATATGGGCCGGTTTTTTTATGGGACTAATTTTTATGTGACTAAAAAGGAGGGAGTTATTTTTTACGGCCTTTGCCTTTGCTACCGCCATCACTTCCATCACCTCCATCAGTTCCACCAGACGATAGCTGAACGTTCACTGATGCCGTTGCGGTATCTTCTCCATCGCTGATGGTATAAGTAAAACTGTCGGAGCTTTTAAAACTCTTATGCGGCGAATAAATAAGCACACCGTTGCTAACACTAACTGTGCCTTTATTGCCCTGGGTGAAACCTTCGACAGTAAGTCCATCATTTTCCGGATCATAATCATTATCCAACACAGCAATCTGAACCGTGGTTTTACTGCTGATCTCTACCAAATCCGCAACTGCTACCGGCGCTTTATTCGATGATACAGCGTTTACTGCAACAGACACTGTCGCACTGTCAGTACCACCGTTACCGTCACTGATGCTGTAATTAACAATCGCAGTACCGGTGAATCCGTTTGCTGGGGTAAATACAAGCTGATTACCACTGATAGTCACATTTCCCAGCGAGCTGTTGGCCGCAGTAATCGTCAGGCTGTCACCGTCAGTGTCACTGTCGTTGTTTAATACGGCAATCGTCACAGCTGTTCCGGCATTCGTGCTGGCACTGTCATTTTTAGCTACAGGCGCAGTGTTCTGACTGCTCGCCGTGACAGTAACAGTAACCGTTGCGCTGTCAGTCCCGCCCTGACCATCAGAGAGTGTGTAGCTGAAGCTTTCAGCACCACTGAAGCCACTGGCAGGCGTAAACATAATATTTCCGCCACTGATCTGAGCAGAGCCATTAACCCCTGAAACAGATGTGATACTCAGGCTGTCGCCGTCAGCATCCGTATCGTTAGCCAAAACATTGACTGTTACTGAAGTGTTCGCGTTGGTTGTCGCACTATCGTTCACCGCAACAGGCGCTGTATTGGTGTCCGGTTCTGGATCAGGCGTTGTACCATCCAGAGAAACGCTGATACTGATACCGTTACTGTTATTAGACAGCGGTGTGATTGAGATACCTGACACATCATCGATGTAGGTCTGACCAACTTCCAGTGCAGCATCCCGGAAATCATAACTGCTGAAGCTGGTAATACTGTCCGGTGTCATGTCCAGCAGATAGCTGCTGTTACTTTGAGCACCTGTAGCACGGTGAACAATCACACCGTTTGCAAGATTTTCAGGATAACGCTGATAGCCGTCTTCAAAATGTTCCGCATCAAAACCAATTGGCTGACGGTATTCCAGGTAATACCAGACCGTATCACCTGTTGCAGCATCTGTACCGGCCGCAATTTTAAGCGCCTTGCTTTCTAACGTATTGGATTCAAGAGGGGCGATATCATAAACTCCTGATGATGTAACAGTAGTCACCGCCGGTGACTGACCATAACCAAGCCAGCCCAGTAATGATTTGTTAAAAGCATTCATGTGACCGACATTGGTGCCCATGATGTCTAACAAGTCGCCATAGGTTGATGACTGACAGTTACTTTCAAGTACACCGCTTTCACAGTTAAGACTGTGGGCATGAGACAGGCCAAGGTTATGGCCAAATTCGTGCGCTACTATGCTCAAAGACAGAGGAGAACTGATCCAGGCGCGGGATACACCGTTACTGCCCACGGTACCTGCATTGGTTGAGCAGGCACTGTTCGGAGGGATCATGTACATAATGTGTTCGTAAGCAGAAAGATCGACACCGGCATCTGTAGCGGCTTGATCCACCTGCAGATGATAATTAGACGGACAGGTGGTATTGCCGTCCAGAGGCAGGGTAGTCCAGTTATACACGTCACCGGTCAGCCAAGTCTGATTGTATGAAGCTTCCTGTACAAAATCGTTTACCGGGCCAAATACATTGTCCCGAATTTGGGATGTGGTCCAGGGCTTATCCTGAGGAGCATCCTGGAAATTCACCAGAAAGACTGCTGTTTTACGCTCCCCAAAGGTATTTTGCATAATTCCGGCTGTGCCACCATTACTACCACCGGTTGCCCCCATGATCAGTATATCGTCACCGCTTTCAACAGCTATCTGCTCATCATTATTCTTGCCTTTGAATGCCCAGCCACGCACTCGCGCTTTCTGACCACTGTGCAATGCCTTTTGCTGACCAAAAACATGCAGCGGGAAACGGTTATTATCGGTAACTAAAAAATGGCTGAGCTGATGGCTGCCGTCCGGAAAGTCCTCGTATACCTGTTCTATCGAACCTTCCAGCTCAAGCCGGCTTTCCAGCTTTTCCCGGATATGAGCGGGCATACCTTTTGCGGGAGCAATCTGCGAATCAGATAAGCTACTGTGGGAAGAGTGAGAAGAGTGGGAATGAGAAGAGGCTGAAACCTCTACACCTGATAAACCGACGCAAGACGCGAAGCCCAGCGTACCTAAAGCACGCACGAATGAGTTGCCTGATATTAAAGCCATGAGAATCTCTGTTAAAAAATTTATAACGAAAGATCCTCTGCAACTTCAGGCTGCAAGGAAGGGGTTAATTCTCTCTTTCGGCAGTTCGGCGGTCCCACGAAACAACTACTGGGGATCCGTAACTTTGCGATACCTGATTACTCAGGCTGTGCCTTTGTCTGGAGAGGATCTTTCTATACTGTACTTCTACTGTTCATCAGTAGATCCTTTCATTCCGTATGGCTATTTCACCTGTAATGTAAGTAAACTTTAATGCTGTTTACTTACACATGATGTCCTGTATCAATTGGATGCCTGTTTAGCCTGCTCGCAGTATTAACTGTTAAAGCTGTGTTACACCCTGTAAACCGGATGCAATACTAGCAGCTAAAACTGTACAAGTCTTATACAGTTGTTGAATAGAAACTGTACAGTTTTGTATAAAATGTGATCGGAAGAGTAGGGATAAATATGGAAAGTTTGGAGTCCAACACGACTATTTTGATTGATGATGAGGATAATCGGAATGCCAGTCTTCTGAGAGTTCGTCCCAAAAAACAATATAAGGTGCAGAAGACCAGTGAATAGAGTGGTGGATAGCGCGCTGCTGATGGCGCCGGAGATCTTGTAAAAGTGCCTGATTCCACTTAGGTGTGGAATCATCAGAATCAATTAATACAGGCAGCTTGCTTGAATAATCTTCACGAAGAGACTTATTCGATACAGCCTGATTAATTACTGTGCCAGTGACTCGCATTGCTGCTTACCTCCTTATACTTATAGCAATGCAATGATCGAGCCATCAAAAAAAGTACTAATAAAACAACACATTAAGTAAATAACGAACATGAAACCGGTTCAATATGTTTCATGAGCTATACAATTTATACCTCTAATCGATATTTCTTAATCAGGCGGTAAAGTGTCACTCTGGATATACCAAGAGATTTAGCCGCTTTAGAGATGTTTCCCTTAACGTAATGCAAAGTACTGCGAACAGCGAGCGCTTCTGCTTTATCACGGGCGGTATCCAGCGAAACTATTTCATGATCAACATTCTGGTTCGACATACCAAGATCATCTGAAGTGATCAACCGGTTGTCACTCATGATAAGCGCCCTGCGAATACGGTTGATCATCTCGCGGATATTACCAGGCCAACTGTAATTACTCATCGTGTACAGCGCCTGTTTAGAAAACCCCTTACAATGAGCATTATATTCTTTAGCAAAATGGCGATAAAAATACTTTGCCAGCAATTCTATATCCTCAAAACGTTCAGCAAGAGTAGGAATATGGATGTTAACGACATTAAGACGGTAGAAGAGATCTTTGCGAAAGCGACCGTCTTCGACAGCTTTCTTTAGATCAACATTCGTCGCTGCAATAATCCGGGTATCAACCTTAAAAGTTTCACTTCCACCCAATCGCTCAATTGTCTGTTCCTCAAGAAAGCGTAATAAATAAACCTGCAACGGCATAGGCAGATCGCCAATCTCATCCAGAAAGCATGTGCCATTATGTGCTGACTCAAGACGCCCAATCGTACGTGCATGTGCACCGGTAAACGCACCTTTCTCATGACCAAATAATTCAGAATGAATCAAAGTGTCAGGTAACGCACCGCAGTTAATAGCCACGAAAGGGCCTTCACAACGGGAGGAGCGCTGATGTATTGCCCTGGCAACCATTTCCTTACCCGTTCCTGTTTCACCAGAAATGAGCACAGAAGCATCAACTACGCAGATCTTCCTTATCATTTCGAATATTCGACGCATAGGCTCGCTGGCGCCAACCATCTCACTGGTCTTGATAAAATCTTCTTCACGTTCACTGGCCACACGCAGCAGTGAAATACCATAAGCATGGCCCATAACCGCTTTCAGATTAACAAGACTGCTATCCAGCGGCAGGGTAAAGTAGTCATAAAAATTTTCATAAATAAGTGTTCGTAAACGACTGTCTTCCAGGTCACCTTCTTCAACTAAAGCAATCCAGACCGTGCCATATTCATAACCTATCAGATTGATAATATTTTCACGTTGCTCATCCGTCAGGTAACTGAGATAGACCATACCGACCAGATAATGCTGGTTACTGATTAAGTTTTTAGCCCTGTATTCAGAAGTAACCCGGTCAACAGACCAGTCCGAAAACGGGAATCGATTAATGTTGTACTGGTGCTTATCCGCCAGATCGAGATAAACCGCTTTTCTTACATTACCACCAGCGGTAGCACCTTGAATGAATGTATCCATGGTGCTGTTTAACTTCCTGTCGAGGATTTTTATTATTTTTAAAACGCTTTTGTTTCACGAAGCGCAAGCATAATTCTAGTAACGGATCCTGCTTTGTGGGTGAAATCTGTGCAACAGATATGTGTATTGTATGAGTTACATTACCTCAGCAAGTGTAAACTTGGTGAACAGTCATCAAAGGAACGGACATAACCGGCCAGGACATACGCGCATTTAACTTTAAGCTTCTATAGTTAAATGGCGACAAAGGAGAACCGGTATGTACAGCCACTATTTTGGGTTATCTGAACCGCCATTCTCAATTGCACCTAACCCCCGATTTCTCTATATGAGCGAACAACACAGAGAAGCACTGGCGCATTTACTATATGGCATTAGAAGTAACGGAGGCTTCGTCCTGCTGACCGGTGAAGTCGGCACAGGAAAGACAACAGTCACCCGTTGCCTGTTAGAGCAGCTACCGGAAAACACCGAAGTTGCTCTGATTCTTAACCCGAAATACACAGTTACCGAATTACTGGCCACGATATGCGATGACCTTGGTATCTTTATATCTGCAGGTTCCGACAGTCTCAAAGAATATGTAGACCGTATCAATCAACATCTGATAACCAACCACCGCCACAACAAAAATACGGTACTCATAATTGATGAGGCCCAAAACCTTTCGACAGATGTCCTTGAAACTATTCGCCTGCTGACCAACCTCGAAACCAATACTCAGAAACTTTTGCAGATTATCCTGGTTGGACAACCAGAACTTCTGGATTTACTGGCACAGCCAAAACTGCGCCAGCTGAATCAGCGTATAACCGCTCGTTACCACTTAAAAGCGCTACAACAGGATGAGATTCAAGCCTATATTAATCACCGATTAGCAGTAGCAGGAGTGGACTGCCCACTGTTCAATATGGATGCAACGAAACGGCTATACAAGCTAACGAAAGGTGTTCCACGGCTTATCAATATCATCTGTGACAGGGCGCTGTTAGGCGCGTATGTTCAACGCGAAAACATGGTCAAAGTTGATGTCTTAGTTAAAGCTGCAGGAGAAGTGTTTGGCGAGCAGGTGTTAAGGAAACAAAAAAAACCTTGGTACTGGCTACCTATGTATTCAGGTGTGCTCTCAAGCATTATTGTGATGTTTCTACTTATGGGTTATCCGGGGTATCAGGTGTTGATCAGTCACGCACAGGCACTTGTAAATACTCAGCCGAACAACACCAATTCATTATCGAGCTCGACTCTACCTATACCGGCAACTGAAACCCCAGAGTTAACACAAAAACATAACTCATCAGAACTGATGAGTAAGAATCAAACTGGAACTGTACAACCAACAGATACAGAACAACCAGCAATTAAGAAAAACACACCGCACATAAATCATTCGGAAGTTATTCAAGTGCGAAAGGTCAGTACAATACCTGACGACACTCAGGCGTTGAGTTCATCTACCTCATCGCTACCGAGTAAAAGTGCGAGTGGCTTAAAGCCTGTACCCAAGCCGCAATCAATGCAGATTCCAATTGCCTCATTATCAACCCCTGCAAACTGGTACTGGCAGGGTGAAGAGCAAGCCGATATAAGTGAAACTCTTGCATATAAGCATTTGTTTGAGCTTTGGGGGATAAATTATGATCCTGTACAACAACCGGCAGTTTGCCAGGCTGCTGAGACCCAGGGATTAAGTTGTTATTTCAAAATAAGTGGACTGGATGAACTGAGACGAGTCAACTTACCCGCTGTTGTTAAAATGCAAAATGCGAATGGCCAGCATTTTTTTGCAACGATAAGCGCCATCGAGGGCGAAATAGCTCAGCTCTATGTTGCAGAAGATACACGCTATGTTGAACTTAAAGACCTGGAACTCTGGCTACCTGGTAACTTTACTTTGTTCTGGGATCGTCCAGAAAGCTACAAACAAACCTTAACTCCCGGAAAAACCGGGCCTGAAGTTATATGGCTGGATAAGCAACTAGCCGCTATTCAGGGACGCGCACCACGACATCCTTCACCTCAGGTTTATGATCAGAGATTAGTCTGGCAGGTTAAAAAGTTTCAAACCGCCTCAGGTTTAATAGCCGATGGAATAGTAGGGCCCAAAACACTGATACAGCTAACAACAGACTCAGCAGATGATACACCACTGCTGACAGAGCCATAGGAGAGAAGTGTGTCATATATTCTTGATTCTCTTAAACGCTCAGACGAAGAACGTACACGGGGTTCAGTACCCGATCTGCAAAGTCTGCCGTTAATCAGCAGTGGACCTGCAAAGAAAAAACCATCCCGCCTTTATTGGGCATTGTTACTCACTATGCTCGCTATAACTATCTATGTAACAAACCAGCTACTGTTTACAGCCAGCCTACAGCCTCAGACTGCTTCGCCAGAAACATCCTTCTCAGATAATGCGATACTGACTACAGAAACAGCGCAGCCACTGCAAAAAAACAGCTTTACTGAGCCCACCGATAAGAAACAAAGCAACACAGATATTCCGCAAAATGCCACGGAAAACCAGCAACTTGCCAGTGATAGTAACGACAGCGTGAAGGGAATAAATACACTGGATAGCCTGGGCATCTCATCAGATACCCAAAGCCGCTTAAAAGGCATTAAAGTTAAATTGGAAGCAACTAAGTTCCAATTAGCTGATGAAATAAAGCCTCAACAAATACTGTCTGAAACTAACCGGAAAAAACCATCTGAGAAGCAAGAGGCACATGTTACTGGCATACAAACCATAGCCTCAAATAAGGCAATAAACGCCATTCAACCAGTTACTAAAGCGGAAAAAGTACAGAAAATAATTACAGCAAAAAGCCAGCCTGTAAAAAACCCTTATCAAGGGGTTATGCACGTCAAACAACTTCCAACGGTTATAAAGAGAGAATTACCAGAACTGAACTTCAGCGTGCACATTTATTCGGAGAACACAGCCAGTCGAATGGTAAAAATTAACGGCAGAAGCTATCGGGAAGGACAAACAGTCTCGCAATACCTGACACTTAATGAAATCACCCGTGACGGTGTGATTATGACCTTTAAAGATGAACGCTTCTGGCAATTATCACGCTGAGTAGAAGCTTTAGTAAAGCTGAATTATTCTCGGGAGGGCAAACAGTGGTACTTACAGGCATCAAAAAATCGGATGTATAGATACTCTTAATTACTAATTAGTTTCACAGCTAAACCAACAAAAAAAGCAATCATTAGAATGATAAAAGCATAATCAAATACAGGGCTACGTCCATCCCTAAAACCAGCACCCAAAAATAAAATTTCAAAAATATGTTTTGGGTTTTTAGAATTTCTTACAACATCAATGATAGATATTATTGATAATAACACTAAACCTAAAAACCCAAACTGCATTAATGAACCAAAAAAATCATTCATAGCTAAAAACCATATAGAGTTTCAATATAAGACAACTTAATAAAAAACAATAACAAACTACTCTTATATGCTGTTGAGTTTTTAACTTATAAACACAGAAAAGCCCAACTCAAACCTCTTGACCCTTAGCACTCGAAGCCCGTTCCATATTGTCAGAATCTACATATAGCTCATCAGTGGTTCTGATACTGCCATGGCCAAGATCAGCCTGTACGTGGGCAAGGTTTCTGCCTGCAGCCACTTCCATTGACGCACCTGTATGACGCAGCCAGTGAGTGGTAGCAGCTCTCAGTTCAGAAGCTTCTACCTCAAAACCATCTTTCAGCAGTGAATCACAGCTTTCAGTAAAAGCGACTTCAACAATGTTGCGCAGCTGACGGCTACCAATACCTCGATTTTTAACGCGAGACTCAATCACTGGCTCATCGGAGTCTTTAGAAGGCAGGGGGGTTAAGCCCCGAAAATCGCGATATCGCTTCAAGAAAGTCAGATATTCATTAGAGATAGATACATCCCGTTCTTTAGATCCTTTACCAAAGGTTCGGTACCACCAGTTGCCTTCATGATCTCTGTGGAAGTGCGACATAACCGGTAGCCAGTTCGCGCGCTCTGAAAGCTCCGATATACGTAACTTAAGTGATTTTAACGTAGCGATAACAAACAGAGTGCGTTCATGTTGAGAATCTGCTTCAGCCATTGCTGTGGCAGTACTTAGCAGGTATTCCCACTGTAATTCCGACAGTCGTTTAGCGGTATTAATACCAGTTTCATGTCTTAAATACGGACAGTTTTTCTTAACAATCGGAATATGATTCCCGGGCGCATAGTCTTCAGCCATTAAGTAGTTAAAGAATACGCTGAGGTTAGAAAACAAACCTTGCCAGGACTTAGTATTCAATCGCCCTTTACCAGCGCCAGCTAGACGAAAAGGGCGCCAGAGTTCATTGGGTTCGCGTACACCACTAGCACTCAGGAACCGTCTTATTGTTGATTCAGCCTGCCAACTGGGATCTGGCTTCGCAACGAAGTCTGTATATTCCTCGAGATCACGTCTGCGTAGTTCAACAACAGATTTCTTCTGGATCAACCACGCCCATAACAATAGACGCTCAGCATCACCTCTAAACTTATCGTAAGTATCCTGACTTTTCTTACTGTAACTGGCCAGAAAGTCTCTGGTATAGCGATAATCATCAAGAGCGCCTTTAATATTTAAGCTCAGCACAAAGGTCTCTACAGCCGGAGACTGATCAGGGAACACAGCATTTCTGGGGATCTGATTAAAGTATTTAGCAGAATCAAATAACGGCATACCAGGAAATGTTTTATTCGACACGAAGACTCAAGCCTCAGTTAGTTGCTGAACGTTATAGGACATATGAAGCTAAGTATATGTATTTGCACTGTCAATTTCCAGTAGTGTCTACTACTGGAAACACAATAAGTAATAGAAATAAGCCTGATTAAGCGCTCTTATCAATAAGAATCATTCCATCAAGCCATCTGACTGTTGCTAACCTATAAAAGCCATTCAATCGTAACTCTGTGATTTAACGTCAAATACTTCTGTAATGCTCAGTGACCGTTCTCAGCCAACACTAAGTATTCAAAGTACATTGGCTCAGTTCTTTCTTTAGGAGTTTTTCGTCTGGAGCTCTTTCTTCAGAATCCTGTCGTCCAGCCTATATATGAAATCTAAATAAGAGTTCTTCTTTGCATTCTGTACAAGAAACTCTATTCAAGAGTCTGCGTAAGAAACTGTGCATCCGGTAATTTTTGAAACCGCAGATCTCACAGTCTGTTATCAATTGATACAAACACAATTAACAAGACTCACAATCTGAACTATAGCTTCAGCAGCTTTCATCTATATTAAGCAATTAAGAACTTCAGGCTTATCCGGCAGCTAAGAGAAAGCCAGGCAAGTTAAAACGGAGATCAGGCATCGTCTGTTTGCGTGAGCACAGTTGTTATTCCAGATCCGACTTTACACATACAATTATCGCTCTTCAAATAATTCTTACAGCACCACAGACTCAACATGAAAGGCGAGGATTTTGAAGTTGCAGATTACCTGCAAGCCAAACCTGATAACTAAATCTGTAGATCAGTCCTTACCAATAGCAGACAGAAACCCTCACAGCTCAGCTACATAGATCACAGTTCAAGTAGCATCATAAAATGCAGTCACTGGATTGCATGTTTATAGCAACCGCCAGGATAAAATCATCAACGGGATATAAGGACAATAAAACATTAGCATTTCACAGCAAAATGATTAAATGCAATTCTAATACTATTTATTACAGGCGACGCTCTGTGCGCAGAGCGATACTCAGTACGCAAAAACAAAATTAACGAAGCTCTCCGCACGCACAGATTTCACTCTGAAAGTCATAGAGTCTATTCCGAGCAGCGTTCTAATCCCTAACCACACAAGAGCCACCATACGGATACAAAAATCACTACTCTATTTAACATAATATACATTGTAGAGAAAAAACAATGTGTTAGAAGGGGATTTAAAACAATACCGCAGCCCAGTCAGGCTGCGGAATCTGAGTGGTTTTGATTATCTAAAACTACCTGAAAGAATTCTCTCGTCTCCGGATTTTTAAATTCGTCCTGAAACAACTCTCCAACAACCGTCAATGGGTCTTTTTCTAACAAAAGGGCAATCTTGTAGCCCTCTCGAATATCTACTCCACTACGACCAGTTTTCCACTGGTAGATAGCACTACGGGAAACATTCATTACTTTTGCTAAATGTAGGTCTGAACCCTTGTTGTCACGGGCTTTCAGGAAGGTTCTTACCTTTTCAATGTACTTTTGTGTGTTATTCATAATTTTGGGGTCGCAGTATCAATTTCATTCAAGTTTAGCTCACCAATGGGTACCGGCAAGTGCTAATTGCATTAGCACAGCTAGTGCAATTAGCATTATCATATTCTCCGCAGTATCAACTCAAGGCAACTTGGATTGGTAGGTGGGCCGGTAGGGGTACCGGCTCACCAGTTTCTGCAAACACCCAAAACAAACTAAGAGCAGCATTTCCTCGTTGCGAGGGAGTTGGTAGGCATACCGCTCCCCAAACAACGAGACGAGGAATTGCAACGAGGAAATAGCGATGATTGGTATTTATGATGAGTTTTTAGGGTTGTTAATGCATGACTGGCGAGGTGTTCAGTTAACCCGGATTCAATGGAAAGCTAAGTACAGCTGTTTACGGGCGCAGGCTAGTTCCGGTAATCCGAAAGCTATGCAAATGATAAGCGCAAATTTCGAGACCAGAAGAGCCGAATATCAGTGGTCTGATGTGTTGCGTGAGTGCGCGTTTATTAGCGGTCGCTGGAAGTGCAGGGACAAGCGCGATTTAGATGCGGAGGTGTCCGCATGAGCTACGTATACGAATCTATTCCGACTCAAGTATGTGCATTTAAGGTAGAAAGACTTGGGCATTGTCCATTCTCAGGCGATAAGACTGTTTGGTTTAAAGGCCACGGAACCTTCCCGCAACACTTAATTAAAGATAATGAGTCTCTTGAGGTTGGAGATTACGTTATCTGGCTGGATGAGGACGATATTTACCGCTGCCCAAAAGCTGTATTTGAGGCTAAGTATCGGAGGGTGTTTGTATGAATTACGGAGCAGCACTAGAGCTATTAGACGAAGGTAAGCAGATTCAGCGTCAGGGCTGGAATGGAAAAGGGATGTTCATTTTTTTGGTCTTAGAATATGAATGGTCACTTTTTGTATTTGGATGGGAAAAGAAATGGCTGAATGATAATTTTGAACCTCTATCATTTATCTGCATGAAAACAGCCGATGACAAGTTGGTTCCTTGGCTTGCTAGTCAGACGGATATGCTGGCAGATGATTGGCAGGTGTGTGAATGAACGCGCCGCTGTCAGTCTTTTCGGGCACCCGGCCAAAGCATACCCCTCAGTTTCTGGATATGAATATTAAATTCAGAGACGGCATTATTCACCGGCTTCCGCACATGTTGCGGGAAGATGCTTCAAAGCGCTATCAGCGTCTGTTTGATGGTGGCGATCACTTCACGGCAAATACTGAATTGCGGCATCTGCGGGATTCTTTACAGCTGAAGGGCGTAGGGCTTTCAACAATGGCGCCGCGTGAATCGGTGCAGGATTACGCGGAAGCGCTGACAAAGCAACTTAGCCGGGAGTTGGCGGGTCGTGTGTGGTACGACCAGCGAAGCACTACCGGCAATAATGCCGCTGATGCTGTGTTCTGGCTGGCTGGTGAGGTGTCTAAGCGTGGCTTTGAATTCCCTTTTGATCTGGATGAACTGAGTAAATACCTACGGGTAAAAGATGATCTTGACGCAGAGACGATTAGCCAGTTTAAGAACGCTATGGCTGCGGCAATGGCTAGGGTGCTTGATCCTGTTTGGTGGGTGCGTCGGATCGTTAAAGAACAACGCCGCCGGATTGAGAATGTCGCTCGTCAGTTAGAAGTTGTGCATCGGGGCCGTTCTCCGTATGTGTCACAATGGGCGTTGTCTGAACACCAGTCACAGAAAACCCGCAATCGCCGGATACTTGAAAACCTTGTTGCTGAGAATCAGGAAGGTCATGCCTTCACGTTGCAGGAATTATCAGACCTCTCTGTATCTAATCCAGAATTGCGCCGTAATGAGCTAATGGCTCGGTTAGATGGCTTTCAGTCCGTTGCTGACGAACTGGGGGACGCTGCAGCGCTGTTCACTATCAGCACACCTAGCCGGTTCCACCGGATTAAAACCGTTAAGTTACCGGGCCGCAAACCGTTCTATAAAGCTAATCCAAAATGGACAGATGCCACCGTTAAAGATGGTCAGAAGTGGTTAGTTGAAATCTGGGCGAAGATTCGTTCATCGCTGGAAAGAAAGGGTGTGCGCGTCTATGGCTTTCGGATTGCTGAGCCTCACCATGACGGCACACCCCACTGGCATATTCTGCTGTTTTTTGCGCCTAAGTACAGCCGGTTAATTCCGGTTATCTTTCGTCAATATGCACGTGGTATTGCGCGCCCTAAATACAAGTGGAGCAAGGCACAAGGCCAGCACTACGCACACGCCAGCACTATACACGGTGATCCCACCTGTAATGGCTATGAACCGGGTGCAGAAAAGCACCGTGTTGATGTCGTATATATCGACAAATCACAGGGCAGCGCCGTTTCCTATCTGGCTAAGTACATTTCAAAGAATATCGACGGTTACGGGGTTGATTACGACCACGAAACCCATCAAAGCGCCAGCAGTTCAGCGCAACGGGTTGCCGCTTGGGCGTCTGTGCATGGTATCCGTCAGTTTCAGCAGGTCGGCGGGCCGTCTGTCGGTGTATGGCGTGAATTGCGCCGTATCGACTCAGACGCTTGTGAAGAGTTGGACGAGCTAGCGGCGAGTGCTGAGCGGGCATGGCAGGATTCGTTTAAAGCTGCTCAAGGCGGCTTCGATCAGTTAGCCGAATTCAAGCGGTTATTTTTCAAGCGTGAAAACATGACTGTGCAGACTTTGAAAGCGCTTATTTCAGCGGCTGACGCTGGTTTGTGGAGTGCCTTTGTTCAGATCATGGGCGGGCCAGTCATGCGGCGTAAAGATCGGCCTGTTCAGCTGGATAAGCAGCAGGACGGTGAAACCGTTTATGGCGAAGCAAAGCACATCATTAAGGGCATCGTTTACGGTGCTGTAAATCTGGCAACCCGACTGCATACGTGGTCGGTGACTCGGATGGATCGTTTTTTAGAGGTCGCAGACCTCTCTCGGAGTTCTGTCAATAACTGTACGCGGGAGGCAATCGAGCGCTGGCAGTTACGTGACGATTTTGAACGTGGGGCCGGAGGCTCTGGAGAATATCAATATGCAGAAGGGTAGCTATGAATAAGCAAAGGGTTGTTAGTGATACGGAGTTACTGGAAACGGTAACAGGAATGATTGGTGGGCTATTGGGTTCTCTTCGTCGTGCTGATGTGAGCATGAGGATAGACATTGACGGTGATCGTGTGTCCGCGGTTTTGGATCGTGGAGAGTGTTGTTCGGTCAGCATCTCAGAATTAATAGATGCGGCGGTTGAAATGGGCTTGCCCTCTGAACTGACAGATATGTTAACAGAAGGCGCTTCAGAAGAATTATCAGAGCTGCTTTGTTCAGCAAGCAATAAATAACGGAGTTTATATGCAGTTAATCATGAAAAACAACGAAGCCGCTGACGCTGAAATCATGGAAGCGATAGAAGCGTTTCAAGGGGTCGCAGCTGGCGGCATAAACATCATGGGCTTAGCCATGAACCCAACGAAGGCAATGGAGCAGTTCGGGGCACCACTGATGCAGTTAGTTAGTGGCTTGCAGGCAAAAAACGAGATTGTTAATGATCTTCTATCTCAGGTGGCAAACTTACAAGCGACTGTAGAGGAGCTGGCACATGGCGAATAAAAACCCCGTTCTAGGTGTTGTAACCTGCACAACGCCTAATTGTGATGGAAGCATGCAGGTGAAAGACCGTAAAACAGGCCGTAGCGCTGTACTCAAGAAATGCGGCTATTGCAGCACCTGTAAGAAAACTGAACAGCGTAACGAAATGCAAGACCACCTGAAAAGTTACCGGGCAGTAACTCCAGTTACAACGCCAGAACCTGCGTCAGCCGTGCAGCCGAAGGCCGTTAGCAAGCCGGACTCGGAGGGGTTTGATCCGCATGAGATTACCCATTTAACCCCGGAAAAAACACCGGTAGAGAAACCGGCCAAACGCAGTAGCGGCGGGCTTTTGAAATGGGTTATCGGGGGTATTGTTGTAATTGGAACGTTAGCGGGGGTGGGCTATGCAGCAGGACGATAACACGGAAATCAACGTTGTAGAGGCTGTTGATGGGGTTGCGGTTGAACCTCAAACGATCACCGTTGATGTCACAGAATCTGATAGCAATGACGCCGATGTGCTGAATAGCCTTGATGCCGTTGAAGTAGAGGCTGACTCGGTTAGCGTGACAATGACGGCAGAGGGTACAGCAGCGGCACCGGCTGAGCTGACCGATGTTGAAAAGCAAATAGCGGCACAGCTTACAGCAGCTGCAGCAACAGGCGGTATTTCTACAGTTATTGAAAAGGTATTTAAGCCAGCAGAAATCAGCGATGAGCAGCGTAAGGAGTTTATGGAAGCATTAACCCCTGTGCTGATGAAAAGTGGCGGTGTAATGCCGCCTTGGCTGGCTAAAATTCTTGCTGACTGGAAAGAAGAGCTTGAGTTGGCGAAAAAGACAGTGTGCATTGGCTGGGCGGTATACGATCAGGTGCAGGAAGACCGGAAAAGCCGTATTCAGGTACAGGAGGCGTAATCGTGGCCGTAAATCCGAATACCAGTTTACCAAACCGTCACAAGCTGGTTTTAGCCTGTTCTGGTGGTGGCAAGTCTCAAGTAGTTTTCCAAGATGCTGAAGTGCCGCGCCGGGGTGTTTGGCATGTGCTATATGACCCGGATGAAGACCATCCCGCTCGCCGCTTTTATACTATGGCGTCGTTTAAAACCGGGCTGAAGGCTGCTATCCGTGACGCGCTAAAGCGTAACGGCGGTTTTCGTGTCGCGTATTGCGGTGATGCAGACTTAAAAAGCTTTGAAGCGTGGTGCGCGCTGGTATGGGCCATTCTGGATGGTAATCGTCTGGTCTATATGACGATTGAAGAATTAGCAGCAGTTACTGAAACAGCCAGTAAAGCTTCGCCCAATTTTGGCCGATTGCTGAACCGTTCGCGTAAATACGGCGGGGTTATTACTGCGACCACTCAGCGTGGTACCGAGATAAGTAAAACCGCTTACGTTCAGTGTGCCACTAAAATTGTGGGCATTCAGGAAGGTTCTGACGTTGAAAGAATGGCGAAACTCTGTGCATTGCGGCCTGAACAGATACGGGAGCTACAACCCCTTGAATACTGGGTTAAGAAACCGGGGAAAGAACCTGACAAGCTTAAGATTCAATACAAACCAATACCAAGGGCCGCATAGCCCTTTTTTTGTGCCTGATTTTTTTACCCCATAGGGGGTTTACAGAAACGGAGTTTCGTGTGGTTCCCTGTGAAACTGAAATTTACATTCAAGTGTTTCACAGGTTGAAGGGTACACAATGAGCAAGTTTGAGAAGCTAAAAAACGCGGTTGATTGGGAGTTGATGTTCACCCTGATTCTTACTGCATTGGTTCTGGGCGGCATCGTCTGGGGAATGAAAAAGACCGGCTTTAAGCCTGTCGCTGAAATCGCTAAAAACGTTTAAGGGGTAAAAAACTATGCGCAATGTACCCGGTAAACTAAACGGCGTTCAAAATATCGTTTCTGGCCAGAAAGCCTATGTAAAAGTGCAGAACGGTCCGAAGTATCTGGAATTCATCATTGTTTCCAATATCCCGAAAGAAGGTATTGAAAAGGTCACTATTGACGTTGGCGGCGTTCACCAGTTGGGTGAAGTCGTTGAAGTGACTGGCGATGATCTGGTGATGATGGAAGATTACCGCGTTAAAGAATATGCGTTTGCGGCGTCTGCCCCGTATATCTATGTATTACAGCTGGGTAATCAGGAAGCGAACCAAGATTTTGCACAAATGGCGGGAGGTCTTGTTACCACCCTGAATGATAACGTGCTGCTAAACATCTATATCAAGTCGACTGATGCAACGGCAAACAAGTTTATTGATGTGCACTACGAAGCCACGCAGCCAATTGCGGAGCTGGGTGAAATTGGCCCGAATGGTGAGCCTGTTCGTGTCACTGTGCCGATGATCAAACCGCATACCGTTACGAACAATGTCACTGGTGATGTGGATTATATGACGTTACCGGCTGAGCCAGGTTTAAGTGTGCGCCGTTATTACTTGTCAGGTGGTGATATTGATTCTGTCGAAATCAAACTCGACGGTCAGACGAAATATGATGAAACAAAAGCTGTTGCCGAGTTTCAGCAAAACCGTGAAAAGCGCACCCCTCAAGCGGGTGTTTTTGTCGTTGACTTCGTACGCCGTGGTTGGATTTTGAAAGATGTTTTCCGCCCGCAGCATAGCCGAGAGTTACGACTTCGCATGAAAGTTGCTACGGCTGAAAACATTCGCATTCTGGTAGACGGTTTGATCACGTTGCCGACGCCGCAAAGCTAAGGGGGTGACCTATGCACCCAATTTATGGAGAGGACGACGCCTCTAAAGCGTCGGGATTCTTTGAAAGCGGTCTGGATTTTCTCGGTAATTTTGCCGGTCAGGCGCTGAATATCGCGGCTCAGGGTCAGCTTAATGATATGCGGGATGATGCCGGACTGGCTCGCCCGCAATCAGAAAACCAGCGTCAGACGCTGGTTGGCCCCGGTGGTGAAAATCGTACGGTTGAAGAAGCGGACGAAACAGACATTAAGCAGTGGCTGATCATTGGCGGCGGAATCTTGCTGGTTATCATCGTATTGATGGTACTGCTTGGGGGTCGTAAATAATGGCCGGAATGCCAATGCCTAATATCACGGGCGGCGCTGCCACGGCTGGCGATGCTAAATCCGGTGATTCTCGCAATGGCGGGACCATGTTTAATAACGGCGGCTTAACCATCAACCGGAATAATCCGTGGGTGATGGTGGCGCTTGTCGCTGCTGCCGTTGTGGTCTTTCTCTGGTTAACCCGTCGAAAAAAAAAGTAACTGGCATTGAGGTAAGGCGGCTGAAATGGTCGCCTGATCTTGAGCAGACTTTAGGGGTATCACTGGGCGGTGATCGAGATGAAATAGCCGCCGATGTGAATAAAGGTGAACTACTGGCGCTGAGTTGGAATGGCCAGTTATTTACTGTTTCAGAGATTCAGGACCATACATTGGTGCTGTGCTGTGTCGCTGGCGCGAACCTTCAGCGGTATTTGCCGAGTATTTACAGATGGGCGCAAGGTTTGGGCTGCAAAGCCGTCCGCGTTCATACCTACCGCCAGAAAGTTTTCTTGCGAATTGGGCGGCGCTACGGCGCTAAGTTAGTAGGAGAGTCAGACGGTATGAGTGTGATTGAGTGTGAGGTAGCCAATGGGCGGACGGGCTAAGACGAGCTCTAAAACGAGCAGTACGCAGACAACGACGAACAAGACGTTAAATGCTTCAGCCAGTGATATAGAAAATGGCTCAGTCGTCCAGAATAGCGGCGATAACGCCAATATTACAGCGACAGATCACGGGGCCATTAATCGTGCAGGGCAGTTGGCTGAATCAGCGTTCGAGAGAAGCACCGATATTGCATTTGAAGCTCTGCGGGTCGGTGAAGAGTCTGTTAGACGTGTCAGTGCGAATGCGTCAGGAAATGCGGCGGCAATTGAGCGGATTGCGAAGTCAGCGACGACAGGCGGTCAGTCTATTGTTGCTGATTCGCTGGTGAAGATTTTCCAGCCGTTTGCGCTGGGCATCTTGGTTGTGGCGGCTGTCGTCATCGTAGCAATGATTATCAGAGGAAAAAAACGTGTTTAGTCGAGTAATGCAGCCGGGTGAATCGTTAGAGTTTCCGGCCTCTGGTCAACATGTACGTGTCGATAAAGGCAGCAAAGTACACATTAAAACGGATATGAACGAAATCGCGCCAGTGTATGAGCGCGATAGCGTCACGTTCAAACCGTTCAACAATATCACCATTACTTTTCAGGGCGTAGCCGCTGAGCTGGTCGAGGTGCGTGTCTCTGATGGCCGCATTGTGTCTGCGGGTGATGGCGCTGTCATGGCGATATCATCGCAAGGTAACGGCGTAACGCTGCTAAACCCTGAAGCAATCGCGCTGGGGAGTTTAGACGTTACCGTTGGTGATGTGGGCATTACCGGCGAAGTCGTCAGTAAAAACGTTGCAACCACGCTGGCAGATGTACCGGATATTCAGGTTCCGGCCGGTCAATCTGCAACGCTGTCAGCCGCCAATGCTAACCGCCAGGAACTACTGATTCAGGCGGAGGGTGGCGGTCAGTTATCTAAAGCCCGGATTGGCGGCAGTACTGTTACAGCAGGTCGCGGCTTGAAGATTTACGGTGGTAACGGTGTTGAAGGTTCGCTGACCTTGAACAGCTCGGGATTGGTACGAGTTCACAACGAAGGCCCGGAGCAAATGACATTCTCAGTCGTTGAGGTGAGCCGATGAGCAGCATTGACGCGATGCGCATGATTCAGATCGCCACACCTGCACAGGTCGCGGCGGTTCAGACCGCCAGTGATCAGGTGCAAACGAATCTGACCGCATTAGTCACCCAAGTTGGGAATTTAGCGCCTGCTAACGTTATCCAAAATGATGAGTTTTCAGCGAACGCTGTACGTGACTTGTTAAAAACGGTTGATGGTGACGGTTCTGGGCTGGATGCGGATTTAATTCGAGGTGAAGCGCTGTCTGTTCAGAATGGCTACCTGTTAACACCTAACCGACCCGCATTTAGTGTAAGAAGCTTGCCAGAAAGATCAGATGTAACTGTTTCAGGTGTCTACAAAGGTCCCGGACTTGAAGCGCTGACTAATATAGGCGGTTGC
This sequence comes from Aliamphritea ceti, assembly GCF_024347215.1. Classification (NCBI taxonomy): domain Bacteria; kingdom Pseudomonadati; phylum Pseudomonadota; class Gammaproteobacteria; order Oceanospirillales; family Oceanospirillaceae; genus Aliamphritea; species Aliamphritea ceti. Next base: position 2,756,730 of record NZ_AP025282.1, read on the forward strand.
TTTGACTTGGTTACAGGTCGAATGACTGTGCCTGTGTCGGGGTTTTATGCGCTGTCATTTCAGACCCTGATTAACGTAGCTGCAGCAAGCAATGCAGCGGCCTATATAGATGTGCATGTGAATGGAGCAATGCGCGGGGCCAGAACACATTCGAATACAGGTTTCTCACGATCTTATGAGTCGCTTGCAAATAATATCGGTCTTGATCTGTTACAGGGTGACTATGTGGAGTTGTCTGTCACTCTGGAAAATGGCGCAAAAATACACGGCAACTTTTTTTCGAATTTTTCAGGTTATTTAGTCGGGTAACAGTATGAAACGCTTAATTGTAGATATTGAAGATTTAGAGTTTGTTGCACTGGAAACAGCCGCAGTTGATCCCCGTGAATGGTTGAAAAACTTTGTCGGTGTGAGAGTAAAGAAAGAATTAGCAGGCCTGAAAATGGTTGTTGCACAGCACTGTATGAATGAAGGCGTTTCATTACCTACAACTGAAGCTGAAATTATCAGCCTGGGTATTAGTAATGGCTGGATTAAAACCGCTGCACAGCGGCAGGCTGAGGCAGAGGTGGTTCAAGCTAGTACGCAAGCATGAACCGAACGCCAGCAATAGTCCTAATACTGGTACTGGTAATTGCGTTGGCGTGGTACGCCGGGCAACCGAGATTCAGTGTTTCAGGCAAATTATTAGGGGCAACGGGCTTAGCCCGTACCCGGCACAAAACAGAAATTGAAAGGGTGCAGAATATGTACGCAGATAAGCGCGGTTTACGGAATAACAACCCCGGTAATATTGAAAAAGGTGCGGCATGGCAAGGCAGATCGAAAAGCCAACCGGATAGCCGATTTATTACGTTTAAGTCGCCTGAATGGGGTATCCGTGCGATGGGCCGAATTCTGCTGAATTATGAACGCCTGCATGGGATCAATACCGTGAATGGCATTATCAGCCGTTGGGCGCCACCTAAAAAGAATGGCGTCGTTGAGAATGATACGACCAGCTACATTAATGCTGTCGCGTCTAAGCTGGGCGTTTCTCCGAATCAGGAAATCAAAGTTAACAATCACTTAAAGCCGCTTGTGAAAGCAATTATTCATCATGAAAACGGTTTGCAGCCGTATTCAGATGCACTGATTAATGACGGTTTGGCACTGGTGTAAATGATGAAAAACTCACAGTTTTTAATTGTTATAGGGCTGATTCTGGCGGCGGCGTTCGGTGTCTATAAATGGCAGGTTCACATGGAAGTTAAGCGTAAAGCCCGTGTGAATACGGCCAATCAACAGTTGGTATCGAATTTTGAATCTTACGGCGGCGGCTTTTAGTCATGGCCGTTATGACTGATCGTCAGTTCTTCTTCGTGGTCGGCGTTGCTCTGGTCTCTGCGGTGGTCGTTACCTATTACAGCCGTAAACTAGGGCCAAGTGTCGTGTCAGCGCTTCAGGATGCAGGCAGGGAGGCTAGAAACACAGCCAGCACCATTGCTAATGCACCCTTGCAGGCAACCCGTGACGTTAACGAAGACGGCAGTACATTTGGTTCTCGTGGCTGGGCGCATAACCTGGGCAATCAAGTGAAAGGATGGTTTGTAGGTAACGACAAGTCCTATACAGGCCCATACGACAACGGCGGCAAGGTCAGCAGCTTCGAGCAGTTGCCAGTCTTTACCCCATACAGGCGAGACTATTGATGATTCCGAACGCATTTAAAATCAGTGTGACAGGTGACGGTAAAAGCCCGGTACCTGTGAAAATTACGATTGGTCCGGGGCTGTTATTTCTGGGAATAGCGACACTGGTGATCTTGTTAGTTAAAGCTAAAAAATAAGGAAGTGATTATGTTTGATTGGTTAAAAGATCGTGCAAAAGAGCGCTCAACATGGCGTGGATTAGCAATTCTGGCAGGTATGGCCGGTGTTGCAGTTGATCCGACACAGGTTGAAATGATCGGTTACGGCGTTGCCGGTGCAATCGGTGCTGTTGAAACGATCACGCAGGATAAACCGGCAGAGGCTTAAGGATGACGCGGAATATGCAGCACAATATAGGGACTTTATTACAGGGCTTGGCATTGGCTGCAATTCTGGGTGTTTTTAGCACGATGCAGAGTTTAGAAGAAAGTTTTCAGAAACTTGAAAACACGGTGTTATTGAATAATTACCGGATAGATATGATCGAAAAAAAAGCCCCTTAGACGGGGCTTTTTCGTTTCACTGCGAAATGATTATTTAATAATTCTCAAATGTTTAACATAACGCGGTTTAGGATTTTCATTCACATACACCCGGAACGGATTGTCTTTAATTTCCTTCAGTTCAGCTTCTAGCCGGTTAACCTTGGCAACCAGACGCTTCATATCCAATTCATACAGACGCATTATCTGTAGCGTGAATTCGTAATGCTCTAAATCATTCGGGCTAAAGTGTCGGCCTGTGGGGCCGTACAGTTTGCCGTCGTCAAAATACCAGCCTTCAGGCCAACCGGGAGCCGCACCAAGTACTGTACAGCGCAGACTTTGCCGCTGTGTATCTGTCAGCGTAGATTCACCGCTAATAAGTCTGTATGCGTGGGACAGGCTTACATTTAAATGGCGGGTTAAGTCACTGGCAGTCAGAAACCTGACTCTAAAATGATCTTGTAAATGAAACTTCTTTAATTTGGCGATTCGGCTTGCTTGATTAATTTTCATGTTAATCAGTCTCTCCATGTACAACATTGCTCGGAACCGCTGGCCAGCGACAATTCAGGTTAACCGAGAATATGACCCCAAAAAACTGACGGTTTTGGGTGATCTGGGGGGAGACTTTTAGCCCATTTTCAAACAGTAAATTTTGCGCATAATATTCTGTAACGGGATGGTCCATTTCTACATCCTATTTAACATAATATACATTATGCGAAGTCTATATATTTCTATTGCGAGAGCTATAAAGCATGTAAATACGTGCTTACATACCATCGTTTTCTCATTTTGAGACCCATTTTTAAACGGTATCCGCGTCCTACGTGGCAGTATTCGGCCCGCGTACTGGCCAGTCGCCACAAGATGAAATTTATTAATTAGGAACGGAAATGGCGATTAAAAATAATCATACAAATAACGGATGGAATAAAAATCACTTGTATGCGAAAAAGCTACACCTGTGTAATGGAAACGGTGTAGTTTTTCTGACGGCCGATCAGATTGTCACTCTCGCTGGCATATCAAAGAGTCATGCTTATAGAATCATCAAAGACCCGGTTAAATACCTAACAGGCCCTTTACGTGAATTACTTTGCATCAAGGCATTAGGACAAGTACCCGGCTGGCCGGATGGCTGGCGTTTTGATTCTGAGAACTCACATTTAATATCACCCGATGGCAAAACTCTACATCATGTTGATTTAGAGAATTACGCACTCACTCAGCAGCTTTTCAGGCTACTTGAAGGTGAAGCTGTAATCAGTCGCCGCAGGATTAAAGAGCTTGAAAACCGGCTTTCACTGCCGCGAGAATTGCGAGTGTATGTCAATGATAGTCTGAAGGAACGCCGAGTACTTAAGGTTGCACCCAAGAAAAAGACTGCATAATCATTTCGCATGGAAATGAAAAAGCCCCGTTATGGGGCTTTTTTATAAACCGAACGTCTTACGTTCTAAAAGCTTTATCCGGCCATTTTGCTGCCACAGGATCAACAGCAATGGCACTATATCTCCTGTCTGAATCAGCGTTGCTAAATCAGCCATTTACAGGCTTATCCTGTGTCACAGCTTCAACCGTTGCAAGCGCACCAGCCACACCCATGCCGATCATTTCAATCTGTACCGGATCAACTGCCACACCGGCCAGACCTGCCAGAATTGCCAGACCACGCCATGTAGAGCGCTCTTTCACACGATCTTTAAACCATTCACCCATTAGAAACCACCTCCAACACTTTTAAATTTTGCGACCAACTCATGCTGCCGCCTCAGCTCCGTTTCACGTTCGGTCATGCGATCCGCATCAGAATCACCGTATAAGCCACGGACACTGTTAACACCGTCATAAATAGCGCCGCCCAGATTCCAGTTTTCAATGCCGGTAATCTCAGCGCCCACGCTATCAACACCGCTTGAAATAACGTTGTCATTGTTCAGCGGATTAACGGCATCAATTGCCTTTTCAGCCACTGACCCCACTTTACGGGAGGCGTACCAGACACCCACACCGATCAGCACCCCCATGACTGTGAATTGCTTGTTATTCAGGATTGCCATATAAGCCCCCTGCTAAGCCAGCGCAATGCCATCTTTGATCAGCGCATCAGAGTAAGGCTGCAAACCGTTCTCATGGTGCACAATCGACTTAATCAGCGGCAGCATATGCGCCTGCACATTGATGGTCTGATCAGGTGATACATTCAGCGAACGCGCCACGGCATTTACATAGCTGTCTGTATCGTTTTCCACGGGCGGTGCCCAACGGCCAATCACACCACGCACAGTATTTAAACCGTGAATCTTCTGGTAATTACCCAGTACACGCGCCATTGCACGGATTCCGTACTCAGGTGAACGAAAGGTAATAAATGACTGGTCTTTCTGAACGTCAGCCATACCCTGCCATGGTGAACCATGACGGATATTGCCGGGGTTATTGTTCCGTAACCCGCGTTTTTCTGCGTACACGATTGAATAATCCTTCTTATCTGATTTAACAGGTACAACCTGTTTTTTAACGCCTTCCCACAAGCCCAATAGGCTTGTTTCCGGTAAAGGCTCTGCGACTGGATTCATTGGTTCGGCAACCGTCACCGGTGGCGCTAACGGCTTTCTGGGCAAAGCAATTGCAACCAGTAAAGCCGCCGCTGACAGCGCCACCAAACTACCAGCGTTAACCATTTTCAAGCGCCCGTATCTGATCATCTAAGGCCGCTACTGAAGCAATCCAAAGCGGCATGTTCTCGGACCATTTCGGCTTATTTTCATCCCAGCTCAGCCGCTCAGCTTTTAGGCTCAGCAAATACTCTGCCGCGTCTTCTGCTGGTGAAACAGGCTGCTGCAACTGCTCAATAACAGCCTTTTGCCTGATCACCTCTTCAGCGCACTGTTCGAACGTCAGCCCTTCCGCTGCCGCCGTTTTTTGAAAGGCATAAACATCTTCTAAAACACTCATCAGAGCACCTCATAATGAACGGTTGCAATGGCCGGATAGGAGTCAGAAAAATTCTTAAAATAAAGCCCGTATCCAACAGGAATACGCACAGCCCGATTAAGCGTTGCGGATGGTGCGTTTGCCGCCGCGGTCCACCAATAAGTCTCCAATAATGTCGTAGCGGCATTATCGTTAAAGTCGAGCGGTATGCTTTGCTTAATCATTAACCGGGTACGTGCGGCCCGAGAATCCGCATAATGCACAATAACGCCGTTGACGTTTGCCGCAGGCGTGACCAGAGTGTTCCAGCTTGTACTACTGCCATCCTTTCTGTATGTGCTTAGCCCGGTCAGATCAAGCGGGGCTATTTCATCAATTTTTCCAATACTGGAAACCCGGTTAATCTTCGCCGATCCATCTATCAACTCCTGCACATTTGCAGGGGCTTCCAGCGTTACTACGCCGGTATCCCGGTTATCAATGAAGTCTTTTGAACCCAAGTAGAATTCAATGGTTTGCGGCTGGTCTGACTGATTACTCAGACGGATACTTTCAAAGCGTTCAACGCCTTTTAAGCCCTGACCGGACTGCAAAACTTGCTCTGACTGAATCGTTCCGCTCAATTCACGAAACTCAACCTTCACCGGGTATTTCGCATTGATCAGATACAGGCTTGAACCTTCCTGACTTAGGGTCTTCTGTTCATAGCCCTGTAAGGTAATTTGCATACTTAACCCCGACTCTTAACAACTGCGACAGCCACACCCAGCACCGATACGGCAGCAGATACGGCTATAGCAATCTTGGTTTTTTCAGTCATCGGCGGCGCAATCGGTTCAACACCGTTGGCAGACGCCACATTTTGTATAGCGGTACTGGCCAACTGGTTCGCCTGACCTAACACAACCGCCTGATTTTCGTTTAACTCGGTAATGAGCGTACCCATACCGTTAAGCGCATCTTTCACCACATCAAACGCCCCACCGTCTGTAATGTGCTGTGTTAGCGCTATTTCGTCGCCAGCAACGGCAACAGAACCCGTTTCCATATCACCAGACAATGAAGCGTTTAAGCTTTCATTGGTGGTGTTATTGGTCGTTGTCTGGCTGCTGGACGAACTTTGTTTTGAACTACTGGACATTAGCTTTCCCACCGATAGACAGTTTGCACACGCCCGAATCCCCAGCGCTTTACAAAGCGATTGATTAATTTTTCGGGATGGTGCGTGTGAAACCGTATTGATTGAATGCCTTTTGATTGACAGACATTCTGTGCGTGCTCAACAATCGGGCCAGTGTTCTGACCGGCCCAAGCAACAAGCACCAGTTCCTGCACACCCGGCTCAATATCTTCCAATCGGGTCACGATATAGCCATGCTCTGGCACGTGCCAAAGCGTTGCAAAACCGCGTTCCACATCAAGCTTGATAGCAATTTCATCACCAGCGAACGCGGGTTGTAACGTGGTTGCCGCTTCATCGCACCATTCGATTTGTACCCACTTCACTGCTGTCATTACTTCAACGCCTTCACTGTCAGAACGGTGACCAATACCGCCGCTAATGCGGCACCCGCCAAGTGCACAGGGTTTTTAGCATCAAATGAGAAACCACCCGGATTGATGGTGATTCCGCCATTTGAAACATTGCCTGTACTGGTGTCGTAATTGGTTTTACTGGTCTGATCACCATTGGTTGCCGTAGCACTGGCGCTCATGCCGCCGCCAGCGCTAAACACTCTTAACCGCCTTTATCAGCACCGCACCAAACAGCAATGCCGCTGAGCCATACAGCAACGGTTTAGGAATGCGATCCCAGTAACCTTCTACGCTGCTGTACTGTGCATTTTGCATATTGATCGCGTCTTGCATGGAGTCCACACTGGGCGCGTGTAATGCCTGCTGCTGGTTCGCGGATTGTGCCTCTATCTGCTTTACTTTCGACTCGGCTTTTGCCTGCTCAACTTGCAGATAAATGCTGCCAATGTCTGACAGCGACACATCAAAAAACGACTGATCGTCATCTTGCATACTCATATTTCACCTAAGCGCGGCACATACCGCGCCCCTGTTATTTATGCGAATTGAGCAGCCGGGCGCACCAGATCATTCCACGAGGTAATGTATTCGGTGACATAGCGAACGGTAGAATTGGCGCTTGCACCGAGCGTAGTTGTCAGACGCATCTGACGAACTCGATAGCCCTTTTTGTCATCACGCATTACCAACGTTTCATCGGTTACACCGGCTTGCAGGAAGTCCAGACAGAAACCTTTATCCGCCGCATATGGCACACGCGGCACCACAGCGCCTTCCTGATCAAAGTCAGCACGGGCACGATCCAGATTGAAAGCAATGGCATCATCAACCCGTAATTCAGCTTTCAACACCTTGTCATTCTTAATGTGGATGGCGGCAATGCGGTCACGCAAATCAATAGAGTCAAAGTGATTGTCACCTTCAGCATTACCACCGCTGTTATGTGCAACAACCTGTGTTAGATAGCCCAACTGAACCGGACGTTCTGCGGTTTTCTTGCCCCATGCTTTGATTACTGGAGTTGTGCCAGACGCAATGTCGAACTCAACCCGGACCATGGACAGGCCACCAGTTCCCAGCGCATACGCCATGCGTTCCATTTCAGTTTCCATCTCAGGACGGCGGAAATAGAATGACAGCGTGCCGGCTTCAGTTTTACGGCCATAGCGCTTATTGATTTCATCAAGTTCCGCACCATCTTTGTATTCCTGGAGGGTTAGCGTGCGATTAGCAGACACCAGCAGCACCTTGATATTGGTAATCTGCGCCAGTGTCAGACCACCATGCTCAATGTGCCAATCGAGCCATGTACGGCCAGTGATTGGACGGACAATACAACGCTGACCAGCGGTCGCGTTTTCAATGATTTGAATATCTTCGCGAATACGGGTCATTTACTTAGCCCCGCTTGCAATTTTGGCAGCGTCTTTCAACGGGCCAACACCGGATTTAACAGCGAAATAGGTAATAGCGCCGAATACGGCAAAACCAATCACAGTTGATACGATAATAGGCGTACTGACGTTACGATTAACGAATTCCTTGCCTTTATCCTGCATGCTCGTTTGCATATAAAAAAACCTCTAAGGTGGTCATTTGCTCATAAAAGAGACGCCACGATAGAGGTCAGACGGTTGGGTTAGTCGAGCCCACTTCGGTTAGAGTTTGGTTAACTTTTCGGTCACTTCGGTTAATTTTTTGGTTAAATAAAACAATTAGTTACGCTGCTTTCTTATATTTCAGTTGAATTTGTCTGGCTTCAAAGCCTTCACCCGAGTCATTTACCCAGAACTGTAACTTCTGCTGACTGGCGATCTGATCAGCAGGAACCCCGATTTCCTGCGATAGCAGCTTAGCGGCCGCCAAATCAAGCCGCCCGACATAGATCACTTCACAGTTGCGGTACACCGTTTTTGGCACCTCCTGCGCAAACTGAATGACACCGTGGTAACGCATACCGAACTTACGCCCTTGGTTCAGCAATACGCCATGATGAAACGCCGCTGAGCCACTTCTCTGACTACTGCCACCCAACTCTTCATCAATTACATAAGTGAGGTGCTTTCCATCCAGAATTGAGAACACGAACTGACAGAACCATTCATGATCAGCCTCACCGCTGCCACCTGTATAGGCAATTCTAAAACCCTTACCAGAGCGCAAGGCACGTAACACCGCATGACCAAATGCTGCTTTGGTGCTATAACGATGCGCCCGGTGGTCTTCGTTGGGATCGTAGAGAACAACCCGCGCCCCTTGGCGCGGAATATCAGCGTTTTGCTTCAAGGCCTGAGACTTACCAGCCCCAGATCGACCGAGGTAGAGCGTATTTCGGTTAGGTAGTGAGCCGTTGGGGTTCCGAGCCATTAAAACCACCCTCCTCTTTTTTGGCTGCTGCTTCGTCTGCTTCACGGGTCTGACGGATAGCGCTAGCCGTGCCTAGACCCAATTCAATCAAGAATGCCCCGGCCTGAAACTCTTCACCAAAGCGCGTAATTCCAGTGCTGCCAATGCCATGTTTAACCAGTGCCGGGGTTAGCTCGTCTTCAGCCCTTTGAATAACATCTTGACCATATTGCACACGGCTGTCTTTTAACCGTAAGAGCCAGTTCATACCGTGCATTGCAGCCCGAACTAAACCCCTTGCGGAATTCTCAGCATCAACCGAATCAACCGTTTCCTGATCGTCTTCAATCGGTTTACTTTCGGCTGCTTCAGCCCCGAATACCAACGCTTCAGCTTCTGAATAGTCCGTATCATCAACCAGCACACCTTCAAGCGGCTGTTCCTGACCGTCTAGACCGTTATCATGCTCTTGCAAGTGCCACCCCCAAACCTAACAGCGCAGCTACACCGGCTACTGCGACAATAACGCCGCCTTTCTTCTTCGGTTTATCTTCAACCGTTTTCGGTGGTTCTGTTGGGTCAAAATCAGCAGCAGCTTTCGGTTGTTTTTCGGCTGGTTTAACGGTCTCAGACCCTTTATTTACATCAACATTCACAGGGGCTGGCGGGATGCCATCAACCCACTTTGCATTGTCCCAGATATATTGCTGCTTCTGCTTCCCCGTACTCTGATCAAAGCCACAACAATCACAGCGCAACATGAAATGGCTACCCTTACGCTTGGCCTGTGTCACTTGAGCATTACCGCCCATTAAACACTTAACATTTCCGATAATTTTACTCATGAATCCCCCATTGGATTGCTATAGAACCTTCACCGGCAACCAGTGCCAGACCGAACAAAACCGGCACCGCTAACCGGGAAACAACCCCCGACACAGCCCATAGCTTTGCAGTATTGATAATCTCTTGTTTCATGCTCTTACCCTTCAGCATATTGATACCAGTCAAACAGCGTTTGCTGCTGCTCTTCACGTCTTGCCTGTTCACGCTTAAAGCAGGCTTCATACACTTTCAGCGGCAAACCAATAAAACGGCGTGTGGCACGCTCACAGTGCATACGAAATTGAAATTCTGATAGCCAGTTCCCGGTTGGTTTGGGCTTGTTATCGTCCCAAGCGTCACCGCTGGCCTTTGGTGGTAGCCAGCCGTTACCTGACTGCTTATCAGCCGAACGCGCCCACGCTAAGAATTCATCGGCATGCTCTTTCGACTTAATGAGAATCTGAAACTTACTGGCAATAGCTGGCAGGCGATTTAATGCACGGCGAACCTTGCCCAGTGCTGCACCGACCTTATGACGGGCTTTACGGTGTTCTTTCGGTGTGGCATCAAGCTGTTCTTTTAACTGCTTACGCTTTGCGAAGTGATGGCCATACAATGCAGTAAAGTAATCATGCGTATCAGCAATCAGGTGACCCATGATGCCCAGTTCTAGCCGTTCCTCAGCAACCCAGCCCGGCGCACGGCTTAACGCGCTGATACCGTAGCGGTTGCCTTTTACCGGCCCTTGCTCACTGTCACCGGCAGCTTTGCTCAGATACCCGGCAGCTTTGGCCATATAGGCACCGGCACACTCTGAATCTTTGATTTTTTCCAGTGTGGCGAACCCCTGACCCCAGAGGCTTTCGATCCGGTCTGCCCAACTGGCAAAGTGAGAGAATTTAACCCGCCAATCCATCAGGATATGCACATGCGGATTGCGTTGGCCGCGTGTGTTAGTCGGATTTTCTACGACCCAGCAATAACGCACCGGCAAGCGCTTAACCCGCATCTCTTTTTCTGCCATATAGCCTTTTATGTCGATAACCTGACTTGGCTTTTCGGCTACTGACTGGCCTTCCCTTTCAAAACAGGTTACTTCGCCCCACGGGTAACGTTTCTTTGCTACCCAGCCACGTTGACGCATTTTATTGATAGCATCGAAATAGCGGCCAATCTCTTTCTGAATAGACGCATAAGTAACGTCTGTACCTTCATCCCCAGTCGGAGCCGCGTAGTAACGGCCATCAATCAGCATTACCGGTGTGTATGTGGCGTCAGGTGCATCAGCGTTCAGCTTATGGTCATTCCACTGGTTAACACCGCGTACACCGGCAGGCTTGATGCCTTCACGTTTTGCCAGCCCTGCAACCTTAACGCCAGCGGTTATAACTTCCTGCTTGAATTTATCAGTGTTCAATTCTACGAACGGCCCGGACGCCTTACGAATATCAACCCGGCAGCGGCCTGCATCATCGAAAGTCAGTGTTTGAAAGGTGCGGTATCCGCCGTGCTTCAGGTGCATATACTGGCAAGAGTCAGCAATCTTTGATGCGCCGGACAAACTGAGAGTATTTGTGATTCTGTCGCCTTCCTGCTCTGGTGGCAGTTGATTGCACATTTCAACCTGAGTGCGTATGCGGCATTCACCAGACCACTCACGGTGGCTAATCACTGTGAAAGCACGTTTTTCACTGGCTTCAGCTTCACGAACTACCGGTTTCAGTTCGCCGGAAGTCAATAAGCTGGCAAGATCGAAGCTGGTGCCTCGTTCCCGGAACACATCGCCGTAATTTTCCGGAAAAACGTCCTGTTTCTTGCTGATAACATCGCCAACACCCAGCATTTTCGCCAGTTTCAGGTTGTCGATGGCTTTGGCTTGTTGTTCTTCGAACTCTGCGCGTTTGGCTGCTGAATCCGGGCTTTTAGAGCCTGTCGGACATTTGGCCGCCTTGACTAGCCTATTGCGATCCGCTTCGCTGATCGCTGGCCCACGCCCACCGATTGGCAGCCCGTCTGCGTAGTATTGTGGCAGCGGCGATTCGAGATAATCGGCTTTTTCGATGGTAGTAAATTTGCCTGTCTGTTTTGCAAGCAAAGAAAAACCCGCGCTAGGCGGGGTATGTGAATTGGTTGAATCAAGAGGCATGTTGATCACCTCCCAGATACTCACCTGACTGGTCAATTATGCGCAGGTCGCACGGATCACACTCGAAGCACTGCGGTACCCACTCTATGGAATCAGGCAGCTTAGGCCCAAAAAGAAACATTGGAATACCTTGCTTTCTAACATGACGAGCTTTGAAGCGCTTCATTTCCTGCTGACAGTTGGGGCAATTCATAGAGAACCACCATTAAATTCGAATACAGCTTTTGCAAAACCTTCAGGAGTAGCGCTACGTAAATTTGCGCGCTCCGGCCCTGGTGGCATGAGGTGCATTTTGCTGCCTTCTACCGGCTCAACGGCTTTAAACTCAGGCATGACAAAACCACCACCAACCCACAGGCATGTTTTTTTAGTGTAAGCATCACCACCATTCGGAAGATAGCCACCAAAATCACAAGGGTTAAACGTAAAGTCAGGCTTACGCCAGTAGCTTGAAATTGTAGAAACTGGATTTTCCAGAAAGTACGGAGCTTTAACCAACTCCGCGATTTCCCGACACCGCTCAACCAGTGATAGTGCAGAAATGAGGGCTTTTAACCCTTTATCTTTGAACCAGCGCGCACCGGATACAGCTAAATCAGTACATGGAGGAAAGGCAGCAACAAAAGCAACATCAGACGCAGGCGGTTGCCAATTTTGTATATCAGCCCCCACATACACGATATTCCCCACACGTTTCTCACCTGGCGCATGCTGAACATCAACGCAATAACATAAATATCCGGCTTTTGCCCAGGGCTCAGCCATCTTTCCCGTTTTATCGCATAAACTGATCATCACTTGCTGACTCATGCGGACACCTCCGCCAGTAACTGATACTTGGCGTTGAAAACGTCTTTAGGACAACGATACCGATCTCCAGAAGACTGAAAAATCACGTAGTCACCAGCTACAGCATCATCACCCTGCCCAACGGTTTCACTCCAAATTTCTGCACCACCATCAAGATATAAAATCTTACCGCCATAGCTAACGCCCTTCGGGTTAACCTCAATGGTTTGAATTTGAAACGCGACTACCTGAACCTGCTTTTGAACGTATATAAAACCCATAGCTATTCTCCCGTTGCTATCTCCCGTTCCGTTGATGTGGGGGTGGTATGCCTACCAACCCCCTGCAACGAGAGATGCTGCTCTGTGAATTTGGCTGACCCTCTCAGTGGGGAACTTTGACGCGAGGGCCAGCCGACGAGGAGATACTACACACTACTCTAGTTAGTAATCAATAGCCTAGTCTGTATGGCATTCTCATATTGCCACTACTACTATGCAATACAGTATTTACTAGTGGGGACTACGATGAATTACAGTATGAAGCTATTGACAAAGCTGAAGGCCATGAATGACGGGTGTTCTGACTATAGAGCCGCCCAAATATTAGAAATATCTCAACAATCCATTTCCAAGGTAAAAAACAACGGAACAAGCCTAAGTGATGAAACGCTAACCCGTTTAGCCAATTTAGTAGGGGAAAACCCTGTTATCGTGGTTGCTGAGAACGCATTAGAGATGAATTACTTTCCCAATATGAGACAGTTCTGGGAGGAAGTTTTAGCCAACGCAAAAGAGCTTGAAAGCCGCGCCAGTGCTGAAGAAAGCGAGGAGCGGGCCGCATGAAAAGCGGCCCATATTTTATGCGAATAAATATACATTATGCGAAGCCTTATAATAACAATAATGTACTCTTAATAATTGGCTAGTACCAACCAACTTATTCAATAAGATCAACGATGGTCATAGATTATTAAGTCTCTAAGCCGCTTAATCACTTAGTCTCATACTTTTTTAGATTATGATTGCCACGAACATCCGAGCCTAAAACTTGCACTTTCCTGATTTGGATTTATGCGTGATGCCTTCGATGAATTACAAAACCATTTATCACAATCAATGACTAACAGTTACATATAAACATTTCACTGCTAAACGTTAATTATGTTATTTTCAAATCACACTCTACGCGCACAGAACCATACTCACCCCACGAAAACATAATTAGAGCGACTCTCCGTACGATAATTTAGATGGGGATTCAGGCTGGTTTTGATAATGAATATTGCTAACAGCCATGCCGGTTCAACGTATAACTGACTATTTACGCAAAGGTATTTCGACCCGCTCCAGCCTGGCCAATCACTGGGATTTGATGCTGAGCATTCCAACATCTCTTATCAAGATGAAAAACGCTGCATCATGTTGATCTGTAAAATTAGAGATAATACCGCGACTTCTTAGCTAGCTTGGAGATAAAGCTTCAGTAATCGACAACGAATAAATGAATTGAAAAACAGGCTATCGCACCGCGCAAATTTCGTGTGTACATCAATGAAGGACTAAAGAAACTATTCGCACTTAAGTCGCTGAATAAAACAAAAAAGCATAATCATTATGCCCAAGCCTTTATTGCTGATACCAATACCTTATGACCTTTTTTAACAAAACCAGTTACTTACTCAGAGAGTACAGCCATCGACTATTTCTGGGTTATCTAACTCCAACATTGTCAGCCCTTTTTAAGCGCCCTATTTATCTATAAATTACCATTTCACAGCGTTACTAAAATTACCATATGTACACCGTGCTCTACGTGCACGGAGCCACATTCCCCCCGCAAAACATTAATTAGCGCAACTCTCCGCACGATGTTTTAAGCGCCTACTTGCATGTTTTTATCCAATCTTAAACCTATCTGATACAGCCAGATTCTCTACAGCCAACTTTCATTCAGGCACAAAAAAACCCGGATTCACCGGGCTTCTTTTAGATTTAATAATTACACCATTTGAATCGGTGTCGGTGCCTGTTCGTAACTGCATACCTGATACATTGAAACATTTACCAGCTCACCGGTTTTATAAGACTGAACAACCAGTGTTTGAGCCCCGCTTACTGAATCTACTTTGTTTAGCACCTGATACGGCACTGCTTTGCAGAGCTTACGTTCGCCATCCAGGTAATGGTCGGCATCTATATAGATATCATCGCCAACCTGAATTTCTCGCCACATAAAGTCTGCCTCAACAATAAGGTCTGACTGATCCTGTCGGATTGGATTCATACTGGCCTCGCTTTCGCTGGGTTTTATTGGCGTCACTATGCCATTAAGCATAGCTGAAGCTCGCATTTTTAGTGCCATATTTATGCCTGAACAATATTGTGCCGAATCGCCATATGTACCAATTCAGAATTATTACTAATTTTTAATTTCCGTAAAATATTCGCCCGGTGCGCATGTACTGTTTTAGGACTGAGAAACATTTTCTCAGCAATATGTGCAACCGGCTGTCCCTCTGCCAGGCAAGAGAATATCTGAAACTCGCGCTTAGTCAGCAGTCCAAAAGGCGTACCTTCTTCACCGCTGCCAGGCGAAAGCTGTTCTTTTATACTCTCGGCAAAATACGTTTTTCCACTGGCGACTTCACAAACAGCTTTTAGTAATTCATCTGGTGCGCAGCGCTTGGTTAAATAACCACTGGCACCGGCCTGAACTACATGGGCCGGAAATGGCTCACTTTCCATAACCGTTAAAACAAAACTTTGGCTTTAGGGTCTTTAGCACGGATTTTTCGAATAGCTTCTAATCCACCATACGCCTGCATACCTTCACGTTCGGTATTATCCTGCGGCATGGAAAGATCCATAATTATTACGCCGGGGTTGGTCTCGAAGTATTTTTCAACAGCTTCCTGACCACTGCTCGCCTCGGCGATAATGTCTATGCGGCTATCATTATCAAGCAGTCGCTGAAAACCTGCCCGTACTACAGGGTGATCGTCAACTAATAGAACTCTGATCAATTCACTCATAATATTTACAACGGGTTACGCTCGATATGTATTGATGTTACTGAGAATATTCAAGTTAAACTACTGGAGAGTACCTATTTTGAAACCTATTCTTTAAAAAGAATTATTCTCATTTAATGATTGCGTCTGCACCCCGGTATACACCGAAAGTCTCAACATCTAACGCAACAGCTGGGGATACATCTTCCGGATCAACCTGTACAGGCATTGCGACCAATTCATCGCTATAACCAACAAGCTGTACACCTTCTTTTTTACAGTGAAGTAAAACTTTTTCCAGCGCCCGGACAACTGCAGCTTGCCGTGTACTTAGCTGGCAATCTGTTGGTCGGTCTTCTTCAGGGGTTTTGCTGGTTACTTGTCTGACGGCAAAGCCCTGCTCATCGACTAATTGCACTGTCACGCCGGCTTGCTTTTCTTTAACCAAAACTTCTTTAGCTAAAGTAAAAATTGTTTCTTCCGTACAGCACACAGCTGCATTCACATCAACTTCTCGAATGGCTTCCAGGACATCCTCATACGTGGCGTTTTTTTCCAGATATATATCCATAGTATTCCAAGTCACACAGTTTGATGTTCATAGCCACTTATTGCTTACCGCATTAAATGACTATTTATTCAGACTCAGGATAAGTGAATGCAGGCGCTGCACTTCCTGTTCTTTGGCAGATTTATCAGCTTCAAGTGACTGAATCCGCAAATCCTGCTGAATAATTTGCTGCTGAGCGTTTTGATGTGCTTCGCGCAAATTCACAATTTCGCCTTCAAGTCTTTGATTATGCTGCGAGAGACTTAATTTTTCATTAGTTAATTGAATTACTTTCTGCTCGCTTTGGGTATCGGTCACAGAATAGCCAACAGCTTTTTGTGTAATCAATGCTGTTTCCTGGGCTTTAAGCGCCGTCATTTTATCTGCATATTCCAATTCCAGCGCTTGCCGTTTAGCTGAATTTTCAGCTGCAGAATGGGCCAGCGCCTGCTCCCAAATCTGGTTAGCCATATTAAAAATTTGCTCCGGAATATCCGGGCGCTGACGCTGCATTTGTAGCCGCTCACCCAAACTTTGCCACCAGGCATTCAGGGCTTTATTGATGGTTGTCAGGCTGCCGGTTCCAAGCAAATCCCGAACTGATTGCTGCGTAGGCCGCTGACCAAGCGCAAGCAATTCATCTGCGGCAATGAAGACTTTCTGATAAGTAGAATCGTGTTCGCTCATGATATTATTAATACACAATACATATTGAATGATATGTATCATATCAGTGTTAGTGATAACTAACTAGCGCTGGAGTGTCGACAATCTCGATATTCTTTAAAAAATTGCTTTTAATTCATGAGGTTTGTACATATTCTGAAATCACCTGCCTGAAAAAGGAGAAGCACTATGACCACACGCGTCGCAATTAATGGTTTTGGTCGCATCGGTAGAAACATTTTGCGTGCTTTATATGAGTCCGGACGTCAGCACGAAATCAGGGTAGTAGCCATCAATGACCTTGGTGATCCCGCCAGTAATATTCACCTCTGCCAGTACGACAGCGTGCACGGTAGATTCAACACAGATATACAGTTAGATAGTGATCAAATGCTGATTGGTGATGAGCGTATTGCCATGCTCAGCGAAGCCGATCCACATGCTCTGCCCTGGTCGGAATTAAATATAGATATCGTCTTTGAATGTACCGGCCGATTCACTTCTAAAGAAAGCGCTCAGGTTCACTTAGATCAGGGCGCTAAACGGGTTTTAGTATCAGCCCCCTGCAGCGATTCAGACGCTACGATTGTTTATGGCGTGAATCACAACACTCTTAATGCCAATGACAGGATCATCTCTAACGCTTCCTGCACAACGAACTGCCTGGCACCTATGGCCAAGATACTTAATGACGCTATTGGTATTCGCCAAGGCGTTATGACGACTATTCACGCCTACACCAATGATCAACACCTGTCCGACACTGCCGGAGGCGACCTTTACCGCGCACGCGCAGCTGCACTATCGATGATTCCCACTAAAACCGGTGCTGCACAGGCTGTTGGCCTGGTATTGCCAGAAATGAACGGCAAGCTAACAGGCATGGCTGTTCGGGTGCCGACAGCCAACGTTTCTCTGGTTGATTTGAGCTTTATTCCTGAACAGGATACTAATGTAGACGAGATCAACCAGCTAATGCAGGCAGCAGCGCTGGATCAGTATCATCAGATACTGCACTACAACGAACTACCGCTCGTATCCGTCGATTTTAATCACCATCCGGCTTCCTGCATCTTTGACTCAACGCAGACCCTACACGCTGACGGCCTGGTGAAAGTATTTGCCTGGTATGACAATGAATGGGGATTCTCAAACCGTATGCTGGACACCTGCCAGGCAATTGCCGCGCTATAACCAAAACCTCAGCAAAATCAGGACAAAAAAAACGGGCAGTTATTAACTGCCCGTTTTTTTTACGATAACGCTATTATTCAAACACTTCTTTCAATTTAACAAGCACTTAGCCGGTTATGATGATGTTTCGTTGAGACAACCTGACAACATCTTCATCCTGATGCGTGACCAGCAGCAGAGTCTTACCCGCCTGCTCTACTTTATCCTGAACCCAGTCAGCAGCCAGCTCCCTGGTTTTAGCATCTAACTCAGCAAAGGGCTCATCCAGCAACACAATCGGCTCAGGACGCAGCAGAGAGCGCAATAAGGCCACGCGCTGACGCTGACCTCCTGATAACTGCGCCGGCATCTTATGCAACAGCTCAGACACTCCTAAATGCTCTGCCTCAGCATGAATAACCTCAGAGGATACTGCTTGCAATGTCAGCGTTAAGTTCTTAATAACGCTGAGGTGCTCAAACAAATTATGCTCCTGAAACAACATCGCGACCGGTCGCTGATCTGCAGCTAACTGCAGCAATGACTCGCCATTAAAGCTGACAGAACCAGACTCAGCATTCACAAAACCAGCCAGACACAGTAGCAATGTGGTTTTACCTACACCACTTACACCTTGCAGCGTTACGCGTTCGCCGACTTCAATATTCATGTCATAACTTAGCAATTTATCATCACGAAGTATCTTAAGAGACTCAATCTTCAACATATTGATTTTTATATCTTATCAGTGGCTTTTTGAAGTGGTTTCTGCACCACAAACAGCTTCATTAATCCGGCACATACCAGTAACAAAACCAGAGACGCCATTGCCGCCTCACTCATCCGGTATGTACCTGCGTAGCTATAAATTAGCCAGGGCAATGTAATTAAATCCTGATGCCCGAATATAGCGAATATCGCGACATCACCAATTGCCAGTAACAAACCTAACGCAAACGCATTAATCAGTACTTGCCGTAGATATGGTATTTCTATACGCAACCGAAGCAATGGCGAAAACTTAAGATTGCGCACCAACTGATCGTACTGCATATCATACTGAAGCAAACGCGGCCTGAGCTGCTGCACAACGAAAGGAACTACAGCTAACGTGTTTAGCAATGCAACCAACAACAGCCCGTATTCATCAAGATCTACTTCAGGCAGCAACAGCACATACAAACCTACACTGGTAACCATCGCTGGTGCGATTAGCGTATGTGTGGCCAACCATTCCATAAGCCACTGACGACGCCGCATACCGCGGTATCTCGCTTCACGGATTGGCAGTAGCAGTAAATATCCAATCACCACTGCCATGCACGCAGCAATGACGCCCAATCCAACTGACATCATTAGCGGCTGCAATAAAGCCAGATAATCAAAACTCATCAAATCATTACGTGCCGCCTGAAACACCAGCGACACCAGGGGCAGTAACATAAACAGCCAAACAAGCAGATACAGGCACATATAAACACCCTTCGTCCACTTACCTGGTGACGGGCGCCACTGACTTTGCGGCAAATCAACACTCAGCCAGCCACCGCTGCCATTTCGATATAACACCAGAAACAACAGCCCTGCTATACCTAACTGAGTCCAGGCAAAGCTAAGTGCTTCCGGGATATTAAAGTCATACTTCAGCGCCTGATAAATGGCCACTTCCAATGTCGTCGCCTGCGGCCCACCACCCAGCGCCAGCACAACAGCAAAACTGTTAAAGCAAAGAATAAAAACGAAGCCGAGCAACATAATAAGAACCGGCCGCAGCACCGGCCATTCAATATGCAGGAATCGCTGCCAGCCGGTTAACTTCAGCTGTAACGCAAGCCGCCATGCTGGATCAGGTATATTATTATATTGCTGACGTAACATTCTGATAGCAAATGGCATATTCAGATAAATATGCGCCAGCAAAATGCCATGTAAACCATAAAGGTTCCAGTCATCCGGCAATACAGGCAGCAGCCAGCCCGAGCGCCCGAACAGCACAACCAACCCGGTAATTAACACCAACGTTGGCATTACAAACGCCAACAAACATAACTGCAAGAAAGACTGCTGACCGCGCAACACCGGTAGAAAATACAGACCTCGAGCAACCGGCCAGGCAAGAACAACAGACAACACCGAGCTGAGCACTGCCTGCTTTATTGAGAACGACAGCACACCCCAAAAATAACTATCACTGAAAATACTGAGATCTGCGCCCTGGCCTGAAAAACCAATCAGGCCCTGAAAAGCCAGTACTGACACAGCAATATTGCCGGTCAGTACTAATAGCGCGATCACCAGCATATGCAGAACTGCGTCGCTGGCGAAGAAAATATATCTAACATCTTATATGTGTTTGGCACTCAGCTTACTTCGCTGCAGCACTGCGCCATTCGCGAATCCAAGACTTGCGCTTTTCAGCCACTTCTTCAGAACTAAAACCTATTCGGTCTACATCAGCCAAACGACTGAAAATTTCTGGTAGCTCAGTACCTTGCGCAACTGGCAGCATCCAGTTAGTTACCGGCAAAATCTGCTGCGCTTCTGGCGACACCATAAACTGTACAAATTGCTGCGCCAGCTCAGGCTGCTTGCTGGTATTCAATACCGCTGCAACCTCTACCTGAGCAACATGACCTTCACTAAATGGCGCTGCTTTGTAGTTAGTTTTTTCTTCTACAACAACATGATACGCCGGTGAAGTCGTGTAACTTAAGACGTAGTCCGCACCGCCTTCCAGGAACATGCTGTAAGCTTCCCACCAACCTTTGGTGACAGTAACAGTATGCTCACTTAGCTGCTTCCAGGCCGCTTCGGAATCATCACCGTAAACGGATTCAACCCACATCATCAGACCCTGACCAGGCGTACTGGTACGCGGATCCTGATAGATCACACTGGCATCACTGTCGATCAGTTCACGAAGCGACTTAGCAGGTTCAGCTATCTTGCTGGAATCATAAATAAACGCGAAGTAACCCATATCGAAAGGTACAAACTGCTTATCCTGCCAATTCAGTTCAGTACGCAATGCTGGCAGCTTTACTTTATGATCAGCAATCAGGCCAGTTGCACGGGTTTCTTCGATCAATGCATCATCAAGACCGACAATCACATCTGCTTTGTTCTTTTTACCTTCAACGCGCAAACGATTGAGAATACTTACACCATCATCAACCGCAATGAAATTCACATCGCAGTTACATTGCGCTTCAAACGCTGCTTCAAGCTTAGGGCCCGGGCCCCACTCTGAAACGAAGGAATCATAGGTATAGACATTTAATGGTTCAGCCTGAGCAGCCGTTGCCGAATACGTTACACCTAAAGACAGTGATACAGCAGATGCCATCAGCGCTGACTTAAACTTAGCCATGTTTGATTCCTCAAAATTCATTTCATTAACCGGCCGCCATATTACTCTAAAGTGACAGCTGACCCAAGCAGTTACCAATCACTCATAAGCCTATGATTTTCCCGGGCTGCTTTACCCATTTTATTACCGCAAGTACACTGCCTCATCAACAAACATCAAACCATTAAGCGAAGACCTTCTTGCAACTTCCTGACGAACAGCACACAAACTTTCAACACGCATGTAGCTTTACTGGCATAGATAGCTGGCAACCTCTGAGCCACCAGGGCAGTAGCAACTACCTGTTCAGAGCGAAGCACTCACAGCAACTATTGCGCATTAACGCATCCCCTGAACGTGCTGTTGGTGTGTGCCGCTCCAGAGAAACCAGCATAATGCAGCTTTTGCAGCGTCATACCTGGATGGTAGAAGTGATAGAGAACCAGCCTGATAATGGCTGGTGCTACTTAAAGGACTACGGCGACCAACCTGAAGCAGCTATTGAGAAAGCCGCTAAGCACCAGCTTTTAGAAATTATTACCGAGCTACAAAAGATCCCGGTTACCGCAACCGATCTTAACTTTGAGTTCGGCGCGATCTGGTCAACCTATGAGCAAATAGTTAGTGATAATCAGGACAACCCTCTAAAACAGCAGGCCTGCATTGCATTAAGCAATGAGCTGAATGAAACAAAGCGACTGCAACAGCAACTTCCCACCACACCTAAAGTACTCGGCCATCAGGACCTTCATCTCGGTAACCTGACACTGGACGGCACACAGCTAATATTGCTTGACTGGGAATACGCAGGCATCTGCCAGCCCTGGCTGGATGCGGCAGGGCTTATCAGCAAGTTTAGTTACACCCCTGCAGAGGTAAATCAGCTGCCGGCATTTCAGCACCTGAATTCACAGAGCTTTGCTACAGCAATAGATATTGCACAGAGATTTAATAATCAGCTTGAAGTGCTATGGCTACAGGCACGGGAAATCTCAGATACAGGCAAACAATAACAAGCAAAGTTCTATTAATGAGTATGAGAACAGACAGATAAGAAGAGAAATGGAGGCGCGAGTCGGAATCGAACCGGCGTTAACGGAGTTGCAGTCCGCTGCATGACCACTCTGCCATCGCGCCTTTGAAATCTTTATGGGATTGGAGCGGAATATCGGGCTCGAACCGACGACCTGAACCTTGGCAAGGTTCCGCTCTACCAACTGAGCTAATTCCGCAAAGACCCTGACCAGGAATGATCAGTTTTCATCAAAGATTATCACCCACTTACAAGAAGTGGAGCGGAATATCGGGCTCGAACCGACGACCTGAACCTTGGCAAGGTTCCGCTCTACCAACTGAGCTAATTCCGCATAAATCAATTAGTTACAGCCAGCTCTTACTAAGCTTTGGTATCGCTCAATACTGCCCGTGACTTGATGCGCAGTATATTAGGTAAATCGACCCACCATTTCAACCGATATTTTGAGTTTTTGACCTGGCAACTAAGTAAAAGACAGATACTGAGCTTCATGAAAGGCCCGCCACAGATCAGCACTCGCCTATTTAGCCCCTTCAATAACAAACGACTTAACAGTTAAAGCCGTTGAATCTACCCCAACACTGTTGCTCAGCTTTATAATCTATTACAGAATCCCCATCTGCTTTGCCTCAGCAGCACAACTGGTACGGTTATCAACATCAAAAGTATTCATTAACTTTGATACGTGCGACTTAACCGTGCTTTCTGTAATACCCAGCGAAGCACTTATAGCAGAATTAGAGTAACCATTTGCCAGCAGCACCAAAACCTCTTTCTGACGGTCGCTTAACTTTGCATCAATCACCTCATATTCAGGTAATTCAGAATTACGGTATCTATAAAGCGACTCACTCACTGAATCAGGTAAATACGGCTTATCCCGTGCGATCTCCTGCAAACAGCTACTCAGATGCTGCTTAGCTGTGCGCTTAAGCAAATACGCGACCACGCCCGACTCCAGCATCAGATGCACCTGCTCAGGGTTCGCCAGTTCGGCCATTACAACAACAGGCGCATGCGAAGCGAACTCACTTAGCACTGCGGCTAAATCAGAATCTCGCACGCCCTCTAAATCCGGATCAGCAACAATAAGATCAAAGCCCGTATCAGCCTGCAGTATCGCCATAGCCTGAATAACATTAGACGCACAGCGCACTGTCGCTTCTTCAAATAAACTTGATAACGACAACCTCAGACCATCCACAAAGAACGAGGAATCATCGACAATCAAAATCTTATCCATGATGAACTTAACACCCTTACCCGCAAGAAAATGACTTAACAGACATGAGGTATCTGAACTGATACAAAATTCGATAATTACCTCACCCTGCTAACAGCACGCTCAGCTCACCAGGTAAGATTCAGAATCAAATCAGGCACTCAAGCATTCCTAGAGTATTTCAGGAAAAACTTAAGAAACTCTTAAGACATCTTCCAAAGAAGAAGAAAGAAGAAAGAAGAAAGAAGAAATATGCCAACCAAATACCACGACCACCCAACCAAAGAGGACTTTTTTAACAACACTTGCAAGGACCGTAAACTTTTGCCACAATCAAGTCATCTTCTGCTACTTAAGCCCTCGGACTTACCCAGCAGAAGTACTCAGGCAGCTGCCTTTAACCTGGTTAAAGACAGCTGCCGACCTTCCCTTCTTCTTGAATACCCCACATCACATCTTTCAATCTCAATTCCTGAACAGATATAACTGCTACATCCTCTGCATACTTAATACAACACCTGTGCAATAGTCATAAACATTCAGATAGATACTTTCCAAGCACTATCACACAGCCGTGCTTTGCCCTAAAAGCACCAAGCAATAAAGTGATTTCGATTAAAGCAATCAAGCCGATAAGGTGCCGGGAGCTAGGAACCAAGGTAAATCGAGAAGAAATTCAGCGGTCATAAGTCACCAGCAATAATGGCGGCTTACAACCGGAATAGGGAGATCAGAAGAAAATCTAGGATAAGGCTATTTTATGCGCCTGAATTTATACACGAAGCAACAATTGTATCGGCAACTTAGAGTCTGTCTAAAAGCTAATACTACCCTGCTCAGCTATTAAGCCTCATCTTCGCCAGCACGACGCTCTGCCGCCTTCAGCTTTTTAGCATCAACTCTGGCCGTTTTTTCTGCACGCTTCTGATTTTTGCGCTCATTTTTTTCAGCTAAAATCTTAATTGCTTCTGGCTTAGTCATCTCAGGATGCTTAGCAAGTAACTCTTCAACCTTTCCATCATTCTTGGACATTGGTAAACCTCTATATTTGAAAGCACGGATGCTACTGGTATTTGCCTGCTAACAGAACTGAATAATAGACACATTGCACTGCAATGAATAACGCTTATTACCCACCTATCAGATCATGAGGCAACTAGAACACCTTATAATCAGGCATATTACGTCTTTTCAGACCAAGATATTTCAGGCAACAAAAAACCCCGAAAGCCTAAGCCTGCGAGGTTTAAAGTTCACCATGTCAATGGTGCCCGGAGCCGGACTTGAACCGGCACGCTGTTTCCAGCGGGAGATTTTAAGTCTCTCCAAACATGGCGAATTATCAATGACTTGAATGTCATTTTCCTAATATATCACCATGACTCTATGCAGCTTGGCCGCCACTCTACCTACTGTATATTAGGAACACAAGATAGAATTAAAAAACTGGGATAGCACTGATTAATTAAGCAGCTTATTTATAAAACGAAAGCTATAGTGTTTCAGCGCTTTGACGCTTCGCTTCCTCGCATTATGAGTCTGACCCGGAAACCAGTTAATACTCATTAATACATCTAACACTTTGTTTTAATGTGATTTTAGCAAACGACCATGATCAAATTTTTAAATATTACCCGGAATATTACCCGGTTTGATTTTACTTGATTTATGGGGCATCTGTTTAAGGTGAGGATAGTACCACATAGACTTATATTTGCGACCCATAGCTATTGCTATCCTGCCTACAATGTAGCAAAGAAATTTAAACTAAATTACTAACTACCCATGTCGCAGAGCTTCGAACTCAGTTTCGGCTGTTGCTTGCAATACACCCAGTAATGGCTGTACAGCGGTGATATCAGTAACCTGATTTAATTGATTTACTGCGTTTGATTCCAAACCGTCAATAACTCCTTCCGCTTCAGCGTATGCTTCTGCTTTTTGACATTGAAGTTCAGCTAATTCTTCTGGAGTCTCGTTTTTATTTCGCCGGGTAGCTTCTGCCGTTAAAATTTTAATATCTGCAGCAGTCCCGCCACCGGCAACCACACGCTCAGCACGTCGGGCTTTATCAGCCCAGCCAGCTGTTGTGTAATGATCCGCGTAACCGGCTATGTTTTGGCGGCAACCTGTGGCGAAGGCTTGTACCATTTTAATAGCTTTGCTTTTTGAATCTGCCAGCTCAGCAGTTCTATCAACTTTCCAGCTATTGCTCTGCCATAAAGAAAACGCGAGGGGCTCGATAATTGTTACCCCGTCAGTTAGCGGGCCTAGCTCGGTAATTGTGATCGGCTCCTTTGTATCTGTTCGCCAAGCAGTACCGCGATAATCATCTACTGCCAACCATTCTGTATCGTCAGCATTTCGAATAGCTATTTGATTGGCCTTTAGTTCAGGTAGTGGTTCGGCGGTTGCAAAAGCCTGAGGAAAGAACTCACCCTTCTTAACTGGGTTCGATATCGCTGGTGCTGAGTGCGTAAACTCACGAGTACTGGGGTTAAAGTGATTCAAATTCATCCTGTACAATCCTTATTTATAATAGAAGGCTAGAGGCCAGGCTATACTTTTAGACCGAGTTTCTGCCTCGCCTTCATATTTAGCATATGGCGCGGGCGTACTCCCTGATACGGAATGTTCAACATATGTAACATCCGTTTGCACACCATCTCTGACGCCTGCCATCCCTTCCGATTGGTTGCTGGTAAGAGGTACCGTGGTCGCATTCGATGTTGCACCGAAATTCCCGGCACTTAAAAGAGAAATCACATGACTTTTAATTGCATCCTCTTGATAACTACCAGCAACGCGGCCTGCATCAATACCTGCACCGTTATCCCAAATACGTAACACTAACGCCCGCGGGTCAGGTGCTCGAAAGGTTGTAGAGCCATCACCAGCCGACCAAAAGCCATGGCGGCCAGCTAAATACTCAGCGTCTGAAATAATATCAATATTCCTGCCAGACTCATTCAGAGATGCCCATAATTCAGGGTAATCAGCTCTAAGCATTGTTTGACGGGCAAAAAACAGCGCGTTTACAGGAGGCGTTTCGCCAAGATGAAAGAACGGCTCACCAAACGCCTTACCCGGAGCCAGTTTTTTTATGGCGTCAAGAAGCTGGTTCAGATTCTCTGAATCAGGCGTTAAACCAGCCGCCGCAATAACAGCCATGATTTCACGTTGAGGTCCCTCAATGGCTTTGGCAGGGACAACCGATCCCGGCGTTCCTGTTGAAGCGTCACCATCAACATAAGGCGCATTTTCAGCGCCCCCTATTGGTTGAACGTATTCCATTAATCACCTCACTGGTAATTGAAAAATAAATCGGTATGGGAAGGTTGCAAGCGACGAAATACGCATTCCAATTCGCTTGCAGAAACTATATGAAGCAGTGACTCGCCGGCGGCAGATTCACCTGTTCGAAAATACACCGCACGATTGCCGGGTATATTCACTCGCCAATTAAATCGGCAATCTTCCGGTTGCAACGCCTCCCCACACCGGGAAAGTCCCGCTATAAAGGGCCGGTAGATATCTATCGTTATTATGTAACCCAGCCTTTCGGCAAGCTTTATAAAATAAGCTTTGCTCTGCCCGCCTCTCATTACATATTTGGCATGTGCAGCTTCGCGGCGCTGCTGTAATGTTTGATTGGCAGGCGCGCACCTATCTGGAAGGTCTAAGCAGCGCTCCCACTCTGGAAGCAGGTATGTGGCAGTTCTTGGATCGAGCTCATCAAGCGAAGTCTGAATATGATCACCGACCCGGCTTAATGCGATCGCAAACACCTCAAGCAGGCCGGTATAGTCGCTACCCCGCTGAATATTCCAAGCCTGACCTGGTGGCGATAGTGCTATCAGCTGTTGCCGGTAATCTGCTACGGCCATGCAATATCTCCCAATACTGGCAGTTCACCTGGCTGAAATGTCAACAAGTCAGCGGAAGGTGCTGACAGTAAAAAATCTGATTCACCAGTTGCCGTGGATATGGCTTCGCGGATTTGTGAAAGTGGCAGCGTTGCAGATCCGTTTTTGTCCTCAACCTGTCCGGCACGGGCAAAGAAGCTGACCAGCTCTGCTGCGATAGCCGCTCTTACTGCCGGACTATCTGGCACCAGCTTTGTGAATGTGACAGCTACCGGTGAAGGTGTTGGCGCAATAATGACAACATCGGCAGTTACTTGCGCCTCAACCTCAACGAAGCTGTCAACCAGACTCACAGAATTAGCATCAGGTATTGAACCGCCATCCAAGGTAAAAAACACACCTACCGTGCCTTTTCCCATCCACTTACGCATAACCCATACCCGGCCAACATTCACACCTGGGGTAAGCTTTACCCAGCGCTTATAATCGGCGTCATTGCCGCCGTGGGCTGGTTCACGGATATCAGCCAGCACCCGGGACCGGTATGTTTCGATATGTTCGTCATCGGTACCGCCAGCGATTGCGCCGGATGGTGAAGAAGATTGAATACCCGGTAACGGAGTAACGAAATTTAATAGCTCACTGTCTGCCGTGTTACCTGCAGAGCCTGCCAGTAGAGCTATAACAACAACTGAAGCCGTTCCAGAAGCAATAACTGCGCCGGTGGTCACTTTATATTGCTGTCCATCTGAGCGCTGCAGTAACACGCCTGCTTCAACAACAGCGCCATTCGTACCGTTAATGAGCCGTGAACCAGTGGCCACCGTTTTAAGCTTACGAGGAATGCCTCTGATATCCCCTTTCCGGATCAAATATTCTGCGTCTGCAGTGTCTTCAAAGCCCTGCTTTAAATTGTATTCAAGATGCCCGTGTAAACCATGCAAGCCACCCGCTTGAACCTTAGCTATGATACCGGCGTTTGAACGGCGTACCTGCTGCAAAGGAATTCTAAGCTGTGCTGACAGGTCTACTGACTGTTGCTGCATAAGCTGCGCAACTGTTTGGCGTGGGTATGGCATGAATCAGGACTCCTGTATTAAAAACAGCTCGTTTTTACCATTCGGCAGGGTAATGTTTATATGTTCTTTTAGAATGCCGCGCTCTGCCCATTCAGCGGTAACGCTTACGGCTTTTGCCAGGCCTGCATCTTTTAGCCATTCCAGTGCATCAGAATCGTAACGAACGAGTCTGTTCAGCACGTCTGAGGTTTGCTTTTCGCGGCTGAGCGTCCAACGTAAAGACCCTATTTCACCATCGGCCCACCAGCCCCGCGCATCATCTGGCAGTGCTTGCGGGTTACGTTTATCAGTAAAGATTGAAATGCCGACAGCCGTTGCAAGGCTTGTGTCTTCTTCAATACCCTGGCCACTAAAATTGTATTCAGCGCCAGAGGTCAGACTTTTAAATAAGGTTTTAAAATCGCTCATGATGCTGGCACCATTTTTTGATTCGGCTTATTTGTGGTGCTGTTTGTTTCGTTGTGATCATGATCATCAAACACATCCCGCATAGCAGCCACGCTGAGCGTGTTATCAGCAGATTTGTCGGTGATATCACCCAAGGCCTTCACGTCGCCAGAAAACTGCGCCAGCGGCGTTTCTATATCGACTCTGACCGGTGCCGCTAAGTGCATCTTTCCGCCGCGCTTTAAGTGCACTTTATTGCCGGTGTCGTCATACAGCGCTACTTCACCCTGCGCCATACCTTTAAGGCGGTACCGGGCATCATCAACAGCTATGATCAAGCCCGCCGAATCATTCAGCATCGTAATGACGACCTCTGCGTCTTTGTGAGGGTTGCTGGTAAGGCCGTATTGCTGAATGCGGGGCATTTCATAGGTGTCGCCATCTAAAGCGGTCACCTGAAGCACCTGAATACCTTTGTCGTCATAGCTAAGCTGTACAATGCCGCGCAGTACTTTGCGGGCAATACGGCGCGCAAGTGTTTTAATCATGGTGTGATCCTTGATCAGAATATTGCGGGAAGATCTGGCGCAGGTAGTTGCTGATCATCGGCAAAGACATTGCCAAATTTTTTACCGCCACCGGCAGCATTCGGCGACTTCTCTTTAAGCAGCTGAACCTTGAAGGACTCTTTAGGCATCACAGTAATAGTTGCAATGGTTCCGTCTCCATCGCTATAGCCATATACGACAGTGCTTATAAGTAGCCAGGCATCTATGCCGAAATATGAATCAACCACCCTGACCAGAGTATTAGGTTCCCAAAGTCCGGCATCATGCTCCCAGCCCTGTACGGTGTAGGTGATTTTATTGCTGCGCCCAAGCCTTACGGTGGCCTCAAATTGAGCGCGGCTTTGTAAATCAGTTTCGCCGTCTTCAGCATCAACGACTAATGGTCGATAACGCTTAACGCCCGGATCAGTCGCAACACCTTTAGCCTGTATCTGACTGGCCAGATCGCTACTGCTATCAGACTGTCCCTTTATCAGATACTGATTAAAGCGCTGATTCATGCTGAACGAACCGCCGGCTTTTTTGACGTTGCCGCCGGTTTGTAAAGGCGTTGAGACCTTACGGTTACCAATGGTTGTAATGATCAACTCACCGGCTGGAGAGCTCGAAAGGATCAACCCTCTGCGGCGACATGCTCGCTCAATGATAGAGTGCGGACTGGCATCGTCGGTACGGTGCTTGGCAAGTCTTTCACCAACAGATGTTTCAGCCCTGACTTTTACGCCGAAAGGTTCGCAGAGGCTTTCCGCTATCTGGGTGACAGTGAGGTTATTAAACTCGCCGCCCTTTACGATCGCACTGCAATCAACCAGATCACCGATTGCTGACCGGCCTGTGATTGAGTAACTATGTGTTTTGTCGTCATAGCTTCCGGTAATGCCATCTACGTAACCGGTAATGACTACCGTATTATTTAACACCAGCTTGCAGGCGGCTCCCGGCTGCACAGGTAGAACCCCGGTGCCGTTCTGAAAATCAGCTGACAGGCCTATCGTAAACTTGGGTGCGGCTTCTTCAATTGACCGGGTAACAGATACGTCTTTCCAACCTTCATAGATATAGCCGTTAACGTGCAATTTAATGTTAGACATTTAGCACCTCAACACGGCCACTGACAAAGCCAGGATGTGTAATATTGTTACGATTGATAATCTGGGCTTCATTGCTGGCATTGCCGGTGTACCGATATGCAGCCACAAGCGCTGGCATTGTTTGCGGAAGATTTACCGCCTCCAGTACTGCCAATGAGGGCGTTTTCTCCTGTACATCCTGCTGAACCGCAATGCGTAAATCAGTTAGAGCGATAAAGGCCTGGTCATCAGATTCCCAGCTGGCCTGCTCGATCAAGTCAGCCGCATCAAGCCCGATTTGTTCAGCTTCAGCCTGATGCTGAAAATTCATATTAGGCACAGATTTAGCCAGCTGTGTTGCCGCCAGTTGCTTTACCAGTAGCTGAGTGGCAGCTTTGTTATTCGACATCTTCTGCTGCATTGGAGTGCTTGAAACAGAAGTATCAGAGCTTGATGCGTTAGCTTCAGATAATGACTTAAAGCCTTGAAATGTATTAGCAATACTCTTGTTAAGACTGCTAACACTGCGTACTGATGAAAGAATTTGATTCGCCAGCTCGCCAGGTTTATTAATAACCGCAGCAATAGACGTATTGATATTTTGACCAGCAGCAACCACTGACTGCAGTGATTCTGTTACGTCAGCAACTGCTTGATCAGCAACAAAAGACGGGCCTGTAACATCATATGCAGTTTCAAAAGATTTAATAGCGGCTACTTCTGCCGCCAGAGATTTATCTGTTATCAGCTGTGCGGTATCAGCGGTTTGACCAGGCTGATTGTTATGACCCGCTTCATAAAATGTTGCCTGAAAAGTGGCTTGCCTGCCCTGGTAACTTACCCGCCCTTCAGCCGTTACTTGTAGCTCACCATGATGCGGATGAACTAATAAACCAGGGCCTGCAGTATCAATCGCATCGATAAGCGCATGCGCTTTTTTAATGAAGTCATCCCCGTACACAGCAAAGGTAAGTTTATAAACTTTTTGCTTTCTGCCGGTATCTTCACTATAAGGCTCATCCCTTCCGGCGTATTCATGATTCGCCATGCGCCTACCGATTTCGGCTTCAGGATCCTCTATCACACTGAAAGGAATGCCACGGAATGACGGGGCATGAAGTGTTTTCAGCCATTTAGACATGCTTCTACCTTGCTGTTTAGGATTGCCAGTAAACGCGGCTCATAAAAAAACCCGCTTTCGCGGGTTTTTTAATCATATTTCTTCGAGAATTTTTTCTTTTTTATCGATGAACTCTGCTTCACTTAGAACTCCAGCATCCCTGAGCTCTGCTAATTTTTTAAGTTTATCTAATCCGTCGCTCTCAGCTTTAACTGAAGCACCGGCCTTTGATCTGCCATCTTCAATAGCCTGAACAATTGCTTCTTCGTTGTCTTTCTGAAATGTTTTGAATGCCAGATCATCATGACTGGTATGCAACCTGATTGTCCGGTGACCCATCGTTGATTTACGCTCAATAGAGGTAATGTTCTTTAAAGGCATTGTTTCTAAAATTTCACCCAGAAAGCCTTTGCGGTAGAAAGCGACCAGTGTTTCAGTAACCACTAAAGCTCCATTTTGCTGTGCCTTATCGCCTTTCCCCAAGGCCTCACCAATGTATCCCTCACCCCATGCAATCACTGATTCGCCATCACTGAGATGGCGTTCTTTATACTTAGTTACATGCTTCGGTTCTTTGGCCACTGCTAATCTCCTTTTAATTCCCTGTAAGACCAACAGCTTAATAGTCTTTCACAAGCAGCCAATCTAACAACTGGAAAGCATCGAGACAACCACACATTGTTTTAATTCATGTGCACCACTGGGCCACCCATGGCCATTCCTGCATCTACTGCAATACCTACCGCGGCATTGTCGGCAGTTATGCTATTTACTCGCGGGCGACCTTCAGAATCTATTGTGACATGCACTGTTCCACCCACCTGCGCCTGTGCATTGGGGATAGGTGCTGAAACAGGCTTTGCTGATGATGATTCCAGATCAAGTAAATCGATTGCCCAGTCAGGCAGCATATTAGACAGACGGCTTTTAAGTGATTCGATCACGCTGAAACCGGTTAGCATCTTAACCAGCCGATCTGCGCCTTTTATGAGCAAGGCAAATGGGTTATTCAATAAAGCCATCTTGCCGAAACTGATGATGGCGTTTTTAACGGTATCCCAGTTCTTATACAACAGAACACCAGCGGCCACGACCGCAGCAATGCCTGCCACAATCCACCCAATAGGCGTCATCATTATCGCAAAACCTAGTGCTTTCACTGCTCCAGCTAAAGCCACGACGCCAATAATTAGTTTACTCGCGATAACCGCTCCCATTACTGCCATAACAGTGTTCATAATGCCGAAGTTCTCAGACACCCAACTAACAATTTTCAATATCCCTGAAAATCGCTCGCCTAACGATTGGAAAGAGTCGTCGAGTTCCTGCCCTTCCACTGTGACACCGGATAGACCAGAACGGAAGCTATTAAAGATGACTGACAGACGTGCGACTCGACCAGGTAACGCATTAGCGAAACCTTGTGCCCAGGTGCTTAGCTTTGGGCCTAACTTAAGAGCGATGGTCGCAAACTTCTGGATCAGCGGAATTAAAACCGGTATTAACTTAGAGCCAATGCGGTTACGTAGGCCAGAAACCACTGCGCTCATATTGGTCATTTTATCGGTAAAGTCTTCAGAAGCTTTTACACTTTTTTCTGACATCACCAGACCCAGCTCCCGGGCTTCCTGCCGCATTTTTTTAATGCCGTCAGCGCCAGCAGCAGCCATCTGTACTAACTTTACACCCTCAGAATCAAAGAGCTTCATAGCCAGAGCATTTCGCTTCATTGGATCCTGTACGCGACCGAGCGCATCTAGCGCCTCCATCATGAGCGTTTCAGTGTTTTTCATTTTTCCGCCAGAACCTTCCAGCTCTAACCCCAGCGCTTTAATGGCATCCTTTGCAGCACCAGTGCCCATTGAGGCTTCAGCGGCACGCCTTCCATAGCGTTGAACGGCCATATCAAATGTAGAAGCAGATACACCCGAGCGGTCAGCTGCGTATCTCATTTCCTGTAAAGCTTCGGCACCAAGATTCAAGCGTAATGATGCCTTTCCGATATTGTCGCCAGCTGAGGCAAAGTTTGTTGCTAGCCCTGCTATTGCCCCACCAGCAGCAAGAGACAAGCCCGTTGCCCATTTTGCCGCACCAGCAAAGGCTCTGCCTGCATTAGCCATACTCTTAGCAGATCGTTTTAAATCCCGATTAAATTGCTTTAATCCAGCCTGCCGGCCCATCTTATTCATGGCCCGGTTTACCTTATCAATCGGTGCTTTGATTTTTTCAATGCGCCCATTGATTTTTTGCATGGGCTTACTGAGCTTATCGATCGCGCCAATGATTACGGAAAGACGTTTTTTAGCCATCGGGAGTTATCTCACTATTAATTCGATTGCACTGGCTTGCCCAGAACAGCAGATCTGGAAGTGTCATTACATTTAATTCGGAGGGTGGAAACTTAAAGGCATATGCGATGTTGCCGATCAGGTCCCTAATGTTTCCAGGAACTGACCGGCAAAGGGGTTTACCAGTTTCATTACTTCCATAGCGTCTGTGGCGTTCAAACGTTCAATAGTTGATGGTGGAACGCCTGCCATCTTTGACGCCAAGTGCATGCTTGGCAATACCATTCCTTCACCTTCAACCATCATAGGCAGATTCATCAAGTCCTTACCGGTAGGTTCGTTAAAGATCAGCTCTGTTACGCTGTCTCCATGCGCCTGAACGCCGTGTGTAGTAAGAGTTATTTTTTTAGGCCACAGGCCTTCCGTGATATCAGCCATTATTTAACTTCCTCTGCAGATTCGCCTTCAAATTTAAACGGGATCTTGCCTTCTTCAGCGTTCACTTCACCTTCGCCCGTTTGCCAGGCATTACGCAGAACGATTGATTTACCGGTTGCCAATTCTGCGGTAATAGTTGCATTGTCTAAATCAAGAAACTTAGCAACATCCAATGACTTGTTGTCGAATAATTCACCCGAAATATAAGGTACTTGCGCCACTTCTTTAAAGTGATGCTCAAATGAAGAATCAGAACCTGATTCACGCTTCGGACGACCCAAGTTATAGGTAATACCCGCGCTAACGCTGTATTGCTGACCGTCAACTTTGAAGAAGATACGACCAGATACTAGTTTGTTTGACATAATTGATGCCTCTTATAAACGGAAGTCGATACGTGCGGCCATGATGCGCAGCTGATTCATTAAATCTGGCGGCAAAATCATGTTTAATCGGTTTGGATCGTTCGGATCAATACCAATCTGCATATCAGTTTTGAATTGCTCAACACTTTCGATCAGGCCTGCGTCTGCCCAATCCCCCGCCAGCGCCACCATTTCATTCTTCATGCCTTTGGGTGTCATGACGTTATCGCCACGGGAGCCATCTTTACCCAACTTAAAGCGCGGGAATTTTTGTAATACACGCGCTCGCCAGCTGTAGCGCAGATAGCTCAGCGTGAATAGCGTGTTTAAATCCAGATAGCTTGGGTCAGGTGCACCGAATTCATTTTCGGTATAAGTGGTAACCGCTCGCTCAATTCGCACAACACCGCCGGCATCGGTGTAACAAGTGCTGATGCCATCAAACAGTAAGAGATTACGCTCTGAATCTTCAAAGCGAACGGACGGCGCTGGCGCCATATCGCCTAACAGGCCAAGTGTCTGAAATGGCCGAGCCGGATCATTCTGCGCAGAGAATGCAATCTGTGCAGCGATCATTGCCGCCCGAGATTCCGGATTAAGTGGATAGCCTGATGATTCAAAAATAGATAGATGCGGACTGTTACGGCTCTGGCCCAACGTTGTTAAGGCTGAATGATTGCCTCGATGTGCTGCGATCGCGATTCCGTCAATGGCTTTTAGCGGACCAAAACGAACTGTTAGTTCTGTTTCAAGCGCGGTCAGGTTTGATGCGTCAGTCCATGGCATAGTAATGACATTGAACCAGGTGTCGCCAAATACACTGATAACATCTGAAATATTGGGATTACCTGACCCCGGTGTTTTCTGTGCAACACTCGCGCCTACACCTGCTGGGAAAGTCTGACCGGTGAAGTAATTAAAGCGCACATCAATTGCCGTGCCGTTTTCCCCTTTATGCTTGGCAGTAAGCGATACTTTATCTGCTGATGCGGTTGCTGTTATGGGGTAATCAGAGCTCGCCGGAATCGCTGCAGCAACAGCCGTTGCAATCTGTTCGGCGGTATCATCTTTTGAAACGCCAACCTGCAACACCTTGCCCGCAATATACAGATTCAAGGTGCCGGCAACTGTTGCTGGTCCTGTGAATGTAATATCTTTCACCGCCGCTGCCCCGGCATCGTTATCAAGGACAGGAATGCAGATCAGTTTTGTGACCTGATCATTCAGCTTATAGCGCTCAACCATATCAGCCAGCATAGAGCCCTTGCCAAATAATGGCGCTGCCTGGCTGGGTGTTGTTACCTGCACTTGCTCAAGTGGCGTTGCTGTACCTGCGCTAAGCATTTGCCCGATCAGCAATACTGTATAAGGCTGGCCGACCAGACCCTGAATGGCAAAGTCGTTATTAAACTCAGCATACGCACCAGGTACACGCCAGTTACTGGGCATGTATTCGAAACTAATCTGACTCATTGGTTTTACTCCGCTTAGTACAATCAATCAGCGAGCCATCTTTAAGCCGCCGGCTAACAGTTGTAGTTAATTCAACCTCTGCGGGCTTATCTGTCACGCACAGAGAATCCGACAGCCGGCACTGATGCCCCGGCTGGGCTTTTACTTTTATGATGGGCATAACTGGTCCTAATCGAGCGAAAGAGTGTCTTTAGCCTCAGGCAGTGTTGTTGATGGGTTTGTTTGCCAATCGACATCCGCATGATTGAAATCAACCAGATCACCGCTATCTGGCGGCTCTGTTCGGTAATCCAAATCAAACGAGAGCAACCTGTGCTCATAATTGAGCCGGCCAACTGATGAAAAACGGCTGCTGATATCGGTTATATCAAGCGCTGATCCAGGCAACAGCTGAGCATCTGGGTGCAGTATCGCTTCTATCTGAATCGTTAAGGCTTCAAGGGTATTTTCAGCGGTAACATCTGCAAGCGTTTTAACATTTACTTCAAGCTTTGCCGCCCGTTTCTGCACGCCGTTATCTGATTCGATTTGCGTATCGTCTATCCGGACGCCAATGCAAGGGAATGAATCACAGTTAGCGAAGCCCAGACGGGTTGCAAATACATTAGGACCGGCTGTCGTGTTACCTGTCAGTGCCACGCGAGCCGCCTCACGAATTCCGCTTTGCTCGCCCTCTGCGATCGTCTGAAGCGTTGTTACTTCTGCGTCGATGATGATGCCGCACACGCCTGAATCTTTGTCGTACAGGTCGCCACGATCCTCGATTGATATCAAATAGCCAGGATGCGCCTCTTCAAGCACCGCAATTACTTCATCTTTCAGCTCTGAAGCTGACTTATAACCTTTATCCCAAATAGAAAACCGTACCCGATCGCCTTCCGCCCCGTATGGCCCGTGCTCATCTTCGGGAGTGAATTGGCTTTCAATGCGATATAAAATTGCCGGAACGTTATTACCTTCAGGTACGATCAACGGATATAGCTTTGCTGATAAGCCGCCTAGCCATTCTGTTATAGCTTTCTCGATCATAATTTCTTTAACTCCCGATCAACGACGCTGGCGTATTCTTGTTCAACAAGGCTTCTTGTTTGATCAAGTGCTTTCTGAATAAAAGGCTGTTTACTGGTGTGTTTAGTGCCGTACTCCATAAACCGGCCCTTATATGCCTGACTAACCTTCTTGCCGATACCTGACTGGTCAACTGACATTACTTTGCCGAACGGGCCAATTACTGAATAAGCACGTCCACCAGCAACATCTGTTTTTGTTCTGGCTGTGACACCTTCTGCCAACGCGCCTGATTCACCTCGAGGGGCGAGCGCCTTCATTTTTTCTTTTACAAGCTTTGAAGAACGTCGGGTAGCGACTTTCGTCACCTTGATGCGTACGTTGTTAGAAAACTTTTCCAGTGAGTTAACGACTTCAGCCACGTTGACACTGGATGCATCAGCCATCTGTCCACTCCTCGCACTTTAAATCCAAATAGCGGTTTGTTGGGTCTGGCAAAACCGCCATGATTCTTAGCTTTCTATCACCATGCTTAAGCCGCATATCATCGCTTACACCTGGACGATTGCGGATCCGGACAGAGACAACTATAAAATTCTGTGTTTGATCTGAATCTTTGGTTTCACGGCCTGAAAGATTCTTAACATCTGCCTTTATTTTTTTTAACGCCGTGTCGACCCAGGTAACTTCTTCTTCAGAGAAATCATTCTTAGTTGTTGTCTTTACCTGCAGTGTTACCCGGTGCGGAAATTGCTGCATATCACACCTCAAGAACCCGGTAGTTACTCAGCAAAGAAGAGACAGAGAATTCAACTTCACCAGCCACGGCGCCTGCAGCTTCTCTATTTCTGAACCAATGACCAACCAGTAAACGAATTGCCTGCTTAATGTCATCCGGTACGTCTTCAGCGGCGCCATAACCACATGTAAAGTTAATTGTTACTGGTTGTGGATGAGGCGTTTTTACTGCTGGCACAGACATTAATAACTGCACTTTACCGACGATTTCTGCTGTATTTATGAAGTAGTTCGCAGCAGGTAAAGTGACCTTTTCTCCTGACGTATTGAGATAATCAACAGACTCAACAGTTAGCAGGTTAGGTGTTAGTTCGATACTTGATTTAAATTCGCCAACGTATTGTTTTTCCTGCCGAATTATCGGCCTATTCATACGGCCTTCGCAAAACAGCATCGCTGATTTTATATAGCTTTCAATCAGGCCATCTTCATCTGTAATATCAGCGTCCAGCATGCACTGAACACGGGCGTCTTCCAGAGTAATAGGCGTCTCCGCCGGCGGTGTTGCATCGATAATCGGCATAGTCGTTTACTCACTAAACAGTCTCAACGAAGAACACCGGCAGTTGCCGGTGTTTTTGATTCAGATTGCTTTATGCTGCTGGGTCTTCTTTCTTTTGTTCAGCTTCTTCAGCTGTACCTGGTTCAACGACAAGCTTAGCGTCAATCAACTTCTGAACTTTGTCGGCCTCGAAACCTGCAATATCGCCCTTTGAATAACGGCTCCAAGGCTTGATGAATTCAACAGATATCAGTTCGTTTTTTGGTTCTTCTTGCTTGGTTGCTTTACCGGCCATGGTTGTATCTCCTGGCTTTGGTTAATGATCAAAGACAGGGCGGTATGCCCTGCCGTAAACTGTAATTACCAGGTAACAGCAGAACCCATTGCCAAGCCTTCCGGATGGCGGAAGCCAACATCATGCTCAAGCACTACACGAATCAATGACTGATTACGGGCAAAGGCAGAAACCAAATTGCCAGAACCGTCCTTGTAAGTGGCTTCCTTAGAGAAGTCGACACTCATATCACCGTCTTCACCGATCACAACGTCATTCCAATCACCAAAATAGATTTCGGTCTCATTTGAGCCTGTGCCCAGGTTTGATGGAATCGTGTTTGTATGCTCAATCGGATAGCCTTTCAGAAGACCTTCCTTCATTTCTGGATACACTTTATTGCCGTTACCATCGCGTAAACCGAATAACGTCATGTAGGTACGCGGTGACAAGCCCCAGCCCGGGTTGACCAGCATGCTGTCACTACCCATAAGCTTAAGAATCAGGCTATCCAGGTAAGCATCAATTGTGTTCAGGTCTGCAGTACCTGACCATGGAACAAGACGGCTGGCATCGGTCGCAATCTTCTTAAAACCTGTTGGAGTATCATTTGTACCATCATCGCGAAGGAAAGCTTTGTCTTCCCGGATCGCGATTGCATTCAACATATCGCTAAGAACAAAGTCTTCAACGTTACGACCAGCATGACCGATCAGACTGTTCGAGATAGGAACCAATGTGATCATCGTTTTGGCAGAAAGCTTTACATCGCCAACTGTCGATTCCGTTGCCAGCACATCGCTTCCTTCACCAACATAGCTTGAGGTCGCGCCTGAAGATGCCCGCGGTAATGACATATTGCCGTTTGGTAACGGCATAGATCGCGCACCTAAGCGCCGAACGATAGTGCGCGGACGCAACAGCTCGATCACTTCGCTGTATGTGTTCTTCGGAATCAGAGCACCGCCACTTCCAGCAGCTGTCTGAATAGCCATTGATACACCCTTATCATTGAGCTCATTGGCCGCAAACTTCGACGCCAGCGCTAAGTCACCACCACCTGCAGCAACTGACATCGTGATTCGGGCCAGCGTTGCCCCCGGGTATTGTTCTGCTTCCTGCTTAACTATCACGCCAGGCGCTCCACCAGCAAAGGTTTCTACTGGAGTGGCAGCTGCTGCTGCCATCTTCTCAGCTTGCTCAAGACGGTTAATCTGCTGAGTCATGTTTTCGAAGTCTTTCGATAGCTGATCAAACTGAGTAATTTGTTCGGCAGTGATGGTGCCCGCTTTCTCTGCATCTGCCAGCAGTTGGATTTGTGCATTGATCTCCGCACGCTTGCGGCGGGCTTGTTCGATTGTAAGCATTTGTTCTCACCTTTTTAGTGAATTAATGACATAAAAAAAGCGGCTAATGCCGCTTCATGATCGAGCTCTGCCGCAGGGCTAAAGCTGAACCTGTTGGTTGATAGCCGCAGCGCGGATACCGATAGAATTTTGTTTAGCGGGTTGAATGTACTTCTGGGCAATTTCGTTGATGGCTTCCTGAGCGGGCTTGATTTCATGGATCAAACCACGGGCCATTGCCTGAGTAGCAGTAAACAAACGCGCTTGGGTATCAATGATTGATTGCACCGGGATGTCTAAATACTCTGCAACTGAACTGGTGAATATATCGTAGGCTTCATCTAGCTTACCGCTGATCTCTTCAGCTGCCTGTTCAGTCAATGCTTCGTGTGGGCTACAGTCATTTTTATGATTCCCCCGGTAAAAGGTGTTGTATTTAATACCTACCTCTTTTTCCCATTCACTTACTTCAACTGTTTCCATAATGACGCCAATCGAACCAGCACCACCCGTAGGGCTGCAGATAATTTTGCTGCAAGCAGCCGCCAAAAAATAAGCCGCTGAGTAAGCTGCAAAATTAATGATTGCTGTGATTGGTTTGATTTGTGTACAGGCGCGGATAAAGTCGGCCAGTTCTTTACAGCCCATTGCATGGCCACCGCCAGAATGGAAATCAAGCACGACCTCCTCTACCTGGTCATGCTTCATTGCTAGGGTGATTTGTGTGCGCAGTCGTTCATAACTAATGAGCTCTGAACAGGCGTTATCGATCGTGCCACGGCGAGCAACCAACACCCCATGAACATTAATCACGGCTACTTTGCTAACAACTTTCAAACTACGCAATTCACGGTCGCGCTCTGACATTTCTGGAGCCGATGAGCCAGAAGGAATAGGCATCGAATCTTCTACATCCATTCCGATAGCATCTGCGGCCTGCCCTGTCAGGCGTGGTATTAGTACAGCTTTAACGCCGGCAACTACTTCAGGAGTCGCATATAGTGGCGTGTTAAATACCATGCTGGCCACATGGGGATAATTAATCATCAGCTTCGACATAGTATTTCCTCGATCTCTTTCGCTTGCTCAGGTGTGGTGTTCATAGAAGACTGAATCTTCCCCGAATCATCCATATTTAATGGGGTTAGGTATTTATCACCGCCTGAAATTGGCGGCATATTTTCAAGACGGCGGATATCATTAACCGATAAGAAACCCCACTGCCGGCCCAATGCATAAGAGTCATAACGAGACTTCTGATCGCCGCGCAACAAGCCAGAGAAGTTAAATTCGATATAGAATTCTTTTCGTTCTTCAGGCAGCAAGAAGTCCCGCATCATTGCGGCTTCATGGCGTTTAATCCACGGCAACAGCGTATAGATAACAAAGCTCAGGGAAAGCTGTTCAAGACCTGTACCAAAGGACGTGGTTTTCTCAAGGTGCTGGATCATATGTGGCGGTATTTTGTACAGCCGGCATATTTCATTCACACCGAAATTACGACTATCAATCAGCTGCGCCTTTTCGTTATCCATTGATAACTGGCGGTAAGTCATACCTTCCTGCAACAACGCAACTGAAAAAGCATTCGACTGGCCGCTATGACGATCAGTAAATTTATTTAAAAAGCGATCAACGCCCTCCTGAGTTTTGATCGCACCGGCCTCCACCGGCCTCTCAATAACTCCGCTCATGGTAGCACCACGTTCAAAAACAGCCGCTGCATGTTCTTCTGTTGCCAACGCCAGGCCAATCACATCAGCGCTGGTTTGCAAGGGAGACAGGCCTACATATCCATCAAGCGAAAATGCTTTAACGTGATGAATCAGGCGTTTCGGCATAATGCCTTCAATACCCTGTATGTCGTAATAAGGCAGCGCATC
The DNA here is from genome assembly GCF_024347215.1 of Aliamphritea ceti. Taxonomy (NCBI): domain Bacteria; kingdom Pseudomonadati; phylum Pseudomonadota; class Gammaproteobacteria; order Oceanospirillales; family Oceanospirillaceae; genus Aliamphritea; species Aliamphritea ceti. The sequence goes on from NZ_AP025282.1 coordinate 2,798,963, forward strand.
CGGACCTTTCAGAACAGTTACTTTCTTCGGATTAATTGGCCACAGCTGTTTAATATATCCGGCTTCATCGCGATCGATAAAGGAATAGGTGTTGCCTTCTAACCCCAGCGCACCTTGGCTCTGCTCGTAGTACTCAAACGCGGTATCTTTACCGTTTGGCTGATGCCGAATCACGTCATACAGTGGATGGTCTACCGCCTTTTCACGGCCTGAATATTCACTATTTTTGGCGTCTTTCGTGCGGAGGTATAGCTCACAAGGAAGCTGAGCAACGGATTCAGCAAGCAAAGTGACGCATGAACGAAGGGCGGAATTTGCCAGTGCCGTTTCTGTTGTAACCATCATGCCGGATTTTGTTTTAGAACCAGATGATATTGAGCTAATCCAGTTACCCCAGCCCTGACGGGCTGGCGCACTACTGCCTTTTTTAAACATTGCAGGGATAAACATTAACTATTCTCCCCCATTAGTCGCGATGCCTTCGGATGATTGGCGGGCAACCATGTAAGACCAGAATAAAGCTAACATGCCACCGACAATAAAACCTGCAGGCGGATAACTTAGCCAAGCCCCGTATGACACGGAGCCGACACCAATAATGCCAACTAAAAATGCAATTATTTGAATTAGCATGCTACGTCCGTTTCGTCGTAAATTGATTTCTTAGAGCCTGTGGTTTCTTTAAACATTGCTCGACCAATAGCCATTAATAGAGCGACCGCTCCATCTATTTTGCTGTTAGTTGCTTTGTCTTTAGTCGGGCGAACAATGTCATCAGAGCCCGGGAGCTCTTTACCAATAACATTGCTAATACACCACTTAAGAATTGGATTGCCGTCATGATGGAATCGGCCGCTTTTTAATGCGGCTTCCAGCTCTTTCATTGGATCTGACATATTGGTGAAGTTTTGCGTGATAGATACCACATCGATATTTTCGTCGATCAATCGATGTGACAACATCGCTGCACCGTGCGGATCCATTCCTATTTCTTCAATTTGTCCGCTGATGTTTAGATTCTTCATCTCTTCGAGAATGTATAAGTAATCTATTTCTGCGCCATCAGTAGCAATTAGGTGATCAGTTTCAACCCATGCCTGGTACCTATCGGCAGCAGATTCATCATCGCTTTCAAATACCGTATCTTCGGGAATCCAGAAGTAAGGGGATATGCAGTAATAATGCTTTCGACCTTTATCATCTAATCTGCTGTAAACAGACACAGCCGAAGTTAAGTCGAGCTTCGCGGCTAAATCTATTCCTAGAAATAAATCTTCACCGTCAAACTGATCATGGCTTAATTTTAAATCAGCGCACTGATCCCAATGCTCCAGATTGAAGAAAGCATTAGCAGCGCCGCCCCATAAATTCAGGTGCTTAGTTTTAAATGATGCAGCCGTACGTGGATTATTCAGCGCTTTCCGTAATTGGCTTTGCAGATACTCAGGTGTTACTGAAACACCACAATTAGGATTGGCTTTGATTAAGCTTTCAGGGGCTTTCCAGTCATCATCAGGATCTATCGTATAGATGATTCCAAACAGTTCATCATCCTGAAGAACGCCTTCAAGTACTTGTTCAACTTCTTTACGTTTAGCGTAACAGGGGCTGGCTACATTATTGCCGCCTGTTGTGATGATGAGGGTCAGTGGGTTTTCACGAGCTCCCATCCCTGTAGTCATCGTGTCATAAAGCGAAGCCGTTCTATGTTCATGATACTCATCAATGATGGCGCCACTTGGCGAACCACCATCACCCGGGTCACCAATCAAAGGCTCTAATTTGGAGTTATCTGAAAGCACGTTAAGATTTCGTGCATTTACTTCTATGCCAAATCTGTTTACTAAATCCGGCGTCCTAAGACACATTAGTCGAGCGGGCTCAAAAACCTTCCACGCCTGATGCTCAGTCGTAGCACCACAATAAACTTCAGCACCGTACTCACCATCAGCAGCAAACAAGTAAAGCCCGATACCTGCTGCTTCTAAAGACTTTCCATTCTTACGCGGTATTTCGTTATAAGATTCTTTAAATCTACGAAACCCCGTTTTCTTATTTACCCATCCAAATACAGCTGCATATCTAAACAGTTGCCAAGGCTCTAATACTAACTTTCTACGTTCCTGAGCCCATCTACCTTTAGTGTGTGGAAGCTTCTGTAAAAAGGAGCAGACTCGCTCAGCCTTAGCTTTATCGAATTTATATAAATAAGTTTTCTGTTTCGACTTCTCTAAATCATCTAAGTGACGCTTGCACGCTAGATATACCCACCGGCATGCAGGAATACGGCTAGCAACAATGTCCCGGGCGTATTTGTTCGCCGCATTTACATTCGGATAACTGGCCATTCATTAGAATTCGTCAAACTCGCCTTTAGAAGATTTGCCGCCGGGGCTAATTAATGCGCTTCTCGCAGAAGGACTCAGCCCCAGCTGGGAACCATAAGAAGTAATGTTACGAAGGCATTCATTTATCACTGTGCTTGCAGGATTTTTAATAGGTCCGCCGTTAGCGCCAATTACAACTGGCCCGCCAGTTTCAGGATCATTGTATATCTCTAACGCTTCTCGCCAGCGTTTATATTCAGTTGCAAAAGCCTCAAGTAAATGAGCATCCTGTGCAGACAGCACGCCAGCTTTACAAAGCTGAGGACAAACCGTTTCCCACATAGAAGCAGCTAATCCAGTTAGCCACGGTGGGCAATCTATATTTACGACTTGTGAAAATTCAACCGCTTCAGAATTACTATGTCGCGAACCACTTAACTGTTTTTGTGACTCTGGTTTCGGCTTGCGACCTTGACCAGGCCGATTAGCTCTACCTGCCATGCTCGCCCCTTTTTATTTTTTAATTTCGTACACGTAAAAATTTGACTGAGGTGGCGGTGTCCGCTGCTCAAAGGCTCTGGAGTTTTTACCCCCCCTATCCCCCTGATTATGCAGAATGCCGACACTTGCGCCCGCGAATGGCTTCCTGCTTTGTCTTTGTATCGCTGCACTGCTGGCAAAGCCATTGCAGATTGCTCATGTCAGACGTGCCACCTTCGGCTTCAGGAATGATGTGGTCACACACACAACCAGCAACCGCAAAGCCGTTTAACCGGCAGTATTCACATAAACCTTGGGCTGCTTCTTTCACCTGGTCACGTGTACGCCGCCAAGGTCTGCCGCCACGGCCACGGCCTGCGCGGCCGGTCGACCATGACGCCGCTTTATCAGCATGAGCTTCACAGTAACCATGCTTAAGCGTGGTTGCGTGCCGACAGCCTTGCTGCCGGCAAGCCTTAGGAGTGCGGGCAGGCATCAGGCTACCAGTTCCCTTTCCCGCCAATACGGACGGCGAAGTAAACTATCCAGCGCAACCACTTCGAGCCCGGGCTTGGCACTTCTCCCATTGCTTCGAATAGAATCTGATCTGCTATCTTTCTTGTCATACGGTGGCACTGATGCGAATAACAGTAATCGTGAATCACTGCCGCTAAACGTATTCCCGGGTCGTCGGGCGCGATCAGCCACCATGCGAGACGCGGCACTGACGCTAAATCTGTTTCGTACTTCACTGGGACCGTTATGCTCATATTCCAATGTTTGGAATGATACGTCAGGGGAAATTGTGTTATCCGCCTGCGGCTTCCCAGTATCGGTTTCATATCCCACAGGTCTAGCTGTGTCCTGAATGGCATCGTCTTCACCCCACTGTTTAATCTTTTTCGCCAACACATCTCGTACCCAGTTCGGATTACAAATACCGCCATCCGGATACGCTGCATATTTACTCTTGATATATGCAACCAAACCAGCGCGAACACTCGGCGTCAAAGCATTACAGCCTTGAGCCTTTAATGTGCTGACAGCCGTTCCAGCCGTCACAACACCCGTCATAAAAGTTGTAACGCTGGCGCAGCCAAGTGCCAGTGTCAGACAGGCAGCAGCAAACGCCGCCATGTAACCACGTCGCTTATTCATTCAAATATCTCCAGGGAGTTTTATTGTTTGCTTTGCTCGATAAGCAGATCAGTCATCTTGTCCAGCTTTCGATTTATAGAACCCAGTTCGCGGGTGATACGGTCATCCTGCTTCACGATTGATTGCGCGTTATGCTGGATATCCTTTTCATTGGCTGCAATTCTCTTGTCTTGATCAGCCATAAACCACAGACCAGAAACGATCATCGCGAATGTCGTCAGAATATGAGTAATAGAAATGTTTTTATCCACGTGCCATCCTGGCGAGGCCCTGCGATCTGGGCCTGAATAGCCGCTTGATTGATTAGGAATATCAGACATGCATCAAATCCTGTTCATCAAGTAGCGTGTAAGTGAAGCTATTACCGTATAGCGTCGTAGAGTGGCGACACAGCCCCACAATGAAATCTAAATCCGCTTTGCTCGCCAATACCTGACAACCTGCAGACCACTTATCAACTAACTTACTAACCCAGCAGGCGGACGCATGATGCATATTGATGCCATGCCAGCCTTCATCAACCAGCCCGGTTGTATCGAGCTCAGCATCTTTATCATTATCCCGGTGAACCGGTAGCGGCCACGCCTGAACCAGTGCAGGATATAAACCGCGGTGCTTACCCAGCTTAAATGCACCGGGATGCTGGCCAGCTGCTAGAATCGCCGTTCCCAGTACATTCATTGGGTTCAAACGGTAATACAAGCCCGGGTCCGTTGTGGCCTCAAACACATACAGCCGCCACTCGCCCTCCACCTTGAACGACACGGTAATAAAATCATTAAACGTATTGGCTTTGTCATCATCGGTCCGGATACCGACAATGTTCAGGTTGTAATCGCCGTATTCAAAAAATTTATAACCCAGCCGCTGGCAGGCAGCGCGGATCAGATCAACTGTAATGAAAGACGTATCCATGCGGCCTCCGAACGACAGGCGAAAAAAAACCCCGCCGAAGCGAGGTTTTAAAATGAGTTTTTGGGGAACTATCCCAACTTATAAATAAGGGTATGCTTTTTGTATCAGAAAAACAATACATCCATGTATTTTTATACAGACTGTACAAAAACACACCTTCAAATATTCTTCTAGACAAAATTACTCTATTGAATACTATAGCGAAATTACTGACTATTCTAACCACTAATTTATTACCAAGAAATTTCGCTAAAAATCGCAAAAATGCAAGGGAAAAGCCATGCTCGACAACAGACATCTTATTACTTTAACGAATGCACACAATATCGTGGATAAGTTTATTAGTGGCGCCAAGGTATGGAATGATTTCATTAGTGATTACCCTGAAGCTAACATCCATTTTCATGTAAAAAACCTAGATCATTTTCTACCTAAAGGTAATATATTTGATTTTTCAGAGTATAAATTTCCTCTTAAAGGAAATGTCAAATTTTCAGGCATCAACTTTGGAAATATTAAGGTTGATTTTTCAGGAGCAATATTTGGCGAAGGAAATATCCTGTTTAACAACTGTCAATTCGGAGATAAAGATATTTTATTTCTTAATACGAATTTCGGCAATGGTATCGTTACTTTTGAGAATGCAAAATTTGGAAATGGTAACATTTATTTCATCGACGCAAAGTTTGGTAACGGTAATATCTATTTTACATCCTGTAATTTTGGAGATGGTGATGTTTCTTTCTATGGAGCTCAATTTAAAGAAGGAGATATAATATTTCATAAAGCCATTTTCGGTGATGGGGATGTTTCTTTCAACAATATATCTACGGGTAACTCTAACGCTTATTTCGATAATATGCAGTTTGGTAGCGGAAATGTATCATTTAATAACATAACATTTGGAAGTGGTGTCACTACATTCTCCAGAACGTTTTTCGGCAAAGGAAATGTTATATTTTATAATGCTAATTTCGGAGAGGGTATTGTTTCTTTTGATAGAACTCAATTCAGCGAAGGTAAAGTGATTTTTGATCATGCATACTTTGGAGATGGCGATACCTACTTCCGCACTACCAGTTTTGATGAAAACTATATTTCCTTTAAAAAGGTTAACTTTGGAAGTGGAAGTTTTAGCTTTAAAGATTCAATTTTTTCCAACTGCGAATTTGTATTTAATGATGCTGTTTTTTCAGAGGGATTTGTTGATTTTAGTGATATTGAGTTTTCTTCAAATAAAATTAACCCCATACACTTTCAAAATATTTCTTTTAGTGAGCGAGGGGCTAACTTTAGTCGTTCTAATTTCGGACATTCAAAAATTTATTTTGACTATAGTGATTTCAAAGGTCATGTATCTTTTGTTAATCTAACTAATTCAAATGAAATATTATCACTATCATTTAAGCATTGTATTTTCCATAAATCATTAAATTTAGAATCAAATAAATTCAATTTTGTTCCCGACTTAACAAATACATCTTTAAATAATCAACTGTCTATCCAAGGTTTTATGTGCAAACCTTCTCCGACTGATGATGGAGTACCTAAAGCTATAGATGCAATTCGATTTTGCCGTTTAAAAGAGTTAGCTGAAGCAAATAAAAGTCATCAACAAGCACTAATATTTCATATTCAAGAAATGCGAATAAAACGATTTTATATAAATAAAGGAAGACGATTTTTAGACCTCATCTTTGATAAAACTTGTCATTATGGAAATAGTATATCTATACCTAGCAAAATACTATTAGGCATGACTGGAGTATTTTGGTTTATTTATTTTTGTATAAGTAGATTAACTATTTGTAAAAACCTTGAATATTTAGAGTGTGCCAAGATCTTTGATATACCTGAATTTGTTGGTAATAGCCTTTTATTCACGATAACACAAACTATATTATTTATGTCCGCCGGTAATAAGATAGCAGATGAAACAGCTAAAAGCCTTTTCTTAATTGATAATAAAGGGGATATACCACACTTTATTTATGGCATAGGTGTTATTCAAGGTGTTATTTCATTTATCCTTTTATTTTTAATAGGCTTAGGTCTCCGTCATCGCTTCCGGTTGTAAACCCATCAAAAGCTCAACACTTAACCCGCGGTATATCACTCAGTCTTGTGGTGTACTGGGGGGAAAGGAATTCTCGGCGCATGGCGAACTTCTGGCGGATACCCTGCCCGGCGATGTGGGCGGTGTCACGGCCGTATTTCACGTTTATAGCATCCATGCAGGCCATCAGTTCCGAGTTATCGACTGAACAGTTAAACAAGTCATGCTGACTGGTGGCTTTGTCGCTCAAATCCACCAGCCCAACACCACAGCGGTAAAACGGTACCTGTTCCCGGTAGATCTGCCCTAAGGCACTCCTGCAGGCTGCTGCGATTACGGTTGTGTCTTCGGTGGGCACCGCAAAGCGGTGTGTGATGTGTTTGCGGTAATACCCCTGATTGTCATGCGGTGAGCTGGTGGCGAAGATAATCGCCGCACCTGCTAGGCTGTTCTGCCGGCGTAACTTGGCTGCAGCAATGCCAGCGTGTTGAGTCAGCGCCTGTAACAGATCTTCCGGGGTATATATCCGCTGACCGAAACTGCGGGTGCTGTATATCTCTTTCTTCGGTGCTCGGACATCATCCCAGCCAAGCTTAGCTGTTCCACTCAGTTCATAAACCGTACTTTCCACTAGCACTGAAAAGTTCTTCCGAATCCAGCCTGGGTTAGCATTTGCCAGCTTCCATACCGTATCAACACCTAAAGCCGTTAACCGTCGTGCAAGTCGGCTACCAATCCCCCACACATCAGTCAGTTCCATATGCTGAAGAATATACCGCCTGCTCTCTTCATCATCGATCACAGCTACGCCCCGGTAACCAGGTATACGTTTGGCAGCATGATTCGCCGCTTTAGCCAAGGTCAAGGTTGGTCCTACACCCACACCAATGGGTAAACGCACTTCTTGCCATACCGCCCGGCGAATTGCTCGGGCATGCTCAAACCAGCCTTCCGGCGGCATCCAGCCCTGATAATAATGAAACACTTCATCAATGGAATAGATATGGCTGTTTGGCGCATACCGGGAACACACATCCATCATCCGTTGGCTTATATCCGCGTACAGCTCATAGTTACTTGACCGGATCACCGCCCCGGCCCGTTCAAGATCTTCCTTCACCTTAAAGTACGGTACAAACTTCTTATCGATGCCCAGGCGCTTAGCGACATGACACGCTGCACAGATGCAGCCATCGTTATTGGTAAGCACCACCACCGGTTTATCACGAATAGACGGATCAAAGATCTTCTCACAGCTGGCATACATGCTGTTGGCATCACAGAGTGCGTACATCAAATACTTTTCACCAGCGGCCGGTGTAAGCGGATGGAGCGGATCACCACCCCTTCGATCTGGAAGTCATCCCCTTCACGGATATGATACGGCGCCCTGCCCGGTGCCGCTGACAGCAGCAAGGCCCGGCGCTTATCGATCTTCTTACAGACGAACACGCCATTGAGGTTGGCGACAACTACGTCCTGGTCTTTCACTTTTTCGAACCGGGAGATCACCAGCAGGTCACCAGAGAAGATCCCTTCCCCCACCATGGACTCCCCCTCGGCATAGCCAAGGTAGGTGGCAGAGGGATGGTCGATGAGCAGTTCATCCAAATTCAGGGTAGATTGTGTGTACTCAGCAGCCGGCGACTCAAAACCGCTGATGCCAGCTTGCGCCGGTATGGGAATAAAACGAAGCATAGAACAAACCTTATACTGTACATAAATACAGTATAATCAAGAAGGTGTGCTTCAGCTACTGAAACACGTTCATAGTGGGTAACAATCAGATTACTGCGAGTGTAGAAGGCTCTGCGGCTCAGGCAGTATCAGGGCTTGAAACCTAGTGGCCGCTTCCTGCAGGTGTAAAAAAACCCGCACTAGGCGGGTTACTAAAGTTAGTCTATTCCCCAAATGCTTTATGATTCATGAGAATTTTATGCTCAGGAGCGAAAAGGCTATTTTCATCTAAGTTATCGAAAATACTATACTTAATGGCATATTTTCTAAACCTCTTTCCCTGAGAGGTAAAGCAGTTATAAAACAAAATAACCATTTCTTGATCAGAAATTTGTGCTCTTATCAAATTAGAGTAAAATTTCTTATCAATACCATCTGTTGAATCTATAAGCTTATAAATATTATACAAAAACCTAAAATAAAAGCTCAAATAAACAGAATGTCTATTCCAAAATAACTTATAAGATAATTTAATTTTATCTAAATCACCTTCTGAACTTTGGTTAATATAAGTATTCCTAAGACTTCTCGAAAAATCTTTAATTAGCTCACGTCCTTTGGTAACTATCGGACTATTTTTCACTGTCCCGGTTCTTTCAATAGACTCTAAAACTGTCATATGAAGGCTCATCATATTAAAGAAAGAAGTCTCAAACTGTTGTAATTTCTGGGTTTTAGAAATTTCTTCTTGAGCTTCTTTAGTACCTTCTAGCTCTTCTCTTGTAAGCTGCATTTCTTCAACACTAAGCTGAACTTGTTGCCTGGTTGCTTCAAGCATGCAGTTAGCCTGATCAATAGCGAGCCTTGATTGTTTTAATGCTTCTTGAGTTTGCTCTATTGATAAATTTGTTTGTGCAGCTTGAATACCTGAAACTTGTAAGCTATCAAAAGCAATTTTATTCGTTTTATTAGTTTGACGAATTGTAAGCCATAGCAAAACAATCATAAAAAATGTAAATAGTGGATTTAATAAACCACCAAAAGCATCACCTAACGCACCAAATTCACTACGGGCGGCTTCAACAAATGATGCCTTTTCCTGTTCTTCTTTTGTTGGAGCTTCCAAGACTTCAGGAAAAAAATCCGCGAACGTCGAGTTATAGACAAGTAGTAACATTACTCCCATAGATATAGAGAAAAAAATTAAAAAACCCGGTAAAAACCTTAAATACCAAGGATCTTTTTCTGCATCTTGAGCAATATCAGGAATATTCGAATTTTTAACAGTCATACGACTCTCTCCATGTCGTTTAGAAAGCCGCTACTATAGAGACATTCCCTTTCAAAAAGAAGGGATTAGCCCGCTATCCTGCTGTTCAGGCAGATAGCGGGCTTTGCGCTTAATTCCACCCCATCTGTAACCGATCTGCGAAGGCTTGCATGGCTTTTTTCCAGCGGGTGCGCTGGTTTTGTTGCACGTATACCGGCAGCATCGGATCGAGGGTGGTGAAGTAATCCAGGCACAGTGCATACGCCTGCTTGTAGGTGTCGATGTGAACACCGTCGATATACTCAGAGGTCTGCTCCTGCTGCCAGACCAATTCCGCCAGGCGGCTGATGCTTTCTGGGGGTGTGTTGATGTCTTTGATCGCTTCGCTGATTAATCGGTTGCGGTAATGGGTGTAATTGCGGTTACAGAGGCTGCGGGCAATGCGGTTGATTTCTTTCAGGCTGGCATCACTGAGCCAGGGCACGCCCAGGCGTTTCTGTTGCGGAGATTGATGCTGTTGCGCTAAGGAACCTGCGATTAAGTCCCTCAGCATGAGACAATGAGCGCTCTGATGTGCTGAGGGCTATCCATGGATCACCAACTCTCCTTCGCTGACAGCGAATTCAACAACAAGCGCCGCCAAACCCGAAAAGAGAAGTTTCTAGGCCGTATGGAAAAGCTGATTCCCTGGCAGCGACTCGAATCTGTAATTACGCCTTACTATCCAAAGGCAGGTAACGGCCGCAGACCTTATCCGCTATCGACCATGCTACGCATCCACTGCATGCAGCAGTGGTATAGCATGAGTGATCCAGCCATGGCGGATGCGCTTTATGAAATTGCATCCATGCGTTTGTTTGCGGGTCTCTCGTTAGATGGTGCAATACCCGATCACACCACCATCATGAACTTCCGTCACCTGCTGGAACGGCATGGTTTGGCACACAAGATCTTTGACGAAGTCAGCACCTGGCTAAGCGAAGCTGGCGTGCTGATAAAAGAAGGCACACTGTTGGATGCAACGATCATTGAAGCCCCTGGCTCCACCAAGAATAAAGCGGGTGAGCGCGATCCTGAGATGCACCAGACCAAAAAGGGTAATCAGTGGCACTTTGGCATGAAAGCCCATATCGGTGTTGATGCCAGAACCGGGCTGACGCATAGCTTTACAACGAATGCCGCTAATGAGCATGACCTCAACCAAGCCGAGCACCTTCTCCACGGCAAAGAAGCGTTTATCTTTGCCGACAGTGGTTATCGTGGCGCTGAGAATCGTGAGGAGCTGGAAGCCGTTGAGGCTGAATGGCACATTGCTGAAATCCCCAGCAAGGTCAAAGCGCTAAAGAAACATCCGCGCATCAATAAGGTTCCATTGAAAGCCGAGTACCTAAAAGCCAGCATTCGGGCCAAGGTTGAACATCCGTTCCGGATCATCAAATGCCAATTCGGTTTTACCAAGACGCGCTATCGTGGCTTGATGAAAAATGACAGCAAACTGGCCATGCTGTTCGCTTTAGCGAACGTCGTACGTGTGGATCAGATGCTGCGGGCGTAGGAGAAATCCGTCTGGATGCCGGGAAATTGGCATACAGACGATATTAAACGGTCAAATAGTGGTTGATTACGCAACAAATGCTGCCTGATCAACAGCGCGGCTAAAAAACTGGGACTTAATCGCAGGTTCCCTAGTAAATAAGAGCCCTTCATCATTAAAATACAACGAATCGAAACTTATGTTTTACTAGATTTTTATATCCGAGGAAGGGTAAAGAAAAACACTAAAACTATATAAATATTTTTCTCGCGAGACTTCCTTTGTAAACGAACAATATTCCAATTTTCTTTTCCGTTAGACCAATGTAGTACAACAAACCATAATTGACTAAATTTTAACTATCTTTATTACCCCACCAACCCCACCTCCGATATCTCCACTAGGTCTGACACAAAACCCTTCCCCGCCTTCAGATTGTTAAGGAAGGCGGACCGGCTTAGCTGTATCGCGGCAGCTATACGCGCATCAGTATGATAATCAGCTTCGTTGTCAGGGTCTGGACGGTTCTTTAGCAGTACCCAGGCCACCAGCGCGGTGTGGTGTTTGGGATTACGTTTATGTAAGCATGCCATGACCCGGAAGGCCCAGCGGGTTTTAGGGTCACTGGGTTCTTTAAACATCATGCCTATCTGGTAGATCATAGCGCCGTTACTGTTTCCACCGGTACCGCCTTCAGGGAGCTGGCCGCGGTATTCCATCAAACGTCCGATCTGATGCTCAGCGCGAAAGCCGGCATCGCTGTTAAGGTCTCTGGCTATTTCGACGGCCAGGTAACGGTCTACGACGTTTATGATTCTGGAATCACTGATCATCTATTGCCCTGCCCTTGTTTAGCCGTATAACGCCAGTAAGGCGGCATCGCGTTTGTCTTCATTACTTTTACCGGTCCAGCCTGTGAGACGGTTAAAGTATTCAGCATTCTTTTTAGCGTTTCGCTTGGTAACGCCTTGCAATGGTTTGATCAGTTTGAAGTCTGCACCGCTGTCTGCGAGGTATTGCTTCAGCAAGCGACCGATTGCTTTTACCTGGCCTACCTTCTGAGCAATGCTGCGTTCTACGGCGGCGTTCTTTACACCTGGGCGTCGGTAAATCGCTTTATCGTGCTCAACGTCTTCCAGGTGAAAGCAGGCCTGGTGTTTGTGTTCTTCAATGCACTGAATCAGTTGGAAGAACGACATGGCATCCAAACTGATGATCTGTTGCGCCTGAGTGATAGCCACCCCGCTTTTCACCAGGTCCGGATCGATACCAATGATTATCTTTGAAGTCATATCAGCGCCCTCACCAGCTTGTATCCTGAACATCCATCAGCGATGCACTCACAGCGGCACGTTTGGCGGCTGGGGTCTGTGCTGGTGGGATGTCATTCGAAGATCCTGCAGTCTCAAACTGCAAACGTTTCATCTGCTGGGCAAGCTTGTGCTCCCAGCTGCTCTGCGTATTCGCGACCTCAGCCCGCCCAGACCAGTAGCTTCGAAACTCACCGAGAATGCTTTCCTGTTGCTCAGGTTCGAAAGCCGTGAGGTTAATCCCCATCATCTGACAGCGCTCGGCCAGCTGTTGGCTTGGCATCCACTCCCAATGCATGCAGAAACGCTGTGTATCTTGCTGGGCTGGTGGTTGGAATGGCTGAGTGGCATCCACCTGAAACAGGCTTGATCCGGGGGGTGTTACCGGTTGAGCTGCTGATGCCTCACTCATGTTTGATTCAGTATCATGGTTCGCGCTCTCATCACTCTGATCAATGGTAGGCTGATCATGGGTATACTGATATGCGGGAGATTTTTCCCTACCTAGTCGGGAATTTTCTCCCGCCTTAGTCGGGATATTTCTCCCGCCTTGGTCGAGATTTATTTCCCTACCTTTACCCACTTCATTCGTATGTAGGGATTTAATTCCCGGCTCTACCGGCTTGAATAAGGCTTTTTCTGTGCTTTGGTCGGGATTTATTTCCCTACCTTTATCTGTGTCATTAGCAAGGGGGGATTTATTTCCCGCCCCTGAACGCTTAGCCGGGATTTTTTTCCCTACCTTAGAAGCGGCACTCTTCGCTTCAGCTTTATTCCACTGTTTACCTTTTCGGGTTATCCGAACGTATACACGATTGTTAACCACTGCCCGCTCTATTAGCCCCTGCTTTTCCAGCGTCGCCATGTAGCGCTTAATGGTATCGGGCTTAGGTGAAATAGCGGGTAGCTCTTCTGCTATCTTCTCTTTACTGATCCAGTAGAACAACTGGCCTTTAATCGGCTTGCTGTCAGACCAACTGGGTAGTTCATACAAAAAGCCAAATAACACTGCCTGCTGCAGATTTAATTCCCACTCAACCATTCTCACCTGGTTAATGAACAGTGAGTACTGCATCAGTTGCCTCCTGTCCAAACGGACACTGCGCCAGCATTGCCTTTCATTCCTTGCCACTGCATAATCATTCCTCAGTTAATAATCAACCGCTTAGGGATTGCACTCCCAGTCATAGCGGTTTTTTATTGTCTGTTTGGCAGCCCCGAAGCCCAGCAATGTGGACGGGCTGTCAGCCTTAATATTTGTTCATGGCCTATAATTAGGTTCGAGATATAGCTCGTATTTCTCAGGACTCTTTACACAATTTTTCTGAATGAATACTCAGCCAATTGAGACACAGGATCTGCGTGCTTCTATTTGCCCGGGCCCCAGCTATCTGCCAATATTCAAGTTAACTGCTGAGCCAAGGTTCCTCTTTAGGTGCGAGGCAGAATCAGGTAGCGGCCATTAATCTGATTAAAGGTCGCTACCTACCCTCCTTTGCTCTTGTTAAAACACCCTCGCAAAGATGCTTTAAAAAGGACCGGCTAACCCGCCAAGTGCAGACAGATCTCTCCCGGTCCCTATCTACATATTCTGCGTACCCTGCTGCCTTCTAAAAGGTGTGTAATCCCGCTACTATCCAAACTCTCACACCCATCAAGTAACGGAACTACACATAACTCTGAAAGCACTCGAACACGCTGGTCTCAATCCGCCAGGCGCGTCCCGTGAACAATCACCAATTCATGCAGCGGGAAAATAACGTAAGTCACGACAAAGCATCCCCACGCCAACCAAAGCTGTTCTGAGTTCGTTAAGCTGGTTGATTGGTGGCTTGTTCTACGATTTCGCAGCAAGCTCCCTGTCTCCACTAGGTTCACATACGCTAGGTATAACGACGTACATACTGCTGTTAGTAGTAATATCTATATCGACATATGCCTATCACCTATACAAACTCAATAAAGCACTGACCCAGCCACCAGCCACCAGCGTCTATGACGAACACGATGTCGGTTGCTGACATCCGCCAACTCTTTGATATCACTCTCAACTCCCCTGTCCTTTCGGCCTATAGCTGTCTGTTTGGCCGATTTAAAACGCTGTTCCAGCCGGTAACGTTAAAAGCGTTCACTTGGTCTGTCCGGGAACATCGGAGCGTCGGGCAATCAACTGCCCTTTGCTTTCTTTCTCGAGTACGCACTGAACGCTGTACGGAAAACCGCCTTCAGCTTTGAACTGTGAGATACGTGAGTCCGTAAAATTAAGAACTTTCGCGATCGCTCGGTTTGTTTTGTAAAAGCTAAACACTTCAGGAAAAGTCATTGAGTAAATTCCACTCCTTATTTTTAGAAAGTTTAAAAACGTTAAACTAACAAGTCAAGGACTCTAAACCTAAAAAGTTTTAATATTCTTAACTATGGAAATGAAAGACAGAATCAGACAGAGAATGTCTGAATGCGGTTTAAAAGCCGTCGATATCGTAAATAAAACAGGCTTATCCAAAGGCACTATCAGTCAGTGGCTTAATGGCCATACACAGCCACGTGGTGACAATCTATTGATCCTCTCTAACGCACTAACCGCTTCACCTGAATGGCTGCAGTTCGGAGTGGTGTCTCAAGGTAGCTCTGAAGAACAGCTTCATTTCAAAACATACGAAATACCAGTTCTGGATGTTCAGCTTTCTGCAGGTTTTGGAAGCACCCAGGATGCCGAGGCCGTAATAGAAACCATGCCTGTCCCTGAGCGTCTATTGGAAGAGTTTGGCGTACACCCTCAGAATGCCAATATCGTTTCTGTTAAAGGTGATTCTATGGAGACGACCCTTAGGGACGGTGAAAAAATCATTGTCGATACCGCTCACTGTCAACTGATCAGCAACAGCATTTACGCATTCGCTTTCGATGGAGAGCTAAAAGTAAAACGCTTCATCAAGAACTTTGATCAAAACTGGACGATCCGTTCCGACAATAACCTCGACCCTGCCTACCAGGATCAAACAGTTGCGCCACATAACATCAAACAGCTCCAGATAATTGGACGAGTGGCAGGGATCTTAGCTAGAAAACTATAATTTTAAAAACCATCATCGGACGAGAAGTAGAAGCTCTGATGGAAGCTTTATTAGATTGCCAGGATGCACAGCGTGATACCAAATTTCAACCAATCTGGAGTCCTACCTCCTTTTCTGCCAGACGATTCTCCCGTGAATCCGAATGCAGTATCTCCCTACAAAGTACCTCTCATAGAGTTTGTTAAGCACTTCAACACCAGCAAAGAGCGTAAGAAGATACTTCTTGGCTTCTTAAATTATCGCGCTTACCTAAAGAAAAATGGTATTAAAGATGGGTTTCAATGGATAGATGGTAGCTTTACTGAACATATAGAAGATACGCAAAAGAGGCCCCCTAAAGATATTGACGTAGTTTCATTCATACATCGCCCTTCTGACTTTTCTTCTTATCATGAATGGAGAGCCTTCATTACGCTTAATCCTTCACTGTTCAGCCAACCCCATATTAAGAAACAGTATATGTGTGACGCCTATCTTGTGGATATGGATCTCGATCCCAAACACATAATCGCACAAACAGCATATTGGCATGGGTTGTTTTCTCATCAGAGAGATACATACTTATGGAAAGGAATGTTACAAATCTCGTTAGCTGATAGTGAGATAGATTCTTTAAAATCTTTACGGGAGGATGAAAATGCCGCGTAAGCTAACATTAGATAGCCTCCGAGCAGAGCTTTCTTCAGTAAATAATTTGATATCGAGCTCTATAGAAGCTGCTGATATTCTTGGTGAAATGCAATTCAATTTCCGGAAGGAAGAGCTTGAATCCAAAATACAAGAACTAGAGAAACAGCATGAAAACAATGCCAAACTCGCTCTCTTTTTTGGCGGAAAACCTGTATTAGGATCTTTGGGTATCAACTCAAGCTTTGCAGGACCTGCCCTTGATCGTTTCCAAGACATCGTCACGAAAGTATATGCCAACATAGTAAACGGAGAACTTGGGCAACGAGGGAAAGTTGCATTTCATGGTGATACAAATTTGATGGTAACTGGACTTGCTAAAGGCTCATTCGGGTTTGTATTAGAAGAAACTGATAATCAATTAACCGATACAACACTCAAACTTGCTGTGGAATCCGCAGCTGATATCTTGAAGAAATGCGGTTCGCATGATGAGGATGTTTTTGAAGAAGTTATCGATGATATTGACAAGCGTGTTCTTGACTCTTTAAGAGAGTTCTTCTCACTCTTAGACAAGAATGAAGCGAATGTTCGATTAGTCGAGGATCTTAAGGAATTCACCCTAGACTCACGTTCTATCAGCTTGGCAAAACAGCGTATAGAATCCACTCAAATAGATGAAAACGTCGATGAACATTTTGTTCTCTTAACAGGATTTCTGCCTGAACATCGCCGTTTTGAAGCTAACCTTCCTAGTGGCGAAAGCATTCATGGCACAGCAACCAAAGAAGCGGCGTCTAAGTTTTTTGAGCTTTCAACCAACAAGAAAATGCTTCAAACAAAATGGAAACTGGCAATACAGAAAAGGGTATTTAAAGCTCGTAATACTCAAGAACGAGTTTCGTATAAACTCATAGATTTTATCGAATAAACTTTCTCATAACCCTAAAAACCCGCCCTTCCGGCGGGTTTTTTATTGTCTGGATTTAACAAAACGAACAGAATGTTTAAACTATCGAAACTTTTTACTTGACCAAAAAGTTTAGAGTTTTTAAACTTTATCTCAAATTGAACACTAAACTTCAGTTTGAGACCACCATGATCGTACTCACACCTACATCACAAAAAGCTTTTACAGCAGCCTCATATCAACGCGCTGTACGGCTGAACGCATGGCGCTCCAAACTGGCCAGACATTCCAGAAACAAAGGACAACAGATTTCTCATATACCTCAGCAGTCTCTGCTGACAAGACCGGCAAGGAGACAGCCATGCTAAGTGCTTCACAACAAAGCATGCTTTATGAGACAGCCAGAACTCAGGCATTACACATTAACCGAAGCGCTGCACAAGAAATAAGCCTCACCGACCGTCAGCTTGAAGCATCCCTATGGGTTGCCCAAGGCAAGACAGATAACGAAATCGGCATCATCATCGACTGCACCGGCCGTACTGCTAAGCACCATGTATTAAATGCCATGGCCCGCACCAATACACATACCCGCGCCCAGTTGATTGCTCAGCTGTTTTTACAGGGCATCTTTGAAGCCCGTACCGTAGCCACAGCCCTCACGCTTTGCATCATGTTTACGTTGGCGGGCGGTTATAACAGCAGCAACACTACTTATGACGACACACTGGCGCGCCGCATCCGTGGTCGACGCGCCCGAGATTTAACCGCCCTGGAAGAAGCCGATGACCTGCCCTCTTTCTTACATAACGATTGGCAGCAACTTGCCAGCCACGCGCCCATAAAACCATCAGCTACAAAAGCCACCGTATGACAAAGCGCACTGGCCCTGCTCCGCGTATTCACTCGGTACCGCTGCAACGCTGCCCTGAATGCAAAGGAAAAGCCTTTACGGAAGGCTTGTTTTACGACCTCCCCTGCACCGTCTGCAATGAGATGGGTGTGGTATGCAGAAAGACAGGCGAATCACTGACACCAAACCGAGCGGCAGTCAGCCTGCTAAGTGTCGTTAGTGCACAAGCCAATACCATTAATCGGCTCAAAAACGGTGCAGAAAAACACGACCCATATGCACCTTTATCAAACCGCCTTGGCGGCAAGCACAGAATGGATTAAAGCAACATGAAAACCGTCAGACAACGTTTCAGAAAGCTAGCCGCATCAGCCATCGATAAAGCTGAAAGCTCGCAGCTACAACAAGGCCGACACTCAGAATATGACGCCCTTCAGGCGGACATTCACCTGATCGAACGGCATATGGAAACCATGGGTAATGAAGATTTAGGCCGCGCAGAGAACACGCTGAAAATTCTGCGCCGGCCTGACTGGCACAAACGTCGTCGGTTTAACTTTGAAATCGCACCTCGCGTGCAACTGACATAAGGATATCGATATGGCACGCGGCATTAACAAAGTCATTCTGATCGGCAACCTGGGCAATGACCCGGACACTAAATACCTACCCAGCGGCAATGCTGTGACAAACATCACAATTGCCACCTCAGAAAGCTGGAAGGACAAGCAAACCGGCCAGATGCAGGAACGGACCGAATGGCACCGCGTCGTTTTCTTTAACCGACTGGCTGAGATTGCCGGCGAATATCTTCGCAAAGGCTCAAAGGTATATATCGAGGGCTCACTCAGAACCCGTAAATGGAAAGATCAGGCCGGCCAAGACCGTTACACCACTGAAATCATCGCCAGCGAACTGCAGATGCTAGATGTCCGTACTGATAACAGTAACTCGCCGCCTCAATCACCAGCACAACAGCAAACAAACGCGCCACAGCAGACATCACAACCTGCACCCGCGCCAAGCTCTGATGATTTCGATGATGATATCCCGTTCGCGAATCCCTACAAGGGGTGCGAATACACCGTGTAAGCCCTGCTGCCGACGGTTCAGTTCCCCGCCGCTGGCAGCAGCCCTAACGTAAACAAGGAAAGGTACATAGCAATGTCTGAAAACACATCCACCAACTTTGAAGCTGTTATGGCCGACCTGGACGGCGGCGTATTCGTTTCTAAAATCAGCCGCGCACTCTCTGATGTCGCCATGGGCACCGTACTGACTGGCAAAGTCGGCAAGGTGACTGTTCAGTTCGATATGAAGCAGATCGGTGAAAGCAGCCAAATAGAAATGGCGCACAAAATTGCCTACGTCAAACCCACCGACAAAGGTAAAAGCACAGAAGAGAACACCACCAAAACCCCATTACACGTGGGCAAAGGCGGCAAACTCTCTCTGTTCCCAGAAGAACAGGAACAGTTCGATTTCATGAAAGGCCCACGCAATCAGCAATAAGCCACTTTTTAACAACCGCTTAAGGAGAGACATCTAATGAGCATGGATCAATCCGCCATAAAGGAAATACAGAAATCTGCCACGCTGCAACACGCTACACAGCAGCTAACCCAAACACTCACGCCATTGGCTGTGCTGCCTGATGATTTCAAAATCGAATCATTGGAGACATATTTGAATGGACGTGTACGTTTTCGCGGCAACTTCGAAACACAGTCCATTACAGACATTGCCGATTACATTGATGACCGACACCCATCAGTATTTGTAAATGCAGATAAGATGACTGCTAAGGCCATCTTCAATTTCGGTACCGATGAAGCACCTGGCCATTGCGATAACACAGCTACTCTTGCATTAGAAAGAAACTCAGCCTTTAGCGCCCTGCTTTCTATTAACGGACGTAAGCTTTCTCAAAAAGACTTAGCCGAATGGCTGGAAGACTGGAACGAACACGCCAAGGTGTTTGACCAGGAAGATGAAGAGATGAGTATCGTCGCAGCCATCGCGGCTATTCGCCGCATCACCATTACTGCCAAATCTGAGTCCACTCACAGTGAACACAACTTTGGCGCGGCTCGCAGCGCTATGGAAGAAATAGAAGCAAAGGCCGAAGAGCGTATGCCTTCAGGCTTCACCTTTGCCTGCGTGCCTTATGAAAGCCTGGATGAACGCACCTTCACTGCACGCTTTAGCGTATTGACCGGTCACGATAAGCCAGTGTTATCTGTTCGAATTGTGCAGCTGGAAAGTCAGGAGGAAGACATGGGCAGTGAATTCAAAACGAAGCTGACCGATGCGCTGGCGGACGATATTGCTATTTACCTGGGCAGCTTTAAAGCCGGCCATTAAAGGTAATCACTTACGAGGCGTGCTTTACGCCTCTTCTTTCAATGAATTCATTGCTTCAGGTAATTACCATGGCAACAGCTAATTACATACCAATCGCTAATACGTATTTCAGCGGCATGGGCATTGGTGATGCTGGTATCTTGCGGGCCGGTGTAAAAATTGGTCAGTCATTCGAGCTAGACTCAAAAGCTTGTGAAGTTTACCGGGCCAACTTGGGTAATCACATGAAGCAATGCGATATTGCCCATGAGCTCGTTCTTGAACAAGACAGTTGTGATGCAATGGGCTTCACCTATCCTTGTACGAAATACAGCTCTATCGCCGATATACATGGCACCCGCACAGGTGATGAGCTCTATCTTCATGCTCTACGGCATATGGCTATTGCTCAACCTGAACTGTTCTGGCTCGAAAATGTGCCAGGCATGCGCAAATTTCCCATCGTTATGGAGGCAATGACAAAACTGCCTGATTACTACATACAGATGTTCTGCCCTATACAGTCCAGTACCTGGCTACCACAAAGCCGCAATCGATTAATCATATTTGCTACACGAAAGCCCTTTAACTTCAGTGAGCCAGAAACAAATAAACGTACCCGCTTAAAAGACATTCTGGAGCGCGAACCCAGCATTACCTTACCAAAGGCTATCGCAACACGAATGCAAGGCGGCTACAGGGACAGACCTATCATTTCTGATCCAAATAAAGACGATATAGCCCCTACTTGTGTGGCTCACTATGCCAAGGATAAAAGCACTCGGCTGGTTAAAGATAATCGCTTTCCATTAGGGGTTCGGCCGTATTCAGTGCGTGAGTATGCCCGCTTGCAGGGCGTAGAAGACTGGTTCAGATTCAACTGTAACGATACAGCTGCTTACCGAGGTATTGGCAACGGAGTATCAGAACCTGTTGGCCACTGGATAGGTCAGCAAGTTATGCGGTATTTCAACCGAAATAACAGAGCACTGAGTATAGATAAAAACAGAATGGAGATATCGCATGGCACAAGTTAACTTGCTCACTGACAGCGATATAGTCGAACTGACCGGTTATAAACAGCGTGCCAAGCAAGCTCAGGTATTAAAAGATGCCGGTATTGAGTTTGTAGAGCGTGCTGACGGTAAGATAAAAACAACCTGGTACCACGTAAACCACCCTTCGCATTTACGCCATGTAATTGCGCAGGAAGAACCCGATTTTTCAACATTTAAGGCATAACGCACGATGGGCAGATCAAGGAAACCCGGTACCGAATGGTTACCGCAGCGGGTATATAAAGGGAAGTCAGCCTATGAGTTTCACCCCAAGACTGGTGGCGCTATTCGGTTGGTACCGCTCA
Organism: Aliamphritea ceti; assembly: GCF_024347215.1. Lineage (NCBI taxonomy): Bacteria > Pseudomonadati > Pseudomonadota > Gammaproteobacteria > Oceanospirillales > Oceanospirillaceae > Aliamphritea > Aliamphritea ceti. Next base: position 2,820,860 of record NZ_AP025282.1, read on the forward strand.
CAGCCGGTAAAACTGCTGTTATCCGCGCCTATGATGAAGCCCTGGCACAGCTGGAAATGTCACAAGGCACATTCAAAGAACTGGTACAGCAGTTTCTTGCCTCACCTGCGTTTGAAGAATTGGCCATCAGCACACAGAAAAAATACCAGCAGAACGCCCGACAAGTGCTCAAGCCGTTTGGCAAGATGCAAGCCAGTAACATAAAGCCTGAACATATCCGTCAGTATATGGACTTACGTGGCCAACAGGCCCAGGTCACCGCCAACCGTGAACACTCGTTTATGTCCAAAGTGTTTAGTTGGGCGTATGAACGCGGCAAGGTAGCAATGAACCCATGCAAAGGCGTAAGGAAGTTCACCGAGAAAGCCCGGGAGCGCTATATATCAGATGCTGAATACTCTGCCATCCTGGCATGCAGTGATCCGATCGTTCAAGCGGTGATGGAAATATCCTACTGCTGCGCCGCACGGGTAGGTGATGTACTGAAGCTAAAGGCCCACCAGCTACAGGAAGAAGGTATTTACATACAACAAGGTAAAACTGGCAAAGCACAGATCAAAGCTTGGTCCCCTCGCCTGCAATCAGCCATTAACGTTGCGAAGTCATATCAGACAACCCGTTCGGTTACCCAGGTAATAGCAAACGAACAAGGCCAGCCGCTAACCTATGCAGCCTTCCGCGCCCGCTGGTTAAAAGCAAAGACATTAGCGAAGGAAACCCACCCTAACCTAAACTTCGAATTCACATTTCACGACATCAAAGCGAAGAGCATCAGCGATTGGGATGGTGATAAACAGAGATTCAGCGGCCACAAGTCACCACAGATGGTAGAGACTTATGACCGGAAGACGGAGGTTGTAGGGACGCATGAGTGAAATACTCTATTGTAACGTCTTTATAAACTCGGCTTGATAACTACGGAAAAAGAAAATACTTTTTATATAAGCTTGTTAACTGTTCGCTGCTCAGCGATGTTCTTCACGCTGTAAAGCAATACGATCTCTATCTGAATTATTTTTTATCCCAGCCAACAACAACATTATTCTCCAAAATCACTTTTAGAGCGTAGCGATTTTTACCCTTACGATGATACTTCCACACTTCTTTAATCTTAGTTTTGAGAACTTTTTGATCTATATCCATAGGCCTACCCAGTGAATCAATCAGCTGTTCTGGGCTTTGACTTTGCCAAATCATCTTCTTCATAATTTTGCGAACTATGTCTTCATTACCATACTTTTTCATTAATCGTTGCTTCTTCAAATACCTAAAAATAAAGGCCAGCATTACCCAAAGCACAGCAATCAATACTAAAATTTCCATCAAAAATATCCTTATATTCAAAACAAACTAACTAACAAAACAGCACTTAAGCTTCCTGTTTACACATTGATCATGACAACTCATCTTCCCGGGCCTTAGACAAAGCAGATGCAACTAAACCTGCAGGAATGGCGACTATGCCTAAACCTATCATTAGCACCAAAAACGTAAACAGCTTGCCACCGATGGTTACCGGATACATATCGCCATAGCCTACCGTTGTCAGCGTCGTTACCGACCACCAAAGGCTATGGAATACAGATTTAAATTGCTCAGGCTGTGCGGCGTTTTCAAAGTAATAGATGCCTACGGAAGCCAGGTAGAGAAGAATCAAAGATACGAAACCAAATAAAACTATCTCTTCCTTTGCTATTGCGATGGCCTTATTGAATCGATTAATCGCTTTGTTGTATCTGAGTAGTTTGAATATTCGAAACAATCTCAGTAAACGCAACAACCGTAGCGCTCGCAGATCAACCCCAGAAGCAAGATAAAAAGGCACGATTGCCAGCAGGTCAATTATTCCGTAAAAGCTGAAGACGAATCTTAGACACTTATCTGAGGCATACAGCCTGGCAACGTACTCTATGGTAAAGATGATTACTGACAGCGCTTCAAAGTAGTACAGGTACTCTCTTTGCTCCGCAGTTAGATTGGGTAGCGTTTCAAGTGAGAAAGCCAATAAAGTTAAAACGATCAACGCCTGGATACCGAGCGCACAGCGTCTACCGACGGGGTTTCCAACATCATCGACAATCAGTTTTATCTTATCTTTAAAGATCACCGCAGCTCTGCCTCAACAGCGTTACCTTTCAACTGATCATTGCAACTATCAGCATCCGTCGCATTGAACACTGGCCCATGGCTATTGGAACAAACAGCTACAACACTACAGTTAGATAATTGGCGTTTCCTTTTAGCCTCAGCTCTTTTATACGGCCGCTCAGAAGCAATGCGAAGATCACGTGCAAACTCTCTCTGTTTTAACCAGAGAACTTCAAAAATAAAGATCGGAGCTTCGATAAACAATTGAACACTAGTTGGTAAATCGCTCATCATTTTCAGAGGACCTGAAATTACTAGCGAAAGATAGAACAAGCAGCACAGCAAAAAACACAATCCAAAAACATAACAGCGAACAGAATGATGCAACACCTCAACAGGGTTTTGTGCGAGATATCTGACCTTCTTAATGTACTTAAACTTACGAAGCTGTAACTTCTCTACGCCTCGGCCACCAATCTTCTGTAACCTAGCTAATAACCCTGTACCTAAGGTAGATATCTGGCGAGCAAAGAGCGCAATCATCAAACCGATTGAGAGCTCTATTGAAAATATGTCTGTAAGAAACTCCATCCTAACCACCAAACCCTGTACTGCAAACAATTTAGAACTTCATGAAGGCAAGGATAATTGTATAGACGGATAAAGCCTGAACGAGCTTCAACACAGATTAATCCTTTAATAACTGATACATACATCTAGCAATGCTGCTTACAAGATTGTACACCTGAAGCACGAAAAACATAATTGATTTAAATGCTGGATATTAGGAAAGGTATTAGGAAAAGATAAAAACAGGCCGCACTGATACCAGTGGGAATCGGAATTTCAGACAACAAAAAACCCCGAAGGCCAGAGCCTGCGAGGTCTAAAGTTCACCATGTAATGGTGCCCGGAGCCGGACTTGAACCGGCACGCTGTTTCCAGCGGGAGATTTTAAGTCTCCTATGTCTACCAATTCCATCATCCGGGCAGGACATGGAGGCGCGAGTCGGAATCGAACCGGCGTTAACGGAGTTGCAGTCCGCTGCATGACCACTCTGCCATCGCGCCTAGGTAACTTTTACTTTGCAGATCTTTATAAATAAAGATTGGAGCGGAATATCGGGCTCGAACCGACGACCTGAACCTTGGCAAGGTTCCGCTCTACCAACTGAGCTAATTCCGCCTGCTTCGTAAGAAGTGGTGCGTATTATAGACAGATGGCTTTTTATGTCAACAACTTTTCAACTTCACCCTTACTTAGAAAAAGCTAAGCAGATTAATAACTTAGAATCTCAATAAACGGACAAAAAATAACCAGCGCAAGGCTGGTTATTCACTTTATATATGTCACTGAAAACAACTCAGATATCCTGCGTGAGATCCGCCCAGGAAGCTGCCAGATAGATATACATTGACCACAAAGTCAGCACTGCTGCCAGATACAGACAGACAATCCCCGCCCAGGAAACAGCTGAATATGGAATGCTGACCAGCAGCAACAGAATAGACAGCATCTGCAGTGAGGTTTTAACTTTGCCAATATATGACACCGAGATATTCGCCCGTTTACCCAGCTCAGCCATCCACTCACGTAATGCGGATATAACTATTTCGCGACCAATAATGATGATCGCCGGAATTGTAATCCATAAGTTACCGTAGGTTTCTACCAGCAAGGTTAATGCAACTGCCACCATTAACTTATCAGCAACCGGATCAAGAAAGGCACCAAACGGAGAGCTCTGGTCTAACTTACGCGCCAGATAACCATCCAGCCAGTCAGTAAACGCAGCTAAAGCAAAGACAAAGCCCGCCCCTACTGCACTCCAGCCATACGGAAGGTAATAGATCATCACAAACACAGGAATCAGAACAATGCGCAGTGAGGTAATAATATTGGGGATTTTCATCGATTATCCAATAACAACAAGGCGGAATGAGCAGCCTTTAAAAATCATGCCTTTCAGGCAGCGGTAACGTATCAATTAAGGATCCGGATGTAATGCAGCATAAATATCCTCTGCAATTTTGCGGCTAATACTAGAGACTTTTGCAATTTCTTCAATACTTGCTTTTTCTATCGACTGAATACCACCGAAATGCTTGAGTAATTCCCTGCGACGTTTCGGCCCAACCCCAGCTATACCTTCAAGTGGCGAGGTCCTGCGTGTCTTCGCACGGCGTGCGCGATGACCGGTAATGGCAAACCTGTGAGCCTCATCACGTATATGCTGAATAAGATGCAGTGCTGAAGAATCGCCACGTAATGTTATTTCACTGTTCGACTCAGCCATTACCAGAGTTTCCAGACCAGCACGCCGATCGCTGCCTTTCGCGACACCTACAATAAGCACGCCTTCTATCTGCAGCTCACTTAACACGTCCACTGCCTGTGACACCTGCCCTTTGCCACCATCTATGAGCAAAATATCCGGCAGCTTACCTTCACCTTTTCGCAAGCGGGTATAGCGCCGCGTTAACGCCTGATGCATTGCGGCATAATCATCACCACCGGTGATGTCGGTAATATTAAAATGCCGGTAATCGGTTTTAAGCGGACCGTTATGATCAAAGACCACGCATGATGCCACAGTTGCTTCACCTGAACTGTGACTGATATCAAAACATTCCAGCCGTTTAGGCACATCATCAAGCTGCATTGCGTCCTGAAGTGCCAAAAAACGGTTATAGATATTTTGTTTGCTGGCCAGATAGCTTTGTAAATGCTGCTCAGCATTGGTTTGAGCTAACCGCTGCCAACCTGCTTTTTCGGATCGGACCCGTTCAACCACTGCGACTTTTTTACCCCGTCGTGCGGCAAGCGCCTCTTCCAGACAGTCTTTATCTTCGAGTGGAAAACTGGTGATCACAGAATCGGGGATTTCACGCCCTGCCCCCAGGTACCACTGAGCTATAAAGGCAGATAACAGATCACTTTCAGTATCTTCAACAGAAACTTTTGGATGGTGTACTTTTGAACCAATAATCCGGCCACCGCGCACAAACAACATATGCAGGCACACGCCACCGGGCTTAATAGCGCAGCCAATTACATCGGCATCACCACTGGAGCCGGACACATACTGCTGTTCCTGCACTTTTTGCAGGCTGGAAATCTGATCACGGTAATGCGCGGCCTCTTCAAACTTCAGTGCCATGGAAGATTCTTCCATCAGCACCGCCAGCTCATCCATAATTTTGGTACTTTTGCCTTCAAGAAACATGCTCGCCCGACGGATATCGCCCTGGTAAGCCTCAGGGGAAATCAATTCAACACAAGGGGCTGTACAGCGTTTAATCTGATGCTGCAGACAAGGCCGGGAGCGATTTTTAAAAAAACTTTCTTCGCACTGCCTAATCTGAAAAACCTTTTGCAGAATTGTCAGGCTCTCACGTACCGCCCCACTGCTGGGGAATGGCCCGAAATACTTACCTTTAGCGCGCTTGGCACCACGATGAAAACGAACTGCAGGATAGATTTGCGTATCAGATACAAAAATATAAGGGTAAGACTTATCGTCACGCAGCAAAATATTATAGGGCGGACGGTTCTCTTTAATCAGGTTCTGCTCAAGCAGTAGTGCTTCAGTCTCACTGTTAGTCACGGTTATCTGGATATCCATGATGTGACTAACCAGTGCCTGAGTTTTTACATTCAGCCCGGTTGAGCGGAAATAACTGCTAACACGGTTTTTGAGATTTTTAGCTTTACCTACATATAACAGCTCTTCTTTACTGTTATACATTTGATAGACCCCGGGACGGCGTGTCAGCCGGGACAAAAAGGCTTTACTGTCAAAAGCCTGCGGTGCGGAATCACTATTTTCAGGAGCCTGAAAAACAGCGTCGTCGTGCGTTGGGGAATTGTTATCAACCATGCAGCAGTATTTTACTGTGCAACGAACAGGTAGCAAGCCATAAATAAAAAGGATTCAAGATGTTAAGACATCATTATCAAGAAAAGCGGCGCTACGGTGCAGTCAGAATAACACCGCGGCGATGCCAGATTAATTACAAAAAGTGCGGCTTAAACGTCGAGAATATTATTCAGCTTGTTCGCATCCATATGGGCACGGGTAGCTTCTTGGTGAACTTCTTCAAGTCGCTGCCGGGTATCATCAAGAATACCCGAATCACGGGACAGTGATACCTCCAGGAAAACCGCAATCTCTGCATAATAATACAGACGGGCATTAAAGCTCTGCGCCCTTTTTAATTTACTCAGAGCTGTTTGTGCGCCGTTTACCAGGATCATATTAATGTCATTAGTCGTCATCAACGGATGACGATCCTGCTCATCTACTACCTGAGTGCTCTGCTGTCGTCTGCTCTGGGTCATTGCATATACCTTATAAAGACTATTCGCGTTTCTCAAACTCGCACTGAAATAAGTTCTCAATTCCGCATGATAACTGCTACAGTTCCACTACTTTAGGGATTTTTCCCAGCAATGTGAATGCTTTGCGTATGAAGACTGAAGTAAGCATGGCAAATTTCCAGCACGGAATTGTCAGAGACCTCGCCTGGCTCGCTCAGAGCCCGGACATTATGACCCTACCTGACTCACTGCGCGCCGACTGGCTATTCGATATCGACGGCCTGTATAACCATCTAAAAGCTCTGGATAGTCATCCTGCCCCGGTTATCAGTCAGCTGCGTCAGCAAGCCTGCTACCGACTTGGATATTACTTCGAAGATCTCGTTAAAATATACCTTAATTGCTTTATTCAACCAGCTGAAATACAAACAAATATTCAGGTTTACAAAGATAAAACAACCGTCGGGGAATACGACTTCCTGATCCGCCTGGCTAACGGTGAAAAAGTCCATCTTGAGACGGCCGTAAAGTTCTATTTATGTACCGATACCCGCACACATAACCTAAATGATTTTGTTGGCCCCAACCGCTCCGATAAGCTATCCCGCAAATGGCAGCGGCTTAACGAGCATCAACTGCAGTTGTCGCATACATCTGCAGGCAGTCAGCAGGCTGAAAAACTAGACCTGCTACCTGACCGCCACAGCCTGCTGTTAAAAGGCTACCTCTTCTACCCTTACGCTGAATGGCAAGACGCCGGTAACTGGATTGAACCTATTAGCCCAACACATGCCAGAGGCTGGTGGTTACCGCTTGAAGAAGCCGCTGAACTGGCGCCAGACAATAACTACCGCTATGGCATACTGATGAAACCTCAATGGCTGGCACCTGCACGCATGTGCTTCCAGGACAGTCTGAGTCGGGATGAATTACTTACCACCATCGATGATTTAGCATCACCACTGTTAATTGCACAGCTAAATCAGCATCCGCAACACGGCTGGCAGGAAGTAAGCCGGGGCTTTATCGTCCCAAACGACTGGGGCCGGGTATCTCAGATATACGCATGATAAAAGGCAAAGAAAAACATAAGAAAAACCTTTAAAAACAATACCTTTAAATGGCTTGCTAAAGTTTATTAAAAAACATGTGATTTAGCACTGAGCTATAAAACAGCCCTATTACAATAGAAAATTCAGGAGTTACAGTAGAGCTGATAAGATTTACAAAGAATAAGATTTACAAAGAAGGGAAACAAGAAAAATGCAGATGCCGGTTAGCATCTGCAGTATCAAATAAGCAGGTACTTATTTGCGCTCGGCAGCGGCAGCATCTTTAGCAATGCTCTTTTTCAGCAGGCAAACGCCCACAACAACCATTACCAACATAGCACCAACAATAGCGATGCTCGGCGCGAAAGAGATTAAGTTGTACTTATCTACCATAGAACTGTCCTCATATCGGGCTTTAAACCCTTATTTATAATTGGCGCCGATTATAGAGAATCGTCGCCAATCATCAATAGACTCAGACTGATTTGCACAAAATTTAATCAGTTTTGAACTGACTATTACGCTGTATTGGTAGAAATTAATACTTAAGACTGACCATTACGGTTTAGACGCTTCACCAAACTGGACGTATCCCAACGATTACCACCCATCCCCTGCACATCAGCATAAAACTGATCAACCAGACCTGTCACCGGTAGCTGAGCGCCATTGCTTCTGGCTTCACTTAAGGCGATATCAAGGTCTTTACGCATCCAGTCAACAGCAAAACCAAAATCAAACTCGTCATTGATCATTGTCTGGTTACGGTTAATCATCTGCCATGACCCTGCGGCACCGTGCTGAATAACATCGAACACTGCAGCAGCATCTAAACCAGCCTGCTGCGCAAAATGAACACCTTCAGCCAGCCCCTGCACCAAACCGGCAATACAGATCTGATTTACCATTTTAGCCAGCTGACCACTGCCTGCAGGGCCTAGCAATTTGCTTGATTTAGCAAAGCAGTCAATAACTGATTCAGCAGTTGCAAACGTGCTGTCGTTGCCGCCAACCATCACACTCAGAACACCATTTTCAGCACCTGCCTGACCACCTGAAACAGGCGCATCCAGAAAACCAAAACCACGTTCGGTAGCAATAGCATCCAGCTCACGCGCAATATCAGCTGATGCAGTTGTATGATCAACCAGAATAGCGCCGGCTGCCAAGCCGGCAAATACGCCCTGCTCTCCAGTCACAACTTCACGCAGATCGGCATCATTACCTACGCAGGTAAATACAATCTCAGCGCCCTGAGCAGCAGCCTGGGGCGTCTCTGCACGGCTACCTTTATATGTTTCCAGCCATTTCTCAGCCCGGGCGGCTGTACGGTTATAAACACACACCTCATGTCCGGCATTCGCTAAATGCCCAGCCATTGGAAAACCCATCACTCCCAAACCAACAAATGCAACCTTCATGTGTTTTCGTCCTCTAACAAACACTAAATAAACTGCGCTTAGCCTATACCAAGCGTCGCCGATGCAAAACTCCAGATTTGCACCGCGCTATAAAAATTGAAGTTTTGTTTAGCCTTAGGCCGTAATCAGGCAAAATGTGACTCAGGCAGCGTTAACTATCACGGAAGTAAATTATGATCAGCATGCAGCAACTAAAATCATTTCCACGTGTAATGGCTTTATCAGTTATCTGTACATCTTTTCTTACTGCACCTGCAATTGCTAAAGATGACTTAACCAATCAAGAACAGACACAACAGCTGCAAAGCCTGGCTTTATCTGACATGGATAACTCTCCCCGCTCTATCAGTGAATATCGTGGCAAGCCTTTACTGATAAATTTCTGGGCATCATGGTGCCGGCCATGCGTTAAAGAAATGCCTGCATTACAGAGGCTTCAGGACGCATTTACCACAGACGAATTCCAGGTTATCGCCATCAATATCAGTGAAAACCAAACCAGCATTAATAATTTCCTCAGCCAGCAGGAAACCCAGCTAACTATGGATATCCTGATTGATGAAAATGGTACTGCACTAGGTTCTAAACTGATCGACGTTATGCCATCCAGCTTCGTTATGGACGCTGAAGGCAATGTTCTGGAAAAAATTGTCGGCATACGTGAATGGGATCATCCGGACAACATTGCAAATGTGCGATCAATGCTAACAACGGCTAAGTAGAACGCTGCTTATCATTCACCTGATGGTGCTTTTCTCACTGAGAGCAGCACTTCCATTAACACTCTACTAACCGCCTTCTCAACACTCTTCTCAGCGCTATTCCGGCCTGCTGGCTAACATCAACGGGTGTTTGTCAGCATGACTACACCAGCCATCCAGAAACTTTTATGTTGAATATAAAATAACTTAGTAACTCAATGGCGATAGGATTATTGTTACACAGCATTGCAAATGAGAATTCATTGCATTTATAATGTTACATTATAACATTATGGAGATTACTATGAAAAATAACATACACCCGGAATACGATTACGTAATTTTCCGTGATACCAGCTGCGGACGAGACTTCAAAATTCGTTCTACATGCAAAAGTAAACAATCGGTTGTTTGGGAAGACGGTAATACCTACCCCCTGATCCATTTAGATGTGTCCAGCGCCTCCCACCCGGTCTATACCGGCGAAAAACGCAAAGTGCAGGCTGAAGGCCGTATTGCCCAGTTCAATAAACGTTTCGGTAAACGTTCAGCGAAAAGCTGATCTAACGGAGGTTATATGCAGGTTGTAAATTCATTGAAGTCAGCGAAGAAACGCCATCCTGATTGCCAGGTCGTTAAACGTCGTGGTCGGCTATATGTAATTTGTAAAAGCAATCCACGCTTTAAAGCCCGACAAGGCAGAGTAAATTAACGCTTAGCGCAATTCAGAAATTCACTTTATCTTTCTAATAAAAAAGGAATCCTCGATTGAAGATTCCTTTTTTAGTCTTCGGAGAGCCCTACAAAAAAGCTCTATTCAGTTTTAATGCTTATGCCGTATGCAAGTCTTCTACGATATTCATGACCATTGCCGCAGAATGCTTTGCAGCAGTAACCAGGAACTCATCAAAAGACAGATTAGATTCTTTACCGGCGATGTCCGACAAAGCACGGATAACAATGAACGGCATATCAAACTGATGGCAAGTCTGCGCAATTGCTGCAGCTTCCATTTCAACCGCTTTCATTGTTGGGAAGTTTTCACGGGTTTTAGCTACACGCTCCGGACAGTTCATGAAAGAGTCACCCGTTGCAATCAGGCCCTGAACTGTTTGCATGCCTTCCATACGGGCAATACAACGCTCAGCAACATCTGCCAGGTGCACATCTGGCAGGAAAGCAGCCGGTAAACCTGGCACCTGACCATGCTCATAGCCAAAGATAGTGACATCAACGTCGTGGTGACGTACTTCAGATGAGATAACTACGTCACCTACTTCCAACTCAGCAGCAAATCCGCCAGCAGAACCCGTATTAATCACACAGGTAGGCTGGAACGTCTGCAGCATCAGAGTTGTGCCGATAGCCGCATTAACTTTACCAATACCTGATTTAAGCAGTACCACTTCAACACCGTGCATCTGACCTGTGTACAGGTCATAACCGGCAATATTATGATCTTCACGGTTTTGCAGTGCCTGCTTAAGGATTTCTACTTCTTCATCCATTGCACCGATAATGCCTACTTTTAGCGCGTTATTCTGTTGTTGCAGGCGGCTTGCAAAACTGGTTTGTGATGTCATCTTATAAACTTCCCAATTAAAATTACCACGTGAAATGCTTATTCCACATTATCACTCTAAAATATTGACGCTTTGGCCGCTATTACGTAACTGATCGGCCTGGTCGTGTATATAGCGCTGAAATTCTGGCTGCTGTTTGTAAGCGCCGGACGCAACATACTGCAAAGCGCTGTTAAAGTGAAATGCTCTTACATAAGCATCCACCCTAAACTGTTCTTTTCCGGCAGCATCATAGAAAAGCCAGGCTGGTAAATATGAAATACCCAGCTCTCTGGCCCAGTCACCTGCTGTTACTGTCCGATCACCCGGCAGTTTAATACGTGGATTATCACTTAGATTAATGTCCACACGCTGGTATTCTGCCAGTAAGTTCTGCGTATCAGCACGCTCAAGTACTTCTTTATTAAAATCAACACATGCAGCACAGTCACCGGCAATTAGCTGAACCGCAACTGGCAGATTAGCTGGCTGACTTAAATCCAGCAGTTGCTCTGAAACACCCTCAGGATCCGGCAAGACACTCTTACCGGCAATTAACCCCTGTACTAAATCAAGGAAAGCTTCCGGAGGCCTGTAGCCATCAACTCTAAGCTCGGGGGTGCCCGTTTCATCAAGAAAGATAAGGGTAGGGGTGTACTGAACTTTTAGCATCGCCGCCAACTGTTTTTCAGCTAACTCAGTACCATCCTGTAGCGTCACCACTCGAGAGCCCCAGATATCCAGTTCAATCAGCTCATAGTTTTGTGCCATCAGCGCATTTACATCTGGATGTGGAAACACCCGCGTGACCAGGTTGTAACAATAAGGACAGCCTTCCTGATGAAAATACAGTACCAGCTTATGGCCACGTTCATTTGCCTCTTCAACATCATCCGCAAGCTCGAGGAAGCTATCGAGATACCAGCTGAGCTGAGGAATTTCCTGCGTTTGGTCCACTGGCTGCATCTCTGCAGAAGCTTCTGTCGCCTGCGCAAACCCTGCCAGGCACCATATACACAACAGATAACCTAACTGGCGGAAACACATCCCTTGTCTAAACCATTTTTTACTCGCCATGCTCATGGCCGATCTCTCCTTCATCGCTGCCGAAATCAAAATATCCGACATTAACGTTAAAAACAGATAACTGATACATCTGCCAAAAAATGCTTTAGCAATCATCAGTTGTAATTAACTGCTGCCAACCCAGCTTCGCAAATAAGGACTGCTCCCACTGCCCCGGTGCAGCTGAAACGGTCATTAGGTTACCGGTATGCGGATGACGAAAACTCAAATCGGTTGCTAACAGTAATAACCGCTGCAAATCAAAATGCTCACGAAACAATGTATTGTGCCGGCCATCTCCATGCCGGGTATCGCCAACAATCGGATGAAATATATGTTTCATATGACGACGGATCTGATGCTTACGCCCGGTCCGTGGCTTAACTTCTACCAGCGAATAACGGCTGGTGGAAAACTTACCTGATGGAATCTCAAGCTCGACCTGACCTAATGTACGGTAAGCACTAATGGCCTCTTTTGCCTCCTGATCGGCATTTGCAAATTTATCGGCCAGCTTATCCAGCTCTTCTTTTAAAGGGTAATCAATGACACCTGCCGGTTCTGTGTAGCCACGGCATACACACAGATAGGTTTTTTCAGTTCCTCGCTCGGCAAACTGTTCACACATGGCCCTGGCTGTTACCGGATCTTTAGCAAACAACAGCACACCGGAGGTTGGCCGGTCTAACCGGTGAATAGTATAGGCTTTAAAATTACGCTGTTCCCGCAGCAAGGTAACGGCATTTTCTGCGCGTCGTTCTATCGGGCTAGGATGTACGAGCAAACCGGAAGGCTTATCTATCGCCAACAAATAGTCATCTTCATACAGCACATTTAACTCAGTCACAGGGATTACCGTTCTATAATTTAACAGGACCTTTTTAAGGCCAGATTCTGCACCGTATGATACGTATGCGCTGTATTCAGGTACAGACTGAACAAACAAGCCTATAATTAGTAAGGATTTATACTTTGCATTATTTCTTTTTTTTCATGTAGCTGGAGTTGAAATAACAGTAAAATCCTATATATATAAGGCATACACATTTAGATTTTACCGAGGGATACAATGCGTAATATCGATACTATGGCTGCACCGCGCTCGCAAGAGTCGATTCTGTCATCCAACAAAATGATCCGTAATACCTATATGTTACTGGCAATGACCTTAGTGTTCAGTGCTGTAACTGCTGGTATTTCCATGGCAATGAATCCTCCGTTCATTCTTTACATCGGCAGCATCATTGTTAGTTTCATCATGATCTTTGCTCTGAATAAGCTGCAGAACTCTGTTTGGGCACTGCCAATGGTTTTCGCTTTCACCGGTCTGATGGGCTTTGGTCTTGGACCATTGCTGAACCATTACCTGGCGATGGCAAACGGTGGTCAGATCATCATGACGGCTCTGGGCATGACTGGCGCTGTATTCATGGGTCTGTCTGCTTATGTACTGAGCAGCAAAAAAGATTTCAGTTTCATGGGCGGCTTCTTAGCAGCAGGCATGATGGTTGCGCTGATCTCAATGGTTGCACTTTTTGCCCTGCCATTCTTTGGTGTTCAAATTGGTGCACTGAGCCTGGCATTCTCCGCTCTGATCGTTATGTTGATGGCAGGCTTCATCTTGTATGACACCAGCAACATTGTGAACGGCGTTTATACTAACTACATCATGGCGACTGTCAGCTTGTACCTGAACATCTATAACTTGTTCGTACACCTGCTGAGCCTGGTTGGCGCTTTCAGCGACGACTGATCCCATCAGATAAAACAGCCTGGCCTATTTCTTCAACTGGCTAAGCCTTGTTAAACTAAAGCCCTGCATTTGCAGGGCTTTTTTTATTTGAGGCCAGCGCAGTGTGTTGCTTAAGCTTCACCACCCTATAATGGTATCACTGCGTAATGGTTTCCTGACACAGACGATATTATATGATCTTCTCTCTGCTCATTACCGGCGCGCCTTACAGCAGCCAGAGCGTTACAACGGCTTTTCAGTTTGCCAGTACGGCACTGCAACAGGGCCATGAAATACACCGGGTATTCTTCTACGCTGATGCCGTACATACAGGCTCTGTTTTAGCTACGCCGCCTCAGGACGAAATGCATATCCCGAATGAATGGCAAAAGCTCGCTCAGGATAATCAGCTAGACCTGGTGGTATGTATTGCCGCCGCAGTTCGCCGCGGAGTTCTTGATAATGGCGAAGCGAAGCGTCATGAAAAACCCGCAGGCAATCTGATGCAGGATTATCAGCTATCTGGCCTTGGTCAGTTAGTAGAAGCCGCGATGATTTCTGATCGCATGATCACCTTTGCACCTTAACACCGCTGCTTTTCATTTCAGGATAATTTATGAGCCAGATAAAAAAATCGTTCCTGCTGATTAACCGCCAGGCTCCGTATGGTTGCTCTGCAGCACGAGACGCTTTGGATGTCGCGTTAACTGCTTCTGTATTTGAGCAGGACATCAGCTTGTTATTTCTTGCTGACGGCGTGTTTCAACTGCTTAAGGATCATCAGCCACAGGGCATTAAACAGAAAAACCTGTCTGCAAATCTTGCCGCTCTGCCAATGTATGATATTGATCAGATTTTTGTTTCAGCAACCGCACTACAGCAACGCGGATTGAATAAAGACCAACTGAGCCTTCCTGCAGAAATACTGGACGATCAGCAAATAGCTGCACTAATCAGCCGCCATGATCAGGTAATGAGTTTTTAATATGAGTTTACATACCCTCAATAAAGCCCCGGGAAACAGCACAGCTCTTCAGGACTGTCTTAATTCACTTCAGGCTGGTGACGCACTGCTATTAATTGAAGACGGTGTATATGCAGCACTGAATGCTTATGACGAGTTATTTCAGCATGCAAAAAGTCTGGGTGTTGATTGCTACGTACTTGAAGCAGATACTGATGCCCGCGGTCTGAAAGCCCTAAATTCATTATTCACAACCGCCAGCTACAACACCTTTGTTGAGCTGAGTTGCCAGCATCAACCCGTTGTCAGCTGGGCATAACTGGTTGGATTTAGCACGGAATTTATATGTCACAGTTAATCATTGATGGCCAGACCATCGAACTGGATAAAGAAGGCTATCTGCGCAACCTGCATGACTGGAACAAATCCGTCGCCGAGCAGCTAGCCATTTCAGAGAACCTGACGCTCACTGAAGAACACTGGCAGGTTATCGAAATACTCCGGGATTTCTACCAAACCTATGAGCAATCCCCTGCTATGCGTCCACTAGTAAAAGCTGTTGGCTTAAAACTAGGTGCAGACAAAGGCAAGAGCATGTATTTGATGCAACTCTTTCCCGGCAGTCCGGCAAAGCTGGCCAGTAAGTTAGCCGGTTTACCCAAACCCACTAATTGCCTCTGACCTCATAACGCTATATTTCAGGAGCTAGTATGCATATCGCTTTTCTGGGAATCGGTCTCATGGGTCTTCCCATGGCCACCAACCTGTTAACCGCAGGCTTTAACCTTACCGTCTGGAACCGAACCGCCAGTAAAGCAGAAGCACTACAGGATCCAGGCGCTACTATCGCTGACTCCCCTGCTGATGCAGTAAAACAGGCAGACATCGTAATTACCATGTTGGAAAACGGGCCTATTGTTAACGATGTATTACTGCAACAGGCAGGTATCAGCAGCTTTAAAAGCGGTGCAACGATTATCGATATGAGCTCTGTTCCACCAGAGCTTGCTAAACAACATGCAGCTATATTCTCAGCAGCAGGCCTTCACTATCTGGATGCTCCGGTATCCGGCGGTACTGTAGGCGCTAGCCAGGCAACACTATCCATAATGGCTGGTGGTAATAAGCAGATTTTTGAAGCTGTCCAACCGGTTTTTAGTGCACTTGGTAAATCGACTTACATAGGCCCTGCCGGTTCAGGACAACTGGCAAAATGCGCCAACCAGGCCATTGTCGGCATTACTATCGGGGCTGTATCAGAAGCCCTGTTACTGGCAGCAGAAGGCGGTGCTGATCCTGCTGCAGTCCGTGAAGCGCTGTTGGGCGGGTTTGCTAATAGTCGGATTCTGGAGCTACACGGCCAGCGCATGATCGACAGGCAGTTCACGCCTGGTGCAACATCACGGGTACAGCTGAAAGACCTGCGAACTATTTTAGATACAGCCCGCGCAGAATCACTCACCCTGCCTCTGTCTCAGCGCGTATACGAACAATATCAGGAAATGGTCAGCAAGGGCTTTGAAGAAGTCGACCACAGTGGCTTATTGCTCCAGCTTGAAGCACTAAACCAACCTGCCCGCCTTAATGATCAGCCTACGACAGCCCCAGCGGTAACGCCCAAATACGACAGGAAACACAAAGATGCCTGATTTTGCCGTTAACCTCAGCATGCTGTTCACTGAACTACCGCTCAAACAACGTTTTAAAGCTGCTGCTAAGGCTGGCTTTAAAAAAATTGAAATCCAGTTTCCTTATGAACTCAGCATTGAGGAAATCAGGCACGAACTGGATGAGCATCAGCTTGAATTGATTTTGATTAACGCGCCAGCCGGAGACTGGGCTACAGGTGAACGCGGTATTGCCTGCCACCCAGACAGAATTAATGAGCAACAACAAGGAGTTGCTAAAGCGATTCGCTATGCAACAGCGCTAAACTGCCAAAAAATTAATTTACTTGCTGGCATTACTCCCCAAAATAGTGAAAAAGCCCAAGTAAAATCAACGTTTATCCGTAATCTATACAGTACGGCTGTAGCCTGTGATGCTGAGAACATTCAGCTGGTCAGTGAAGCGATAAATACTCAGGATATTCCTGGCTTTTTCCTTAACACCAGCGACCAGGCATGGCAGCTATTTGCGGAGGTTGGACATGCCAATCTGAAACTGCAGTTTGATATTTATCATATGCAGATTATGCAGGGGAATCTGATTCAAACCCTGCAGGAAAACATTGACCGGATTGGCCACATACAGTTTGCAGATGTACCTGGCCGTCATGAACCAGGTACAGGTGAGATTAATTTCACCAATGTTTTCAATGCAATTGACGCGACATCTTATGCTGGATCTGTCAGTCTTGAATATATACCACTGGGCAGTACTCTCACGGGTCTCAGTTGGTTAAATCAATCATAATAAGGTTGTAGGTGAACTATGAGTTTTGAAGAAGCCACAAAACACCTTCAGGAACTGGAGCAACTAAGTGACTCCGAGCTGGAAAAAAAGGGCAAAAACCAGGAAGAAATGAAGCAGTGGGCTACTTTTACAGTCGCCGATGAGCTCTATGGCATCGATGTAATGCAGGTTAAGGAAGTGTTGCGTTATACCGAAATAACACCTGTACCAGGCTCCCTGCCCGGCATTCTTGGCATTATCAACCTGCGGGGTAATGTGGTAACTGTTATCAGCACCCGTGACCTGTTTAATCTTCCGTCATCAGAAATCAATAACGACACCCGTGTCGTAGTTGCTGAATTTGATGAAGAAGAAGTTATCGGTATGCTGGTTGATGGTGTTGATGAAGTTATTAACCTGCCAATCAGCGAAGTTGACCGTGCGCCTAACCTCGGCCGCGACGAAACCGCCCGCCACTATGTTCAGGGTGTTTGCTACCGTGAAGAACAGCTCATTATTTTGCTGGATTTAGTAAAAATGCTGTCAGGCTATCGCAGCCTGAGCCCTGATTACGCATAAAGCATTTATACAATTAAGCCTCTGAGCGAAAGCCAGAGGCTTTTTTTTGCCTTTAAGGCTCTCCTCACACCCCTCTACTAATACTTAAGTAAAAGATGCAAAACAGCCCAACTGATATGCATCAATTAACCTACCGATATAGCAGTGACATCCCTGTACAAATACCTTAGCAATATCATCATTTTGGTGACTTCCGGCTTTGCATATTAGCTAGGCCGCAATTAAGATTCCGGCTTTTTTTCGTATGCTGATCCAGCAAACGAGTATATTCCGGCAATCTGTACCCGCCGATCTCTTACGAGGAGACCCTGAGGTTGACTAGCAACACCGAACGCCAATATTCAGCAACAACCCGGCTTATATCTACAACAGATCTTGATGGCCGCATTACCTATGCCAATCAGGACTTTATCGACGTTTCCGGATACAGCCTGAAGGAACTGGTCGGACAGCATCACAACCTTGTTCGGCATACAGATATGCCAAAAGCAGCGTTTGCCGATTTATGGCAACACCTGAAACAGGATCGCCCTTGGATGGGCCTGGTAAAGAACCGCTGTAAGAACGGTGATCATTATTGGGTTCGTGCTTATGTAACACCTCTGTACAATAATCATGGCGCAAAAATCGGCTATCAGTCTGTTCGTACCCGGCCAAGCGATGAAGAAAAACTACTCGCGACCAAGCTATATAAGCGTTTAAATAATGGTTCAAATACTTCTTTTTCACGCCAAAGCTTAGCATTACGTCTTAGCACAACAATGTTAGGGGGATTTGCAGCAGTTATTTCCCTGGGCTTTATGCCATTGGATACTGTCACTAAATTTTTGCTAATGGGCACTACTGCAGGTGCCTGTAGTTATGCTGCCTACCGTATGCTCAGCCCGCTGCAAAAGCTGCTGGATACCTCCCGTGAAGTCTATGATAACCCTGTCGCTCAGCAAGCCATCACCGGGCGTATGGATGAAACCGGCGCTATTGAACTTGCAATGCGAATGCAAAAAGCTCAGCAACGGACCATTACCGGACGTATTGAAGATGCCATTGGTACCCTTGACGGGGTCATACACACCACGCGCGATGCTCTGATTAAAACCAATGCTGGTCTTGAACAACAAAACAGCCAGACAGACATGCTTGCAGCTGCCGCTGAACAAATGTCCGCCAGTGCCGATGAGATTGCAAATAATACGCAGCAGACATCTGATGAAACCCAGCGGGTAGTCAGCCAGACACATACTGGCAAAACGGTCATCAGCAATATGCACCAGAGTATTGAACAACTTGTTGCTGACGTCAGCGCCGCCTCAGGTTCCTCAGAGCAGCTACGTAATCAGACTCAGGAAATTGGTGCCACGATCAGTATCATTGACGATATTGCCGATCAGACCAACCTACTCTCGCTCAACGCTGCCATTGAAGCAGCCCGGGCCGGCGAGCATGGTCGAGGCTTTGCTGTTGTTGCAGATGAAGTTCGTGCCCTGGCAAAACGCACCCAGGAATTTACCGGCGAGATCCACAAAACAATCGACGGCATTCAAAAACAGGTCGACATTACAGTCAGTACCATGCAGCAGAGCCAGCAAAAAGCACAAAGCAGTATCGATCAGGCAATACAGGCCAACAAAGCCTTTGAAGATGTCGCCGATTCAATTGAGACAATCTCTCAGGGTAGCTACCAGATTGCCAGCGCAGCAGGCCAGCAAAGCAGTGCTGCAACTGAAGTCAGTAATAGCATTATGTCTATTCGCATTGTATCTGAACAAAGCAGTGAGTCAGTCAGCCAGACAACTGATGCCAGCGAAGAACTTGGCACCCTGGTTGCCGACTTGTCTCAAATTGTCAGTCGCAGTAAATAGCCTGCCCAGCACAAAAAACGGACGCATTCGCGTCCGTTTTAATTTCTAAACTGTTTAACCAATGTGAACCGCGATACTGCGATTATGACTACCATGGCGATGCTCCCAGCAAAACACCCCCTGCCAGGTACCAAGCATTAGCAAACCACCCTGCACCGGCACTGATAAACTGGTTGCCGTCAACGCGGCTTTAATATGTGCAGGCATATCATCAGCGCCTTCAAAAACATGCGTATATAGAGAGTCATTTTCTGGCACAAGACGCCTGAGCCAGCGTTCAAGATCATACTGCGCACTGGGATCAGCATTTTCCTGAATACACAGACTGGCGCTGGTATGCTGAATCAGAATCGTACAAAGCCCATCCTTAACGCCGCTGCGCTTTACCACCGCTGACAGTACATCAGTAAACTCATACAACCCCTGACCATGGGTTTGCACCTGAAGCGTCGTAACCATTTAGCCTACCTTGTTAGCTACTTTCTTACCTAAACCTCTAGGAATTATCTGCAGCTTATCTGCCAGCAAAAAATAAGCAACTCATGCAGACACTTTTGATGGCGCTTTAAGCTTTTCCAGCCAAGCTATTGCAGCAACAGTCACCAGACAGCCAAACACCTGCAGTGGCAATAAGACTTCACCCAACCATAACCAGGCAAACAACAATGTCATGCCAGGACCAGCCAGCGCCACCCGGCTCGCACGCTCTGCACTCGCACGTCGAATGGCCTCATGCATTAACAGAAATGGCAACACCGTACATACAACAGCAATTAGAACACTCCATACAATACCTTCAACGCTGTAACTCAGCACTGGACTACCCTGCAAAACGTACAAACCAGTCATAAAAAGAAGGATGAGACTACCGCTGGCTGCTGAAAAAAACGCAGAAGACATCTTTTGCATGACCCGTTGGCTGTAAACCAGATATATACCGTAGGACATCGCCGCTAACAGTGCCCAGCCAATGCCTTCCAACTGATCAGATTTATGCATAACAGTCATCCCCCCCATGCCCTGCAACATAACCGCTACCAGGCCTGAATACGCCAGCATTAGAGCTATGATCTGAAATACTCCCGGCATTACACGGTTGAGCACTGCATTGATCAACACGACAAATATTGGAAAGGTAAATAAAATCAACCTGGATAATCCCGCATCAATCAATTCCAGTGCATGAAAATCAGCATATGTAGCAGAAAAAAATAACCCACTGGCAATCAGTAATTGCTTTACCTGACGCCTACTTAAAGCTGTAGCTTGCGGCGAATAATTAGCTCCTCTTCTGGTACGCTGATACCAGAACCATAACCAAAAGAGTGGTGCCGCGATCCCAAAGCGTAATAACAGCAATACATTCACGTCGGTCCCAGCGGCATACACAAACTTTGCAACGATACCTTTGAAGGATAACGCCGCAGTCGCCACTAATATCATCAGCAACGCCTGCTGTTCTGTACTTTTCAACAATCCGTTCATTGGTTTACCGCATTTCAGCTGAGAAAATTTATGCGGTTATTATTTGTCGTCAGACATCATAAATCGATATCATAACAAAGCTATCAGATATTACATTTATGCATATCAGGACATGTCGCATGGACTCAAAGCATTTACGCAGTTTTTTACACATCGCTGAACTCGGTAATCTGAGCCAGGCAGCCAGCCGCCTTAACCTCAGTCAGCCGGCACTTAGCCGCCAACTCAAAGCACTGGAAGATGCTGCCGGCACTCGCCTCTTGCATCGCACCGGCCGCGGCGTTCAGCTAACAGATGCTGGCGAGATACTCGCAACCCGGGCTCGACACATCATTGACGAGCTAGAGCAGCTTAGCAGCGAGCTGGTGGGCTTACAGGAAGAAGTGCGGGGTTCATTATGTATTGGTTTTCCGCCGGCTGCCGGCAGCCGCTTTGCAGGACCGGTTATTGAAGCATTTCATCGACAGTTTCCAAAGGTAAAGCTAAGAGTCGTGCAACTGTTATCCGGAGCACTGGAGCGGGCTTTACTGGAAGGTCGTATCGATATCGGTATTCTGTATTCAGGTGCTTTAAGCGCAAACCTGCACACCGAGTTACTGTGGGAAGAATCTATGCAGCTGATCACGCCAGCCACTGGTATGGCAATTAATCAGCAATATCCAGCCGTACTGAAGCCAGATATTACACTTAAAACAGCGCTCAGCCTGCCGCAGATACTACCGAACCGACCGCATGGATTGCGCGCTATGCTGGAGCGTGAAGCATTTCGTCATAACCTGAACCTGAATACGGTAATAGAGGCGGAATCAATGCAGATTCAAATCGAATTGGTAAGGCGTGGCCTGGGATACACCGTCATGCCAGAGGGTGTGAACTTACCGGAAGACATTCGCAGCCTGGCAATCAAGCAACCTGGTGTACAACAACCCGGCTTACAACGACAGTGCCTGCTGGCCTGGTCAAAAGATCAGGCCCTCAGCAACGCTGGCAAGGCCATGCAACACATACTGCAACAACATATCAGCTCACAGCCATAGAGATTACAGAATCAGCAAAGCTGACCAATATCTGATGATCAGTCAGCTGCCCGATTGAACAACCGGTAAAAGTTTTCTGTTGTAATACGTGCCACATCCTCGACCCGCAGGCCTTTGATGTCTGCAATACACTGTGCAACTTCTGCCACATAACCCGGCTCGTTTTGCTTGCCACGAAAAGGCACTGGTGCCAGATAAGGTGAATCCGTTTCAATCAACATTTTATCCAGCGGTGTCTGCTTAACAACTTCGCGTAACTCAGCAGCATTTTTAAATGTAACAATGCCAGAGAATGACAACAGATAGTTCATATCCAGAGCCTGACGACCCATATCCCAACTTTCAGTAAAGCAATGTAAAACGCCACCCACTTCGAAGTCTGCATGATGCTTGAGAATATCCAGCGTATCCTGGCGTGCATCACGGGTATGCACGATGACCGGCAGTTTAGTCAGCTTTGCAGCCTCGAGATGATTGATAAAACTCTGCTGCTGAATATCAACAGTATCCTGCTGATAAAAGTAATCCAGCCCGGTCTCGCCCAGTGCAACAATTTTTGGTAACGCTGCCTGTTCCAGCAATGCTTCCACAGTTACCGGGGCCTCAAAAGTATTCAGAGGGTGCACACCGACCGATGCGTATACCTGATCCAGATCGGCAATCAGATGATACATAGGTGCAAAGTTTTGCATATCAACACAAACGCACAACATTTTACTGACCTGACGCTCAGCAGCAGTCGTAAGAACACGGGAGAGCGTATCGCCAGAGGCGTAATCCAGCTTATCTAAATGGCAATGGGAATCTACAAACATCGGACCTGATCACAACACAGTAAAATTGCCGGCATTGTAAGGGAAAAGCCACTAAAAGTAAGCAGTGAATACTGCTTTAGGGAAACAGGCGCACAGCCTGAGCACTGTGCGAAAGCAGATTACATAGTATCAGTACGTCGACCGGAATTCAGCGCACCGGTAAGATAAGTTTCGATCTTTCGTACAAGAGTTGCATCTTCCTGGGAAAGTTGAATACCAATACCAGGAATCCGTCCACCCTGCGCTGCCCGCGGAGTAACCCAGACAACTTTTCCTGTTACAGGGATCTTGTCATCTTCTTCCATCAGGGACAGCAGCATAAAAACTTCTTCGCCCAGCTGATAGGTGCGCGGCGTTGGAATAAACAACCCACCATTCTGAATGAATGGCATAAAAGCCTTATACAAATCCTCTTTGGTGTTAATACCTAATGACAATATGCCATGGCTCATACGAGGAATTACTGACATCTGGCCGAAGCCTCCCTGAACTTAAGTCTTATCCGGTTGCAACCCAGACTGGTGCTAAAAATTCACACTCAGTCATCGTAATCACAGCTTACTGCATTGATTACTAATATTAAAGATCAACGCAGTCCCTGCCAGCCATGAAGTAATTTCTCCAGTAACAGCTGCTTATTAGGATTCAATCTGAACATAACAAGTTTTCGTGCTTCGTGAATCTCATCTGCGAATGCAAATAAACGCTGAGGATCAGCCCGACGGGAAACCGCCAGCAGCATATTCTGGACATCTTTATGACGTAGCAATTCAGTATCTTCCTGACCTGCAGCCAGACGGGCAATATCATTCACCAGACCATACAGCCAACCCAGAATCAGATCCAGATCTTCCTTATGAAGCGTCTGCGCAACGTCCAGTGCACTGCGACGGTTTTTAAGAATATCCGCCAGCCCTGCCAGTACCTTACTGCGTAAACCCAGATAGTCCTGCTGCTTATAAGCCAACGCCTGTAAAGGAGAGTTATGAGCAATACGTAATAACTGCTCAGCATCCTGGCTGTCCATGGTTAGCTGTGTTGCCAGCCACTGCGTCGCCATCTCCCCATCCGGCGCCACACAGTCAACTCGCTGACAACGACTTTTAATCGTTGGCATAACCTGACCAGAACGATGGGTAATCAATAATAAAACCGTATCTTTACCAGGCTCTTCAAGCATTTTAAGCAATGCATTGGCTGCATTAACGTTCATGCTCTCAGCAGGGTCAATAATAACTACCCGATAACCGCCCTGTTGCGCAGTTGAATAAATAAACTCTGTAAGCTCACGAACCTGATCGACCTTAATTGGCTTACCCGGCTCATCAGGCTGCAAATGATATAAGTCAGGATGACCACTACTCTGAGCCAGCTCACAACTGCGACAGTGCCCACAGGCAGCATCATCTTTAGGCGACTTACATAGCAGATAATTAGCCGTCGCCAGTGCGAAGCAAGCCTTGCCAATCCCTTTCGGACCATTAATCATTAAGGCATGAGGCAAGCGCCCCTGACGCTTAAGATCACACAAATACTGCCAGCGCTCTTTAAGCCAGGGTAATACCACCGGATGATCTTGCCAGAGCTCGTCACTCATCTCGAATTCCTGTGAAACATTCTGTTAAGCCGAAAGGTGCCGTTTAAGAAAGCCTGCCATTACCTTTGCAATCTGCTCTTGCACTTCGACCAGCGTGACCGATGCATCAATAACAGCAAACCGTTCAGGCTGGTTTTTGGCCCGCTGCAGATAAGCTGCACGCACCCGCTCGAAAAAACCAATCTGCTCCTGCTCAAAGCGATCTAACGCACCACGCTTTGCAGCGCGCGCCAGG
Organism: Aliamphritea ceti; assembly: GCF_024347215.1. Taxonomy (NCBI): domain Bacteria; kingdom Pseudomonadati; phylum Pseudomonadota; class Gammaproteobacteria; order Oceanospirillales; family Oceanospirillaceae; genus Aliamphritea; species Aliamphritea ceti. Next base: position 2,845,767 of record NZ_AP025282.1, read on the forward strand.
CCGATTTCAACAGGCACATCCAGCAACAGGGTCAGGTCCGGCTGTAAACCTTTCTGCACCCTTTGTTCTAAATCCAGAATCAGGGACTGATCAAGGCCGCGACCACCACCCTGATACGCAAAGGTGGCATCTGTAAAGCGATCACATAGCACCCATTGACCCGCCTGCAATGCGGGCTTAATGACTGCCTGCAAATGCTGGGCACGGGCAGCAAACACCATGAGCAACTCAGCATCATCGGCAACCGTTTCTTCCCGTGGTGCCAGGAGCATTTCACGAAGCTCTTCAGCCAAAGGTGTACCACCAGGCTCCCGGGTCAGCGCATAACTAACACCAGCATCAGCCAGTAACGACTCGATAAACGCCAGATTGGTCGATTTGCCAACACCTTCAGTTCCTTCCAGTGTAATGAAACAACCCTGAGGATTACTCATATATATCCTTACTTATTCCGGCGATGAACGGTATGCAGCTTTACGTTTAAGCTGATATTCGCGAACGGCTTTATTATGCTGCTTTAACGTTGCTGAAAACTGATGACTACCATCCCCTTTAGCAACAAAGTAAAGCCACTTCTCACCTTCAGGATTAAGCGCAGCCCGGATAGCTTCACGACCAACCATTGCAATAGGCGTTGGTGGTAAACCAGGGATGGTATACGTATTGTATGCCGTTGGCTTACGCAAATCTTTACGGCGTATGTTGCCTTTGTACTTATCACCCATGCCATAAATAACCGTTGGATCTGTTTGCAGACGCATACCTATCTGCATACGACGCACAAATACACCAGCAATCACTGGACGCTCTGCGCTTAAACCAGTTTCCTTTTCAACAATAGATGCCATGATCAGCGCCTGATATGGCGCTTTATATGGCAATGCTTTTTTCTCAAACGTTTCAGCCCGGGCCTGCCATTCTTCAGCCAGCACTTTTTGCTGCAGTTTATGCGCCCTGCGCAATAAATCCAGATCACTCATACCGCGCTGAAACTGATATGTATTGGCAAGAAAACGCCCTTCAGGATGCTCTCCTTCCATCCCAAGAGCTGTCATTAACTGCTCATCGGTCATGGTATCTGTTTCGTGTATCAATACATCACTTTCAGATAAGCGCATCCGCAGCTGCTTAAACGTAGAGCCTTCAATGAGGCTGAAACGATATGAAATACTTTTGCCTTCAATCAGTTGCGTAACCAACTGACGCGGAGTCACACCTGGCTCCAGCAGGAACTCTCCCGCCTTTAACCGGTGACCTACCTTTTGCATACGGACATAAAATGCCATCCAGTCAGGTTTTGACAACAGGCCTCGCTCCGCCAGTTCGCGCCCTACTTTAGGAAAGCTGCTGCCCGACTTAACTAACACCACCTCGGACTGCTCAAGCTGTAAAGGTGAATCCAGATAATCATTCAGCGAACGCCAGCCAAAATATGCAACCAGCGCTACAACCGTCAGGGTTAATAAAAAGGAAATGGCAATTTTACGTAACATATGTCTCTCGTTTTTATTATTACTGCTCAGTGATTCAACCACTGATTCAGCTGCTGGCTCAGGGGACCAATTTGCCAACGCTGCTGTAAAGCTGGTGATACACAATCGATGACCGGCCAGACACCAATCACACTATTAGTCAGAAATACTTCTTCTGCATGCTGCAAATCTGTCGAAAGATAACGGCCAATATTGACTTTAATGCCTAACTCTCTGGCGCGTTGCATCAGTCGTTGGCGAATAATACCGTCTATTCCGCAGTTTTCCAGAGTCGGTGTAAATAACTCGCCACCCAGACACCAAAACAGGTTACTCATGGTGCCCTCCACCAGATAGCCTTCAGTATCACACACCAAACCTTCTGAAATATCTGCTTGCTGCCATTCACTGCGGGCAAATACCTGCTCAAGGCGATTAAGGTGCTTAATACCTGCTAACTGTGGATTTAGCCCCAGTCGGGTTTCACAAAGTATTACCTTTATACCCCTGTTCTGAGGATCTGCAGGCCAGACTGGAAAAGGATTCAACTGCAAGACCCGATTAGGCTCTAAAGGCTCGGTCACCGCATAACCTCGACCGCCGGCACCCCGGGTAAGAATAATCTTTAACACCGCACGGGATGGCAATTCATCAACAGCTGAAATAAGTCGATTTAAATCATTAGATATACTATCTAAGATATTATTATCGAAGGGGATTTTTAGTCGTTTCGCGCCCAAAGCAAGGCGCTGCATATGCAGCTGCCAGTCTTGAGGCAGACCATCAATCAACGTCAGGGTTTCAAACAATCCCTGGCCATATGCCAGACCACGGTCCTGCACACTGAGCACACTGGTCAACTGACCGTTAACGGAACAACTAAGCATGGGAATTCTCTCTGTAACGCTACAAAGCAAATAACTGCATTGCAGAAATAATAAAGGCGTGCCTGGCACGCCTTTATTTTATACCGCTCAGACTTTTCGGAAAATCAGGGTACCGTTAGTACCACCAAAACCGAAGGAGTTGGATATTGCCGCATCGATAGTAGCCTGCTGTGCAGCATTTGCCACATAGTTCAGGTCACAACCTTCTGACGGGTTATCCAGATTGATTGTAGGTGGTGCTACCTGATCACGAATCGCTAAAATACTAAAGATCGCTTCAACAGCGCCTGCAGCACCTAACAAATGACCAGTCATAGACTTGGTAGAACTCATACGTACATTCGCTGCTGCAGCATCACCCAATACAAGCTTGGCTGCATTAGATTCTGCAATATCACCCGCAGGTGTCGATGTACCGTGAGCGTTAATGTACTGCACCTGATCACCATTCAGTCCGGCGTCACGCATAGCATTCGCCATAGAAAGTGCCGCACCACTGCCATCTTCCGGTGGTGACGTCATGTGATGTGCATCATCGCTCATACCGAAACCAACCAGCTCAGCATAAATTTCAGCACCACGGGCTTTTGCAGATTCGTACTCTTCAAGCACGACCACACCAGCACCGTCACCCAGCACAAAACCATCGCGATCACGATCCCATGGCCGTGAAGCCGCCTGAGGATCATCGTTACGCGTAGACAATGCACGGGCCGCAGAGAAACCACCCAGGCCTAAAGGCGTGGTTGCCATCTCAGCACCACCTGCCACCATTACATCAGCATCACCATACTGGATCATGCGCGCAGCCTGACCAATATTGTGCGTACCTGTTGTGCAGGCAGTAGTAATCGCAATATTCGGGCCTTTAAAGCCGTACTTAATCGCTAGGTTGCCGGCAATCATATTAATAATGCTGCCTGGCACAAAGAATGGTGAAATCCGGCGCGGACCACTCTTGTTAAGAATATCATGGGTATTTTCAATCATCGGCAAACCGCCGATACCGGAACCAATCGCTACGCCGATACGCGATGCGTTCTCTTCAGTGACTTCAAGACCTGCGTCCTGAATCGCCTGAATGCTTGCCACCATGCCGTACTGGATAAACAAATCCATTTTACGGGCGTCTTTAGGATTAAGGTAACCTTCAAGACTGAAGTCCTTAATCGAAGCAGAAAAACGAGTACCAAAGGCAGATGCATCAAAATGACTAATTTCAGCAGCACCGCTTACGCCATTTAGTATATTCGCCCATGTCTCCTGGACAGTGTTACCTACCGGGCTAAGCATGCCCATGCCGGTGACGACAACTCTTCTACGAGACATTCAAATCCTCCTGGGGTTTGGTGACAAAAAGAAAAGCCGCACTATATCGCTATAGTTGCGGCTTCTCGGTATTCTGGGTATGTCGATTACTGATTTGCGTTGATGTAATCGATTGCCAGCTTGACGGTAGTGATCTTTTCAGCTTCTTCGTCAGGAATTTCAGTTTCGAATTCCTCTTCCAAAGCCATCACCAGTTCAACGGTGTCCAGAGAATCTGCACCCAGATCTTCTACGAAAGAAGCTTCTGTAGTTACTTCATCTTCTTTTACACCAAGCTGTTCAGCGATGATTTTTTTAACGCGCTCTTCGATGTTGCTCATAACTCTTCCTATTTTTTATCGACAGTCACATCCGTAGATGCGAACAGGGATTTTATTAGAATCCGCCGCCTTGGATCAAGCCTAACGGCAATTTTATCCAGTGAGCTGCGGCCCATTATCAACAATTTGACAAAAAAAACAATTCCCGTGAGAGAACTTTACGACATATACATGCCGCCGTTGACATGGATCGTCTCACCAGTAACGTATCCGCCCGCGTCACTGGCTAAAAAACCAACAACGGATGCGATTTCTTCAGGCTGCCCCAGACGCCCTAATGGGATCTGTGACTGCAATGTATCTTTGTGCTCCTGCGCCAGACCACTGGTCATATCAGTATCGATAAAGCCAGGTGCTACGCAGTTAACAGTGATGTTACGTGACGCAACTTCACGTGCCAGCGCACGACTGAAACCTTCCATACCGGATTTGGCTGCAGCATAGTTTGCCTGCCCTGCATTACCCATAGAAGCCACGACAGAGCTCACGTTGATAACGCGTCCCCAGCGAGCTTTAGTCATGCCACGCAAACAACCTTTCATGAGACGGTAAACAGACTTCAGATTGGTATTCATTACTGAATCCCACTCATCTTCTTTCATCCGCATCATGATATTATCCCGGGTGATACCGGCATTATTCACGATGATAGCGACTGCACCGAATTCTTCCTGCACAGCTTTAACCACCGCTTCGACAGACTCATTGGAGCCAACATCCAGATTCAGACCTGTGCCATTAACACCTGCCTGCTGCAAATATTCTGCAATAGATGCCGCACCGTTATCGCTGGTCGCAGTACCGATTACTACAGCACCCTGGCGACCCAGCTCAAGCGCAATCGCTTTGCCAATTCCCCGTGTGGCACCGGTAACCAGAGCTACTTTACCTTCAATGCTCATACTTTTCTTCCTATAATCACGATTCTGACGACCGCGTTCAACTTAATGCTTTTTCAAGTCCGGCTGGCTCGTTAATAGCAACCACATTCAACGGACGATGAACCTTCTTATTCAGACCAGACAGCACCTTACCCGGACCGCACTCAACAACCGTTTCAACACCTTCAGCAACCATATTCTGAACACTGTTAGTCCACAATACAGGGCTGTACAGCTGTGCCAGTAAATTCTGCACCAAGGCCTCGACATCAGCCGGTGGCTGAGCCGTAAAATTCTGCACAACTTTAATATCTGGCATACGAATATTTATATTCGCCAGCGCTTGCTCCATCTGCTCAGCAGCGGGACGCATCAGCGCACAATGGGATGGCACGCTAACCGGCAGAGGCACTACGCGCTTAGCACCGGCCTCTTTACAGGCAGCACTGGCACGTTCAACAGCATCTTTATTACCGGCAATAACAACTTGCCCCGGGCAGTTGTAGTTAACGGCAGAAACAACCTCATCACCTGCCGAGTCAGCACAGGCCGCCACAATCGCTTCATCAGCCAGACCCAGCACTGCAGCCATAGCTCCGGTACCTGCCGGCACAGCCTGCTGCATGAACTCACCACGCAGCTTCACCAGGTTAACGGCATCTTTAAAATCTATAGCCCCGGCACAAACCAGCGCAGTGTATTCACCCAGACTATGACCAGCCATTACCGCAGGAGTTGCACCACCCTGCTCCTGCCACAGACGCCATAAAGCAACACCAGCTGTCAGCAGAGCTGGCTGGGTACGATCAGTCTGATTAAGGTCTGCTTCCGGACCATTCTGAGTCAGAGCCCAGAGGTCATATCCGAGCACTTCGGATGCTTCAGCAAAAGTCGCCTGTATTACAGCGTGGGATTCTGCCAGCTCAGCCAGCATGGAAAGATGTTGGGAACCTTGTCCCGGAAAAGCAAAAGCAAGAGACTGCTGCATTATTACCTCAATTTGCAGATGAATGCCCGAAACCTGTAACAACAAAACTGAATATCTACAGGCTCAATTGACAGCGTAGTTTACAGTATTCACCTGAAAATAAAACGCCTTAGCTATCTAAGGAGAACAAGCCTTTTCAGGTAAAATTAAATTGAATGAATTTTTTCTAACTGGCGGTTGATACAGTTCGGCACATCCATACTTACTTCAGCGACCGCCTGATCAATGGCATAACCGAAACATTGCTGATCCGCACCACCATGACTTTTAACCACTATACCCTGCAACCCCAGTAAACTGGCCCCATTACGCCGAGCAGGGTCTATATAACTGGACACATCCTGCAACACCGGCTGCACCAGCCAGCCAAGCAAACGCCGATACAAGGAGCCGCTAAAACCACCTTTAAGCTGCTTTCCTATCAGGCGGGCAACACCTTCACTACTCTTCAGCGCAATATTGCCAACAAAACCATCACACACCACGACATCAACTTTACCGGCACAAATATCATCACCTTCGATAAAGCCGGCATAATTAATACCGCCATGCTCTTTAATCAGACGGGACGCCAGCTTAACCTGCTCATTGCCTTTTATTTCTTCTTCACCAACATTCAGCAAACCGACTTTAGGCTCAGCAATGCCAGCCACAGCCTGGGTCATTACCGACCCCATAATAGCAAACTGCAATAAGTGCTCAGCGCTGCAATCAACATTCGCGCCCAGATCAAGCATATAACTTTCACCGTTACGGGAAGGAATCGCTGTTATAATCGCAGGTCGGTCTATGCCCGGTAACATTTTCAGCACAAAGCGACTCAGCGCCATTAACGCACCAGTATTACCTGCACTAACACACGCTTGCGCATGACCATCCGCTACCAGACACATAGCTTCGTGCATTGATGTTTGTTTTCGCTGCCGCAGGGCATGAGAAGGCTTATCGGCATTGCCAATTACTTTATCGGCGTGCAAAATCGACAGTCGCTCAGAAAAACGCTGTTGCTCTTCAGAAGAAAGATAGGCAGAAATTTTATCTTGCTGGCCAACTAAGGTCAGAGATAAATGAGGATGACGCGCTAACGCATCAATACAGGCGGGTATAACAACGCGGGGACCGAAGTCCCCGCCCATCGCGTCAATCGCGATTCGCATATAGTCAGACCGACTTACTCGTCGTCTTGCTGTGCAACAACCTGCTTACCGCGGTAGAAACCATCAGCACTTACGTGATGACGACGGTGAGTTTCACCAGTAGTTGCTTCTACAGATAGAGTTGGGTTGCTCAGAGCGTCGTGTGAACGGCGCTGACCGCGACGTGAACGAGTTACTTTGCTCTTTTGTACTGCCATGGGTTGTAGCTCCTATATCAAAGCTTAATCAAGCTTACCGCCTTTCAGTGCTGCTAAAACACTAAAAGGGTTAGTTTTATCTGAATCTGTGTTTGTCGAGGTATCCGTTACTTCTTCACCGAAGGAAGTCTGTATGCTGCAGTCATCATGGTATGGCACAATTGGCAGCGTCAAAATCAGCTCTTCTTCAACCATCGGAAACAACTCCAATTCATCCCCTTCTACGATCAGCGGATCATAGTACTTAGGCAGATTATTGGCATGCTCCTCAGTCGGTGCAATGGCTAGATTGAACTTCGCTTCAACATCAATCTCAACCGGTTCCAGACAACGCTGACAAGTCATCGCTAACTTGCCACCTGCACTGCCCTGAACCGTACGTATCTTCAGCTCATCACGATCAAACTGTAAATCGATCCACACCTCTGCCTGATCATCAACTAACATTGATGCCAGATTCGGCATGAATTTCAGTTCAGTTGAACCTTCAATTCGTATTCCCCGCTCAGCAAGCTTACGCGGGTCTATTTTTTTGGGTATTGGGACGTTCGACATAAGCGCGCCATGATAGGGATCAAAAACCCTGCTGTCAAAGGAAATAACCCTTTGCAAGTTAAAAAAAACCGTTAATATCTACGACTTGTCTATCTCGTTAATCTGATTGGAATAACAGCCTGATGTCAGCGCTTATTTTAGCCTCGTCTTCACCCTATCGCCGCGCTCTTCTTGACCGCCTGAATCTGACCTATAAATGCGCTTCACCGGACATTGATGAAACCCCTATAGAAGGTGAATCCCCTAAGGATTATGTTGCCCGCCTGGCAGAAGCCAAAGCCCGCGAGCTTGCTGCGCAATATCCTGATGCCATCATCATCGGCAGCGACCAGTGCTGCGTACTGGACAACAGAATCGTCGGCAAGCCGGGCAATTTTGAAAATGCCCGCCGACACCTGCAAAACTGCTCAGATAAACACGTATCCTTTCTTACCGGACTCTGCGTACTTAATACCAGTAATGACAACTGTCAGGTTTGTGTTGAACCATATAATGTCCACTTCCGCACATTGAGTACGGCGATGATAGAAAACTACCTGCATGCAGAGCAGCCATATGATTGCGCCGGCAGTTTTAAAATAGAAGGACTGGGAATTGCATTATTCAGTAAGCTGGAAGGTGATGACCCAAACAGCCTGATAGGCTTGCCGCTGATTCGACTGATCAGCATGCTTGAACAACAAGGACTGGCTACTATTTAGATAAGCGGTTTAAGTAAGCGATTTAAACCGGCGCTGCCTCATCGTAAAACGGCGCCTGGGACTCTGCCAATGGCAAAGCCTCCCAGGCCGCTTTTGAACCAACATATATATGTAGCCCAATTTCTATTTCAGGGTCACCATCGACACAACCCAATGTTACACCATGCACCTGACCATTATAAATTCCGGTAAGCGTTGAACCACAGCACTTACAAAACTGCAAACCAAAGCCCTGCACACCAATATAGCTGGTCAGCAAATCTTCTCCCTGCACCCAGCGAAACTCATCCGCATCAAGCAGCGCATAAGCTGACGCCTGTGCACTGAAGGCCTTACGACATTGAGAACAGTGACAGCTACGTGCATCACGCAGCTTTCCCGTCAACTGATAAGTAACAGCGCCACAAAAACAACCGCCACTAATCGCCATAGATTATTGCAACTGCACCGGCGTATTCAGTCCCAGCTGGGTACTGATAGCCTTAGCAAAACTCACACCTAACTGATCAGCCAGTTCTTTAAGCGGTGAAACCTGTGGCGAATACTCTACCAATTGCTCAGCACCAACAATCTCCCGTGCAACGGTACTGCTGCTTGCCAAACCATCAATAAGACCAAGCTCTAATGCCTGCTCACCCGTCCAGACTAAACCGGAATACAGTTCCGGATTATCTTTCAGACGCTCACCACGCCCCAGCTTAACCTGTTCAATAAACTGTTTATGAGTTGTATCAAGCACGGTTTGCCAGAACTGACGATCCTCATCACGCAACGGTGAAAACGGATCCAGTAAAGCCTTGTTATCACCGGCAGTTAATGCCCGGCGCTCAACGCCCAATTTAGACATCAGATCCACAAAACCAAAACCAGAAGACACAACACCAATAGAACCTACCAGGCTCGCCTTATCCGCATAAATCTCATCGGCAGCAGCAGCAATATAGTAGGCACCTGAAGCACCTATATCAGTAATAACTGCGTAAACCTTCTTCTCAGGATACACCTGACGCAGACGCTTAATTTCATCGTACACATAACCGGACTGTACCGGGCTGCCACCCGGACTGTTAATCCGCACTAACACAGCTCTCGAATCTTCAGCCTTAAATGCACGGCGTAATGAATAAATAATAGAATCAGCACTGGCATCCTGACCGTTGGCGATCGGACCATTAACCTGCACAACCGCTGTATGCGGCGGCTGATCCAGAACATCTGAAGAAAATTGCGACTCCATAATAAATATTCCCAAAATCGCAAACAGGTACAAAAATGTCAGCGATTTAAAGAAAATACCCCAGCGGCGAGATTTCCGCTGCTCGCCCTGCAGACTCATAATCAGGCGTTCGATCAGACGCCATTCTTTTGCCGAGCGAACGTTACCGTCACCATCTGTTGTTTCTTTTTTTACAGAAGCCTTAGGTGCATCATTCGGCAATGCAGACATTGCCGGCTCAGCGTCCTGCTGCTGTGTATTAGTATTCTGCCCCGCAGCATCATCCTCTGGCGCTGCCTGCCAATGTTTATCTGACACGTAACTCTCCTGGCACAGAACTAACCTCTGCGCCCTTTTTATATAACTATATTTTAGACCCGAAAAACCCAGACCTGTCACCTGAAACAACAGACTCTGACGCTAAGAAAAACACATTAGCCTAAGCATTTACCTCGGCCACAACCTCAGCATCAAGGTAACGGTTTTCTAACCAGCTAACCATTTCTGTAAAGCTATGCACTTCCTGTACCGGACTAAACGGCTGCATCCGCTCCAGCGTATGAACGCCATAGCTAACAGCCAATCCATCGACACCGGCATTCAAAGCCATTTCCATATCGTATTCAGTATCACCAATCATCAGTGCATGCTCTGCTGCAACACCCGTTTCAGCCAGAATCTCATTAATCATCAATGGATCAGGCTTAGAAGCTGTTTCATCAGCACCACGGGATGCGACAAAAACATCGCCAAAACCAGTAGATGCAAACACCCGATCGATACCACGACGACTCTTACCTGTTGCTACAGCCAGCACATACCCCTGCTGCTGCAACTTTTTCAGACCTTCACGTACGCCTGGAAACAACGCTGTTGGCGTTGGATCATCACCCAGAAAATAATGCCCATACCGCTGCCGCATTGGCTCAATCATATCGTCAGCAATACCCGGAATCAGAATACGAAAGGCTTCAGGCAACCCTAACCCAATAATATCCCGGATAGCCGCGTCAGTTAATTCCGGCTGCTCTAAATCCCGCGCAGCCTGCTGCAAACAGGCAACAATACGCGCCGCGGAATCCATAACAGTTCCGTCCCAATCGAATATCAGCAGCTTATACAAGCAAGACTCCTTAACAGATTAAAAGTTTGAAAAACCAGCCGTACCAGATAGATTTTTTGTCGGCTACTTCATCAGAAAACAACACAAAAAATGTGCTGCCTACCTTATATGAATGCCCCTGAAAGTAAACCAGTCAATTCCTTTCACGGGACTTGTATGCATTGTTAGACTCAACTAGTCTATTCAGTTCACTCAAAATAATCTGACAAGCCACGTCCATATTGCTTATAGCTTTAACCAGCGACCAGCCAGTCAGAATAGTGATTAAAGCAGGTATTTCATGCAGCTCAGCCGCTTCAGCGATTACAGTTTACGCGTACTGTTTTATACAGCGACGAATAACCACCGTTTATGTCAGTTAGCAGAAATTGCCGATTTCTTTGATATTTCGGTCGAGCACTTACGTAAAGTCGTCCACGGGCTGGCTAAGTCAGGCTATCTGGAAACATTCCGGGGCAAAAAAGGCGGGATACGTCTGGCAGTACCTTCTGCCGACATTAATCTTGCTGAAATTATTGCATTGACTGAAGGCATGAAGCCACTGGTAGACTGTACAGGTCAGGAATGCTGCCTTTCGCCAGCCTGCGGACTGAAGAACATTCTCGCTCAGGCTCAGGCAGCAATGATGCGCACTCTGGCACAATATTCGCTGGCAGATATATTAGACGACCCGCAAATGCAAAGCCGTCTTATAGTTACCAGCCGTTAAACTATCCGGCAACTCTTACCCAACAACTCTATTACTCTGCAAGTTCCAGCTTTTCGCTGGCAACGATAACACCGTTATTATCTGCATAGACATAATGACCCGGTGTAAAATTCACACCGCCAAAGTTTAGCGAGATGTTCAATTCACCCACGCCTTTCTTCTCAGTCTTCATCGGATTAACACCCAACGCCTGAACCCCCAGATCCAGCTCACTGATTGCATTCACATCACGGAGGCAGCCATAGATAATAATACCTTCCCAGCCATTCAGCGCAGCCTTTTCAGCCAGCATGTCACCCAACATCGCACGACGCATTGAGCCGCCACCATCAACAACCAGCACCTTACCCTCACCCGGCAAAGCAACTTGCTCACGCACCAGGGAGTTATCTTCAAACGCCTTCAAAGTAACGATTTCACCGCCAAAGCGCTCGCGGCCGCCAAAGTTGCCAAACATTGGTTCAACAACCTGAATTTTTTCAGGAAACTGATCACATAATTCTGGTAATAAATCGTCCACGGAGCACTCCTTAATGTTCTTTGCATGTATACATAATGATGGCAGCATCATCCTAGATATCCGTGCCGGATGCACTACCACTTAAGAGCGAAATACACAGCTACGCGATACTGCGTTCAAATAAATAACTGTCGATCCCGCCGTCATCATCATCGTGACAGTTATATTGAAGCAACTTCAGTCCCGTAGCATCCTGGCCGGCAAAACCACTGAGCTCTGCCTCAGAAAGACAAAACCGGGCAGAGAACCCCTGCAACTGATGTTGCCGCTGGTTAAATGTCGCCAACCAGATTCGCCCACCGGGAAGCAGCAAACCAGACAATACAGCCAACAACTCTGGCGCTGGCTTAAAATAACTCATCACAATATTGTCAAAGTTGCCTAATCGCTGCAGCTCAGAATAATCATCAAGATCCAGACAACAGGTCGATACTGTTACACCATCAGCTGCAGCAAAACCTGCTAACCGCTCTAAACCGGCAGCAGATATATCGGCGGCAGTGACGTTAAACCCCTGCCCGGCAAGAAACAAACTCGCCGCACCATCACCACTGGCAATATCCAGCACAGAGCCAGGTTTCAAATGCCGCCACTCCTGAAGGAGAATTTTAGGTGTTCCGGGACGGACAGAAGGCTTACCAGCATAACGCTGATCCCACTTAATACGGTCTTGCTGCATAACGGTCTGAATTCCATAACTGAAACAGGCGTCGATTATGCGCGCAAGTATAGATACGGGCAAGCAGTCGGACTGCTCTCTTCAGGAATGACGCTTCTGCTGTTCAGTCAACTGACGATCCATTTCGCCGTACTGACGCTCATACGCCTGCGGATCCGACTGCCAGAGGCGGTAAAGCTTGCGATCATTTTTTGCCATAGGCGGTACTTTTTGATGCCTTCGCTGCCAGGCCCGCCAACTTAGCGGACCCAACACTAAAAGCAAAAATATCAGCAGCAATGGCCAGGAAACGTCACTATCAATCATATATACCTAAGTACTTTATTATTTAACTGCTTTTCTTAACTGCTTTTCTTAACTGTTTTTCTTAACTGGCAGCTCTAACGGACAATGCAGAACTGACAGCTCAAACATCAGCGGCTCAGATATAACAGCCGCTGTAGAGGATGCAGAATCTGCTGCTGATCCTGTCGCTTAACCTGACTTCTGCAAGAATAACCAGTAGCAACCAGACGATCGCTATTTTCCGGCGCATTCACTACATCCGACCAGCTCATTTTATAGATGCCGGCTGAAGTTTCAGCGTTTTCTGCCTCATGCCCATAAGTACCGGACATACCACAACAACCTGTGACTGCCTGCGTCAATATCTGACCACAATCAGCAAAAATCTGCTGCCAGCCCTTCATACTGGCTGCTGCCGAGGTTTTTTCAGTGCAGTGTGCCAGCAGAATAAACTCTCCGGCAGCAAGGTGGTAATCAGCGGCATAATCCTGCAACGCATCGCTCTGTTTTGAAAGCCACTCTTGAATTAACTGCACTTCAACCTGAGTACGGTTGGCATCATCGCGATATTCCTGCCGGTATGTCAGCGTCATTGCCGGATCAATCCCCACCAGTGGCAACCCGGTATCAGCAAGTGCTTTGAGCATATCGGTATTACGGTCTGCCGTTTTCTCAAAACCCTTCATAAAGCCATGCACATGCAAAGGCTTACCATTAGGGCGAAATGGTGCCAACATGACATTAAAACCAAGCCGCTGTAACAGTTCGATAACATCTAACACCAGCTGTACTTCAAAATGGCTGGTAAAAGCATCCTGCACAAGAATGACACTACGTGCCCGGTCAGCCTGTGTTAACCGGGTGATTCTGCTGACCGTTGCCAGCTCAACAACATGAGCTTCCAGCTGGCTGGCCAAGCTCTGTGGCGACATTTCAGGGTTATCTATCAACCCCAACAACCGGGCTGTTACCGCCCGCATTGCCGGACGCTGTGTCAGGGTATTATATAACAATGGCCATTTAGCCAGCGCTGGCAATAAAGGCTCCAGTCCCGCCAGCAAATAATCTTTAACCGGGCGCATATACCGACCGTAATACAGCTCAAGAAAACGCGACCGGAAATCCGGCACATTTACTTTAATCGGACATTGAGCAACGCAAGACTTACATGCCAGACACCCCTGCATAGCCTCATAAACTTCATGATTAAAGTCATACTGACCACGCTTAAGTGAAAGACTGTTGATCAGCCGACCGGGCAAGCTAAACAAAAAACTGCCCGCCTGAACCTTCTTACTTTCAGCAACCGGATCTGTATTTCGCTCAGCCAGTAACCTTAACCACTCCCGCACCAGCGATGCACGCCCTTTCGGTGAATGTTTGCGCTCCCGGGTTACTTTCCAGGAAGGACACATAGCATCCTTAGGATCATAGTTATAACAGGCGCCATTACCGTTGCAGAACATAGCCTGGCTATATTCTTCCCTAACCTCTAGCGGAATCAACCGGTCATGTTGGCCCCGGGTTGCCACTTCATCAATTTTCAGTAGCTCTTCATCAGTATCAGCTGGCGTAGCAATTTTGCCAGGATTCAACTGATTCAACGGGTCAAACCCAGCCTTCAGACGCTGTAGCTGCGGATAAAGCTCACCAAAAAATGCCGGTGCATATTCAGAGCGCACCCCCTTACCGTGTTCCCCCCAAAGCAATCCGTTATATTTTTGGGTCAACGCCACCACACCGTCAGTAATAGTTCTTACCAGCGATTCATCTTCCGCTTCTTTCATATCCATCGCCGGACGCACATGCAAAACCCCGGCATCAACATGACCAAACATCCCATATGCCAAACCATGCCCATCCAGCAAAGCACGAAACTCAGCAATAAATGGCGCTAAATTTTCTGGCGGTACTGCAGTGTCTTCAACGAAAGGAATTGGCCGTTGCTGCCCTTTGGCATTACCCAGTAAGCCAACAGCTTTTTTACGCATCGCCCAGACTTTGCCAATCTCATCATTACCGTATACAACCGAGTAACCAAAACTTTTAGCCGGCTGCTGATTCACAGCATCAAGATAAGCAGTAAGACGTGCAACACCTGCTACCAGCTCTTCCTGACTGGCCGCCGTATATTCGACCAGGTTTATGCCTTTAATTTCTGGCTCTGAAGCTTCCTGCGGGAAATAGTCTTCCACGGTTTGCCAGACAATATCCTGCATCGCCAGCGCTAATACTTTTGAGTCAATGGTTTCAACAGAGGTAGGCTTACACGCCATCACATGCTTGGCATCTTCCAGCGAATCCTGAAAGCCTGCATATTTAATATTCACTAAGGCTGAAAACTCAGGGATAGGCAATACATTCAGCTTTGCCTCGGTAATAAAAGCCAGCGAACCTTCAGCGCCACAAAGCACCGAATTAAGGTCAAACAAACCTGTTTCGGTACGGATATGCGCCAAATCATATCCTGTCAGACACCGGTTAAGCGGGGGAAACACATCTTCAATCAGCTGTTTATTATCCCGGTGAATATCATCCACCAGACGATGCACTGCGCCGACTTTGTCATCACGCCTTTTAACCTGCTCCAGCTCAGCCTCAGCTAATGGCTCAGATTGCCACTCACTGCCATCGAGAAAAACTGAGCTCAATGCCAGTACGTGATCCCGGGTTTTGCCATACAGACATGACCCCTGACCACTGGCATCAGTATTAATCATGCCGCCGATTGTTGCCCTATTACTGGTCGATAGTTCAGGCGCAAAAAATAACCCGAAAGGCTTCAGCGCAGCATTCAGCTGATCTTTAACCACACCGGTTTGTACACGCACCCAGCGCTGTTCAGCATTGATCTCCAGCACCTGATTCATATGCCGGGATATATCCACTACCACACCATCAGTCAGCGACTGACCATTTGTTCCGGTACCGCCACCACGCGGCGCTAAGACCACAGTCTTAAACTTTTCTTCACTGGCCAGCCTCGCAATTAACACCAGATCAGATGTTTGTTTCGGGTAAACCACCCCTTGCGGCAAAACCTGATAAATACTGTTATCTGTTGCTAGAACTACCCGGTTGGCATAATCCGGATTCACATCACCGGCAAAACCATTGGCAGTTAACTGATTAAAAAATTCCAGATAAAGGGCTTGAACAGGATTCAGGTTATCAAGACGGGGAATCATGGAAGAATATCTCTTGGCGTTTATTATAAATACAATATTAACAGATACTTATAGGATAAACTGAATTTATTACATTATTCATATTTATACTTAGACTGCTGTTTTCTGGCTCATGAGTGACAGTTTGAGGCTTAATCATTAATTACTCAAACGATTTAATTTGATAGATTAATCATCATTAAGAATTAATTGTTCGGACTCCACCTATGCAAAACAGCCATAATTTGTCGGTAAGACACCTGCGTGCATTTCTCCAGATAGCCGCAACAGGCAGCTTTACCCGTGCCGCAGAAAGCCTGCATCAGACCCAGTCCACACTGACAGCAACGATTAAACAACTGGAGCAGCAAGTCGGTCTGTCACTGTTCGACCGCACCACACGGAGCGTCATTCTTACTCAGGCAGGCGAACGCTTTTTACCCCAGGCAAAGCAACTCATTTCAGATTTCGACACAGCCATCGGCGACCTGCAAGCCATCTCTGCACATCAGCACGGTTTAGTAACAGTGGCGGCCTCCCCTTCAACCGTCAGTCGGCTGCTGCCCAAACTGGTACAGCTATATAAAGCAGAATACCCGGATGTCGATATTTGCCTGCGGGATGATAATGCCGCACAACTGGAACAACTGATTATCAGTAATGACGCTGACTTTGCCATTGCTGCCAGCCACAGCCAGCATCCGGATCTTAACTATCAGCAAATTCTTACCGACGACTATGGCGTAGTCCTTACCCGCCATCACCCTTTGAGCGACATACCACAACTTACATGGCAACAGATTGAAGCAGAACCTCTGGTTCATCTCAGCAGTGACAGCGCTATTCGCCAGCAATTAACAGAACACATCCCTGCATTTTCACAACCGCCGGGATTAGAAGTTTCAACCACCTCAGGCCTGGCAGCACTCGTCGAGCAAGGTCTGGGCATTACTCTGCTTCCGGCACTTGCTGCCAGTACAACAGCCTTCCAAAACCTTAACTTCGTCCCGCTCAGCAATCCGCTGATAACCCGCCGTATTTGTATTATTACGCGCAAATCCCGTTCACTAAGCCCAGCAGCAGCGAGTTTTCTCAAACTGATTCAGCAATATCTTGAGCAGGCCCGCCTGCCCACGCATGTACGCCTCACAAGCCAATGAAAACACATGTCATTTTGGGATATACATGCAGGCATGAAGCGCCCTGATCGCTATATCTGAATGAATTCTTTCTATAGGCTTAATGAACAAGCTCAAAATGGGTAATGGAATAAGGATGATGTTCCGTACCAGATGTCCTAACTCTAAAGCCTCACGTTGCAGGAAGATTAGCGCCTATTATGAAAATAAATATCACCCACAAAGCTTCGATCGGATACCTTATTATTCTGATCATGACGGTGGTCGCAGCCACTATCCTATATAACGCCACCCACCTTATCCGCGACAAAGTAAATGTCTTCGTCGATGACACATTACCCGCTCTCAATCATATCCAGGACATTAATCTGTCACTGAATGAGCTTGAAATAACCGCTTACGAACTCTACGGCACCAGCATCACTCCTGATCAATTTGCCAGCCGCGCGGCTTCTGAACTGGAACACATTAATGCTGCTGTTTCCGCCTACCAGTCCATCCGTGGTAATGATATGGGGCAGTTACAAGGAATTGTAGACTCAGTCAGCAACTCTCTGGGGCAACTGCAACAAACCATGTCTGCCAGCAACAAAGACTGGGACAAAGCGCGTAATCAACTGGCAGACCTCTCAGCCCGCGCAACTGATGGCAAAAACCGTATTGCTGAAATCAAACAGATGATCCAGGAAGACGCTAACGCCGGTGTCGCAGAAGTCAGCAACATGCTCGGCAACGAAATTCAGTTACTCTTCGTACTTATCATACTGATCCTGGCAGTCGTCATCGCGGCATTCATTGTGACTAAACGCCTGGTCGCTGCACCTATCCTGTCACTGTCCAATGATATCGATGTTGTGGCCAGCAGCTACAACCTTCGCCATGAAGTAAAAACCTTTGCTGAAGATGAGATTGGCGATGCCGCACAGCGCCTTAATGCGCTACTTGGCACTTTCCGTACCGCCATGACCGAAGTAAACAACGCCGCTCAGGGCACACAGGCCGCAGTATCAACCTTAAGTTCTGTTGCCACCACCTCAGATCAGCAAATTGATAATTTAAGTCAAATGATCGATGAACTAATGGACACTACCCGTGACCTTGAAGGCCATATTAAAGACCAGGTAGTACGCTCTGAAGCTGCCGCTGAAGCGGCAAATAAAGGTGCTGATGAAGTTGATAAAGGCGCATCAGAAATGCAACGCACATCCGACAGCATTGATGAACTGGCGAACGATGTCGAAAAAGCCTCTAACGAATTAATGCAGCTGCACGAAACCAGCAATCAGGTCGGACAGGTCGTCAGCACTATTGCCGATATCGCTGAACAAACTAACTTGCTGGCACTCAACGCAGCAATTGAAGCTGCACGGGCCGGTGAGTCTGGGCGGGGCTTTGCCGTTGTTGCCGATGAAGTACGTACCCTGGCAACACGTACTCACCAGTCAACCGCTGAAATCAATGAGATGCTGGCAGCACTGGTACAGTCAATCAACACAGTCGTAAACTCAATGCAGAGCGGCCGCGAGAAAGCTTCCGCATCTGTTGAGCTTGGCCAGAACATGGTGACAGTGCTGAATGAAATCCGCGCCTCCATCCTGTCCCTCAGTGAAGAAAGCCATCAGGTAGCCACTGAAACCGAACGGGCCGGTGAACAGGTATCCAGCATTGCAGGTGATGTTCAACAGTTCTGTTCCATTGGTAAGAGCGTCGCTGAAGACTCTCAACGAATTAAAACTGAAGCCCACAGCCTGAATGATCACGGCAATACCCTAAACAACACGGTTGCCCGCTTTAAGGTCTGAGCCAGCGACCGAATAAAACTTAAAGATAAAAGCCTCTGCAGCTAACTGCAGAGGCTTTTTTAATTTAACGGCGCCGCAATACCAAATAGACACCAAACACAGTGACACCTATGGCAGCTAATTGCAGCAAGGACAGCTGCTCATCAAATAACAACCAGGCCTCTATCGCCGCAGCAGGTGGGACTAAATAAAAGAAACTCGCCACTCTGGCCGACTCACCTTCCCGAATCATCAGCATTAACAATAAAATCGCTGCCACTGATAAACCAAATACCAGCCAGGCCATCGCCAGCCAGAGCGTCGGCGTCCACTGCACCACCCGCTCTTCAAACAGAAACGCCAGCAGCCCCATAAAAATAGCTGTCGAAATATACTGATATACAGAGCCCGCTAACAGATCCACTGAACCGCCAAACTGCTTCTGATACAGGGTCCCCACCGAAATAGCGATAAGCGCACAGCCAACCGCTACAAAAGCGCCCAGCCCGACATTTAGATTAGCGCCACCCTGCTGACCACTCAGAATCACTACACTGACACCCAACAGACCCAGCGCCATTCCCAGCCACTGAACACTTAATAGCTTCTGGCCAAACCAGCGCCAGCTCAGCAATGCCGTCAACAGCGGCTGAAGACCCACAAAAATTGCTGTAATACCCGCCGGCAT
Source organism: Aliamphritea ceti (assembly GCF_024347215.1). Classification (NCBI taxonomy): domain Bacteria; kingdom Pseudomonadati; phylum Pseudomonadota; class Gammaproteobacteria; order Oceanospirillales; family Oceanospirillaceae; genus Aliamphritea; species Aliamphritea ceti. The sequence goes on from NZ_AP025282.1 coordinate 2,865,561, forward strand.
ACCCAGCTTAATCGCAGCAAACACACCTCCTAAATAGCAACCGTGCACCAGAAACCCAGTCACCATCTGATGACCTGCCTCCACTGGCGCAGGCCAGCGGGGTTTAAACATAAAACACAAGCCTGCAAACACCACCAATGTAAAAAGCATACGGAGAAACAACAGATAAAAAGGCTCAATAAATGGCAACGCATACTTTGCACCGACAAAACCGGTACTCCACAACAACACGAACATCCATGGAACGAACGCAATCGCGCGATTCATAGCAAACATCCTTCAGCAGCAAACAGAAATTGCGGAAAAGTCTTCAGAAAACAATCAGGAACGCCGGATCATAACGAAAATACATGGCCGGCAATACCTCCAGAACAAGGTTAAATTCATACTCATAAGCCATCTATATATCATCAGGCGTTTTTGCAGCAGAAAACCTCAATATAAAGTCAGCTCTCTGCGTCTTCCGGTTGACGACCCTTCACTCCCTGAGTTACAAATAAACTGCCGCCACAAGCTATCTTCAGCTAACATTTATCTATCAGCTGTTGTTATAACTACCTAATAATCAAAATAATTTGCGGCCACAGGTATTAAGAAGTATTTATGAGTAAATTTTATACTGCCGAACGCGTCAAAATAGACAGCCTTAACGATATTACCCAGCGCCCTGCTTATACCGACACTGTCAGGCCACTGCGCTCCGAATTTAAATATGTCGTCGCCGCTTACTCTTTCCCCCGCAAGATCGCCTGTTGCTCTGTGGCCAATTGCTATCAGAACCACAAAAAAGGCTTTCTGGTACACACCGCACATGGCCGGGAATGCAGCCTTTGCGAAAACTGCGCCCGCAAACTCATGGCTCCGGAGCTACTGAAGCCACCCCGTCCAACCAGGGTTAGCAGTAAGTCTTCTGCACCTAAAACCAAAACTGTCAGCAGCCGCGCTCCCGCTACACCAGCTGAAGACTTAGTTGTACTCAACCTAACCGATATTCACCAGCGCTGCGCTGACACCAAAGCCCGGGTTGAAGAGTTAAAGAAACAACCCAAAGGCGCCAGCTGGCTGTATCAGTCATTGCGTAATTTTAAGCAAGCCTGTCCAGCTGAACTCTTAGAGGCCCTTAAAAGCCTGCATCAGCAAGGCGAAAACAGCCCTGTACTGGAGCAAATGATAGAAGCTGACGCGAATGACGCACAATTAGCAGACGTTGAAAACCTGCAGGGTCTGGGTGTTTTTGCAGGCGATATTCGGCAGCAGTTAATCGACACTTGCCTGAAAGGCATCACTGAACTGGAAAAAAAGCTGAGCCGCTATAAGGATACTGACACACTGCAGCTGCCGGATGACTGGTTTGACGATATAAGTCAGGCATTAAACAATGGCGAACAACTACTCAGTGAAGCTAACCTATTTTTCACACCGGAAAATCTGTTACGCCTTAGCAGCTTGCCACTGGAAGGCAAAGCTCATCAACAGGTACGCAAGTTGCAGTGGGACTGCGACAAAGGCAAACCACGCTAACGACTTACTATGCCATCACTCACTCAGATTAATGACTTACCCGCCCCACAACGCTTGCATGAAGACTTGTGCTGGTTTCACCATCACAGCCCACACCAGCAAACAACTCTTCTGGTTTACGCCATTGAACGGGATTTTTTGTCGGCACCGAAAAGCTTTGCGGTTGTGGAACTGTCAGGAGAAATGACACCGGAAGTACACCAGATGCATACTGCCACTTATTTACAACAACTCGACATGGACGCTGAGCTGACGACGGGTTTATACGGCATAGATCTGGATGAGGAGACCGATATCCTGCTTCTCCTCAGCCAGCAGTCAGCACTGGAGGTTACCTATCAGCAACGACGTCTGATAACAACGCTATACCACTGCTCAGACAGTCAACAGGCATTACTGCAGTACCTCCGTACAGACTGACTCTTAGACAAACTGCCAGCTCATGCCGGCTGGCGATTTAGCTAGTCGCTCTTACCCCATGGGCTACTTTTAGTATCCAGATATAACTGTTCAACTTTAGTACGCGCCCAGGGCGTGCGTCGCAAAAATTTCAGACTGGATTTAACACTGGGGTTTTGCTGAAAACAGTTAATATCAATCAGCTGACCAAGACGCTCCCAGCCATAATGCTGTTCCAACTCAGTAACGATCTGTTCTAGCTTAACGCCATGCAGCGGATTGTTTGGTTGCTGATCCATAAAATTCCGGTCGACTCATTAATTTCTGGCGCAATTATACGGCCTCTCAGTCGCGACCGATACTTAATTAGCCACAATCATTAATCCGGATTTCACAACGAAGCTAGCCGTCAGAACGGACCTACATAACAACTGAGCAAGCAGCAAACACTCTAAATGCTGTTCTAACTAAAGCATGTCAGATAACTTCCGTTCCAGGTCTTACCGAGCGTTTTCTTCCGCATTTGAGCTGGGTTACAATGCCCAGCCTGAACATCAACCTTCACTGATCAGTTGTCACTCAATCTATGAATTTCGATACGCTGCAAAATAATTTTTTCCGCCTTCGTAACAACCGCCTGTTTGAATGGTTTGTTGTCGGCATTATCATCTTCTCAGCGCTGGTAATTGGCGCCAAGACTTACGACATCCCACCCCAGCTGCTAATACTGACAAGCTGGATGGATACCGGCATTACATTCTTCTTCCTCATAGAGATAACAATACGTTTCCTTGGCGAACCGAATAAACGCAGCTTCTTCAAGAACCCCTGGAACCTCTTCGACACCCTGATTGTTGTAGTCAGCCTGATACCTATTCAAGACAGCGAAATGGCCCTGATCGGCCGCTTAATCCGTATCTTCCGGGTATTACGGATGGTATCGATTATTCCTGAGCTACGCTTATTGCTGAACTCACTGATCAAGGCGTTGCCACAACTTGGCTATGTCATTCTGCTGATGTTTATCATCTTTTACATTTATGCGGCGGTTGGAGCATCTTTCTTTGCCCACATAAATGAAACCCTGTGGGGCGACATATCCATTGCCATGCTAACCCTCTTCCGGGTAATGACTTTTGAAGACTGGACAGATGTCATGTATGAAACCATGGCGGTGTACTCCTTTAGCTGGGCCTACTATCTGAGCTTTATCTTCTTAACCACTTTTGCCTTCCTGAACATGGTTATTGGTATTGTTGTAAACGTCATGGAAGCCGAACACGCTGAAGTACGTAAAGAACAGGAACTTGCCGATGGCGTACCAACCATTGAAGACCTGCATAAAGAAATTATCGAACTCAAAACCCTGATCAGAGAGCAGCATACGCACCGCGAAAACTAATCACGATGCACCCCGTTGCAGATATAAAAAAAGCCTCATTATGAGGCTTTTTTTATACATTAATTCAGCATTACGGGCGCATGGTTTTGCCCTGAGAGCTGATCTTCACCAGATCAGAGAAACCGGCGCCTGTGTGCTGCTGATAGATATCATCAAGACTACCATCCGCATGCATGGCACCGACAGCGGCATCCAGACGACGCATCTTATCCCGCTGACCTACGTTAAAAGATGGATACATAGGCTGAGTACTGAATACCGGCAGCATAGGCTTAAGATCCAGACTGTGATCACGGATTGCCTGCTGCATAACCACGACATCAGCAAACACCAGATCCAGACGATCTTTCATAATCATCTTCCCAGCCACTTCTTCACTGGGCACCCATTCAATAACAGGAAAACCAGCATTCAGAATTTTGGTGGAATACTGGAAGCCCTGCATCAGCGCCAGACGCTTATCGACCAGCTTACCAACATACTCGTAAGGCCCATAATCGTCCCCGTTACGTAACCAGAACGCCTGCACATACAAAGCATTGGGGTGGTCACCATGGATCAGACCGGGACGCTCAACCGCATCCAGAGCAAAATCATATTCGCCCCGCTGCACCATTACGATACAACGTTGCCAGGGTAAATTACGGAAGCTGATATCGAATCCGGCCCGTTCTGCTGCAGCCTGCATTACATCGACGGTAATACCGCCAGGCTGACCATCAATCATCCGTGTATAAGGTGGCCACTCAACAAAGCAAGCTCTCAGCTTCTCTGCTGCAGAGACTTGCGTGGCACTAAACAGAACAACGACCAGAACTGCACGAATCAGACAGTCGAAAAGTGTGCGCATATAACGTTTCCTTTTGGCTATCAGAGTGAATCTGTCACTGTTTCGCCCAGTATATAGCAGCCACCGTACCCCTGACATACTGTATTTATATACGACTGCCCAGATCGGGGTGAATGGAATATCTTAAGTCGTTTTGTGACACATAACTTGCCCATACAAAGCCGCACACCTATACTGTATATATTTACAGTATAAATATATTACACTCATGAAATGCCAATTTATTGCCCGCTATCAGATGCCTTCAAATACCACTGTTTGCATTCCACTGTTTGGCGAAACAGTTCCTGCAGGTTTTCCTTCACCGGCACAGGACTATGTAGAACGTAGCCTGGACCTGAATGAGCTTTGTATTCAGCATCCTGCAGCGACCTACTTTGTTCGTGCTCAGGGCGATTCCATGCAAGGCGCGGGCATTTTTGACGGCGATATTCTGGTCGTAGACCGTTCACTCAAAGCCCGCCATGAAGACATTGTCATCGCCTGTCTGGACAACGAATTCACCGTTAAGCAACTGCAAACTCGCCCCCGCATGCGCTTAGCCCCAATGAACCGACAGTTTCCCGTCATCGAGATACAAGAAGAATCAACACTGGAGATTTTCGGCGTCGTCAGCACTGTTATTCATCAGTTGCGCAGGTAACAACTATGTCGACACCCTGCTTTGCCCTGGTGGACTGTAATAACTTCTATGCCAGCTGTGAACGCCTGTTCCGCCCGGACCTGCGCAACAGACCAATAGTTGTACTCTCCAATAACGATGGCTGTATTGTTGCCCGTAGCTCTGAAGCTAAAGCACTGGGAATTACAATGGCAGTACCTTTATTTCAGGTACAGGAAATCCTTGACCGGGAACAGGTCACTGTTTTTTCATCCAACTACGCACTTTATGGCGACATCTCTGCCCGCGTCATGAGCCTGCTGGAACAACTGGCACCGGCCACAGAAGTGTATTCAATTGATGAAGCCTTTCTGGATTTTACCGGCATTAAAGCCAACCAGTCACTCGACGCACTGGGCAGCCAAATTAAACAACAGATAGCCGACTGGGTAGGTATTCCGGTATGTGTAGGTATAGCCCCGACCAAGACACTCGCCAAGCTGGCTAATCATGCCGCCAAAGCATATCCAAAAACCAATGGCGTTGTTGATCTCACAGACCCGGCCCGGCAACAGCGATTATTGCGCCTGCTACCGGCAGACGAAGTATGGGGCGTTGGTCGTCGAACTTACAGACGTTTGCAAACACTCAATATTCATACAGCCTGGCAGCTGGCATGCTGCAACACCGCGTGGATACGCAAAGAATTTTCCGTCACTCTGGAACGCACAGTCCGGGAGCTTCAGGGACAAAGCTGCTTTGATCTGGAAGACCAGCCACCACCACGGCAACAGATTCTCTGCAGCCGTAGCTTCGCAAAGCGCATAACAGAATATTCACCCATGCATGCAGCCATTTGTCAGTACACAGCCAGAGCAGCAGAAAAACTACGCGAACAGGATGCTACAGCGCGGCTAATCAGCATTTTCATCCGCACCAGCCCGCACAGCCATAACAGCGAGTATTACAGCCCCTCTGCCAGTCACCGCTTAAGCGTTCCCAGCAATGACACCCGCATACTGGTTGCAGCTGCCATCAAATTACTGAATAACATCTGGCAGGAAGGCCACAGATTTATTAAGGCAGGCATCATTCTCACCGACCTGTACACCGCTGGAAGTTTTCAACCAACCCTGTTTGACCAACCTGACCGGCGCAACAGTAAAGCACTCATGGAAACGCTGGACAGAATCAACCACTCGGGACTTGGCAAGATATGCTTTGCCGGCGAGCAACTTAGCCAGGGCTGGCAGATGCAACGCAATAAATTATCACCAGCCTACACCACTAGATGGCATGAATTACCCATTGTAAAAGCTTAGAATTACACTCTCTAAATTCCAGACATAAACTTAAACACCTACATTTAAAAATCTATATAAGCCTTTGATATTTAAAATATCAAAGATGAATCACTTTCCTGCCACGTAGCGAATTTAGGCATTACTTGCTTAAACAGATCAGACTCACAGAACCCCTTCACCCAGGCCTGCAAATGTGGGTAATCATTAGTGTAAAACCAATCTCTGTCGACATGAGCAAACTGTCGCACGAAAGGCACAATTGCCATATCCGCCAGACTCATTCGCGGCAATACCAGATACCCCTGATTAGCTGCTAAACGCGCCTCAAGCTTCGCTAAACTCACCATACATTCATCACGATAATAGCTTTGCGGACGCTCAGGATGACGGTCAAAATACTTGTAACGATCCAGATGCTGCTTGAAAACAAAATCATTCTCCTGAATCAATCCCTGAATATCCCACTGCAGCTCGGGCTCTGAATTAAGCAGCCAATCCTGCGGATCATTCTGCCGTAATGCCCAGCGCATAATATCGAAGCTTTCCTCCAATACCCGACCATCTGGCAACACCAGCACCGGAACTGTTCCCTTCGGAGACACATCCAACATTGCCTGTGGCTTGTTTCTGAGCACAATTTCACGCAACTCAACCTGTGTCTGACTATACGCCAGTGCCAGACGGGCACGCATCGCATAAGGGCAACGACGAAAAGAATATAAAACAGGAAAGTCAGCCATATATCTCTACTTAAGGGTCAAAGAATCAAAAACCGCCAGTATACTCTGTTCTGCTGCGGTGCTTAACCGAACAGCGCTATGCTATGATCCCGCCGACAAGAATTAACCGTACAAGAGCACCCCGTGGAATTACTCAATATACAGTGTTTGGGCAAATCATTACGCTTAGAAGGCTCTATGGCCGGCTGGCAAATCCTTTACTGGGATAATACTCCTGTATCCCGTATTGATGCTGATGCGGACTACAACGGCGCATCAGAGCACAGCTTTGAGTTACAGGCAGGCGAACAGGTTATTAACTGCCGGCTGGCAATTCAGCTGAACTGGCAACCTTTCAAATTGCAGCACCGGTTGTTTATAGACGACCAGGCAATAAGCGACGGCAACCGCGACAGTAAAGATATCGAGCGACAAGAACCCGTGCAGGCACCAGAACCCGCTAAAAAACCTTTCAGCATTGTAGGTTTGGCAGCACTGGGCCTGAAGCTATTCAAAAGCGCTAAGCTCATCAAGGTCATACTTGCCGGTGCCAGTCTGGCTGCTTACTCATGGTTCTTCTCAATACAGTTTGCACTGGCTCTTATTGCCTGCCTGGTAATACACGAGTACGGGCATATCCGAGCGATGAAACACTTTGGCATGCAAACTAAAGGCATTTATCTGATTCCTTTTCTCGGTGGCCTGGCGCTTAGTGATGAGAAAATTAATACTCGCTGGCAAGATGTGGTGATTTCACTGATGGGCCCGGTATTTGGTTTACTTATGTCGGTACTCTGCCTGTTTGCTTACTGGATAACAGGTGAAGCTTTTTTTGCCGGTTTAAGCGCCTTTAATGCACTGCTAAATCTGTTTAACCTGCTACCGATTTTACCTCTGGATGGCGGGCATGTATTAAAAAGCATCGCCTTCTCAATGAACTCTCTGGTGGGCTTATTATTATGTGCTGGAGCTGCAGGCGCGGGCATTTTCGTCAGCTACTACCTGGGACTGGCCCTGCTGGGCTTTCTGCTGATCATCGGCTGCCTTGAAATAGGTTTCGAATGGCGCAGCCGCTATATGACACACTTATTGCCACTGGATCGGTACGGACAGATTTTTTCAACCCTATGGTATTTGGCCACCGTAAGCGGCCTGATTGCAATCATCTGGTACTTTGCCGGCAGCGGTGATGCTCTGCTAGGTTTGCCGTTACAGGTATTACGCAGCTAGAATACAGATATCGCGGGCGAACAACGCCCGCTTTATGAGAAGAAAACATGAGCGATAAAGTCGTAGATTTCAATAGTAAACGGGACGAAGCCCGCCACAAGCGCAAAGAACAGCGCATGGACAATATGAAAGACCGCTTTGAAAAGGCCATGCCAACAGAAGAAACAGACCCAAAGAAAAAGCTGCTGAATATTTTTAAAAAGAAAAAGCCGAAAAAGCGCTAACGGGATAGAAAATCAGCACGCACTTTATACCCGGTACGTGACCAAGCAGCCACATGACACCACTTATTCAACTACAGCAAGCAACTACTCAATTCAGCAACTCCTGCCGTAACAAACTTAACTGGCCGCATTTAGTAGATACCGGCATCTAAACCCGCAGCAAGCGTCATACCCAGCTCTTCACATTGCTCAACAAAACTGTCTTGCCATTCCCCCCTGCACAATAAAGGCTCCTGCGCCCAGTTCCAGCGAAGACCCGTACAGATAGTTTCAACTGCCCTTCGGGTACCTGTACCGTCATGCCCGGCACGAATATACATTGCACAAGGCAATGCCTGAGTCTTTTCAAGGCAAGGATAATAAATACGATCAAAGAAATCTTTCAACGCCCCACTCATATAACCCAGATTTTCTGTTGTACCTAGTATAATGGCATCACATGCCAAAACATCGTCAGCAACAGCCTCGAGTGGTGGCACCCAGCGACAATTAACGCCATCAATATCCGGATGTCGGGCACCTTTCAGTGCAGCCTCTACCATTCGCCGGGTATTTTCCGAAGGCGCATGTGCAACGATAAGCAGATTCTTCATAACAGCTTCCTGAATCAAATACCTCTGCAGCTTACCATAGCCCTATAACTCCGTCCTGTCAGGCAGCGACTTACAAACCTAAAAAAATCAGCAGGTTAAATGATAGCCTTGCAGCTTGCTTAGTAATACTTTCTGCAGCGTTTGTTGTTTTTCCGACCAGTATTTCTGATTAGTTTTACAACAAAGCAAGACTGCAGACAGATTCCTGCGCCCTCCAACCTGATTACCTGCAAGACGTGCATTGCTGCAGCTCACTGCAATTTTTAAAATTAAAATACATTAAAAGATAACGGTATAAACTATTTTCCAATCACGACCCATAAGCCGCAACAGACAAACCATCTCACCAAATAATCCACACAAAAAAGGCAGCCAATTGGCTGCCTTTTAATACATAAAATTTTTACAACAACTCAAGATTATCAATAAGCCCCAATGCAGTATCTGTCCCTTCTGTTCCACTCTTAATATCTTCTGCGGCGATAAAAGTAACATCTGCCAGACCGATGAAGCCTAAAACTGTTTGCAGATAAGTTGATTCGTGGTTCAGCTCAGCATAAGGGCTACGACTTGAATAATTACCGCCCCGGCTACTCAACACATAAACCTTTTTGTTTTTTAATAAACCAATAGGTCCAGTCTCAGGCGTATACTGAAAAGTCCGTCCAACACGGGCAATCTGATCAAGGTAAGTCTTCAAACCGGAAGCGATAGTAAAATTATGCATCGGAGAACCGATAACAATTACATCTGCCGCTTCCAGCTCTGCAATCAACTGATCAGACAACAGGGTTTTCTGCAGCTGCTCAATAGTTAGCTGATCGGCAGGCGTATAAAATGCACCTATAGTTTCAGCATCCAGATGAGCCGGAGGCTGCTGCCCCACATCGCGAAAAGTAACTTCCACCTGTTGGCCAGACGCTCCCTGCACAGTCTGAAAACGTTGCACAAAGGCAGCACTTAAACGGCGACTGACTGAACCTTCCAAAGACGGGCTGGAATCAATGACTAGTAAACGGGACATTAACACTCTCCTAGAAACAAATACGTTGCGTTGGAGAGCATTATCGATTACATAAAAGCGAATTAAAATCGCATAAAACAGTCAAATTAGTTCGATTTATTAGAACCTTTATTGATCTGACCAGACAGCAAACTCATTGCCACAAGGCTCTTTAAAATGAAACCTACGACCTCCGGGAAACTCAAACGCAGGTTTACATATTACCCCACCAGCCTTCTCAACCAATATTTGAGTTTGCTCCAGCTGCTGACTGTAAAATACCACCAGCGCAGCCCCTGAGTTCGCATCAGAAGCAGCATCAGCACGATAGAAGCCTCCTTCAACACTGCCCGTCCCAGGCTCTTTAAACGCACAGTAATCCGGACCGTAGTCTAAAAACTCCCAATCAAACACCTGACTAAAGAATGCTTTAGTTAACTCAAGATCCCGTGCCGCAAACTCAAGATAATTGATGCTGCCATGTCGCGGTATCGATGAAGTGTCATTACTCATACTACCTCCCTGGTAATAGCTATTTTGAATCACTCAGATTTCAGACTAGCAAAACAATTCGGGACGGTATACGGTGCTCGCAGCTCTTTCATTTGCTACGGGAAGTTATGAATAAAAGTATTTTAATTACCGGCTGCTCAAGCGGCATCGGCTACTATGTTGCAAAACAGCTAAATCAACGCGGTTATCAGGTTTTTGCCACTGCCCGTAAAGCTGAAGATGTTGCCAGACTGAACAGTGAAGGACTAAACAGCTTCCAGCTTGACCTGGACAACTCAGAATCAATTCAACTCGCTGTGAACTGGGTGTTCGAACAAACCAATGGCAAACTATACGCCCTGTTCAACAACGGTGCTTATGGACAGCCAGGCGCGATCGAAGATCTGAGCCGCGAAGTACTGAAAGAACAACTTGAAACCAACTTACTGGGCTGGCATGAACTGACCTGCAAAGTGCTACCGGCAATGCGTCGTCAGCGTGAAGGCCGCATTATTCAAAACAGCTCTGTACTGGGTTTAATCACAATGCGTTTTCGTGGTGCCTATAACACCAGTAAGTTTGCCCTGGAAGGATATAGCGATACTCTGAGACAGGAACTACACGGCAGCGGGATACAGGTATCACTTATAGAGCCGGGCCCGGTACGCAGTGAATTTCGAGCAAATGCTTACTCCAAATTTATGGCGAACATCAACATCGAGAACAGCCCTTTCCGCAGTACTTATGAAGGCGTTATTTCCCGCCTGAGTAATACTGATCCGACCAAAGAAGATCCTTTCACTCTTGGGCCAGAAGCCGTTCTCAAACGAGTCATTCACGCACTGGAAAGTAAACGCCCTCAACCCCGCTATTATGTCACCACACCCACTTATCTTTTAGGATGGCTTAAGCGCTTCGTATCAACCCGCTTACTGGATAAAATACTGATCAAAGCCTCTGGTTCAGAAAATTAGTCAGGATATGCAGAGCCTGATGAAAGGCTCTGCTAAGTAGTGTTTATACAAGATCTTCTTACCTATAAGCTCTTATATAGGCGATGACGTAATACCTATGCCAGATCACTCATCTGAGTAGCAATAGCATTCTTGATACCCGTCAGTTTATTACGCGCATGCAGCTCAGCATCGCTCACCTGCTCTGCATCATTCTCATTACGGGCGTTTTCAAAGTAACACAGCGTAGGCTCAAAGCTTTCGGCTTCCTGTTCGTCTAACTGAACATAAGCACAGATAATTAACAGGTCACCCTTGTTTGCTTTATGGGCAGCAGCACCATTCACCGAAATAATACCGCTGTTATCTTCACCACGAATAGCATAGGTGCTAAATCGTTCACCATTATTGATGTTATAGATATGTATCTGTTCATATTCGCGAATGCCGGAACTGTCCAGCAGCTTACCATCGATGGCGCATGAGCCTTCGTAGTGCAGTTCGGCATGGGTAGCAGTTACCCGGTGAAGTTTAGCTTTCAGAAATGTTTGCAACATAGATACAACCTTAATCTTGCGCCACAGTATACCTGCGACTTTCCCAGGAACAGCCTGTCGCCAGGACTGTTCGTCTAAAGTCATGCCTACGCCCGTCACGGTCAGAACCGTATGATCTGTTCTGGCACGATATACGAACGCCGACAGACCTGCCCAATTAAACACCGCTCAGCAGCGTTTCTTCACCACCTGACAAACAGGCGGCGGTAATTCCGGCAAGGATTGTAACAGCTGAAAACCTGATTTAAAGCGTTAATTTGTCGCTAAAAATCATCAATTTGCAGCGATCACCAACATATCCTGAATCTTTATTCGAGTTACAACTACGGCTTACACAACACCAAAAACACAAAATAATTCAACAAATCCTAACTTCTCTTTAATTTCATTCATTTTAACCTGAGCCGAAATCACCCAGCACCAGCGTATAAACTCCTAGAATGGACGCCTTTATCGACACGCAGTAACGGAAATACCTATGACAACCGCCCCTATTCAGCCATCCGTCCCTAACACTATTACAACAGCCCTGCATACAGCACTTGAGCAGCGCATCCTGACGCTGGACGGCGCCATGGGCACTATGATTCAAAAATACCCACTCGGTGAAGCTGAGTTTCGTGGCCAGCGTTTCAGCGACTGGCCGACAGACCTTAAAGGCAATAACGATCTGCTGGTACTCACCCAGCCAGACATTATCCGTGAGATTCATGCCGGATTTCTGGACGCGGGCTGCGACATCATCGAAACCAACACCTTTAACGCCACATCGATTGCTATGTCCGACTATGACATGGCCCACCTGAGCAAAGAGATCAACTATGTTGCAGCAACCTTAGCCCGGGAAGCCGCTGATCAGTTCAGCAGCACGGAACAACCTCGCTATGTTGCCGGCGTGCTTGGCCCGACAAACCGTACCTGCTCTCTGTCACCGGACGTCAATGACCCTGGAAAACGCAATGTGCACTTTGATGAACTGGTAGAGGCTTATACGGAATCCTTACAGGGTCTTATTGATGGCGGTGTTGACCTGATATTGATCGAGACGATTTTCGACACTCTGAACGCTAAGGCCGCTATATTTGCCTTCGATCAATATTGTCAGAACCACCAGCTGAATTTACCGCTCATGATCTCCGGCACCATCACTGATGCTTCCGGCCGCACCTTATCAGGCCAGACTACTGAAGCATTCTGGAATGCCGTACGACATATCAAGCCTATATCTATTGGCCTGAACTGCGCACTGGGTCCAAAAGAATTACGCCAGTATGTCGCCGAACTCTCCCGTATTGCTGATACCTTTGTGTCAGTGCATCCAAATGCAGGCCTGCCAAATGCATTCGGTGAGTATGATGAAACACCTGAAGAAATGGCCGCTGAGATTGGCGAATGGGCCAGCAGTGGACTGGTGAATATTGTTGGCGGTTGCTGTGGCACCACTCCTGAACATCTGAAAGCAATTAAACATATCTGCCAGCAGCATCAGCCACGCTTAGTGCCCGAACGACCAGTTGCATGCCGCTTAGCTGGACTGGAACCTTTAAACATAGATTCAGACAGCCTGTTCGTGAATGTTGGTGAACGCACCAATGTAACCGGCTCTGCTGTTTTCCGTCGTTTGATCAAAGCCGGTGATTACGAGACCGCACTGGAAGTTGCCCGCCAACAGGTTGAGAACGGTGCGCAGATCATCGACATCAATATGGATGAGGGCATGTTGGATGCGGAAGCAGCAATGGTACGCTTCCTGAACCTGATTGCTTCTGAGCCTGACATCAGCCGCGTACCGGTCATGCTCGACTCTTCTAAATGGGATGTCATTGAAGCCGGTCTTAAATGCGTACAGGGCAAAGGCATTGTTAACTCCATTAGCCTGAAAGAAGGTGAAGACGCATTCATTCATCAGGCAAACCTGCTACGACGTTACGGTGCAGCGGTTGTTGTTATAGCTTTTGACGAGACCGGCCAGGCCGATACTTACCAGCGTAAAATTGATATCTGCCAACGTTCCTATCAACTATTGACTGAAACGGTGGGCTTCCCGGCTGAAGATATTATTTTTGACCCTAACATCTTCGCTGTTGCCACAGGTATCGAGGAACACAACAACTATGCCGATGACTTCATCCGTGCCACCGGCTGGATAAAACAAAACCTGCCTCATGCGATGGTATCCGGCGGCGTTTCTAATGTGTCATTTTCATTTCGCGGTAACAACCCGGTGCGCGAAGCTATTCATTGCGTATTTCTTTACCATGCCATCCAGCAAGGCATGGACATGGCTATCGTTAACGCAGGCCAACTGGCCATTTACGACGACCTCCCTACAGAATTAAAAACAGCTGTCGAAGCCGTAGTTCTCAACACATCCGATGAATCCACCGAGAACCTGTTAGAAATTGCTGGCCGCTACCTGAACGATGGCAGCCAGACAGATAACAGCGAGCAACAGGCGGCACAACTGGCATGGCGTGAGCTCCCTGTAGAAGAGCGCCTTTCTCATGCGCTGGTGAAAGGCATTGCCGATCATATTGAAACCGATGTAGAAGAATGTCGTCAAAACTATGCGCGCCCAATAGAAGTCATTGAAGGCCCGCTGATGGCTGGCATGGGAATTGTTGGCGATTTATTTGGCGCCGGTAAAATGTTCTTGCCGCAAGTGGTTAAATCCGCCCGGGTAATGAAAAAAGCCGTTGCCTGGTTAATGCCTTACATCGAAGCAGAACAGCAAGATGGCGAAATCCGCAGTAACGGCAAGATTCTAATGGCGACGGTTAAAGGTGATGTACATGATATCGGCAAAAACATCGTCGGCGTTGTACTCCAGTGTAACAACTACGAGATCATCGATCTGGGTGTTATGGTCTCAAGTGAAAACATTTTGCGTACTGCCCGTGAAGAGAATGTCGACATCATTGGCTTATCTGGTCTGATCACTCCATCACTGGATGAAATGGTCAATGTTGCAAAAGAAATGCAGCGTCAGGACATCAATCTTCCACTGATGATTGGTGGTGCAACGACCTCAAAAGCACATACTGCTGTCAAGATCGAACCTGGTTTCAACCTGGACCAGGTCGTACATGTCAGTAACGCATCGCGGGCAGTTAATGTTGCCAGCAGCCTGCTATCGAAAGAAAGAAAAGATAATTATATCAAAGAAATAAAGGAAGAATATCAGGCAATACGAGAACGTTTCACGGAGCGCCAGAAGCTCGGCCGAAGAGTAAGTTTACAACAGGCACGCACCAACAAACTGGCAACCGACTGGCAGACCTATACACCACCTGTACCCGCTAACCCCGGAATTCATAGCTTCCGCGATTTTGATCTGCAAAAACTACGTGAGTTCATCGACTGGACCCCTTTCTTTCGCAGCTGGGAACTGGCCGGACGTTACCCGGCGATTCTGGAAGATGAAGTTGTCGGCGATGCCGCAAGTAAACTGTTTGCCGATGCCACCGCAATGCTAGATGACCTCATCAACAACCGGAAAATTACCGCACATGCTGTCGTCGGCCTGTTGCCGGCCAACACCCGGAACCATGACGATATTGTTGTTTACCAGGACGAACAACGACAAACAGTACAGACCACTCTGCCCCAGCTTCGGCAGCAAATAGAAAAAACAGCAGGCAAAGCCAACCTTTGCCTGGCTGACTTTATTGCCCCGGAAGACAACGACATCCCAGACTACCTGGGCATGTTCGCCGTCAGCGCTGGTCATGGTGTAGACAAACTCGTTGAGGCTTATGAAGCAGATAACGATGTTTACAGCAGCATCATGGTTAAAGCCCTGGCAGACCGACTGGCAGAAGCCTTTGCCGAATACATGCATTGCTATGTCCGCAAGGAACTCTGGGGATATGCAAGCCAGGAACACTTAGATAACGAGGCACTGATTCAGGAAAAATACAGCGGAATTCGCCCTGCCCCCGGCTACCCGGCATGCCCTGACCATACGATTAAAGCCCGCTTATGGGAACTGCTTGATGTAGAGCAACATACCGGACTGACCTTAACAGACAGCTATGCAATGTATCCGACTGCAGCAGTCAGTGGCTGGTATTTCAGTCATCCGCAAAGTCAGTACTTTGGTGTTGCAAAAATAAGTGAAGATCAGCTGGGATCCTACGCAGAACGCTGTGAAATCAGTCAGCAAGATGCGGAACGCTGGCTAGCTCCGAACCTGGGATATGAGCCAGAGGAAGGTTAATACACTTCTCTATACTCATCCCTTTAAACTCATTTCTATTAAAAGAGTTTTTCACCAGACGCTTTCCCCAACCGCGTCCCATTGCAGTCACCAGCATTTAACGTGCTGGCTGGTGGCTGCCTTTTTATTCCTTTAAAAAATCATCAGTCTGATGATTTTCTGAATTAAAAAAAGGCATTTCAGATTCATCTGAAATGCCTTTTTTCTGCTAACAACCAACCTGAAAGAATCTGCTCAGACGGTTATTCAAGCAGCTTCAGAACCGCCTAAAAGCTTACCTGAGGTCGAATCGGTCCAGATCCATCACCTTACTCCAGGCCGCCACAAAATCACTGACGAACTTAAGCTTAGCGTCATCACTGGCATAGACCTCCGCAACCGCACGCAATTGCGAGTTTGAGCCAAATACCAGATCAACCTCAGTAGCTGTCCATTTCAGCTGTCCGGTATTACTGTCACTGCCTTCAATAACTCCTGCCTCGGTTGCTGACTTTTGCCACTGAGTACTCATATCTAACAAATTCACAAAGAAGTCATTAGACAAAGCATCAGTCTGCCGGGTAAACACGCCATGACGGCTTTGTCCGGTGTTAGCGTTAAGCACTCGCATGCCGCCAACCAGCACAGTCATTTCAGGCACAGTCAGTGTCAGCAACTGCGCCCTATCAACTAACAGTTCAGCTGCTGGTCTTACATGATTAGCAACAACATAGTTTCTGAAACCATCAGCAACAGGCTGCAAAGCATCAAATGATTCGATATCAGTCTGCTCCTGAGTCGCATCAGTACGACCCGGACTGAACGGCACAGTAACGTCTATCCCGGCGTTTCTGGCTGCCTGTTCAATTGCCGCACAACCACCCAGCACAATCACATCCGCCAGAGACACCTGTTTATCATTTACCTTCTTATCCGACAGGGAACAGTTAAAAGCCTGCTGCACACTAACCAGTGATTGCAACACAGCTTCAAGCTGTGCCGGATTATTCACACTCCAGTCTTTCTGAGGCGCTAAACGTAAACGTGCACCATTAGCGCCGCCACGCATATCACTGCTCCTATAGGTTGCAGCAGATGCCCAGGCGGTTGATACCAGTTGCGAAACAGTCAAACCTGTTGCCAATATTTTAGCTTTAATGTTCGCGGCATCTTCAGCATTAACCAACTCATGATCTACAACAGGCACAGGATCCTGCCACAGCTGTGGCTCAGCAGGCACCATTGAACCCAAACCACGCACATATGGACCCATGTCCCTGTGGGTTAACTTAAACCAGGCCTTGGAAAAGGCTTCAGCCAGTTCTTCAGGATGTTCATGAAAACGGCGCGAAATAGGTGCATAAATCGGATCAAGCTTTAACGCCATATCAGCCGTTGTCATCATTAACGGCTCTCTGCTATTGGCATCGTGGGCTGCGGGCGCACCATTTGACTGTGAAGCAGCGGTAGGCGTCCACTGATGTGCACCAGCAGGGCTTTTGGTCAGCTCCCACTCATAACCTAACAAGGCATCAAAAAAACCATTATCCCATTGCACCGGATTACTGGTCCACGCGCCTTCAACCCCACTGGTAATAGTGTCGCCACCTTTACCGCTTCCCATAGTATTTTTCCAGCCCAGCCCCTGCTCTTCAATGCTGGCACCTTCCGGCTCAGCACCTACATGCGCAGGATCACCCGCACCATGCGCCTTACCAAAGGTATGACCACCGGCAACAAGCGCAACTGTTTCTTCGTCATTCATCGCCATACGCGCAAAAGTTTCACGAATGTCACGGGCAGAAGCTAACGGATCAGGATTACCATTTGGACCTTCCGGGTTAACGTATATCAGTCCCATCTGGACAGCACCAAGAGGATTCTCAAGCTCACGATCACCACTGTAACGCTGGTCACCCAGCCATTCTGTTTCAGGGCCCCAGTAAATATCTTCTTCAGGCTCCCAGATATCTGCACGGCCACCTGCAAAACCAAATGTTTTGAGCCCCATAGTTTCCAAAGCGCGATTACCAGCAAATATCATCAGATCAGCCCAGGAAATAGCATCACCGTATTTTTGTTTCACCGGCCAGAGCAAACGTCGTGCCTTATCGAGGTTACCGTTATCAGGCCAGCTGTTAAGTGGCGCAAATCGCTGCGAGCCGCTTCCACCACCACCTCTGCCATCATGGGTCCGGTAAGTACCCGCGCTGTGCCAGGCCATACGAATGAACAATGGACCATAATGGCCATAATCAGCTGGCCACCAGTCTTGGGAGTCTGTCATCAGTGCATCAACATCTTTCGCCAGCGCATCAAGATCAAGCGAACCAAACGCTTTAGCATAATCAAACCCTTTACCCATAGGGCTGACATCATCGGTATTCTGGCTAAGAATCTTAAGATTCAACTGGTTTGGCCACCAATGGCGGTTTGCCGCACTACCGGTGGCCATCTGTTTATTAGCCCCATGCATTACGGGACATTTTCCTTGCTCACTCATCGGCTCGATCTCCTGTCATAATTGAAAACTCCCCGCTATGCTTTGCTTGGGTGTAGGTAAGCGGGCGTAAACAAACTATAGAAACAGATTCGAAATATGGATAATTAATTAATTTTTGCGGCTTAATAGTTTTTTATAAATGAACGATAAACCCCGTTAATTGACCCCACAGCCAAAGCCGGGCAGTATGCGCGCCTCTTACTATCAAAATCAGTGAAAAATATGACTCAGCAAAACAGTGAACAGGCTTACAACACCTTTCTGAACGAAGTCGCCAGCCAGCAGGAAATCTGGATTCTTACCGATCAGTACGGCAGTGTAATGCTCAACACTGATGATGAAGATTGCGTACCTGTATGGGCCAGCGAAGCCGAAGCCGCTGCCTGGGTAAGCGATGAATGGAAGGACTGTCAGCCAGAAGCTATCGCACTGAAAGTATGGCAGCATCGCTGGACCGCAGGCCTTGAAGAAGATGAATTCTGCGTTGTCATCTCACCGAAAGAAGATCAGGAAGGCCTGGTGATTCATCCGGAAGACCTGGATTCAGATTTGCGCAAAGCACTGAAAAAAGCACAACGCTAAACAGCTATATGCATTAACGCCGGTTTATAATGACAAACCGGCGATTGTAGCCACGCCTAACTGGCGCATCTGTCGCATAATCCAGCGAACACGCTTTTGCATATACTGGCTGGGAGCAGCCGCATTAAAACGGTATGGGTTTGGTAATACACTGGCTAACAAAGCCGACTGCTTCACCGTTAAACGCTCAGCAGAACGGTTAAAGAAATGCTGACTGGCCGCCTCCACTCCATAAATACCCGGCCCGAACTCCACGATATTTAAATACAGCTCAAGCGTTCTTTGCTTTCCGCAAATAGCATCCATCAGCACCGCAAGACCTGCCTCAAGCCCTTTGCGCACATAATTCTTTGCTGGCCAAAGAAACAGGTTTTTAGATGCCTGCTGAGTAATAGTACTGGCCCCGCGGGTACGCTTACCCGCATTACGTTCTTCCAGTGCCTTTTCAATTGATTCCCAGTCCAGGCCATCATGCTCAGGAAACAGCTGATCTTCACTGGCAATGACAGCCAGCTGCATATTCTCAGAAATATTTTCCAGATCAACCCACTGATGCAAAACATCATCAGGATAACCGTCAGGTGGATTCAGCCAACGCTGAATTTGCCAGGACCAGGTAGGCGGATCAATGAACTTAACCGTCGCAACCAGCGCAAAAGGTAGCAGGCACAGCACCAGCAAAAAGCATACAACCAACCGCTTTAGCTTCATTTTTCCACGCCTGAAGCGCTTTCTGATACCTTTTCCGATACCCCTAACTGTCAACCTCACAGTAATAATACCACCCAACTGCTGTACAAAAATTCGCCATCATACCGACTTATCCAACAGACAGAAAGTGAATTTGAATCAGTCTGATCAGGACTCTGTCTGAGATTTAGGCACTCCCGCAGGCGTTGCTTTACCCAACATAGCAACCAGACCTGCACCGCATACCAGACAAATACCTGCCCACATATATGTGGTCAGCTGCTCGTCCCAGATCAACCAGCCCAAAAATACTGCAAAAGCGACAGAGCCATATGTGAAAGGCCCCAGCTGACCTGCAGGTGCCATTCCATAGGCCTTACTAAGTAACAGCTGAGCAAGCGTAGAACAGGCCGCTACCACAATCAGCAAGCCAAATAACGGCCAGGTCAGCGGCTGCCAGCCGATAACTGCCGGAACCAATGCGATTAATGCGCTAAACAGTGCAAAGTAAAATACAATACGCTGGGCAGGCTCGGTACTGCGCAGGTTACGTACCGTGACTTTCGCCAGCGCGCCAAGAAACGCACCGCAAAGCGCAACCATTACCACCCAGTTAAATGCACCTTCCTGCGGATTTAAAATGAGATAAACCCCGCTAAACCCGATAAGAATAGATAGCTTCACCAGCCAGCCAACACGCTCCCCCAGCCAGAAGAAAGCAAGTATTGGCATAAAGAATGGCGCCGTTTGCTTTAGCAACGCTGCCTGCGCTAAAGGCAAATGCCCCCAGGTGTAAAACAGACACCCCATTGCTACTACCCCTACACCGGCTCGCATAAAGTGCAGATGTATACGATTCGTCCGGATAGCAGGCAAACCATTTTTAAATAACCAGGGCAACAACAGAGCAACACCAAGAAGATTACGAAAAAAAACGATCATCTCCACTGGTAACTGATCACCTATCTGCTTAATGGCCATACCCGACCCAACTAAAAACAACTCTGAGACGAGAATCAGAGCAGCACCCTGATAAACAGAACCCCTGGCCTCAAAAGAAAGCTGGTTGCCAATCATATATGTCACTTTGCAGATAAATAAAAAAGGCACTGAGAACCTCAGTGCCTTGATGTTACGCTGATATCAGATCAGATGCTTATTACATCATAACCTTGTAGCTGTTCAGCGCCTGCCGGACTGGTAACCACTGCAACACTTGCTTTCTCAGGCTGAAGATAAGTAACAGCAACACGCTTAAGATCAGTAATCCCTACTTCCAGAATACGCTGTCTGAATGCTTTACGCTGTTCAGGTGTACGGCCAAATAACTCACTGTGATACGCCTGCTTAGCTTCGCCCGCCGGAGAACCCGGCTTATCGATATTGCTAACAATACCTAATACAGCTTCTTCAAGCTTTTGCTCGTCATGATCGTTATCCGCCAGCCATTGCAGGGAGGCATCAAAATCATCCAGCGTTTCGCTCAAACGCGGATCACGGTAGGAGAAGAAACGGAACACAGCATCAGCAGAGTCCTGACCAGCACCACTGCCATAGGCACCGCCCTGCTCACGAATAGCCCGGTGTAAAAAGCCATTACGCAGGAAATCGCCCAACACAGTTAACGGCGCAGCATCAGGATGCTCGACTGCAACTGTTGCATACGCCTTAGCGGCAAAGTTCACCTGTGTACTGGTTGTCCATGCCTGCTTTACGATACTACGGGTTTCAGTCAGCGCCAGTGGTGTAAAGCTCTTAGACGCATGCCCCTGCCAGCGATCACAAAGGTCAGCAACCAGCTCTTCTTCATGTTCAGGCTCAGCAACCAATAAATAACGCCGTGGGGCATCAGTAATCTTGCTATGCAAAGACTGAAGCTCATCACTTAACTGCTGCAAACGCGCATCATCAGCGAGTGCATCATCCAGCACTTTAACCGCTTTAATGCTCGCTAAACCACGCTGCAGATGACTAATATTTGCCGCTGGAGCTAACTGGCTACAGGCCGCCGCTATCGCAAGGCTATGACCCTGGCCAGTAATACTTTGCTCTTTACGGGTACGACGCTGAGAAACCAGCTCACGAATTTTAGCCAGTTCATCGAAGCGTACGGTTTCAAGTGTTTCTTTTAATAGCTGAGTCAGCGCCTGCTGTTTGGTAACCAGTGCTTTACCGGATACCACAAAATAACCGGACACATCCTGCTCGTTATCGATACTGCCCCGCAAAGTACTGTGGGCATAAACGCCACCGGAAACCTGCGATTGTAACGCCTGGTTTTGCTGGTAATCACGCTCACCGCAGCCAAGCTCAGTTACACAGTCACTGTATAGCGGCAGCAACTCAATCTCATCCTGGGTCAACGCTGGCAGAGGCATGATCACTTGCTGATATACCAGACCGTTAGTTCCCTGCGCATAGAAGCTATAATCCACAGCGCCCTGATGATCAGCTCCTGTCGGTATGCGCATTTCAGAAGGCACATCAGCAATAGTTACTTTAGGCAGTACAGACTCATCGTCCTGCTCATTCTGACGGGCTTCGAGAGCAGCAGCCTGTTCAACGACCTGCTGCTTGTCAGCATCGCTCAAACCCTCTTTAATTTTCGCCAGACGGGCCGCTTCAGCGGCGTCTTTACGCTGACTCAGCTGAGCATCCGGACGCATGGTTAAGCGCACCTGATGAGCATTATCCAGCAACAGCTCACGAATCAGACCCGGAATGAAGTCTTCATGCTGAATCTCATCACGCAGCTTTTCCAATACCGGATCAAGGTTAAGCAAAGCAATCGGGTCGCCGCAATGAATTGCAGAAGACAGCGAAGACAGAATGAGATTCATACCATATGGATAACCATCACCGCTAAGCTCACGCTGGCTCAGCTCTAACTGATGCAAGGCTGCTTCAACATGACTCTGATCGATACCTTCATCAACCACCTTCTGTAAAGTTTCCAGTACCAGCTGTTCAAACGCAGCAGCATGCTCAGGGTTACTACCCTCCAAACCGCACATGAAGGCCATCTCACGATTGCTGTCTTCCAGACCACAAAGTGGCGAAGGCGACAAGCCAAGCTCAGTAGACTCCAGCGCGTAACGTAACGGAGACGAACTGTTATCAAGTAAGACTCTGGATAACAAGTTGGCCTTAAGCTGTTGTTCTAAATCAATACTTGGACCAATCAACCAGGACAGAACATGGTGCGTCTTGTTTTCAATATCATCCTGATCCAGTGCATAAGCTTCTTCAACACGTACTGGCGCATGGTAACGTTTTTCATCATCAACACTGATGGTCGTATCGAGTTTTTCAAATCGGGACAACGCCAGTGTTTCCATTCGCTCCTGCAGTTCAGCAACAGGAATATCACCAAAGGTCATGAATACCGCATTGGTCGGATGATAGTGACTGCGATAGAACGCTACCAACTCTTCGTAGCTTAGATCAGGAATACACTCCGGATCACCGCCGCTGTTGTAATGGTACGTCGTGGTTGGAAACAGGTGCTTAGTCAGGGTTTGCCAAACAGTTGAAACAACTGAGCTCATCGCCCCTTTCATTTCATTAAAAACAACACCTTTATAGACCAGCGGGCTGTCAGTATTGCCAGCTTCTTCGAACTCGATGCGGTGGCCTTCTTGTGCGAAATCCAGCGGATCAAGACGGCTAAAGAACGCGGCATCCAGATACACATCCAGCAAATTAAAATAATCTTTGCGGTTCTGGCTGGCGAATGGATATGCCGTCCAGTCACTGCTGGTGAAAGCGTTCATAAAGGTGTTAAGAGAACGACGGGTCATCATAAAGAACGGATCACGAACCGGATAACGTTCGCTACCGCATAGCGCAGTGTGCTCCAGCATATGCGCAACACCGGTACTGTCTTCCGGAACAGTCCGGAAAGCAACCAGAAAGACATTTTCCTGATTGTCACTTTGAATATGGTAATGCAGTGCACCGGTCTGCTTGTGCTCGTACTCTTCGATAATAATATCCAGCGATTCGATCGGCTGGCTGCGCTGCAGTTGGAACGCAGAATGACAGGCCTGTTGCGTAGCTGCTTGGTTCATAAATCCTATGCCTTTTGTAATACCGTTTGGTCCATTGTAATCCGAAATTCCACAGAACGCTTGGGTTTGATAACCAAGGTATTGAAAAATATAGCCTTGAAAATACAACCATGAACAATATCTGGGAAATCCAACATCTCAACTCTCAGACAGACTAATTACGACTTTGTCATCAGCATGCAATATAAAAATGACACATTTTTATATACGACTAAAGATCAAATTGTGCAGCGCACAAAAACGTTTGACTTCAAGCGTTCTGATGCTTATATTTTAACCAGCTTTGTTGCACTGCAACATCACACTACTGCGAAGGTGAACAATATGTATGAAAATATGCTTAAGGACGTTCAAGAATCTTTCCGCCCAATGATGGACATGGTGGAAATTAATACAAAGACAGCAGAAAAGATGTTCGCGCTGCAATCCGAATACATGAACAGCCTGGTTAATACGACTATGTCCCAGGTACAGGAACTTACAGCGGTAACTGACCCTCAACAGTTTCTCGATCTGCAAATGCAGTTTGTTAAGCAAATCGAAACTCAGTTTACTGAAGTAGCAGAAAAAGAACTGGCTACGATAAGCACAGCATCTGATGAACTAACAGACATCGTAAAAACGAATCTGGATAGTATTACTCAGACAGAACTGAGTTATATGGATGAAGTGAGCAGACTACTGACTAACACCGGTATGCCAGCTTTCACTGCAACCAGTACAGTTACTAGCGCACCGGCAAATACCGCAGCTATCAAACCTGTGACAAAACCAGCGCCTAAAAAAGCGGCACCAAAACCAGCGACAAAAAAGCCTGTAGAGAAAAAGACTGCTGAGAAAAAGCCATCAGTTAAAGCAGCAGCGAAAATAGCTGCTAAGCCAGCAAGCAAGCCTGCTGAAAAAACAATTACCAAGCCAGCTACATCAGTACAGCCAACAACTAAAGCAGATGCTACGGCTACAGCAGCTTCTACTGCTAAAACAGCTACGGTCGAAACTGCACAAGCAAAGGCTCCTGCTACTAAACAGACTGAAACTAAAGCCTGATAGAGCTTTGCTCAACAGCGGTGCTCATTTTTATGCGTACCGCTGCCTTTCCTAAACGACACCTTTATTCCAAAAGATACTTGCCGTTCTCCTCAAGTGCTCTGCTCACGCCACTCTAAGAAGTGTTGTTTATCGTCGCGCCAGCAACGGCATCGGCCCTTCAAGCCCCATCGCAAAGCGCATTACTTTATTACGTGCAGGGCCAAGCTTACCCGCAGCACCTAAACCAATATTACGCAGTAACTTAAGCGGCAGATGATCATTACTGAATAAACGGTAAAAGCTGTCCATTACCTGCATCATAAGCAGATTCTGATTGCGACGCTGGTCTTCATAACGTTTGAGCACTTGCACACTGGTAATATCATCACCGGCCTGCAAAGCATCCAGTAACACTTCAGCTAACGCAGCAGCATCAAGCAAGCCTATATTCACACCCTGGCCAGCCAATGGATGAATAGTGTGGGCAGCATCACCAGCAAGCGCTACGCCTTCCTTAATGTATTCCTGCGCATGTTGACGCCGCAATGGAAATGCAGCTCGCCCCAACAGGGAATCTATACTACCCAGACACTGAGGAAAGTTACTTTCAACAGCAGCCAGAAATGCTTCATCATTAAGCGCAAGTAACTTACGAGCTTCTGATGGCGAGTTGTACCATACCAGCGACCCCTGATGACCACTTAACGGCAGAAAGGCAACTGGTCCACTTGGCGTAAACTGCTGCCAGGTAATGTCCTGCTGAGGTAGCTCAGTAGTCACCGAGGCTACTAAAGCATGTTGCTCATAGTCCCAGCTATGCACTCCGATTCCCACCTGACTGCGCACTTTAGACTGAGCACCATCAGCAGCAATCAGAAGTTTACCTAACAGCTGTTGCTCATCAGCCAGCGTAATCAAACTGGCACCCGGTGCATAATCGATCGTACTGATTTCAGCCGGACATATTAGCTCGATGTTTTCACATTGCTGTAACTGCTCTAGCAGAGCAAGTTGTATTACCCGATTCTCAACAATATGACCTAGGTGATCTTCACCTATATCTTCGCTGTTAAACTCTGTAGCAGCCCTTTCAGCATCTACTTCCCAGGCTTTAAGACGGCGGTAAGGACAAAGCCGCTTATTCAACAGGTTTGGCCAGGCACCTACATTCCGCAGAATATTCTCTGAAGCCATACTGATTGCCGAGACCCGCATATCATGGGGCTGTTCATGATCAAAGGCGTCAGGCTTACGCAACTCAATTACGCCAACACTTAGTTCTGAACCACCAAGCGCGCAAGCAATTGTCGCTCCAACCATACCGCCGCCAACAATCAGCACATCGTATTTTTTCATATTCTGTAAACCGTTAACTCTGTGATTTTCATCTACTGCTGATACAAACAGCAGATACAAAAAGAGCGACCCTCAGATCGCTCTTCTGCTCACACTGAGCGGTAATACTTCCACTTACCGGAAATATTAAAGCTCAGTAATACCGCCCATGTATGGCAGCAATGCTTCAGGCACTTTTACTTTGCCTTCAGCAGTCTGATAGTTCTCAAGAATAGCTACCAGTGTACGACCAACCGCCAGACCAGAACCGTTCAGCGTATGAACCAACTCAGGTTTGCCGGTTTCAGGGTTACGCCAGCGCGCCAGCATACGGCGTGACTGGAAATCAGCCATGTTACTGCAGGAAGAAATCTCGCGGTATTTCTGCTGACCTGGCAACCATACTTCGAT
Organism: Aliamphritea ceti; assembly: GCF_024347215.1. Classification (NCBI taxonomy): domain Bacteria; kingdom Pseudomonadati; phylum Pseudomonadota; class Gammaproteobacteria; order Oceanospirillales; family Oceanospirillaceae; genus Aliamphritea; species Aliamphritea ceti. The sequence goes on from NZ_AP025282.1 coordinate 2,892,227, forward strand.
GTCATAGGTCTTCGCTGCACTGAAGCCCAAATCACCACCGCACAGTGTTACGACACGGTAAGGCAGGTTCAGCTTTTTCAGAATCGTTTCAGCATGACCAACCAGCTCTTCAAGCGCATCCCAGGACTTAGATGGCTCAACAATATGTACCAGCTCAACCTTTTCAAACTGATGCTGACGAATCATACCGCGGGTATCACGGCCATGACTGCCCGCTTCACTACGGAAACACGGCGTATGACACACAAACTTCATTGGCAGTTGATTAGCATCAACAATTTCGTCACGAACAATATTGGTTACTGGTACTTCAGCAGTCGGAATCAGGTAGTAATCACGCTCGCCCGGCACCTTAAACAGATCTTCTTCAAACTTAGGCAGCTGACCTGTACCACGCAGAGAGTCTGCGTTAACCATATAAGGAACATAGGTTTCCTGGTAACCGTGATCACTGCCATGAGTGTCCAGCATAAACTGGATCAGTGCACGGTGCATACGCGCAATACCACCACGCAGTACAGCAAAACGTGCGCCGGTAATTTTAGCAGCAGTACCGAAATCCAGACCGCCGCTCATTTCACCCAGATCAACATGATCACGAGGTTCAAAGTCTAACTGAGTAGGCTCGCCCCAGGTGCGCTCCAGCACGTTATCGTCTTCATCAGCACCTTCAGGTACGTCTGCATGGGGAATATTAGGCACGCCCATCAGAATAGCGTCCATCTGTTCCTGGATATCACGCAGTGATTCTTTACTGCTATCCAGTTTTTCACCCAGCTCACGTACTGCAGCTTTCAAAGTTTCAGCATCTTCACCCGCTGCAATTGCCTTACCGATATTCTTCGATCGGGTGTTTCGCTCACTCTGCAGCTGTTCAGCCTGTACCTGAACTTCACGGCGCCGTGCTTCCAGCGCGTTAAACTCATCGACAGGAAACTGGTAGCCTTTCTTTAACAGTAACTGTGCGACTTCCTCAGGATTGGAACGAATATATTTAGGATCTAGCATGATGTCAGAAATAACCTTAATCAGAATAAGCGGGTAAACCATAGACCGGCGTACAACGCCAGCAGGCACAGTAAAACACTAAGTAAAACATACACTGCGGCGGACATTATATGCCCTTCTTGCAACAGGGTCACGGCTTCCAGAGAGAAGGTAGAAAAAGTTGTAAAAGCGCCCATAAACCCGACCATTAACAAAGGTCGCATTTCAGGACTGATACGTGCTTTCTCCAATATAAGCACAAAACAGACGCCCATCAGAAATGATCCTAATACGTTGCATATTAAAGTACCATACGGCAGGTCATAACGGGCATTATTTACAACATGATTACTGACCCAGTAACGTCCCAGCGCACCAAATGCGCCACCAAAAGCAACAAACACTAATTGCAGCATACTCGTGCTGTCTCCTTAATCGCCGTGCTGTCCTGTTAACTTTTAACTTTTGTTCTTAATCGCAACACTTCGCTAACTAAAAAATGCCGAAATAAAGCCCGCTTCTTACCTGGTAGCCGCGTATTACTTACCGATAACGCTGTTTGTCACTGGCTGCATCCAGTGCACGCAGATATTCAAGCTTATCAGCGATTTTAATCTCCAGACCCCTTGGCTCTGGCTGATAATAACGCCGCTCTGCAATTTCTTCAGGTAAGTAGTTTTCGCCGGCAGCATAAGCTTCCGGTTCATTATGCGCGTAACGGTATTCAGCGCCATAACCCAGATCAGCCATAAGGCTTGTTGGCTCATTACGCAGATGCTCCGGCACTTCATACCCCGGATCCCCTCGCACATCCGCCTTAGCTTGGTTAAAGGCCATATACACAGCGTTGCTTTTTGGCGCACTGGCACAATAAATGGCAGCTTGTGCAATAGCCCGCTCACCTTCGGCGGGGCCAACCCGCTCAAACGCATCCCAGGCAGAAAGCGCTACCTGCATTGCTCTGGGGTCTGCATTACCAATATCTTCTGATGCAATTGCTACCAGCCGGCGGGCAATATACAGAGGATCACAACCACCATCTAGCATCCGGCAATACCAGTAAAGCGCACCATCCGGCGAGGAGCCACGTACAGATTTATGGAACGCAGAAATCATGTCGTAGAATAAATCGCCCTGCTTATCATAACGCCGGGCACTGGACTTCAGTACTTCTTCAACCACTGCCTGATCGACGTGATAACCGTCAGCCTGATGCTCAGCAAGATCTGCTGCGATTTCCAGTAAGTTCAAGCCCCGCCGGCCATCGCCATCCGCTGCCTGAGCTAACTTATTTAACGCACCCTCACCAAAAATAAGTGGCTGCTGAGTAACACCTTTTTTAGGATCTCTAATTGCCCGCTCAAGCAGCTGCAAAATATCACTGTCATTCAGGCTGCGTAATAAATATACCCGCGCCCGAGACAACAGTGCGTTATTTAACTCAAAGGAAGGATTCTCTGTAGTCGCTCCCACGAAGATAAACGTTCCGTCTTCAATAAAAGGCAGAAATGCATCCTGCTGCGACTTATTGAAACGATGCACTTCATCAACAAACAAAATAGTTTTACGACCTGACTGCGCCTTCACCTGCTGGGCCTGATCAACCGCTGCCCGAATATCTTTCACACCGCTAAGTACAGCTGAAAGAATAATAAAATGCGCATCAACATGATTTGCCAGAAGTTTAGCCAGTGTGGTTTTACCAACACCCGGCGGCCCCCAGAGAATCATAGAATGAACAGCCCCCTGCTCGAGAGCTTTACGCAACGGTTTGTCTTCACTCAACAAGTGCTGCTGACCGCAATATTCCGCCAGGCTGACTGGCCGCATTCTCGCAGCCAGAGGCTGATAGGCTTCGCTTTCCAGATCACTAAACAGATCCGCCATTAATTTGCTCCGTCGAGACCATTTTCAGCGCCGTTATCGTACATCACGTCAGTCCCTTCAGGAATATCAAAACGGAACTGCGATTCGCTGATATCCGGATTCAGCTGTTGCTCAAAAAACTGTACTGAACTGCGCTGCCCAAGAGAATCCTCCAACTGCAGCTCTGCAATTACGCCATTACTAAACAACAGGCGCACCCGGGTGAAGATTTCCTGATCACTCTTAGGTAACAGTTCAAAAAGTTTCGTATTCTGCTCTTCATGAATCAGACGAATTTTGTAAGTTTCACGTAGCTGATCAATCTGACCATTCAATATCAACGCCGGCACCCCTGCATTCTGCTGGTCTGCAGATTTACGTGTCGCCTGCTCAAGGTCAGGATCATAAATCCAGATGTATTCACCATCGCTGATTATCTGCTGCGGAAACGGCTCTTTTGCTAACCAGCTAAAACGGTTGGGTTTAGCAACAACAAGTTCGCCACGTGACTGCTCTGTACGACGACTGTCACCTGCAACCGATACTTGCTCAAACTCAGCACTGAGACTGGTAAAACTGCTCAGCATGCTTTGCAACTCAGCACTGGCATCTTTATTCAGGTCAGCTTCTGCTGATGCAAAGCTAATCCAGCCGGTTATTACCACGGCACCTGCGAACTGCATTCCGCGTTTTACAAATGTATTTAACATGCATTAATCCTTAGGTGGAGGCGGCGCCAGTACTTCGCGGGCACCGTTACTACCAGCACTTGTAATTACGCCGGCAGCTTCCATTGTTTCAATCATTCTTGCTGCACGGTTATAACCAATCTTCAACCGCCGTTGAACAGATGAAATCGAGGCCTTACGGGTTTCTGTTACAAAGGCCACTGCTTCATCGTACAAAGCATCCTGTTCATCATCACCACCGAAGCTGCCACCACTGCTACTTCCACCCTCAACCATTTCAGAAAGATCATGGATCAGATATTCAGGGCTGCCAATCTTCTTCCATGCTTCTACGACTCGATGTACTTCATCATCACTGACGAAAGCACCGTGTATCCGGTTAGGCAGACTGCTGCCAGCAGGTAAGTACAACATGTCGCCATTACCCAGCAAGTGTTCTGCACCGCTCTGGTCAAGAATGGTCCGGGAATCAATCTTAGAAGACACCTGGAAGCCAATTCGGGTTGGCACGTTAGCTTTAATCAAACCGGTTATAACATCGACTGATGGTCGCTGAGTTGCCAGAATTAGGTGTATACCCGCTGCCCGTGCTTTTTGTGCGATCCGGGCAATAAGCTCTTCCACCTTCTTCCCTACAACCATCATCATGTCAGCAAACTCATCGATACAGACCACGATATAAGGTAAAGATTCCAGATAAGGTGCTGGCGAGTCTGCCGGCAGACCTTCTTCTTCAGGATTCCATAACGGATCTAGCAACGGCTCACCCCGATCTCGGGCTTCCTGTAGTTTATCGTTAAAGCCTGCCAGATTACGCACACCCATTTTAGCCATGATGCGGTACCGGCGCTCCATTTCGGCAACACACCAGCGCAACCCACCAGCTGCTTCTTTCATGTCAGTAATAACCGGGGCCAACAAATGCGGGATACCTTCATAAATCGAAAGCTCCAGCATTTTAGGATCCACCAGCATTAAACGTACTTCATCCGGCGTGGCTTTATATAACAGACTAAGCAACATGGCATTAACACCCACTGACTTACCTGAGCCAGTCGTACCTGCTACTAATAAGTGAGGCATTTTTGCTAAATTCGCAACCACCGGGTTACCGGCAATATCGTTACCTAAACCCAACGTAAGCTTGGAAGACGCTTCGATGTAAGGCTTTGAATTCAGCACCTCACTCAACCTCACCATCTGACGTTCTTCATTAGGAATTTCAATACCGATTACCGACTTACCAGCGATAACTTCAACTACACGGACACTCATCACCGCCATTGAGCGGGCCAGATCTTTCGCCAGATTCGTAATACGGCTGGCCTTTACACCTGGCGCCGGCTGAAGTTCAAAACGGGTGATTACCGGGCCTGGATTCACCTCAACAACTTCAGCCACAATATTGAAATCTTTCAATTTGCTTTCGAGCAACCGTGACATCTGCTCAAGCTGTTCATCGGTGTAACAATGATCCTGCTTAAGCTCAGGCGGATCCATCAGATCCATTGAAGGAATCTTACGGCGTGGCTGACGACGCTTAGTCATAGCAGCCTTATCCAGCCCTAGTTCATTATCCTTCATGGGAACATGAGTTTCTGACAAAGGTACGATTTTCACCCCTTTGCGATGTTCACTTTCAGAGACAACCCGAGGATCAACCGCTGCCGGCGTAGCCGCACTCATATCCATACCAACAACAGGTACCGAATCCGGATCAATATTACTTACAGGTTCTGCATTATGCTGAGCAGGTGGGGCAGTAATTGGCTGTGGTCTTACAGGCTGCGCACGCTCTGTCTGCGGTGGTTCTTCCGGGCGAAGCGACCGCTGTGGTGCGACTTGCTGAAGAATTTCACCAACTTGCTGTGGCGCGGCCGAACTACGTGGCTGTACTGTTTGCTGACGCTGGCTTGGCGGACGTGCATCCGCAGGACGACGCTGCCCTGCTGACGGTTCAGGACGTAAATTCAAATCCTGTTGTTGCTCCGCCCTACCTGACGGACGCCCCATTGGCGCAAACAGTGGATCATTAGCGTCTGCATTGTGAGGCTGCTCCAGATTAAAGCTTGGCTCACGACGAATATCCTCATCTGGCTGACTTCTCAGAGCTACATCAGCCAGACTATCTTCTTCTGTTTTGCTGCTTTCACGGCTAAACAATGCCTTTAGTCTGCCAATAGCCGATGGGCGTTCGGCAATCGAAAATTCATTGTGATGATACTCCTGCTCAGGTTCAGCAAACGTCTCCGCAACAGGCTCTGCAGCGCTCTGTTTTAAAGGCTCAACCTCAGGATGTTTACCAGCCAGCTCGGCAGTCAGTTCTTCGGCAGCAACGTCAGTATCATCATAATCAACATCTCGCCCCATTACCTTATCGACAAGATTCAGTGCTGAACGCCCCATTCCTTCTAAAACAGATACCCATGAAACTTCAAGAAACAGCGTCAACGCAAACAGCAATATGGTCCACAAAACAACTGAACCGCCAACCAGACTAAACAGACTAACGGTTAAATCTGAAACTGCCTGACCTATGACGCCCCCCATACTGAATGGCAAGGTATCACCTGCGTTAGAAAGATGCGTCGCAGCCAGTGTTGCTAAACAACATAATAATAAGACCGCACCAACAAGACGAACCATGACAAAAGGAATCGCGTCAACCAGCGTAATCTGTTTGCGAAAGAAAAACTTAGCCGCGGGATATATCAACATTAGTGGCAGAATCCAGGCAGCAACGCCCAGCATCGAAAACAACAGATCGGCAAGCCAGGCACCGGTCTGACCGGTAAAATTTCGCGCCTCTGGCTGATAGCCTAAATGCGACCAGCCGGAATCACGTCTGTCATAGCCAAACATTGCTAACTGCATAAAAACAGCTAAACCAATCCATAGTATGATGCCGCCCTCTTTCATCACCCGGGCCACAAGATCAGTAAAAGATTCGGTGCTTAACTGATTGTTTTGACTCAACGAAATTCCCTCACACACAAACATAAAACATATACCGGGAAAATAGCATAATTGCGCCTTCAGCCCCACAGCCTGCGCCAATAAATTCCCGCTTAAACAGATGTTTTATCTTATCCGACGAAATTCATAACAGAGAATTTGTCTCAAAATCGAAAACAGGCATAATAGGCCACTGATTTAATGCCAGATTTTTTGCTCCCGGATCAGCATATGCATGACTAACGCATAACGACCGGTTATAGCTACCAGGCACATCAATAGCTCGACTATTGATATATACCTTTTCGCCTGGCCTCCAATAGAACGAACACTGGCTGTTACCCAGTTATCTGAGTGGATATTTTTATGAGCGACGTACAACATCACCGTCTTATCATCCTTGGTTCCGGTCCTGCCGGTTACACTGCAGCCGTTTATGCTGCACGAGCAAACCTCAACCCGGTTGTTATCACCGGCATGCAGGCTGGCGGCCAGCTGACAACCACTACTGATGTCGATAACTGGCCCGGAGATGTGGATGGCGTACAGGGCCCTGAACTGATGCAGCGCATGCAGGCACACGCTGAACGCTTTGAAACTCAGGTATTGTTTGACCACATTCACACTACTGAGCTTACACAACGCCCTTTCCGCCTGATTGGTGATATGGGCGAGTACACCTGCGACGCTCTGATTATTGCTACTGGCGCATCAGCGAAATATCTTGGCCTGCCTTCTGAAGAAGCATTTATGGGCAAAGGTGTCAGCGCCTGCGCAACTTGCGACGGCTTTTTCTATCGCGGCAAAAAAGTCGCCGTTATCGGCGGTGGCAACACAGCTGTTGAAGAAGCATTATACCTGTCTAACATCGCCTCAGAAGTCACTATCATTCATCGCCGCGACAGCTTCAGTGCTGAGAAAATATTGCAGGATAAAATTTTTGACCGCGCCGAAAACGGCAATATCAACATTATCTGGAATAACACGCTGGACGAAGTATTGGGTGATGATATGGGCGTAACCGGCATCCGTATTAAAAACAAACTGGATAATGCCACCCAGGACCTTGAGCTTGAAGGTGCATTTATCGCAATAGGCCACCAGCCGAACACCGGTATTTTTGATGATCAGCTGGACATGAAAGATGGCTACCTGAAAATCAATTCCGGCACTAACGGCAATGCTACACAAACATCTATACCAGGTGTATTTGCTGCCGGTGATGTAGCAGATCACGTTTACCGACAAGCTGTCACATCTGCTGGCTTTGGTTGCATGGCCGCTCTGGACGCTGAAACCTTCTTAGATAACTGACGCTTAAGCACTATTCTGCTATACATTAACGGCGTCTTACATGACGCCGTTATTTTTCATCAGGACATATATTCACAACCATGATCCCCTGGCTTACCCCTGAATGCAGCTTCCCATCAATTGAAGAAGCACTGGATGACCCAAACGGACTGCTGGCCGCAGGTGCAGACCTGAGTCCCGAGCGCCTGTTAAGCGCATACCGTCAGGGAATATTCCCCTGGTTTGCCGATGACGAACCGATTTTATGGTGGTCACCACACCCCCGCTGCGTCATGCACCCTAACAGCATTCATATATCGAAAAGTTTACGCAAGCGCATTCGTCGTGGCGATTTTGAAATTAGCTTTGATAGCGATTTCGCCGCTGTCATTAAAGCCTGTGCCGAACCAAGGCCCGGACAACCGGAAACCTGGATCACAGAAGAGATCCAGCAGGCATATATCAATTTACACAAGCTGGGGCACGCACATTCAGTTGAAGTCAGAATCAATGGGGAATTAGCTGGCGGCCTTTACGGCATAGCTATCGGTAAGCTGTTTTTTGGTGAATCGATGTTTAGCTACAGTACCGACGCTTCTAAAATTGCATACGCGTATTTTGCTAAACAACTGCAAAAATGGGGCTATGCTTTAATTGACTGCCAGGTTTATAACGATCATCTGGCTAGCCTGGGAGCTGAGGTTATCCCCAGAGCGGAATTTAAAGGTTACCTTGATCGCTATTTGGATACCCCCTGCAATCATCTCTGGCAATTTGATATAGCGACAGACGATATAGTGAGTAACACGTGACGAATCTGAAAACGTTACACTTCTATACTACGCCGGAACACGAATGCAGCTATCTGGACGGCGTACAGGCAAAAACACTGTTTGTGGACCCTCATGAAATCATTGCCACAGACGCCTATAGCCAGCTGTCTGACCTTGGTTTCAGGCGCAGTGGTAAGCACATCTACCGCCCTTACTGTAACCATTGCCAGGCCTGTATTTCAGTACGCATTCCAGTCCGTGAATTTCACCGCAGTAAAAGTCAGCAACGCATCTGGAACCGCAATAAAGACTTACTGGTTACTCAGGTAACGCCACAATACACCAACGAATACTATCAGCTATACGCTAGCTACATTGAAGCCAGACATGCAGACGGCGACATGTTCCCCCCCAGCCAAAGTCAGTTCAGTACCTTCCTGGTTGAGAGCCAGCAACAAGGCTGCTTTATAGAATTCCGCCTGCCAGACAATCAGCTCATCGGCATAGCTGTCATTGATGATTTGTTGCAGGGGTTATCTGCGATTTATACATTTTTCGACCCTCAACATACCCGTCGCAGCCTGGGCAGCTATGCAATTTTATGGCAAATCCAGGAGGTAATCCGACAGGATAAAGACTACCTTTACCTTGGTTACTGGGTGCGTGATTGCCAGAAAATGTCTTACAAAACCAGCTTCCGTCCGTTAGAAATGCTTCTCCAGGGCGAATGGCTGAACGTGGATGTATAAAACAAATCGACATCCATGCAGAATATACAGAGAAATCGCTTTGATATAGCAAACAAATAAGGCAAAATACTGCGCTTCAAATATTAGCAACCTAGGTAGGTACTTAATGTCAAAAGAAGATAGTATTGAAATGGAAGGCGTTGTCACCGACACACTGCCTAACACCATGTTTCGCGTAGAACTTGAAAACGGTCACGTTGTGACTGCACATATCTCTGGCAAAATGCGTAAGAACTACATCCGCATCCTGACTGGCGATAAGGTAAAAGTTGAGCTGACACCTTACGATCTGACCAAAGGCCGCATCACCTACCGCGCCCGCTAATTACGGTTTTTCGGCTCTGCAACTTATTAGCTAACTGCTGATTAACTTAGCATCTATAGCTGTCCGCCAGCGCCGACCCTTAATAAAAAAACCGCTTGTTTTCACAAGCGGTTTTTTTATGGACGGTCAGTACAGATGATCATGCCATTGCGGCAACCACATCGAGTACCAACTTATCGTTTTCATCAACGCTGATTTCAACTTCACCACCTTCATCAGACAACTCACCAAAGAGAATCATCTCTGCAAGAGGCTTTTTCAGCTGCTCCTGAATCAGACGCTGCATAGGACGCGCGCCCATAGTTTCATCATAGCCTTTTTCAGCCAGCCAAGTTCGAGCAGCATCATCAATATTTAGCTGAACCCCTTTATCATCAAGCTGCACCTGCAACTCAGTAAGGAATTTATCAACCACACCTTTGATAACACTCATAGGCAAAGCTTTAAACTGAATAATGCCGTCCAGACGGTTACGGAACTCAGGCGTAAACATCTTCTTAATGGCTTCCATACCATCAGTCGTATGATCCTGATGTGTGAAGCCAATAGAGGCACGACTCATTTGCTCAACACCCGCATTAGTCGTCATTACCAAAATCACGTTACGGAAATCAGCTTTACGGCCGTTATTGTCTGTCAGCGTACCGTTATCCATAACCTGCAGCAGCAAGTTGAATACTTCAGGATGAGCTTTTTCAATTTCATCCAGCAACAGCACAGAATGCGGCGACTTAGTAACTGCTTCGGTAAGCAAACCACCCTGATCATAACCAACATAACCAGGTGGAGCACCAATCAGACGGGATACGGTATGACGCTCCATATACTCAGACATATCAAAGCGTATCAATTCGATACCCATTATCCGCGCTAACTGAGAAGTTACCTCAGTTTTACCAACCCCGGTCGGACCAGAAAACAGGAATGAACCAACCGGCTTGTTTGGCTCTTTAAGCCCTGCACGGGAAAGCTTGATTGCAGCAGATAAAGTATCAATAGCTTCTTCCTGCCCTAACACAACCATTTTCAGATTCTTGTCCAGCTTCTTCAGCTGTTCTTTATCCGATGCAGTAACGTTATTGACAGGAATACGGGCGATCTTAGCAACCACACTTTCAACTTCAGCGACATCAATCAGCTCAGCACGCTTATCTTCAGGCACAAGGCGCTGATACGCCCCGGCCTCATCAATCACGTCGATAGCCTTATCAGGCATGTGCTTATCATTGATGTAACGGTCCGCCAGCTCAGATGCAACCCGCAGCGCGTTATCTGTGTAGCTAATCTCATGATGCTCTTCGAAGCGGCTGCGCAAGCCCTGCAGAATTCGGTATGTATCATCAACAGACGGCTCAAGAACATCTACTTTCTGGAAGCGACGCGCTAGCGCACGGTCTTTTTCAAAGATTCCACGGAATTCCTGGAAGGTTGTAGAACCAATACAGCGCAACTGCCCCGAACTCAGAAGAGGCTTAAGCAGATTTGAAGCATCCATAGAGCCACCAGATGCTGCACCTGCACCAATAATGGTGTGAATCTCATCAATGAATAAAATGGCATGATCAAGCTTGCGAATTTCATTCAACAAACCTTTTAAGCGCTTCTCAAAATCGCCACGGTACTTCGTACCTGCAAGCAAAGCACCAAGATCAAGCGAATAAACAGTACTCTGGGAAATAACTTCAGGTACTGAACCTTCAATAATCAGCTTAGCCAGACCTTCAGCAATGGCCGTTTTACCGACACCAGCTTCTCCGACAAGTAATGGATTATTCTTACGCCGACGGGAAAGAATCTGTACCACTCGCTCAACTTCATCATCACGCCCTACAAGCGGATCGATATTGCCAGCCTCTGCTTCTTTATTCAGATTAACTGCATAATTAGCGAGAGGGCTTTTGTCTTTCTCAGCTGGCGCACTGGCTTCACTTAAATCATCCAGCGCAGCCGGCTCATCAGCATCGCTGACTTTGGAAATACCATGAGAGATATAATTAACAATATCTATACGCTCAACACCCTGCTGCTGAAGCACGTATACAGCCTGGCTTTCCTGCTCACTGAAAATTGCCACCAGCACGTTAGCACCAGTAACTTCAGACTTACCTGATGACTGAACATGAAATACAGCCCGCTGCAAAACACGCTGAAAACCCAGCGTTGGCTGAGTCTCAAGATCAGGAATATTATCCGGTAGTAAAGGTGTTGTATCCTCTATGAAAGATGACAGGGAAATTCTTAGCTTATCTACATCAACTCCACATGCCTGCAGTACAGAGTAGGCCTCTGAATTATCCAACAAAGCCAACAACAGATGCTCAACCGTCATAAACTCATGACGTTTTGCGCGAGCACTATTAAAAGCCACACTTAGCGTATCTTCTAATTCTTTATTCAACATAATAATCGCTCCGCTACGCTTGCTCGACTTCACACAGCAACGGGTGCTTACTCTCCTTAGCGTACTGATTCACCTGAGTTGCTTTAGTTTCTGCGACATCCCGGGTATACACACCACACACAGCCTTACCCTTAGTATGGACCGTTAACATAACTTGTGTGGCTTTTTCTTGATTCATAGAGAAAAAAACCATTAATATTTCCACCACAAAGTCCATAGGGGTATAGTCATCATTCATCACTAGTACTTGGTACATTGATGGACGTTTTAGTTCAGGTTTAGAAACTTCTTCGACGACACCAGTCCCATGATCATGCGGATCCTGGTCGTCGCTAGAGCAACGGATGGCTCCTTGTAAATGACGCATATCACATTTCACAATATTTACCAATTTTTGTATCTCATAATGGGGAGTCTTGTAATGCTCGTCTAACTCCGAAGAATGTTATAATTTTTTCTGCAGGAGGAATAATAAATTTGTTGTATCGGTAGTCCCTGCAAGACACTTTTCAGGAACATGGAAGCACCTCAGCTGTAGTACATTGTATCAACAAGAGGTCGTTCAGTTAACAGACCCAGGGAGATTAGGGTCGAAGTTTTAATCGGATATTGGGGGACACCAATGTACACAGGGAAAGTCAAGTGGTTCAATAACGCCAAAGGCTTCGGATTTATTATATCGCAAGAACATGATGAAGACTTATTTGCTCACTATTCGGTAATACTTATCGATGGCTACAAGAGTTTGAAAGCCGGCCAGGAAGTGAGTTTTGAGACGACACCGGGACCTAAGGGTATTCACGCGATCAACATAAAGCCTATTGAAGTGGCTGCATTAGAACAAGCGGAAAATTCTTAATAAGGTCTTCCCGACGCACTAAAGCCTAGCTTTACTTCATACAATAAAAGGCAGCCTAAGCTGCCTTTTTTTATGCCTGCAAAACCTCATTGCATATGCTTGATAATCGCCGCTCCGAATCCTGAACTGGAAACTTTAGTCGCACCATCCATTAAACGTTCAAAATCATAGGTCACCGTTTTCGCTGCAATAGCGCCATCCATACCTTTAATTATAAGATCAGCCGCCTCTATCCAACCCAGATGCCGCAACATCATTTCTGCAGATAGAATAATAGAACCTGGATTAACCATATCCTTGCCTGCATATTTTGGCGCCGTACCATGCGTTGCCTCAAAGATTGCAATCTGATCAGATAAATTCGCACCAGGTGCTATGCCTATCCCTCCTACCTCCGCTGCCAGCGCATCGGATAAGTAGTCACCATTCAAATTCAGGGTAGCAACAACATCATATTCAGCAGGACGCAAAAGAATCTGCTGCAACATTGCATCTGCAATTACATCCTTAACAACAATCTCGCGCCCCGAATGAGGATTCTTAAAACTCAGCCAGGGACCCGCATCAAGTAGCTCTGCACCAAACTCCTGCTTAGCAAGCTCATAGCCCCACTCTTTAAATGCACCTTCGGTAAATTTCATGATATTACCTTTGTGCACCAGAGTTAGAGAACGCCGGTCATTATCAACACAATACTGTAGCGCTTTACGTATTAAACGCTTAGAACCTTCCTCAGAAACCGGCTTGATACCTATACCGCACATCTGATCGAAGCGAATTTTAGTTACCCCCATTTCCTGCTGCAGAAAATCAATAACTTTTTGTGCCTCAGCGGTACCAGCCTGCCACTCAACACCCGCATAAATATCTTCAGAGTTTTCCCGATAAATCACCATATCTACATCACCAGGTTTAATAACCGGGCTCGGGACTCCTTTAAACCAGCGCACTGGTCGCTGACAGACATATAAGTCTAACTCCTGACGCAGCGCGACATTCAGCGATCGAATACCCCCACCTACAGGCGTAGTCAGCGGCCCTTTTATACCGACTGCAAACTCTTTAAATGCCCGTAAAGTCTCATCCGGCAGCCAGGTATCCTGATCATACATCTGAGTAGCTTTTTCACCGGCAAACACTTCCATCCAGGCAATTTTACGCCTTCCTGTATATGCCTGCTGAACTGCTGCATCTACTACCTCAATCATTACCGGCGTGACATCCGCACCTATACCATCGCCTTCAATAAACGGGATTATCGGCCGGCCCGGCACCTGAATCAGATTATCGCCCGCAAAAGTTATCTTCTCACCCTCAGGAACACGAATATGTTGGTATGCCATAGCTTACTCCACGTATACTTACATCCAGAAAATACTGAGTTCAGGTAAAGGCCGTGAATCCATATGCTTCGGCACAGAAGTATACGGAATCCAGCTTCCGCCACAGTGATCAACTTTCAGACATAATTACCTGAAAGCGTCCGCACCGTTATTTAAATATAGTTTTACGGATACAGTCCTACAAATGTCACGAGTCATACTTTTTAATAAACCTTTCCAGGTACTGACGCAGTTTACTGATACAGAAGGCCGCGCCACTCTTGCAGACTTCATTAAACAGCCAGATGTGTATGCCGCCGGACGACTGGACTATGATTCGGAAGGACTATTAATCCTCACTGATGACGGGCAACTGCAGCATCAGCTGGCCAACCCGAAATTCAAAATGGCTAAGACCTACTGGGCTCAGGTTGAAGGCGAAATTGATGACGCAGCTTTAAAGCAGCTACGCAATGGAGTTGAACTTAAAGATGGAAAAACCCGCCCCGCCAAAGCTCAGCGCATTGAAGAACCGGATATATGGGTGCGCACACCACCAATAAGAGAGCGCAAAAATCTGCCAACAAGCTGGCTGGAACTGACTATATCAGAAGGCAAAAACCGCCAGGTAAGACGGATGACTGCGGCAGTTGGCTTTCCAACATTGCGTCTGATCAGGGCAAGCATTGGCGAGTGGAAACTTGATTCACTCAAATCAGGAGAAAGCAGAATAGAAGAAATTTATCTGCCTGATACTCAGACAGATAAACCGGTAAAACGTAATAACAGAAAACACACTGCTACACGAAAAACATCAGGAACACACCCTTCTAAAAAATTTGGTTCAAAGCCCAAAAAGCGTTCCTGAATGCTTTAGCAGGAAATTTAAAGATTATTCATCCCAGGAGTCGGCACGCTTCAGATCAGTATCTTTAGCCGCCACCCAGGACTCACCATGCTCGGTGATTTCTTTTTTCCAGAACGGCGCATCACGCTTCAGATAATCCATAATAAACTGAGCGGCAGCAAACCCTGCTACCCGGTGTGGACTTGCAACTCCTACAAATACAATATTATCGTTCAGGGATAGTTTCCCAACCCGATGCACAATCACTATTGCACCTAACTCCCAACGCTCACGAGCCTGGGTAGCAATTTTTTCCAGTGACTTTTCTGTCATACCAGGATAATGCTCCAACTCCATCGCCAGTAAACCAGGCCCCGAAGCCATTTCACGAACGATACCTGTAAAGGTAACAATCGCCCCATGACTGCCGCTATCATCTCTGATCAGGGCATTTAAACCGCTGATGTCGAAATCTTCCTGCTGAACCTTGATGATATTGCTGCTCACCTAAAACCTCGTACCACAAATACAAAATGACTGATGAAAATTCAGGAAAAGCATGACCAGAAATGCTAAGGTTGTCCACCTAAAAAATCATTACCTATATGGATATTTTACACCTATGCGCTGGACCCCACACGCTACTGTTGCAACCATTGTTGAAGATAAGGGACGTTTTCTGTTTGTAGAAGAACACTCCCCCCCCTCAACAAACTGGTTATCAACCAGCCAGCCGGGCACCTTGAAGCTGACGAAAGCTTTATTGAAGCCGCAAAGCGTGAAACTCTGGAAGAGACGGGCTGGCATGTAGAGCCAGAAACACTGTTGGGCATGTATGTATATAAAGCACCGGGTAACAGCACGGTTTACCATCGCTACTGCTTTATCGCCCGGGCAATATCAGAGCAGCCTGGTGCAGAGCTGGATACCGGCATCGAACGCGCACTTTGGCTAACCTATGACGAGCTTGCTGCCCGTCGTGACGATTTGCGAAGCCCGATCGTTTTAAAATGCCTTGAAGATTACCTTCAGGGTCAACGCTATCCACTTAATTTTATCCACGAATAAGCTTTAATATTGCGATCCGCATCCCCATATTAAAATTTTGCACTAAGTCATCATGAGCCAGTATTTTTTATGAGTAATAACGCCAATACCAAAGTCATTGTCGGCATGTCCGGCGGTGTTGATTCATCTGTTTCTGCCCTTTTATTGCAACAGCAGGGCTACCAGGTAGAAGGCCTGTTCATGAAGAACTGGGATGAAGATGATGGTACAGATTACTGCACCGCAATGGACGACCTTGCGGACGCTCAGGCAGTGTGCGACAAGCTTGGCCTCACTCTTCATACAGCTAACTTTGCAGCAGAATACTGGGACAACGTATTCGAACACTTTCTGGAAGAATACAAAGCCGGCCGCACCCCCAACCCAGACATTCTATGTAACCGGGAAATCAAGTTTAAAGCCTTTCTTGAATACGCTCAGACACTTGGCGCTGACAAAATCGCAACCGGTCATTACGTTCGCCGCAGCGATATAAATGGCCATGCCTGCCTATTAAAAGGCCTCGACAACAATAAAGACCAGAGCTACTTCCTGCATCAGGTAGGTAGCGAAGAGCTGAGCATGACATTATTTCCGGTAGGCGAACTGGAAAAGCCTGAAGTGCGTCGCCTGGCTGAAGAACATGACCTGGTCACTCACAATAAAAAAGACAGCACCGGTATCTGCTTTATTGGCGAGCGTCGTTTCAGCGACTTCCTTAAACAGTACCTGCCTGCCCAGCCGGGTAAAATCGAAACACCTGATGGCGACATCATCGGTGACCATCAGGGGCTGATGTACCACACTATCGGTCAACGCCAGGGCTTAGGTATTGGCGGCTTAAAAAACTACCCTGAGGTCCCCTGGTTTGTTGCTGAAAAAGATCTGCAACGCAATGTACTGGTAGCCGTTCAGGGCACATCACATGAATTACTGTTCAGTGACTGGCTAACAGCCAGTGACATTTTCTGGATCAGCGAAGCACCTGCCGAGTTACCTTTACGTTGCCGGGCTAAAGTTCGCTACCGTCAGGATGATCAGGCATGTACGATCGAAGCCGGAGCGAACGGCGGTTATGTTATCCAATTCGACGATCCTCAGCGTGCTGTAACACCGGGCCAGTCAGTTGTCTTTTATACTACTGAAGTCTGCCTGGGTGGCGGTGTTATCGAAACAACTGGCAAGAGAGCTTAAGTTACTTATGTCACAAGCAACTCATAATCAGGCAATTGCACTGGCGGGCTTATTTCAGGCAGCCAGCTTAGTTGAACAGATCGCTACCCGCGGCATGGTTCAGCAAAGCAACCTTGAAACCTGTATACGCAGTGTCTTCATTACTAACCCAGACAGTACTGCTGAAATATATGGCGGCGAACAAACCTTACCCGTCAACCTGGGTCAGGGCTTTCGCCACCTGCAAGAACTTATTGATAAAGACCGCTCGAAACAAAACCAGGATGTAATTCGTTACGCGTTAAGCCTGTTACATCTGGAAAAAAAGCTAAACAAGCAGCCTGATTTATTCAATACGATTGCCGAACGCCTCGTTAAAATTGAACAACAAGCCAAATATTTTAATGATCAGGAAAGCCTGTCAGAAAACTCAGCAGCACTGACACATCCGACTATCATTTCGAATCTGGCCAGCCTTTATCAGGACACACTCAGCACCTTCAAATTTCGCATTCAGGTTACCGGCGAGCCACGTCACCTGCAAAATGCAGAAAACGCAGACAAAATTCGCGCCCTTTTACTGGCAGGCATACGTGCAGCGGTGCTATGGCGCCAGAGCGGCGGTAAGCGCTGGCAGCTATTATTCTTCAAATCACGCATTCGTCCGGCCATCACTGACATCACCGGCCGGTAATTTATTCGCACTAAAGCTTGCGACTGCAACTTATGAATGTGTAAAAAGACGCCGGGCGGATTTTCCTCGTCCGGCGTTTTCGCTATAATTCGCCCTCAAAATTTAATTCATCAGGTAATGCCTCGTTATGGATCTCTCTTCTTTAACTGCTATTTCCCCCGTCGACGGCCGCTACGGCAGCAAAACAGCTGACTTGCGTCCGGTATTCAGCGAATTCGGTCTAATTAAAGCCCGGGTTGAAGTGGAAGTACGCTGGCTTCAAAAACTGGCTGCTCACCCACAAATCTCTGAAGTACCGGCACTAAGCGATACAGCAAATGCTGTGCTTAACCAGCTGGTTGATAACTTCGGCGAAGCTGAAGCCAATCGCGTTAAAGAAATCGAACGTACTACTAACCACGACGTTAAAGCGGTTGAATACCTGATCAAAGAACGCATTCAGGACAACACTGAACTGGCTGCCATCAGCGAATTCGTTCACTTCGCATGTACATCTGAAGACATTAACAACCTGTCTCATGCCCTGATGCTAAAACAGGGGCAGACAGTAATGTTGCCGCTGATGCAACAAGTGACTGACGAGATTGCTCAACTGGGTCGTAACTTTGCAGACCAGCCAATGCTGTCCCGTACTCACGGCCAGACTGCTTCACCAACAACTGTAGGTAAGGAAATGGCTAACGTTGCTTACCGTCTGCAGCGTCAGATCAAGCAGCTTAAAAACACAGAACTTCTGGGTAAAATTAACGGTGCGGTCGGCAACTATAACGCCCACATTTCCGCTTACCCTGATGTTGACTGGGCACAGAATGCACAGGAATTTGTTGAAAGCCTGGGCCTGAACTTCAACCCTTACACTACACAGATTGAGCCTCACGATTACATCGCTGAAATGTTTGATGCTGTTTGCCGCTTCAACACTATCATCATCGATTTTGACCGCGATATCTGGGGCTATATCTCTCAAGGTTACTTCAAGCAAAGAACAATTGCTGGTGAAGTTGGTTCTTCAACCATGCCACATAAAGTTAACCCGATTGACTTCGAAAACTCAGAAGGCAACTTAGGCATTGCTAACGCGATTATGCAGCACCTGGCAGCTAAACTGCCGATTTCCCGCTGGCAGCGTGACCTGACTGACTCCACCGTACTGCGTAACATGGGTGTTGGCTTCGGTTACAGCATGATCGCCTACCAGTCCAGCCTGAAAGGTATCAGCAAGCTGGAACTGAATGCAGCCCGACTGAATGATGACCTGGAAAATGCCTGGGAAGTACTAGCAGAACCAATTCAGACAGTTATGCGTCGCTACGCCATTGAAGAACCGTATGAAAAGCTCAAAGCCCTGACCCGCGGTCAGACTATGAATAAGCAAACTATTCAGGCTTTCATCGATACTCTGGAAATGCCACAAAGTGCTAAAGATGAATTGAAAGAACTCACGCCGCACAGCTATATCGGCAACGCGCCAGCTCAGGCTAAAGCTATTTAATTGAGTTTTAGCGCAAATACAAAAAAGCAGGGCATCCCCCTGCTTTTTTTTCAGCTATCAAAAACTCAGAAAAAATACCTGACAGCGAACAATAACTGTCGCTCTTCCCGACTTACTGGCTGGCCAGAATATACACGACCCGGACGATCTGAATTAATCCAATTATGCTCTACCGATAAAAATACTGGCTTGGAATAACGGTAGGTATAATTCAACGTCGCTGCTTTACCATATTCATCATTATTATCTCCAACCGTCTGATCTTTATCTGTGACAGAGAACTCTTCAAGCCGACCCGTCAAACGATGCTTATTCCAACGCTTGCTTAGCATGATGTAAGCACTGCTATAGTCATTATCAACAACCGCATTGCCATACACATCATTCATCAGAGTATCACCCGTCATATACTGTGCACTCAACTCCAGCTTATTTGGCAACAACCAACGCGCCCCGGCATAATAAAAACGGGTACGCCAGGTGTACTGACCATTCACAACAATATTTGTTTGGGCATTATTGTCATAATAACCAAGATTTACCTCGCCCTTTCGCGCCCAGCGAACCTGGGTTTGCAAATGATAGCCAGGCCGGTCATCCAGCTCTAAAAACGGATCTGACTCAGCAGCCTGCGGAGCAAGTTTATAGCCTGGCTTGCGCGCTTCTAACGGTGGTATTTTACGCTTTTCGCCCCAGACCGTTTGCCGCGAACTACTTGTCCAGCCATGCCACGCCAGCAGCGCTCCTGTGGGATCATTGTTGAAGAATCCCGAAGCGGTAAAACTCAGATCATAGTTACTGTCATTGAGTTTCCCTAGCCGCGTCCAGCCCAACTCGACTCCCAGTAAACGAATTTCTTCACCTATCCAGGTATTTAATGTCGAGCTGTTTAAAGTATTTTTTGAAGCCCAGGCAAATGCTTTATTCTCAAGAGAAATAGCCGGGTAGAACAAACCTACACGTGACTGAAGCCGATTACCTGATTCACTGGGAATTCCACGGTACTTAAAAAATGTTTCTGTAATACCGAGACCATTATCTTCACCATCAAGATAACCATTAGCGACAGAATGAAAACTCAGACCTGAATCCCATTCTAAAATCCACTGCAATCCCGCCTGACCGACATACGCCTGTCCGCCATTATCAGTTCCAAACTTACCTACGCCACCCTGACGATAGCTGTTAGAGGTATCACTGTGCGCAAAACGGTAATCAATAATGCCATTCACTTTACTTTCCAGCGCGCTTACCTGAGCAACGCCACCTGCACTTATCAATACAGCTAATACAGTGCCTTTATTTAGCACGCCTCCTCCCGGGAGTTCAATACGGCATGATCCTTAAGCCATGGCGTCAGTATATCTTCAGCCTGAGGACGGCTAATGTGATATCCCTGCGCTAATTCACAGTTGTTAGAAGTGAGCCACTCCAGAGCAAACTCATCCTCAATCCCTTCTGCCACAACACTCAGGCCCATACTATGCGCCAGCTCAATGGTCGACTTCACAATAATCTGATCAGACTGATCATCGCTCAGACGCTGAACAAATGATTTGTCTATCTTCAGCTCATGTACTGGTAACTGTTTTAACTGCGCCAGTGAAGAATACCCGGTACCATAATCATCAATTGAAATCCGCATTCCCCGCTCTTTAAAGCGACTTAGCAACTTAATTGCAGATTCAGGATCTTCAACAACAGCACTCTCAGTTACTTCAAGTGTAATCTTTCCTGCAGGCACTTCAGCAGTCCGCATTGCCTCACAAACAAACTCATAAAACCCCGGATCTTTTAGGTTCGCTGCTGAAATATTAATCGCAATTCCTAAGTCCAGCCCACCAGAATTCCAGGCATTATATTGATTTAAAGCGGTCTGAATAACCCAGCGTGTTAACGCATTAATCTGCCCAGTCTGCTCAGCAATATGGATAAAATTATCAGGCGGAACCATACCCAGCGTCGGATGCATCCAACGCACCAGCGCCTCTACATGCGTCACTATTCTGGACTGAAGATTCAGCTTAGGCTGATAAAACAATACCAACTGATCGCCACTAATAGCCTGTTTTAAATCATTAATCAGATTCAGACGCTCAACACTGTTCACATCCTGCTCTGGGTTGAACCACTGCACATGCTGACTGGTTTTACGGGTATGATGGAGTGCAATATCAGACATACGCAGAAGACTTTCAGGCTTTTCACTGTGCTGAGGGTAAAGCGCCACTCCGCTACGAACCTGCAGCTGAAACCCTAACCCTTCGTAATCAAATACAGACTCAAGCGCCGCATCAAGATTTAACAGACATTGACGCACAGCCTCTTCAAGCTCAGCAGACGGGCAGCTATCTGTCAGCAAAGCAAATTCATCTGCCCCCAGATGACACACTAGTTGAAAGCCTTCAGCTTCGCTTAAACGCCTGGCAAGCTCTTGAATGACCAAATCCCCCACCTGATGCCCCAACGTATCATTAACGTCTTTAAGGCGACTCAGATTGAGTTGAATAACAGCAAATGCGTCCCGCTGCTGACACAGGGTCTGTAAAATAATGTTAAGAAAATTTCGGTTTGGAAGATCAGTTAGCGGGTCATGATTTGCCCTGTGTGACAGCGCCTGCTCACGGCTTAACACAGCTTCCTGCATGACATTAATCTCATCAGCAAGCTGGCCAAGCTCACTTTGATCATTAAGATTTATCGTCTGATTATAATCACCGCTGGCAACAATTTTTGCCTGCTTCACTAAACGCTTAACCGGTCGGGTAATGGATGCAGAAATCCAGTAAGCACCTGCCAGAGACAACACCAGCGTACCCACTGCCAGAATTAACAGCTTCCACCACTGCTCCTGCAATACTTCAACAAAGTTTGCCCGCAAACCATACATAGCAACACCGAAGCGCAAATGCTGATCGTCGGAAATCTGATGACTGATTGCAATAAACTGATCATCAATTTGCTGGTTATTAAGAATTTTTTCAGAGAAGCCCACATCTGCTGTTGGCGATGAAGAAGCAACCAACCACCAGCCAGAATTACCCTGCACAACAAAATCGGTCTCAAGGCCGGTGATGCTCATGAACTCGGTCGCTAGCCGGGCATCTACCTGAAAACCAAACATTACCCAACCAATCGTTTTCGCGCCTACCTTTACTGGTGAAAGACTTACCTGATATACATTATGATCGATTGCATAAAGATGCCCACGATCAACATTCATCATCCAATCCGAGTAACGAAACTGGACACCAGCTTCATCACCAGACCGAACCTTACGCTGGCCATCACCCTGCTCCATGCTCACCAACTGAGCACTGATAACACCTTCAGCAGATATCGTCATCGCCAAATCTGCATTAATTCGTTTGCGATGGTTATTCAGTGCAACCAGCAAGCTCCGCCGGTCTTCATTGAAAACCTGCTTAATACCATAGTCTTTAGAAACCGTTTCAGAGAATGCTGCGAGATACTCTATACGACTGGAAAATAACTCAGTAAAAACTGTTTTAGCAGTGGTCAGACGATTGCTAACCTCCTGCTGTTGCTGATTCTGGTTACCAACATACAGGGTCCAGAATGCCACCCCCTGCACAAATAACAGAAGCAATACAAAGAAGCTGAAAATTTTACTTTGTAAGCTTTTCACGCCCATAAACTCACTTAATAATCAGAGATAAAATCAAAATCGTCGTCGCTCTCCTGCGAAGGTACTGCTTCCATGCCATTAATCAGCTGAGCTGTAATCTGAATATCTTCATTCAGATCAATAACCTGTGCTTCACGATTATTCTCTGCCCTCAATTGAGGGTGCCAGACTGTCACTTTATAACGCCCCGTCTCTGACACATCAAAACTAACATTGCCCTGCGCGGCAGTTTTAGCGAATAAAGGGGTATCAACCAATAAGATATAACCTGACATCCAGTCGTGAATATTGCATCCCATCGCAACTTCGCCCGCACTATTCAAGCCGTCTTGCAAACGCTTTTCACCAGCCTTAATTTTGAAGGAGAAACGTGAATCACCATCGACTGAATAAATGTGATGGGTAATATTATCCTGATTATCAAACAGCACATTATTACCTGCCTGAGAAACACTCACATAAGGTGTAAATGACTTACCTTTCTGACCAACACTGATAACCTTATCGGTTGCAGGTAATTGCTGGCCATCAAGTGGCTCAGCATAAACCACCATGCCTTCAAGAACTGCACCTGAGGCACTTTTCACATTGACGCTCAGCTCAACAGCCATTGCCGGTAGCGACATTAACAACCCTAATACCAAGGCTGTATTTTTACCTGCTTCAGGCACAAGCCCTAACCTATTCAACGTCACAATCTCCCAGTCACAACCGCAACAAACACCGTCAATAGCCTCAGTAAAAGTAGGTATATTCACCCAGCATTCATCTAACGCCTGAACAATTTAGACCTGAATATACAGTATTATTCTCCTGCAACTTGTTGCAGAAAGTACATTTTTACGTAAATAACATCTCACTTTGTGTTTCATTTCGCAGTCAGTTTTCTAACTGCTCAGATAGTAATCAAACACCCGGATTGACTCAGTTTAAAAACAAAAAAGCCGGCAATAATGCCGGCCTTCTATTTAATGCAGTTTGATTTTGGGCTGCACCATATGCCCTACTTTTTGTGCAAGAATCAGACACATACCTTTAAGCCACCCATGAATGCTGAGCTGATGCATTCGGTATAATGACATATACATAAGGCGTGCAATTTTCCCCTCCACAAACATAGTACCGCCGCTCAGGTTACCCATAAGGCTACCGACTGTACTATAACGACTCAGATTAACCAGCGAACCATGGTCTTTATAAAAATAAGGCTTAACTGCTTTACCTTTCATCTGGCGACGTATATTAGCTGCAATATGACTGGCCATCTGGTGCGCCGACTGCGCTCTTGGTGGCACCCATGAACCATCTGGTTGCTGACAAGCGGCACAGTCACCAAGCACCCAGACATTATCATCAACACTCGACTGTAAGCCGGGTTTCACCACAATCTGACCGCCACGACCCAACTCAAAATAACCAAGCTCACGAATAAAGTCCGGCGCCTTCACCCCCGCTGCCCAGACCATAAGATCCGCAGCAATCAGGTCATCATTCTGATCCACATAACCATCTTCATCTGCACGTGTGACCCGGGTATTCTCATGCACAATAATGCCAAGCCGTTGCAGCTCCCGCCGTGCTGCCTGGGAAATTCTTGGCGGCAAGGCCGGTAGAATACTTGGACCAGCCTCAAGCAAATCCACTTGCAGACGGCTTGAAGACATATCCGGCATGCCATACTGTTTTAGCAAATTAGCTACGTGCGTCAGCTCTGCTGCGAGCTCAACACCTGTAGCCCCACCACCTACTATTGCTAACCTGAGCTTCTTATCAGAGCCTTGCTGATTTATCCGCATAAAGCTATTAAGTAAACCACGCTGGAAACGCTCCGCCTGCTGATGAGAGTCCAGAAAATAACTATGTTCAGCAACACCCGGTGTACCAAAATCATTGCTAACGCTGCCCACAGCCATCACCAGGGTATCGTAGCGAATAGTTCTTTCCGGCAAGACCTGCACGCCGTATTCATCATCGACAGCAGCTAACTGGATACACTTTGCAGACGCATCCATACCGGTCATCGTACCCAGCTGAAACTGGTAATGATGCTGACCACTGTGCGCACGATACGAAACACCATCAATACTCATATCAAGCGAACCCGTTGCCACTTCGTGCAACAATGGCTTCCAGATATGATTGGGATTACGGTCTACGAGAATAATTTTCGCCTGCTTCTTCTTGCCTAAATGACCACCTAAGCTTGCTGCCAGCTCAAGGCCTCCGGCCCCTCCTCCTACAATTACGATTGTTTGCATGGTAAATCCTCAAAATAAAGTCAGCTTAAGCCACTGTTTTTAAATTAAAAACCAATAGCTTAAGCTCACCTTATTCGAGAGATCATTGTTATTCTGCCAAACAGAAAATAGCAGAGACACATAAAGAAATATTTACGGGTACATACAATAGACTAAAGTATATCCAGCCGCTATACCCATTACAGAATAGGCACTTAGCCTGCCAAATGACAACTTCCATGCATCAGCTGATTTGCTTCAGCAGGCAGATTAATATCCAACGTAGATACAGACAGTAAGGCAAGATTCGATAAGCGGTTAAATCTCAGCGTTCGCTTATTCATTACGACGACAGTCAAACCGTTTAGCATGGTGTAATGCCTGAACTCAGCAGCTTCGTAACTTACCTGATGCTGATACAGCATAAAATAATCAGCACTGTCCGCCAGCTTGCATAGGAACTCTTCGCCGGGTACCTGCACAGATATCCTTTCTGGTACCTGGGTAGCCCTGGATGCTGTAACCAACAAAACGCCCACCATAAGAAATATTACATTTCTAATCAGTAATCGCATCATAGATTCACAGCGCTAAAACAGCGCCGCCCCTCAACCATTTAATACCCAAGTATAGCGCTACCCTGTATGCACACTAAAAGCCAACTTAAATACACCCATTCACGCAAAGTTTAGATAACTGAATACGAACGTCTATATATTTAGCAAGTAAGACCTAGCTCTGACAGACAGGCATAAAAAAAGGGTAGCCTTAGCTACCCTTTTTATCAGCACTGATTCTGCCTAGACTAAAAAATCACTCTTCAGCAGCAGCTTTAGGCTGTTCAATATTTTCATAAATCATCATTGGTTCAGACTCACCTCTAATGACGCCTTCATCAATAACAACTTTACTGACATTTTCCTGAGACGGTAGTGAATACATGGTATCCAACAAAGTCTCTTCCAGAATCGATCGAAGACCACGCGCACCCGTCTTACGGGCCAGCGCCTTCTGAGCAACCGCATGCAAGGCCGACTCACGGAAATCAAGCTCAGCACCTTCCATATCGAACAAAGCGCCATACTGCTTAGTCAGCGAGTTTTTAGGCTCAGTCAGAATCTGGATTAACGCACCTTCATCAAGCTCTGCCAGTGTTGCCAGCATTGGCAAACGACCAACAAACTCAGGAATCAGACCGTATTTCACCAAATCTTCAGCTTCCAGATCACGTAGAACATCAGTAACATTCTTAGCATCATCTTTACTGCTAACTGTCGCACTAAAACCTATAGAGCTCTTTTCGCTACGGCTACGGATAACCTGATCCAGACCAGCAAAAGCACCACCACAGATGAACAGGATGTTAGATGTATCAACCTGCAAAAACTCCTGCTGAGGATGCTTACGACCACCCTGCGGGGGCACTGAAGCAACAGTACCCTCAATCAGCTTAAGCAATGCCTGCTGAACACCTTCACCGGACACGTCACGGGTGATTGAAGGATTATCTGACTTACGTGAAATCTTATCGATCTCATCAATGTAGACAATGCCCAACTGAGCTTTCTCAACATCGTAATCACACTTTTGCAGCAGCTTCTGAATGATGTTTTCAACATCTTCACCTACATAACCGGCTTCAGTCAGCGTAGTAGCATCTGCAATGGTGAAGGGTACGTTAAGCATACGCGCCAACGTTTGAGCAAGTAATGTTTTACCACTACCAGTAGGACCTATCAGCAGGATATTACTCTTGCCAAGCTCTACTTCACCATTATTATTTTGCTGAAAACGTAACCGTTTATAGTGGTTATAAACCGCAACAGACAGAACCTTTTTCGCACGTTCCTGACCAATGACATATTCGTCCAGATTGTGCTTAATTTCAGCAGGTGTTGGCAGATCATCGCTCTGCTCAACATCTTCATTAATCTGCTGCGTTTCTTCTGTGATAATGTCATTACACAGATCAACACACTCATCACAGATAAATACCGAGGGACCTGCAATCAGCTTTTTAACTTCGTCCTGACCTTTACCGCAGAACGAGCAATACAGCGTTTTGCTGTCATCGCCATTATCTTTGCCGTTGATATCGTCTGACATTCAACTACCTCTTTCCTCAGGCGGCCATTGCTGAAGCTGACCACCATCTAATATATATCTTCCGCCATGCTGATAATTATAGCGGTTCACAACTTTGGAGCAGCCTCTAATGTCGCATAATAAGTGCTAAAACTGTAGCACACGACAAATATCAGCATTCAAAAGTTTAGCGACGTTCCATCACCGCATCAATCAAACCATACTCCACCGCAGCTTGCGGTGACATAAAGTTATCCCGATCAGTGTCGCGGGAAATCACTTCCAGATCCTGATTCGTATGCTGAGCCATAATACCATTCAGGCGCTCACGAATAGACAGAATTTCTTTCGTATGAATTTCAATATCAGTTGCCTGGCCCTGATAGCCACCCAGCGGCTGATGAATCATCATTCGAGAGTTTGGCAAGCAGTAACGCTTACCTGCAGCACCACCAGTTAAAAGCAATGCCCCCATGCTAGCCGCCTGACCAATACACATAGTGCTTACATCTGGCTTAATAAACTGCATAGTATCGTAAATTGACAAACCGGCAGTAACAGAACCACCCGGTGAGTTAATGTACAGGTGAATATCCTTATCAGGATTTTCAGACTCCAGGAACAGTAACTGAGCTACGACCAGGTTAGCCATATGATCTTCGACCTGACCCACCATAAAAATTACGCGTTCTTTAAGTAACCGGGAGTAAATGTCATAAGAACGCTCGCCGCGAGCAGTTTGCTCAACAACCATAGGTACCAGACCGCTGCTGGTGATCATTGTTGGGCCGTTATAAGTTTGCGACATACCTATTCTCTCCTTTGATCCTGAACTCGGTGCCCTACAAACCAAATAAAAGCACCCTGAAAAGCAAAAACGGCGGCCGACTTTACGCCGACAGCCGTTATTTTATAAACGCAAATCAAGCAGTTGGCAATTATGCTTCTGCTTCAACCTCTGCGTCTTCGTCCTGTGCTTTTGGCTCAGCAGGCTTGATAGCGTCTTCATAGCTCAGTTCTACGTCTGTTACCTTAGCGGCATCCAGTAGCAGATCCAGAACCTGATCTTCCATCACCAGGCTCTTAACCTGACCCAGCATTTCTTCATTGCTGTTGTACCAGTCAATAACTTGCTGTGGATCCTGATAAGTAGCAGCCAGCTCGTCAATTGTAGTCTTAACACGCTCATCATCAACTGTCAGTTCGTTTGCTTTGATTACTTCGTTAACCAGCAAACCAACTTTTACACGCTGCTCAGACTGTGCCTGGAACATTTCTTTAGGCAGCATTTCTGGATCGATGTTCGCTTCTGCACCACCGAACTGCTGAATAGCCTGACGACGCATAGCATCGATCTCGTTATCAATCAGCGCGGCAGGAACATCAATTGCGTTCAGCTCAACCAGTTGACCGAAAACAGCTTCTTTCAGCTTGCTCTTCAGCGCTTGCTTAACTTCACGCTCCATGTTCTTGCGAACTTCAACTTTGAAGCTATCAACGTTGTTTTCTTCCAGACCAAACTTAGCGAAGAACTCTTCGTTAAGCTCTGGCAACTGCTGCTCAGAAACAGACTGCACAGTCGTTTTGAATACTGCAGCTTTACCTTTCAGCTCTTCAGACTGGTAGTCATCAGGGAAAGTTACGTTCAGCTCAACATCTGCACCGGCTTTAGCGCCTTCCAGACCAGCTTCGAAACCTGGGATCATAGTATTGGAACCCAGTACCAGATCCATACCTTCGCCCTTACCACCTTCAAACGCTTCACCATCGATGAAACCTTCAAAGTCAATCTTAACCTGATCGCCGTCTGCAGCAGCACGCTCTACAGCAACCCAGTCAGACTGCTGCTTACGCAGAGTTTCAATCATCTGCTCCAGATCTTCATCTTTTACTTCAGCGCTGTTCTTTTCGATTTCAGCAGCAGAGAAGTCAGCCAATGCGATTTCTGGGTAAACTTCAAAAGTAGCGGTGTAAGAGAACTCTTCACCTTCTTTATCATTTTTGAATTCAATATTTGGACCGCCAGCAGGTGTCAGGTTTTCCTGCTGAGTTGCCTGGTAGAAGCTTTCCTGAATAACTTCACCAATTACTTCCTGACGAATCCCTTTACCGTAGCGCTTCTTAACTACTTTGGTCGGAACCTTACCAGGACGGAAACCGTCAATACGTACTGTACGGGCTGTTTGCTGCACACGCTGAGCAACATCATTGTCTACACGCTCGGCCGGTACAACAACAGTCACTTGACGTTCTAGACCAGTAGTCGTTTCTACAGAAACTTGCATGGAATTCCTCACAAAAAAATTATTTGTATCGTTACAAATCAAATCACTTACAACCTGCATGCTCTTGAAGCCAAAGCACTCTAACGCAAACAGGGCCAGAATATCTAAAGGCGGGAATTTTCCGGCAAGCAGCAAGAATAGTCAAGTGAAAAGCACTGAAATAGCCAGTAAACAGCAGACATAAAAAAACCGCCATAAGGCAGCATCTAAAATCGTAATACAGAGAAGATACAACAAACAAGAAAAGGAAATTGGGGTGGACGATGGGGCTTGAACCCACGACCGCCGGAATCACAATCCGGAGCTCTACCAACTGAGCTACGCCCACCATATTCCCTACAGGAGGAGTCTTACTAAATGGTGCGGACGGAGAGACTCGAACTCTCACACCTTGCGGCACTGGAACCTAAATCCAGCGTGTCTACCAATTTCACCACGTCCGCTTATATGCAATGGGGTGGACGATGGGGCTTGAACCCACGACCGCCGGAATCACAATCCGGAGCTCTACCAACTGAGCTACGCCCACCATAACATATAACTTACTTTTCCAAACTGGCGGGCCAAGAAGGATTCGAACCCTCGACCACCGCCTTAGAAGGGCGGTGCTCTATCCAGCTGAGCTATTGGCCCATATTGGAAAAGCTTACTCTATGAACAACTAACATTCTATCCATTGAGCTTCAGGCGTTTAACTTCCCGAACCCCTGATCTTTCGGCCCTCCGCGTTACCGCGTCAGTGCCTCGTCTCAAGGTGGTGCGCATATTATATATGAGCCCCTTTGGCGTCAACACCCTTTTTGATTTTTTTAAAGAAATAAGTCAGTTAGCTAAGCCTGGCGCGCATATATGTTTACTTCACAACCAGCAAAAACAAGAATTAGCCAAAAAATCATTATAAAAGCATCGTAGCTAATTCAATCACACGAATTTTTCAGGTTTGTTTCAGGGCATCACTGCAGCATACCTCAGTATTTGTGGCCGGGTTTAAAAATCAATACCATAGCTCATCAGGCTGATAACCCTCTCATATCGAAAGCATCCTCAGCTTTCTTATCTATAAGGACACCGTCATGAACTGGAAGAAAGGCCTGCTGGTTGCAGTCTTTGCACTGGTAGTAATTGCATTCTTTATTTTCGACTTAGGCAGTTACCTCAATCTTAGCTATATAAAGTCACAGCAGTCCTCTCTGCAGACTTGGGTAGACAGCAACCTGTTACTTTCTGGCCTTGCCTTTATGGCTATCTATATAGGTGTCACCGCCTTATCCCTACCCGGTGCAGCTGTTATGACGCTGGTTGCCGGCGCCGTATTCGGATTATTGTCAGGCCTGATTCTGGTTTCTTTCGCCAGCACCATAGGTGCTACCTGCTCATTTCTTATTGCCCGTTACCTGCTGAGAGAACCTCTCACCAATAAATTTAAATCGCATATAGAGCCTATTAACCAGGGCATAGCAAAAGACGGCATGTTTTATCTGTTTACGCTACGTCTTGTGCCGCTGGTACCATTTTTTGTTATCAACCCGGTAATGGGACTAACAGGTATGCGTGCCAGAACCTTTTACTGGGTCAGCCAGCTTGGCATGTTGCCCGGCACAGCTGTATTCGTTAATGCCGGCACTCAACTCGGTGCGATCGAACAGGCAGGCGATATTTTATCGGCAGAGCTTATACTGTCTTTCTGCTTACTTGGCATATTCCCATGGATAGCTAAAGCAATAGTCGGCGGTATAAAAGCACGCCAGAAATACAAGCAATTCAATAAGCCCAAGAAGTTTGACACCAACATGGTGGTTATTGGCGCCGGTGCCGGCGGTTTAATCACGTCTTACATAGCCGCTGCTACAAAAGCAAAAGTAACCTTGATAGAAAAGCATAAAATGGGCGGGGATTGTCTGAATACAGGATGCGTTCCATCTAAAGCACTAATCCGCAGCACACACTTTCTTGCTGACGTACGCGACGCAAACAAACTTGGTATCAAAAAGGCCGAAGTAGAATTTGATTTCGCAGACATTATGGCCAGAATCAAGCGGGTTATTACCACCATTGAGCCTCATGATTCTGTTGAACGCTACCAATCTCTGGGCGTAGATTGCGAAACCGGTGAAGCAACCATCCGCTCACCATGGGAAGTAGAAGTTAATGGCAAGATAATTACGACACGCAACATTGTTGTAGCTACAGGAGCCCGCCCTTCTATCCCCAACATACCCGGTATCGAAAACCTTACACCATTAACATCAGACACCATCTGGAACTTACAGCAGCGCCCGGATCGCCTCCTTGTCATAGGCGCTGGAGCCATTGGTTGCGAATTAGGTCAGTGCTTTGCCCGTTTAGGCAGCCAGGTATCTCTGGTGTATCGTAAGCCACAAGTACTTACTAATGAAGATCTGGACGCGGCTCGCGTCGTCGAAAACAGATTACTGGAAGACGGTGTCAACCTATGCGCAGAGCACTCCCCTGTGCGTTTTGAAAGCAACAGTAATACACATACACTGATCTGCAATCACATGGGCACTGAACGCCGCATCGAATTCGATCAACTACTTATAGCAACAGGCCGGACACCTAACCTGCACGGTTTCGGTCTTGATAACATTGGCCTGGTCAGCAAAGATCAAAAAAGCCTCGAAGTGGATGAGTACCTGCGCACTGAGCTACCTAATGTATTTGCCTGCGGAGACGTTATAGGCCCCTTCCGGTTTACACATGCAGCCTCGCATCAGGCCTGGTACGCAGCTGTTAACGGCCTGTTCGGCCAGCTAAAACGTTTCAAAGTTGATTACAGCTTCATTCCATTTACTACTTACACCAGCCCGGAAGTCGCACGGATTGGTCTGAATGAGAAACAGGCTATCGACAAAGACATCCCTCACGAAGTCGTTAAGTATGACCTCGACGACTTAGACCGGGCTATTACCGATGAAGCAGCCTACGGCTTTGTGAAGGTATTGCTAAAGCCAGGCAGTGACAAAATCATTGGCGTAACACTGGTTGGCGAACATGCTGCAGAAATGCTGCCTGAATTTGCGCTCGCAATGAAAAACAATTTGGGACTAAATAAAATTCTCGGCACACTTCACGCTTACCCAACCATCAATGAGGCAAACCGCTTTGCTGCTGGCGTCTGGAAAAAACGTCACGCGCCGCAAAAAACGCTGGCATGGCTGGAAAAATTCCATCGCTGGATGCGTGGCTAACTCTTAGCTATTGCAACCCGCCCTTGATCAGCACTTAAGGGCGGCTTACCTCTCCTATCTTTCGCCAATCCCTGAAAAGCTAATGACTACTTAAGACTTTTAGCCATCAATTCCAAACTAAAGATAGACAGTAGGAACTTCAGCTTCTTCAAGCTCAATCATGAAACCCGCTCATACACAACAGAACCTGCTAGTCTTCAACATAATGAGTAACAGGCTGACATTAAGCGGTTGTTTCTGAGCTACCATTAGGCCAGTATGCTAGAAACGCACGGACGCAAACTAATACCCATTAGTCTTAGTTTTGGTTCAATATTGAGTTCAGTTATCGCCTAAGTTATTAATTGTATGGCACAAGAACTCGGTTCATTGATACTGAGTAGGTATATTTTGTGATTTCAAATAAGTCTCAGATGTCCGGCATAACTGGGCTGAGTAAAAGAATACTTTTTTACATTCTGATCTGCAGCTCCTCAGTTACCCTGATACTGACGGGCCTTGAGCTGTATTTCGAATATCGAATAGACGTGAATCTGCTTGAACAACGCTTCAAGTCGATCGAAGTCAGCTACCTGCCGAGCCTGAGCGAAAATATCTGGCTGTTTAATACCGATGTCGTCGAATCCCAGATTCGTGGTATCTATAACCTTAATGACGTTATTTACGTCAGCATTGTCGACGAAACCAACACCATAGTTAATGCCATCGGCGATAAACAAGCAAAACACATCATCTCCCAGACTTATCCAATTGTGCGTGAACAACAGGGCACAATTAATCAGCTGGGTCATATCGAAGTATGGGCAACACTGGATAACATTTATGCCAGCTTACGCAATCGCCTGGCTGTCATCTTACTTGGCCAAGGTGTTAAAACATTTTTGGTGTCCTTCCTTATTCTGCTGATAATTTTCAAGATCATCACCAGCAGAGTTTCACGCATATCCCAGCTGGTCAGCAGCATTGATCTGTCGGACAACCAGGAACATCAGACTGAACTGTCCGTTCACAAAGCCATAGCACGACCTAACAAGCCACATGATGAGCTTGATGAACTTGCCCAGACGATCGACTCTATGCACGGTAAAGTACGTCAGCTTTATGTACAAAGCGATGAACAGCGCCGCAAGTTAAGCACAATCTTCGAAGGCTCCCACGACGCCATTCTCATCATTGACCTGACCAATAACAGCGTTATCGATTTCAACAGTAAAGCCTGTGACATGCTTAACTTTTCAGCCGAACAGCTGAGAAACCTGTCTTTCTACGCGCTCTACAGCGGTGCACATAATCACATTCGCAATTTTCTTGATGATACACAGCGTACCGGCTGGAACATTAAAGAACTGACGTTCAAATCCCGCCTTGGCAATCTGATTCCAACCGAAACATCAGCCTCGATTATCGAGATTAATGATCAGCCTCATCTACTCACTATTTGCCGGGATATTCGGGAGCGTAAGCAACACGAAGCCAAAATAGACAAAATCACGAACTTCGATCAGCTAACCTCCCTGCCCAACCGGGTACTGATGCGTGACCGTATAAACCAGACCATTATCCGTAACCAGTCTGCACCTAACCGTTACGCTATTATGATTATCGACATCGATAATTTTAAGAGCATTAATGACACTCTGGGCCAGGGTAACGGCGACTTACTTATTAAAGCCACCGCTAACATTATCCAGTCAATCGTGCCAAAAAGTGATTCACTCGGACGCCTTAGCTCAGATGAATTCCTGCTGCTGGCTGAGCTGCCTGAGTCAGATATCAGTATTGCCCGAAAAATAACCGCAAAACTGGCAGAACAAATACGTCAGGCATTCGACGAAACTATGCTGGTTGCAGGCTCACTGATTAAAGTATCAGTCAGCATCGGCTGTGCCATGCTGGGCGATGACGGTAAGAGTTTTGATGAACTGCTACGCCACACAGATTTAGCGCTCTGTAAGGCAAAAGCTGACGGACGCGACAGAGTCGTGTTCTTCAGTCCGGGCATGGACGCAGAAGCCAATCAGAAATTGATTCTTAAAACAGCTCTTCACCGCGCGCTTAAAGCTAAAGAATTCGTATTGTTTTACCAGCCAATCATTGACCTGGATACCCGTCAGACGGTGTCTGTTGAATGTCTCTTACGCTGGCAGACTCCTGATGGCAACATGATCTCACCGGCTGAGTTTATTCCCGAACTGGTATCCAGCGGATTAATCCTTGATGTCGGCGCCTGGGTTATTGAAGAAGCCTGCAGCAATATGGCAAAGCTTGATGAACAGGTACCTATTGCAGTCAACGTCAGCCCCTGCCAGCTCGAATCAGATGATATTATCATCCATGTTGAGCAGGTATTGAACGAAACAGGCCTGGCGCCTGAAATGCTTGTAATTGAGGTCACTGAAGATCTGATTATTCAGGATAAAGGCTGGGCAATCGAACGTCTCAACAGGCTCAGTAAAATGGGCGTTAAAATAGCACTTGATGATTTTGGTACTGGCTATTCATCCCTGTCTTATCTGAAGATACTACCGGTTGATAAACTGAAAATTGATCAGAGCTTTGTGCGCGACATGCTTACCGATCCTGAAGACTCAGCCATTGTTGCAACCATCATTTCAATCGCAAAAACTCTCAAACTTGATCTGATTGCTGAAGGCGTTGAAACTGAACTACAGGCCCAACACTTGCGACATCTGGGCTGTGCAAAGGCGCAAGGCTATCTTTACCAGAAGCCACAGGGCAACCTGACAAAAAGCATTCATTATCGGGAAGATAAGCTGGAAAAGATAAGCGGCCTTTAATGCGTAACTGATTTAACAGTTAAGCCGCTTACTGAAAATCACACCCTACCGAAACAACCGCAACCTTAACAAATACATCCACTCAGGCCAGGCCTGCTTCAGCCAAAGATACTGGTATTTAAAGGTCAGACTCAGCCAGCCATGCGAGGCATATTTACGGGCACTTGTTGGTAATGCCAGCCCCGTAGACCGCAGCCTCATTCCTGCCTGCCGGGCATACCAAACCAATAAATGATCTTCCCCGTACGCAACATTTTCGGGATAGCCACCCAGCTGCAAAAAACTCTCACGTAACAGACAAAAAGCCTGGTCACCAAACGGCACTCCAAGACAAACAGATCGAAAGTTCGCCCCCCACTGATTCAACCGCATAGGCCCGGCACCATCATCCTCAAATGCTAGAGGAAAATAGTGCAGCCCGTCAGCGTTTTGCAGAATCCGCTCGCTTAACCGCCATAGGTGCCCTAATCCCACATTAGAATCCAAATGCAGAAACCAGACAAACTCTCCACTGGCTGCTAAAACTCCAGCATTCATCTGTTTTGCTCTACCAGCCTCAGCGCACAAAACAGTCGCGGACTCCTGCTCTGCAAGCTGCTCGCGCAAATGCAACGACTCTTCACAAAATACTAAAATTAACTCCCAACCTTGTAACTGCAGAGCAAGCCGGCGATCACTCTTAAGCGCCTGTATCAAATCAGCAGGTAAACCGCCCAATTTTTGTTCTGCAGGCCCTACCGGTATCACAATAGAAAGACTAGACACAGAAAACACCTGCTGAGCTGTCAGGCTTCACTGCAGGATGAACCATACTTAAAACAACTAAAGCAGCGGTGATGGCGCATACTGATTTTCTGCTCTAGTGCCGCCGCTAAATCATCGCCCAAATCATACTCGGCATCATCATCCACCAGCGTACACGCATAAACCCTCATACGACCTTTTTGCTTAACCAACATTTTACTGAAAGCACACATAAAGCTACGTCGTGTATCTTCGGTATGATATTCAGTCATACAACTGGTCGTAATATCCGGACCATGCCCCATACTCCCTGGTGGCAAAAAATCAGGAAAGGCAACAAACTTAAGATCTGCAGGCAAACCATATTCCAGCAGCACATCCCGATATAATTGCTCCACCACAGCAGTGTCTTCACCATCCGCCATATGACGAGCCAGTGAAACACCGAAACCGCGTTCGTGAAGCATTCTCATACCCACCAAAGCACTGGCAAACATACCTTCACCACGGCCCTGATCATGCACAGCCTCATCTGGCGAATCGATACTTACCCTGAAACTCACTGGATATTTCGCATCATGTAAAACATCTAATTGCTCTATTCGTTTTTGCAGTGCCTCAGTACCATTGGTCAACACTAAACAAGGCGCATGCTGAGCGGCAGCCTGGAGTATTTTCACCAGATCTTTGGCTAAAAAAGGCTCTCCACCGGTAAAAGAAAACTGCTGTACTCCCAGCTCTACCGCCTGTTCAATATACGGCTGCGCATCAACAAGTTTTATTAACTCAAGACGCTTATCACCAGGTCCGGAGCCCTCAAGACAAAAATCACAACTTAAATTACAGGCGGTACCCGTATGAAACCACAGCTCTTTAAGCTCATGCGGTGCGATATAACCCCGTGCAGTACCACTTTCAGTCTGATACCAACTACGACTGCGAATTATCTCCATCCGTCATGCTCCTCCAGCAATTGATTGGTTATCCGCAACAAGGTTTGGCGCGCTGGCCGCGGATCATCTCGTAAACTTTTCTGTATGCGCTGCAAGTCGGTTATCTGATCAATATCATAACAAGCGTCTGAATAACCAACCGAAAAGCCAGCTTGTTCAGCCTGATCACTCAGTCCAGCTCCTAACTGCTCAGTACTCCAGGGCAGGCTTTCAAGTGCCCCCCAACCAACTGATGAAGCCATTGCAGTAACACCGCCATCAGCTGCTGGCGTTAGTACTACATCAAACTCATTTATCAATCTCGCTAAATCAGCATAAAAACTTTGCGTATGCTCAGGCGCATCACTACCAACATAAACAATCCTGCTCTGCCCCTGGCTGCGCAGATATTTATCGACTGCAAGAATACGCTCACCCAGATTACCTTCAGACTGCGGAACAACCTGATAGTTTCCATCAGCCAGCTCAGCTGCCCAAAGCGCATCAGCCTTACTTGCTGGCGATAAGACAACCTTTCCCGGCCATCGCGCTGCATCTTCCAACACACAATTAAGTAATGCCTCTGCAACAGTTAGAGCCGCTGGTAGACCTACACTGGCAGCCAGGCGTTGCTTACCCTGCCCTAAGGCCGGGCGCTTACAAAAAATGACTAAGCTAATATCCTTTGCGAACAAGCGGTACTCCAGATACACAAAAGGCAGAGGGGTTAGCTCTGCCTTTATTATTAACTTACAGCTGGTAACTCACAGCTTTTAACTTACAACTATTAATATACAGGGATTAATTAACTTTCACGGAACCAGCTAGTGCCTTCCCGGGAATCCTTGAGAATTATTCCCTGAGCAGCTAACTCATCCCGAATTCGATCTGACTCAGCGTAATCTTTATTAGCCTTAGCATCTGCACGCTGCTGAATCATCCCCTCAATTGCCGCATTGTCCAGCTCACCTTCTTTTGCCTCACCCTGAAGGAACTCAGCCGGATTTTGCTGCAACAATCCCAGCACTCCACCTAACTGCTTCAACTGGCCAGCTAAAGCTGCAGCCTTAGCCAGATTTTCGCGCTTCGCGGTATTCAGCTCATTTACCAGCTCGAACATAACAGCAAAAGCCTGTGGCGTATTGAAGTCATCATCCATTGCGGCATTAAAGCGCTGCTGGTAGTCGTTATCTGTTTCCGGCTCAGAGACCACTATATCGTTCAGTGCCTGATAGAAGCGGTCCAGCTTACTGCGGGCTTCTTTCAGGCTTTCTTCTGAATAATCAATGTAACTGCGGTAATGCACTGAAGACAGGAACATCCGTACCACTTCTGCATCGTACTTTTCCAGCACATCGCGAATAGTAAAGAAGTTACCCAATGACTTAGACATCTTCTCAGAGTTAACCCGTACAGCTCCGGCATGCATCCAGGTATTAACGTACTTCACACCATTAGCTGCTTCAGACTGGGCAATTTCATTCTCGTGGTGCGGGAATGGCAAATCAGGACCACCACCGTGAATATCAAAAGTATCACCCAGGCAGCATTTGGACATTGCCGAACACTCAATATGCCAGCCAGGACGGCCCGCACCCCAGGGAGATTCCCAGCTCACTTCACCTTCTTTTGCACCCTTCCAGAGCACAAAATCCAGCGGGCTTTCTTTAGCATCATTAACTTCGATACGGGCACCAGAGCGCAGCTCATCGACATTCTTATTAGTGAGCTGGCCATAGGTTGCAAACTTTTCAACCCGGTAATACACATCACCATTGCCTGCAGGATATGCAAAGCCTTTTTCTATCAGAGTCCGGATTAATTCCTGAATACTATCGATGTGTGCTGTTGCTTTTGGCTCCTGAGAAGGACGAAGCACATTCAGCTTTGCTTCGTCTTCATGCATAGCCGAAATCATTCGCTCAGACAACTCAATGGCTGCTTCGCCATTATCAGCAGCCCGGTTTATGATCTTGTCATCAACGTCGGTGATGTTACGCACATACTCAACATCCCAGCCACGCGACCGCAGGTAACGGGTAATCAAATCAAATGACACCATCACCCGGGCGTGACCGATGTGACAGTAATCGTAAACTGTCATGCCACAGACATACATCTTGATCTTGCCTGCTTCAATCGGTTGAAAAGGAGCTTTCTCTTTCGTCAGGGTGTTATAGATTTGTAGCATTTGATTTCGCTTATAACTAGACAGTTGAAATTGAGCTAAACATTATAAAGAAAATTAACCGCTGTGCACCTGATTAGCATTATTTCTTTACACCCAGATCAAACACTTGCATGCGCTACTAAGCTTTTATCATCAACCTAACTATTAGTTAGTACCCAATACGAAAACTCTATCAAAAATGATTAAGCTGAATGAAGTTCAATTGCAAAACGTTCTCACTTACAAATATAATCCCGGCTTCAGTATATTGCGCTCAATCAGGTACGCACTTTGTCATCTTCCCTTAAGCCAAAAAGTCTTTGTAAATTCAATAAAGACAATATAGCCAAACACTTTGATGAACTGGCAGCCGCGACCCGCAACAGCGAATTCCTTTGCCAGAAATGCGCCCGCTCAGCTAAAGCAAAAAAATGGCTCTGTAAGCCAATTGCGATATAATCAATTTTTAATTTGTATCAAGGACATAACAATGCTAAGCCCTTCTATGCTTGAGAAACTCAATAGCCAGATTAATCTCGAATTTTACTCATCCAACATGTATTTACAGATGAGTGCCTGGGCTGAATCAAAAGGTTTTGATGGCTGTGCAGCATTCCTGATGATTCACGCCGATGAAGAAATGCAACACATGAAGCGCTTGTTCACCTATGTAAACGAAACCGGTGCTATGGCTAAAATTGGTGCTATTGATTCACCGGTAGAAGAGTTTCAATCAATCAAAGACCTGTTTGAACAGGTTTATGAACATGAATGCCTGATCACGCGTAAGATTAACGACCTGGCGCACACTGCATTTAGCAATCAGGATTACTCAACTTTCAATTTCTTGCAATGGTATGTTGCCGAGCAGCATGAAGAAGAAAAGCTCTTCAAAGGTATTTTAGATAAGATCGAAATTATCGGCGAAGATGGCAAAGGCCTGTTCTTTATCGATAAAGAGATCGGCCAAATGGCAAACGGTGAAGCTGGCGGTAGCATTCTGGAAGCCGACGCTCAGGTTTAAGCACACTGCCTACTACTTTAAGTACAAATAAAAACGCCTGTGATGATCACAGGCGTTTTTGTTTACTCAGGCCAAACTCAGAATTCGTTATCGCCTAATACATATTCAGGTAATTCATCTTCCGCTGGCACAGGTACCGGATTGCCCTCATCGTCTATGGCTACAAATTTAAAAATTGCCTCTGTCACTTTTTCCCGCAAACCGATACGCCCGCGGCGCACCCAGGCTTCCACATGAATTTGCATAGACGTACGGCCTACTGACTGAGTTTCAGTGTACACACCAAGAATATCACCCACCTTCACTGGACGAATAAAGCTCATACTATCCAGTGCAACAGTAACGACACGGGTTTGCGCCCGCTGTCCTGCACATATACCTGCTGCCATATCCATTTGAGACAACACCCAGCCACCAAAAATATCACCTGCCGGGTTTGTATCATTCGGCATTGCAATTGTACGGGTAGTTAGACGACCACGGGTTTTATCTGACGTAACTGACATTATTCTCTCTGTTTACTTATTAAGTACGGGGGCGCGTAAAGCGCATTTCACAAAAATCACCTTAGAAGCTACCAGGATTCAGATGCATTGAGATGACGCTCATGAATACAGCCAGGTTAAATCCGAACAAGTTAGCTATCTAAGACAGAAGTATAACTATGCCACATCAGTAATAAACTTGCTGAAACAACACTCAGTCATTCTCGCTGCGCTTCGTTAATTCCTTAAGTAAGGCAATATTCTCAGGATTATCTGATTGCAGATTATCCCAGCCGTCAAACATAACCTGCTCTTCTACAGCCAGACGCTTACGCCAACCCACACTTTCCAGCTCAGGCTTCTGATAAAAGAAATCCACGTAACCCAAACACAGATAAGCAACCGGTGTTACATGCTCCGGCAGATTCAGCAGACGCTTAAGTTCTGCTTTCTCGAAAATACTTACCCAACCGGTACCAACACCTTCTGCACGCGCCGCAAGCATCAGGTTTTGCACAGCACATACAGTGCTATACAGATCCATCGCTTTATCGTGGGTACGCCCAAGCACAACTGGCCCTGCCTTTTCTGAATCACAGGTTATACAGATATTCAGCGGCGATGCCATGATGCCTTCCAGCTTTAGTTGCTGGTAAAGCCTGGCTTTTTCAGACTCAAACATTTCAGCCGCTTCTTCATTCGCCTTGGCGAACAACTGCTGCACTCCCCGCTTAACTTCGTCAGAACGTATCAGCATAAAATTCCAGGGCTGCATAAAGCCTACAGATGGCGCATGATGCGCTGCATCTAAAATCCGCCCCAACACATCGGCTGGTATAGGATCTGGCTTAAACTGACCACGCACATCCCGGCGGGTATATATAGCTTTATAAAGACCTTCTAACTGTTGCTCAGTAAAACTATCATCGGTCTGATGCATCATAGGATCGGTCAAAACGCACTCCTGGCTAAAAAACAACATATCCGGCACGGGTGTAGTCGCACCAACGCGCAGGCATAAAAAAACGGCTAAAAAGCCGTTTTTTAGCTCATGCTAGATTACTTCTTCACCCAGCTATCTTTCAAGCCGATAGTCTTATTAAATGTCGGTGTTGATACACTATGGTCGTAACGGTCAGCCACAAAGTAACCTTCACGCTCAAACTGAAAAACCGTTTCCGGCTCAGCTTCGATCAAACCCGGCTCAGCCCAGCAATTTTCCAGTTCAGCAATAGATTGTGGGTTAATGTCTGCAAGAAAGTCCTCATCATTCGGTTTTTCAACACTGAACAGACGATCATACAAACGCACTTTAACCTGCTTACCTTCTGTAGCAGACACCCAGTGCATAACGCCACGGGGCTTCATTTCAGCAGGTGGATTTTCGCCAACAGTACCCGGTACCAGAGTTGCTCTGATTTCCGTCACTTCACCGTTATCATCTTTAATTACTTCTTCCGCTTTAATCACGTAAGCACTGCGCAGACGCATGAAGTCACCCGGTACCAACTTTTTAAACTTCTTACGGGATAGAGTGCTATCTTCGTTGAAATCACTGCGATCGATATAAATTTCACGAGTGAAAGGCAAATTACGCACCCCCATTTCCTTTTGCGGATGAGCAGGCGCAGATAACATTTCAACCTCACCTTCAGGGAAGTTAGTAATAACCACTTTCAACGGGTTCAGTACACACATCGCGCGGGCAGAGTTGTCATTGAGATCTTCGCGTACAAAGAACTCAAACTGCGCCATATCTACAACACCGTCAGTCTTTGCGACCGCCAGGCTATCACAGAAATTTCGTACCGCCTGTGCAGAATAGCCGCGACGACGCATACCGGAAATCGTCGGCATGCGGGGATCATTCCAGCCGCTTACAACACCATCATCCACCAACTTCTTCAGCTTACGCTTACT
The DNA here is from genome assembly GCF_024347215.1 of Aliamphritea ceti. Taxonomy (NCBI): domain Bacteria; kingdom Pseudomonadati; phylum Pseudomonadota; class Gammaproteobacteria; order Oceanospirillales; family Oceanospirillaceae; genus Aliamphritea; species Aliamphritea ceti. The sequence goes on from NZ_AP025282.1 coordinate 2,935,237, forward strand.
GGTCACTGTGTAGTTAATATTCAGACGGCCGAACTCATACTGACGCGGCGTACTTGGCACAGGCAGGTTTTCAATAAACCACTCATACAATGGACGGTGATCAGCAAACTCAAGCGTACAGATAGAATGCGTTACACCTTCAATGGCATCTTCCTGACCGTGTGCAAAATCATAGTTAGGGTAGATACACCACTTATCACCGGTCTGATGATGCGACTGCTTGCGAATACGGTACAAAATCGGGTCTCGCAAGTTCATATTGGAAGACGTCATATCGATTTTGGCGCGCAATACACGGCTACCTTCATCGAACTCGCCCTGCTTCATGCGCTCCAGCAAATCGAGGCTTTCTTCTGCACTGCGGTCGCGGAAAGGGCTGTTTTTACCCGGCTCAGTTGCCCAGCCACGGTATTCACTTGCCTCTTCAGGCGAAAGATCACATACGTAAGCATTGCCATTACGTATCAGATGCTGCGCCCAGGCGTAGAACTGATCAAAGTAATCAGAGGCATAACGCACCTCACCCGCCCATTTAAACCCTAACCACAACACGTCTTCTTTTATAGCATCAACGTATTCCTGATCTTCTTTAGAAGGATTAGTATCGTCGAAACGCAGATTACACTCGCCATTATATTTTTCAGCAGTACCAAAATTAAGGCAGATAGACTTGGCATGACCAATGTGCAGATAGCCATTTGGCTCAGGCGGGAAACGCGTAACAACCTTGCCACCATTCCGACCTTGTTGGATATCCTGCTCGATGACTTGATGGATAAAATTTGTCGGTGGTGTATTTGTTGTCGAAGCGTCGTTATTACTCATAGTACGTCTTTGATTCCGTTATTATATCCACTTAGCAACAGCTAAGCTCAAAAGTGAGCAGTATTATAAATCAGCCTCCTGGCAACTGCTACAGCACACAAGCCTCTGTAACATTAATTTTAACCTGACGCGGCACAATGCCTGACGTATAATCCCTGCTTTGTTTTATTAGGTTTAAAGGTAATTAAAGCCATGATCGTTCTGCAAACTAACTTCGGGGACATTTCCCTGGAACTGAACCATGAGAAAGCACCAAAAACGGCTGCTAACTTTGAAAAGTACGTCAAAGAAGGTTTCTATGACGGCGTTATCTTCCACCGTGTGATTGATGGTTTCATGATTCAGGGCGGCGGCTTTGAACCAGGCATGATCAGCAAAGAAACTGCAGAAAGCATCGAAAACGAAGCAGATAACGGTCTGAGCAACACTAAGTACAGCCTTGCAATGGCACGTACTATGGATCCGCACAGCGCTTCCGCACAATTCTTCATCAATGTTAGTGACAACACTTTCCTTGATCATACTGCTAAGACAATGGAAGGCTGGGGCTACACAGTATTCGCAGAAGTTGTTGATGGTTTCGACGCTGTCGATAAGATCAAAGCAGTGACAACTACTTTCCGCGCTGGCCACCAGGACGTACCAACTGAAGACGTGATCATCAAATCCGCTTCTATTGCTGACCTGCCAGACCTGGAAGAGATTGACGTCGACAAATAACATGCGCTGTCTGTTTATTTCCGACCTGCACTTGCAGGCCTCACGCCCGGACCTTACCCGGGCGTTACTGGACTTTCTGGACGACCAGGCCAGCCAGTGCCAGCAACTCTACATACTCGGCGACCTGTTCGAAGCATGGATTGGAGACGATGCAATTCCAGCCGATCAGCAACCTGTGCTGGAAGCGCTAAAAAAACTTAGCGACCAGGGTGTGGAGCTGTTCTTTCAGCACGGTAACCGCGACTTCCTCATTCAGCAGAAGTTTGCAGAACTGACCGGATGCACACTGCTGCCTGAAGCCATCACTGTTGAGTTACCCGCCGGACCTGCTTTGCTGATGCATGGCGATCAGCTATGTACTGATGACCATGAATATATGCAGTTTCGACAACTACTGCGTAACCCACAATGGCAAACAGACTTTCTTAGCAAAACCCTTGCAGAGCGCCTTGATATTGCCCAACAGCTGCGCGCAGCAAGCCAAAGCAAAAACGCTGAGAAATCGATGGCTATCATGGATGTTAATCAGCAAGCCGTTACACAGGCAATGCATAACGCTAACGTCAACCTGTTGATTCATGGCCATACACATCGCCCCGCCACTCATGAACTCGGTCACGGTTTACGCCGTATTGTACTCGGCGACTGGGATACTGAAGGCTGGTTTCTGGACTGTACTGAAACCGGAGAAGAGCTCATTAGCTTTGCTATTTCTGGCAACGAATAACACGGCAATAAAGCCGGTTTTTTTATATCTGCAATACTGGCCGTCAACATCAGGCCACAGCAGGCACACCACTATGAAAACGAAACTCAGGATCAGGTGACTCTATCAGCTCCCTTTCGATTTCACGGAACATAGCCACACGTTCGCTGATATCTTCACCGGCAGCATCTTCAGCAAGTTTCAGATAATCCTGATAGTGACGCCCTTCCGACTTAAGCAGCGAACGGTAAAATTTTGCCAGCTCATCATCCAGATAAGGTGCCAGCTTTGCAAAACGCTCACATGACCGCGCCTCGATAAAAGCACCAATGATAGAAATATCAATCAGACGCCCCGGCTCACTGGTCCGCACTGGCTGCCGCATCCCGCCAGCATAGCGACATGAGCTAAGGTGACAATACTGAACCCCCCTATCTTCCATCAATGCTAATACCTGCTCAAAATGAATTAGCTCTTCACGCGCCAGGCGAGACATCTTATTCAACAGGTCACTATTATCAACATAACGGAACATCAGCGTCATTGCGGTTGAAGCAGCTTTCTTCTCACAGTGAGCGTGATCAATAAGCAGCAGGTCCTGCTGCTGTAGCGCAGCCTGAATCCAGCTATCTGGTGTTTCACAGGCAAGGAATTCTTTAATTTCGTCCAGAGCAGACATGTAATCATCCAACTGAAATTTTGCGAGCCGGAATTATACCCTTCACCCTGCCGGTTACAAACCTGCCAGCGTGATTCAGAACAAGTAATTTACTGATATTATCAGTCAGAAGGCCCATCGGCAGTTCGCCAGATAAACACCAGCAAACCACACATCATGCAAAGTAGCATGACTTTAAGAATTAAGAATTTCACGACAAAAATAGAAACGCTGAAACTCAACACAATTAGTACCGTTGCAAGGCGTTTAGTAGAAGGCACAATACAGTGATATTGCTGCCAGTCACGAATCGGCGGCCCCAACTTCGGATGATTCAGCAACCAGCTATGAAACCGGGGAGATGATTTGGCAAAGCAAGTTGCCGTTAACAGCAAAAATGGCGTCGTAGGTAATAACGGCAGAAAAATCCCAACAACACCCAACACCAAGGATATCCAACCAGCCAATAACACCAAAGGACGCCAAAAAGCAGATACAGTTTTATACTCAGAGCCCGTATCTGATACAAGCTCTGACTCAAGCCCTGCTCTAAGCTCAGGACTGACAGTAACGACTTCTGTACTGGTGACTGATGGATCTTTTATCTGGCTCATAACAAAACAGCATAATTGCACTACAGCCACAAACCAAGTTGTAAATACTCATTACGGCCATTTAAATCCATAATTAGCCTTTGCTATACCCTTAACTTATACGCAAACACTAAACTCACAACTGTCGACAGGCTATAATGTGCCTTTTTTAATTAACAGGATCTGCGCCATGGCTACCAGCGACATTCAAAATCCAGAAACCAACCAAACCAAAAATGGTTATCTGGTGCTTGCCTCGCGAATGATCTTTGATGAAAAACTACCGATACGCTTTATGTACAAAACTGTACCAGAGCACCTTAATGATACAGGCTGGCGCCTCTATTCCGGATACGAAACACCGGAATTCCTCGAAGACGAAGTTGCGAATATGGCGACGGTTCCAATGGATAAAATCACCAACTTAGATCCATCACTAAAAACGTTACTGGAATACAATGCAGGCACTGTCTGGGAACGCACTCCGGATTCACCGGAATGGCAGCGGGTTTATGATTTCAAAATACCATCCATAAGCCCTGGCGTTGAAATCACTAACGACATAGAACGCTTCAGCGTAAAAGAAGAAGACCTGGACATCTGATTCAATTTTCAAAGCCGAATACCCACTCTCATATAATTCAAAACATCTTTAACAAAAAAAGCGCCCTTAGGCGCTTTTTTTATGCAGCAACAACTACACCTTAAACTGATTAAGCCCTGCATCCTGCTTCTGAGTCAGCTCAACCATGCCGTGACATAATTGCGACTGCTCATTTGCACTGTCAGAAACCGTCTGACTAATATCGCGGATATTAGTGGTGTTACGGTTAATCTCTTCTGCAGTAGCACTCTGCTCTTCAGCAGCAGTTGCGATATGAATAGTCATTTCGCTGATACTGCGAATGCTATCGCGAATGTTTAGCAACGCACCATTTGCTTCGCTCGCCAATTCACTGGTCTCGCTCGCCATGTTACGGCCCTGACTAATCGTTTGCTCGGCATTTGTCACACCGCTCTGCAACTGATCAATCATCTCCTGAATTTCTTCAGTAGACTGTTGCGTCCGCGATGCCAGCGCACGCACTTCATCGGCAACCACCGCAAAACCACGCCCTGCCTCACCAGCCCGAGCAGCCTCAATAGCAGCGTTAAGTGCCAACAGGTTAGTTTGTTGAGAGATACCAGTAATAACCGTCAGGATAGACGCTATATTATTACTGAAATCAGCCAACTCATTAATGGTGTTAACTGCGTTATCCATATCGACAACCAACTTCTCAATCGAAGTCGTTGTCTGAGACACGATACCAGCACCTTGCTCTGCCGCCTGGTCAGCTTGATTAGCCGCATCAGCAGTATGCTGAGCGTGCTGAGCAACATCCTGTGCAGTGGCAGACATCTGATGCATAGCAGCCGCTAACTGATCCAGCTCGCTCAACTGCTGAGTTAACCGGGACACAGACTCATTGGCAGACCCTGCTGTCAGCTCGGTATTGGTCAGAATATCGGTAGAGGTTGTTTTAACATCTTTAATCAATGCCTGAAGATGAGAAACAAACTCGTTGAAATCAACAGATACCTGGCCGAACTCGTCTTTACTGTCAACAGACAAACGGTGTCTCAAGTCGCCTTCACCGGAGTTAATATCAAGCAGTGATTCACGCAGGCTCTGTAAAGGCGTTAACAGACGCACAGTGGTCATATACAGAACCACAGAACAAATCAGAACACTCAGCACAGTCACAATCAACGCCCGTAGTCCAAGGCTTGTCGCCTCAGCCATGACGATATCTTTTTCCAGAATAACGCCGATCAGCCAGTCACTGCCGTACAGACCATCCAGCTTGGTATATGAAGTCAGCACAGTCTCACCCTGGAAACTAACTTCCTGAAGCTGATTCGTTAGCTGAGGCACCTGATCAGTAAACAGATCGTTCAGCGTCTTACCATCAAACTCTCCACCCGGATAACTAATAATATTACCCGTGCTGTCCAGCAGAAATGCATGACCTGCACCGTTGAAATTCAGGGTGTTTACAGCATCTGAAATCGTCTGCAAGCTCAGATCACCACCGAAAGCACCTTTAAAGACACCATTATCTGTGAACTTGGTAACAGCAGACACTAACAACAATCCTGATGCAGCATCATTATAAGGCGCAGTCAAAACTGCACGGCTATGCTGTTGCGCATACGGATACCAGGGACGCTTACGCGCATCCCAACCAGCCGGGTTCCAGCTAGGATCGTTAGTAATACGCTTACCATCCGTCGCAAGACCACCGAAAATAAGCTCGAATTCCCGCTTCAGAATTGGCGTATTGAATGCCTGCTGAATAGCATCGCCGGTAAATTCAGAATCTATCACCTGAGCAGTCATATCAATCAGAGCCAACTTGCCATTCAACCAGTTAGTAATCTGGGATGACAATGCCTGGGTGGCTTCCTGAGTATTGCTTGCAGCAGTGCTATACAGGGAATCCCGCACTGACGCATACTGAAACCAGGAAAAAACGGTAAAAATAATTGCTACAACAGCAGACGCTATCACTGCAATTTTATGTGAGACTTTCATAGAACCTCTTTAAGCTACTCATGTCAGCGAAAAAAACACCCTTGCCGGAACTAATTCTTTTTGTCGTAATCAGACAAGTGGGTATTTAGCGAATACTACTTTTGTCTGGTGAATCGAACAATCCACACACATCACAGATTGGGTACTAGAAAGGCATTAGCTGTATAGTTTGTAGCCTTAAGGCAACAATAAACTGCATTGAGTATTTGCACTCAAAAAATAGTCATCAATTATAAAAAGTCATGAAAACGACTAATGAAGGCCACTGAGAATTCAGTGACCCGCGCTTCTGCTAAAGAGCTGCTTCTCTATACATCTGCAAAAAATTTCGTACCTCACTAACCTCTTTTAAAGTACGCATTTCCTGCAGCAACTGCTCAGCTTGCGGGTAACGGCGTTGCATCATTTTAAGCCACTGCTTTAACCGACCATGCACATATTTAGGCGCCATCTGCACCACAACCCTTTCAAGATAATCCTGCAATACCGCCAACATAGACGGCCAACTCATTAGTTCGAACTGCTGACCCGAGTTATAGCCATTAATCATCAAACCTAAATCAGGCGCAGCAATTAACCCCCTACCAATCATGACGTCTTCGCAACCACTGACTTCACGACACTTAAGATAGTCCTGGTAATCCCAGACCTCACCGTTAGCAGTAACAGGTATTTCGATAGCTTCCCGAATACGTGCAATCCACTCCCAGTGAGCAGGCGGCTTATAACCTTCTACTTTCGTTCTGGCATGCACCGCCAAACCATTAGCGCCAGCATCAGCAATCGCGTGGGCATTCTCCAGCGCCAGAGACTTATCAGCAAATCCGAGGCGCATTTTTGCGGTGACCGGAACATCCTCAGGTACTTCTTCGCGGACTTTTTTTACTATGCTATGAATTTCATCAGGAAATTGCAGCAACACTGCACCGCCGCGGTTCTTATTAACCGTCTTAGCCGGGCAGCCAAAATTAAGATCAATACCCGGCGCACCAAGCTTTGCAGCCCGACAGGCATTCATTGCCATCATTTCGGGATTATTACCAAGCAACTGCACTATCACCGGCACGCCACTAGCGGTCTTACCCTCATTAAGTAACTCCGGCGACAAACGATGAAATACTTTTCGCGGTAATAGCCGGTCAGAAATACGCACAAATTCTGTGACGCACTGATCAACGCCACCAATGTCTGTCAGCATATGCCGCATTGTTGCATCAACAACACCTTCCATCGGTGCTAAAACTATTTTCATAAATAGATACTTCAAATTCGTAATTACAGCATCAAAATGTTTTTCAATGCTCACTACTGAAAACAAAAAGGAGCGCCCAGCTTCCCGGACACTCCCTTTTAAAAATCAAACAAGCCCTTTGCTAAATAGTAAGAGCCGTAAACACACCTGATTAACTGATCGCTAGCAAATCCGTTGAATCACTATCATCTTTCTGATCTTCACCGGCTTTAGCTGCATCATTACGCTTCGCCTCAATCCGGTCCAGATATGCCTGATCGATATCACCAGTGATATATTCACCGTTGAATACCGAGCTATCAAAGTTATTAATTTCTTCGTTGCCGGTGCGTACGCACTCTTTCAGATCATCCAGGTCCTGGTACAACATCCAGTCACAACCAATCAGCTGACCCACTTCGTCATCAGTACGGTCATGTGCAATCAGCTCATCTACGGACGGCATATCAATACCATACACATTAGGGTAACGAACCGCAGGTGCTGCAGAAGCGAAATACACCTTCTTTGCTCCCATATCACGTGCCATTTCAACAATCTGACGGGAAGTCGTGCCACGTACAATAGAATCATCAACCAACATGACGACTTTATCTTTAAATTCCAACTCAATCGGATTCAGCTTACGACGCACTGACTTCTCACGCATTTCCTGACCCGGCATGATAAAGGTACGGCCGATATAGCGGTTTTTGATAAAACCTTCACGGAAGTTAACGTTCAGATGATGCGCCATTTCCAGAGCGGATGTACGACTGGTATCCGGAATAGGAATAACAACGTCAATATCATGCTCAGGCCGCTCACGCATAACCTTTTCTGCGAGCTTCTCACCCATACGCATACGTGATTTATAAACGTTCACCTCATCCATAATGGAATCAGGACGCGCCAGATACACGTATTCGAACAGACAAGGTGCAAAATCAGCTTTAGGTGCACACTGCAGCGTGCTCACGTCGCCTTCCTGAGAAATAAAGATAGCTTCACCCGGCGCAATATCGCGCACCAGCGTATAACCGGAAATATCCAGCGCAACCGACTCAGAAGCAACCATGAACTCAGTACCGTTAGATGTTTCACGCTTACCGTAAACCAAAGGACGAATACCGTTAGGATCACGAAAAGCCACAATGCCATAACCAGTAATAACAGCAACGACTGCGTATCCGCCAGTACAACGTTCATGCACAGCTTTAACGGCTGTGAAAATATCTTCAGCTGTCGGCACTAACTTGCCAATTTGCTGCAATTCATGCGCGAAGATATTTAACAGAATCTCTGAGTCAGATGTTGTGTTGATGTGACGCAGATTTTCATTACGCATCTGCTCAGCTAACTGCTCAGCATTGGTCAGATTACCATTGTGCGCAAGAGCAATACCGTAAGGAGAGTTAACATAAAAAGGCTGAGCTTCAGCAGCACTTGAGCTACCAGCTGTCGGGTAACGGACATGACCGATACCCAGATTACCTACCAGGCGCTTCATGTGCCGGGTACGGAAAACCTCATTGACTAAACCATTATCCTTACGCAGAAAAAAACGATCACCTTCACAGGTCACCATGCCTGCAGCATCCTGACCACGGTGCTGAAGCACTGTCAGGGCATCAAAGATCGTCTGGTTTACATAGGACTTGGCAACCACGCCAACTATACCGCACATTTAAGACACCTCAGCTAAGCAATTACAGCAAAGTTAATTATTATTGATCCCGTCGACACCTATATTCCAGATCAACGAGCCAATATCGGTGGCTGTGTCACGGGTCCAGGTTTCAAGCAACAGGAAGTGGGGAATTAACTGGGACTCATTCCACCACTGATCACTGACGACTGGTGAACGCACCAGTAATGCCGCCAGTACTACAACGATTAATCCACCACGCACCACTCCAAAGCCTACGCCCAGAACGCGGTCCGTGCCACTTAAACCGGTCGCTTGTACTAGCAAACCGATCAAATTATTAAGAATAGCGCCAACCATTAAGGTTGCGACAAACACGAGAATAAAAGCCCCACCGATACGTACTGAAGGCGTACTGATAAAATCATCAAGTAAGGTGCTCATAGAAGGAGCAAAAAGACGCGCGATAACAAAAGCTGCAACCCAGGTGACCAGCGACAGTGCTTCCTTTACGAAACCACCACGCAAGCTATAAAGACCCGACAAAACAACGATACCGATGATTGCCCAATCGGCCCAGTTCAGTGTCATAACAATCAGTTACCCAAGCCCTGATTCAGGGACTGTCATTAGGCTAAAATAGCCTGTTATCTGCAATGCCGCGGATTCTACCAGAGCCTACGGCATTACCCAATGCCTAACGCGTGGTAAAACGCACGATTATGCCATCAAGGCCAAACTGCTTTTTAATCCCGCCCTGCAATGACTCAAGCTTAGTTTTTTGCACGTCCGGACCCACAAAGACTTTTATCAGACTGCCATTCTTGCGGGTATAAACTTTGTAGCCTGCTTTAATCAACTGACGACGCAGCGCCTTAGCGTTATCTTCATCTTTAAAGCTGGCTAATTGCAAAGTCCAGGCAACAGTTACACCTTCAGCATCAAGCGTTGGCGTATCGATACTCAGATCAATTTCAGGCGCTACTTTATCCACCGCCTTTGCCAGTGCTGCCGGCTTTGCTTTGATTGTCACTGCTGGCTGAGGCTCAGCCGGCGTATCGGTATCCGGCAAACGCTGATTAACAGGTTCATTAATCACCACTTCAGCAAGCGCAGGCTCAGCAGGAATACGGGATTCCAGATGACGCTCCTTGTAACCGGCACCGTCAAATAAGACAGGCAGCAAAACCACTGCTGCCAAAATCACGATAACTGCACCTACCAAGCGTTGTTTGAACACGTCTGTCACACTAGCCTTCCAGTTCAAGTGCCGCCAGCGCACCACTGACGGTAAAGAATGATCCAGCGATCACAACCCGATCACCGGCGCTCAACTTAGTCGCAAGGCTTTCCAGCGCCTGCGCCACAGTATCATAAGTAGTTTGCATGTCATTGGCGACACCTTGCTGCTGCAGCATGCCTGCTAAAGCTGCGCTGGTTTGCCCACGCGGCACATCCAGAGTAACCAATAACCACTCATCAGCAAGGGTTTTAAGATAACCCAGCACTTCAGAAATATCTTTATCAGCCAGCATCCCCAACACCATCCAGGTTTTACCTGAACACACTTCAGCATTCAGACGCTTAGCAACGTATTCTGCCGCCTGGGGGTTATGCGCCACATCAAGAGTATACTGACAGCCATTTAGCTCAACCCGCTGCAATCTCCCAGTCAGTTGCGCCGCTGATAAACTGTTAGCCAGCGCCTGCTGATCTGGTGCAATGCCCAGCAAACTTAATACTTGGATCACAACAGCAGCATTTGGTTTCGGTAAATTTATATCCGGTAAACCAATGTAACTCACCTGATCGCCTTTTGCGGTTTTACCCTGCCAATCCCACTGACCATCAGCATGCTCAGTTAGTTCAAAATCCACACCCCGGGCACATAACTGAGCATCAATTTCAGAAGCGTAATCAAGCAGCATTTTCGGCGCATCAGGATCGCCACAAACAGCTGGTCGCTGAGCACGATAAATACCAGCTTTTTCATATCCAATTTTTTCACGATCATCGCCCAACCAGTCGATATGATCGACTGCCACAGTCGTCACGACCGAAATGTCTGCATCGACAATGTTAATCGCATCAAGACGACCACCCAGCCCTACTTCAAGCAGCATGACATCCGGTTGAGCATCAGCGAACACAATCAGAGCAGCCAGCGCATTGTATTCAAAGTATGTCAGCGAGGTCTCACCGCAAGCAGCATAAATTCGCTCAAATGCCGAAACTAACGCATCATCCTGCGCCTGATGGCCATTAAGCTTAATCCGCTCGTTATAACGCAAAAAATGCGGTGACGTAAAACAGCCAACAGTTTTACCTGCATCACGCAGCACCTGATCAAGCATCGCGACTGTAGAACCTTTACCGTTTGTACCACCGATAATAATCACTTTCGAAGCGGTAAGATCCAGATTAAGTCGCTGATACACTTCATTCAAACGCTCGAGCCCAAGCTCAATTTCACTTGGGTGAGACTGTTCAATCCAGCTCAACCATTGTGCCAGATCTTTTTTATTCGCTGTTTGCTCAGACATATTCACTGCCATACATCGCGACCGGATACAGGTCGGAAATTCTAAAAAACAATCAAAAACAAGAAAGCCGATTTGCTATGCAAAATCGGCTTTCAGAATATTACTCTATACAGCTTATGCTGCCGGCTTACCCTGCATCATCCGTAAAATGGATGACAAACGGTCGCGCATTTCGCCCCGATTAATGATCATATCAACCTGGCCATGCTCCAGCAGAAACTCGCTGCGCTGGAAACCTTCCGGCAGTTTCTCACGCACGGTCTGTTCAATAACCCGTGGGCCGGCAAAACCAACCAGAGCGCGAGGCTCACCAATATTCAGGTCACCCAGCATTGCCAGACTGGCAGAAACACCACCGTAAACAGGGTCTGTTAATACTGATATATATGGAATGCCTGCGCCTTTGAGTTTTTCCAATGCAGCACTGGTTTTCGCCATCTGCATCAGTGAAATAAGAGCTTCCTGCATCCGCGCCCCACCACTGGCCGCGAAACAAACCAAAGGGATACCTTCCTCAAGAGCCACGTTAGCAGCACGTACAAAACGCTCACCAACAACCGCACCCATTGAACCACCCATAAAGCGAAATTCAAAAGCAACCGCGACAACAGGTAAACCGTTCACTTCACCGCGCATAGCAATTAGCGCATCTTTTTCACCGGTATCTTTCTGCGCAGCCACTAAACGGTCTTTATATTTCTTGGAATCTTTAAACTTCAGACGATCAACCGGAGTCACTTCAGCTCCGATTTCCTGACGACCATCTTCATCCAGAAACATTTCCAAACGAGGGCGCGCACCAACACGCATATGATGATCACACTTCGGACAAACACTCAGGTTTTTCTCTAACTCTGGGCGGTACAGTACCGATTCGCACTTAACGCACTTCTTCCACAAACCTTCAGGAATGTTAGTACGCTTTTTCTCTGAAGTACGCGCCAGAGACGGAACAATTTTTTCCAGCCAGTTACTCATTATAACTCCACTAACCGCATTTCTTCAGCGGGCTTATTTATCCATAGCCTGACGCATGCTACCGGTAATCGCAGCCACTGCTTCAGGAATCTTATCTTGCTGATCAGCCAGTTCGGCGATCTTATTAACCAGTACGCTGCCGACGATTACACCGTCTGCAACCTCAGAAACTGCCCGGGCAGAGGCATCGTCACGGATACCAAAACCTACACCAACCGGCATATCTGTATGCTTACGGATGACATCCAGCTTACTTGCCACATCAGCAACGTCGAGACTGGCAGAGCCGGTCACACCTTTCACTGATACGTAGTAAACGTAGCCACTGCCAGCAGCACAAATTTTCTCTACACGTGATTCAACAGTTGTTGGCGCTAACAGATAAATAACATCAATATCTTTTGCCTTCATCAGTGCACCGAACTCAACTGCTTCTTCAGGCGGCAGGTCAACAGTCAGCACACCATCAACACCGGCTGCAGACGCTTCTTCTGCAAACACTTCATAGCCCATCACCTCGATTGGATTAAGGTAACCCATCAAGACAACTGGCGTAGTCTGGTCAGTCTTACGAAACTCAACTACAACTGCTAATACATCACGCAAACTGGTGTTATGGCTCAGCGCACGCTCACACGCCAGCTGAATAACCGGGCCATCTGCCATAGGGTCAGAAAACGGTACGCCTAATTCGATGATATCTGCGCCGGACTCTACCATTGCATGCATTAACGGCAGCGTAACACCCGGTGCCGGATCGCCAGCAGTTACGTAAGGAATTAACGCCTTACGACCTTCAACCTTCAATTTTTCAAAGCAGGAACTTATACGACTCATAGTATTCAGTACTCTTTCGCTGTCTGCGTAAACCGCTGTTAAACCTTAATACCATCAATCGCAGCAACGGTATGCATGTCTTTATCACCACGACCAGATAAATTAACCAGCAAAATCTGATCTTTACCCATGGTTGGTGCCATTTTCATTGCCTCGGCAATCGCATGGCTGGACTCCAGCGCAGGCATTATACCTTCAACCAGCGTCAGACGACGGAACGCATCAAGTGCTTCATCATCATTAATCGCGGTATATTCTGCCCGGCCAATATCTTTAAGGTAAGAATGCTCAGGACCAACACCCGGATAATCCAGACCCGCAGATACTGAGTGCGTGCCCAAAATCTGGCCAGCATCATCTTCCATCAGGTAAGTACGGTTGCCGTGTAAAACACCCGGACGACCAGCGGTCAGAGGCGCAGCGTGCTCACCTGTTTCCAAACCATTGCCGCCAGCTTCAACACCAATCATACGAACATCAGCATCTTCAATAAACGGATGGAATAAACCAATTGCATTAGAACCACCACCAACACAAGCGATCAGCGCATCCGGCAGTTTACCCGCCTGAGCCAGACACTGTGAACGGGCTTCACGGCCAATAATTGACTGAAAATCACGTACAAGCTTTGGATAAGGATGCGGGCCAGCGGCAGTACCAATGATATAAAAAGTATTATCAACATTAGTAACCCAGTCACGCATTGCTTCGTTCATGGCGTCTTTTAGAGTCTTTGTGCCGGAGCTTACAGAAATAACTTCAGCACCCAGCAGCTTCATACGGTAAACATTCATTACCTGACGGCGAATATCTTCTTCGCCCATATATACCTGACACTTAAGCCCTAAACGCGCAGCAACGGTTGCACTGGCAACACCATGCATACCGGCACCCGTCTCAGCAATGATACGAGGCTTACCAGTATGTTTAGCCAGTAACGCCTGGCCGATAGTGTTATTTACCTTATGCGCACCGGTGTGGTTAAGGTCTTCACGCTTCAGATAAATCTGCGCACCACCTAACTCACGGGACAAACGCTCAGCATGATACAAAGGCGAAGGACGCCCTACGTAATGAGCAAGATCGCGGTCAAATTCTTCCTGAAACTTTGGATCAGCCCACAGCGTTTCATAAGTATGTTCAAGATGCTGCAAAGCAGCCATCAGGGTTTCAGATACATAACGACCACCGAAATCACCGAAATGACCTCCCTGATCAGGCATCTGTTTTGCGATTGCAAGTTCAGCTGTAGTTGGCACGTGCCACCTCACTCATAAAGGTATTAATTTTTTCAGGAGACTTACGTCCCTTGATTCGCTCTACTCCACCACTAACATCAACCGCAAATGGGCTAACCTCAGTAATAGCGCGATAAATATTTGATTCATCCAAACCGCCAGCCAAAATTAATGGCTTAGACAGGTCGGACGGAATTCTCTGCCAGTCGAAACTTTCGCCGGTACCACCAGGTACACCTTTGCGATAAGCATCCAGCAAAATTGCCCGGGCCGAAGAATATTCAGCAGCAGTTGCACTGACATCAAGATCAGCTGACATACGCAGGGCTTTGAAATAGGGACGACTAAACTGCTCGCAGTAATCAGCGGTTTCTTTGCCATGGAACTGCAGCAGATCGATTTGGGTAAGAGTAATAACCGACTGTATTTCTGCAACAGGTGCATCAACAAATAAAGCGACGGTTGTCACAAATGGAGGCAGCTCCCGAATTATTTCCGCAGCCACGTCAGGACTGACATAACGGGGGCTGGGTGCATAAAAAACAAAACCCAGCGCATCAGCACCTGCATCTATTGCCAGCAACGCATCTTCCAGACAGGTGATACCACAGATTTTCACCCGGGCAACAACACCAGACGTCACTTTATTCTGCTCTGAATTGCCAGTAGCCGCTTCAACCGCCAACTGCAGTTCTCCTGCTTGCCTGTTATACAGCCTGCCAGACAGGCTTAAATAGGGATTTTCTCATTATTTGTACAGGCACTGATCAATGCCTGATGAAAAAATCTTATATACATTTTCGAAGCCGAACATACTACCAGATAGATCTGCCAAGCACAGCCCCAAGAGACTCCTAAGACATGAAAACCGACTCTTGTTCTGATGCCTTAACAGCCTGAAAACCCTGCATCAGCAGGATAAAAAATACGGCCCCAGCTCTGAAGCTGGCAATTCATACTCTTCCGGATACTTCACATCCACAAAATACAAACC
The DNA here is from genome assembly GCF_024347215.1 of Aliamphritea ceti. Classification (NCBI taxonomy): domain Bacteria; kingdom Pseudomonadati; phylum Pseudomonadota; class Gammaproteobacteria; order Oceanospirillales; family Oceanospirillaceae; genus Aliamphritea; species Aliamphritea ceti. Next base: position 2,950,786 of record NZ_AP025282.1, read on the forward strand.
AAACGGCGGCGCAGTCACCCCACCCTTTCGGCGATCTTTTGCCTCAAGCACTTCTTTAGCCCAAACAGGCTCCGCCTCGCCTGCACCAATTGTCATCAGCACCCCGGCAAAGTTACGAATCATATGGTGTAAAAATGCGTTCGCCCTGACATCCAGAACAATCAAATCACCTTCACGGTAAACATTAAATTCACGCACATCCCGCACAGGACTCTTTGCCTGGCAGCCTACCGCCCGGTAAGACGTAAAGTCGTGCTTACCAATAAGATACTGAACCGCCTCACGCATTGCCTCAACATCCAGTGATTTATGCGTCCAGGTAACACCTTTATTGAGTATCGCCGGCTTAACTTTAGCGCTATAAATCAAATACCGGTAGCGTCGCTCAAGCGCTGAAAACCTGGCATGAAAACTATCGTCTACCAGCTTCGCCCATTTAATGGCTATATCATCAGGCAACTGGGTATTAGTCCCCATAACCCAGCCACGAAGATCACGCTCTGCATAGGTTTCAAAATGAATAATCTGATAGGTACCACTAACACCGGCGTCAGTACGCCCGGCACAGATAACACTCACCGGCGCATTAGCAATTTTACTGAGTGCGGCTTCAACTTCAGCCTGAATAGTCGGAACATTATGTTCTGTCTGAATTTGCCAGCCTCGATAATTGCCGCCGGCATATTCAACACATAACGCAAAACGATAAGGGGCGACCGTAGTCGCCCCTTCTGAATGGGTATTATCCCTTTGTGACATAACTTGTTACTTAATATCAATAATGTTTAAAACACTGCACTCAAAAGCCAGCTATTATTCGGTACTTAAACAATAGCTATCAGACCAGAGACTCCAGCAAAGAACTAGCTTCCTGCTTCTGATTTTCACTGCCTTCCTGCATGATTTCAGTCAGAATATCCTTCGCACCATCAACGTCTTCCATATCGATATAAGCACGCGCTAAATCCAGTTTTGTTTCAACTTCGTCGGCTCCATCCAGCAAGTTAATACCATCAAGGCCGTCATCAGCAGCGCCGGCACCAGTATCATCTCCACTTAACAAAGCTTCCAGTTCTGAATCAAGATCAGCATCAAGATCCTGCGAGAATGTTGCTTCAAGCTCATCAGCGGATGAACCGCCCGTAAAAGCCTTTTCATCAAGCACGACATCATCATTTTCAGCGACAGCCTCTTCAAGCAAGCTCTCAACTTCAGGATGCGCCGCCACATACTCAGGCACAGCATCAGCAGCTGGAGTGTCTGATGACTCACCCAGCAACTCATCCAGAGAAACCATGTCGTCATCTTCAGCATCAGGTAACTCATCGGTGGACTGCAGATCCGCCATCAGATCATCGATATCTACCGCATCATCTTCAACTGCAACTTCAGCAGCAGGAACATTAGCAACTGGTACTTCAGGCTGATTTTCATTTAACAGTGAATCAAGATCTACCAGGTCGTCATCGTCATCATCTTCTGATGCAGACAAGTCAAATTCCAGCTCGTCGGCACTCTCTCCCTCAACAGCCGCTACAGTTTCCGGCTCGTCTTCGGGTAACGCCTGCGGCGTGAAATCAAGACTATCGCCGTCTTCAGCTTCTGCCAGCACATCATCCAAATCAGCAGTCAGATCATCATCAAGCTCTTCCTCAACGACTGGCGCTGCAGAAAATTCGAGATCATTATCATCAATCTCGGCTAACACATCATCAATAGATGCATCATCATCTTCTTCAAGAATTGCGTCCAACGCATCGTCAATTTCAAGATCAGCCATTTCTTCCGGCTCTGCTTCAGCGGCAGGCGCTTCGGCGGCAGCAAACGGCTCATCAATATCCATATCCAGATCAAGGTCGAAATCATCCTCAAGAGGATCAGCTGCTACAGTTGCTGGCTCAACCGCTTCTTCAACATCTGCAATATCAAGCTCAGCCAGATCGACATCAAGCTCTTCGCCATCATCTAACCCCAGATCAAACTCCTGATCATCGATCGTCTCGTCCAGCGGATCAGCATCAACTTCTTCCAGCGGGTTTTCAGCAAAGCTATCATCCAGATCCATTTCAAGATCCAGTTCTGTCAGGTCCTCAAGGTCATCCAGATCAACCTCATCCGCTACTGCAATCTCTTCAGCTTCTGACGCCATTTCTTCAGCATCAACATCTGCGCTGGCAACCTCATCATCCGCAGCCAGGGCAGCTTCACCAATATCAGCCTCAGCATCAACTACCGCCTGCTCCAGCTCAGCCCCTTCTTCTTCGTCCTTATCTTTACGACGCTTCAGGAAGAACACCAACAGACCAATTAACGCCAATAACGCAGCACCACCGGCAGCAATATAAAGACCGAAGTCTTTCAGCACACCCATGATAGTTGGCAAGATGCCACTTTCAGCTTCTTGCTGCGCAGCCAGCTCAGCATCTAACTGCTGTTTTTTAGCTGCATCTAATTCAGCCTGCAATGCAGCTAACTGCTGATCTTTAAGCTCAAGTAAACGTTGCAGACTTTCCATCTGCTGAGCAAGCGCATCCACTCGCCCTGATAATTCTTCATTTTCGCGCTGAATCTGATCAACAGTTTCAAGCGCTGCAGATAGATCTGATTCCAGCTGAGTATTTTTAGATGCCAGCTCTGACTCTGCCGCTTTCAACATCTCGCCAGACTGCTCATCAGCCATTGCGTTTTCTGCACTTTCAGCAGCAGAGGCTACAATTTTAAGCTGACCCGATTCAGCAACAGGCTCAGCCGGAGTCGCTTTTTTTACGCTGACATCACCTTTTTTTGAGCTATCCAACTGCTGCTTTTTTGAGGCTTTACCCGTGTTCTGCTTCCAAACCGCTGTCTGACGCCAGAACTCTTCTTTAGCTTGTTTTGGAGTCAGCTTCTGCGCCTCTTCAAGCGTTGGCATTTTCAGCACAACACCTGCTTTCAGCTGATTTACATTGCCGTTGGTAAACGCATCCGGATTTTTACGCTGAATCGCCAGCATCATCTGCGCTTCAGAAATATTTTTTGATGGCCGGTTCTGCTCTGCGATATGCCACAAAGTATCATTTACATCGACATATACTTCAGACTTACCATCAGCACGGCTTTGAATATTAGAAACAGGCTTTGATGGCACTACCGGTGCTGGCTGAGGGGCCGCAGCCATTGCTTCAGACCTGATTTTAGGTAACTGAGCAGCAACAGTTGCAGGTGTAGGATCATATACAGGCGGATCTAGCAGTACGGTATATTCACGTACCAAACGCCCACTTGGCCAATTAACTTCAACCAGGAAGTTCAAAAACGGCTCTTTGACAGGCACGGCGGAAGAAAGATAAATAACACCGTTGCCGTCAGGACGGATTTGTACATTAAACTGAACATCTGTCAGAAAACGCAGTTTCTCAATTCCCGCCAACGCGAACTCATCTATACCAGCCATTCTTGGCTGTACTTGCTGGGGGTTTAACTGCCGAGCCTGAATAAGTTGTATTTCAGCTCTTAGCGGCTCGTTTAACGCCGACTTAATTTGGATTTCACCCAGACCCAGTGCTTGGGCTGTAGTGCTACTCATTGCTCCGGCGATTGCCAGGCTAAGAGCCAATTTACGCAGCATATTTTGCTTCCTTATGTTCCGCCCTAAATACCTGAGCGAAAACCTTATATATTCAGAAAGTTACAAAGCAGACCATCTAGGCAGAGTATTCATTAAAACCAGTGTTTAATCAACAACTCAGAATCAACTGACACCATTATGGTCAGTAAAAATACTACATTTGTACTATCAAACTATCTGCGACACAAAAAAAGCCGCAAAGATGCGGCTTATAATCAATTTCAAATCAACTTTACTGCAGACGTAATGCCTCCAGCAGTGGCCGGTAATGTGCAACTTTATGGATGGTGCGGTCAGCGACTTTTCCGTCGTCATCATAATAACGCAGACGTACAGCATCCTTATGATGCGGATTAGCCTCAAACTCTGACACCTCAGTCGCAGACATTTTACCACCCTGCAGATTCAGCGAGTTTATCGATGCCGGAGATAAACGGTCATAATAGGTTTCATCGACAGTACACAGATAACGCTTAGCTGCCACGTGTAAACGCACTGGTTCACTTACCTCTGGTGGATAAAACATCTGGAGAATTGCGCCACCGGCATCTTCGTGAAGATTGTCAGTCCCGTTTTCTAAGGCATCCAGCGGAAAGTCACCAATAAAATGCCCGATATCATGCAGCAACGCCGCAATAACAAGAGAGTCAGGCGCATCATCTTCAACGGCACAGGCAGCAGACTGCTCCATATGATCCGCCATTGAAACAGGCTCCCCCAAATACGACTCAGGACCGCGCACTGCAAACACTTCCAGTAAATACTCAACTATATTATCCCGGGTTACTTCATTCTTACTGATCATCTTCCTCACCATATATAAATCTGCTCATATCATGAGCGATAATTTTTTTCAGAGCAAAACCTACTGGCTGCCCAAATCAAACTGCTTTGTCTTGCGATAATCACGCGGCGACAGTCCGGTGTACTTTTTAAAGATCCGCGAGAAATATAACGCGTCTTCATAACCACACTGCCTCGCCACCGCTTCAATATTCTGGCCACCAAACAATAGCAACCGGGTAGCAGACTCGACCCGTTTCTGAATCACATAACGTTTAGGCGAAACCCCCAACGCAGAACTGAACCAACGACTAAAATGGCCATCACTGAATCCCAATTGTTCTGACAAATCAGTCATATCTAAATCTGACAAATGCTGATCAATATAACTAAGCACTTTTTGCATTCTGACCTCATCCTGACCGGACTCCCCTCTGGTAGTAGAAGCTTCAAGCACTGGCGCCAGCAACCGCAATACAGCCCCCATCGCTAATAACGTACAACCAGCCTGAGAATCCGCATCAATGATATCGCTGAATAACTGTGCATCACTCACTGGAACCGGGTTATCTGGTACCCGGTACAAATCAAACACATCAACACCTGGTGACATTTGCAACGTAAATGCACAGGCACCTATCTCCATAGGTTCCGTACAGTGGTAATGACATTCACGGTTCAAAGGCACGACCACCATACTGCCCGGCAACAGCTTTAAACGCCGACTGCCCAACTCCACATAACCACGACCGCTTCGGGTATAAATCAGCCAGTTATAAGGACGCTGATAACTTGGATATGCCCAGTCTAGCTCTGCCTGCTGCCAGTATGAACGCACCAGAGACAAGCTTAAATTTGCATCAGTCAGCTGCATAGCCAAAACCACTAATTGTCATTAAATCTTCACACCCAAATCATAAAAGTCCATATTTGTATCTATAAAATCCATATCAATAGTCATAAAATCAACATACCATATCAATCAAAATTCAGCGCCGTCAAGCTACGCACTGAATGCAAATAGCGAACAGTCTGATAAACCTTTCGAGAGATTCAGTTATGCAAGACATGCTTACTTATAATAACCAGCGTTTTCACAGTCTGTGGCTGCGGGACAACTGCCCTTGTCCTGAGTGCCGTCATGCCAACGGCCAGCGACTGCATGAAACATGGCAGCTGCCAGCAGATATTCAAATTGCAGAAAGCCGTGAAACTGAAACTGGCCTTTGGGTACGCTTTGCAGAACCGCACGCTCACGAATCTGAATTCACAAAGGCCTATCTCACCAAACACGCCTATGACCAGCTTGCTATCTCGCCAGAGACTGCCACTTTATGGGGCAGCGAACTCGACTTAGAAAGCATCAGCTTTAGCTATGACGAAGTTATCAGCGATGACCGCACTAAACTGGCGTGGCTGGATGCACTCATTAGTCACGGCATTACTAAATTAAGCGGAGTACCGGCTCAGGCAGGTATGATTCTTAAAACTGTCGATCTGTTTGGCTTTGTCCGGCAAACCAACTACGGCACATTGTTTGAAGTTAAAACCGAAGAAAAGCCTCAGAATCTGGCGTATACACCAATGCCACTGAGCCTGCACACTGACAACCCATATCGAGATCCGGTGCCAACCCTACAGCTACTGCACTGCTTAGTTCAGGCTGAAGAAGGCGGTGTTACCGCCTTAACCGATGGCTTCGAAGCGGCGCGCATTTTACGTGAAGAACACCCAGAAAAATTTGCCTTGCTAACCAATCAACTGGTTCGCTTCCGCTTCGCCAGTGAGGATGCAGTACTCGAACACAAAGACACTATGATCACGACCAACAGCAAAGGCGAAATAGTCAAAGTACGGATTAACAATCGATCATCGGCGCCATTCCAGATTGATTTTGAGATCATGACAGCCTTTTACGATGCATATCAGACATTCATGCGCATCGTTCAGGGTGATCGCTGCAAACGCACACACAAACTGCAGTCTGGCGATCTGATTCTGTTTAACAACGAGCGGGTCTTGCACGGGCGTGAAGTACAGGCAATTGGTGCCCGTCATCTTCAGGGCTGTTATGCGGATATCGATAGCCTGCGCAGTACAGCTGAAGTACTACGCAGTCAACTCAACCTCTAAGTAAAAACACATCCCGGTAATCACGCGACCTGACTGCTAAAGCCTGATTACCGGAAGACCACTATTTTTCCTAAAAAAACCTTATAACTCTCGAGCTTATAAAGCAGATATGTAAGAATGCGCGCCGCTGAACAGTTAACCTATCTGTTAACTCAACAGCCAACCCTGCCGTCACTGATTCTGTTCTATAACGAGCTCGTAATGAAACTTAAAAACACTCTGATAGCCTGCCTGGCAGCTCTGTCCAGCAGCCTTATTCATGCCGCACCTACTTTTGTATTTACTGCTATTCCTGACCAGGATGAAACCCGTCTGAAAGAACGCTTTGCGAAGGTCTCCAGTTACCTGGAGGAACAGCTTGATACCGAGGTCCGCTTCGTACCGGTTAAGTCTTACGCAGCTGCAATCACTTCATTCCGTAACAACCAGGTACAGCTGGCATGGTTTGGCGGCCTGTCAGGTGTAAAAGCTCGTTTGCTGGTCCCTGGTGCTCAGGCAATCGCACAAGATGTTGAGGATCCTAACTTTAAATCTTACTTCATTGCCCATGAGAGCACCGGCCTCATCTCACAGCCGGATGCCAGTAGCAAAACACTACCTTCAGACGTGCAGGGAAAAACTTTTACTTTTGGCTCCAAAGGCTCAACATCTGGCCGACTGATGCCTGAGTTTTTCCTACGCAAGCAATTTGACCAGGCCCCGGATGATATTTTTAGCCGGGTCGGATTCAGCGGCAACCATTCCCGCACAATTGCTCTGGTTGAAACCGGCGCATATCAGCTGGGCGCGGTAAATTACAAAGTTTGGGACAGCGCAGTTGCTGCAGGCAAAGTAGACACCAGCAAAGTCAACGTTATTGGTGAGACACCAGGCTACCCTGACTACCAATGGACAGTCCGTGGCGATCTGGACAGCCAATTTGGTGAAGGCTTTACCGCTAAAGTAAAACAGGCTCTTTTGAATATGCAGGATGAAGAGTTGTTGGCAAGCTTTCCACGCAAAGGCTTCATTCCGGCAACCAACGCCGATTTTGACCCTATCCTTAAAGTTGGCAAACAAGTAGGCCTGATCGACTAATGCCTGCCATTGCCCTTGAAGATATCAGCGTTCAATATGGCCAGCAGCAGGTCCTGGGGCCTGTTTCACTGCACATTGACGCCGATCAATTCACAGTCTTCATCGGCAAAAGCGGTGGCGGCAAGTCATCGCTGCTCAACCGGGCATATGACCTGCTGTCATCACAACAGCAGGTCGCATTCATCCCCCAGGATCTGGGACTGGTTGATTCCCTGTCCGCTTACCAAAATGTATACATGGGCAGATTGCATCAACGCTCAACCCTGTACAACCTGACCAATTTACTGCGTCCCAGAAAAACTGACATTGTTGCTATATCCCACCAGCTGGACCGCCTGGATATGGCTGATAAATGCTGGCAAGCCACCGGTGAATTATCCGGCGGACAACAACAACGTGTCGCTATAGCCCGCGCACTTTACCAACAGGCAGACATACTCATTGCTGATGAGCCAATTTCGGCACTCGACGGACCCAGAGCAGGACAAGTCATGAGCCTGTTACGCGAACAGTACCCCAGCGCAATGATTGCCCTTCATGATCTGGATATGGCATTACACTTCGCAGAGCGCATTATCGGCATTGCCGATGGCCAGATAGCGCTGGACCAGCCAGCAGACAGACTGTCACGCCAAAGCTTGCTGGACTTTTACTAAAGTGTTCGATTCCTGACAATTATGGACAGCAGCCGACAACCAGGCTTAATTAGCCACTCCTCCCGCTTACGCATCAGCTTATACTTCTGTCTGGTAGCGATTCTTTGCATCTGCCTTGCTGATATATCAATCACCAGCATCAACCCCATGCTGGAAATGCAGCGCTTTTTCAGCGCCTGGCTAAAGCCAGATACCCACATCATCAGCATTGCCATTAGCGCATTAATTGTTACCATCGCATTCGCATTACTTGGCGTTGCCGTGGCTGCTTGCTGCGGCTTACTTCTAGCGACTCAGTTCCACCGCCGCTGGTTACGTACCCTTTGTGCCAGCCTGCGCTCAGTTCATGAACTGTTCTGGGCACTCATTTTTCTGCAATGCTTTGGCCTGCATCCTTTAACCGGATTATTAGCTATCGCTCTGCCTTACAGCGGTGTCTTCGCTAAAGTCTATGCAGAAATACTTGAAGAGACATCAAACACCCCTTCCCGGGTAATAGCTGCAAATCGCAGCCGCCTTACCAGCCTGCTCTATAGCCGTATCGCCCAGGCCTGGCCACATCTTGTCAGCTATACCCGTTATCGTTTTGAATGCGGCATCCGTTCCAGCGCCATACTCGGCTTTATCGGTCTGCCAACACTTGGCTATTATCTCGAAGCTTCATTTAGTCAGGGCTATTACTCTGAAGTAGCTAGCTTACTGCTATTATTCTTTGCTCTGATCGCCAGTATCAAATTCTGGTGCCACAAACGTCTGCTACCAGCCTGGCTAATCATCAGTCCATGGCTAATATTCTCGGAACACTTTAACCCCGCAGGCAATGCAAGCATTCAATGGCAAAACATCAAACGTTTTTTTACGTCTGACATTGTTCCTGCACCATTACGTAATGCCGAACAAATCTGGAGCACCGACACACTGTTTAATCTACTCCACTGGCTGGAGAAGATTTTCTCCGGCCAGATACTGCCCGGCCTATTTAACACTCTTATACTGACTCAGATTGCCCTGGTCCTGACTGGCGTTATTGCATTACTGATATTTCCGCTGGCATCCAGACTGTTCATAAACAGCTTTGGTCGCAGTAGCGGTAAATTACTGTTGATTATTGCCCGATCCACTCCTGAATACCTTCTCGCTTACATATTACTTCAGCTCTGGGGACCATCAATGCTGCCAGCGATAGTCGCACTGTCGCTGCATAACGGAGCACTAATCGCTCACCTGCTTGCCCAACGCAGCGAACAAATGCCACTCAGAAAAGATGCCTGCACGGGCTTCAACCGTTACAGCTATGAAGTGCTGCCACGTATATATAATCCATTTATGGCAATTCTGTTTTATCGCTGGGAAGTAATCATGCGGGAAACCGCAATTTTAGGGATACTCGGCATACACACGCTGGGATTTTTCGTCGACAGCGCAATTCAGGAAATTCGCTTTGATGTTGCCTTACTATTAATCATTAGCGCCGCATTACTGAATATACTTGTCGACCAACTGGCCAGAAAACTGCGCCACAAGCTACATTTGCAGCACATGAACAGATGTTGAGCTAGTCCACCGTCGCTATAGGTAACAACCGGCTGGTGAAGTTATCTGTAATCTCAAGAACTGTTCCTTCAGCCCACATCGTTTGCAGTGTGGTATTTACTGCATCGACCAGCAGTTTCTGATTTACAGCCGATTTTTTCGAAAAAATCATATACGCGGGACGCGGTTCATGCAGAGGCTTCTTCAATGGCACTACATCATTACTGATGCCCATCTCATGCAATGCATACAGCCCCACATGGCGCTCATTCACATAGGCATCTACACGGCCGCTCATAAGCATTTGGAAACCGCTGGCAACTGTATTCGTTTCATATGATACAAACTGGCCTGATTGCTTGGCAGCATCAAACTCCGAATTAATACTAAAACCCGCCGGTACACTTATCTTTTTGCCTGTCAGGTCAGCAACATTATTGAATACAAAGTCATCACCCTTGCGCACAAAAACACTGAACACCGTGAGATGAACCGGTACTTTCGGATAGGTCGCAAAGGTTTCACGTTCAGCGGTTTTATAGCCGGAAAGCAAAACATCAGCCTTACCGCTTCGAATATAAAATAACGCTCTTTTCCAGGGCACACATTCAATTTCGTAGTCTAATTCAAGACGCCCAAACAATTCGGCAACCAGCTCTATATCAATACCTTCTGCCTGATCCTGTTCGCACCAGATAAAAGGCTTAAAATCAGTTAAAGCGATAACCTTCAGAGGGGACTGATCACTTGCCCGGACAGCAAAAGAAAGTACTGATACAAAAACACAAAACCACAACAACAGATGCTTTGTCGAATAAGCCATTCAGCAATCCTTCCAATTATGTGACCAACACAGGCGCACCTGTAAACAACAAACAGCATATGCAATCCCTGCATACTCACTGCGTATCAACATAAGCTAAACCTAGCTGCTGATAAAACCTGGGTCAACTGAAAATGGGTACGACAATTTGTAGAGCAAAAACCGAAGACGCCACCAACCGGTGGCGCTTTATTGCATTGAATTCAGATTTTGAACTGACTTACCTGCCCTTGCAAAGCCTGAGCTGACAACTGCATAGCCTGACTTGCCTCTGAACTTGCATGTGCCCGTTCTGCAGCCAGACGGGATCTTTCCTGTAGCGACTGACTACTCTGGCTAATTTGCTCTGATGCACAACTCTGTTCTTCAGTAGCACTGGCAACATCCATCATGCGCTCGCGTACACGCTGTGTAGCCGCCTGAATCTGACTCAGCAAGCCCTCGGCAAGCTCAGCCCTTTCGACACTCTCAAACACCCGCGACTCACCGGCCCGCATACGTTCAGATGCCTGCTTGGCATTTAACTGTAATTTAGCCACTACTTGCTGAATCTCTTTTGTAGAATCCTGTACCCGACGCGCCAGTGTTCGAACTTCATCAGCTACCACCGCAAAGCCACGTCCCTGCTCTCCGGCACGGGCAGCTTCAATTGCGGCATTCAGCGCCAGCAAATTAGTTTGCTCAGCAACAGCGTTGATCACCTCGACCACACTGCCGATATCCGCGCTGTCCTGCTCTAATTTACTGATAGAACCAACTACCTCAGCAAACTCAGTATTTAACAGGTTAATCGTCTGCTCTACCTCTGCAACCGCTTGTTTACCATCCAGTGCCAGTTGCGATGTTGTATCCGCCTCAGCAGATACAGAACTCACATTTTCAGCCACATGATGAATAGAATCAGCAACTTGAGTAATCGCTGCCGAAACCTGCACAATTTCTTCACTACTCGCCTGTGCAGCTTCCTGCAACTGATCACTGCCGACATAAATCTCAGAGGAAACAGTTGCTACATCGTCACCAGATGCGCGCACCCGCGCGATCACTGTCGAAAACTCTTCCAACATACGCGCAACCCGTAACTGTAAGCGCGTCAGTTCATTTTCACTCTGAGCATCTGGACGGTTTTTGAAACCAGCCGTTAAATCCCCTTGCCCGGCTAATTCAAGTACCCTACCGACCTCTTTAAGCGGCCCCAGCGAGCGACGCAAAAACAAAGACAACAAAATAACCAGTACAGCAACAGCTGCTACAGCCATCACCACCAGCAACCAAAGCAACGGCTGAATCTGACGGCTATATTCTTCTTTAAAACTGATCGCGAACACTGTCCACGGACTACTACCAGCCTGACGATAACTAACCCGCACACCTTCTGAATGGTCTACGTCAGTGTATTCAAACGCACCACTGCCATTACCCACGACATCAGAAAAAAATGCATTACTATAAGCAACACTGAGAGCCTCACCCTGACTGCGCTGATCAGCGATCAACTTACCCGCGAGCTTACTCTGAGAATTGTAAACCAGGCCTGCATGACCGCTGTCACCAAACCGGGTCATTAACAAGTTGTTGCGCAACTGCTTCAACAGATCAGAAGTTGGGAAGCCAACGTATAAAATTGCTACAACATTTCCGCTGTTCATTACCGGTGTGTACTTAGTCATATAATCAGTACCAAACAACCGCGCCTCGCCCAGATAGACTTCACCGCGCATCAACTGCTGAAACCCTGGGTGCCCTTTACCCAGCAACGTACCGATAGCACGCTTACCCTGAAGATTTTTCAGTGATGTCGTTACACGCAAGAAATCATCCTTATAACGGATAAACACTGTTGCATTACCGCCGGTCATACGGGCAAATTTATCAACTTGTGTAAAATCAAGATTCACAACTTCACCATTATGCGTCACCAGCGGGCTGGCATAATCACCTACCTGAACAGTCTTCTGACGATCAAATACTAACGCATCCGGATACAGCCCTTTGAAGGTACTCGCGAGCCGCTCAGTATTATCGATAATAGTGCCGTATGCAGTATCCAACTGAGAGGCTAATACCTCCACTTGCCGGTCCTGAGATTGCTCTGCCTGAGCGATCAGTACAGCCCGGGATTCATACCCAACCACACCAATCAACACAGCCATTATTACACCCACCAGGACAAACACACCAAGACTCAACTGCCTGGTCAGAGGCCAACTATTGATAGACATTTAATTCCTCACTACTGCTTTATAAACGCCTCGAATCAGGAGTCGCCTTTACCGTGAAAGAGGCCAGGTACTGCCTCATAATATTTGCGGCAACTCTATATAAATGATATTCATTTGCAATTAAAAATTAATAACACTCTGTCATTTTGGGTAATCAAAAACAATTAACTCTTACTGTTAAAGTTTAGATACCTTGTATAAATTATTGTTTTAATTATATTACATAACCATTACACAATTTTATTTTAGCTCCTGGCAATTACTTCAGGCATAAAAAAACCGGAGCAAGCTCCGGTTTATATGTTTGAATATCAGGTTTTAGAAGTAACGTTCGACTGTCAGCTGGATACGGTCATCTTCCGCCAGTGCCACTGCTGGATCACTGGCCTTATCAGCGCTAAAGAAACGGCCATCAAGGCTTACTTTCCAGTCTTCCCCTACCCGCCGACTGGCTTCGATAAAGAAGCTCCGGCTGCCGTAATCAGCATCGATACCACCACCTAGCAATATCTCTGTACTGACTTCATCATTGAGCGTAAAGCGGGTACCTAAAAAGATATCATTCTGGGCTGCTGAAGTGGCATTTTTACCACGCTCATCCCAGCCGTATTCCAACAACAAACCTAAGTCTGTATTGGTTTCACTGATACCATAAAAGGTGTATTCCAAACCGCCCTGCAATGCCGCATAACGGTCATCTTTACTATCACGAACGATGGTTTCCAGCTTCCATAACCATGAATCAATTGTTGCCTGACCATCAAAACCGATCTGATCAATCTGCTGGTATACAGGTACAAGCTCTGTTTGACCACCAAAACTGCGTGCTTGCAGAATCGGCTCACGGTTCGTACCGCGGAACCAGTAAACGCCGACATCAAAAACATCGATGCTGTGGCTCCAGCGTAACGCCAGATCAACATGCTTTTCTTCGGCGGCAGACTCGTACTCAGCGGCATCGGTATTAACGACCAGACCAGAACGCAAGCGCCCATCCTGACCCGCAAAGGTACGCTCACGAAAGCCCGGAAGAATAAACGCATCAACGATACCCCAGTCATAAACCAACGATAGATTTAGCATTGGCTGACCAAGCTTCTCTTCACCGTCAAAACTGTCGACACCATCAGTCTGGTTTATAACATCTGCGAGGTGCTGGAACTCAGTCACTCCCCAGAAAACCTTACCAAGGCCTGCACGAAACTCCCAGCCATCTCCCACTCTGAGCCAATTCAGCTCACGGATATCGCCATGGGTTCGCTCACTGTCCTGCTCGTCATAACGGTAGAAAGGCTCGAACACGACTGAGTCTTCACCGTCATTCCATTCCCAGTAGAACTCAGGCTCTATGCTGAATGACAGATTAGTATCGTAATTTTGTCCGGAAAACTGACCGTCTTCAGTGAAGCCCTGTAGCTGTCCGGCAACTTTTCCTGATACTTCAAAAAACACATCTTCAGCACTGGCAGCTACTGGCGCGAACGCCAGAGCTGCTACTGCCATATGACTGAACGCCATGATTAACGCGCCCGCTTCAGAGTATTTTTATTAAAGTCCGAATCTTTCAGACCATTACGGAACGCATAACCCGACCACTTAAGATCCGTACCTTTACCGTTCTGGTGGTTAATCATTGTCTGTACGTCTGCACGCCAGTACTTATCCAGATACTGCTGATAACCTTCAAACGTCAGCGTTTTCAGAAGGCTGTCTTTACGGTCATAAAACTCAACTTTTTCAGTACGGTATTCTGTCTGATCAATCCAGACTAACCGACGGGTATAACCAGAGTTTTTATCTACCGGATACTGCTCAACCACGAAACACTGTCCCAGACCACAGGCCTCATCTCGCAAGTACTTATAAGTATATTTTTCGATCTCAAACGAACTCAGATCTTCAAACGCAAACTCAGAACCCATGAAAGGGCCTGACTTATTACGCGAAGCAATTCGCTTCACACGCTTCAGTGCAGGCAAATACAACCACTGATCATCCGCCCCTACAGGATGCGAGAAACTCAGAAAAGCCGTACCTTTAACATCACGGGGCTTATCAAAAACAGTCAGACTCTTATCACCGTCATTTTCCTGTTCAAGGTTTTTGATACGAATCTCACGGACACTTTCTTCACCCTGCTTGTTCCGCAACACCATCAGCATTTCTGCCTGCATATCTCCCCAACCCAGATCACGCTGTTTAGCTTCCTGAGATATTTCCAGACCGCGCTCTTCAGCTGTTTGTGCCAGCGTCAGCGAACTCATCAACATCCCAGACGCCAACAGGCCGGCTCCAAGCATAAGATTGAAAGATTTAGTTACTTGCATGTTGCTCTCCTGCAGTCATCGTTGCAGTTTCAGGTTTAATAACAGATTCTTTTTCGGCAGTATCTACCGGCTCTTCAACACGACCAGCATCCAGCTTCATCAGCAGAGGCGGCAGGAAGAAGAAATCAACAATCAGTGCAATCAAAATAGTTACAGCTGTCAGTAACCCCATATCAGCATTTAGCTTAAAGCTTGATAAGGACAGCACTAAGAAGCCTGCAACCAATACAAAGGTGGTAATCCATAAAGCCCGGCCAACGCTGCCAAATGCATAGCGAACAGCCGCTTCAGGGTCTGCCTGCTTATTACGGCGAGCATGCAGATACTTACTCAGGAAGTGCACTGTATCATCGACCACAATACCTAATGTCATACCGGCCACAACCGACAGACCTAAGCCTACCTGTCCGTCGATCAGGAACCAGACACCAAAGCCCATTGCCGCTGGAGCCAGGTTAGGAATCAGACTAATCAGACCGAACCGTACGGAGCGTAAAGCAAAGCCAAGCAATACTGAGATCAGCACCAATGCCATGGCAATACCGGACAACATACTCTGAATATTACGCTGACCAATATGTGCAAACATAAGGTTAGGCCCGGTAATCTCCATTTCAATATCCGGTGCATTCGCAACAAACCAGCCCTGAATACGTTTTTCAACCTGTATCAGCTCATTACTGGTCATATTCGTCATAGTGGCAATGATTCGTGTCGCTGATTTATCAACGTTAAGCTGATTATTCAGATCCAGCCCATAAGGCAATGACATCTCATATAACAACAAATACTGCGCTGACAATTCGCGGTCATCCGGCAAACGATAATAACTTTCATCATCCGCATGCATGTTCTTATTCAGACGCATCAGCGTATCAGACAAGGTATTAACATGGTCTGTTTCTGGCTGCTCACGCAACCATTCACTGAACTCACCCAAAACCTTCAAATAACCAGGATCATTAATACCACTGGACTCACCGCTGCCCAGAGAAATTTCAAGCTGCGTCATACCGGCCAGGTTGTCCTGCATAAAATCAGTTGCCTGACGGAATGGCACTGACTCGTCGAAATACTTAACAAAATCGTCATTCAGCTTATTCTGCGGCAAGAACATAATCAGGCTAGCCATGATCACAGTCATCACCGGTAACAGTACACGACGATTATTAGTCACGAAAGCAGCCAGGGAACGCATTGAATCACGCTCTTCTTCCTTACGCACTTTCACCCGCACTGGAAGAATCATCAACAACGCAGGGAACAGAGTAACGGAAAGAATAAATGCCAGCATTACACCAACAGCAACAATGTTACCCAGGTCACGGAACGGTGGAGAGTCTGAGAAGTTCATACTCAGGAAACCAATCGCTGTCGTCACACTCGTCAGCAAGATAGGTTGGAAGTTAACCCGCAGGCTATCCAGAATAGCTTCACGTTTTGCTACACCCAGACGCATCTCATATTTCATCGTACTCAAAATATGAATGCAATCGGCAACCGCCAGGGTCAATATCATAGTTGGCGCACTGGCTGAAGGCCCGGTAAGAAACAACCCAGCCCATCCTGCCAGCCCCATAGCTCCCGCAATACTGGTAGCAACAATAAGCACTGTAGAAAGCGTACCGGTAAAGCTGCGCAGCAATAGAATCATAGCGATAATAACAACAAGGAACATGCCTGGTACCAGAGTGGCATTATCCTCTAAGGAAGACTCAGCAAAGCTGTTATTCATCATCACAATGCCAGACAGCTGAATGCTAATATCAGGATTTGCCTGCATATACTTCTGCTGAATCTCACGAACCTTAGCCACAACCTCTGGCACTTCAGTTACCGGATCAATTCCTGGCAGACGTACGGTAACGTTCACTACAGCCACGTGACCAGTTGAGGAAATCTGGTTATTTAGCAGTAATGGCTCGTTAACAGCGACCTGACGCACCCGGTCAAGTGCAGCCTGATCCAAAACAGCCCCTTCCAGAACCAGATCTTCAACGATCATATCGTCTTCTTCGGCCCAGGTATGCTGGAAGTTAGTGATCGAATCAACCCGGGTTGAATACGGAATCTGCCAGGCATCTTCAGTAATCTGACGAATCGTTTCTAATCGTTCCGGGGTAAACACATCACCTTCAGCAGGTGCAATAACGAATGAAACATTATCACTCTTATTGTATATGTTCTGCATTGCCTCATATGCGAGTAATTGCGGGTTATCTTCGCTGAAAAACACCCGGTAGTCGCTCTTAAATACAAGATTTTTAGCACCATAAGCTGCACCCACTATCAACATAATTGATAGTAAAGCCACCCAGACAGGATGCTTAATCACCGTTGAGAAAAGTTTGTCTTTCATTTCTCCGCCTTTTTGACGAATCGTCATTATAAAGGTTTAAAAAAACGGCATTTCTGCCGCACCTATTTTTTCTTATAAAGCTTTTAAATCAGGCAGTTACCCGCCGCAACGAGCCATTAACAACTGTACTTCAGTTGCAAAATCTTCTCGCTTTAGACGCTCAACTGTCTGTTCAAAATTGTATTCCCGCAGTAAAGGTAACCACTGCAGGCCATCAAGATGTGTATGTACCGAAATCAGCACAACTTCCTGAGGACACAACTCTCCCCGCACCACACAATCCTCTGCCCCTTTAGCTAACAGAGTAATAGCGCCAAAAGAGCTGGCCCAACCGGTGTAAGCAATTTCTTCCAGCGAAAGGCCGTTGGGATTCAGACAATCACCATTATCAAGGGCATCCTGAATAATCCCACCAACACTGGCAAACAGAGCTTGCTCCAGCTCATGATGATCATCACGGCGTTTTTCGGAAGCTTTTTCAATAACTCCCGGCGCCTTAGCACTAATTACAAGCATGAAAAGCATCGGATAAATCTGCGAATAAATCAGGTACGCAAACATCAGTGCCAGCATGCGCTCGCGGGTACTGCCCTCAAAGAGATAAGCACGGCGAAAATAACCGCCTAGTAGCCCCATTCCCCGGTTACACAGCGCCAGTAACATATCTTCTTTACCGGTAAAGTGGCTGTAAACCGTGCCCTTTGAGAACGGGACTTCTTTAACCAGCTTATCCATCGTCAGACCTTCCACACCAATCTTCTCGATCAGTAACGCTGCCGCATCCAGCATTTGCTGTTCACGGTCATGGAGGGTACGTTCATCAACCTGGCGAGGACTCATTTAATGCTCTTTACTCTTGATGCTTTGCTTAACTTACATATTTCATGTGTCAGGCACATGAAGTTTTAGTGACGAATCGTCGATTATAAAGATTCAGACTTTGAAGACAACCATAAAAGTTCAATTTATTTATGACTGTTGAATAAAATTCAGGGAATGAGATCAGTAGATCGAAAGGTTAAAGCAATAGATCCGTATCAATAGGATAAAAGCTGTTCACACTATTTATCAGTGAGTTAGCAGTTAGATTCGGAACGCCGTAAGCGTCAGCAGTAACATTATGGTGCTGCTGAATATGCTGCATCAGTAAATCAAAGTCACCATCGCCGGAGAGCAATACAATGCGGTCCACCTGACTGGCGGCTTCCATAACGTCAATTGTAATACCGACGTCCCAGTCACCTTTTGCTGAGCCGTCACTGCGCTGGATATACGGTTTCAGCTTCACATCAAAGCCAATATGCCGCAACGCTTTCTGAAACCCCATCTGCTTATCATCGCCACGGTGAATAGCATACGCATTGGCCAGTACAATCTCCCCTTCCGCGCTAAGAGATTGCCACAGCTTACGATAATTGAACTGACGGTTATATGCTTGACGGGTGGTGTAATAGAGATTCTGCACATCAGCAAAAACAGCGATTTTCATCTCTATTACACTCCTTCAGTTATGGAATGAATCAGTTTGCCTGACCAGCACCCTGACGCTGCGAACTGGAACGGTTATTTTTACGAGGAGCATTCCTGGAAGCAGCATTACGCGAACCGTTATTACCTTGAGGCTTTTGTCCCTGCTCGGCGCGGTTACCATTTACATCCGCTTTTTGAGCCGGGCGACGACGACGGTTTCCTGGCTTGGCTGCATCCGATGCATCCTGCCCACCACGATTACCCGAAGCACGCTGTTCACCACTGCCATTACCCTTAGCTGACTGGCTATCACTGCGATGGCGTTTATTCTTACCAGCAGGCTTATGACCACGGGCATTGTCCGCAGAGCGCTGTCCATCTTTATGCTCACCGGACTGACGCTCACCTTGTGGCTTAGACTTCTTTGGCTTTTTCTTTTTCAGCGCTTTAAGCGGCTTAGAAGGTAAAGGCTCTGAAGGCTCGAAACCTTTCACCTCTATACGCTCAACCAACTTACCGATTAAGCTCTCAATGCCCACCAGCTGCTCCAGTTCTTCAGCACAAACCAAAGACACTGCTTCACCACTGGCTCCGGCACGTCCGGTACGACCAATACGGTGCACATAGTCTTCCGCCACATTTGGCAGATCATAGTTCACTACCTGAGGAAGCTGCTCAATATCCAGGCCGCGGGCCGCAATATCAGTAGCGACCAACGCGGTAACTTCACCAGCTTTAAAGTTTGCCAGTGCACGGGTACGCGCGCCCTGACTCTTATTACCATGGATAGCCGCAGCGGTAATATTTTTTGCTTCCAGCTGCTTCGCCAGACGATTCGCACCATGTTTGGTACGCGTGAATACAATTAACTGCTGCCAATCATTATCTTTAATCAGCTTAATCAGCAAAGCGGCTTTACGACTCTTATCAACCGGGCTCAGCCATTGCTTAACTGAAGTAGCGGCTGCGTTACGGGGAGTAACTGAAATTTCTACCGGGTCATTGACCAGCCCTTTTGCCAACTGACGAATTTCGTCAGAAAACGTCGCTGAAAACAGCAGGTTCTGACGACGAGGCGGCAATGCACGCAAGATCTTACGAATATCATGAATGAAGCCCATATCAAGCATACGGTCGGCTTCATCCAATACTAATACTTCCAGCTGATCGAATTTCACAGCATTCTGGTTATACAAATCCAATAAACGTCCAGGTGTCGCCACCAGAACGTCTGTACCTTTACAAAGTTTTTGCATCTGCGGATTAATCTTTACCCCGCCAAATACAACAGCAGAACGCAAGGTCAGGTATTTGCCGTAATCAACCACACTTTCACCGACCTGTGCTGCCAGCTCCCGTGTAGGTGTCAAAATCAGCGCCCGCACCTGATTAGGCTTCGCCCGGGGCCCATCCTTAAGACGCTCAAGAATAGGCAAGGTAAAGCCTGCCGTTTTACCGGTACCTGTCTGGGCTGCCGCCATCACATCCTTACCGTGGATAACTGCAGGAATTGCTTCGGCCTGAATAGCAGACGGCTCTGAATAGCCTTGTTCGCTAACAGCATCAAGCAATGGCGTCGATAAGCCTAAATCGGCAAAACTCATATAGAATCTATCTCTTGGTTGGCATCAAAGGCGAGCAGTTCGTAAACCAGTGAACGAGAAATATATCAGACTGATTCTGGCATTATGAACCGGCGCGAAGCTTACCGCAGGCTACTTCATAACACCAGTAAGAGCGGTGCTTAAACCCGGTTTAACGAAACATTTCCAGATTAAGCGTCTGCGCGTTGCCCAACCAGTATGCATAGTCCGTATGATCTTTCAGATTATCACCTGTCAGGCCATGTACTAAAACGTCCAGACCATTACGGCGAGCATCCAGCCAGGGCACTACCTGATCAAAATCTGCTGAGGTAAAGCTAAGTTGGCAACTCCAGCATGGGTGCGGCCCCACTGGACGCTCATGCACCCGCCCTACCTGAACATTTAATTGCTGGCCTGCCTGCTCACACAATGCTTGCGCAAACGCAAGCGTGCTGGCATCAAAATAGACATGGGCGTGATAAGCAGAATGAAGATTACGCGGATAAACATCAGACATCAGTTAACCAACTCAAAGTAAATCAAAATGAAATAACACTACTTGGCGACACTGATATGATAGCAAGACTGCCAACGGAAAGGATATCTTATATACCAACCCTCAGGCAGTTTCAGATACGGGCTTAGCGATATGCAAAACAACCCGCCCAATCAACGCTTGTCTGGCTAACCACCCCATTGTTTCACTTGATGTGCTTTGAGGATTATCACCTCGCAGCCACATCGCTGATTCGTCATTAAGCGTTTCGATACGCTTAATAATGCGACCAAACCGGGGATGCTGTACGACTACAACATCCCCTACCTTAAGCGGTAACAGTGACAGAGGCCTTAAACAGAGCACATAATCACCCTCTGAAAAGGTCGGTAACATACTTTGCCCCCGAACCCGGTGAATACTGATCATTACGTCTACCTGCTAACCACTGTTGCTACTGTTTAAACTGCTGAGCTTTAGCCTGAATAGCTTATCCTAATTTAGGATAAGTCACTTGCATTGCAGGCGGATAAGAGCATTCAGCAGCAAAGGTTTCAACACCTTTAGTCGCCCAAAAGCTGGCAGCAAACTCATTCACCAGCGTCAGCAGCTTTTCACCATTCTCGCGAGCGATATTTTGCTTACAGGCAGATCCCGTCAACATAATACTGTGTACCAATTCATTGGTATTCGGGAACTGGTCAAACTGAGGTTGTTTAAAATAATCTCCCCAGATCACCCGTACTTCTTCTTTAACTTTTGCGGCATGCGTCTCTTTTTCCTGCACCAGTCGTCCCAGCAGAGCCTGCTCCGCCAGTGACAGACTGTCCTTTTCTGCCAACTCCTGAATCAAATCTATAAAACGAATAACACTCAGCGCTGCAATTTGCGCAATTTGCGGATCATAGATTTTACAAGGAATGTCGCAGTGAGCATCCACCGCTGAGAACTGACAAATGGCGTCAAGCTGCTTAAAAATACCGTGAATCATTATGTACTCCTATCATAAATACGCGAGCAGAGACGCTGGTTCACCCAGTCAGGCCTCTGCATTCAGGGGGTTTTCCGTTACCGGAAACTTTTTTATTTCGTAAAATAACCAGATCAGCTCGCTAACAGCTCTGTTGCATGACGGGATTTCAGTGCATCCAGCTGTTCAGGCCGATGCTTTTGACAGAATTCCAGTAACGCCTGATAAGTGCGCCGGATGCCTGAAAGCAAAGCCTGATAACGTGCAGAGTCAGCTTCTTCTGAAATTTCTTTAAGCAAACTGCTATGCACCCTCTCCAGCTCATTACCCGCCATATCTAACTGCATACGGCGAAGATACAGATCAGCCAGGTTGTGATAACTGATAATTACCACCGCTACGGCTTCTGCCGGGTCTTCCCAATGGGTGAACAACTGCCACGCAAGCTGTTTAGCAGCCTGATAATGCGCCACTGCCGTAAACAGTTGGTGGGCATTGAAACACTCATTACCTGCCTGCACCTGCTTCTGCCAGCGCTGCATGTGAAGTATCTGATTGCTCATATAGCTGTCACCTATAATCCACCTTCGGTCAATTTTTGCGGGTCTAGCAGAACTTCCAGTTCTTCACGGGATAGCTCTGTACCTTCAACAGCAACATCTACAATTGGCCGGCCTTCACGATAAGCCTGTTTGGCAATTTCCGCCGCTCTGGCATAACCAATCACCGGGTTCAGTGCCGTCACCAGAATCGGATTACGATGCAACGCTTCGTTAAGCTTTGCTTCGTTAACACTGAAACCCGAGATCGCCTTATCCGCCAGTAAATGACTCACGTTAGTCAGCAACTCAATACTCTTTAACAGGTTGGCAGCAATCATTGGCAACATAACGTTGAGTTCAAAGTTGCCCGACTGTCCACCGACACTGATCGCCATGTCATTACCCATGACCTGAGCTGCCGCCATAGCTGCTGCTTCAGGAATAACCGGATTTACTTTACCCGGCATAATTGATGAACCTGGCTGCAACGCCTCCAGTGATATTTCACCCAGCCCTGCCAGCGGGCCGGAATTCATCCAGCGTAAATCGTTAGCAATTTTCAGGATGCTGACAGCGGTTGTTTTTAGCTGTCCGGACACAGCTACAGCCGTATCCTGAGAGCCAATTGCGGCAAAAGTATTTGCACAGGGTGCAAAGTTATAACCCGTCAGCGTGCTCAGCCGCACCGCAAATAAGGCCGCAAACTGAGGATGTGTATTCACCCCGGTTCCCACTGCCGTGCCGCCTTGAGCTAACTGCTGTAACGCTGGCAGCAAGGCTTCCAGATGCTCACGGTTCTGACGAATCTGACTGGCCCAGCCAAGTAACTGCTGATCCATACGCACCGGCATAGCATCCATAAGATGGGTACGACCGGTTTTACAGTAACCTGCCACTGCAACAGCCTTGGTTTCAATAGCCTTTTGCAAGTACTCCAGCGCCGGCAGCAACCGGCTTTGCAGCTGTAAAGCCGCACTGATATGAATTGCACTTGGCACCACATCATTACTGCTCTGTCCAAAGTTCACATGATCATTGGGATTTACCGCATCGCCCAGAGCACTGCTTGCTAATGAAGCAATAACCTCGTTCGCATTCATATTTGAACTGGTTGCCGAGCCTGTCTGAAATACATCTACCGGAAAATGGTTCATCAGCGCAGGATCCGTACTCAGTTGCTCGCAACTGTCGCTGATTGCTTTTGCAACAGGCGCTGTTATGCAGCCAAGTTCCTGATTTGCCTGAGCGGCAGCATGTTTAATAAGCAACAAGGCTTCAATAAATGCCCGTGGCATTGCCTCCCCGCTGATCGGAAAGTTGTTAATCGCCCGTTGAGTCTGTGCGCCGTACAAGGCATTTTCCGGCACTTCCAGGCTGCCCATACTGTCTTTTTCAATACGTGTTTTCATATTCACTCCGTCGGCCTGAAATTTATTAAGACCTTTACACAATCAACAATCTTGTTAGCTCGGCGTTAATGACAGACTTAAAATTCTCACTAGTAATGAGACACTCCGAATAAACACCTGATTTCACCTTGCCCGAGCTTCGCTATCTGTTTGTCGCAAAAATCCATGATTAAAGATCTCTGATTAAAGAAAATAATTACTCAGCACTGATACTTCCCGATAACAGCGCCTTACTGCCTGGCGTTGCCTGTCAGACCTTGCCAACCGGCCCAGCGCCAGTAACGGCCGGTAAATATGGTCCTTACAAAGTCGCCGCCAGTGCACCGGTACACAGCTGTCGCAAATCGTTTCCAGTAACAGCTGATAACACAGCATGTGAGCTTCACGTTGCACCGGACGCGGTAACTGACCGGCTAATCTGTCAGCATCATCAAGATAGGTTTTAACCAGCTCTGGCCGGTCAGGCTTTCGGCCTAAACGGATATCCTGACCATCCGGAAGATGTACGTGTAGCTGATCGATCATCTGATGACTCAAACGGGGCTCCTTAACAAATGCCTTCGGCATCTGGATTACTGCTGCTGAACATTTGTAATCACTGCTGCCTGTATGAGACCGGATAGTCTTAAGCACTACATAAACGCAACTACAAATAAGAATTGTTCGCATTATATTTTACAATAATACTTAGGTAAACCCGTTAGTCATTATATTCAGCAATATTAAGCCCATGGTTTTTCTGGAGTATTAGCGCGGCTCGCGCTAGATAACCTCCTCGCCTGGAACTACCTGCGCCATACCGCAAACACTAGCCTTAAAAAACTGGACTCCTGATTAAATTTAGTCGAATATCGCCTCACCCGGATAGTCCGGGTAATTCTCAGGGCGGGGTGAAACTCCCCACCGGCGGTGATAAAAGCAAAGTGAACGGGTAATTCAGTCACTAACTTTTTCAGCCCGCGAGCGCCCGGATATATGCCAATACGGTAATCAGTTACCGATGCGGCTTTCCGGGGTCAGCAGATCTGGTGATTTCACAGAAAGATTCCAGAGCCGACGGTAATGCCAGTGTTGTCAGTGACACACTGCTGAGTCCGGATGGAAGAGAATGAACAACACCCCCTGCTTCAGCCGAAAAAATTCCGCTGGATGCAGCTATGTGTGTCATGCTTGGTGGTAAACGCTGTTGCACGAGCAACAGATTATATACTGCCGTTCCGTACGCCCTGATTCTGGCAAGATTACTATTAAGGTATAACCATGAATCAGTCTGAAACATTTATAAATCCATTTACTGAAAGTACACCAACCCAACGGATCAGCACCGCGCTTGAAACACTTCGTCAAGGCCGGGGCGTTCTTGTGGTTGATGATGAAGACCGTGAAAACGAAGGTGATATCATTTTCGCCGCCGAGAGCCTTACTGTCCCGCAAATGGCCATGCTCATTCGTGAATGCAGCGGCATTGTCTGCCTGTGTCTGGATGAAGATCGCATTCGTCAGCTGGAGCTGCCAAGCATGGTAGAAGACAACACCAGCCAGTACGGCACAGCCTTCACCGTCAGCATTGAAGCCACTGAAGGTGTCACTACAGGGGTGTCTGCGACCGACAGAGTAACTACAGTTAAAGCTGCCATTGCAGAGAATGCCTGCCCGGCAGACCTTGCCCGCCCCGGACATGTATACCCATTACGCGCCCGTGAAGGCGGTGTTCTGACCCGACGCGGCCACACGGAAGCAACTATCGATCTGATGAAGCTTGCGGGACTGCAACCCTACGGCGTACTTTGTGAGCTGACAAACCCTGACGGCAGTATGGCTAAACTTCCTGAAATCGTGCATTTCGGTGCAATAAACAACATGCCAGTGCTGAGCGTCGAAGACATTGTTACTTACCGGATGGCAACAATGGCTGCAACAGCCTGAGCCCCCCCTCACTCCTGAAAGCAAAACGGGCCGCATAATGCGGCCCGTTTGTTTGCGATCTCAAGTGGTCAGTGCAACGCTAATACAACCTTAAATCAGGCTTGTATTACCCGACTGCATACCGGTTTATACTCTGCGACAAACGCTTCCAGCTGCTCAGCCGGCATGGGTCTGGCAAGATAAAAACCTTGTGTCAGATCGCAATTCAGCGATCCCAGAAAGTCCAGCTGCGCCTGGGTTTCAACACCTTCAGCAACAACTCTTAAACCCAGAACATCTGCCATTGAAATAATGGCACTGGTCAACTGTGCAGCTTCATCCCGCTCATCGACATCATTAATGAATGACCGGTCGATCTTCAGCGTATCAAACGGAAAGCGCCCCAGATAACTCAGCGAAGAATACCCCGTACCAAAGTCATCAATCGACAACCGTACACCCATCGCATCAATAACATTCAAAATACCGTGATTACGTTCAGTATTATCCAACAGCACAGTTTCTGTAATTTCCAGCTCCAGCGCCTGAGGAGGCAAATCAGTATCTTGCAGCACTTTGCTCACCAGCTCAGCAAACCGTCCCTGACGAAGTTGTTGAACCGACACATTCACGGCGACGTACTGCGGCATATTAGACTGCTGCCGCCAGGTTTTAATCTGACCAGCCGCCTGATATAACACCCATTCGCCCAGCTCAGTAATAATGCCAATACTCTCAGCCAAAGGAATAAAAACGTCCGGGGCTATACTGCCCAGGCTGTCGTTATGCCAGCGCAACAGCGCTTCAACTCCCATTATTTCGCCGGTCTGAGTGCAAATCAGCGGCTGATAATGCAGCACAAACTCTTCACGTGTCAGCGCCCGGCGCAATTCAAGTTCCATCTTAAGCAATGCCTGAGCGTGACGGTTCATTTCTTCCGTATAAAAATGAAAATGATTACGCCCATCGGACTTACATTTGTACATTGCTGTATCAGCATTCTTTAACAGCGTTTCCTGATCTTCACCGTCATTTGGAAACACTGTTATACCAATACTGGCACTGACTGAGACTTCATGACCGTTCAGAAAAACCGGCTCACAGCTGGCTTTGATAATTTTCTCAGCGATAAGCTCAGCTTCCATAGCATCATGCAGCTCAGGCAAGATAAGCGTGAACTCGTCACCACCAAGACGCGCAACTGTATCACCTTCCCGAACACAGCCAGAGAGCCGCTCTGAAATCTGTTTCAGCAGCAGGTCTCCGGCGTTATGCCCCAGATTATCGTTAACTGTTTTGAAGTGATCCAGATCCAGCATCATCAGTGCAATTTTACTGCCCTGCCGACGCGCCCGTGCCATCGCATCCTGCAACCGGTCAAATGCAAGCCCACGATTAGGCAAACCGGTTAATGCATCATAATTTGCCTGCTCAAACAGTTTATTCTCATGGCTTTTACGCTCAGAAAGATCGATAACACTAGTAATAATTGCTTCACGGTTACCATACATAGCAACCTGGGATGACATAGAAACCCAGAGCGCATCAGCTGTACCGCACTTATCAATCAACAATTCAAAATTGTCGAGATGCCGCTGTTCTTCTATCTGCAAGCAAAAACGGCTGTAATCTTCTGCAAAGGTAAAATAACTTTCCAGAAAACTGGCCTGTAATTTATCGACATCACAGTTAAACAGTTTCTCTGCCTGAGCATTGCCATACACTATTTCTCCGCTCTGAGGGCAGCTGATAATAATTGCCATTGGAGATGACTGAGCGATCGCCTGAAAATGCCGCTGGCTTTCACGCAACACTTCACCGGCCCGCCAGTGCTGTTTACTTTCCCGGTACTGCATCCACAAACTAATACCAATACCTGTGGCCAGTAATAACAACAACACAAACAACAAACGATTACTTTCTTCTGATCGATTGTCATATGCACTCAGGCGCAGCCAAACTGATTCATGCAGCTGGCTAATCGGCAAGGTTCGACTCAGATGAGAAGGCGTATTCTGTTCAGCCTCACCAAAAATGATCCGTCCGTTGCGATCGATAAAATCAACCCGGTATTTTTCCAGCACTTCATCCGGTACCAGACCATCCAGCAAGTATTCAATTTTATAGACAGCCCCCAACGTACCGATAAAACGTGCGCCGGAGAAAACCGGCACATACAGTTCAAAGGCTGGATGCCCCTGAATAACCACAAATGGATCGGTATACACAGACTGGCGGCTGACAAATGCCTCATAAGAAGCCCGCTTTGGCTCAGGAAGCAAAAGCTTAAGACCAACTACATGCTTGTTCTCTTCATACGGTGCTGTATCACGAATAACGAAGTTTTCATCTGCCCAGGTAACGTTCACCAAACCAGGATGATCAAATACATAACGGGATACCCGCTCCTGATATGACTGCTTGGAGAGCTGACCTTTACTGATCTGATCCGCCAGCAGTTCGAAATATTCTTTATGCGCATCAAGACGACGGCGAATATCATGCTCCAGAGTTGAAGCACTATTATTAAGTGCCAGCTGCTGGCTGGCTGTATCGTTACGCTGAACAAACCAATACAGCGATACTGTTGCCATAAACAATGCACAAAAGGTCAGTAATGGCGCCGCCCAGGTTGGCGGCCCCGGCAATCGCATCTGCTCCTGACTTTTCACATCAACAGCTGATACTGAATTTAGCGAATATTGACGCCTTTGCTGGCTTATAACACCAACCACCATCAGAAAAAATGCTGCCAGAACACTTTGAAAAATTAACACGTACTGACGAACATCACTGTCTACCCCACCAAAAGGAACCGCAACCAGCTCCCACTGCCCGTCTATTAAATCTATCGGATGCACCAGACGCTCATTGCCAAATACACCGGGCTCACCATAAAACACTTCACCCCTACTGTCCCGGATAGCAATTTGTAATCCCAGATCAGGATTCAGCAAACCCGCTTCCCGCAACAATGGCGCCATATCTAACGCCATCGATACTAAACCCCAGAAATGACCGTCAACACTAACAGCCTGACGAGCAACTATCCCATCGCCTCCCTGCACTAACTGCATTGGTGAAGTCAGCGCAATGCCCGGCTCCCGCATCGCCTGCAAAGTGGCATGCTGACTAGCTTTACGTGTGTCGTTAAGGAGATTATGACCCAGCGCAGTTTCATTACCCTGCAACGGCGAGATTTTGCGGATGATGCCATCAGGAGCGATAGCAAAATTACGAATACCTTTAGAGGAAGACAATAAACCATTGAGAAAAGTATCTATGCGCTCGTCAGAGCTCTGCAAGCCCCTGGCAGAAGACACCAGGTCAGTTTCAACAAAGGACGTCAGCCCCTGCAAAAGAGCAAAACGCTTATTAAGAATATTCGCCAGATTTTGTGCGTAACCATCCACCTGCTGATCGAACTTATGAGACTGTTCTTCAAGCAAGTAGGATTCATACCAGTAACTGGCCTGCCACCAGATAACCGACAAACACATTAGTAAAACAACAAATGCCAGACTAAAACGTCGCTTTAATTTTTCAGCCAATATAGCCGGGCTCAAACTCATCAGGGACCACCATTAAATCGCGACTCCGTCCCTGGCACGCAAACAAACTTACAACAGAATTACTACGCGACGAAATTGACCAGCTCAGATAATGCTTTAAAACAACTCTGCACTAATGCGTTTGATATTCATTTCCAACAAATAAATATTTAACAATAAATATCAATAACTTGAGTAAGTATAGTTACAAATAACATAACATAGATAACGTTTAGATAACGCGCCTTAATTTCGTCTGCCACATTGTATCTACGAATCTGAAGTCTGCAATGTTTTTTCCTTATCCGGCAATGATTCCTCTGACTGATCTTTACCCGTCATAATTCCATTTCAATAAACATGAGCTGTTAATCGTCAAAGCCTACCTTTTCAATCAACTCCAGCGCCTGCTTACGTTTTGCTGCAATCCGACCCAGAGGCAAATCATCTTCCTTAAAACTACGCATATAGGTTTCAATAATTTCAGCCCTGGGAGTATTAGCCCTTACCGGAAATTCAAAATTCCCCTGGGCATACATAAACTGCGCCTGCTCTCCACTAAGATATTCCATTAACTTAACGGCTTCCTCCCGATGAGGCGCGTAACGGCTCAACGCAATCCCGCTGATATTCATATGTGCACCACGATCAGACTGATTTGGAAACACCAGCCGTACCGCGTTAGCCCAGGCCTGCTGCTCTGGCTTACGTTCATTCGTCAGCATTTTGCCAAAGTAATAAGAATTCACCAGCGCAACGTCACACACACCTTCACTGATTGCTTTAACCTGAGCACGATCATTACCTTTAGGGCGCCTGGCAAGATTTGCCTTAACATCCCTGAGCCACTGCTCAGTTGCCGTTTCACCATTCGCCAGAATTAAACTACTCACCAGTGACAACATATATTTATGCTTACCACTGCGGCTGCATAGCTTGCCCTTCCAGCGGCTATCCGCCAGATCCTCATACCGGGTTATTGCATCAGCACTCAACCGACTTTTAGAGGTATAGATAATCCTCGAACGGGAGGTCAGACCGAACCATTGCGAATCTGAATCACGATATTTAGCCGGAATATTTTCACGTAAAACAGAACTCTTGACCGGCTGAGTCAGGCGCGCCTGTTTCAGTGCATATAAAGGTCCGATATCAGCGGTCAGAACCAAATCGACTATTGACTGAGCCCCCTCCACTTCCAGACGCTTCACTAAACCTTTTCTGACATATACAACATTCACCCTTATGCCCGACTGTGCCTCAAACGCTTCGAGAATAGGCTTAATCAGAAAAGGCTGACGATAAGAATAAATATTAATTTCCGACGCCATAGCCGAAGAACTACCAAACAAAAGACAACCCAGGCCAAACACCCACTTTATACGTCCAGATACAACCCTTGCCATCAGCTTTACAACCTTACATCGGTTAAACAGGAAACGGATGCGCCAAACCGGGCGCCTCCTCATCAGTAGAATCACCACCCAGTGCCCGGGCGTATCTGGCCAATTCCATAGGCTTATAAAACAGAAAGCCCTGACCATACTGACAATCCAGGTCAGCAAAGAATTGCTGCTGCTGTAAGGTTTCAATGCCTTCAGCAGCAATGGTTAGCCCCAACAACTCAGCCATTTTTACAGTAGCCCGCAGAATGATGGCCTGGGTATTACCCGGCGCCAGCTTGCTGACAAAAGAACGGTCAATTTTCAAACCACTCAGGGGATAAGTAACCAGCCGCTCCAGCGAACTGTGGCCTGTACCAAAATCATCAATATATATCCCAACACCCATATCATGCAGCGACTGCAATTGCTTAATAGCCAGATCCTCATGACTATACAAAGCACTCTCAGTTACCTCTAAACGCAGATTATGGGGTTGTAACTGATAGTTAATCAGCAATTGATTAACCCGTATCAGAATAGAGTCGCTTAGCAGCTGCTTAGGTGAGACATTCACATTTACAAACAGACGCTGGTTGCCAGTACGCCTTATTAATTCGGCTAAATCAGCAACTGCCTGCTGTAGAACCCAGTCACCAATTGCCTGCACCATGTTTAGTTCTTCCGCCAACGGAATAAACTCCACCGGAGACACATCTCCCAGCAATGGACTAGACCAACGCAACAAAGCTTCACTACCCTCTATCTGAGAATCTTTCAGCGCGACGACAGGCTGGTGAAATAACACCAGCTCCTTATTGTCGATAGCAGCACGTAAACAAACTTCAAGACGAATCCGGCGCTGCGCCCGGGCATTCAGCCGATCATCATAAAGTACCTGACTATCCCGGCCGTTACGTTTCACTTCATACATAGCCAGATCGGCCTGACGTAAGCCGTCTTCAGCGCTACGGCACTCCTGATCAAGCAAACTCAAGCCTAAACTCGCAGTCGTCTGAAACCGGTTACCATCACTGAATACAAACGGCTGCTGCATCGTTTCCAGCACCCGTGCTGCCAACAACTGCAAACGAGCACTGTTAGCAACATCTGTCACAAAGACAGCAAACTCGTCACCGCCGAACCGGGCTACCAAATCAGATTCACGAAAACACTGTGTAAGGCGTACTGCAAATTGCTGCAACAGCTCATCACCGATAGCATGCCCATAGGTATCATTCACAGCTTTAAAACGGTCCAGATCGATAAAGAACAAACCGGTTCCCGGCGCGCCTAGCGTACTCAGATGCCTGTCTATCTGTGCAACAAATGCCGGACGGTTATACAGTCCGGTAAGTGCATCTCGCTCAGCCTGATGCTGCAATTCCAGCTGTGCCAGTTTGCGCTCAGTTATCACGCTGATCGAACCTTCGTAATAACTATCGCCCTGGCCATCATCAACCATATAAGCATTCTCAACCAGCCAAACCGGTTGCCCATCTGAACCAACTCCCTGCCATTCAAAATTCACCACCCGACCGTAGGTTTGCAACTCATGCACCAATGCAGCGAACACCTGCGGATTATGATGCAACTGATCGACCACACTTTTAACTTGCTGATGTAGTGCGTCCTGCGAACTGAAACCAAATGCTGTTGCAAATGCCGGGTTAGCTTTAAGTAACTTGCCCTTCAGTGAAGCACGGTAAATACCATCGACAGATAACATAAATAGTTGGCTGTACTCATGCTTTACCGCACGAAGCCGCAAGGTTCGGTTAGTAAATAGACGCTCTATTTTTAATGCATAGCGGCGAGACATATAGATGTACAGCAGCACAATCATGCTCACCACCAGCAATGCCAGACCAATCAGATTAGACAGAGCAAACCAGCGTAAATGGCTAGGTTTAGTCTGATCATAAAAAGTAAAACGTAACTGACGTCCACCGAGGGTATATGCCATCGAGCGAACACCTTCTGCAGCTATATCGTAACGACAGCTATCACCCGATAGATTATTACTCTGGAATAACAGCCGTGCACTTGCTGCTGTTATATCCGTAACCTGAACACATAACCCGGCCTGAACTGCCCGCTGCCCCAGCAACACCTCAAGAGCATCACCTATATTTATCGCAGCAGACACATAACCATAAAGCGATGCGTACTGAGGAATCTCGGCACCTGGTTCAAACACACCAAAAATAAGCCGGGAAAAGTATTCACTTTCAGTGTGCTTATCAGCAATCGCAATTTGCAAACCGGCACTTTCAGCAGCAGCCGTAAATGAAGCCTTATACTCTGGTAAAGCAACTAAATTTGTACCCAGCGGAATACCGTCTATTTCGGAAGATGAGCGGTATAAAAGAGGAAATAAATCAGACTGTAACGCAGGAACCGTAGTGCCTGCTGCCCTGAGAGAAAAATCAAACAACCCTTCAGCACGTGCCTGACGGGTAAGATTATCAACCTCATTCAGTGCGACCTTTGGCAACCATTCAAATGAGGCAATCCCATAATCGGAAATATTTTGTGACACAATAAAATAATCAAACTCCCAACGCTGCACATCACCATTTATCTCAATGAAACTCCGCAGAGAAGATAAGACGCCCACCAGCTCATTCAGCGCAGCACCCACAACACTGAATTGACCAGCAGCCCTTTCTTCAAGTGTACGTACATATTCTCGCTGCTCGAGGTTAGCAGTAACACGATAGGCTGCCCAACTGCTGGGCAGTAAAATACAGGCGGCTAAAAACACCATTACAAGCGGGGAAACAGGACGCTTTTTCACGCAATCATTATCTCTCAGATCTCACCGGCAAAGCCGGTACTACTGGCTGAAAATTAGTACGCATCAATACCTTACATAAAAACAGGATACGCACAAAACATAATGATAATGATTTTTATTTAGATAACAAAATACAATTACTCATTTTGTCATTTTTATTGTACTTAAGCGTCACCCCTGCGGTTTACTGTCGACTATTGGTTGTAACCCGCCTTATAGACTAAACACCAGATTCACTTGCAGATAACCGATATTATCTGCTCAGAAAATTACTAACACACTTTAGAATTGAAGCAATCTCTTCCTATGAATCTGTGACAACTAAAGCACTATGCAATGTTTGTAACGACTGCAGCACAGCTACGTATGAGTTCAAACAGTTAACGATAGAAAGCATACTGCGAATTTCATTGCTATCACTCAAATCAGCTTTCAACTGGCCAATGTCCGAGTAAAATACCGACACTACCAACTGCTCCGGATAATCGAATTCAATACTCGCAATAAGAGAAGATAACGCACTCTGAAGAGCACATTTAAGAAGCCTTGACAGGTAAAAAACACATAGCAGCGTTCATGCTTTAAAAATCCCCTATCCAATTGGCTTTCCGCTTCAAGAAACCAACGGGATAAGGGAGAAACCTATACCGCTATCGATTAGTTTTAATCGTTGTCCAGGCGCGGGTTAGCAAACGGTCGTACTTCGCAGTATGTGTATTTTGCGTAAACAAACTGGCCTTAACCGCTTCATCAGGATAAATCCCCTGATCATTTTTCACTTCATCCAGTAGAAAAGGCTCAACCTTATTATTCGCCACTGCAAAGAATGCATAATTAGACACTGACGCGCCGTTTTCAGGGCGAAGAATGTAATCAATAAACACATGCGCAGCTTCTTTATTAGGCGCGTCAGCCGGAATAGCCATCAGATCAAACCACACTAATGTACCTTCCTTAGGAATACGGTATTCAATCTCGATACCCTGACCGGCTTCAATTGCCCGACCCTGCGCTTGCAGCACATCACCGTTATAACCCATCGCCAGACATAGCTCACCGTTCGCTAAGTCAGACGTAAACTGCGAAGAGGTAAACTTAGTGTAATAAGGCCGTACAGATTTCAACAGTGCAGTAGCTTTTTTCAGATCAGACTTCTTTTCAGAATTGGGATCAAGCCCCAGGTAATGCAATGCCATAGAAATAACTTCAGCCGGTGAGTCCAGCACACTGACACCGCAATCCTGTAGCTTACTCACTACTTCAGGCTTAAACAGGAGATCCAGACTATCGAATGGAACATCTCCAAGACGCTTTTTCAGCTCAGCAACATTATATCCCAGGCCAATCGTGCCCCATGTATAAGGCACACCGTACTTATTACCCGGATCATGCCGTGCAACCTTCGACAGCATATCCTGATCGAGATTAGCAGCATTACTCAGCAAGCTTTCATCAATAGGCGCGTAAACACCTACCTTTGCCTGTCGCTCCAGAAACGCACCGGTTGGCACCACCACATCATAACCACTGGCGCCGGTCATCAACTTAGTTTCCAGTACTTCATTCGAATCATAAACATCATAATTCAGCTTAATTCCAGTCTCTTTCTGGAAGTTCTCTAGCACCATCGGATCTATGTAATCAGACCAGTTATAAACGTTAAGCACCTGCTGTTCAGCTATAACTGCCGTGCTACAACCAACAGCAAGTACACTTGCAGACAAATGGCTCAGAAAGGTTTTGGATTTAAGATTATTGATCAAACGCATCGTATATCTCCTGGATTATTTTTATTCTCAGTACAGATGACTCAGCCAAGATTCAGTCACAACTCACCCTGTGCGATTAAGCACATAGCTGAAACCAGATAAATCAGACTTTTTTCAGAAAACCTGCTTGCTGCTGGAGGGCCGTCCGACAGGACTGAACAGCAAGCAGGTTTTTATTCAGCGCTTAAACAGCTCCGCCGTTAGCAGCCAAAACGTAAAGATACTCCAGCGCAAGCGTTGCACCGGCCAGTGAAGTAATTTCCGCATGGTCATATGCAGGCGCGACTTCAACCACATCCATGCCAACCAGATTAAGCCCCTGCAAACCCCGTATAACCTTCAGAGCACAGTCAATGCTGATGCCAGCCGCCACTGGCGTACCAGTTCCTGGCGCGAATGCAGGATCAAGACCATCAATATCAAAGCTGACATAAACCTTCTTATCGCCAACTCTTTCATGGATTCGCTCCAGTGTCGCCTTCGGACCGTTATCACCCACCCAGGCAGCATCAAGCACTTCAAACGGATGGCGCTTACGGTTATAGGCAGTACGGATACCAATCTGCAAAGAATGCTCAGTATCAACTAAGCCTTCAACGACTGCATGATGAAATAAAGTACCGTGATCATATTTACTGCCGCCGTCATAAGTATCGGTATGGGCATCAAAATGAATCAGCGCCACCGGACCATGCTTCTTTGCATACGCCCGCAACACAGGCAAAGTAATGAAGTGATCGCCACCGAAGGTCAGCGCACTTTTATTGCCTTCGAGTATCTGGCTGATATGTGCTTCAAGATTCTCAACCATGGTTTGTGGTTCGCCATGCTTGAAAGATACGTTACCTGAGTCTTCAACCTTAAGGTGGTTATCAAGTGCAAAAGACCATGGCCAGCGCGCGCCCTCCCATACCAACTGAGCAGATGCCTGGCGCACACCAGTAGGTCCAAAACGGGCGCCGGGACGACCGGAAGTTGCCATATCAAAAGGCACACCGGTTACGACCACATCCGCATTGCTCTGCTGTAAATTAGCAACCTGGGGAAACTCCATAAAGGTCATTCCCAGACCGCCATAAATAGGCATATCCGCATCGGCAATATTCATAGAACCTGACATTACTCACCTCGTTACTGGTAGCGCTTGCTACCCGGTTTATTGTTATTGCTTTCTAAGGTAACTTCGGGCTTATAATTAGTGAAACGCATAGTTTAAATACAACTATGCACCGTATTCATAACAAGAGAATCAGACATCACATGCAGGCATTACGACAGTTCGACCTGAATTTGCTGATCATCTTTGAAGCACTGATAAGTGAATGCCATGTAAGCCGGGCGGCAGAAAAAGTATTTCTCAGCCAGTCAGCAATGAGTCATGCACTTAATCGCTTACGGGAATACTGCGATGATCCTCTGCTGGTACGCACTGCCAATGGCTTACAGGCCACACCACGGGCACTGGAAATGCTGCCTGAAGTCCGCCGTGCTCTGCAACTGATCGACCGGACTCTGGCCAAACCAAATGCTTTCGACGCTACTCGTAGTAACCGGGCATTTACCATTGCCTGTACGGATTATTTTGAAGCAGTTATTTTCCCCGACCTGTTTGCTCAACTTCAGCAAACCGCACCAGGTGTCAGAATAAATGTTGAAATGATCACTGACGCCAGTAGTCGGGAGAAACTGGAAAATCGCAGTGTCGATTTAGTCGTCGGTATTGATGCCAGTCATAGCTCGCCCAAGCACTTGCTTACTGAAGACTGGATCAGCGAACATCTGGTCTGCCTGGCAGGTAAGCAGAACACCCGCATAGGCGAACAACTCAGCCTGCAGGAATATCTGGACATCAATCATGTAGTGTTTTTCGATCAGGTTGGCGATACCGCTAACCCGGTAGATACCTGGCTACAAAACCAGCAACTGAGTCGCCATCACAGTGTACGTACCACCAACTATATGGCTGCCGCTCGGATTGTTGCTCAGACCGGCGCGATTGCTACCTTGCCATACCAGATGGCACGTTTATTCAGTGCAATGCTTCCGGTGCGTATAGTCACACCGCCGGCGACTATGCCAACAATCGACATGCAGATACTGCATCATCCACTGTTCGACAATGATCCGGGGTTAACCTGGTTACGGGAGACTATTCAAAACTATGAAATTAAGAACTGAGAACTGAGAACTGAACACTAAAAGTTACGCTGCAGTAATCAGAAAGTGCTTCTTGACCGACCAAGACCGCTGGGCATGATTCCTTCAGTTACTTCTAACCGGTTACGCTCTTCCCGGGGTGACACGCCATAATGATTCCGGTATGCGGTACTAAAATAAGAAGCACTTGAAAAACCACATGCCGTGCCAATTTCTGCCGCAGGCTTATCGCTCTGGCGCAATAACTGCCGGGCACGTTCAAGACGCAGTTCCAGATAATGCTTAGAAGGAACCGTTTGCAGATGTTGCTTAAATAGCCGCTCAAGATGGCGCCGTGAAATTCCTACCAACTCTGCCAGATCTTCACTGCTTAACGGCTCTTCAAGGTTGGCTTCCATCAAGCTAACTGCTTCAATCAGTTTAGGCTGGCTGGCACCGATGCGGTTTTTCAGTGGAATCCGTTGCTGGTCATCGCCTGCCCGCATACGCTCACAGATAAACTGTTCAGATATAGCGCTCGCCAGTGACATATCGAAATGCTGCCCGATAAGGAACAGCATCATATCCATTGAGGCCGTACCACCGCTGCAGGTATATCGCTTACCGTCAATTTCAAATAGCGTATTCATCACCTGCGTCTGAGGGAATTCAGATTTCAGGCTCGCCATGTCCCACCAGTGAATCGTTGCCCGGTGATCATTCAAAAGTCCGGCACAGGCCAGAATGTAAGAACCGGTACCAATACCACCAATCGAAAGTGACGTATTCGCCTGCCGGCGCAACCATGCAATGATAGCTTCATTACCCGTCCGGGCGATCGGACTAGCCCCGCAAACAAACACTGCATCTAAGGTTGGCATAGTCGCCAAACTGCAATCTACTAATGTCTGCACACCAAAGCTGCTGGCCACGGCATCCCCGTCATGACTGATAAGAACAGTTTCGTAGCAATCTTCTCCGGTCACCCAGTTAGCCATTCGCAATGGTTCAATCGCGGCAGAAAAGGCAATCAGAGAAAAGTTAGGCAGCAGCAAAAAACCAAAACGGTAAGGCCGCTCAGGCTTGTTTGCCAGAGGTACTATTTGTTGAGGCGCTATCTGTTGAACTGCCATCTATAAAACCGCTTACCTATGAATGAGAGCCATATTTCGCAAGTGACAAAAATCTAAAGTCTTTACGAAAACTTGTATTAATCATACGCAGCCACTTGCACTCTGTCGTCAGGATTGACTCTAATCAGCCTCAAAATGGCAACAAACTAAAAGTTTATGTCGCACGACATAAACTTACGATCTTATCTCTGCGAATGGTTTTGTTAGTATTTTAATAAGACAACACGACCTGCAGACACATCAGACTCCGCAGGCATTTATAAAAACACTGATTAGGAAGATAACGATGACCAGCACACAGGTTACCCGGGCAGATTTTGATGAGGTAATGGTACCTAACTACAACCCACAACAATTTATCCCTGTACGCGGCGCCGGTTCACGAGTCTGGGATCAGAACGATAATGAATACATCGACTTTGCCGGTGGCATCGCAGTAAACGCATTAGGTCACGCACACCCTAAGCTTGTCGAAACCCTGAAAGAACAGGCTGATAAGCTGTGGCACCTGAGCAACACCTGCACCAACGAGCCTGCGCTTCGCTTGGCACAAAAGCTGACTGCAGCAACATTTGCCGACAAAGTATTCTTTGCCAACTCCGGCGGCGAAGCCAACGAAGCAGCATTTAAGCTGGCCCGTAAATACGGATTCGACAACTTTGGTCCGGAAAAAAATGAAATCATCGCATTCCACCAGGGTTTCCACGGCCGTACTCTGTTTACCGTATCTGTCGGTGGCCAGGAAAAATACCGTATCGGCTTTGAACCGGTACCAGGCGGTATCTCGCACGTACCTTTCAATGATTTGGAAGCCCTGAAAGAAGCTATCTCCGACCGTACCTGCGCAGTTGTAATGGAACCTATCCAGGGTGAAGGCGGCGTACTGTCACCAAGCGCTGATTTCATGCGCGGTGTGCGTGAACTGTGTGATCAGCACAATGCCCTGCTGGTCCTGGATGAAGTTCAGACCGGCGTTGGCCGTACCGGTAAGCTTTATGCCTACATGCATTCAGACGTTAAGCCAGACATCCTGACCACTGCGAAAGCACTGGGCGGCGGTTTCCCAATCGGTGCAATGCTGTGTACAGATAAAGTAGCGCCTAGCCTGAACTTCGGTACTCACGGCAGCACTTACGGTGGTAACCCATTAGGTTGTGCAGTTGCTGAAGCAGCACTGGACATTATCAATACTCCTGAAGTACTGGAACAGGTCAACACTAAACGTGCGCTGTTCGAAGCAGAACTGGAAAAGCTGAATGCTAAACATGGCATCTTTAAAGATGTACGTGGTGGTGGCCTGCTAATCGGTGCTGAGCTGACAGAAGAATGGCACGGTAAAGCAGCCAAATTCCTGGCTGGCGCCCGCGATGCTGGCGTAATGATACTGGTAGCAGGGCCAAACGTACTGCGTTTCACCCCTTCCCTGATCATTCCTGATGCAGACATTATCGAAGGTATGGCGCGTCTGGACAAAGCACTGGAAGTAGTCATTAAAGCTGAACAAGCTGCGGCATAACCCAGACCATACGGAACAGACAGGCGGAATAAGGGCACCCTATGAATCACGATCTTAATCAATGGCTGACATGGCTGGACGCAGAATATCCGGACATGCTGGCCAGAACCATCGAGCTTGCTAACATTAACTCCGGCAGCCTTAATGTTGCCGGAGTTAACAAAGTTGGCGACAAGCTGAAGGAATATGCAGCAGTGCTCGGTGGCAAGATCGAAACGCTACCGGTCAGCCCTTATCAGTTACTGGATGCAAACGGCGAATTACAACAACTGCCTCTGGGTGATGCTGTACGTATCAGTAAACGCCCGGATGCACCGTTACAGGTGTTCTTCTGTGCACATATGGACACAGTGTTTGCTATCGACAGTAACTTTCAGACTGTTACATGGCTGGATGACGAAACCATTAACGGGCCGGGTGTCAGTGATCTGAAAGGTGGCATTGTTGTGATGCTTAAAGCAATCGAGACACTGGAACGCAGCCCTTTTGCCGACAACATTGGCTGGCAGATTCTGTTTAACCCGGATGAAGAAATTGGTTCACCCGGTTCAGCAGCACTGATTCAGGATGCCGCGAAAACAGCACATCTTGGCATGATCTATGAGCCTAGCTTTCCTGACGGTAACTTAGCCGGTGCCCGCAAAGGCAGCGGTAACTTTAGCGTTAAGGCAACAGGCAAAGCAGCACATGCTGGTCGGGAACATCATCTGGGCCGTAATGCTATCCGCGCGATGTGCGATTTCATCAGTCAATTAGATGACCTTAACGGCCAACGCGAGGGCGTGACGATTAACCCAGGTTTCATTGAAGGCGGTGGTGCAGTCAACATAGTGCCAGACCTGTGCGTATTCCGCTTTAATATCCGCCTGGAACAACCAGAAGACGAAGCCTGGTGTCTGGATCATGTCCAACGCCTGCTGGCAGATATTAATTCGCGGGATGGCCTCGAGCTGGAACTCTTTGGCGGCTTTGGCCGTAAACCTAAAGTGTTGTCCCCTGCTAACACCCGTTTATTTGAACTCGCCCAGGAATGCGGCAGTAATCTGGGCATGACCATTGAGTGGTTACCAACCGGTGGCTGCTGTGACGGCAACAACCTGGCAGCAGCCGGCGTACCTAATATAGATACCCTTGGCGTACAGGGTGGCAAAATTCACTCCAGCGATGAATACATGAAAGTTCACAGTCTGGTAGAACGTGCCAAGCTCAGCGGACTTATGCTGCTGAAACTGGCCAGCAGTGATGACACCCGCTGGCTGACAGATGCCAAAGTCAGCTGCAAAGGAGAACACTGATGCTGATCGTACGCCCGGTTACTTTTGCGGATCTTGCCGGCCTGGAAAGATTGGCTGTTATCTCCGGCGGCAGCATGACAACGCTACCCGCCAACCGTGATCATATCGGCGAACTGATTAATCGCACCCAGCAATCCCTGCGTAAAACAGTGGAGATGCCAGGCGAAGAAAGCTATCACTTTGTTCTGGTAGATAGCGAAAACGGCGAAATTCTCGGCGTCAGTGGCATTGATGCGACTGTCGGCATAACCACTCCTTTTTATTCATACCGTATTGATGAAGTAGTTCACGCATCCAGTGACCTGCAGATTCATAACCGGGTGCCAGCGCTTCACCTTTGTCAGGACTACACCGGTGCTGCACGACTCTGCACCCTGTTTCTCGACCAGCAAGCGCGTAACACCGAAAACCTGCAACTCGTTTCACGTGCCCGGATGATGTTTATTGCTCAGCAACCAAAACGCTTTGCCAGCCGGATTATTTCTGAACTGCAAGGCATCGCTGATGAAAATCATCAGTCGCCGTTCTGGGAAAGCCTTGGCCGACATTTTTTCAGCATGGATTTCAACAAGGCTAACTACCTTACGGGCATCAACTCAAAAGGCTTTATTGCCGATCTGATGCCACATTATCCGGTTTATGTACCTATGCTCAGCAAAGCGGCTAAAGAAGCTCTGGGCAAAACCAGACCGGATCAGCAACCGGTTCTGGACCTGCTGGAAAATGAAGGCTTCCGCTTCCGTAATTACGTCGACATTTTCGACGCTGGCCCAACACTGGAAAGTCGCACTGACGATATACGCTCTGTTCGCGCCAGCAACTGCAAACCTATTAGAGTTACTGAACAGCCTTCAGAGACTGACAGCAATAGTCCTAACGGGACTCTTAATAAGACAAGCATGCTCATCAGTAATCTGCACCTTAATGAGTTTCGTTGCTTGCTGGCTGAAGTTGATCCGGACCATCCGGAACTTAGCCCGGCACAGGCACAGCAGCTACAACTTAGCGATGGCGATGAAGCTCAACTGCTACTCCTTTAAAGCATAAAAAACAGCTAACAAATAAATTTAATAAGCAATCTTAACCAATTGAATATAGAGGCTTTTTAATATGATGATTGTGCGCCCTATACGGGCTGAAGATCACCAGGCCCTGCGCGAACTGGCACGCAAAACCGGTCCGGGATTCACCTCCCTGCAAGATAACGACGCCCAGGTAAAAGCCAAACTGGAAGACGCCCTGCGCGCCTACGACAAAAATACTCCGCCGCAGGACGCCCTTTATTTGTTCGTCATGGAAGACACAGAATCCAACGAAGTAGTAGGCATCTGCGGTATCGAAGCCGCCGTCGGTTTAACCGATCCCTGGTACAACTACCGGGTCGGCACCCTGATTCATGCATCACGGGAACTGAAGGTTTATAACACCATCAACACCCTGACCATTACCAATGATCACACCGGCTACTCTGAGCTCTGCACTTTGTTCCTGGCACCTGAAGCCCGTCACAGCCGTCAGGGTTCACTGCTGTCTAAATCCCGCTTCATGTTCATGGCTGAATTTCCCCATCTGTTTAACAGCCATGTCATTGCAGAAATGCGCGGCTACTCAGATGAAAACGGTGTATCACCTTTCTGGGAAGGTCTGGGGCGTCACTTCTTCTCCCTGGACTTTTCTGAAGCTGACCAGCTGTCCTCAATGGACAAAGTATTCATCGCTGAGTTGATGCCAAAAAACACCATCTACACCAAGCTATTACCGGAAGCGGCACAGGAAGCAATTGGCCAGACACACGAAGCCACGACACCAGCCCGTAAGCTGCTTGAAAAAGAAGGCATGCGCTACACCGGTTATGTCGACATCTTCGACGGTGGTCCGACGCTGGAAGCACAAACAAACGATATTCGCGCCATTCAGGAAAGCCAGTACGTCAAAGTACAGGTTTCGAATCGTGCACCGGAAGGCGAACTTTACTTAGTCAGCACCACTGATTTTTCAGATTTCCGCTGTTGCATGACTGCTCTCACACCCGTTGGTAAACATGTCGCCGCCCTGTCACAGGAAGTTGCCGACGCCCTACAGATTAATGACGGAAGTACAGTACGGGTTGTACCGCTGTCATCCGCACGGAGATTTTAAAATGACTGCATCTTTATACATCAACGGCCAGTGGCTCAACGGCGAAGGCCCGGCTTTTTCATCTTTGAATCCGTTCTCCGGTGAAGCAATCTGGCAAGCAAACGCAGCCAGCCCTGCGCAGGTTAACAACGCAGTTGAAGCAGCCCGTGATGCCGCTCAGAGTTGGGCTGAACTGAGCTTCGCAGAGCGCTGCACTATTACCCGTCAATACGGCGAACAGTTAGTTGCGAATAAGCAGCTGATTGCCGAGACGATTGCCGCAGAAACAGGTAAGCCACTCTGGGAAACCCTCACAGAAGCGGCAGCAATGGCTGGAAAAATTGAAATTTCTATCCGCGCTTATGAAGAACGCACCGGCGAAAAAAGCAGCGACATGGCAGGCGCACAGGCAGTATTACGCCACAAACCACATGGAGTAGTTGCTGTATTCGGAC
Source organism: Aliamphritea ceti (assembly GCF_024347215.1). Lineage (NCBI taxonomy): Bacteria > Pseudomonadati > Pseudomonadota > Gammaproteobacteria > Oceanospirillales > Oceanospirillaceae > Aliamphritea > Aliamphritea ceti. Next base: position 2,994,839 of record NZ_AP025282.1, read on the forward strand.
CTTATAACTTCCCAGGTCACTTACCAAACGGCCACATAGTACCGGCACTATTAGCGGGTAACACCGTTATTCTTAAGCCAAGTGAACTGACTCCTAAAGTTGCTGAGCTGATGATACAACTGTGGGATAAAACCGACCTGCCTGCTGGCGTCTTAAACCTCACTCAGGGTGAAAAAGACACCGGTATCGCACTGGCATCACACACTGGGCTGGACGGTCTTTTCTTCACTGGCAGCTCTCGCACCGGACACCTGTTACACGAACAGTTTGCCGGTCATCCGGGTAAGATTCTGGCGCTGGAAATGGGCGGCAACAACCCTCTCATCGTCGGCGAAATCAGCGATGTTAAAGCGGCGGTTCACGAAACACTTCAGTCCGCGTACATCACTTCAGGCCAGCGCTGTACCTGTGCTCGCCGTCTGTATGTACCTAACGGCAGCACTGGCGATCAGTTTGTTGCTGAACTGAGCAAAGCAGTCAGCCAGATTAAAGTTGGCGGTCAGTTTGAAGAACCGGCACCATTCATGGGCAGCCTGATTTCTGAAACAGCTGCTGATGGCATTATTGCAGCGCAGACAAACCTGCTATCCCTTGGCGCATCTGCGCTGGTACAGGCGAACAAACTGCAAGCCGGTACCGGCTTAGTCAGCCCGGGCCTGCTAGATGTAACTGCCATTGCAGAATTGCCGGACGAAGAGTACTTCGGTCCGCTGTTGCAGGTAATCCGTTACGAAGAATTCGATGCGGCAATTCAGTCTGCCAACAACACTCAGTACGGTTTGTCAGCAGGCCTGTTCAGCGACAGCGAAGATCAGTTCAATACTTTCTATAAAAAGATTCGTGCCGGTATCGTTAACTGGAACAAACAGATTACCGGTGCCAGCAGCGCCGCACCATTCGGTGGCGTAGGTGCCAGCGGTAATCACCGTGCCAGCGCTTACTATGCGGCAGATTATTGCTCATACCCTGTTTCCGGTATCGAAACTGACAGCCTGGCCATGCCTGCCACCCTGTCTCCTGGTCTAAAGCTAGACTAAGAAGCATGACTAAGAAGCAGAACTAGGAAGCTGGACTAAACAGACACCAGAGTTGATGTATTTTAAGCCGCAGTTCGATTGCTATTAAGCTTGATAGCTGCGTAAACCTTCAGGCACACGGATTTTTCCGACCTGATGCTATCCTGATACACGCTCTGGCAAACCATTCTAACGATTACATATTCAGGTACCTTCGATGACAGCACGCGAAGCTAATTTTGACGGCCTGGTCGGCCCAACCCACAACTATGCCGGCTTATCTTTCGGCAACGTTGCCTCTGAACAGCATCAGGCTGCGGCTTCCAACCCAAAGCTGGCAGCTAAGCAAGGCCTGCAAAAGATGAAAGCTCTGCATGATATGGGCTTTGTTCAGGGCGTACTGGCACCTCAGGAACGCCCGGATATTGATACTCTGCGACGTCTCGGCTTCACTGGCTCAGATGCCAGCGTACTCGCCAGCGCAGCTCGACAGGCGCCACGTATTCTTGCTGCTTGCTGCTCAGCTTCCAGCATGTGGACAGCTAATGCTGCAACCGTTTCACCCAGTGCTGATACTGCAGACGGCAAAGTACATTTTACCCCGGCTAACCTGACCAACAAATTCCATCGCTCTATCGAGCACAGTGTGACTGGCCGTATTCTGCAAGCCACCTTTGCCGATAATCAGCACTTTCAACATCACCATGCATTACCAGGCGTTGAGCATTTCGGTGATGAAGGTGCCGCGAACCACACGCGTTTTTGCCATGACTACGGCAAAGCCGGCATCGAGTTTTTTGTGTTTGGCCGCTACGGCTTTGATATGAGCAAGCCAGCGCCTCAAAAATATCCGGCCCGCCAAACGCTTGAAGCTTGTCAGGCAATAGCCCGCAAGCATGGCTTGCGCGACAACGCTGTTGTATATGCGCAACAAAACCCAGCGGTTATCGATCAGGGCGTCTTCCATAACGATGTTATTGCTGTCGGCAACGGTACCCTGCTGTTCTGCCACGATCAGGCCTTCCTGAATCAGGCAGAGGTAAAAGCAGAGCTAACCGCAGCTATGGACAACGACTTTGAAATTATCGAAGTCCCCAGTAACAAAGTATCAGTACAGGATGCTGTTCAAAGCTATCTATTCAACAGCCAGTTACTCAGTAAACCAGAAGGCGGCACTTTGCTGATCATTCCGGAAGAATGTGAGAAAAACCCGGCAGTATGGTCTTACCTGCAGGAACTGGTTAGCAGTGATGCCAGTATTGATGAACTGAAAGTATTCGATCTGAAACAGAGCATGAGTAACGGGGGCGGTCCAGCTTGCCTGCGCTTACGGGTAGCAATGAATACAGCAGAGCAAGCTGCTTTTAACCAGCATACCCGCATGAATGACACACTCTTCAACACGCTGAACGCCTGGGTAGACAAACACTACCGTGACCAATTACGGGAGCAAGATCTGGCTGACCCTCAGCTGCTAACTGAATCCCGAACTGCACTGGATGAGCTGACTCAGATTTTACAACTGGGATCGGTATATCCGTTCCAGCGCGAAGGCCGTTGCCACCCCTAATCTATTCACTCAAAGATATTTTGTCTGCAAGTGTTTTACGCCGGTATTATTATACCGGCGTTTTAGTTTCAATGACTGAGAGAAAGACCTACATGCAGACAGAAGTCTATACGGTTAATGCATTCACCTATCAAAATCAGGGAGGCAATCCAGCCGGAGTTGTAGTGAATGCTGATCCCCTTAACACTGACCAGATGCAAAAGATTGCCAGCAAAATGAGCTACCCGGAAACTGCATTTGTCTGTACACCTCCTCAGAATATACATGCCGACCTTACCGTACGTTTCTTTACCCCATCATCAGAAGTAGATTTCTGTGGTCATGCGACACTGGCAACATTTTACCTGCTCTGGCACCTCAAAATACTTTCTGCAGGTAACTATACTCAGGCAACCAAAGCCGGATTGCTGAATGTCTGTATTACGGACAATGGCCAGATAATTATGGACCAGCAAGCGCCACAGTTTATGTCCATCTTTCCCGCTCAGACAATCGCACCTTTACTGGATTTACCCATCAATGCTATTAATTCGCAGTTTCATCCGCAAAAAGTAAGTACCGGCCTGCCAGATCTGTTTGTTGCTGTAACAAGTGGCTATCTTCAGCAGGTAACGCCAGATCTGCCTGCAATTTCTGAGCTATCCCGACAACATAACCTGACAGGTTTGCATGTATTTGAATTAACACCTAAGGAAACACACGACGCTATCTGCCGCAACTTCGCCCCGCGCTTCGGCATTGATGAAGAAGCAGCTACAGGTAGCTCCAGTGGCGCACTGGCCTGCTATCTACAACGTCACTACTTCCCACAAAAAACTGATTACAGCTTCTTACAGGGACAATCTCTTGGCCTGGAATCAGAGATAAACGTCTCACTAACAATCGCAGACAATGCAGTGACTCAGGTCCAGGCCTTTGGCACAGCAACACTTATTAAACGGCAGACGCTATAGCCATCTAACTCTTTACAACATTGCATTAGCGACACCCTAAAATTCCAGCAATTTTTATGTGTATATAACTTACTTTTTCTCTCCACCAGCCGATAGCCTTATTATTCACCAACACCTGGCTCGCATATTGTTTATATATCTGTTGTTATTACAGCCAGCAGAATCATAGGACGATTACTGTGAAAATCTCATCATCAGAGGTAGCCTTCAGGGCATTACATAACAAAGAAGACAGCCATCATTACGAAAAACAAACCACTGCGTCTGAGCAACGCCGCCGTGGATTCGGAATCCAGACAGGCCTTAGTATCACCGAAACGGTGACCGACCTGTCTTACCAGGCCAAAATGCGCCATCAACAAAGTAACTCCTTATCAAGCCAGTCAATCATCAGCCTGAACGGCCAGACACAAAAGCTTGAAAGTACCAGCAGTCTTGAAACACTCACCCGAACAACCCTTGGGCTTAATGCGCAAACGGCCCGTATCAATATTGAACTGCCAGTCCAGACTCGCAGCCTTAATCTGCAGCATGCCGAAACCTATCAAAATGTTTCCCAACTGACTCAGGGCGACGTAGAGGCAATCGCGGTGAATGCCTCAGGTGGAACCAATGCCAGACTGGATATAACCGAACAGCATTTTTATAAAGAAAAAGAAAAACTCCAGGTTGATACTCAGGGAACCGTAACCACCGCCGATGGCCGCCAGATCAACTTTCTTATGGAACTGGAAATGGAGCGCAGCTTCGAATTAGAAGAATCAATGCAGATCCGCCACAGCGAACGTGAAGTCATGGACCCACTGATGATTAACCTGGGCAATGCCGGTGCCGCACTCACCAGCACCAGCTTCAGCTTCGACCTGGACGCAGACGGCACCACAGAACAAATATCATTTGCCACCGGTGGCAGCGGCTTTCTCGCTCTGGATATTAACAACGACAACAAAATCAACGATGGCAGCGAATTATTCGGCACCCAGGGAAGTGACGGCTTTGCTCATCTTGCCCGCTACGACGATGATGGTAACAAATGGATCGATGAGTCTGATGAAGTGTTCGACAAACTTAAAATATGGAGCCGTGACGAAGCCGGTAATGATCAGCTTATCAGCTTAAAACAAGCCGGTGTTGGCGCCATTTACCTGGGTGCTGGTAGCGGTAACTTCGACCTGACTGACAGCTCTAACCAACTGCTTGGCCAGGTTAAAAGTACCGGCATGTTCTTAATGGAGAGCGGCGAAGCCGGAAGTATTCAGGAAGTTGATCTGGCGATTCATCCTGAAGCAGAGCAGCTGCAAAACGTACCTGATCCGGTTGAGCAAAACCTCAGCACTAATGTGAATCAAACGGCTGACACCCCCAGATTTGTCAGTATTTTTGACCTGATGATGCCAGAAAACAACCCGCCTCAAATGACCCGTCGTACTGAAACCACTACGGTGACAAACAATGAACAGGTTACCGTTAAGACTGATAACAGCGAAGAACAGCCCAAGGAAGTGAAGAAAACACATTCGGGAGAGCTTGGTGAAAGCATCCTCGAGTCACTCAACCGGCTAATCGAGCTGGCACACCTTAAACAAGAAAAAGAGTACGACGAAAACCAGAACCTTAAGGATATCATTCAGAATTTGCGCAAACATCATCTGAATAATTAACCAAGCGTTCTTAGCGGGATCAGGGCCAATCAATTAAAGCCCTGATCCACAACCTGAAAAGCTCTTAAAAACTAACGACTTCCGAGCCAAAAACAAAACCAGCTTAGCGGTGGTTCCACACACCTGATTCTGTTGGCACACCTTCATCCCCAGACGCTGCGTTACCATCCCGTCATACCTAATATCCAAATACAATAAAAATAACAGTATCCTGGAGCCAAGTATGACAACGTCTCAACGGCCCGTAGTCCCTTCTGCTTTGCTGAATAAATGGCAGCACATTATCGACTTACTGGCCCGTCTCAGCCACACCCCGGCAGTACTTATTACCCGCGTGCGTCAGGATGATATAAGCCTGTTATTGCGAAGCCGTAATACTGAAAACCCGTTCCAGCCTAAAGGCTTCAATAAACGTTGCAGCGACATGTACTGCGACCGGGTAATAACAGATCAGACGCCCCTGTTAATTAACAATGCTCTGGAAACAGCCGATTGGAAAAACGCCCCCAGCGTTGAACGGGGAATGACCTTCTATCTGGGCTACCCTCTTAGCTGGCCTGATGCAGAACCCTTTGGCACCATCTGCGTCATGGATCAGCAAGCCGACAATCAGGCGCTTGATTATCAGCAGCTGATGGAAGAGTTTCAGGCTTTGATCAACCACGACCTCAAACTGTTACATGAACTGGAAAGCCATCAGCAACAGCAACTTCAGATGGAGCATCGTCTGAGCACACTGAATACTGAGATAGATGCCCGCGCCATAGACTTAAATGAAATAAACACTGCACTGCGGGTATTACTCCGTCAGAGGGAGAGCGACCGACAAGCCCTGGAGCAGGAAGCCTATGCCGAACTCAGCCAACAAATTACGCCCTTATTAGAGCAGCTTTCTGCAGAGCCGCTAAGCGACGCACAACAAAGTTGCCTGCTGAAAATCCAGCGCTGTCTGGCTCCCGGCGACAATAATGCTCTGCATAATCTGCGCTTGCTCAGCCCGGCGGAACAAAAAGTCGTTGGCTATATTCAGGCGGGAAAATCAAGTAAAGAGATTGCTGCATTATTGCATGTCAGTAAAAAAACCGTTGATTATCATCGCCAGAACATTCGTAAAAAACTTGGCCTTAACAGTGCTTCATTAAGTTTGAAAAGTTATCTGACCCCGTACTTTCCCCGCACTTAACTGGTATTTAATTCCGACAACCCGCTATTTATTCTGAAAGTGTACATCTGACTTACTTCGGTAAGCTGCAGTAGATGCACGCCTTACAGACATTTGCTCGGAATAAAAATAATGACAAGACGCATTGCTACACACTCAAAACTGACAGAGAAACTCCTTAAAACAGCGGCAATAACCCTGCTAAGTACCGGACTGCTAAGCAGCCCCGTCATTGCAGAAGACCTGCCCCCACCAGCTCACTTCAACGCCAACAACGAAATGCTATTACCGTTAGATTATCGTGAATGGATTCAGGTAGGCGCTAACGTTTCACCCAATGAACTCAATAACGGCAAAGCCCCTTTCAATGAAATGCGTACCATTTATATGGACCGAGGTGCATTCAAGCACTGGAAGGAAACCGGCGAATTCCGAACCGGTACTCTTTTACTGAAAGAAGTTATGAGTATCACCCACTATCAAGGCATGACGGGAACAGGTTATGGCGCAGGTGAAGTAGTCGCGGTAGCTGGCATGCTTAAAGACCCGATAAAGTTCGCCGATGAACCTGGCCAGTGGGGCTTCTATCGCTTCCCAAAACTGGAAAACAGCGAATTTTTCCAGAAAACCAGTGAGCAGTATCCAACCGGGAAATGCTCAGGATGCCATACTGCCGGCGCACAGGACGATATGGTATTCACCCAGCATTACCCGGTATTAACCGATGCCAAAGGCACCGGACGGGTTGCAGTACCGGTGGAATAAGTTAACAGTCTCCAGAGGCTGACCAGTCATAATACATGCCCTCACTGCGGGGCCTGGTCAGCCGAAAACCATACTTTTCGTAAAGTGCTGGCACATCTCCCATCAGGGTAATATAAGAATCCCTTGGCGCATTACTTTGTAACCATGCCATTAAAGCATTCATTATCAGCCGGCCCAGCCCTTGCCCCTGATACGCCGGATCAACCGCCACATCAACGATATCAAAGTTAAGCGCACCATCACCAATGATCCGCCCCATGCCAACCGTTTTGCCATTATCATCAATACAAACGGCATAAAGACTCGCAGCCAGTCCACGGGAAACTGCATCTACAGGTCGTGGGCTAAGGCCGGTAATTTCCCGCAGATGTATAAAATCTTCCGCGCTAACTGTCTGCTCAATCAATACTGGCTGTGTCATCAGTTATACCCTTCCCATAATTCATTAAGCGGATATCCACTAAACTCTTTCGGTGTGTGTAACACCACATGACTACTGATATTTACCTCACCGGGCAACACATCCAGCAGTTGATCATTAATAGCGTTATAACGCAGCATATCCGGCGCAACTATACGCATAAACAAGTCAAAGCTACCACTGACAACATGACACTCCACCACTTCCGGAATCGCTTGCGCGGCTTCCTGGAAACAACGAAATGCTTCTGTACTCTGGTCCTTCAGACTGACAGTCGCAACTACAGTTACACTGCGAAACAGTTTAGCCAGATTAACAATACCCAGGTAAGGACCAATCAGCTCAGCATCCTGTAATTTACGTACCCGGTTCAGGCAAGAGCTTGGCGATAATCCAACCCGGTCAGCCAATTCCTGATTAGTAATCCGCGCTTCACCCTGCAGCACCGAAAGAATATTTCGATCAATACGATCTAACTGCATTTTATATCTCTTTTATGCTTTATTTTTATACCAACAGAACACCTTAAAACAGGAAGCTCTGTCGCTAAGCCCAAGTATATATTGGTATATCTTCTGGATATACGCCAACTGACTGGCATTTTTATAAAAACAGACTAGACGAAATATTATTTTGCTATCTGACAAAATCGTGCAGATTCTATCTGCCACCCGGGTAAATTACACAGCTCATTTGGCAGCAGAAACTTTAAAATAGACCTAATACAAAAGATTACAGCAGCCGGCCAAGGATAATAATTTCCTGTCATACATCACCAGACAGTCCCGCCGGCTCACTATAAAAGGTAATATCTATGCTGATTATCCGTCCTTGCCAGCCAAACGATCTCCATGACCTGATGCATATTTCAGCTGTTGTTGGTCGCGGTATGACCTCGATGCCTGCAGATAAAGCCGCATGGGAAAGTAAAATCACCGCATCACAGAAAGCCTTTGCCGGCGAAGCGGATACCAGCAGCAGCACCTATTTTATGGTTCTGGAAGATAATGAAACCGGTCAGGTTGTAGGTACTACTGCTATCTATACAGGTATTGGCCTGTCACAACCTTTCTATTCATACAAAGTTTCTACGCTGGTCAGTAGCAGCCAGCAACTGGATATGATCCGGCAGGCAAAAGTTCTGAGTATGGTCAACGACTATACCGGTGCGACTGAAATCGGCTCCCTGTTCCTACTGCCTGAATACCGTAAACCCGGTGTCGGTCAGTTCCTGTCACGGGCGCGTTTTCTGCTAATGGCAGACTTCCCTCACCTGTTCGCCGATACCATTATGGCGGAATTGCGTGGCTGGCAGGATGAAGCAGGCAACTCACCTTTATGGCAGCACCTGGGCCATAAATTCTTCGCGATGGAGTTTCAGGAAGCTGTACGTACTGCAGCCCTTGAAGGCTCGCAGTTTATCTCTGACATGATGCCTAAATATCCAATCTATATTGATCTTCTGCCGGAAGCTGCACGAGAGGTGATTGGCAAGCCTCATGACAGCTCAGCGCCTGCGCTAAACATGCTGAAGAAAGAAGGTTTCCAGTTCACTGGCTATGTTGATCTGTTTGACGGTGGCCCAAGCGTTCAAATCGCCCGGGATGAAATCCATACCGTACAGCAGAGTCGCACGGCAGATATCACTACTGATCAGACCACTGAGACGACAGGCCTGCAACAGGATTACATCATCAGTAACGGCAAACTGGCTAACTACCGTCTGGCACTGGCTCCTGCCAGCGTTGATGCTAAAGGGCAGTTACATATAGACACTGCACAACTGGACGCTTTGCAACTCAGTGAGCATGCTCAGATACGTTACGTAGAAGCACGCAAAGCCCGACCAGTAAGTAATGCCAAGGTCGCCTAAAGGCTTAAAACAAAACTAGAGCAATCTAAAACGCCGGCTAATCAGCCGGCGTAATTTAACTATTCCGTTTTAACTGTATTCTTTTAACCGTCCTCTTTTAACTATCCCTTCTAGCTATCTTCTTTCTTTCCAGATACCCGGGCTTCCATCTTCTGGAGAATACTCGGCACCAGGGTTTCCGAAAACCCCGCCACAACCAAAATCAGCATTACCTGCCAATAGCTTTTAAAGCTCGCAAGAGACAATATTGCCCCGGACTTCAGCACTATAAAAGCAATCGCAGCCGCCACAAAAGACAAGAGCAAGCGCTCTCCCCCCAGAAACACATATTTTCTCTTCTGGCTGTACTCGTAGAAATTCAGTTTTGAGGCATTCTTCAATACGCTCATAAAGCCCCCCAGAGAGGCTGCCAGAAAAGACGTAAAGATAATCCACCATTCATTATCAGGTGCTCTGTTCTCCATCAGTATTAAACACACCAAAAACAGAGCCGGAACAGCGACAAAATGCGGCAGTAAATAATAGAACCGGTTCTTTGTCGCCTTTGCGTATTCTTCTTCAATAAAATTAATCAGATTTTTAAACGTTTGCTCTGCCGACTCTTTAGACAACTCTTCATCTTTTAAACAGTCTTCAACCGTTTTAGCAATTCGATATTTCATTGCATTGAGGTTAGGAGAGCTGGCCAGCAAACCTTTAGCATTAAAGTAAAAATGCCTGATATAGCTATACCGTTTGTCTATACCTTTACTGTCTTCATGTTCAGAAATGTAGACTCTCAGACTGTTATTAACATCAGCGTCGTCTATCTGGTAGATCATGAACAGCTTACTTTTAACAAAGACATGGCTGACCTTGTTACCAAAAACATCTTCTTTGAGATCCCAGATACTCTGAATATCTGCCGCAAATTCCATCTTTCCTTCTGACACGGACATATCCGCTCCTTCCTTTTATAGCTTTCAACTGCAGCCTTCTTCCGCTCCTCACAGCCACAACTGTCATATATACAAATACATTCATATTCTTGCTCTTATTCTTACTACAAAGGATAAACCAGATATCCCAGATAATAAAAAATCCGGCGAGTCTGCAACCGGCCGGATTTAGAAACAGATGAATTAGGAATCAGTTGGTTGATTCAAAAATCTTATCCGCATTGGCTTCAACAAAACCCTGATACACAATGCCATCTGCTCCCGGATAACGCTTAGCAAACTCATAAAAACAGGTTGGAATTTCTTGCTGAGCACCGCATCCAAACTCATACACCTGACGATCAGCCATAGTAGAACCCTGCTCCAGTAAATTCGCAGGTGTGCCTTTAATCTCACCACCCACAGTATTGATTCCAAAGCCAGCATCTTTAACCCGTTGCAGAACAGTCTCAATGCTATCAGTACTATTTAGATGATTAATGCTCACCGTAAAGTGGTTAACTCTCACACCTATTGCCAGCAACCATGCACCGTACTCACTTTCAGCCATTACCGTCTGGTAATCTTCCAGGCTTGGCATATCCCAGTGACGCGCTGAATAAAACACATCAGGGCTTAAACTCTGAGGTTCAATCTGAACGGTATAGCGGGCAATGATTGCCTGAGTTGCTTCACTAAGCTGCTCTGTTAACAATTCAGAGCAGAAAATTTTAGGCTGCTTAGGATCAGGATGAATAAAGCTGTGGGCACGCAGTTTCTTAGCTTTAAAATCATAGCTATCCTGACGTTCGTACCCCATGCTAAGAATAACCGGTTCCAGATTATCCAACTGCAGTGGTGTGCCGGCAAAAGTACGGAAAGCTACATGATCGTTAATCACCTCACCGTCACTGGCAACAAACAGTTCCTGAATAGCTTTAGCCTGTGGGGTAATCTGAATATAGTCCTGCCAAAGGTTTGAAAAGAACTGATCGACTTGCATAGTAACTCCACTCATTGGTCCGTGATCCGGGCTGAAACAGCCTCAGCTAGTTATCTAAGTTTGGTATGTACCGCAGGCTTTATCAACCAATAAAACTTACCTACAAGAACAAGTTATACTTGTTCCTGTTATCAAACCGACGAAGCAGACAGTATGATTACGCGCCACTTACACCAGTTGTTCCAGCGCTGTAGAAGTAACAATCTTTTCCAGATCTGGTAAATCAGCCAACTGCTGTCGAATACGTGTAAGACGCTCCATCGACCCAGCTTCAACAAACAGCAACACATCGGTAGAGCCACTCAGTGCATGCGCCTGACGTACTTCAGGAATCCGCTCAAACTGCTGTTTTACCGCCTGCAAATCAAATGGCCTGAATGTCAGCTCAAAATAAGCGCTGACTTTTTGCCCCTGTAAATCACCACCTAATTCGAGCGTGTATTTACGGATAATACCCTGACCTTCCAGCTTTCGGATTCTGTCGTTAACGGCTGTTCGGGACAGGCCAACACTATTACCGATCGCAGCAACAGACTGACGGGAATTTTCCGATAGTAGATCAATAATTGCGTGGTCAAACTTATCCATTATGTTCTCTGTTTACCATTACCTGATTCTTAGTGAAGGCAATCAGCCTGAAACCTTTATTTAAGACCTGCTTACATCTGCTCTGCTTAGCCAAGCCCTGCCTACCTTAGCCCTGCTTACGTGACAGCACGTCCACCTGAATCAAGTTTACTAAAAACAAATGCAGGTGTGGCCCGACGATTTAACTGAAATACAGACACTTTAACCGTTTGATACGTGAATCTGACAGCAGCCATTACTCTGTGGTTTTCGTAAGCTATTCATACATACAGACCAGCACCGGAGCATATTGTGACAACACTGCTGACAGAACAAATTTACTACGATAACAATCAGTTGCAAATAGAAGCTTGCAGCATTTCATCCATCGCAGAACAGATACCAACGCCTTTCTACTGCTATTCAAAAGCCAGACTGCTAACGAACATTACTCATTGTAAAGAAGCCTTCGAAAACTATGGCATTGATATCCATTACGCCATGAAAGCTAACAGTAATCTGCACATACTACGCCTGATGAATCAGCAAGGCTTAGGAGTAGACATGGTATCCGCAGGTGAAATGCGCAGAGCAGAAGCCGCTGGTATTCCGGCTAACCGAATGATTTTTTCAGGCGTTGGCAAATCAGAAACAGAACTTCGACAAGCCATAGAAACCGGAATCTGTCAGTTTAATGTCGAATCGGCAGAAGAGCTGGCGTTACTGGCATCGCTGATGAACGAGTATACCCGCCCGGTCAATATAGCACTGCGGGTTAATCCCAATGTCGCCGTCGATACTCACAAGCACATTACCACCGGAACCAAAGGCAATAAGTTTGGTATAGAAGCGACGCAGACACTGAGTCTGTTCCGTCAATACGCAGACCATCCTTTGCTGAATATGAACGGCCTGGCAATGCATATCGGTTCACAAATTTGTGATACCGCCCCTTATCATCAGGCAATATCCAGGCTTTTAGAACTGGTAAACATACTCGAAGCAGAAGGTATGAAAGTTAGTAGTCTGGATCTGGGCGGTGGTTTCGGCATTGATTATGGTGATGGCCAGAAGCTGAGTTTCGAAGCCGTCGCTAAAACCATAGCCGAAGCTACGACCGACTTTAACGGCAAAGTTGTTATTGAACCCGGCCGCTCACTGATTGCTGATGCAGGAGTTCTTGTCAGCCGGGTAAACTATGTAAAGCAGGCAGAACCACGGTCATTCCTGATTCTGGACGCGGCAATGAATGATCTGATGCGCCCGGCACTTTACCAGGCGATTCACCCGCTGGTAGCAGCAAACACAACTGACTACGATTCAAATGCACAAAGCTCTGAACTAAAAAGCTCTGAACTAAAAAGCTCTGAACTGAATAGCTCCGAGCTAAAAAGATCTGAACTGATGAACGTCGATGTCGTCGGCCCTGTATGCGAAAGTACAGATACCTTTGCCCGGGATTATCCAGTGAGTAGCCGAACCAAAGCTGGCGACCTAATGGTCTTCCTCTGCACCGGCGCCTATTGCTCGGTAATGAGTTCCGGCTATAACAGTCGCGATATAATCCCCGAAGTAATGATATCTAACGATGAGATTCAGATAATCCGCCAAAGAATTACTCAGGACGACTTAATGAAATTCGAAGTGTAATTCGTTAAAAACCTGCATCGCCGGTGAATACAACACCGGCCATGCCTGTTACGAACGATAATTAACGGCCCGCCTGCTGAACAGATAGCAGTTCAGCTTTCTGACTCTCTGATTCACTATACTCAGATATTTTATTTTCAGACGTTTTATCGCCACCATCTGGCACCGCCAACACTTCCAGTACACAGGCACTGATAATCAACGCCGCACCACTCCATTCAATCAGTGACATTTGCTCTTCCGGCAACAGTAAACTGGCAGAAGCAACAGCCACAATCACTTCCGACATCATCAACAGACCGACACGGCCCGGCAAAAGAAACTTTTGTGCCCAGAAAATAGCCAGAACCGCAGGCAGAATTATGCCAATCGCTATCAATGACGTTACCGGCAGTACAGGCATAATTTGCGCAAAGCTGATCTCGCTAACAACATCACTGGAAACACCATAAGACGAGCTCGCAATCAGACCCAACGCCAATGCACCTGTGACAGTGAAAAAAAACTGGCTAAGTAACATACCTGGCAGAGGCACAGTGTCGTAACGCTTAATCATGGCGGCGCCCAAAGCCCAGCAAACACCGGAAAAGAAGGCAAACACATCACCAAGGTTAAATGCAGCAGAACCCTCACCAGATAACAGCAGCGCCATACCCACTAAACCAGCAACCGCTGCCATCCAGCGCGACCAGCCAGCCTTCTCCTTAAACCAGAAAATCTCAATCAGAGTGGCCCAAACCGGTGTCAGATAAAACAGCAAAGTCGCCCGAACCACTGACGAATAAATAACCCCGGAAGAATACAGCGCAATTGCCAAACCGGTGAAAATACCGATCAACAACATACGATTCAAATACCCCCGATGGGCACGAAACTGAAATGCCACCAGCAACAACAAAGGCAAAATAGCCGGCATGTTCAATACAGCAACAGCAGCCGTTCCGGTGATGCCCTGCTCTTCCAGAAAGCGTAACGGAATCCAGTAAATGCCCCACAACGCAGCGGAGAAAAATACGACAACCGATGCCAGCCCGGCACTTGGAGATTTTATCAGCACGGCTAATCACCCTTACAATGAACGCGTTACATATTATTAATATTGACTGCACGAAAGGCCTGTATAGCAGCCTCTTGTGTTTTTGTCTTATGCTTCTTAATTTATCAACATTCTAGCCATCTTATTATCCGGGCGGAATTCATATATTATCGATTGATCATTAACATTTTCTAAATACTCATATGATTCAGTCATTGCCATCGCTAAACACTTTAAAGGCTTTTGAAGCTGTTTCCCGGCATCTCAATTACCATGCAGCCGCAGAAGAACTAAATGTTACACCTGCGGCGGTAAAGCAACTGGTTAGCCGGCTGGAAGCTTCTGTCGGAACACCACTGCTTAAACGTAAAGGTCGTGGACTGGTCTTAACTGTTGCAGGCCTGGCCGGGCTCGATGACCTCAGCCTGGCAATGAACCACATGAAAATCTCTGTCGAGAAAATGCGTGAAACACAGCACAGCCGACAGTTAATCATTACTGTTGAACCTTCTTTCTCCAGCGCTTGGCTAGTACCACGTTTAGCCCATTTCAGAAAAACACATCCGGATATAAGTGTACTGATTGATTCATGCCCTCAGGTGATGGACCTGCAGCGCAGCAACATTGACCTGGCCATCAGATACGGCACATCGCGCAATGACAACCTGGTACGGCATACCTTATTTCATGATCAGATTATTCCTGCCTGCAGCCCGGCATTCGCAGCTGAACTTTCTACACCACCAGCACTGACAGACCTTTTAGCCACTTCGCTGATTCACTGGGACACGACACAACTGGAGAGCGCTAAATCCAGCCAGCAGTGGTTCGCCTGGAAAGGTTGGCTGGCAAACTTTGGCATAACGAACATCGCCACCAACGAAGGCCTGCACTTCAGCGAATACAGCCAGGCATTACAGGCGGCTATTGCAGGCCAGGGTGTAATTCTTGTCAGTGAACCTATTGTCAGTAATCTGTTTCAGTCCGGCCTGCTGACCTGCCCGTTTACAGAAAAAGCCGCACCGGAGCTGAGCTATGATGTTGTGGCAACCAATGAATCAATACAGCGCCCGGAAGCTCAGGCGTTCGTCGACTGGATTATTAAAACGGTAAAAGATGAACAATACTCAGGGGCTTTTTCAGCATCTTAAGGCTACGTATCTTTACTGACTTACACCGTGAAAAGCACATTCTGAGTACCTTTCCTCACATACGGCGACTATAACAACCAAAATACATACCTGAGTCAGGTGTTTGTATTAAGTAGTATTGCCATTACTGCGCCGTCTGTAATAATTTTCATAACAACATGGCGAGGAACACCCAGCAGGACGCCTATGGACACATCCGATAACAAGCGCAAAAAATATTTAGATTTAGATGCAATCGAAAAGCATATCGGTCAATTGCCAATGCTACCCGGTGTGATCGATAAGTTGATGCAACTGAACACAGACTCAGAAACATTCTTTGAAGCTGTGTTCCGTCTGGCCAGAACTGATCCACCACTGGCATGCCTGATACTCAGCCACGCTAATTCAGCAACCTCTGCCCCCAGCCACCCTATTTATGACCTACGGGAAGCTCTGACACGCATAGGCTCAGAAACCGTCGTAAAGCTGGTGACAGATGTTTCTGTCGGCAAGGTATTTATGCCCTCTACAGATGCAGAAAGAAGCCTCTGGACACATTCAGTAAATGTCGCCTCTCAGGTTGAACTCAGATGCCAGCAAAAGGACAGTAAAATCCCACCGGAGCTGGGTTATATATGTGGGCTGCTCCACGACCTGGGCCGATTTATATTGCTGCAGTTCTCACCAGAAACTATTAATCAGGCGGCCGCTGCTGGTTGGGAAATACTGGACGATCTGCCCAAAGCTGAATTTGAACTCATCGGTACTACTCATGCTCAGATTGGCTATATAGCTGCCAGAAAACTGAATTTACCTAAGATCATCTGCAGCCTGATCAAACATCATCATGATGCAGCACTTGCAGAAAGCCCTAAAGCACCGGAAAGATTTAAGCTACTGGTCAGTTTTACCAGAGAAGCTTTAAACTCGAACCCTAATACCGTGATGAACACATAGCAGAAAAAGAACATGAGTAGAGACAGCAGTTAAAGAGAGCAGGAAAAAAAAAGAGCAAGTAAAGACACCTGCTATCTACCATCACGCATTAAGAACTCAGACCGTATTTCAAAACACTTTTTACAGCCACGTTATTCAGTAGCAATCCGATGCTTCACCAGAGCATTAGCCTGCAGTTGCTGCTGTTGCCAGCGAATGAAATCAGCAACTAAGGTGTCACTGTGCAAATCATCCAGACTTTCGCTGGCGATTAACCAGTAACCCGGCATCAGTGCCGGATCAAGCTGACTCACGGTCCAGTCGCCTAAAGGCTGAATCAGATCACCGCTGGCAACATACTCACGCGCTACATCTTCAGACATCAGCGCAACACCCAATCCCCGCAGCGTTGCTTCTATCTGGCTGGCCTGGCTATCCAGTGGCATCGCCTGACGCTCAACCACTGTATCAAGACCAAAATGCTCCAGAACCTGCTGCCAGAGGTATACCGATAACTCAGTACACAATAAACGCTGCTGCAACAGATCCTGAGGATTCAGCAAAGGCTTACGTCTGACCAGTTCCGGGGCGCATACTAAGCACTTATCATCACGGATAAGAGATTGTTTATGTCGAAAAGGCCACTGACCAAAGCCCCACTGTATCGCAACATCGATATCTTCCCGGGAAAAATCCGGGAAACGTAATGCGGTCCGAACATTAAAATCAACCTGCGGATAGCGAGCTTCAAACTCGCTGAAACCCGGCAGCAAACAATGCACCGCAAACCAGGGAGAAACCCGGATATTAAATTGCCTGCGCCCCTGCTTGGCACGAATATCTGCAATACCGGTTTCTATCAGATTGACGCCCCGCTCTACATAATCCAGTAGCTGCCCGCCTTCTGCTGTCAGTTGAATACCCGCCGGTAAACGGACAAACAATTCAAACTGAAGCGATTCTTCAAGTGAGCGCACCTGCAGGCTAACCGCTTGCGGCGTCACACACAGCTCTTCTGCTGCTTTCTTAAAACTGCCGTGCCGTGCAGCAACGGCAAAGATATGCATTTGCCTGAGCGGCAACCGGCCAGAGGCCAACTGGGCTTTTTGTTTCATTTCTTCATCCGTTACGCTGGCTTAGCTGCATCCGCAGACTGACTGCTCTGAATCGCTTCACTGGCAGCGGCCACAGCCCGCTCTCTGTCCTGTTCAGTTGCGTGCTCCGGCATCTGAACCTCTACTTTACGGCGAGCAAATTCAATACCGTTTTCAGCAAATATACGCTGTACCTGCGCGTACACTTCTTTACGAATCATAAACTGACCACCGGGCTTACAGGTAAACTTACCCCGTATCACCATACCGACTTCATCCACTTCAAGAACGCCCTGGCTCTTGAATGGCTCGATAAAATCTTTACCTATAACCGGATCATTCAGCAACTCTTTACCCAGGTTCTTAAACAGCTTCTTCACTTTATTAATGTCGGTATCATGCGGCACCCGAAAGCGCAGTTTCATGATTACCCAGTCACGACTGTAATTAGTTAGCCTGGCAATATCACCATAAGGCACTGTATGTAATGCACCCAAATGATGCCGCAAGCGTAATGAGCGTAAGGCAATCTTTTCGACAGTTCCTTTTATCTCGCCCACATCCACGTACTCCCCCATCCGGAACGCATCATCTATCAGGAAGAACATACCTGAAACAATGTCTTTCACCAGCGTCTGAGCGCCAAAACCAATCGCCAGACCGACCACACCAGCACCTGCGAGTAGCGGTGTAGTATTAACACCCAGGCTGCTAAGAATCGCAAACAGTGAGCTGACAAAAATCAGTACAAACGCAATGATCCGTACAATCGGCAACAATGTAGCTGCGCGGGACAAACCCTGACCACCTTCTGAATCATGTTCATCACCACCGGATGGCAATTCCATCGCCAGCTTACGTTTCACCAATACATCAATAACCTGAGCAGCAATCATCGCCAATAGTAACAGCACGGTAGACTCAACCAGGCTGGCGGCAATACGCGCACTGATGCCCTGACTCGCCAGATCTACATAACTGACGCCCCACAACAGCGGCAAAATAATCAAAATTAAACTCGCTAACAAAAACCGGGTTACCCGCAAAGCACTTACCTGTACTTCACCGCGCATCATTGCTTCCTGCGCCCAGCTTTCCTCAGCCGTTTCATTATCTGCCTCTGTATCATCAACATCGGCATCAGCACCATCAATTACAGCTTCGCTTTCGGACTCTTCAGCTGAATCATTAAGATGCAAAGGATACAAAGACTCAATCATTGCGCGGATAGCCACATCAAAGAAAGGCACTACAAGAAAGATCACCAGTGTCACAACAGCCGCGTAGATGACCTCTAAACTAAAACCACCGTTGGCGATTATCACCTGCAAACTTACCCAGGTAAGTACCACAGCAATCATAACTACCTTGGGCCAAAACTCCGCAAATCTGATCCGCGACGGGCTGCTTTGCTCATTTTGCAATAACAACATCGCCGTAAATGTTTGGCGGTTACTCCAGACAATCCATAGCAAGGCCAGGTAAAAACAGAACTCCAGCCAGAAACCAAGGCCGGCCTCGAATGGCTTAAGACCCAGATGCCAACTCCATTCCAGCACAATGCTGCTGGTCGCCAGCAAGGCAAGCACAACACCCTGATACACCATTCGCGATGCGTCACGGTCAGGTAGATTGATCATCCGCAAATGACCATGACAAGGCGCCAGAAACACTGACATCAACACGTAAGCAACCCGGGCGATATACACGTAATCCAGAATGGCAACAGCCGTCATCATCGCAGTACTGTTACTAACAGATAACATAATCAAGGTTTCAGCCAGGCTGTAAAATATCAGTAGGCCAATATTAGCCAGAACAAATTGTCGCCCAAGCAATTTTAATTTAACCGCAAACGGCACTATGCTGCCGTCATCTTCCGGTAAACGATAGCGGGCGGGTAATATCCGCAACGCAATGACCGCAACAACGTAAGCAGCAGCAAGAATCATAGCGACCAGCCCCGCAAACCAGATGACCGCAAAAAAATCACCGAATGCGTCACCTAACTCATTACCAACAACCGATAAACTTTGTGGTAAATCCAGCAATCGCTGTATCGCATTATGCAAATGATCCCGGGTATTAATAATCCCGGAGGTAAATCCCTCAGACAGACTCTGCTTACCTTCAGCAGACTTCTCTGCCAGCCCCTGCAGCTGTTTATTCAACAGACTACGAACTTCTTTATCCGACAATTCTGCCAAAAAACCACTGACACTTTCTTTTGTCAGTGTCTCGGGCAACTGAGGTTCAGCAGTTGATGTTGCTGCTGCCTGAACATTTACCATCAGACTGAACACCAGAACCATGGCCAGACCCAGAGACATCCGGAACTGCGACAACAAAGTTCGTGACAACAAAGTTCGTGACAACAAAGTTCGTGACAACAAGTTTCGTAACAACAAGGTGCGTAACAACTGAATACCCGACACAGAATATAGGGATAGAGATTGCTTCAGCATTGAGACTTTCCTTTTTTATTATTCTATTCGAAGGCTACTCAGAACCAGCGACGTACCTGCTGCATATAAGCCTGATACTCAGCACCAAACTTAGCCAGCAAATAAGCTTCTTCTTTACGAATGACAAAGTGCGACAACAACCGTAAGGTCAGACTGACACAGAGCAAAATCCAACCATTGGCCAGCCATAATCCAAGGCCAATCTGAAACATAAACATCGCCAGATAAATTGGGTTACGGGAAAACCGATAAACACCCGTGATAATAATCCGGCTGGTTGGCTGCCAGGGCTCTATATGGGTTTTTGCCCGCAAAAACTGCAAGGCACATACCAATGCTAGTAACACAGCGGCAGCCATCACGCTTACACCCGGCCAATACACTACAGAGCTCAGCGTTAACGGAATGATAAGGTTCAGTCCCATCCCCAGTAATATCGAACCTGCAACCATCAAAGGTGGTGGCACCCGAACTCCCGGCCCACGTTGATCGTTATCAGGATCAAACTGCTTATCTGGATTGGCAGTCATAGACATTTCCGGTCAGTTAAACTGTTATCAAAACAAACCACTGGCTTGTCATCATTAACAGGCAGTATATTGAATCCACAGTGTAATGATAAGGAAACGCAGAATGTTCGTGTTACAAAACAATAAGCTAGCAAAACTGCAACTCATTACCGCCCTGATTCTGTGCAGTCAGTACAGCTTTGCCGATTCACTGAAGCTCGCCAGCTGGAATATCGAATGGCTAGATACCACCCCGGAACAACGCCAGCAAGAACGTAGCCCCTCAGACTATAAAACCTTACGCGCTTACGCCCGCCAGTTGGATGCCGACATCATCGCTTTTCAGGAAGTAGCCGACACAGCCAGCGCCGCTAAATTATTTCCAGCGAATGAATACCAGCTACTAATATCGTCCAGAGACAATGACCAGAAAGTCGGTTATGCGATACGCAAACACCTTAAAGTAACCCCCCTTCCAGAGCTGAGATCACTAGATCTGCATAACATACAAAGCCTGCGTTACGGCCTGCCAGTTACTGTTACCGCCCCAGACAAGCAAAACCTCACCCTGCTCAACGTTCATTTGAAAGCAGGCTGCTACAACAATAAAGCCGACAAACAAAGCAAGCGCCGTAAAAGCTGCCAACAATTGAATCAGCAGATTAGTCTTATCAAATCCTGGGCTCAGCAACAGGGCAATACAAAGTTTGCAATTCTTGGCGACTTCAACCGCCAGCTAAAAAACAATGCTGACAAGCACTGGAAGAATTTGAAGCAAGCAGACCTGCGTACCACCGGCAACAACAATGCCAGCCAGTGCTATAGCCGCCGCTATGACAAAAAAACAAATACCTGGAAATTACGTAACTACAAGCAATACATCGATCATATATTGCTGAGTGATGCAGCCAATCAAACTATGGAGTCAGGCTCTTTCTTCCAACACGTCTATAAAAAAGAAGACGTGTTAAAGGACTACCTGAGTGATCATTGTGCGGTGTCGGTGGAATTGAAGCTTTAATATAAGTGGAAGTTTAAGCAGAGCCTACATCTAAAAATTCAGAGCTGAGAGCAATGCGATTAATTTTTTCATATGCAACCTAACGCCTTGCTAAGCGGAAAATAATGGTTGGCTATAATCGCGGAGCGGTGGCCAACTGTTATTTTTCCGTTTAAGCAACTTGTTAGATTTATTCTGATTCTGAATTTAAAAGTGGAGGTTTAGCATCACTAGGAAGCTCTTCTGCTCTCGACTGAGTTCTCCATACAATTTCTGTAATCTCTTTAACCCTATCGACTATGGGCTTTGCATCTTTTCCAAGCTTACCCAATATTACTCCAGCGTCACCAATTAATCCCCAGTATCGGTCTAAGTCTGATTGTTTTTTATGCAACTCTTGTTGTAGTAACTCAAGTCGCTTTAAAAGCCTTTGCTTGTGTTTATCTTCAAACAACGTTGATTTAGAAATGAAATCTCTCAGGGAGTTTAATTTACTTTGAATTTGTTCTAGATCGCCATCAGAAAACTCGTAAATAAAAGTGTTTTTAATTTTAGTTAAAAAGCCTTGTCTATAGTTTTTTAACTTACGTTGTTCTTCGCTTACTAGAGCGTAAGGTGATAATTCATCTTTTAAGCTTTTGAAAAAATTGATCAACTCTTCTTTATGAGACTCAGGTTCATCAAATTTAATTGGTGGTAATTCCCAATTCAGACTGTTGGCCTCTGAAATAGCTTCCAATAAAGCATATGTACAAAGGCCAAGTTCACTTTCATCATCCACGGAGACATTTTGAAATTTTTTATCATATTGAGAAAGAACTTCGTACCCAGCTATTTTAGGGTCATTAGATAAGCTATCTAAAAAATTATCTGTAAACATTCATACTCCTTTTGAAATAAATCTAACGCTCGCAGCACACGTGGCTTTGTAGTGGAGGCGAAGCCGCAACGAAAAAGCCGTCGCTGTGACTGCGCTTGTTAAAGGCTACTTGGCAAAATACTCTTTTACTTCGCCATTACTTTTTGTTGTGCGTTTACCAATTAAGCCTTTGGTTTCATAAATGTACTCAATCCTAAAAAACATATTTTTACCAATGTACTTCGTGAGCATCAGAACTTCCCCAGAATCGCATACCAACTGCACATAGTAGCCTTCGCCATCGTTCCTTTTTCGGGCAATCTCTTTCTCATCGATAGCTTCTGCTACCACCTCTGGAAAAACCTTTAAACCCGCAGCTGCGTAAGTCGTCTCTACCGCGTTATCGCAAGCCAAAACAACCACAGGTAAAAAAGCCGATAAAAGTAACACTGCAATGCGAATGATCATGTGCTCTTTTGTCCTTTAACATTTTAATACTGAGCCGGCTCGTTTACCCAGTTTTTGAAACGGAACAAATAATCCATAACCATATGATATAAAAAAGAGTTATTAGATTACTCTTCAAGTCCTGCCTATAAAAACGAGCCGACGTATATATTCTGAAGGTATGGCGCGGTATCTACACACCTGAATTTTATAACTTACTGATAATGCGACAGTTTAAATTTTATTTCCAGCATAAACGCGCATCAAAAAACATACTTTCGTGACCATTTTCTTGAAACCCCACAATAAACTGTATATACATACAGATATCTTAATGAGAAGGATCTCCGAGGTAATCATGGCAAAGAGCAAGCTACTGGAACAGGTTCGACAGGAAATCAGACTGCGCGGCTATAGCATCAGAACCGAAAAAACTTACATAACCTGGATAAAGCGCTATATATATTTTCATCAACTCTCGCACCCAGCATCCATGGGGACAGATGAGGTGAGAAGTTTTTTATCCTGGCTGGCAAATGAACGACATGTCGCTGTTAATACACAGAAAACAGCATTAAATGCTCTCGCCTTCTTATACCATCAGGTTTTATCTATTCAATTAGGTGACATTGGCTTCACCCATGCAAAGCAACACCGTCGATTACCAACGGTGCTAAGCCGTTCAGAAATCAGTTTAATACTGCAGCAGTTACACCCACCTTACCGGCTAATTTTCTCACTATTGTATGGGAGTGGGTTACGCATTACCGAATGTTTACGGCTTCGCGTTCAGGATATAAATTTTAATGATGCTTCATTGACCGTACGTGATGGCAAGGGCGGCAAAGATCGTAAAACTCTACTGAGTCGAAACCTTAGCGAGCCCCTTAATGACTGTATTAAAACCAGCTTACGCATTCAGGCTTTAGATAACCAACAAGGCTTAGGACCATCGCTTCCACACGCTTTGGGACGAAAATACCCCAATGCTTATCGACAACCGGCATGGATGTTTCTATTTCCTTCTCAATCACTTTGCCCCCACCCAATAACAGGTGAAGTTTGCCGCCACCATCTACACGATTCAACGCCCCGAAAAGCATTAAAAACAGCTGTGAGA
Source organism: Aliamphritea ceti (assembly GCF_024347215.1). Classification (NCBI taxonomy): domain Bacteria; kingdom Pseudomonadati; phylum Pseudomonadota; class Gammaproteobacteria; order Oceanospirillales; family Oceanospirillaceae; genus Aliamphritea; species Aliamphritea ceti. The sequence continues at coordinate 3,018,996 of NZ_AP025282.1, forward strand.
AAAGCTGGCATTTTAAATAAACGCATCAGCTGTCATACATTCAGGCATTCATTTGCAACCCATTTACTTCAGTCAGGGCGCGACATCAGAACAGTGCAGGAATTATTGGGCCATAGCGATGTATCAACCACCCAGATATATACTCATGTGTTGGGCCAACATTTTGCAGGAACAAGCAGCCCCTTAGATGAATTGCAATAATTGCAATACGCCTCACCTTTAACATATCGTCGCTGGTATCCGTCCGAGCACAAAAAGGAGAGCCGAAGCTCTCCCTTTTTACCGAATCTCACTTACGTACTTATACAATCACCTACAGCGCAATTTCAGTATTGGTAATCGGGTTAGTACAGCATGCCAGTACATAGCCCTGATCGATTTCCTTCTGGCTGATACCGCCACTGTGAACCATGTGGGTTTCGCCGGAAACGACTTTAACCTTACAGGTACCACATACACCGAAGCCACAGGCACTCGGAATGGCGATATCTGCAGCTTTAGCAGCATCCAGAAGCGTTTCACGCTGGCTAACTTCACGGCTCTTATCAGACTTGCCGAAGTTAACGTGCACGATTTCTGCGCCATCCGGGAACTGATCTTCCTGATTAGAGGTATCCGGCGCACCGAAGCTTTCTTCGTGGTAACGAGCCATGTCGAAACCGGATGCATCCAGTGCATCCCGAACCGCTTTCATGAAAGGTGCAGGTCCGCAGCAATATACGTCACGGTCCATATAATCCGGAGCCGTCAGACCCAGAATCAACTTATTGAAGCGACCACGTAAGCCGGTCCAGGCGTTGTACTTAGTATCTTCAGCACACACCCAGCTCAGACGGAAGTTAGGACAACGTCCTGCTACATTCTCCAGCTCTTCACGGAACAGAATGTCCTGCGGTGTATTCACACAGCTGATGAAGTTCACATCCATGTCGTAACCGTAATCGAACATCCAGCGTGTCATAGACATCATTGGCGTGATGCCTGAACCCGCAGAGATGAACAGATACTTATCTGATGGCTGATTAAAGAAGCTGAACTCACCTGCTGGGCCATAGGCCTTCAAAATATCGCCAGGCTTAACGTTTTCGAACAACCAGCGGGTACCTGTGCTATCTGGCTGCACTTTTACAGTGACAGACAAAGAGAACGGCCGTGAAGGTGTTGATGAAATCGTATACGTACGCAGAACAGGACCGTCTTCAGTTGGCAGTGACAAAGTCACAAACTGACCTGGCTTGAACTTAAACCAGCTGTTGCCATCTGTTTTAAAAGTATAGGTCTTAACGTTCTCGGTCTCATCCACCACCATGGTGCACACCAGTTCCTGGGCACTGCTATCCCAGGTACGGTGTTCAGAGAACATGTCGTTGTAGTCCATGTCGTTATGACGAAGGACAGGTGCTTCCAGACCGTACTTTTCAGCGAATTCCATATTCGCCTGATGTTGCTCATCAGGGTCAGTTTCAGTCGTTACAATAATGCTGGACTGGTAGTCAGTAACGCCCCACTGCTCCATCAATGCCTGGTCATGATAATCACGGCCCATAACTGAATCTGCAGCTACCAGACACTGAATCGAAATTTCAGTCTGATACAGGTTTAACGGGATCTGACGAATAATGGCGATATGATCCGGTGCCTGCCAGATGCTAATACTTTTACCGCTATACAGGCATTCAGCAGCATCATTAACAAAGCTTTCAGCTTCATCCCAGTGCGCATCAACTTGCTGACGGTAATCCGCAGCAGAGCTCCACTGATCGATATCAGACAAGGATAAATCAGACAGCGTCTTCTTAAAGGAATCATCGACGCCTGCAAATACCGCGTCTTCATCTGTCAGGTGTACAAAAACAAAACCATCATGTTCAGCAACCGCAAACTTCTTCAGCGGAAACTCATCAATGTTGATTTCATCCATCATGTTGCGGGCAAAAACCAGCTGGCCGTTCAGATCGTAAGTCCACTGATGATAAGGACACACCAAATTAGGCGCATTACCCTTATCCTGCTGGCAAACCCGTGAACCACGATGCCGACAGCTATTATTCAGGGCAACGATTTCAGCATCATTATTACGGACTAAAATAACCGGATAGTGACCAGCCTGAACCGTGATGTAGTCACCATTAGCAGGAATCTGGCTGCTATGGCTGGCAAAAATCCAGTCGCTGTACCACTGATCATGCAGTTCTGACTTAGAACTTTCATGGCTTTGGTAGATCAGCTCCTGAGTGTCATCAGTTCCGCTATTAGTACCACAAGGGCGGCTTGTCGTATTAGTTGTTGTCATTATTATATCTCTTACTGATGCGCTGCTTAGCTCAGACGTTCTTGCAAAGTGTTGGTGTACCATTCAACAAACTGGATAACACCGTCTTCCTGATTGACAGAATATGGGCCTGGTGCATACAGAGGAGAATTAATACCCCGCTGATTCTCTTCTACCAGATGCTTATCCTGCGCATTGGTGGCTTCCCATACTTCAAGTAATTCCGCCGGGTTGTAATCAACGCCTTCTTCAGCGTCGGCACGTACCATCCAGTGCGTGGTTACCAACGTCTTTTGTGGGCCCAGTGGCAGCGTCCGGAAAGAAATAACATGATCGCCCAGGAAATGATTCCAGGTATTCGGGTAATGGAACAGCACCAGCGCACCAACATTCGGCAGGCTTTCATCACACAGAGGCTTGGCCACTGCATCAGCACCGCTCATGGTGTAGCTGGTGAAGTCTTTCAGCAGAGGCATGCGGGCAACGCGGAAGTCACCTTTATCAGAAATTTTGAAACGGCTCGGTAAGCCTGCAGCTTCGCAACGCTCCCAATGATCAGACACCATCTCAGGCACTTCTCCACTTGGGCTCACACCTGTTACTGCCGGATCTTCCGGATAGGTGATGATCAGCTCAGGATGATTACTCAGGCAGTGATAACATTCGCGGTTGTTCTCAAATACCAGCTTCCAGTTACCTTCTTCGATAATGGATGACTGAGTAGCAATCTTCAGATTATCCATGCTGTGCGGTGCCATATATGGCTCAACAACACTGCTGAAAGTTGCGAAGTCTTCAGGCTCTTCTGCCAGACAGATGAACATATAGCTCTGCACAGAATTTAACGCGATAGCCTGTAGCTGTGCTTCTTCTTCGCCCAGTGACTGACCATCCAGCTGATACTGGATAGTTGCACCGCTGTCGCCCAAAGTTTGCTGATTACCGCTTTCTTCATTACACAGCGGATAACCACTAACCGGACAACGGTTATAAAAGGCTTGCAGGGAATCACCCTGGTTGATGATGACGACATTGTGCTCACCAAGTGGGAGCGTCATGTAATCGCCGGTATTGGCTAATTCGAAATCATGGCCGACAAATATCCAGTCTTTGTACCAGATATTTTCCAGGTCCATCTGATAAAGCGCAGGGTCGTTATAAAATTTGCCTGCCAGACTAAAATTCTTTGGCTTATCGGCAAGCTCAGTAAGTACGTGTTGCATAGGGCGCCTACACTAAAAAAAACAATAGCATCTAGGCGGCGAACAGAATGAATCATGACGGCTTCTTTCGGCAAGGGGTAACCCTGCAGCTAAGCCACAATTCATTTTTTGTTGTCCACCGCAACCTTATTCACCAGGCTCCATGCCTGGTATCCAGTTTGTTACTTAGGTGGGATCGGGCTAGAAACGACTCTTTATCAGAAGACGTTCTCACCGTTACGGGGATAGCAACAGAGTTTCACTGTTTTCACCAACCCGCCGCTTTTGGCGGCGTGTCCTAAGTGGCGCCAGTATCGCAAAAAAAATATTCGGTCATTGCACAAAAACGACCATTCCAGACCCAAAACAGCCGCTTAAAGGGTCGTAAGTCGCATAACAACAGGGTTAGAGTCGCAATTGGGATCGGCGAAAAGAAGAAAATCACACAGCAGGAAGCACGAATAAACGAAAAGCCTCTTAATATTCGTGCCGGTAGAATCTATAACAGAGTTTAAGCGCCAGCCAGCCAGCCCTTAGTACGCACCATACGGTACAAACGGCGTGACTGAAATAATGCACTGAGCAACACACCGCACATAAAGCCAGCCCAAAATCCAAACACGCCGTATTGCTCTCCCCAGATATCCGTCAGGCCTAAGCTGTAACCAAGCGGAAACCCTATTACCCAGTACGCAGTGAGCTGAATCACCATCGGCATGCGGGTATCCTGAAATCCACGCAATACCTGAATACACCAGACTTGCAGTGCATCGAAAAAGAAAAATAACGGTGCGAACACCAACATAGCAGCAGATAACGCGATAACAGTGGCATCCCGTACAAACAATGCTGGTACCTTTTGATGCCAGAACATAATCAGCAAACCGGACACCAGGCTGAAGACTACAATCATTCCCAGGCCCGCACTCAACTGCTGACTAACACCAGCAGTATCCTGACGACCAATGCTTTGCGAAGCCCGAATGGCGGTCGCCTGACCAATACAGAGCCCTACCATCAGCACCAGTGCTGCCACCTGAATAGTAATCTGATGTGCACCCATAGAGCTGACGCCCAGCGGTGCAATCAGTAGAGCTGATATATTGAAGTAGCCCTCTTCTGCCAGCAGCATCAAACCTATTGGCAAACCCAGGCCAAGTATTGCTTTGATACGCGCTACATCAATACCCGGCCAGCGTTTATAAAAACGGTAAGCTTTCAACTTAGGATGCTTCACCGCATAAACACAGAGTGCAATCGTCCACACAGCATATAAGGATGCCGAAGTAATCGCACAGCCCACACCACCCATTCCTTCAAAAGGCCCGATACCAAATACAAACACGTAATCAAGTAACAAATTCAGAGGCAAAATACACAAACTGCTCAGTGCGATAAAGCGGGTCAGACTGTGGCTTTCAAGCAAGTTCATAATCACGATGAACACGCCTATTGCCGGAAACCCCAAACCAATAATTTTCAGGTAGCCTTGCGCAATAGCAGTTTCAGCCTCACCTGCTCCCAGAGCCGGAAGCCAGCCCGGAATAATCCAGCTCAGTGCTGTCATCATGAAACCAAGACTGACTGACAAAATCAGCCCCTGCTGAATCTCTCCAACAACATTGTCTTTATCGTCTGCCCCATGGAACCGCGCCATACGGGGCAATACTGCGCCCAGTACGCCCACCATAAACAACACCAGAATCAGCCAGATATTACCGCCCATCGCCAGGCCGGCGAGATCTTGTGCACTGTATTGTCCGGCAACGATAGTGTCGATCACCTCCATACCAACCATGGCGATATGCGCAACCGCCAGTGGTACAGCAAGGTTTAAAATAGCTTTCGCTTCGTTACCGGCAGAAGGAGAAGAGACTGAGGAATATTGATTCTGATGCATTTTCCATAACCACAAAAAAACCGGCACAGATACATTGCCCGGTGAATAAGAGCATCAGCATAACAGAAAAAGCTGAATAATCATTCAGCTTAAGTTTGAAGTTTATTGCTCAGTAAAAGAACTGAAGCGGTAGCAAAAACTTACTCCGGTATCTCCCGGCAGTAATTCAATCTGACCTTTCAGCGACTGTACAATCAGGTTAAACACAATAGACATACCGAGCCCCGTGCCACCTTTGTTACGGGCAGTGGTATAAAACGGCTCGAATATTTTTTCCCTGCTTTCGGTATCAAGACCTTTACCGTTATCTGAATAATCAATCTGTACGGTACCGTCATCATGACTAAATCCCGTGATCAGAATATGATTATTTATGTCTTCCGCATCAAAGCCATGCCGGGCACTGTTCTCTATCAGATTATTCAGAACCTGCGCATGTACACCGGGTAAGGTACGTACCTCAAGATCCGCAGGTATTTCCAGATGCAGACTGATACGTTTTTTATTGAGTACGGCTTTCAATGTAGAAATCACATCCGAATAATAATCACTCAGGTTGATGGTTTCTTCTTCCAGAACATGCTGATCCGCAGCTGTACGCTTAAAACTGTCTATCAGATTTTTAGCATGATTAAGATTAAACTCCTGCAACCGTAACGACTCCCGTGTAGAAGAACAGTAGCTATCCATGTCTTCAATCGTCAGTGCCTGCGCTTCAACCTGGCGCAGGAAATCGTTGAATTTCTTTGCCATAAAACTGTGCGCGGTGATGGCAATTCCCAGTGGAGTATTAACTTCATGGGCAACCCCTGTTACCAGTCGGCCTAATGCCGCCATTTTCTCTGACTCAACAAGTTGCTGCTGAGCATCCTGAAGATTATCCAAAGTAGACGACAATTCCTGCGTGCGCTTACGAACCTGTTCTTCAAGGGTTTCATTCAGGCCTTCCAGTGATGACTCAAACCTGGCACGTTCAAGCTCCGCCGCTATCCGCCCTGAAAACACTTGAAACAGACCAGATATTAACTCCTGCTGTTCAGTAATATCGTGCTCATATAAAGCAGCTATCAGCCCCATAATCCGGCCTTTTGAATCCCGAATAGCGGTACCGATATAGCCTTCTATATTAAGGTCCGCCAGAAACTCATCTTCCGGATAGGTTTGCGCAACACCGCTGGGAAAGCAGGCAACCTTCTGACACATAACGTCTGAGCATGGTGTATCTTTTAACGGATATGAAAAGGTGTCACTAAGTTCACCTTTTGCCACCCACACCACAAGCTCTGCATTTTCATATGCTTCATCTGCTTCAGCAATATAGGTGTAATCCGCTTTCAGCACTTTATTCAGTTTGAGGGTAATCTTCTGAAGAAAATCCGCGCCATAGGCATTCGACGCATCTTCAATGATCTCTTTAATGTAATCTTCCATTACCTACTGCTCCACAACTGTCAGGTATTAATCCGGATACAGATCGCGGGTAGCGACCATTTCACCGAAAGATTCAAAAAACAGATCCACCAGTTGCGGATCAAACTTAATCCCGCGGTTGGCTGCAATAAAACTGCGAATATCATCTAACAACCAGGCATCTTTATAGCAACGCTTCGCCCCCAGGGCATCAAACACATCTACCAGCGCCATAATTCTGGCCTCAATTGGAATTTGTTCGCCTTTTAAGCCCAGCGGATAACCACTGCCATCCCAGTTTTCATGATGATAGTGCGCAATTCTTGAGCCCAACTGAGCCACGGGTAAATGACTTTTTGCCAACATGTTGCCGCCAATTTCTGCGTGACTTTGCATCACAGCCCACTCAGCCGGATCAAGTTTACCGGGCTTGCCTAAAATATTGTCTGGAATGGCAATTTTGCCAATATCATGCAACGGAGCTGCAGTCTTAATTGCGGTACAAAAACTTTCTGGTAGCCCTAACTTCTGAGCCAGCAGTTCGCTGAGAATAGCCACCCGTTTTACATGTGATCCGGTTTCCTTACTGCGTGCTTCAACAGCTTCTCCCACTATATACATCAGCTCCCGCTGGTTATCTGCGAGCTGTTGTTTACGAATCAGGTTTTCCAGAATCAGCGCAACATTGGTGATATACAGTTCAGCCAGCCTGGCGTTGAAGTCCTCACCCTTATCGGCATATTGCACATAGAAAACGGAACTGGTGATTTCCGAGGTTTGAAAGTAAGCAACAAAGTAGTCACTGGTCTGAACATTTTGCCCCAGACGAAAAACAGCGTTGATCTGTTCTCTGACAGGGTTAGGTACAGTGCTAAGACACTGAGTCCGCTCACCTTCTCTGCCGGTGCAGGCAACAATGGTTTCCTGAGTTTCCCCCATGAAATCATCTTCATGGCGTACCATATAAAAGGAAGCACCCTGTAAATGCAGTAGTGAAAGCATATGATCCAGCGCTGCTGATGCAAAATCCTCAAGGTTCTGAAACTTAAGAATGGCGTTAGACGTGCTGATAAGATTACGAAACTCATGCAAGCTACGGAGAATTGTTTCAATATCCCGATAACTGCGAATACCTGAAATAACCGATGTAGTCATCTTCAGGGCGGTAAACTCAGTCTTGGTTTTATAATCGTTGATGTCGTACTTGCGAATAACTTCTTCTTCCGGTGCCATACCTGCCTGACCGGTTCGCAATATAATTCGGATAGACTGATTCTGCAGATGTTCGCGAATCCAGGACACCAGTTCCAGACCGGCGTTATCGCTCTCCATCACAACATCCACGAACGCCATCGCGAACTGAGTGCCATTTTGAAGCATCGTCCTGGCTTCGGTCGCGTCATAAGCAAAATGTAATTTTAAAGGACGGCCAAAAACTTCAATGCCAGAAAGGACCAGTTGAGTAACATCATGAATGGCCTGCTCATCGTCCACTACCAGTACATGCCAATGATCAATAGCAGTAGAATTGAGTATCTTATCCGGTTGTTGCTCTGACTGTTTAAACTGAAACAGTGTCATATTGTCATCGTTCCCCTGAATGCATAATGTCCGTCGTTGCGGACACGGCCTAACGCAAACTTGTAACGTCTTCCTGACACCAACATCCACCGGGCTATCTGATAACGCAGTTGCTTACTGCAAGCCCTTTTTCCAGACGGTCAGTTTTAACAAACGAAAGCTTAACAACTGCCGACAAACGCGAATGATGACGACACCTTTAACAGATGCCTCCTATAACTCCAGCTCACCTGATACAAGATTCAAACCTGATAGCTCACCAAATATAACCAGTGCTTGATATTCAAAAGCCTAACACCAAAATCATGATCTTGAAAAAACTCAGGTTCACTTTCACAGCAAAACCTTCGCTAAGTACACAGCTTAAACATAAACCCAACAATCACTCTTAAAAATCAAACTATTAAAATCAACAGCTTACTAAGACCCATTCTTTTCAAGCCTTGAATGTTACCTGTCAGTCAGTACTAAAACAGGGTTAACCATTTTAGTAACTAGGCTTTCATTACTGCAGATTCAAAGCATTTTGCAGCTCTTTTTTCCGGTAACAAGATCTCACTAAATCAGTTTTTTTAATCCATTCTAAAAGTTAAAAATATTTTAATAATGCAAGCAAAGCTCATAGTCTGAATGCACAACATGAGGGCTGTGTATGTTCTCTGCATCATCAGAATCCCGGTGTTTTTCTCCGGAACATCGAACACTGAGTAATGCCGCTTCACACACACCACTCTCGTTCCGCCCTGCTGTGCGGAACGAGAATTAGATTTTGGACCCTCGCAGATACACTGAATAACAACAACAGGACTCAGACATGACAGTTGAAAAAATAGATACGCTTGTTATAGGTGCCGGTCAGGCCGGCGTGGCCATGAGTGAACACCTTAGCAACCTCGACGTGCCACACCTGGTTCTGGAACGTGACCGTATTGCCGAAAAGTGGCGCTCTGCCCGCTGGGACTCTCTGGTTGCTAACGGTCCGGCCTGGCACGACCGCTTCCCGGGCCTGGAATTTGAAGATGTAGATCCGGATGCATTTGCCCCTAAAGAACGGGTTGCCGATTACTTCAACGACTATGCCAAAAAATTCAACGCGCCAATTCGTACCGGCATTGAAGTAAAGAATGTTGTTCGTAATGCAGATCAGCCAGGTTTTACAGTTGAAACATCTGAAGGCACCATCATTGCTAACCGTATCGTGTCAGCAACGGGTCCTTTCCAGCATCCTGTTATTCCACCGATTGCACCGAAAGATGACAACCTTCACCAGATTCACTCTGCTGCTTACAGAAACCCTGAGCAACTGCCTGAAGGCGCTGTACTGGTTGTTGGCGCAGGCTCATCCGGCGCTCAGATTGCTGACGAATTACAGCGTTCTGGTAAGAAGGTATTCCTGTCTGTTGGTCCTCATGACCGTCCACCACGTTCATACCGTAACCGTGACTTCTGCTGGTGGTTAGGCGTTCTGGGTGAATGGGATGCTGAAGCAATGAAGCCAGGTACCGAACACGTCACTATTGCTGTAAGTGGTGCGAATGGCGGCCAGACTGTCGACTTCCGTCGCCTGGCAAACGAAGGCATGACACTGGTAGGCCTGACTAAAGCATTTAATAACGGTTCCGTTACTTTCCAGACAGACCTGGTAAACAACCTCAACCGTGGTGATGAGAACTATCTGGAACTGCTGGATGCTGCCGACGCTTACATTGAGCGCAACGGTCTGGATCTGCCAGAAGAGCCTGAAGCCCGTACCCGCTTCCCGGATGCTGAATGTGTAACCAACCCGATTCTTGAGCTGAATCTGGCTGAAGCCGGCATTACTTCGATTATCTGGGCAACCGGTTTCGCCACTGATTACAGCTGGCTGAACGTTGATGCTTTCGATGATAAAGGCAAGCCAGCTCACCAGCGCGGTGTGTCTACTGAACCGGGCATCTACTTCGTTGGCCTGCCATGGTTGTCACGTCGCGGCTCTACCTTCATCTGGGGTGTGTGGCACGACGCTAAGCACATTGCCGACCACATCGCGACACAGCGTAAATACCTGTCTTACCGTGATGCTTCGCAGCGCTAAGTAACACCATAAATAGTTAAACCTCCATCAGGCCGGCTATATCTGGCCTGATGCAATTCAGAATTATTGGAGCAAGTTGATGCCGACTCATACCCGCATCCGTATGTTCAACACTAAAGAAACCTATCCGAACCAGAGTCTGGATAACGACCTTTGCCAGGCAGTACGTGCCGGCAACACCGTTTATGTCCGTGGACAGGTAGGTACAGATTTCGACGGCAACCTGGTTGGCCTGGGCGATCCCGCTGCCCAAACCGAACAGGCAATGAAAAACGTTAAGCAATTACTGGAAGAAGCCGGTTCAGATATGAGCCACGTTGTTAAAACAACGACTTATATTACCGACCCCCGCTTTCGTGAAGCGGTTTATAAAGAAACCGGTAAGTGGTTCAAAGGTGTATATCCAATCTCAACTGGCCTGGTTGTTCAGGCGCTGGCACAACCAGAATGGTTGATGGAAATCGATATCATCGCCGTCATTCCGGACGATGAAGCCTGATAGCTGCGCAGAACTTTTTGTAAGCATGCTTCAGCTCAATGAATTGAACCATAGCCCGCCTCCGAAATGACGCGGGCATTTTCACAACCGCAGAACAGGATAACAATATGACATTTTCAGTTGCAGGAATTTGTCCTGATACCGGCATGGTCGGCTGTGCAATCACCTCTTCGAGCATTTGTGTCACCAGCCGGTGTGCCTTTGCCCGTAGCGGTACAGGTGTAGCACTCACTCAGAACATTACCAACCCTGACCTGGGCCCAATGGCACTGGACTTACTTGCGGAAGGACACAATGCCGAAGCGGTCATGGAAAAACTTCAGCAAGCCGAGCCCCATGTGCAGTGGCGCCAACTGGGCGTGCTGGATAAAGACGGCAATGGCAGTACATTCAGCGGTTCCGAAGCACTGGGTATTTATGCCACCAGCGAAGGCACTAACTGTATTGCCATGGGCAATCTGTTAGCAAATACAGACGTGCCTAAAGCCATGGTTGAGCATTTCGAAAACAGTAGTGGTGACCTTGCAGACCGCCTGCTCGCAGCGCTTGAAGCAGGTCTGGCTGCCGGTGGAGAGCTGGGACCAGAGCATTCAGCAGGCTTACTGGTATACGGTGAGCCAAACTGGCCTATTGTCGACTTAAGAGTCGACTGGCACGTTTCACCTATCAGTGAATTACGTATGGTACTGAACAACTATCAGCCACAGATGGATGCATATATTACCCGCGCTAAAGATCCGGCAAACGCAGAATCATATGGTGTACCGGGCGACGAATAACGCCTCAGCATCCATTCCGGACCCGCCCGCCCATATCAGGCCCGCGGGTCTTTTACTTACACCGCTAAACGCAGGTAATCTATACTTCTTATTGCATGTAACACAGCCAGATAAGTAAGAATAACAACAAAAGATGACGTACTGCTTATGCCAAAGACTTCGCTTGCCAACCGTTATTTACAGGCTTGGAACAGCCATGATCCTGATCGGGTACTAAGTTTTTTTAACAAAGATGCAACCTATGTAGACTCTGGCCTGCTACAACAGGTACAAGGGCAGATGGTGGGTGACTATGTTGAGAAAATCATCCTTCTTTGCCCTGATGTCAGCTTTGAACTTCTTGACGGTGGAATTACCGGCAACGGCCGGGCCGCAATTCAGTGGCGTGCCACAGGTAAAGAACTTAATCGCCTCTGCCCACAAATCGACGCAGGCAGTATTGATACAATCTGCGGCTTGGACTATATCGTTCACGATCATGGCCAGTTACTTTCTACCCATGTCTACTTCGATCTGAGCCCTTTCCTGCAAACCACTCACGTATCAGCTATAGCTGCCAGAAAGCATTATCAAAAATCAGGGCTTTCTGAACAGGAGCTGCGCAGTTATCAACAGCAACTCAACCAGTTGATGCAGCACCAACAGCTATATCTTAATAATAACCTGACTCTCGCAGAGCTGGCCGATGAACTGAACCTTTCCAGTAATCACTTATCACAGGTCATTAACAGCCAGTTTGGTTTCAGTTATTACGAGCTGCTCAACCATTACCGTATCGAAAAAGCTAAACAGTTACTTCAGGAAACTGATCCACAGACCTCAACCCTGGACATCGCCTTCAACTCCGGTTTTGGTTCCGTTTCGGCTTTCTACCGCGCGTTCCAGCAGCATGTAAAAATGACGCCGGTGCAATACCGCAAGCGTTATTGTTAGTCCCATCTAAAAGCCCTCAAAACACCATCACTGATTACCACTGTTAATTTTTCCCAGTTTATACGCTGGGAAGTTTATTCCCTTCGCCTCTGTTTGAATGACAACAGATCAGCATTTCGATCTGCGGACACTATCTAAAAACATAAGGTCCGCTTCATTCACTGCAACAGACAAGCGAGCCAATCATGAGCAACGTTTTCAAACTTGATCCTAACGGTATTAACGGTCAGACACTGGAACCTTCCGATTATGTTACCGCGGAAAACCTGACATCCGGAACTGCCGTTGAAAGCGCCCAAACCTTTCTTATCAGTAACGATGAAAAGTTTTCCATCGGAGTATGGGAATGCAGCCCTTGTTGCGAAGAAATCGCAGCCTATCCCGGTGATGAATATTGTCGGGTAATGGAAGGCGCTGTTGAAATCACTGTCGATGGCAACACCGAGCGATATGAAGTTGGTGACAGCTTTGCCATTAAAAAAGGAACCCGTCTGACCTGGAATATGACCAGCCAGTTCAAAAAGTACTTCGTTCTGTACTGCTAAGCCTCACCTTGTCTCCAACATAACAATAACAGGAGAGCAAAATGTCCAGAGATCCTCGTTACGACATTCTCTTTGAGCCGGTCACTATCGGACCGGTCACTGCCAAAAACCGTTTCTATGCCGTGCCTCATGCCGCAGGTATGGGTGACTACTATCCGCAAGCATCTGCCGAATTCCGTGGTACCAAAGCCGCCGGAGGCTGGGGTACAGTTTGCGTTGAACTGGCTGAAATTCACCCGAGTACGGATATTCTCCCTTACATTATGCCCCGCATGATGGATGATACAGACATCAGCTACCACCAGAATATCGTCGAAAAAATTAAAGCCCATGATGCATTGGCAGGAATTGAAATCGGCCACAATGGCCTGAATTCATCTAACATTGTCAGCCGTGAAGTTCCTCTAGGCCCTTCCGGTAACGTCTTCAACGAATACTACCCGGTTCAGTCCCGCACCATGTCTAAAAGTGATATTCGCGACCTGTTGCGCTGGCAGCGCAACGCCGCAATTCGCTCTAAAAAAGCTGGCTATGATGTCGTGTACATATATGCAGGGCACGGTATGGGAATCCCCCAACAATTCCTGTCACGACGTTACAACCGCCGAACTGATGAGTACGGCGGAAGCTTTGAAAACAGAGCGCGTCTGCTCAAAGAAATGATCGAGGTGACCAAAGATGCCATCGGTGATACCTGTGCTGTAGCAGTACGCTTCGGCATAGAAGAGTTGCTTGGCCCTGATGGAATTACCGCGAAAGAAGAAGGCCGTGCGGTCATTGAATATCTGGGAGAAATGCCTGATCTGTGGGACGTTAATCTCAGCGACTGGACCAACGATTCGGTGTCGTCCCGTTTCTCCAGTGAAGGCTATCAGACGGAATACATCAGTGAAGTCAAACAACTCACTAGCAAACCCGTTGTAGGGGTTGGCCGCTTCACTTCCCCAGACAGCATGGTAAGCATTGTTAAACAGGGCATTGTCGACTTTGTCGGCGCAGCCCGCCCGTCAATTGCAGATCCTTTCTTACCCAATAAGGTAGATCGGAATAATCTGGATGAAGTGCGTGAATGTATTGGCTGCAATATCTGTGTAAGTGGAGATCTGACCTACACCACTATTCGATGCACTCAAAATCCGACAATCGGTGAAGAATGGCGTAAAGATTGGCATCCCGAACAGATAGCACCCAAACAAACCGATGCCTCCGTGCTGGTCGTCGGCTCCGGCCCTACGGGTTTAGAAGCCAGTTACCAACTGGCCCGACGCGGTTACGATGTAACCCTGGCTGAAGCCGGTACCGAACTGGGTGGCCGGGTGGAAAAAGAAGCCAAGTTACCAGGTCTGTCGGAATGGATTCGGGTCAAAGACTATCGTGAACTGCTGCTGAAGCAGATGGCTAACGTCAATATCTATATGGACAGCCCCTTGAGCGCTGAAGAAGTACTGGAGTTTGGTTTTGATCATGTGCTGCTCGCCACCGGCGCTCACTGGCGCAAAGATGGCATCGGCCGGCATCATTACAAACCGGTACCCGGTTCAGAACAGGACAATGTGTTCACTCCCGATGACATCATGAATGACGCGGAAATCAGCGGACCGATCGTTATCTTTGACGACGATCATTACTACATGGGTGGTGTGATCGCTGAGAAGCTGGCGGCAGAAGGTCATCAGGTAGCACTGGTAACTCCTGCCGCACTGGTCTCTATCTGGACGGAAAAAACCATGGAACAACATCGGATTCAGGCACGCCTGATGAATGCCGGTGTACGGCTAATTACTCAGCACAGTCTCGACCTGATAAGCGATAGCGACGTGACCATCAGCTGCCTAACGACTGGTAATACTGAGCAAATTGGCTGTCTTTCTGTCGTGATGGTGACCTCTCGTCAGGCAAACGATGAGCTGTATCAAAAACTCGTCAGTGAACCGGAAGCTTTGCAGAACGCAGGCATTCTCAGCGTCAGTCAGGCCGGTGACGGTGAAGCTCCTTCCACCATTGCAGCAGCTGTATACGCGGGACACCGCTATGCCCGCCTGCTGGAAACAGAACCTCAGGAAATCCCATACAAACGGGAACGGGTAAAGCTAATTCATACCAGTTAATGCATTGCAACGCATTCAACTCAATCGAAACAGTTGCTGTACAAACAACAATAACAAAACCGGAGTCAACTCATGACCAACACATCCCCTCTCGATATCAATCGCTGGCAGGTAATTTTTGCTAATGTGTACCTCTGTACTCTGCCAGCGCTGGTTATTATTTTCCTGCCAATGCTGGTCGGCGGTATGGTAGAACATCTCGGTATGACCGCTCAACAGGCCGGCTTTGTCGCCACTGCAGATATGCTTGGCTATACCATAGGCACTGTCGTCTCTTTCTTCTTTATCCATAAACTCAACTGGCGCACCCTGACGCTGGGTTGCATCATTCTGATGGCTATCGCCAACGGAATATCCGGCACAATTACTGACTACGAAACCTTGCTGATCATCCGTTTTATCTCAGGTCTGGGCGGCGGTGTCCTAACTGCAGTAACCTTTGCTGCTATCGGTCAGATGCGTGATCCGGATTCAGCTTATGGTTGGTGGCTGGTCTTCCAAGCCGCTTTTGGTTTCGTCGGGTTCCAGTATTTCTGGGACATCAGTGTAAACGGCGGCTTTATCGTACTGACAGTATTGCTAGTGTTAGGCACCCTACTGATCCGACTGGTCCCTGAACAGGCCTTGCAACAAGGCAACAGCCGTCAGGGAATTGATAAAAGCATGGTCGGCAAAGCGATTGCCGGAGTGGCTGCCATTTTACTGGTGTACATCGGACTCATGGCTGAATACACCTACCTGGAACGGATAGGTAACGAAGCAGGCCTCAGCCCAGATGAAATCGGTACTGCCTTCTCAGCGATGTCTATTGCTGGTCTGATCGGCGGTGGCCTTGCAGCAAAACTGGGTGCAAAGTTTGGCCGTCTGATTCCTGCTTTGCTGGGGGCTTGTGGCTGTATCGCTTCGTTCTACCTGCTGTCTGCCGACCAAATGGACTTTAGCCTCTATGCAGCTGCATGCTGCCTGTACTTCGGCCTTTGGAGCTTCCTGCTGCCATATCTGGTAGGTGCCTGTGCAGCCGTTGACAGCTCTGGCCGCACCCTGGCAATGGGTAACGCAGCCATCGGTGCAGGTCTAGCCTTTGGTCCATTCATTGCAGCCAGCCTGATCGGAGAAAACGGTTACGGCATTCTGGCGGGCGTTGCAACAGCCTTTGTTGCAGTTGGCTTCCTGCTAATACTGCCGTTGCTAAAAGCATTAGGTAACACAGCTGAACCAACAGCTAGCAGCCAACCAATCAATTAATTTCAGAGCCGCACCGGCTCATCACCGGTGCGAGGTTATACCTGCAAGGAAATCTGATTATGAAAATTATTGTCCCCGTTAAACGGGTAATTGACCCAAATGTCAAAGTCCGGGTCATGACAGATAACTCAGATGTAGATCTGAGTAATGTAAAAATGGCCCTCAATCCATTCTGTGAAATAGCTGTAGAAGCCGCCATTCAGCTGAAAGAAAAGCAGCAGGCAGAAGAAATCATCGTTGTTTCTATCGGCGCTAAAGAATGTCAGGAACAGCTTCGTACCGCCCTGGCACTGGGCGCAGACCGGGCTATTCACATTAATGCAACGCCAGAAAACAGCTTGGATGTAGCTAAACTACTCAAAGCTGTCGTGGATCAGGAACAACCTGGCCTGGTAATACTCGGAAAACAGTCTGTTGACGCTGATAACAATCAAACCGGCCAAATGCTTGCAGCTCTTACAGATATGCCTCAGGCAGCCTTCGCCTCAGAAATAGACCTGCAGGCGGACACTGTAACCGTCAACTGCGAAATCGATGACGGCATTCAGGTACTGAATCTGGACTTACCCGCACTAATCACCACCGACCTACGCCTTAACGAACCCCGTTATGCTTCCCTGCCGAACATCATGAAAGCCAAGCGTAAACCGCTAACTGAAACCGATGCTGCAAGCTTAGGCGTTAATTTTAAAAACTCACTAAAAACCCTGCGAGTGGATTCCCCTACAGAACGACAGGCCGGTATTAAAGTGACATCAGCGAAAGAACTGCTCGATAAACTCACCCATGAAGCGAAGGTAATCTGATGACAATTCTGGTTATAGCGGAACATGACAATAACGAACTAAAACCCGCAACCCTGCATGCAGTAAGCGCCGCCTGTGACATTGCCGCAACACATGGTGCTGAAATCCAGTTGCTCGTTGCAGGTTATCAGTGCACAGCGGTTTCAGAAACAGCGTCAACTATCAGTGGTATTCACCAGGTAATCTGTGCTGATCAGCCAGAATATGCACAACAATTGGCAGAGAATATCAGCAAGCTGATCGTCGCCCTGGCCAGTGATTACAGCCATATCATTGCGGCAGCTACCAGCCAGGCAAAATCTACGTTACCGCAAGTGGCTGCGCTACTGGATGTAACTCAGATTTCAGACATTAATCAGGTTATCAGTGCGGATACTTATCAACGTCCAATCTATGCAGGTAACGCCCTGGCAACCGTTCAAAGCAATGAGAAAACTCAGGTAATCACGGTCAGAACGACCGGTTTCCCTGCCGCACAAAATGATGGTCAGGCTAACATCAGCAGCACTGATTTATGTTTCAGCACCAATAAAATACGCTTTATCGAAAACCGCCTGTCGCACTCAGAGCGACCAGAACTTACCTCCGCCCGCATAGTCATCTCAGGTGGCCGTGGCATGGGTAGTAAGGAGAACTTTGCCTTACTGGACCCTCTGGCGGACAAGCTGGGGGCCGCTATAGGAGCGTCCCGTGCAGCGGTTGATGCCGGATATGTTCCAAACGATATGCAGGTAGGTCAAACCGGGAAAATAGTTGCACCTGAGCTCTATATTGCCGTCGGTATATCCGGAGCAATTCAGCATCTGGCAGGGATGAAAGATTCCAAAACAATTGTCGCGATTAATACAGATGAAGAAGCACCTATTTTCTCAGTGGCAGACTATGGGCTGGTTGCGGACCTGTTTGAAGTCGTGTCAGAACTGACTTCAGAGCTTAAATGAGGACTTATGTGAGAGCCTACTTAAGAGCCCACCTAAGAACTTAACTTAAGAGCTCATCTAAGAACTTAACCTAAAAACTGATAACAGAACTGTCTCGGTTCCCAAATTGATCTAACCAGTCACACATCGAATACAAAACGCTCCGATATGCCTTTTGGATGATTTAGCGTATTCATCTGTCGGACATTTTAAGGCATATCTTTTTGGCAAAGGTACACCCGTACCTTTGCCGTTTTTTTTGCAATTCCTACACCGATTTATCCCACACATTCATTCTAAATAAGTTTTTTTGATCCAAATCAAAAAATAAAAATATTTTAATGATGAAGAACAAGCGCATATTCTGAAATTATCGTCAGCTGGCCATTGCTCCCCAGCACTGCAACTGTTCTTCACGGCGCAGTTTCAGTTGGTCATCCGGCGACATGAAAATAATGGCAAGCGCAACAGCGCACTGCCGGATAATAACAAAGCTTCAGGAATCAACATGGCTCATACCACCCTGCAACTGCTGAAAGATCTGATCAGCTTCGATACCACCAGCTGTAATTCCAATCTGGAGCTGATGGCCTATGTGCAGGAATTCCTGAACAGCAACAGTGTAGACAGCCAGCTCATTTATGATGAAGCCGGCGGCAAAGCGAATCTTTACGCGACTATCGCCGGTTCGGGCAAAAACCAGCAACAGGTTGCCACTAAAGCTGGCGTAATGCTGTCCGGCCATACGGATACTGTTCCGGTCACCGGTCAAAACTGGACCTGTGAGCCTTACCAGCTAAGCGAAGCTAATGGCCGCTACTACGGCCGTGGCACCAGTGATATGAAAACCTTCATAGCATCAGCACTGGCAGCAGTACCTGCAATGCAGGCAGCTGACCTGCAGCTGCCGATTCACCTGGCATTCTCTTACGACGAAGAAATCGGCTGTGTTGGTGTACGTCGTATGATCGACACTCTGAAAAGCCACCCGGTTAAACCTGCAATTTGCATCATCGGTGAACCCACTGAAATGCAAGTTGTTACCGCGCACAAAGGCAAGTTGGCGGCAAAAGTCAGTGTCTACGGCAAAGAATGCCATTCCGGCATGGCACCATACGGTGTTAACGCCGTGAACTACGCCGCCCGCATGATTACCTGGCTGGAACAGCTGGCCCATGAAAAGCAAACTCTGGGCCCCTTTGAAGACGGCTACGACATTTCTTACACCACAGTACATACAGGTGTTGTGCATGGCGGCACCGTTGTAAATATCGTGCCTAATTTATGCGAGTTCATTTTTGAATTCCGCAACGTTGCTGCAGAAGATCCCCGCGGTCTGCTCGAACGCCTGCAAGGTTATGCCGACAAACTGACTGAAGAAATGCGCACTGTTGATTCGGATTGCCGCATTGAAATCAATATCACGACCGAATACCCAGGGTTAAGTACCGCCAGCGATAGCGAAGTAATTGCCTTCGTTAAAAACCTTGCCCAGCCGCTGGCAAAAAAACATATCAACTTCGGCACCGAAGGTGGCCTGTTCAGCAAAGCTCTGGGCATTCCAACCGTCGTCTGCGGCCCGGGCAGCATGGATCAGGGCCACAAGCCGGATGAATTTATTCATATTGATCAAATTAACCAGTGCGATGCCTTCATGGACCGCTTGATTACCCAGCTAAGCGCATGAGTCGCCAGCCAGGTTTTAACAAGATGCGCACATCGCAAATTGTGGAGGAAGTCTTACCCGTTGTACCGTCCGGTCTTATACTTGAATAAGACCAACCTGATATCAAAAATATAATAAACCAGGAGTAAAAAATGTCTGACAATTCTACCTACGCCTCAGGCGGCGCTGATGCTTCCCAGAGAAGTGCCAGCAAGGGGTTCAGCAGAGTTCTCGGTTTAGGCTCACTATTAGCCGTTGCCGTTGGTCTGGTTGTATCCCAGGGTGTTATGGTTCTGATGCTACAGGGTGCTGGCATCGCGGGTCTGGGCTTTATTGTCCCACTGGCCATCGGTTATATTCTGGCCCTGACCTATGTCTATTCATTCTCTGAACTATCACTGATGATTCCCCGTGCGGGCAGTCTCAGTAGTTATACTGAGGTGGCTATTGGCCATTTCCCCGCTATTCTTGCGGTCTTCTCCGGCTATGTCGTGGTGGCAATGTTTGCCCTTTCGGCTGAGCTGTTACTGGTCGACTTTATTATCGACAAAATTTATCCGGGTGCTTTCCCGCAGTACACCGTAGGCTTTGGCTTACTGGCTATCTTTACCGCACTGAACCTGATGGGCATTGATGTATTTGCCAAGCTACAGTCAGTACTTGCGTTTGTCATGGTTGTTGTTTTGCTGGTACTTGGCCTGACAGCAGTATCCGGTTTTGCTAATCCACAGCCTGCTGATATTGATCTGACATCTACCTGGAACCCATTGGGTGCAGAAGTAATTACACTGGTTGCACTGGCAATCTGGGGTTACGTAGGCGCGGAATTTGTTTGCCCGCTGGTGGAAGAATCCAAAAATCCTGAGCGTAACATTCCTCGTTCTATGATTATCGGCGTTACCGTTATTTTCGGTACTATCGCTATCTACTGTCTGGGTGCCCTGCTGTACATTCCAGCAGATGACCTGGCGGGTTCTCCGTTACCACATTACGACTACTTCAAAGCAGTATTCGGCGATGTAGGTTTAACTTTCCTGGCCGTTGCAGCTGTTACTGCCACCTGTTCTACGGTTAACACTTCCCTGGCTGCTATTCCACGTATGCTTTACGGTATGGCACAAAATGGCCAGGCGTTCCCACAGTTCAAAAAACTGACTAAAACGACTAAAACCCCTTGGGTTGCGGTGGTATTTGTTGCTGCTGTAACGGGCATTCCAATGCTGGTAATGGGTGACAACCCGGATGCCATTGGTCTGTTACTAATCTCCGCTGCTATTGCATGGTTGCTGGCTTACATCATTACCCACATTAACGTTATCGCACTGCGTAAACGCTACCCGGATATGAAACGCCCTTATAAGACACCTTTCTACCCGCTGCCACAGATTATCGGTATTGCAGGTATGATCTACGCGGTGATCTACGCATCACCGGCTCCTGAACTGAGTAATCAGATCTTCGGAGCAGCTGGTGCTGTGCTGGCTATCGTATCGGTGATTGGTGTGTTTTGGGTGAAAGTGGTGATGAAGAAAAACCTCTTCGAGCCTGAACCTATTGAAAAAGCACTGGACGCTGAATAACAGCTCTGGTCTGACTTAGTAACACCAAAAAAGGCAGTGAATTCACTGCCTTTTTTTATGGAATACCAATTACCAAATCTATTACTGCTCACACATAAAGTCAGTTAAGAAATCACTGAATGCCTGGACCTGACGTGGCATGTAACGACGTTGCGGATAGACTATCTGTAAACCAACGGATTCATCATCCTGCTGACTCAGACCTGCCGTAAAGTCTTCCAGTAAAGGTATCAGCCGACCGGTACTGATATCCTTACAAACATCCCAGTAAGACTTCAGCACAATGCCCATTCCCTGAAGCGCCCACTGACGTACAAGCGCGCCATCATTACCGGTCATAACAGGTGTTATATGCATCGCTGTTTCCTGCCCTTCAATCACGAAGAACCAGACATTCCTTACTTCTCCAGACGGCGCCATAACAATACAGTCGTGTGTCTCGAGGTCAGCAGGATGTTTTGGCTTGCCTCTGTGCTGTAAATATTCAGGAGACGCACACAACAGTCGGCGGTTTGACACCAGTGGACGTGCAATCAGACTGCTGTCTGGCAGGTTGCCTATTCTGATGCCCAGATCAAAGCCTCTCTGCGCCAGATTCATGATGCCATCGTCCAGATGCAGCGAAACCTGAACCTTAGGATACTGACGTACAAACTTCGCCAATGCTTCAGCTATAAACTGACGGCCGAAATCAGATGGTGCAGTGACAGCCAAACGGCCACTTAACTCCGCTGCCTCATCCTTTAAGACAGCTTCTGCTATGTGCAGCTCTTCAACTATGCGTAAACATGACTGATAAAAACGCTCTCCTGACGGAGTCAGGCCAATGCTACGGGTACTGCGATGTAAAAGACGGGTTTCGTACCTGGCCTCCAGGCTGTTAATTCTGGCAGTCATTGCTGCCGGTGATAAGCCCACCTGCCGACCTGCAGCCGCTAAACCACCCGCTTTAACTACTTCAACAAACAACTCTACGTCATCAAGTTTCGCCATAAAAGTACGGACCTTTGACTTACCATTATTCACATTAAGTGAATTATCATTTCACATTGACACCAATTATCAAAATATTCTGCAAAGCTTAGCCTGTCACTATTCAGTCAACACAACCCCATACAGGCCAACACATGAAACTGAATCACGCGTTACTGTCATGCATGAACATAGCTGCCATGGAAGACTTCTTTACCCGGATTATGGGTTTCACCGACGGACCACGCCCGCCATTTCCATTCGAGGGAAGCTGGCTATATAGCGACAACCTGCCAGTACTTCATCTGGTCAGTTCATCTACATCGGCAGTATCACAGCAACAATATCTGCAACCAGTGAAACCGCTTAACGACCTCACTGTGTTGTCATCAGACTGTGCAGGCCAGCAATTAATTGACCATCTGGCTTTTCAGGGCGACGACTATAACGCGCTGATACAACGCCTTGATCAGCATCAGGCAACCTACTTTGAACGCACCGTTCCACTGAGTAATGAACATCAGGTTTTCATTGTCGGGCCTGAGCAACTCAAGCTGGAAATTCTTTTCAGTCAGAACAAAACACCATTGCCCTGAAAATCCGTGAGCAAACACCATGACTGCAACTTCAGCAGTCGCCACCACATTCAAAATCACCAGCCGTTAACCAAGGAATACACATGTCAGATCTGAACCTTCAAAGTCAGGGCCGCATCGGCCAGACAAGCACAGCTAACCGAATCGTCATGGCGCCCATGACCCGAGCCCGCACCACTCAACCCGGCGATATTCCCAATGCCCTGATGGCTGAGTATTACGCACAGCGTGCCAGCGCCGGACTGATCATTTCAGAAGCTACTCAAATTTCACCCCAGGGCCAGGGATATTCCTATACCCCAGGTATATTTTCAGAAGCACATTTACAAGGCTGGAAACTGGTGACAGAAGCAGTGCACCAGGCTGAAGGTAAAATTTTCTCCCAGTTATGGCATGTTGGCCGCATGTCCCATGAATCTTTCCATACCGACGGAAAACCCGTCGCACCTTCAGCTATCGAACCCATGGCTCAGGTATGGATAGTTGATGAAAATGGTGAAGGACAAATGCTCGATTGCCCAACACCCCGGGCCCTCAACTTGCCAGAAATCAGACATATTATTGCGGACTACCGGCAAGCAGCCAGTAACGCTATTAATGCAGGCTTTGATGGTGTTGAAATACATGCAGCCAACGGCTATCTGATTGACCAGTTTATGCGCCGCAGCTCGAACACCCGCACTGATAACTACGGCGGCTCAATCGAAAATCGTATCCGCTTTGCCTGTGAAGTTACCGCTGCAGTCTGTGAAACAATCGGCGCTGAAAAAGTAGGTATCCGGCTGGCGCCATTTATTACCCAGCGCGGCATGAACGACAGCGAAGCCATTGAAGCGATTCTGCAGGCGGCACGCTACTTCAACGATCTAGGCATTGCTTACATTCATCTGGCAGAAGCTGACTGGGAAGATGCGCCTGTTGTAACCGACAGCTTTCGTCATATTCTCCGGGATGTGTTTGATGGTGCCATTATTGTTGCCGGTAATTTTACCCAGGCAAGCGGCGAACAGCTGATTCAAAGCGGCATGGCTGATTACATAGCCTACGGACGTAAGTTCATTACCAACCCCGATCTGCCGCGACGTTTCGCCGAAAACCTGCCTTTGGAATGCCTTAAAGATAAGAGCAACCTGTTTGGTGGAACAGCAATCGGCTATACCGATTACCCTGCACTCCCTGACTAAGCAAATACTCAAGTCAATTGCACAACAGCATGACACAGCGCCAACTCAGGATGCCTGAAGGTATCCTGAGTAACTACGGTACTTTTTACTAAATTGATAATATTTGGGGATGTAATTACCTATGGATTTCCGTAGTATCTACTTAATACGAAAGGGAATTCTCAGAAAACATAGACGAAGGATCAGCAGCTTTTCTGTCATAAGGCTTATTGCATGTTCGGACGTATCGTCGGAATACCCTTACCCTCCGGTAAGTATCACAATTTAATCAGCCCAGCTATCAAAGCGATTACCGCCGTGCTGACTCTGTGCTTACCAGTGCACATCCAGGCGGCATCCGCTCCGGCTAATCTGGAACTGATTACTGAAGACTTCCCACCGTTACAAATCCAGCTGAATAATCAGCCAAAAGGCTATGTTGTAGAATTTATTCAAGCACTGGTAAAAGAAGCCGCGCAACAACAGCCAATGGTAATAAAGGAAGTACACTTCGTCCCCTGGCGGCGGGCAATCAAAATGTCTCAGGACGGACCGAATAAACTGTTTTTTTCAATTTCACGCAACCAACAGCGCGAAAGTAAATATCACTGGATCGGCCCTGTATCACCCTATGAAGTCGTGGTCTATAAACATAAAGACGGCCCGACTCTGGTACCTACCAAACTCGATCAGCTAAAACCTTATCGGGTTGCAGTACAGGCCGGAGGCAGTCTGGACACTTACTTTACCGAGCAAGACTTCACCCCAGTAAGAGTCTCCTATACTCGCCAAACTATCAAAATGCTCCGTGCTAATCACATCGATTACGCACCACAAGTAAACAGCTTTCTCTATCGTATTGAAGAATTTGGCTACAACCCTGATGATTTCATACCGGTAATGAAAGTCGATGATCTTTCGAAGCAGTTATGGCTTGCTGCCAGCCCGGAGACACCACTGGAAGTCGTACATGCCCTGCAGGCTGCATATATAAAACTGTCTGAGATAAACCTGTTAGATGATCTGATAAGTATATATACGCCAAACAGCCCGGTGATGCTGGAATATAGATTACAAAAACGGCTGAAAAACCAGTTCTGAATTCTCAGTACTCAGGTACGCAGCTAGCGACGCGCTAACAAATAGCAAAAATAACTGCCACCTACTGCTCCAGTGATGATGCCAATCGGCAATTCCTGCGGCGCCAGTAATATGCGTGCCACTATATCTACACCTAACATAAAGCCAGCGCCTGCCAGCGCACATAACGGCAGTAAAATACGGTTATCGCCACCCACAAAAGTGCGCATAATATGTGGCACAACTAAACCAACAAAACCAATCGTCCCGGTAAGAGACACGATAATACTTGTCACCAAAGTCGCCAGTAAGAGAACCGTTACTCGCACCCTGTTAACTGAGATGCCCAGAGCAGCCGCGCTCTCCTGCCCCATCATCAGTGCATTCAAATTACGCGCCTGCCAGATAAGTAGAATCAGCCCTGCAGAAATCACCGCCACCGGAATCGGTAACAAATCCCAACGCGCTCTCCCCAAGCCACCTAGCATCCAGAAGACTACTGCTTGCGCAGCCCGCTGATCACCCAGAAAAATAAGCGCATTCGTACCGGCCATGAGTAAAAAGGAAATCGCTACCCCGGCAAGCACCATACGATCAGGTCGCTGATTTTCAGGACGACGGATTAACAGCAATAACAGAAAGAAAGATAACAATCCGCCGGCAAAGCTAAATACTGGCATGGTGTAAGCACCAATCACTAAACCTATGTGGGAAATAACCAACACAGCACCCAGTGAAGCACCGGAAGAAACACCCAATAGAAAAGGATCAGTCAGTGGGTTACGGGTAGCGGCCTGCAAAGCAGCTCCGGCAACAGCTAAACCTGCACCAGCCAGCATCGCCAATATTACCCGTGGCACCCGTAGCTCATTAATAATGACAGCCTGAGAGCGGCGCCAGTCAGGCTCGATCATAGTGCCAAGCCAATCCGGACTAATGCCATGTAGCAGAATGCCCAGCACTTGTGCCGGGCTAATCTGGCTAACACCTATCATGATGCCAGCCAGCGAAAACACCAGGATAATCAGCAGCAGAACACTGCCAGTCAACCGTGGACTGTAGGTATGACTCAAAAGTTTAACGTCCGGTCAGATACATCTTCTCAGCCAGTTTCTCGACTGCCTGAACATTCAGTGGGCCCGGGGTAATTTCACCGTATTCAAGCGGCAAAAAGCGATCATTCTTCACAGCGTCCAGCGTAGAAAGTACCGGATGGCTCTTAATAAATTCCCATGAACCTTTCCAGCCGCCTTGCTGATAATCAACCAGAATAAAGAAATCAGGCTCAGCATCCATAACCGCTTCAATGCCTACTTTGCCCCAGCTGGTATCAATATTATCCATCACATTTTCACCACCAGCCGCACGGATCAGCGCAGTTGGCATGCCAAAACGGCCAGACGTGAAGATCTTGTCTTCACCGGAGTCATACAGGAATACTTTTACTGGCGGCTTCCCTTCAGTGTTATCAGCTACTGTCTGCAAGCGGGACTTCCAGCCATCAACCAGCGTTTCGGCTTTTTCCTTTACGCCAAACACAGCGCCAAGGCGCAGCACGTCTTTATACAGCAGATCCATAGAAGCATCCGGACCTGACTTAGTCAGATGCACACATGATTCCGTCAACTCGAGAACAGGTACACCTAATTCTCCCAGACTCTGCGGCGTCAGTTCACCGTCGGTGCGCATGCCGTAGTTCCAACCGGCAAAAAACAAATCTGGATCTGCACTAAGAACGTTTTCAGTGGTCGGGTTCTTTGGTGCTAATTCCGGAATATCACCGCGTTCACGATCATATTCAGGGGAGGTTTTATACCAACCGGTAATCCCGGTCAGGCCTGCAACGCTTTTCTGAATACCCAGTGCAAATGCCATCTGACTCATATTCTGATCATGAATCACTGCCCGCTGTGGTGCAGCATCAAAAGTAACTGTACGACCACAACTATCAACGGTAACAGGGAAATCAGATGCCTGACTAAGCGGCGCCAGACTGGCAAGGAGGACTGCTGAACTGAACATTAGAGCGCGCATGTGCTTGTTCCTTCTTCTTTTTTGTGCAAGAAAAAAAGGGGAGCGAGGTGGCATAAAACGACCACTGCTCCCAAGGGTTAGAGTAGGTATTGGCACTCACGGCAAAAACTTTTTCGAATAACTCTGGGGTCAGTACTGTTTGAGGGCTACCCTCTCCCACTAACCGCCCCTGCTGCATGACTAGCACCCGATCGCAATAACGCGCCGCCAGTGGGAAATCATGCAGAGACACTAAACTGCTGACCGGTAACTTTCGTAATAACTGCATCAGACTGAGCTGATGCTCAATGTCCAGATGATTACAGGGCTCATCGAGCACCAGTAACTGCGGTTGCTGCACCAGTGCCCGACAGATCATCACGCGCTTACGCTCACCGCCTGACAGCTCACTGATATCCCGATCCAGATAACGGCTTAAATGAAACTGCCTGACAGCATCATTAATCACCTGCTCTGCATCCGGATCATTACCGGTAAACCAGTGCTGGTGCGGCGTACGGCCTGTCGCAATCACCGAACGAACACTCAGCTGAAAATCAGCGGGCATTTCCTGCGTTACAGCAGCAACCTGCAGCGCCCGTTGCCGATCTGTAAGGTCACGGACATTCCGACCATTCAGACAGACAGATCCGGCATATTGGCGCAAAGCACCAAACAGGCAGCGCAGCAGAGTCGTTTTACCGGCACCGTTAGGCCCCAGCACTCCGACAACTTCGCCAGGACGCATACTGAAACTGACATCATCGAGCAGCAAACGCTGTTGATCGCCAGACACAGTCAAGTCCTTAACCTGCAGCAGATCAGCCACGGCTTTAACTACCGGTTATTCCGGAAGGATATTGTGTAATTTCGAATTGTCTTTGCCATGTGTAACCTATGTTCACACACGGACAAGCTTGCCCAGGAAAAAAAGCTAAAAAGCTTTTTGCCCAGAACCGCCCACCGCGATTGTATAAGGGTAATCAACAGGCTGGTTTCCGGGCTTAACAGTTGGCAGATGCCGGCGATCAACCCTTCCCAAGCATTTGCTCAGTGGTATTGCTGATCGCTAAACTGTAATTACCGTTGCGGGGGCAGCGCCGGAGTTACACCGGCTTCCCAATTATCAGCCGAACATAAAATGTTCGGCTGCACCTGTCGCGTACAGAATTAGTTGGCCAGCATATTATTTAGGAAATCAGAGAAACACAACCCCTGTTTACGGATATTTTTTCACCGGCCTGAACGGTCCTTTACACCGCCCTGCTTTAGACCAAAGCCTGATCCAGCGCTGACAATGCCGCAAACACTCATGCTTTAGGCGTGCACACATAGATAACAATAAGTTTCATTTGTCTTTGTATATCCAACTCTCTATCATCGCTCAATACAGTCGGGGAACCAGATTTCTGGTTGAGATTGCACACGTTTACTCACGCGTGTTGAACCCGTAGAACCTGATCCAGTTAATTGGCGTAGGAAATCTGTGAACATCGCTTACAGCTATTCTTCTCACTGCCCTGTTTTGGATCTATCCGTTGTTAACGCCAAACGCAGGAAAGCCCCATGTCGCAGTCACCCAACACCCCTATCGTCCTTAGCGTAGCTGGCTCAGACAGCGGCGGCGGTGCTGGTATTCAGGCAGACATCAAAGCAATTTCCGCAACCGGCAGTTATGCCTGCACAGTCATTACCGCACTGACAGCTCAAAACACCCGTGGTGTATCCGGCGTAATGGCTGTTCCCGGAGACTTCATTGAACAGCAGTTCGAAGCAATTTTCAGTGATATCCAAGTAGATGCCGTCAAAATCGGCATGCTTGGCGATTCAGCCACTATCAGCACTGTTGCTGCAGCTATCCGCAAATATAAGCCTGAATACGTGGTGTTAGATCCGGTGATGGTCGCGACCAGTGGCGATGTTTTACTTGCTGCTGAAGCAACTGACACCCTGATAAACGAACTGATACCACTTGCGGACGTTATCACGCCTAACTTGCCCGAAGCGCAGGCATTACTGGCAGCCCGCCCGGCTCTCAATACCACTGACATGAACGAGACCGAAGCACAGTGTAAGCAATTGCTAAGCTACGGCTGTCAATCAGTATTAATTAAAGGCGGTCATCAGGAAGCAGACACAAGTACTGACTTCTGGCTCGGCAGTGAAGGTTTACGCACCTACAGCAGTCAGCGTATAGACACTAAGAACACCCACGGCACAGGCTGTACGCTATCCGCCAGCATTGCGTCTTTTCTGGCACAGGGCTACCCAATGGCCGAAGCAATTCAACAAGCTAAAAACTATATTCAGGCAGCCATCGAACATGCCGACACCCTAAAAATTGGCGAAGGCTCTGGCCCGGTACACCACTTTTACCGTCAGGCTCTGTAATGACCGCCACTGAGATAAACATTCGTCAGCTTAGCCTGCAGTACGAGCATGCACCGACACCTGTTTTTAAAGATCTTGATCTGCGATTACCCGCAGGACAGTGGACTTGCCTGCTAGGCAGCAGTGGCTGTGGCAAAACCAGCCTGCTAAGAATGCTGGCGGGTCTGATTGAACCTCAACATCACAGCCATGGTAAAATTACCGATCAGCAAGGCCAGCCTCTGGATGGTCGAATCGCTTATATGGCCCAGCAGGATTTACTACTGCCATGGCTCAAAGTACGTGACAATGTTTGTCTGCAAGCCCGTCTTAGCAAGGGCAAACCTTCCGCTGAGGATTACGCCCGTGCAGATCAGCTATTAGTTCAGCTCGGTCTGGAAGACAGCCTTCATCTGTTACCTGATGCCCTGTCTGGCGGAATGCGCCAGCGAGTCGCACTGGCCCGCACTTTAATGCAGGACACTCCGGTTGTACTGATGGATGAACCCTTTAGCGCGCTGGATGCTGTGACCCGTCACCGTTTACAAGCCCTGGCATTTAAAGCCCTTGAAGGCCGTACGGTTCTACTTATTACTCACGACCCTCAGGAAGCCCTTCGGCTTGGTCAGCACGTTTGGTTGTTTCAGCAACGTCAGCTTAAGGCTGCCACGACACCCAATACTCCCGTTCCCAGATCTGTCGATGCGGAACTTGGTGAATACCAGCACCGCTTGTTAGCCGCGTTACAGGCTGCAGATGAGCAGTTCAGCATGGAGACGGCCGATGAATAAGCCAGTAACGCCGGCAGATACTAAAACGCCGGTTACACTCAGCCCCGATCTGCAGCGCAATAAGCACCGAAATTCGGGCCGTCGACAGATTCTGTTTCGCCTCACTGTTACCACTCTGGTTTTACTTGGCCTGTGGCAAGCAATCGTCGTTATCTTTGCCATGCCGCCGTTCATCCTGCCATCACCTTTTTTGGTATTCGATAAGCTCATCAGCAATCCTGAACTGCTCTGGGATCACAGTCTGATAACGCTGACTGAAATAGTCTTAGGTCTGTTTCTTGGTCTGTTTATGGGCATAGGGCTGGCCTTGCAGATGCTGCTTTTTAACCCGGTACGCCGCTGGTTATTACCCGTTCTGATTGCCAGTCAGGCAATTCCTGTTTTTGCCCTCGCACCTATTCTGATGCTCTGGTTTGGCTATGGTATGGCCTCAAAAGTAATCATGGCTGCACTGATTATCTTCTTTCCGGTAACTACTACCTGCTTTGACGGTCTGCGTCATACACCTACTGGCTATCTTGACCTGGCCACAACCATGCGCGCCAGCCGCTGGCGCCAGCTCTGGCATATTCGTCTACCAGCTGCCCTGCCTACTTTGGCATCAGGTATTCGGGTTGCCGTTGTAGTTGCGCCTATTGGAGCAGTTGTCGGTGAATGGGTAGGTTCTGCCGGAGGTTTGGGCTATCTGATGCTACAAGCTAACGCACGAATGCAGATTGCCGACATGTTCGCGGCACTGTTTATCCTCGCGATATTTTCCATCCTGCTGTACTACAGCACGGACCAGTTACTTAAAAAAGCCATTCCCTGGTATCGGGAAAAGCCACACAACATCTGAAATGAAACAACGGAAACCGTTATGAAAAAAATTCTCGCTTTTGCCTTGATTATGTTCAGCCAGCAAGCGCTGGCTGAAAAAGTCACTCTTATGCTGGACTGGTTTGTTAACCCGGACCACGGCCCAATTATCGTTGCTCAGCAGCAAGGTCTGTTTAAAGCACAGGGGCTGGATATCGAAATCACCGAACCTGCTGATCCAAGCACCCCGCCTAAGCTGGTTGCTGCCGGTAAATTCGATCTGGCGGTAACCTACCAGCCACAGCTTATCCGTGACGTGGTGGAAGACCTGCCTCTGAGCCGGGTATCTACGCTGATTGCTACCCCACTGAATACAGTGATGGTACTTAAAGACAACGGCTACAACACACTGGCTGACCTGAAAGGTAAGAAAATCGGCTACGCCTTCGACGGCGGCCTGGTTGATGCTACGGTCGGTACTATGCTGAGCAAAAACGGCATCAGCATCGACGACGTTGAACTGATCAACGTCGGCTGGTCCCTGTCTGCTTCACTGGCAACTGGCAAGGTAGATGCCATCTACGGCGGCTACCGTAACTTCGAAATGCATCAGCTGAGCATGGAAGGTTTTGAAGGCAAAGGCTTCTACGTAGAAGAAGAAGGTATTCCGCCATACGACGAACTGGTTGTAGTGGCAAACAGCAACAAGATCGACAAAGACATGCTGCGCAAATTCAACCGCGCCCTGGAACTGGCAACTCAATACACAGTTAACCACCCGGATGAAGCATGGGACCTGTTCAAGTCTTACGGCGACGGTAATAAGCTGGACACTGAACTGAACCGCCGTGCATGGAAAGACACCCTGGTTCGTTTCGCCCTGCGCCCACAAGCGGCTGATCTGGGCCGTTACGACAACTACGCACAATTCCTGTTCGACAACGGCGTGATTAAAACCCTGCCAAAAGCTACTGATTACATTGTCCAGTAAGAACGAGTCCAGTAATGCCGGATAAAGCATAGGAAAACACCACTATGAATCATCAGGACCTGATTAAAGGCTGCCAGCAAGACTGGGACCTGTACATCAAACACCCCTTCGTGCAGCAGCTCGGCCAGGGGACATTGGCGAATGAGAGTTTCCGCCATTATTTGCAACAGGACTACCTCTACCTGATCCACTACGCCCGTGCCCATGCTCTGGCGGTATTCAAGAGCGACAGCCCGGCACAAATGCGTGCCAGCCTGCCATCTCTGTCTGCACTGGTTGAACACGAAATCAGCCTGCATATCGATTACTGCAAGTCCTGGGGCTTACAGGAAAACGACATTCTGGAACTACCGGAAGCCGTTGCCACTGTTGCCTACACCCGCTACCTGATCGATGCAGGCCTGCAAGGTGACCTGGCAGACCTGTACGCGGCACTGGTGCCCTGTGCACTGGGTTACGCCCACGTCGGCCAGTACCTGACTGAAGCCGGCAACAGCATCACCGAAGGCAACCCATACACCAACTGGATCGACATGTACGCCGGTGAGGAATATCAGGAAGCAGCCTATGCGACTACGGCGTTCTTTGATGAACTGATTGCAGAAATCCCGGTAGATTCACGCCGTGGACGCCAGCTTCAAAAGCACTTCACCACTGCAACCCGCATGGAAATTGCTTTCTGGCAGCAAGGTCTGGATCTGACGGAATAACACTTACCTCAGATAGCCGCGGAGCTTTTGCGCCAAAACAGAAAAGCCTTAGCGATCACCCGCTAAGGCTTTTTTATTTGTCTGAATTTAACTAACAGGTACTAAAAACAGGCGCACTGAACCTCCAGCATACATTTCTACCGGGCACCAACCCTGTATAAATTGTGATGTGCTAAAGTCAGACTGAACCTGTCATATAGCGATAAATAACAAAATGCCGAAAACGCTAAGAACATTTTTTGAAAGTGAACTGGAACGTATCTACAGCGAAGAGGTTCTGTCACCTGAAAAGTATGAACAGGTAAGACAATCCCGAACATTCATGAATAAATACTTTTCAGAGAAGCTGGAACTGGATGACCTTGCTAAAGCGGCGTGTATGTCCCGATTTCATTTTGTCAGAATATTTCAGCGCATGTACGGTTTAACACCCAGAGTGTATTTAAGGGACCTACGCATTTCTAAAGCCAAAGACCTTATAAAAACAGGTTTATCTGTCACGCAGGTTTGTCTGGAAGTTGGCTACGAAAGCGTGCCGACATTTTCGTCGGTCTTTAAAAAATGTACCGGCTGTACCCCCAGAGAGTATCAGCGTATGCATAACAGCAATCCGGAATAAGTTTTCAACGCCGATCCCGACTATGCTTTATCTGTACGCCATTCAGCAGAGAGTTTTGAAGATATGATTAAAATATACGTCACCAGTATTCCCGTTGATGATCAGGACAAAGCCCTGGACTTCTATACCCACGTTTTAGGCTTTATCAAGAAGAAAGATATTCCTTTGGGAGAACACAAATGGCTAACGGTTGTATCACCCGCCGAGCAGTCTGGTGTTGAGTTACTGCTGGAACCGATGGGATTTGAGCCTGCAAAAGTATATCAACAGTCTCTGAAAGAAGCGGGTATTCCATGTACATCCTTCGCAGTTGACGATATAGACAAAGAGTACGAGAGACTTTCCAGTTTAGATGTGCAATTCTCAATGGAGCCTACAATAGCCGGAACCGTTAAGATTGCAGTACTGGATGATACCTGCGGTAACTATATTCAACTGATGCAGGAGCTGTAAACACAACACAGGTCTATGCGATTAACATCTACATACAGGGTCAGATTGTGTCTGACCTCCCTTCCTTCTCTTTTAGCAAGTTGAAGACAAAAAAAGTTCTGGCCCTCTCTCTTTGGTACTACTTCCTCCGCTGACAATTTAATTTTTCACAATGCGCCCTGATAATACTTTAACTAGACTAAAATCAGAGAAATGAGGCTAGTACTATGGTGAAGTTATCCAGAGCGCAGTTTGATCAGGATTATACTATCGGGCATCTTCAGGAGTTGTCGGTATTTGGCGCGTTGAATCAGGAATTTGTCGGACACCTGCTTGAGCAGTGCGAGATATACCGTACAGAACAAGGCGACCTTCTTTTCTCAGACGGCCAGTCCCCAAGAGGTTTTTATATCCTGATTAAGGGCGACAGCACTC
Organism: Aliamphritea ceti; assembly: GCF_024347215.1. Classification (NCBI taxonomy): domain Bacteria; kingdom Pseudomonadati; phylum Pseudomonadota; class Gammaproteobacteria; order Oceanospirillales; family Oceanospirillaceae; genus Aliamphritea; species Aliamphritea ceti. The sequence continues at coordinate 3,053,486 of NZ_AP025282.1, forward strand.
TCTATCATGGCCCTCAGATACAGAATCGTATCGTCAACGTTCTCCAGCCCGGAGAATGTGTTGGCTTTATCAGTATGCTCTCAATGAACTCTGTAATTGGGGATGTGACTCCAGTTACCGGTTCCGTGGTTCTGCGAATCAGCGATCATCTGTTTGCCAGCCTGCCGGAAATAGACGGTGAGCAGTCCTTTATCCTGTTAATGAACTTGACCCGTAATATCTGCCGGGCTTATATCAAGCATGCGATTCAGAATTAAAGGAGCCTGTTCACTCCTGACCTAAAGTAACACTGTTCCGCTATAGGCAGAATAAATAGCTTTAAAAACAAGATGATGTAATCATCTGCCCAGATTAACAGGCAAAAGGCCTGCTCATCTGGGAAAATTAAAAATAAGCTTCTGGACTTTACGTCATACCTGAATCAGTCTGACCATAATAATTAGCGGTTGCTGGCTGACCTGTTCTGAGTACCCGGTTATCGGCTCCCTCGAACTCATCAACATCATAACGACGATCGATAGGCGCGTTTGCCAAACCAAACAAAGAATACTTTTGTGCAGCCAGAACAAAATCCGCCAGACGTATCTGCTCAAGCTGTTTATTGAATGCGTCATCATCCAGCACTTGCTGACGCTGTAACTCTAAGCGTTCTTCATTCAAACGCTCCAGCTCCAGCTGTTCTTGCTCCTGCGCCAGCGCTGCCCGACCAGCATCGCTGATGCTTACCTGTACACCGGGACGTTCATTACGTATCGGTTCGATAGTGTCGGTGTAAGCGGCAATTGCCCGCTCAGCACGGTTAACGGGAGTAACAGAAGATACCTGGTTGACTGCTACTGAAGTAATATTTGTGATGCCTTCCATAACCGATCCTCCATATCCCTGCTATTCAGTTGGTGGGATGGAGTGAGCAAATAGCTCACCTATTGATCGATATATAAACACTTGTAACTGAAATATTGCTGAAAGAGTTGTCACAGCTTGTGAGAATCAACGGATATGCTCTCATGATTTTCACGTTATTTAGAAAATCAGCCCTGCAATTTTCAAGCAAACATAAAAAAACCAACGACTTTTCAGCCGTTGGTTTTGGACTTTCAGATTAAAATAATCCGATTATTGCTGAGTAACGATAAATCCCTGCAGATTGGTCAAATCCAGCACCGGCGTACCAGTATTTGTCAGATTCAGATTACGCATAATCAACTGACGGCTAATAGCTAAATTGTCGCCAGAACCGTTGAAGGAAACACCTGCATCAAAACTGCCATCTACTAATATATTGTCGAGTGCTACCTGATATCCCAATGCACCAGCCTGTATACCGGTAAACTGATTGAAGGAATCTCTGATTGACACACCATAGCCAGGCACGACATTTCGAACCTGAATGCCGCTTAACTGAAGTGAAGCGTTACCACGGGAATTGGTAATTTCATCATAAGCATGACTGATATCAATACCGTTAGAAGCGCCGTCTACCAGGATATTTCGCAATATTGTTGTGCTGTTAACAGTACTGTTTGTCGTCTCGTCGTAAGCACCGCTCATATCAATCGCGTCAGCGTTTGGATTAAGAATACCTATATCTTTAGCTGTTACATTCTCAACGAGAAGCTGTGCGTTCAGAGTGCTGTCAGACAACTCATCAAAAACCTGTAGATTAATACCGTCGTCAGCGGTTCGGTTAATAGTGATATTGCTCAGAGTAAGCTTCGCCGCTAAAGTACTGCCAATAAACTCATCAAGACCACCACCGAAGTAGATTCCCTCGCCCGATCCCGCAAAACCGGCATCAGCAATATTAATGTTTTTCATTGCTATTTGAATATCAGCATTTGCATTATTGAACTCATCAAATGCTCCGTTAAACGCAATCGCTGTTCCCGGTGTTTTACTGACAGCTACGTTATCAAAATCCAACACGAGCTTACCGTTTCCGCCATCAAACTGATCAAACATGTTCGACATACTGAAGCCGTTAGCTGCTAAATCAACAATTCCCACATTCTCGATAGCAACATTCTTAAAGGCAATTTCAAAATCCGCTGTGCCATTCGCAAACTGATTAAATGCATTGAGCATACGAACACCATCTTCGCCGGTATTCGATATGTTCAAACCGTTGAAACTGAGCGTGCCCTTACCGGATTTAAACCCATTCACTGAACTCCTGAAATCTATACCAGTCAGGCCGATATCATGAAGAGTAATGTTATTAAACTGCGTATCCAGATTAACGGTATCAGCACTCACCAAGCCTCCGGGGCCAGTAAAATCAATACCAGAGCCGCCCGCCTGCTGTATATTTATTGAATTGGCACGCAAGGTCAGATCAGATGCGCCACCTAACCGGATACCGGCACCGCCAACATCGGTTATATTCAGATCGTCAAATACCAATGTCTGGCGTGTTAATACTGCACCGGTCATTTCCTGTGTAACATTACGATCACTGAAACCATGGTTAAAAATGCTACCAGACGCAAAGCCTGCACCCGTCACATTTAAACCAATAAAGTGATTACCATCGGCAACCTGAAACACAGGCGTATTCGCGGTATGTGTAATCTGTGGTCGGCTGCCTGATGCGGTATATACACCGCTACCGCCTGTTTTAGCGCCTGTTAATTGCACCCTGCTCCCACCGCCCAGTAAGGTCTGTTTAGCAGCCATCACCCGGCCACCACTCAGTGCTCCCGCACTTCCATCCAATACAATTAAGGTATTACTGCCCTCACTAATAGCCTGAGTCAGGCTGGCATCATCCTTAGCAAATGCAACCTGTGTCAGAGCCGTTCCTGTAGCTGCATCTTCTACAGCTTCACGTCCGGAATCTGCAGAGACAATATCAGTATCCCGTTCCAGAGCCGCAAGCATACGGGTCTCCTGAACAGACAAGCCTGATTTAAAGCGGTTAGGCTTACCTGTAATTAACGGAATTTTCAGTTTCAGACCAAATTCCCAGTTATCATCCCGCACCTTGTCATGGCTATAGCCAGTTTCAAGCACCAGCGAAGAACCTGGCAGCGCTGCAAAAATATCATTAAAGCGCCATTCTGCCCGCAACTTTGGCCCTGTCACCGGCTCAGCAGCCAGATCATCATCAAACCAGAAAGCACCGCCATGCAACCACAGCTCACTGCCTGTTCCCACATTTATGGGTAAACGGTAACCCGCTTCAAAATCCACACCATGCAGCGGCACTTCGGCTGCACCGGTAATAAATATCTGGTTGCCAACAACCTGAGCAGTAACAGGTGTGTTGTATGCCTTAGCATCTGAAAGTGGATAATAACCATTAAAGCGCAAGCCCCAGTCGGCACTCAGTGCTTCCAAACCCGCCGCCACCTGGCGAAACCGGTTATCTGAAGTTGATACCCGCTGATCCAAACCGACCCAGCCCCCCAGGTTCCATCCAGAATCAAGCATTTGGCGATATCCCAGTGCCACGTTGCCTTCCCGGCTGCCTTCAGTAAATAATTTGCCTCGTAACTCTGTAAATAGCATCCGGTCTTCAGCCTGATACAAAGGTACAAACAGCGCAGCTTCACCGCGGCTGGCATTATCTGAACCGGCAAAGCCACCAACTTCCAGCCAGGGCTGCCATTTATTTTCTTCGCTCTGGCTGGCCTTCACACCCTGAACAAGGGCAATGCTGGAAATAACCAGACAGGTGGAAATTGTTTTGCCGAATAACGCTGGATTCAGGGCTAACATCTCGGTTTGATGCTCCGTTAACTAATAGAAAACGACAGCCAGACAAAACAGAAAAAAGCCCGCCAACAGGTTGCAGTTAATATGCAGGTTTCGCAGATCCCCCCCGATCAAACGGGACCACCTGCCAGCGGGCGACTCTTCCTGTCAGCATTTGCTGTCAGTCAAAGAAGCTCCGATGCGGACGTCTCTCCACGACACTTGATGATCCCTCAGTGCTGTACCGGCTTGGAGCGTACAGCTGATGATTCCCGACATCAGAACGAGATGAAGTTTTACAAAGAAAACTTAAGAAACTCTTAAGGAACTACAATAAAACGCGGTTATAGCTTAGCTATCATGGCTATCCAATACCGCTACTAACACAAGAACGGCGATGCATAAACATGAACGCTTAGAAAGTAGATATACCAAGCTTGATAGGGTTTATAATTGTGCATTCTACACAGCAAATGTTAAGTTAACTGATTGAAAGCAAAGTATTACTTTGGACATAGAATGAAACTGAGTATCAAATTTTTCTCCACATTACTGCTAACCTGCCTGGCCTTATCTCAAGTCAATGCCGCTGAATACGAAGTAAAAATGCTCAATGCCAGCGAGAACGGCAACATGGTATTTGAACCTGCAGTCTTACAAGTTGAAGTGGGAGATACAGTTACTTTTGTTCCTACTGACCCTATCCATGATTCAATCTCGGTACTGGCCCCTCCCGGTGCAAATACCTGGCACGGTCAAAGAGATCAGAGTGTCAGCGTGACCATCAATAAAGAAGGTGTCTACATCTATAAATGTGCCCCCCATTACTACTACGGTATGGTCGGTGTCATCCATGCTGGCAAGCCGGTTAACCTGACAGAAGCCCAGCAGGCTGCGAGAGAGATCAGCTCAAAATTCCTTATGAATAAAGACCGCCTGATCAGTTACCTGGACCAGCTGAAATAAAACAATCCCACAAAAAAAGGCCTCATAACAATGAGGCCTTTTTTTAACTGCTATTAATTCTGCTAATCATATTCAGCAAAATCTGAACGTCAGACCGGCAAGGTTATTTGTACAGTCAGGCCACCTTCTGGCGTATCACACAACTCATAATTACCCTGGTGCAGCTCAACGATGGTTTTAACAATCGTCATACCCAGCCCGGCCCCCGGTAAATGTTTATTACCTGCCCGATAGAAACGTTCGAATACCTGTGCCTTTTGTTCATCACTCAGCCCAGGGCCATGGTCTATTACCCGCACCTGTACCTGATCGCCAAAGGTAAGTAACTCAATCTGAATTTTATCGCCTTCATTACTGTAGCGAATCGCATTTTCAATCAGGTTACGTAACAAAATACCCAACAGCACTGGCTGCCCCTGAATACTCAGTTCAACATCAGACGCCGTGTGCTGCAGTTCAACATCCATATTGCGATTCAGCACTTGCGGATAAAGCTCAGCAATCACATCCCCCGCAACAGCAGGCAAAGCAACAGCTTCAGTTTGCATACCTTCTGCATTTTGCGGATTCAACCGTGCCAGCTCAAGCAACTGATTAATCAGCCGCTCCATTCTAACCACGCCTTCATTGAGCTGTGTTTCATTGGAGTTATCGGTATTAATGAACATCCGCAGCGCAGCCAGCGGGGTTCGCAGCTCATGGGCGGCATCATCAGTAAAGCGACGTTCCCGTTCCAGCATATCCTCAACTTTGGCAAACATTGAATTCAGCGCATCAATCGGTGCATTCAGCTCTTCTGCTAAATCCGGTTTCGTAAGTGCCGTCAGATTATTCGGATCACGCTCACTCAGCTCATGCCCCAGATTTACCAGAGGCTCCATACCTTTACGTACCACCAGATAAATACCCAGACACAACAAGAGTGCAGCTATCGCCAGCGCCGGTATAAAACTCAGGCTGATCTCAAGCCCCAGATAAGACCGCAAAGGCATATTCTGAGCACTGCTGATCCATAACTCCCGTTGCGAATCGTAAATACTGAATACCCGCCATTCATCTTCACCTAACTCAAGTTCGCTGAACCCGGAGACAGGTATTGCTTCAGGTAAGTTGCCGGGTATCGAATTGAACAACACCTGGCCATTTTTATCCTGAATGATTACCGCCAGACCATCCGTAAAATATTCAACAGACTCCTGCTCTTCATGATCAAGATTTTGTCCCAGATACTGGGTCAGATCACCAGCATGCTCCGACGCCTGCTCACGCTGCCATCCGCCAAGTACCTCCTGAAGATCGTCCTCTTCATGGGGCAACAAGGTATCTATCAGAGATGCTGCCTGTATCAGGCCAGCATCAAACACTTCTTCGGTTTCATGATTTGTCATATAGATAGCGCTAAGCAAAGACAGCGAGCCCCCCAGACAAATCAGCATCAGGGTCCAGTAGAGGATATAACTCTGAATTGAATACACCTTAGCTTTCAACAAAATACCCTACTCCCCTGACGGTTTTCACCAGATTTTTACCAAACTTTTTACGCAGATTATGCACGTGCACTTCCAGTGCATTACTCTCTAAATCATCCTCATAAAGTTGTGCTTCTATCTGACGGCGGGTCAATACCCGGCCGGCGCTCTCCAGCAAATACATCAGCAAATCGTATTCACGGCGCCCCAGCGATACCAACTCACCCTGTAAAGTCACTTGCCGCGCCTGAGTATCAATGCTGATATCTCTATACGTCAGCAATGCCTGACTACGGCCAGCCGCACGACGCTGTAATGCTCTGATGCGCGCTTCCAGCTCATCCAGGTCAAAGGGTTTCACCAGATAATCATCCGCACCATTATCCAGACCTTCAACACGGTGACTAATGGAATCCCTGGCGGTGAGTATCAACACCGGCAACTCTACTTCACGGCGAATTCGCCGCAGCACTTCCAGGCCGTCAATGTCCGGTAAATTAAGGTCAAGAATCAGTAAGTCAGGCCGCAAGTCCAGCACTGCACTTACCCCCGGCTCGCCGGCTTCAACCCAGTCAACCCGGTAGCCTCTCTGCTGCAGGTTTAGCTGGATACCCTGACCGAGCAATGGATCATCTTCAATTAAGAGAATTCGCATAAATATCTATACACATAATTAACATCTGCCGGATGTAGCACGTATTCTCCGGCGCATAATTGTGCGTCAGCATACACCATTGCCACGAAAAGTTAGCTGGCCAAAAGTACCAAACAGAGCATTCCTGTTTTTTTATGAAGCAAAAAAAACCAATAGCCTCCCAACTATTGGTTTGGTTTAAAGCCAGACGAGTCAGACTTTAAAAGCGTCTACCGACTTATTTAACTGTCCAGCTATATCTGCCAGACTCTGCGCCAGTTGTTTATTTTCCTGTGAGGTATCGAAGGTATTCTTCGCCAGATCATTAATCTCTACGATGCTAACGTTAATCGTCTCTGCAACTGCAGACTGCTCTTCTGCTGCTGTGGCAATCTGACCGTTCATATCCTGAATACTCACGGCTTCGCCGCCAATCACCGACAGAGCCTGATTAGCATCGGCCGATTTAGCCCCGGTAACTTCCGCACCGCTGGCATTTTGTTCCATCAGTTTCACGGCGTTCATTGCTGCGTTCTGCAAGTTGGTAATCATGTTCTGAATTTCACTGGTACTGGCCTGAGTCTGATTCGCTAAACCACGAATTTCATCAGCAACCACCGCAAAGCCGCGCCCCGCTTCACCGGCACGGGCTGCTTCAATCGCAGCGTTCAGCGCCAATAAGTTAGTCTGCTCAGAAATGCCGTTTATCACATCCAGAATACTGCCAACTCTGTTAGTCTCACTGTCCAGCTGCACGATCACCGTCTGAACATTACCTATGCCTTTAATGAGCTCAGCAATGTTGGTGTTCATCTCAGCCACTACTGTGCTGCCATGACCTGCTGAAGCGTGGGCCTGATTTGCTGAATCCGCTGCTGTCTGCGCACTGCGTGCGACCTCTTCTACCGTCATTGTCATTTCATTCATGGCGGTTGCAGTATGTTCCAATTGCTCCATTTGCTGATGCGAACTCTGATGCACCTGCGCCGCAGATACCATTATGTTTTGCGAAGAGTCACTTAACTGGGCCGCGGTAGTATTAATAGTGCCAACGGTTTGCCGTAAATTAGCAATCATCAGCAACACTTGGGAATAAATACCGGTTTCGTTACCCTTCACCTCTATCGTTCCGCTCAGATCGCCGGCAGCCACCCTCTTCACCAGCGCTTCAATCTCCCGCGGTTCTCCACCAATGGGCAAATACATCAGGCGATGAATAAAGTAATACACCACAACCAACGTCAGCAGAATGAACATCAGTGCCAGTAAACTCGCCAGCTTCAGGTTTGCATTAGATGCCAGCAAGATCTCGTCCCAGGAAACCCAGGCCCATACCGTCCAGCCAAATTCTTCTACACGGGAAGACACCACAAAGTATTCATTACCGTCGAAGAAATAGCTGTGCTCACTGGTTTGCTGATCTTTAAACGGCACATAACTCGGACGCTGCTCATACAAGTTAGTACCAATATAATCAGGATATTTGGCCGCCATAATGAAACCGTCAGCCCGGCTCACAAACAACTGATTATTCTCATCCAGGCCCTGAATAAAATCAGTAATCTCGTTCAGTGCCAGATTAATCGACAACACGCCCACTACCGCGCTGTTTCTGACAATAGGTACCGCTACCGCCATTACCATATTGCCCGAAGCACTCTCGTACGGCGTCGTCATAATCTTTCGTTCACCGGCTAATGCCCGCAGATACCACTCACGCTTTTTCTGTTTAGCATTAAAGTTAGGAATCAAACCGTTTTTATTCACCGAATAAGTACGCCCGTCCTTCAGGCCGACATATGCATTGAGTACTTTAAACTGACTCTTAAGCGCCTCTAGCTGAGGCATCAGCACCTCAGGAGTCACCTCTCCATCTGCCGATATATTCACCTCCCCCGACACCAATTCCAGCGCATCGAACATACGGTTCATCTTCTCACTTATAGCGCTGGAGATAAGAAATGACTGATTCTGCAACCGCTGCTCATAGTCATGAACTGAAGCGGTTTTAAAGTGGTAAAACCCGACCACAGATATGCTGACAATCGCCAGAGCGAACAACATACCAACATAAATTAACAACTTAGCTTTAGCACTCATCAAACATTCTCCCAGGAAATTCCTGACAGAGAATATCGTGTGTACCAGATAAATTTCAAACAAATACTGCCAAAAATGATATTTTAAGTATCATTTTAAAAAAATACGATACTTCACTACTTGTTAGATCACATCTAAATTGTTTAAGCACCCACTTAAATACGAGTCATCGACAGATTCGCGGCATAAGGTATTTAATAAGACTCAAACAGGAATAGGTGAAGCGCTATAGAGATACGTAACAGCAGGGAAAACGAAACTATGAATGAAGGGTGCGTTCACCCACCGCAGACTTCATGAACAGATATTTGGTGGCGTAACACGGCATGTACTCGCTAACGCAGAAACACCACTCTTCATGATGCACTGATCCGTTCGGAAGCAGAGAGGCACCAAAGGAGGCTTAATCGTAATGCTAAGCCTCCTTTTTATGGCACAACTTACTATTTAGCAGCTCATCATACGTTGTAAAAAAACTCAGCAATAAATTAAGCAAAAACTGCTCACTGAAACTTATGAATCGCTTTTTCTAAGAGCAAAAACAAATCATTAAAATCTTCTCTGATTCTCTCATCACCCCACTCATCAACATGTAAAGGATGGTGGTAGCGAAAAGTTGCAATAAAGAGACTACGGGCTGTTGAAGCGCAATCCTGCACGGTAAATGTTCCGTCTTCTACACCAGCTAGCAGGATTATTTCTACTTGCTTAATCATGGCATCGAGATGCTTGAAGATTACATCTTTAGCCATTTGCTGGGCTAGTAAACTATAGGAAGCAAACATCTCGGGATCATCCTGAGCTTTTGCCAACTTTATATCCATCAGGGTTTGGAACCATTCACGTAAGCGCTGCTTTGGTTGAGTGCCACCGTTTGCAATCTCAGCCAAAGGTAAAGTGATTCTCTCAATCCATCTTGTAGTAATTGCTTCATGCAGCGCAGCCTTGGAAACAAAATGCCTATATACAGTTCCATGACTGACATTAAGTGCACGTGCAACATCAACTACTGTGGTTTTACGTGGGCCGAACTTTCGTAGCACATCTTCTGCCACGTCTAATATTTGCTCTTTAGTAAGCATTCTCAAAAACCGAAAAAAAATTAACGTACTCAACATTGCCAACACGCCAGTATGGTACTTACGCAGCAACAAAAATCTTATAAATGCTAACCACCACGGAAGGTATCAGAATAATGCGCAGGTAGCTGGAAGGAATTCAAAAAATATTACCATAAGCCTGATTCACCAAAAAAGTGGCTAGCAGGAACTCCCTTTGCACTATCAACGTTCTACATTTCTCTCATCCTGAATGTATCCCTGATCATTACTGTAATCATAGCGAAGTTTTCAATGTAACAGCATCTTATAACACCTAACGAATAACAAATGACATATTTTGTTTTTTGTCATTTCAATACTGATTCTATACAATTCATTCCGTCATCACATAAGACGCACCAGAATCCAATGTGCCGACACATTCTACGAACCTATTAAATAGTCGCCATAACACTGACTAAATTGCCTCAAATAACTATGTAACAGAGTTCTGGCAGGCATAAATTATGCGGGATATTCAAAACTATGACGTTTGATCTAACACCAACTAAACCTGCTTCCACTGTTGCAGGACGCATGTTCAAATGTATATTCAGGCAAAAAAAGAAAAATCGCATTTGCCCTGAACTACCTAACCTTATCAGCAAAAGAGCATTAGTTACCGGTGGTGTTGCTGGCGTTGGTGAATTCATTTCACGCGGACTTATGGAACGTGGTGCACAGGTTACATCATTGTCGCGAGGGCAATCTTCCGGTACAGGCGCCATACCCGGTATCCATAATCAGTATGTTGATCTGGCTAATCCGGAAACAATTCTTACTGCTGTTGAACTACTCGGGAATACACCTTTCGACTTACTCATTCTTAATGCAGGTCTAGTATCCGCAAAAGCTAAACAAACTGTTACAGGGGTTGAAAATACCTTTGGTATCAATGTTCTCGGGCATCACATTCTCTATCGGTTACTAATTGAGCGGGGCTTACTCACTAAAGATGCACGCATCATCATTACAACCGGCGACATTTATATCAGTACTGATGACTGCTCTCCCGAGATTCCATTTGAAACAACACAAAAAACATATGCCCGCAGTAAACTCGGTAATCTCTGGCAAGTTGCTGAACTTAAAAATCGCTACCCTAATGCCTACCCATTAGCGGTTCATCCTGGTGTTGTTGCCAGCGGTTTAGCTGGCGCAAAAACTGGATTTTCTGCCTGGCTAATGAATAAGGTCCTTGTCTCAGAAAAAGCTGGGGCTCAGGCCTCACTGATTGCAGCAACACAAAACCTTCCCCGTGGCGCTTACTGGCACAACACTTTAGGGCTGGTTGATTTGCCAGCAGACGATCCTGCTCTCGACAAGGAAAAAGCTGCACGTCTATGGGAGCAATTGGAACAGCTAGCCGTCCCATATTTATCCCGTAATCCTTCACTTTAATAAAGCGAGTCCATTACAGTGAAAGCAGTCATTATTACTTTTTTTAGCATTTTTTTAGCATCCTGTATCACCGGTGAAGGCGACGTAAGGGAACAGTCTTCCCACTTTAAAGAAGGCGAATTTAACAACTATAGTCATGCACAAACGCATACTTTTTGGGAAATCGTATGGACGAGCTTAACCACAGATTTTGAAAGAGCAACCTGGCCTGAGCAAGTAAATACTGCTGTTGATGAGTCACCACTTGAACGAGTTGATGGTGACAATGTTCGTATTACATTTATCAATCACGCTACCCTTCTAGTCCAGTCGGGTGGCTATAATATATTGACAGACCCAGTATTCTCAGAAAGAGCCAGCCCTGTATCGTTCATCGGCCCTAAGCGTGTTCACAAGCCCGGCATAGCCCTTAAAAACTTACCTAAAATTGATGCCATCGTAATTAGCCATAACCATTATGATCATTTCGATCTGGACTCTGTAAATACGCTTATTGAAAGAGACACCCCCCAAATATTTACAGGCCTGGGAGTTAGCCAGATACTAGAAAACACAAGCAATGTTACAGAAATGGACTGGGGCCAAAGCGCTCAGGTAGATAAAAATTTCAAACTCTGGTTTCTTGATGTTCAGCACAACTCAGGCCGTTCGTTAACTGACAGAAACACCACTCTTTGGGGAGGTTTCTTATTTGAAGTAGGCAAAAAGAAAATCTACTTTGGCGGCGACACCGGTTATGCCGACCATTATAAGCGTACGTTCGAACGCTTCGGCTCCGTGGATGTGGCCTTTTTACCACTGGGTGCATATTCACCAAGAATCATGTTTAAACCTGTTCATCTCAACCCAGATGAAGCAGTACAGGCACACAAAGACCTTAATGCAAAAGTATCAATCGGCATGCACTTTGGAACATTCCAGCTAAGTGCAGAACCCCGTAATGAGCCTGTAGAACTCCTCGAACGAGCTAAGCTAAAAGCAGGAATTGCAGCATCATCCTTTATAACCCTGGATGTAGGCGTCCCTTATAACCTGTCCAATACATTGTTAGCACAAGCGGACCGATTATAAATAACGGCCCTGTAGACATATTGACGAAGAAGATTCACAAAAAAGTTGTTCAGAGACACAAACAAAAACAGCCGCTCGGCATGATCCGTTAGCGGCTGTTCTCATTAGTATTTGGTAGGACTACCCAGATTCGAACTGGGGACCTCTACCATGTCAAGGTAGCGCTCTAACCAACTGAGCTATAGTCCTGAAGTGGGTCGTATTATAGGCAAATCATTGTTGGACGCAAGCAGTTTTTGTCTGAGTTTGAACAACTTAAGCTTCTGATTAAGACACATTTTTATTCGTTCACGCCATGCGCTGTAGTAATTCAGCTGTGGCTCACAAAACACCCCATACACTCAGCTAAATGCTCAGCACATATTGTTGCTTTACTGAGTACATGAAGGTTACTGACATATGTCTTGTACCTGCCATGCTCACTCCCTATACCAGATCGCTGAAGCATTTATCTAACAGGTTGCTCTATGATTGCTGCTGTTCGCTCTCTGACCTGTGTACTGCTTTTGCTGTTCGGTACCCCGGTGTCCAGTGCGCCCCTGACAATGAAGTACTTTCAGACCAATAGCCGGTATAGCTACCGTTTCGAGCTGATGAAACTTGCGCTGGATAAAACCGCTGCAACTGATGGCGCATATCTGCTTGAACCCACCACTCAAGCTATAACACAGAACCGGGGCTTAAAATCTCTTGAAATGCGCCAGGGTATTAACATTGCCTTTCTCGCTGCCACAAAAGATCGCGAAGCCCGCTTTCTGTCGGTCAAAATTCCGATCCTGCAGGGTATTCTGGGTTACCGAATCGCTATGATTCACCACGATAGCGCTGATACATTTACAGATATCAAAACGCTGGATGATCTGCGTAAACTAAAAGCAGGCTTTGGCAGTCACTGGGCAGATATGTCGATTTTGGAAGCAAATAAACTTCCAGTGATTGGCGTGCCCCGCTACCCCAATTTGTTTTCAATGCTGAATGCCCGGCGCTTTGATTACTTCCCCCGGGGCGTTAACGAGATATATAAAGAACTGAATGAGCGTAAGCAGACATTTCCGCAATTAACTGCCGACCAGGGCTTTGCACTGTATTACCCTTATCCGGTGTTCTTTTATGTGAATAAAAACAATCATGCCCTGGCAGATCGCTTACGCAGAGGCCTTGAACTGGCTGAAGCCGATGGTTCTTTTCATCAGTTGTTTATGCAGCATCACCGGGCGATGATAAACAAAGCTCGCTTTCAGAAACGGCGCATCTTTATACTCAATAATCCTGACCTCCCCCGAGGTCTTCCCCGCCCCAATATAGGTTGGTGGCTTGAAGAAGCTTTTCAGGCAGATTAAGACACCGGTACCTGAGCCCCGTTATGGGTAATTAACGTACTGCAATTATCTGAATTCCCGTTATATTTAAATGATATAGGTGAATAGCTACGTCAGGAGGACGTGTATGAAAGGTGTTATCTTCAACATTCTCGAAGAGATGGTTATTGATAAGTGCGGCATGATGGCCTGGAACGATATTCTCGACAAACTAGGTCAGGATGGCGTTTACACCGCGGGCAAGAGTTATCCGGACGACAAACTCTTTGCTCTGGTAGGCGAAGTATCCGCCCGGTTGGAGCTACCCGCTGAAGCGGTTGTCGGTGCATTTGGAGAGTTTTTGTTTGATCAGTTAGCCCGCCGCTATCCTGTATTTCTGGAAACCCAGGCAACCTTAAAGGACTTCCTGAAGAGTATTGATTCGGTTATCCATGTTGAAGTTCGCAAACTCTACGAATCTCCTGACTTACCAACTATCAGTTACCGTGAACCCGAGGCCAATACACTGGTAATGGAGTACCGCTCCCCCCGCCAGCTTTGTCTGCTGGCGGAAGGCCTGATTCGCGGGGCGGCCAGTCGGTATAAAGAATCCATAGAAATGACCCATCCGGTTTGTACTCATCAGGGGGCGGATCATTGTGACCTGATCATCAAATTTAACGGACCAGCATCATGAGTGATGAAGCAGAAGCTTATAAAAAAGCTTATGCCCGTGAAAAATCTGCCCGGCTGGAAGCCGAGCAGCTGCTGGACGATAAAAGCCGCGAACTGTTCATGAAGCACCAGCAACTGGAAGAAACTAACCGCCAGTTGCAGGAGCAGCACAACATTATCCTGCGAAATGAAAAACTCGCGACCTTAGGCACGCTGTCTGCCGGTGTCGCACACGAAATTAATAATCCGCTGGCCTTTGTTTACAGCAATCTGGGCAGCCTGCACAGCTATATTGAAGGCTATCAGAAGCTTCTCAAACTGGCTCAAACCTGGCAGACCGATGAGCAACTCAAGCCTGAACATAAACAGGCGCTTAGCGAGCTGATCGAAGCGGAAGACCTGACCTTTATCAGCGAAGACATTGTCGAACTTTTAAAAGATTCCCAGGAAGGCCTGGATCGGATGAAAGATATCGTGCAAAACCTACGCCGTTTCGCTCATTCACAGGATACCGACTGGGAAAGCGTCGATATTGTCGATGGACTGGAAAGCACGTTAAAGATACTCAACAGTCAGTTGCAGGATACAGTCACTGTTGAAAAGCACTTCTCTAAATTACCGCTATTACCAGGTAAAGCTAACGAGCTGAATCAAACCTTCCTGAATATTATTGTTAATGCCTGCCATGCTATGAAAAACAGCAAACGGCCAACCCTGCGTATTGAGACTAAAACAGAAGGCAATGAAGCCCTGATTAAGATTACTGACAACGGCTGCGGCATGGATGAAGATGTCATTAAGTCATTGTTCGACCCCTTCTTTACCACTAAGCCAGTTGGCGAAGGGACAGGTATGGGTATGTCGATCAGCTATTCAATTATTAAGGATCATCAGGGGCGCCTGAGCGTTGCCAGTAAACCTGGCGTGGGCACCCGCTTCAGTATTTACCTGCCACTTAAACGAGCAGAAAGCTCTCCTCCTGATACCGTTGCAGCACCGGAACAACTTAGTTAAAAGCCAACGAAAAGCCCTGCCACTACGAGTGCTTCATGCACTTAGTATTGATAGACTTCAGACGCTGGCTTCCTGCGATCGACGGGCACGTGCAGAAACTGGATTCTCAAATGTAGGCGTACTCACCACCTGTTCGGCAAAGGCTTCTGCTGACATTGGGTGTCCCAGTAGGTATCCCTGTACAGCATCACAGCCCGCGGTATGAAGGAAATCATACTGATACTCGTCTTCAACACCTTCAGCAACAACCTTCAGCCCTAACCCCTTGGCCATTGCGATAGACGCAAGAATCAGCTTCTGATCACTCGGGTCGATAGCAAGATCCCGAACAAAACTCCGGTCGATCTTGACCACATCAAACGGGAATTGCTTCAGATAACTTAGCGATGAATAGCCGGTCCCGAAGTCATCCATGGAAAGGAATATCCCCATGTTCTTAACCTGCTGTAATATCGATTCAGTATTAGCATCGTGCTTAACCAGTAAACCTTCGGTTATCTCCAGCACTAACTGATGAGCCGGAAAACCGCTTTCGTCCAGTGCCTGATGCAACTCCTGAACGATATGACCATCTTTAAACTGACGCGGTGATACGTTAACACCCAGCGTAAATTCGCCCTTGAGCTGGTCACTCCATGCCTTTGCCTCACGGCAGGCATTGCTAAGAATCCATTCCCCCAGAGGTACGATCAGACCGGTTTGTTCTGCCACTGGAATAAAGACATCCGGAGGTACCATGCCCAGTTGCTCATTATTCCATCGCACCAGTACTTCAGCACCAAGTAAACGCTGTTCTTTGAATGAATAAATAGGCTGATAATTAAGGTAGACTTCACCCCGTTCAAGAGCACCCCGTAACTGGTCTTCTACTTCAAGACGGTCGGTAATTTCGTTATTCATTTCCGGCACGTAAAAAGCGAAATTATTCCGCCCTTCCGCTTTCACATGATACATAGCAGTGTCAGCCTTTTTCAGCAGCTCTTCCGGCTGAGTGCCATCCTGCGGGGCAACGACCAAACCAATACTGCCTGAAATAAAGTAACTGCGGCCCTGTAAACGAAACTCCATCGCCAACGCTACCAGAATTTTACGGGCTACAACTTCTGCATCGGCCTGGCTTTCCTGATTTTCAAGAATCAGGATAAACTCATCGCCACCATAGCGGGCTAAGGTATCCTCTTCATGAATCACGTCCTGCAAACGTTGAGACACAGATATCAGAAGTTCATCACCAACTTTGTGTCCCAGGCTGTCATTGATCTTTTTAAAGTCATCCAGATCGATAAACATCAAGACGACAAAACTATCACTCAAAATAGCCCTGCCGACTGCACGCTCAAGACGCTGCGTCATGAGTGTTCGGTTAGGTAAGTTCGTCAGTGCATCGAACTGCGCCTGATAACGCACCAGTTTTTCCCGCTGACGCCGAACAGTAATATCCTGCAAATTGATAATTGTTGCCGGGCCATCATCAAGCTGAATTTGTTTCGTATTCAGCTCAACCGGAAAACTCATGCCATCCCGACGAACAGCTTCAGCTTCGATATGCTGTTCACCATTTGCCATCGCTTTAAGTACCAATCCAACCTGAGCACTTCCCCATAAATCCATCATTTCGATACTTAACAGTTCATCGCGGGAATAACCAAACAAGCCCTCCGCAATTTCATTAAAATCGATAATCTGGCTACCACGGTGCATCAGAACGGCTTCACTTGTCGTTTGGGTAAGCTGACGTAAACGCGCTTCACTTATCTGCAACTCATTAATGCTATTAGTCATCTGAGCAATATAAAAGCGCCCTTTATTTACCAGCATCCAGATAACCATGATTAAAATCAGCGCTATTAAAGCCAGCATAGGTAGCACTGAAAAATCTGTGAAATGGCTGGAAGGCAAGTAATTCTCATCTTCCAGATACAACCATCGCCAACCGGGCAGCAACTCTATTTCAGCTACGGATACCCGGTAGGTATTACCAAACTCATCAGTCACTTCTGAAGAGCCGGCTTCCCACACAAAAGGCAATGTTTCGGTAACTTTTTCACCAAACTGACGACCATTAGCCAGTAATTGCTGCTGCCAGTTATCCAGTGGATTCATGCTCTTATAGAGCCACTCACGAATGTTTGAAGCCATAACAATGCTATCGGGAGAGAGTAATACTATTTTTCCCGGCGCGTCTGTGAAGCGTTGTTCTAAGCCACTGATATCAATTTTATTGACGATCACACCCAGTAACTGGCCCTGGTCTTCACGTACCTGATGGGAAAAATACAATCCACGCTTTTTCGTCCGGTAACCCAACGCAGGGTAAATAGAAGAAATGCCCGAAAGTGCTCGCTTGAAATATGGCCGGTAGGCAAAGTTATCGCCCAGAATCTTTTGCTTCAGAGGATTATCATTAACGGCAACCATGTAACCATCCAGGTCCATCAGATAGCACAATGCGGCGGCATTAATTTCACAAATACGGTTGAGTACAGGGGTCGGGTCATTACCTGACTGGGTATAGAAGTTTTTTACCTCGGAAAGGCTGGCCTGCAGACTAAGCTGACGTGACTGAGCACGCAAATAAGCATCCAGTTCTGCGTTTACTTTATCAACGTAATGATCTGCCCGTTCCTTAGACTGATAGACGGCGTCGGTTTCGAGCAACCAGACATAGCCGGCAAAACTGCCAAGCACAGTCAGCAGGCAAAGAAAGGCAAGGGAAAGCTGTATATTTTTAAGCTTCATGACGCAGGCTTATGAACTGACCGGTTGAATTCGCGTTAACATAAGACCCCCTCCAAAAGCTTTGCCGATGATACGTTTAAGCTAACAGAATGGATCAAGGTACAATTTGAGAAAACATAAAATGCTGTAACTGCATGCATAGTACTGCTCCGGGAACGAATCCAGATGTTTAACAACACCCATTCAACTTCCCGTGTTTCCGGCAAACGGCCATTGCTGCACTGCCCGGGCGTATTTACATGAACTTAAAACTAAGCGTACAACGATATGCTGTGTTTATCCTCCACGACAGACAGATAACTCACCAGACTGGGTATCTCTTGCCGTAAAATCAAACTGTTAAGCAAACTCATTAGAAAAACTGCCAAGAGGTAAACCTTGTCAGCATTTAAGGCATATTCATTTAATAAATCATGTTCAACAGGTTGACGATTCATAAAGCCTGTTTTCATATGCCTGGCATCGATAAGATTTATTCAGATAAGGCTATGTTAACCAGCACGGCGCTGCTGAATATATATTCTGAAGTGTTCGCCGAGATTAAACTCCATCTCCCGCAAGCGCTCAATTGCCACTTCATCCATGACCATGCCGGCACTGAGCAATAACACATGCTGTTCACTGAGCAGGTCTCTGGTGAGCTTCATACCCGGTTTAAGCTCAACACTGCCAACATATTCGTCTTTCAGCGTCGCACCTTTACTGCTTAATTCCTGTAAGGCAGTTACCAGTGTTTGCAACGCTTCGGGGTTATAACGTTCAACGGCAGTTTCATGCATATAGTGAATAGCTTCAGCAGTACTGTAAGCCCGTTCAGAATAGCGCCCATTAACCAGCTCTACATAATCATTCACGACGCAAAGATACTGCGCTCCAAGATTAATATCATCGCCCTTCAGGCCATTAGGATAGCCACTGCCATCCAGATACTCTTTATGCTGGCTGATAACTTTACCGGCATCATATAGCGGCTTTACCAACATAATTTGTGCCTGAGCCAGCAAAGGATGGCGCTGAAACAACCGCTGTCGGGCGGGTGCAAGCTGTAAATATGCGGGTTTAATTAGCTGATCATCAAAGCTAAGTTTGCCAATATTACGCAGTTGCCAGGCATAATACAGTTGCTTTAAGTCTCCCCCTTTCAGCGGGCTTAGTTTAGCTACTGTTACCATCAGTTCATTAAGGCGAACATTGTCTTCAGCTAACTGGCCAAGACGGCGTGCAGTTAATGCCGAAAACATCCGTACAACTAAGCGATAACTGCTTTTCAGTTCCGTATGGCTATGCAGCAAACGTGCAGTCCTGTCTTCAACTGCGCCTGCCAGCTTATGGGTGAGTTTTTTAAGCTGTTTGTTGTTCGTTAAGGTAAGTTCATGGAGCTGTTCGTTTTCCCGCTTCAACTTGCCAAGCCGCAGACACTTTTCGACGGCTTCAAGCATTTCATCATCGTCCCAGGGTTTAAGCAGAAAGCGACTGACTTTACCTTTATTGATTGCCCGCACAGTGACTTCTGACTCTACCGAGGCGGTCATGCCTATACGTTCAGTTTCTGGCCAATTGGCGGCGACCTCACTAAGAAACTCATCGCCACTCATATTCGGCATGTTCATATCGCTGATCACCAGATCCATTGGAGTATCCGACAATATGTTTAAACCTGCTTCACCTGAGTCGGCACAGTGAATCTGATGCCCCGTCGATTCCAGCAAACGTTGCAGTGCTGTAAGGTATTCAGGATCATCATCTACCAGAAGTATCGATCTGTACTCAGTATCCATGCCGCTCCCTGTCTGTCTGAAAAACTGGTGTTACCAGCTAAGTTCCTA
Source organism: Aliamphritea ceti (assembly GCF_024347215.1). Taxonomy (NCBI): domain Bacteria; kingdom Pseudomonadati; phylum Pseudomonadota; class Gammaproteobacteria; order Oceanospirillales; family Oceanospirillaceae; genus Aliamphritea; species Aliamphritea ceti. Next base: position 3,073,475 of record NZ_AP025282.1, read on the forward strand.
CTCTGCCTGCCGGTTTGCTTTAACAGGCAAATAAATTCTGAACTCAGTTCCCTTACCTGGCTGGCTGATCACCTTAATACTGCCACCATGCTTTTCGATGATGCCATGGCTGATCGAGAGGCCAAGTCCGGTCCCTTCACCTACCTTTTTACTGGTATAGAAGGGCGTGAACAAGTCTTTCATGTTTTCGGCCGCAATCCCGCAACCTGTATCACGTACACTGATAATAATGTTGTCATCACAAAAACGGCTGGCTATAAAAATTTCACCCTTGGCATCTATCGCCTGCACCGCATTCATTAGTAAGTTGATAATAACTTGCTGAAACTGTCCGGCATTAGCATCTATCTCCGGCAAATCACCATAGTCTTCATATACATTGGTTTTGTATTTCAGCTCATTCCAAATCACTTTAAGGGTGTCCTGAATGATCTTATTCATGTCTACCCGGGCCATTTCGGCTTCGCCGACGTGCGCAAAACTCTTCAGGTTAGTCACTATATCTGCAACCCGCTCAACACCTGACTTCGACTCACGAATCAGTTGTGGTGCGTCTTCTATGATGTAACCAATATCAGCAGCATGGCGTAGTTCTGCCAATTTACTTCGCTGCTCAGGCAAAGCATCTAACCATTCAGGGCTGTGTTTATCGATGTATTGCTGATAACGCAGAATAGATTCTAGGTAGCCTTCCAAAGTTGCCAGGTTACTTTTGACGTAACCGATCGGATTATTAATCTCATGAGCAACTCCAGCCGCCAGCGTACCCAGGCTTGCCATCTTCTCGGCGTGTACTAACTGGTCCTGACTCTGCTGTAATTGCTGGTTGATGTGCGCTAAATCCTGATTAGAACTTTTTAGCTGCTGCTCCCGCTGATCAATACGTCGCAACAACCGGTTAAAACCTTTCGCTACATCCTGTACTTCTCGCCAGGCGCTGGTCTCATCAATAGGATCTTTATTCTTCTTAATGCTTAAGCGACGAATTTCCTGCTGTAAATATAAAATAGGTTTGGCGATAGCTCTCTGCCCCCAACGGTATGCCAGCAACACCATCACCGTCGCTACCGAGGCCACCAGCACAACCAGCTGCAACAAAATTTCCCAGCGCTGCTGGCGCAATAAAGTGTCATCAACCTGAAACTCAAACTGCAAATTCTGGGCTGGCCAGTCAGCCACGTACACGGCTGAATCTGCTTGCGGCTGCCCGTAATGCGCGATTTCTTTACTACCCTGCATCAAACGAATATGCATATCACTGATGCGCTCATTCAGCTGATAAGCATTGCTCATAGCACTCAGTGGAACCTCTGTAACTAACGCCCCTTCCACAAACCCCTGGTATTCCACAGGAATAACAATGCACCAGTAATATTCATCACCAATGGGATGCAACATGACTAACTCTGCAACTTCACCACTGATGACTTTTTGCATCCATGGCTTATGGCTGTAATCAGCTTCTAATTCTGGTTTAGTAGAAAAAACGGTTCGACCTTGAAAGTCCACCAGTGTCTCTTTGTACTGACGACCAAGTACAGACAGATTTTGCATAAAATCACTAACATACCCCTGCATTGACTCTGGCTGTAACACCCCCTGACGCATCACAGGAAATGCAGCATGATCACGCAATACCACCAGCTGGTTAGCCAGAAAACGATCAAACTCTGCCACCAGTATCTGGCTTTCATGCTGTAAATGATCTTCTCTCAGCTGCTGCATCACGCCATTAACCCGTAACCCGACAAGCAACACCACCAATATGCCCATCACCGCAATACTTAACGCCGTCAAACGTGCGACGCCCCGGGCAATACTGGGTTTACGCGGCTTATTTGATCTGAGAGTTTTACCAGACTTTCGTTCTGATCTTTGCTCTACCGACATATTCATTCAGACTCCAGAATGATATTGCCCTGCTGATTGAAGTACGCCATGCGCAAATCACTCAGCCCGAGGGCTTCATGGGCATCCGGCCGTTGTGGAAGATAAGCTGTAAAAGGCTGTTTATAGGTCTTTATCAGGCCTTTTACGGATACTTGTAAGTTATTTAACGCATCACGAATATTGGCACGGTCGGTGACTACGTCACCGCTCAATCCTGCCTGCTGAATAGCCGCAATTAATACCCGGGTAAGATCATAAGCATGTATAAAACCGGCTGGAGCTTTTATATCTCTGGGGCTGACTAAACCATCAAAGTTTATTCGTGCCTGCTGCAAGACCTGCTCAGCTAATGGCGCCCGTGGCAATTCAAAAAATGAAAAACGGGTCTGGATAAACTTCAGATCAGCAAGCGCTCGCGCTTCAGCGGAAACATCGATGGCAAAATCACCGCCGGTGATGCCCCAATGGCTACGTACGGGTAAACTCAGTGAAGGATCCTCCGCCATTGCCTGTAACAGAACCTTACCTTCAGGGGCATTCGCCACCAGAAAAATCACATCAGCACCGGATTGCCTGGCTTGTCTCAACATTGTTTTGGCGTTGTACTTACCCAATGACCAGTTAAACCAACCAATGCCTGCTACTTCTATACCTCTGTCAGCCAACGCCTTGAGCATGTTTTTTTCATTTGAACGTCCCCAGCCAGTATTTTCCAATAGCAAATACGGCTGCCTAAAACCTTCTTCATCAACCGCGTGAGCGGTTATGAACTCCCCGGCTTTGCTGTCATCTACGGACAACCGGTAAATCCAGTTATCAACGCCGTTACTGCGGGTGATGGGCGCCGCTGCCGCCCAGGGATCAAGCAAAAGAATCTTTTGCTGATTAATAAATGCTTTGTTGGCCAACAGAGGCGGTGAATGCAATCCACCAAATACCAGTAACCCCTGATCATCCTCTAAGAAGGATTTCAGGTTAACCTTACTACGGGATGAGTTACCCCGGTGATCTCGAATAACTATTTCAAACTGATAGCCTTGCAGCTGAAAATCATGCTCTTGCAGTGCGGTATAAATACCCCTGTAAATCGACTGAGTCGCATTTCTGGAAATACTGTTATCTGCATCAATATACAAACGCATCAGTTTTTGTTGCGCCCCGGCCCCGGCTTCTGACGATTGTTCAGTCTCAGCATCTGTCTGTGCAATCAGTGGTAAAGCCATACAGCACAGCATCAAAAAAATGATTAAACGTATCAGCATATCGATTACTCCATACTAAGCAGCCTGCTTAATTCAAGATGTAGTCTCGCGATTCTTTATATCCGGGTTATCTGTTTCAGAGGACTTGGCGACTGAGCCTTTCGCCAACGGTCTTTCTTTTAACGAGCTTTCCTTTAACAAACTTTCTTTTAATAAGCCTTGTACCCGCTCACGCAGCTGTAGGTTATCAAAAGGCTTCGCCAGTACCTCATCAGCTCCTGTATCCAGCGCTTGTTTCAGTTTGGCCGGCGCCAGTGCAGATATCACCAAGATCCGGCAGTGACGAATCTGTCGGTTACCCCGGATATATCGAATAACTTCATAGCCATCCAGACCTGGCATGCTCAGATCAAGCAGCACGATATCCGGCTTTTCCTGCAGCAACAGACTACCTGCCTGAAAACCATCAGCAGCTTCATGCAGCTCCCACTGCAGTGGCCGAAGCACACGACTGATTGCCCGACGAACTTCTTTCTCATCATCGACAATCAGAACTTTCGGCCTCGCTGGGCTTTCAGCAGTTTTAACATCTGCTGACTGAGCCGTATCAGTATCCGTTCGGTTAAGCTCTGCAGGAATTGGCAAGCTATTTTCCTGCAGAAAATTTATAAAATCGGCTTCAAGTATACGGTGGTTACCGCCAGGTAAACGGAAGGCTTTCAGCTTACCGCTGTTAATCCAGCGCAACACTGTACGGGGATTCACGTTACATAAGCTGGCAATTACACCACTGGTCAATGTCTGCATAGTTTCTCCTTGCTGCCTCCTATCATAGAACATTTTCAGACAATTGCGACTTATCAGACAAATCGGACATTTGTGACAAAACGGACTCAATCACACCGGTATGATGCTTATCTTCAAATTTCAGACATAAAAAAACCCGGCAACTGCCAGGCTTTTTACTGATTCAAAATCTACAAACCACTGTGTTTGAGTTTTTCCAGTTGGTCGCGGAAATGCGCCGCGGTCTCAAACTCCAGATTTTTCGCCGCCTCATACATCTGATCTTCAAGCTTGCTAAGTGCTTTAGCCAACTCTGCACCGCTCAACTTAGATGCATCCAGGGTATATTCAGCGGTAGCTTCAGCCACTTTCTTAGAAGCTTTGTTACTCTTCTTACGGCCAGGAATATACGCGGCACCTTCCATAATATCGGCAACTGACTTCGTAATGCCTTTCGGAACAATACCGTTCTTCTTATTGTGCTCGATCTGCTTTTCACGACGACGCTCTGTTTCATCCATCGCCCGTTGCATAGACCCGGTTACACGGTCGGCATAAAGAATTGCCCGGCCATTGATATTTCGCGCCGCACGGCCAATGGTCTGAATCATTGATGTTTCAGAACGCAGGAAGCCTTCTTTGTCCGCATCAAGAATTGCCACTAAACCAACTTCAGGCATGTCGATACCTTCCCGCAGCAGGTTAATCCCCACCAACACATCAAACTCACCGATACGTAAATCACGAATAATTTCTACCCGTTCAACGGTATCAATGTCTGAGTGCAGGTAACGAACTCTTACACCATGTTCGTCTAAATAATCGGTTAGATCTTCAGCCATACGCTTAGTCAAAACAGTGACAATAACTCGTTCGCCATTCGCTGCGACTTTATTAATCTCACCTAACAGATTATCAACCTGTGTTTGTGCAGGCCGGACTTCTACCACAGGGTCAAGCAGCCCCGTTGGTCGCACAACTTGCTCAACTACCTGACCCGCATTCGCTGCTTCATACTTACTCGGCGTCGCAGACACAAAAATCACCTGAGGCGAGATAGACTCCCACTCATCAAAACGCATCGGCCGGTTATCCAGTGCCGAAGGCAAACGGAAACCGTATTCCACTAACGTTTCTTTCCGCGAACGGTCACCTTTATACATTGCACCTAGCTGCGGCACAGTTACATGTGACTCATCCATTACCAATAATGCGTTGTCTGGCAAATAATCAAACAGTGTTGGTGGCGCCGCACCAGGGTCTCGACCTGACAGATAACGTGAATAGTTTTCGATCCCCGAGCAGTAACCCAGCTCCATGATCATTTCCATATCATAGAGGGTGCGCTGTTCCAGACGCTGTGCTTCTACCAGTTTATCGTTATCACGTAACTGTTTAAGCCGGTCCTGTAATTCAACTTTGATTTTATCAACCGCGCCGACCAGAATTTCCCGTGGAGTTACATAGTGAGACTTAGGATAAATCGTGGCACGGGGGACTTTACGCAGCACTTCACCGGTCAATGGGTCAAAGTAACTGATATTTTCTACTTCATCATCAAACAGCTCGATACGTACCGCTTCTTTTTCAGATTCAGCCGGAAACACATCAATCACATCGCCACGTACCCGGTAAGTGCCCCGGTGTAATTCGATATCATTACGGGTGTACTGCAGCTCGGCTAAGCGGCGCAAAATAAAGCGCTGATCAACTTCATCACCACGGTCAAGGTGCAGCATCATACCCAGATAAGACTTAGGATCACCCAGACCATAAATCGCTGAAACGGTCGCAACAATGATCGCATCTTCTCGCTCCAGCAAAGCTTTAGTCGCTGAAAGTCGCATCTGTTCAATGTGATCGTTTATTGAGGCATCTTTCTCAATGAAAGTATCTGAAGAAGGTACATAGGCTTCTGGCTGATAGTAATCATAGTAGGAAACGAAATACTCAACTGAGTTGTTCGGAAAGAACTCTCTGAACTCACCATATAACTGAGCCGCCAGTGTTTTATTATGCGCCATCACGATTGTTGGCCGCTGTAACTCAGCAATAACATTCGCAATAGTGAAAGTTTTACCTGAGCCTGTTACCCCAAGTAAAGTCTGTGAGGTCAGTCCTGCATTGATGCCTGTTACCAGACCTTCGATCGCTGCCGGCTGATCACCGGCAGGCTGAAAATTCGACTTTACCTGAAAGCGTTGCTTCATAATGTAATTTCGCTTGTACCACAGAAGATTGAGACAATCCGGCATTATACCCGGCTGGCAGAAAGCGGGACAAACGAATGTGTCCCCTGATTTTAAAAAACACTGCCATATTTCAGAAATATGTCGTTTTTTTACCTTTCAGGGGGATGATTCCACATGTCGCTTTCCGGTATGATTGTGCGGTTAATCGACCGTGGAATAAATCCACATTTTCAGAGGATATGGGCTTGGATATGCAACTTTCCGACCGCGTAAACAGTATCAAACCTTCCCCGACACTGGCAGTAACTAACCGTGCTGCCGAACTGCGTGCCGCGGGTCAGAACATTATCGGCCTAGGTGCCGGCGAACCTGACTTCGACACCCCGGAACACATTAAAACCGCAGCAATTACCGCACTGAACAACGGCTTCACGAAATACACCGCTGTTGACGGTACTCCGGCCCTGAAAACCGCGATTATTAAAAAGTTTAAACGTGATAATGGCTTCGACTACGAAGCAAACCAGATTCTGGTTTCATGCGGCGGTAAGCAGAGCTTCTTCAACCTTTCTATGGCTCTGCTGAACAAAGGTGATGAAGTTATTATCCCTGCGCCTTACTGGGTGTCTTACCCGGATATGGTTCTGATGGGTGAAGGTAAGCCAGTTATCGTGACGACTGAACAGTCTGCACGTTTCAAGCTGACGCCTGAACAGCTGGAAGCAGCAATCACTGAACGTACCAAACTGCTGGTTCTGAACAGCCCGTCTAACCCAACTGGCGTTGCCTATGAACTGGACGAGCTGAAAGCGCTTGGCGAAGTACTGAAAAAGCACCCACAGGTAATGGTTGCCAGCGATGACATGTACGAGCACATTATGTTCGACGATAAGCCATTCGTTAACATTCTGAATGCTTGCCCTGAACTGTATGACCGTACCATCGTACTGAACGGCGTATCTAAAGCTTACTCTATGACTGGCTGGCGTATTGGTTACGCGGCTGGCCCGGCAAAGCTGATCGGCGCAATGAAAAAGATTCAGTCACAGAGCACGTCTAACCCGACATCCATCTCTCAGGTTGCCGCTGAAGCTGCTCTGGAAGGCTCACTGGATTGCGTTAACGAAATGCTGACAGCATTCCAGGAACGTCGCAATTACGTAGTAAGCACACTGAACGAAATCGAAGGTGTTGACTGCCTGGACGTTGACGGAACTTTCTACGCATTCCCTAGCTTCCATGCAATCATCGAAAACGACGCTCGTTTCGAAGACGATATCGCGCTGGCTGAATTCATGCTGATGGAAGCAGGTGTTGCACTGGTACCAGGTTCTGCATTCGGCGCACCAGGTAACATGCGTTTGTCTTTTGCAACTTCAATGGAAGTACTGGAAGACGCACTGGGCCGTATCAAGAAAGCACTGCAAGGCTAAGGCTAAAGCTTAGTTTTACAGCTATAAAAAACCGGGCAATTGCCCGGTTTTTTATTACCTGAAATTTGAGAAACAATCGTTTCATTTTACATTCGGTCAAGAAATAACTTGAAGAAAGCCCATAGCCGGACTGTACTTATCTGTACTAACTTTCATTTTCGAAAGCGTGATTAGCCGCTACATAGCAAGACCGCAGCAGGACCCGGGAACATCTCAGCTGCTCGCCACTATGAAGTAAATACGCAGTAAACCTGTGGGAGCCACCGGAAAGACTGACCACTGACAGCAACATTTTTGCACGTATTATTCGCCATGCGTGATAACGGACAGTCGTTGACCGGCTTCGCCCCATTGGGAGGAGTATGTCATGTATTGCCGAGCTTTCTTTTACCGTACTTTCTTTTACCGAGCTTTCTTTTACAGAACTGCCTGTCCCCCAAAGACTGACCACTCCGACCTGTTTAGCCATACCTTATCCGCAATTCTCTTTCTGTTTCTGACCAGCATCACAGCTTCCGTTAATGCATCCAGCCGCCCTGCTATAACTCCTCTGGATACAGAGCCTTACAGCTTTAAAGAACTCCAGCAAGCCATTGGTTTTTACCAAACGCTTAATACCTTACCCTGGCCTGTATTGCGGAAAACGAACAAACTTTTACGCCTGGAAGATAACCATCCTGATTTGGCAATCATGCGCCACCAGTTATTACTGCTTGGCGATCTGACCGCACCATATACAACCCCGCACAATACTTCAGATAACGCAGCTGATACTGATACTAAAGCCAACAGTGCTGAATACTTTGATCAGCATCTGGAGCAAGCACTGAAGCACTTCCAGCAACGTCACGGTATCAAAGTCGATGGCATTCTTGGCCCACAAAGCCGTAAAGCGCTTAATATTTCTCCAGCACACAGGATTCAGCAACTGGCACTGAATATCCATCGTCAGAATCAGTTTGCAGACAAAGCCAGTCAGCGCTTTATTCAGGTGAACATTCCGGAATTCCGCCTGCGCCTGTTCGATCAGAATGAACTTTTGCTTGAAATGAAAACCATAGTCGGAAGAAAAACCCGAAAAACACCGGTTTTTGATACGCATATTCAGGCATTAGTGATTAACCCTTCCTGGAATGTACCCAAAAGCATCGCCTTTAAAGATATTCTGCCTCGCTGGCAGGAAGACCCTGAATACCTGCAACGAAAAAACCTGCAGGTGCTCGCCGGCTGGAATTCTTCACGCCCGGTTCCCGCTGAAGAAATCGACCTGACTAAAATGTATCAGGGAAATGAGTATCAGCGACTCTGGGAGCCGCCGGGAATGGGCAACACTCTGGGGCGTATCAAGTTTATATCCCGCAGTCAGTACGCTATCTATCTGCATGACACCTCCGCACCGCGATTATTTGATGAACACAACCGTGCTTTCAGTTCTGGCTGTATTCGCGTTGCCGAAGCACGCCAGCTTGCCGATACCCTGCTTTCCCTGAGTGAGCCGGAAGATGTTTCACTCGAACCTATACTTAGCCATTCCCGTACGCAGACATTACCGTTGCAACAGCCTGTTAACTTACACGTTACTTACTGGACAGCCTGGATTTCGCCAAAAGGCACACTAAATTTTCGCGAAGATTTGTATAAACGGGATCGTTGGCAAATGCAGGAACATCAACAGCAACTGGCTGAAATCATAGATAAAAGCTCAGTACCCGCACCACTGGAAACCGCTCAGGTAGCTCTCAGGCAAGTGCATCAGCAAAGCCTGGACACGCAAACTGAGTGATCATTTTATGTACAGAAAGACCTCTCTCAGGCATAATCCACATCCATGATTCAGGGCGGCCAATATGGCCGCCCTGGTAGTATTCATCTATCAGCAGTACCTACGTTATTATGTCTAAACAGTTACACAGTCGCAGAAAATTCTTGCGCACGCTAAGCGGCTTTACCGGTTTATCAATGGCGCCTAATGCGTTTGCACAGATAAATAAACTGCCATTATCTGACAATCAGGAAATGCCGTTAGCCTCAGGTAAAGATAAACAGCTGGATTTTTTGCATCTGCATACCGGAGAGTCTCTTTCGACAACGTTCTTCAGCGGTAATCAGTTCGTTGCCACCGAAATGTCTGATGTAAACTATCTGCTGCGTGACCATCACAACGGTGAAGTCTACGACATGAATCCTGAACTGCTGAACCTGCTATACGATGTTCGTAGTGCTCTGGGGACTCAAAAACCAATCCATGTCATTTCTGCTTACCGTTCACCGGCAACCAACGAAAAGCTGCGCAAGAACAGCACTAAGGTCGCCAAAAAGAGCTTACACATGCAAGGTAAGGCTATCGATATCCGTATTCCCGGAGTCGATGTTAAAGACATTCATCAGGCAGCACTGGCCGTCAAAGGTGGCGGTGTTGGACTTTACACCCGCAGTGATTTTGTCCACCTAGATGTTGGCCGGGTACGACGCTGGGGTAAATAACGGCTTAATCGCCATTGGCTGGCCAGGTAGGGTGTGGCCAAAGTAACGCCGAAAGCCCCAATAAGGACTGTATCGCCAACAACACAGCGATACCAAAGTTCGAAGAAGACAGATTAAAATCGCCGCCAATTGTTCCGGCGGCGATCAACAGTATAAGTCCAAATACTGACACAATGCCGGTTACTCTGGCCAACGCAACAGCCGCCGTATTCAGGACCGCTGATTTCACCGATACAGTGACAATTCCGCTAATGACAGTACTGGTAGCCAGTATCGAAATATCCAGCCAACTAACGGCTTTATAGCCTCGCTCAAGAAAATCAGGGTCCACAACAAGTGATCCTGCCGTCAGTAACAACACAACCGAGAAACTGTATTTAAGCCAAGTAATCGTAGGATTACCGCCCAGACTATCCGGCAACAGCCGGCTCCTCAGCTGATTGCCCAATCACATCCCCAGCCAAATCTTCAACATCACTGAGTAAGCTGCTCAGTTTTGCTATGAACCAGTCATGCATACTGTCCGGTAGATCATGTCCCCAGCCTGAAAGAACCTCCAGGGTCGCATTGGCGATACTGTCAGCAACACTTTCTCCACTGCTAACCGGAAATACCGGATCATCGGAACCATGTAGTACCAGCGTAGGAGCAGTAATTCCCGCATTTCCAGAGCGTAAATCTTCATGGCAAAGTATCGCCAGTAACTGCCGCATATAACCTTCAGGACAATAAGATCGACGCAAGGCCCGCTCAGCCTGCTTTAACTGCTGTTCATTTGTCAGACAGTGTTCGGTACCTGTAAACAGATGGCTTTCAGCGGCAGAGCCTTTAATCATTGCAGCGAAAGCATCTTCAGACTCAGGCAAACTAAGATTAGCTGCCACCGGTGCCTGGTTCCCGTCATACAACAAGTGCCGGCCATGACCTTCGGGCAATTCACGGTCCAGTGTCGTTGAAAATACCACACTCAGACTCAACGTGCGCTCGGGCCATTTGCCAGCAAAAATCTGCGCAATCAAACCGCCCATTGAACCACCCAATATATGCGCCTTTGAAATATCCAGATGATCCATTAAATGCACTACGTCTGTTGCCATATCTGTCAGGGTATATGCTGGCTCAACAACTTCTCCCTTCCACGCCTGCTGTAAACGTACAGCAAGATTATGACCCGTAAGCTGATCAAATTTATCTGACAGACCAGAATCCCGGTTATCAAATACAACAACCCGATAACCTTCATCTGCAATACGCTGCAAAAGCGTTTCTGGCCAGTGAATTAGTTGCGACCCCAAACCTCTGATCATAATCAGAGGCGGATGTGAAACATCTCCATACGCCTGCCAGTAAAGCCCACAGGCCTCAGAATACTGTTCTGCTACCGGCTCATAATTCTGTGTTTTACTGGCTATCACTGAATCGCCTGATTGTGACATTCACTATCCTGTTTTTTTATATTGTTTGTTAGGCTGAAAATCTCACCGGAATTATACCGCTACTATTTACCAGAAGTATTCCAGGGCTATGTTAAAACGATACCAGCGCTATAGCTGCTCTTCAGTATCCAGCAATTGTTGCTTCCTATCTCGGCCCCAGCGGTATCCGCTTAAGTCACCATCACTGCGTACAATACGATGACAGGGAATAATTACCGCCAACTTATTTGCACCACAGGCTCCGGCAACTGCCCGGCTTGCTTTTGGCTGGCCAATCGCAGCAGCTAGCTGACTATAACTCATCGTTTCACCGACCGGAATCTGCTGTAACGCCTGCCAAACCTGCTCCTGAAAAGCCGTTCCCTTAATATCCAGAGGCAGGTCACATTCAGCCTTTGGCGCATCGACAAACGCTAGCACTTCGATCAGTAAATCGGACAGTTCATCTCCTGCGGCAATCAGTTGAGCTGCTGGAAAGCGAGCCGCTAAAACCTGTTGCAAGTCAGCATCAAAATCAACGAACTCTACACAACAAATTCCTCTGGCGCTCACCGCCATCACCAGCGGACCGAATATACTCGCCCCGGTGCAATAATAGATCTGCTGCCCCTTGCCGCCTTTACGAAACTGCGACGGTGTCATTCCCAGACGGTTATGACTATAAACCGATGCCGCGGAGCCTATACCTGAGGCATAAATCGCCTCAGTAACACTGGCCTGATCCAGTAATGCTTCGCTGAAACGTTTATTCTGATGATTTCGCTGATATGCTTTCGGACTTACCCCGACCAGACGGCTAAACAAACGCTGAAAATGCCAGATACTCAGCTGGGCATTTTCTGCTAACTCAGCCAGATCGACAATATCTTCGGCTGCCTCAATATGCCGGCAGGCATTAACAACCACTTCTATAAGCGCTTCAGAAGCCGACTTCTGTTCCGGTTTACATCGTTTGCAGGCACGAAATCCGGCATCTACTGCTGTTGATGTATCTTCATAAAAACGAACATTTTCCCGCCGTGGCTGGCGGGAAGAACAGCCAGGACGACAATAAATACCAGTGCTCAGAACTGCATAATAAAACTGACCATTAGCAGCAAGATTGCGATCACAGACAGCTTGCCAACGACTGTCCTCATCAGTAAATAACAACTGACTCATTTCGTAACCTCCTGATGAACTTCAGACTTTCTGGTAAAAATAGCAAAGACTCTGCCATCTATTGCCAACAAACCTGCCCCTACTAACACCATCCCAATGTAATGCTCGCTGGCGAAAGACTGACCCAGAAAAATAGCCCCTAAAGCAATGGCACTGATCGGCGCCAGAAAAGTAACTAAGAGCAAATTAGTTGGGCCTGCTGTAGAAAGAATCCGAAAATAAATCACGTAAGCCAGTGCCGTACAAATTAATGCCAGCCCCGCTATCGCCAGCAATACATGGGTATCCGGCATACTCAGCAACCAGGGCTGATCAAACCACAATACAACCGGCAATAATAAAACCGTCGATGCCGTTACCTGACCAGCAGTAATCACTAAGGTACTGAAGCCACGCCCCTGCAAACGTTTGCCATATACTCCGGCGCACGCGTAACTAAATGCAGCCAGTAAAATCGCCAGTTGAGCAGTTAAATCAGCCTTTAAACCTTCAATGACATCTGGCCCGATAATCACAGCCACACCGGTTATTCCCAATAGCAAGCCTGTAAGTTTGCCTCCCCCTATACGTTTCTCAACCCCCAAACCACGCAGTACAAGAATACTGAATACCGGTGTCATGGCTATCAGGACCGATGCCAGTCCACCACTGATATGCGTTTGTCCCCACACAATCAAACAAAATGGCGCTGCATTATTCAGTAATCCAATGCACATCATGCCTCGCCATGCATGCCAGGTAGCCGGCATCCTCTGCCCCAGAATATAAACCAACAGAATAAGAAACAGTGCAGCACCGGCAACACGCAGCGTAACAATACTGATAACTGGTAACTGGGCTAGAGCAACATCAACAAAAAAATATGAGCCGCCCCAGATAATCGCCAGACTAAATAGCAGTGCCCATTCCTGCAAATTCATTGTTTGTTTCATGGAATATTTCCTTTAACCATTCAAGATTATGATCAATGTAAGTCAGTCATCACAGGAAAACACTCAGCTTCTTGCGCTCTAAACAAAATCTTTTACTGTAGCTAATGAAAGTGACCGTTAAAAATAACAAAGCGATGGATAACAACCACATACCAAAGGATTAGACGCTTCAGAGAAAAACTTGATCTAGGTTAATTTTTACAGATAACTCTGCCCTATTCGCTCTAAAAACTAATCCAGATCAAATTTTCTTGTGCGGGTCTGTTGTTTAATGGCGCCAGTTCAGGAACCCGCGACCAAGCAAAAACTTCTTCACTGGTTCTATTCAATACAGTTCCAACATATTTCAGAGCGAACACCACCATGAAAACTTCTGCAGCACGTTTAGGATTAACAGCCGCAATTCTTGCCACTCTAACTACAGCTCCAGCTTTCGCATACGAAGCCGGCGATATCATTGTCCGCGCGGGTGCGACCAATGTTAACCCGAATGACGACAGCAGCGCTGTTTCCCTGAATGGCAGTGCAGTTGCAGGTTCCGGCGTGAGTGTAAACAGCGATACTCAGCTGGGTCTGACAGCAACTTACATGCTAGATAGCAACTGGGGTATCGAATTACTGGCAGCGACTCCTTTCAGTCATGACATTAGCGGCAAAGGTACTCTTGCCGGACAAGGCAAAATTGCCTCAGCTAAACAACTGCCTCCTACTTTAAGTGCCGTGTACTACTTCGATACTGAAGGTGCATTCGACCCTTATATTGGCGCCGGCATTAACTACACTACTTTCTTCAGCGAAGAAGGTGAAGGTAACTTCACTGGCTATGACGTAAAACTGGATGATTCATGGGGTCTGGCAGTACAGGCAGGCTTCGATGTACAACTGAGCGAAAACTGGCAGCTAAACGGCTCCGTACGTTACATCGATATCCAAACTGACGCGACAATTTCTAACGGTACAAACACATACACCGTAGATGTAGATATTGATCCAACTGTTGTTTCTATGATGATCGGTTACAAATTCTAATAGACCATCTGATTTTCTGACGGATTCAGTAAACCGGCCTTAATGATACTTCCCCTGGTATCGGTTATGGCCGGTTTTTTATTGTTGCTATCTACAACGGCCCTCTATCGATTCTCGTTATAGTTGCTTTATATAAGGTTTCTTTGGCGCTAACTTCTCTTTGGAACCACCAGGTTTAACTTCTTTTTCTGACTATTGGCGTGAAGCCATCAGACCTGCACCGGCAGCAGCCAGTAAACCGGCGCAGCCCCGGTTAAAATAACCGCGCATTTCCGGTCGGGAAAACCATTGGCGCAAATACACACCCATCAACGCATATATCGAAATAGCCAACCATTCGAGCAGCAGGAAAATCCCACCCAGTAATCCGAACTGTGCCAGCATTGGTTGCTCAGGGTTAACAAACTGCGGTAAGAATGCAGTAAAAATCAGTATCGCCTTAGGATTACCAATCGCCATCAAGAATTCCTGTCGCATAAGGCCAGACAATGACATCGACCGATTACTCGCTTGTTGCTGAAGTTTGACGTCGGCATGCCAAAGCTGCCAGGCGAGCCAAAATAGATACAGAGCACCGGCAAGCTTAACGGCAAAAAAGATTTTCTCCGATGCGTATAACACTGTCGCTACGCCCGTTGCCGCTAAAAATATCATCAGACTAAAAGCCAGTAAACGTCCGCAACCGGCTGCTACTGCCGTGCGAAAACCAAACCGCTGAGCATTAGCCATCGCCATCAGATTATTCGGACCCGGCGAAAGATTCAGCGCAAAACATGCAGGTATAAACAAGAACAAAGCAACAACTTCCAAGACACCACCCCAAATAATTAACGACACTAACTTATGCAACTCAATGCTGACGCAATGAAACTGTGCACCTAATTCCCTTCAACAACTAAACGACGTAATCCACCAATCTACTTAAACTGAGTAACTAGAGAAAGATACAAACAACAACGTTTCAAATCTATCAAGCCATTGAATTTATTATATATGTTAAAAAATATTCTCCGTAAAAACGAATATATATTGAGAATTACCGCTTTTTAGCCACTTAGTATTTCAGCAACATGCTATAAAAGTGTTTAGCTGCTGTAATTACGCCGCTTGGGATTCCTTTCATCTGATAACTAAACATGAACAAGGTATCGCAAGCACGTAGACATTGGAAAGATACAGCCATATGCCACGGAGGGCATCATCAAATGAAAAACACACTATTAAGTCCGAAAAGATTTTCGATTCGCTTCACCATCAGCTGTATTTTCTTAATCGTTACCGGATTAACCGCTTTACTGGCACTCAGCCTGAAATTTCATTTCACTCAGGCAATGTCCGAAGAGCTGCTCCTGTCTAAAATAGCCAACGCGTCATCCAAAATCAGTGCCTATATCCAAAATCTTGATATTGATGCGTCAAGAAGTATTAAAATCCTTAAAGACGTATCAATCACCAATACAGAGAAGTTTTCACAACAGGAAACCAGAAATCTGTTGATTCAGGTATTAAAAGAAAACCCTCTCTTTTTCAGCATTTACTATGCAAAAGCTAACGAAGATTTTTATCAGGTAATAAACCTGGAAGCTTCCTCAACCGTTCGCAAGGAACTCTCTGCATCTGAGCACGACCGCTGGGCCACTATTAACATTTCCGGTGAAGGACCTCAAAGGCATAGAAACGTAAAATACTTCGATGAAAGGCTTAACCTGACACACAAAAATTCTATACGAAGTAACACTCTGCCTACCCAACGCCCGTGGTACAAAGCTGCAACCAGTAATCAGGTGTATAAAACAGAGCCCTATTTATTTAAGCAGTTAAACGTAACCGGACAAACCTATGCGATCAGGACATCTGATTCTGTTTTAGGAATTGATGTCGTGCTGTCCTCAATTAACTCACAGCTTACCTCGGCGACTTTTGAACTTACAAACGAACAAGGGGTAGAATCTTTCATATATAACGCTGCGGGAGAACTACATGCCTCCAATATGATAGAAAATCAGCAATTTAAGATCCCCGTATCAAAGGCTCTTAAATTATCAGCAAGACAACAAAGACTCATTGCTAATACCCCTACCCTTATCATCTCAAATCAAAATAACTGGCCACCTCTGGACTACTCCATAGCGGGGCAGCCTGATGGATATGCGATAGATCTGCTAAAACTTATTTCTGAATTAACAGGCTTACGCTTCAAATTTGTTAATGGTTTCAGGCTCGACGAACTCCAGACACAATTCAAAAATGGCAAAATTGACCTGTTGCATTCAGTATCAGCGATGCACAGCCCAGCCAACATTGTGAGTTGTACTATGTATCAGCAAAAGCTGGCAATAGCGGTCAACAATGATTACCTGAAATATTCGAACGCCTCTGACCTGAACGATAAGACTCTGGCACTTATTTCCGGCCAGGGCTTTGGAAAGCATCTGACTGAACAAGGTATCAGAGCAACATTTAAACACTATTCAAACCTGAATCTGGCTATAGAAGCTTTAAAAGCAGGATCAGTAGATGCGATAGTAAATACGGAAGCAGCCCTTCGCTATATCAACTTTACCAACCTAGGAAACAGCAATATTTCGATCAACCTGTTGCCTAAACTCCCCCCTGTTAATCTGTATATTTATTTACCGTCTAAACACACAGAATTAATGGAAGTGATTAACAAAGCACTTAGCAATATCAGCGTTGCACAAAAAAATGCACTACATGAAAAATGGCTAACTAAAGACGCCTATATGCAGCGCAGCCATATTGTTCCTTATCATCAGCTAACAACCTTTGCACAAAATCCTCAGCGACAAAGGGTAATGATTAAGCAACAAGTGGCAGATGCTAATAAATATTTTTTTGTAGCACCTCTGCAAACTCAGGGATGGCGTGAAGAATATTTCGCCATCGTGGTACCGGAACACATAATCACAGATGCAGCATTTGAACAGGCATTTAGTTCCAGCGTAATCACTGCTGCAATATTACTCCTGCTGATACCATTATCCTGGCTGTTCGGTTCACCTATAGTGCGGGCAATAACCTCTCTTAAAGCCGAAACAAATAAAGTAAAGCATCGCCAGTTCGATGAAATCCATCCTGTTAATACCCGCATTAAAGAAATCTGGCAGCTGTCAAATTCAGTTCAGGATATGGCCGGCAAAATACAAAAATATCAGCAGGACCAAAATGATTTTATAGAAGCCTTCATTCGCCTTACTGCACAAGCGATTGATGATAAATCCCCCTATACCGCAGGACACTGTAACCGGGTACCTGAACTCGGTTTAATGCTGGCAAAAGTGGCTGAAGAAACCCGGACTGGCCAATTCAAAGACTTTTGTTTTGCCAATGACAATGAACGTCGTGAATTTCGCATTGCTGCCTGGCTACATGACTGCGGCAAAATAACCACACCTGAATTCATCGTCGACAAGGGTACTAAACTCGAAGCAAACTATAACCGTATCCATGAAATACGTATGCGTTTTGAAGTACTTTGGCGAGACGCCGAAATTGATTACCTAAAATCTCTGCTTCAGAAACCAGAGTCAGAAGCAGTCGCTGTTACAAAGCTACAACAACGACAGACACAGCTTAAAGATGACTTTGAATTTGTTGCCAATTCGAATGTTGGTGGTGAGTTTATGAGTGAGGATAAAATCCAGCGAATAAAAACAATAAGCCAGCAAACCTGGATGCGTCACTTCAGCGACCGCCTTGGTCTTTCGCCATTGGATGAACTTAGCCGCCCCTCAACAGAACAAACACTACCTGTTACAGAACCTTTACTTGCTGACCGTCCTGAACACATCATTCATCGTGACAGAGAAATGACATTTGATCCGAAATTCAATATCAAAATGGATGTTCCTGAACACCTTTACAACTTAGGTGAAATTCATAACCTGTCTATTAGCCGCGGCACTTTGACCGCGGAAGACCGGTTCAAAATTAACGAACATATGATCAGCGGTATAAAAATCCTTGAAGCTCTTCCTTTTCCAAAAGAACTCAGCCGGGTACCGCGTTATGCCACCAGCCATCATGAAACCCTTAAAGGCACTGGCTATCCACGGAAATTAACAGCCGAGCAGCTATCTGTTCCTGAACGTATCCTTGTAATAGCAGATATTTTCGAAGCACTGACTGCCGCAGACCGGCCTTATAAAAAAGCCAAATCGTTGAGCGTTGCTGTCGAGATCATGTTTAAGATGGCCCTTGACGAACATGTAGATATGGAACTGTTTTTATTGTTTCTGGAAAGCGGCACTTATCATGAGTATGCACAGAAATTCCTGCCACCAAGCCAAATTGATAACGTTGATATAAACAAATACCTTGAGCGCATTGCCGAATAAAATATTTACAGGCACAAAAAAGCAGCCATCAGGCTGCTTTTTTAATGGTAAACCTTATGCCTGGTTCATTAACCAATCATAGTCACCAACAGCTTGTTCAGACGTGTTACGTAAGCCGCAGGATCATCCAACGTTCCGCCAGCAGCAAGCTGTGCCTGTTCAAACACAACCAGACTCAGTTCGTTAAAGCGGTCTTCATCAGATTCCTGATCCAGCTTAGCAATCAGCGGATGCTCTGGGTTTACTTCGAAGATAGGCTTGCTTTCAGGTACTTCCTGACCGGCTGCTTCCATGATCTTGCGCATCTGCATGCCCATATCGTAAGCACCCAGTACTACACAGGCAGGAGAGTCAGTCAGACGGTGCGTGATACGCACTTCGCTTACTTGTTCACCCAGACCAGATGTCAGACGCTCAACCAAACCTTCCAGTTCTTTAGCAACTTCTTCCTGTGCCTGCTTTTCTTCTTCGTTTTCGACTTCACCCAGATCCAGCTCGCCTTTGCTCACGTCCTGGAATGACTTACCGTCGAAGTCAAACAAATGGCTCATCAGCCACTCGTCAACACGGTCATGCATCAAAATAACTTCGATGCCCTTCTTACGGAAAATTTCCAGATGCGGGCTGTTCTTCGCCGTGTTGTAGTTTTCAGCAACGGTGTAGTAGATCTTTTCCTGACCTTCCTGCATGCGGGAAACATAATCATCCAGCGATACGTTCTGAGCAGAATCAGCATTATGCGTAGATGCAAAACGCAGCAGCTTACAAACTGTTTCACGGTTAGCATGATCTTCTGCTGGACCTTCTTTCAGTACTTCACCGAAAGATTCCCAAAACGCAGCGTATTTTTCCGGATCGTTCTTAGCAATCTTGCCCAGCATATCCAGTGCACGCTTCGTCAGTGCCGCACGCAGTTTATCAACCACAGGATCTTTTTGCAGAATCTCACGGGAAACGTTAAGAGACAGGTCATTAGTATCAACCACACCCTTCATGAAGCGCAGGTACATTGGCAGGAACTGATCAGCGTCATCCATGATGAAAACACGCTGTACGTACAGTTTCAAACCGCGTGGCGTATCACGGTTCCACAGATCATGTGGCGCATGAGAAGGTACATATAGCAGGCTGGTGTATTCCAGCTTACCTTCTACACGGTTGTGGCTCCATTTCGCCGGCTCCTGGAAGTCGTGAGAAATGTGCTTATAAAACTCTGTGTACTCTTCATCGGTGACTTCGCTCTTAGAACGGGTCCACAATGCTGTTGCTGTATTAACAGTTTCATCTTCCGGCGCTTGTTGTTCTTCACCTTCCGCTGCTGGTGCAGGCTCAGACAACATAACAACTGGTAATGAAATATGATCGGAATACTTACGGATCAAATTACGCAGACGGAAACCGTTAGCAAACTCTTCTTCACCTTCTTTCAGGTGCAATACGATACGGGTACCACGTTCAGCTTTTTCAACAGTCTCAACACTGAAATCGCCTTCACCGGCAGACGCCCAGTGAACACCCTCAGCAGCAGACTCACCCGCTTTGCGGGAAAATACGTCAACCTTGTCAGCAACGATAAATGCAGAGTAGAAACCTACACCGAACTGACCAATTAACTGAGAATCTTTCTTCTGGTCACCGCTCAGTGACGTCAGGAACTGAGACGTACCGGACTTAGCAATCGTACCCAGGTGATCAACAACCTCCTGGCGGTTCATACCAATACCGTTGTCATCAATAGTGACTGTTTTAGCATCAGCATCAAAATCGATACGAATACGCAGTTCACCGTCACCTTCATACAATGCATTATCAGAAAGTGCTTTAAAACGCAGCTTATCAGCAGCATCCGATGCGTTGGATACCAACTCACGTAAGAAAATCTCTTTGTTGGAGTACAAAGAGTGAATCATCAAATGCAGTAGCTGCTTAACTTCGGTCTGAAAACCAAGTGTTTCTTTCTGAGTATCTGTGCTCATTATTCAATCCCAAGCTTGAAACAATAATTACGGAATCTTCTATACAGCCAGAATAGCCTGACAAGATTAGAAGTAAGATTCCTTAACCCTGCATTCAAAATGGGGATTCGCTTACAGATTTCAAGGCCATCTGAAAGAAAAAAGGCAATAGAAGCACTCATTGCCTTTCAGGTAATCGTTAACGATTCTTCTCCCAGCGATAAAATGCCCGCACATTGCCTTCAAACCAATCGTCATAGTTTGAAAAGTATCGATACTCTTCCAATTCGATTCTTTCCGCGGCCTGATCTTCGGTCCAACCGGCAGCTAACGCTTCACGGGCGGCTTGCTGAAGGGCTGTAAAATAATCAACCTGTCGCTGCAGCGTCGCTTTATTACCTGGCGCGCCATGACCAAACAAGAAAGTCTCTGCATCTACTTCCAAAGTTCGTCGTTGCTGAGCCATCAACACATCCAGATTAATACCCGGCAGATCTGTCCAGCCAACAACATCGCCGTTGATATAGTCCACGGTGTAAGCGACTTTCTTCTGCGGAATAACCGGAACAAGAATAGACGCGGTATGTACATCACCTAAGTACTGCAGCTGGATTTCTGTGTCGCCGAACTGAAAGGCTTTTCCGGCATCGCTGACTACTTCTGTAGGCATATCGATAAACGGTACATCGCGGCGCTCAAAAAAACGCTTGGTCCGCTCATGGGCTATGATCGGAATTTCACCACCAAAAGCCTTACGTAAGACCCTCGCACCGGCAATATGGTCAGTATGTAAGTGAGAATAGACAATAGCCGCTATAGGCAATCCCGGGGCTTTCTCTTTAATCACAGCAACGGCTGCTTCAGCTGCACTATCTGATAAAGGATCAAATATTACGACACCCGCTGAAGTAACAATAAAATGGTTATAGTAAAACTCCTGTTCATTTTTGTACTTCAGTGAAAATACGCCCGGAACGGTTTCCTGAACATCTACCAGATCAAACCAGTTATAAAATGTACCGCGATCATTAAAGTATTCTGACTTTTCAGCCAAATGGTTGGCCTGAGCCAGACTGCTAAAACCCAAATAACTCAGGCCAACGGTACCAACCCCCAAGCTAGCCAGGGACAACACACCGGTCATTAAAAGTGGCTTTATTGTTAACATTTAATGTCTCCTAAATTCTTTATGACGGCTTGAAAAACAGTACCGCGTTAAAACTTATAATCGCATCAACAACTGCCGTATCCAGCCATTCACCGCTGCCCAGACCAAAGGCCAGACGGTCAATTTCACTCTGTGTACTCAAGCGGAGCAGCCCATTCTCTGCGTTGACATCCAGCATCAGATTCAAGGGCAATGTTTTATCTCTGATGGTAAGAAAACCATTAATCATCCCATCGTTATCAGAGGTGCCTTCATAACGGATCTCCGCGTAACGCTTAACATCCAACCATTCATTACTGTGCAGTAACTGATCCCGTTCGGTGTTATTTGTATCAAGAGAATCGGCACTAATCTTAAGCTTCAGGCTTGTCAGTAATCCAACTGATGTAAATTCAGCATCCACGCTGAACGCTTTGACCTGACCTGAAAATACTCTCCCCATTTGCTTGCCACTAAACTGAATATAGCTGGCATCTTTAACCAAATCAGCAGCCCCAGCCAGTCCACTGGCAAGCATACTGACACTCAGTAAAGCGATGCTTAAACATTGTTTCACTGTAAACACATTTAAACTCCCACAACCTCTACTGGTACGGACTCATGCGTTGCCATACATCATCTTTCAGCCACCAGCGATGCCAGATAACAGCGCCTATATGACCCGTCAGCAGCAAACATAATCCCCAACTTAACCACTCATGCACGCCGGCTAATACTTCTTTGAGCGACTGACTTTCGTCCAGTAAAACTGGCAACTTGGCGGTACCGTATACAACCACATCAAAACCCGCTGCATTAGACATAAGCCAGCCACTCAGTGGCATGCCCAGTAAACACAGGTACAAACAACTATGTGCGAATCTGGCGTAACGATTAGACGGTAGTTGAGCAGCAGGTCGAATTACCCAGTGATATAGCAAACGCATTAGCGTTATCAGTAAAAGCAGCACTCCAAGTGATTTATGCAAACTCACCATATCAAAACGCTTCAGTCCCAACGGCATATCCATCATTAGCCAACCAAGCACCAGAAGTACAAAAATCAGCAATGCAGTCAGCCAGTGCAATGCACGACTGACTGTTTCATAACCTTTAGAAACAGACATGCTGATTACTGCTTACGCTTCAGCTCTGCTTCTAAAGTAATATTCACCTGATCAGCCAGCATAGGTGCATATGTCATCATGCCGAACTCGGTACGTCGAATACTGGCAGTGGCGGAAAAACCAAGATACTGAGTATCGTATGCGGGGAAAAAATCAGCTAATGGATGGCGCCCCTGAAAGTTAAGACGGGTATCTAATGTGACCGGTAAGGTCTTATCCAGCATTGTCAGCTGCCCTTCAACTGCATATTTATCGGCTGAAATCTGAACAATACGTTCACTTTTGAAGCGCATTTCCGGATATTTATTTACATCGAAGAAATCAGCATTCTTTAAGTGATCATCAAGCGCCGGCACGTCAGTATCAACACTGGCGGTTTTAATAATCACATCAAAAGAAGATTTGGTCAGATCCTTCTCATCGATATCGAATTTACCGGTAAAGTCCTGAAACTGACCCAGAAAGTTCGACAGGCCATTATGGCTAATGCCGAACTGAACGTTAGTATGTGCTTTATCAAACTCATAATCAGCAGCAGTTGCAGGCAAAGCCATCACTAAACCTAAGGAACACAGAGCAAGCGTTTTTTTCATAGTAATCTCTATCTCAGTCAGAGAGTCCGGCTGGCTGGCACTGCAACCTGTGACCGTACCCGGTTAATTAATCGACGCTGACCAGATTACTATTGTTGCCAAAATATGATTAGATGCTTTATTTGGGATGTATTGTTCCATATAAGGAACAATATTCAGGGAACTTTTAGAACTATTACTGAGGAAAAAAGAACCGCAGAAAGGCAAGTATTCAGGATGTTCCTGAAGTCTCTGCAAAATATGCTCTGAGATGATCTACAAAGCTACGTACTTTAGGCGACAATAATTTACGATGCGGATAGACCGCATATACACCGCCTTCCGGGTAACGCCATTGCGGCAGAAACGCAATCAACTGGCCACTGGCCTGTTCTTCCTTACATAAATGCTCAGGCAGAAAACCAATTCCACCTCCTCTTAGCGTGACATTTTTGATAAACCCCAGGCTATTCACAGCCATCCGCCCGGAAAGCGTTACTTTCTCGCGCTTTCCATCATGAATAAACTGATGCAGTACTTTAGCCGTTCGCTCGCCATAGAGAAAACAATTGTGCTCAGCCAACTGACTGATATCAGCCGGCGTACCATGCTGCTTAAGATAGTCCGGGGATGCGTAAGCTGTCATATGTTCTTTAAACAGCTTCACTGCAATCAGCGATGAGTCCTGCAACTCACCGGCGCGAACCGCCACATCGTATTCACCGCCAACAAGATCAACAAAATCATTAGTAAGATACAGCTGGAGCTCAACTTCCGGATACTTAATCAGATAATCAGCAATGACTGGCCCAAGCACATCATTGCCTTCTTCGACGGGAGCCGAGACTCGCAACACACCCCTTGGAGCCGCCAGGCTATCAAGCATTTCACTTTCTGCATCTTGCGCTTGCTGAATAATCAGACGACAGCGCTGATAAAAAGTACCGCCCGGCTCTGTCAATGTTAGCGACCGCGTCGAGCGCTTTAGTAAACGTACGCCCAATTCAGACTCCAGCTGAGAAAGCTTACGGCTAATCGTCGACTTAGGCAGCCCTAGTACTCTGCCGGCCGCACTAAAGCCACCGGCATCAACCACCTGAACAAAGATCCTGACAGCATTCAGATCCAGCAAATCGTTAATCCTTCTGCATCGGATCTGCCTGACTGCTCACCAGCTGCAGTAAAGTAGCGGACTTAAATTCACGACGGTAAAGCACAAACAGAACCCCACCAGACAAGGCCATAAACAACCAGGGATTAATAAACCATCCCAGAACAGCCATGCTGAAATAGTAGGTGCGTAGTCCGAGGTTAAAGTTGTTTGCCGCCAGAGAACTCATAATGGCAATCCTGTTGGCATGGCTCATCAGCTCTTTTTCCACCACCCCTTCACTTGGCATCGGAGCACCACCAATCATCACTGAAGTAAAACCATACTGACGCAGACTCCAGGTAAATTTGAAAAAGGCATAAATGAACATGCCTATCAGCACCAGCAGTTTTAATTCCCATTCCGCTTTTGTCGCATGGGTAGCAAAAGGAATATCACCGACGATGTCGATCGCTTTTTCAGTGGAACCTAACACCGTCATCAAACCGGCAAGTATAAGAATAGTGGAGGAAGCAAAAAACGATACGCCCCGCTCAAGATTAGAAATCACAGTAGCGTCAGCGATCCGTACTTCACGATGCATCACCTGGGTCATCCAGTCGAGTCGGTATGCATGCATTACACTGGAAAGGCAGTGGCAGTTCTTTGCCTTTGCTTTGCTATAAAGGTTATAGCCCTTGAAACACATCAGAAACCAGACAAGCGCCAGTACCTGAGACCAGTTTTCGTGCAGAAACAAATACAACGGTTCCACAATCGCAATCCATGAATAATAAAGGAGTCATCATTCTAATCATGGTGCTGTTAAATTGCACTGTATAAACATAGGCTTATACGATCTAACTTCTGCCTGAATCAAACCCATCGCCAAGTTGGCATAGCCTACCAGCTATGCTAACTTGCCAGTGTGTCTGTCCAGTAGAAACGTCCGTATGTATGTAGATTTAAAAGCTTTATTATGGCTCAGCCTGATTTGTATCGGTTGCTGGCACTGGTGGTATTCACTGAAAGTTAAAGATATCGCATTGCGTGCTGCCAAAGTGTATTGCAAAGAGATGGATGTACAGCTGCTTGATGAGAGTATTTATTTACGGGGATTCTGGCTGAAACGGGATGAAACCGGCAGGTTCCGTATCTGGCGTTCGTACTTGTTTGATTTCACCGCTAACGGTGAAGACCGTGCGCGAGGCAGGGTAATTCTACTTGGCTATAAAGTAACAAGCACAACACTGGAACCTCACCGGATCTGAGTTCAGATCCTTTTTCCAGATGTTGTTTCCAGTTCTTAACTTCAGTGCTCTAGCCCACTGCAGCTATTGGTCAGCGCTGAAAAGCACCGTTTTTTAAGAAATATAACGTCTGCGCCATTACTTTTCGATTTTGCATCATAAACGTATGGGTAACCGGCATTACCAAATGATCAGACATACCATCCAGACGGGTGTTTTCAACAGAGACCTTACCGTCGTTGGTGCCCGGAATCAGTGTTGATAACCAGAGATTTACGCTGCGACTACCGGCGATAATACCTAATTCTCCCGTAAATGCGCCCAATTTAGATGGCAATCCATTACGGGTACCCAGCTGTAAGCCAGCAGGTCCATTAATCCAGCGAAATGGTGGCAACCAGCTAAGTTTATCTACCACTTCACTGCCACCGTTAGGCGGTCCCAGCATGACTACTCTACCCATCTTTTCGATCCGTTGCTCACGTAAGAAATAGCGCAGTAAAATACCACCCATAGAATGCGTCACGAAATGGATTTTATCGGCATTATCACAGGCCTTAATCGCAGCACTGATAGCCGGACCAGCCAGTTCTTCGACAGGTAACGAGGTGGAAGGATAGCTCTGATTAACAACCTGATACCCAGCTTTTTCAAGATAATGCACCATCAGGGAAAATGCGGCAGACGTTCGTGCCAAACCATGCAATAAGACAACAGCTTCTTTAACTGCTGTATTAACACTCACCTCTTCGGAACACACCTCTGAGAGTGGCCGCTGCTGATTCAGAGTCTGATCTTCCATGTTCATCTCTGTTACACCTCCTGTCTGCTCAGCGCTTTACTACATGTATTTGAAACTATAACCGCAATACAGCAATCTTCAATGGATGGTTACCATCATTGGTTGGAAAATCCGCTTCAGGAGTAATCAGTTGCAGATCTTTAACGGGTCGTCCGGCTTTGCTTGCACAACGTTTTACAACATCGAGCCAGTCTTCAAGATTCACCTTGGCAACATTGTTGGTGCACACCAGCTGGCCACCTTCCTTAACTGTAAGTAATGAAGGCTTCAGAACACTCGGATAATCCCGTATCAGATCAACCGTACCGAAATGGCTTTTCGCCCAGCGTGGCGGATCGAGGTAAACTAAATCAAACTGTTCAGCATCAATACGTGGAAACGCGCGTGGCTTCTGACCGCGTTTTACCCGTTGTTTAATTTCTATATCCGCCAGCTGCTTAGCCGCAGTAAAAAAATCACTTTGAAAGAAATCAATTCGGGTATCAGACACTTCATTCAGGCGCGCATTTTCACGCCCCACATCCAGGCTTCGAGTAGCAAAATCGACGTTAAGCACACGACTGGCTCCGGCCTTAGCAGCCACTACACCAACACCACAAGTATAAGAAAACAGGTTCAGAACTGACTTACCTGCTGCCTGCTGTTGTAACCAGCGACGTCCGGCACGCATATCCAAAAACAGTAATGGATCCTGTCCCTTATGCTTACCCTTAACCAGGTAATTAACACCCAGCTCCTGTCCTGTAAGTTGCTGACGCTCAACGACCTGATCATCAGTACGACGGGAATTACTCTTACTCCGATCGTTATAGACCCGCTGAAGACTATCAACGCCCATGGCCTGCAGGAATGTCTCAGCCTGATCAAACATAGCTCCAGCTTCAGTATCTTCCAGTGGTTCATGGAAGCTCTGCAGTAATAACTGATCACCATAACGATCCAGCGTTAACCCCGGTGCACCTTCAGTTGTACCATGATATAGCCGGTAGCAACTGGTTGACTCAGCGTGCAGGTCTGCAAGCAATGTTACGCGGCGCTGTAATGCTGCCTGGAGTTGATCGGACATTAATAAATCTCAGTGAATAAATCGGGTCGGCGGGCAGTATACGTGGATACCCGCGGACATCAACAGCGTGTAATTTATGACGTTAAAGTAAGCCTGCCAGATTCCTGTTTATATTTGCGAAGACAGTCTATCTGGCGGCTGAATCAAGCACTACACTTCAGCTACTTGAATCAGGCCCAAAGTTTAGGACCTAAACCGCTGGCACGTTCAGTACGGCGCGAAGTAGCTCCTTTCAGACTCGACAGGCGCGCATACAGTTCCAACCGCTGTTTCGCCCGGGTAACCCCGGTATACACCAGCTCTCTGGTCATCAGCGGGCCATCTTCCGGCGGTAGAATCATCAGCACTCTGGCAAACTCAGAACCCTGACTTTTGTGAACTGTCATAGCAAAGACCGTTTCATGGCCTGGTAAGCGGCTTGGCAGCACGCCGCGCACGCCGTCGGGATGATGCGGATCCTCGAACCAAACCCGTATCCGGCCATCTCCGTCCGGTTGGACAATGCCAATATCACCATTATAAAGCCCTAGCTGATGGTCATTCTGCACGATCATCACCGGCCGGCCGGCATACCATTGCTGACTCGTCTGAATTAAGCCCATACGGTTTAAACGCTGTTCCAGCGCTGCATTCAAACCTTCTACCCCATAAACACCCTGACGTAGCACTGCCAGTAGCTGCACCCGGGCAAAAGCATTCAGTACTTCCAATGGTGCTGCGCCGGAGCGTAATGCGCGCAGGTAGCCTGAATACCCTTCTGCCGCAGCATCTATCATCTGCGTATAACTATCAGAAGATAACGGTATAAAATCTATATCATCGTAACCTTTGTTCAACACCGGTTCGATCAGTGTGGCATCGCCACCATTAATCGCTGCTGCAAGCTGACCTATGCCACTGGCAGCATCAAAACGGTAGCTGTGCCGCAGCAATGCCAAGCTGTCAGCCACTGCCCGTTGCCCACCTGAAACACTTCCGGCATCCAGACCACAAACACGGCTAAGATAGCCTGCCTGATCCGCGCTATACCTAAGCTCTGCAGACACCGGATCTGTGCGCCCTGCTGAATGCGCTTCCTGTAAATGCGTTTTCTCTAAATGCCAAGCACAGATATCACCCAACACACTGCCGGCCTCTACTGACGCCAACTGGTGTTTGTCACCGATTAAAATGATGCGCCCCTGAGGCGGTAATGCCGCCAACAGCCTGGCCATCATCGGCAAATCAATCATTGATGCTTCGTCCACCACCAATAACTCAAGATGCAACGGATTATCGGCGTTATGTCGAAATGACTTACTGTTAGGGATAGTCCCAAGTAAGCGGTGAATGGTGGTGGCTTCCACCGGAATACGCTCAATAATATCCGCAGACAAAGGCAGCTGCTCCCTTGCCTGTGCGATAGATTCACTGAGTCTTGCAGCCGCCTTGCCTGTCGGTGCAGCAAGCTTGATAGCCGGCACAAAGTCAGGACCTTGCTGCAGACACTGTTGCTGAATATATAGTGCTAATAAACGCGTTACTGTAGTGGTTTTACCCGTTCCCGGACCACCGCTGATAATGCTAAACCGACGTCGTAAAGCCACTGCAACGGCTACTTGCTGCCAGTCCACTGGCTGCGCTGGATCGGCGGTAAAGAGTTGCGTCAACCCCTGTTTAAGGCTGGGTTCGTCAACATCTAAAGGTTGAGCTAAACGGGTAATCTGCTGACTCAGATAAGCTTCAAAACTGAAATAACGCTGCAAATACAGGCGTTCACCATCAAAAATCAGCGGTGTTTCTTCACCCGGCTCACCAATACTGCTGTAGCGACTGCACAGACTAACACCCGCCCCCATATAAACAGCTTCAGTAACGACTGGAGCCGGCTCCGCAAACATATCCAGCGTCACGGGTACTTCATCAGGTGCTGCATTAATAACGGTCTGAGGTCGCAGACAATCACTTTCAAGTGCATTAAAGAACAGGCGAAACTCTTTTCGCAGACCTTTGGGCCACTCATCGACCAGAGTTGCTAAACGCTCCACCGGTAAACAGACATCACCCCGGCCGAGCTGATAACTGGTAAAAGCAGCTAACAGCGCCAGATGCTGATCCGCATTAGCATCCTGTTCGCAGATAAAACGGGCAAACTGATAATCCAGAGGCCGCAACAGGTTCTGCTGACGGGCACGTAGCAACGCTGCCAGACGACTGTCCTGGTTTAGCAACTGATTACTCTGCTGAGCTTCAAACGACTGCATTACCACCCCCCTGTGAAGACAATTCAGCACCCACTGCGGTACTTAGTTCACCTTTAAAAAGAGCGTCCATTTCAGTGACTAACGCCAGCGAGGGCCTGTTATAGAACACACCATACCCGGGTATTCCTGCCCGCATGCCACGTAGAAACAGGTAGTAAGCCCCACCAAAATGCTCTTCGTAGCTGTACCCTGGTAAACGACTTTCCAGTAAACGATGTAATGCCAGCGCATAGAGTTGATACTGCAGATCATAACGGTGTTCAAGCATTGCCTGATCAAGCTTTTCAGGTGTGTAATCTTCCAGTGAACTTCCCAGATGATTAGACTTATAATCGAGGATGTAATAGCGCCCCTGATACTCAAAAATCAAATCGACAAAGCCTTTCAGCATGCCCTTTAACGGCATAAAATCCAGCGGCGCAGCATGCTGTGACAAAGCATCATGCCGTGCCACCAGTGCATTTAACCCAGCCGCATTAAGCCCTTCAGAAGGCAGCATAAACTCCATTTCAACTAAGCGCTGCGCATTACTGATCTGACCTAAAGTCAAACCATTTGCAGGGTCTAGCGGACACTGCAATACATCATCCAGCAGTTGCGGCAATACCGGCAGCCATTCAGGGCCATAGCCCATCACCTGACTGCGAGCTTCAAGTAACTCTGCTACGTCTGCAGTGCGATAGTCGGTAAAATCTACCGACTCAAATATTTCGTGCAAAAACGTACCGGCCTGGGCGCCTTTATGAAAGGTAAAAATATCAAATACCGGTTCGGCATCAGCTACTGAATCAGTGCTGGCTTCAGCAGCCACTTCTAAATCCAGCCCGGGTAAGTTTGGCAAACTATGACTGCTATGGCTGGTCAGTCCGGAATAACTGGATATACGCCAGTTGCGCAACAAACGCCGGCTAAAAGTTCTCGCTTCAGGCTGGTTTAGTTCATCAGAGCCTGAGACAGGCAGTTCATCAGTGAAGCCCTCTGTGAAAATTTCGTCAGCGAACAGGGATTGCTGTTCAGCCGCTGCGAATTTAGGCGGTTCAGTAACAGCGATTGCACCACCTGACGCAAACCGCAGACTTTCAAGCTGTGCATCAAGGTCTGGCATGTCCGCAGCTTTTTTAGCAACCAGCTTCTCAACATCACCTTGCAATAACAGATAACCCAATGCACTGCGTGCCAAGCCACTGGCTTTGCGCCGACCATCCTGAAGGTTAGCCAGCCCTACATAACAGGCGTAAACAGAACGTGTCAGGGCTACGTATAACAGGCGAACATCTTCCGCCAAACGCTCTTTATCAGCTGCTGCAATAGCATCGTCAGCATCCGTCAGATCGACTTTATACTGGCCATTATCGTCATGATAACTGGCCTGAGTTGCGGGTTTGAATGTGCAGGCAAATGGCAGATAAACCAGTGGGTATTCCAGACCTTTACTCTTATGCACGGTGATCACCGTAACCAGTGCGCGGTCACTTTCCAGCCGTAAGCGCTGCTCATCACTCTCACCATTCGGCTGTAGCAGCTGATCAGCAAACCAACGCATCAGGCTGGTCATACTGTCTTGCTCCAGACTCACCCGCTGCAGAATCTCCCCCAGGTGTAATACATCGGTCAGGCGTCGCTCTCCCTGCTCACCGGCCAGCAACTGCTCTGCAAGCTGGCGCTGACTCAGAAGGCGACGCAACATAGGTAAAATACCCAAACTCAGCCAACACTCATGATAAGCGGTAAACTCAGCGACCAGCGCTTCCCATAATTGCTCATCACGGCTCAACCGCTCTAAAAAGCTGGCGGGATAATCCAACAGCCCTGTCGCCAGAGCAGCCCGCAACCGTCGCTCATCCTGAGGGTGCTGAATTGCCTGCAGGATCAGATTCAGATCAACCGCTTCCTGACTATTAAACACACTTTCACGGCCGCTCAGATAAACACTTGCTACCGCCCGTCCCGCCAGGGCCTGACGCACGGCATTGGCTTCAGTTCGGTCACGCACCAGTATTGCGATGTCTTTTGCTGCAACCGGTTGGTCACCAATTAAGGCTTCGCCCCGGGCTGCCGCTGCCAGTACATCAGCAATATGGCCGGCACAGGCCTGCGCCATATTATTCAGGTAAGCTTTTTTACTCAGCAGGTCTTGCTCACCAAACCACAGGTTGAGTGCTGTTTGTTGCTGCCCCGCCAGAGTGAAAGGTGTTTTATCCGCTTTATTCGCCGCCGCTACCGCCTGAAACGGAATATCCCGGTTGTACATAAACGGCGCATCATGATGATTGAACAGGCTGTTTACACCATTGATCATCTGGCTACTCGAGCGCCAGTTCGTGCCGAGGGTATAATGTGCCTTGACTGAACGGCGAGCCTGAATATAGGTGAAAATATCCGCACCACGGAAACCATATATAGCCTGCTTAGGATCACCGATCATGAACAGGCCCGTTTCACTACTGTCACCGTATAAGCGGCTGAAAATACGGTACTGTAGCGGATCTGTATCCTGAAACTCATCTATCAGCGCTACCGGATACTGCTCCGCAATACGATTCGAGAGAATATTATGCTCGTCCCGCTGCAATGCCCGATCCAAATTGCTCAGCAAGTCATCAAAGGACAACACACTTAAGCGATTTTTAAGCTGACTAAAGCGCTTATTCAGCTGCTCCAGACCTTGATGGATCAGAATTTCTCTCAAAGGCAAACGCCAGTCGAAAAACTCATCACACAGCATAAACAGAGGATGTTCCGGCACCGCTTTAGCAGCAGGCGTTTTCGACGCCAGAACAGATTGCCTGAAACGCTGAATTTCAGCTTCAGGCACCTGACGAATATCGCCCCGGGCAAAGCTATCGATAACGGCAATATACTTAGGTACCGAAGCCTTGCGATAACTGTTTTTATTTACGCCTGAAGTTTGAATAAGCTCAACCAGATCTGTTTCATTCGCCAGCCATTGCTGCCGAAATGTAGTCAGCTTTTGCTGATAATCTTTCCAGCCAGCCAGCAAATCATAGCCACTGCAGTCAGGGGTGAATTCTGCTTCTGTCTGCCCCAGATACGGCCGTAATGTCTTCATGTAACGGTCAGGGGTTGGCCAGATATATAACAGCGCCTCGGTCAGATCTTCCGGCAGGCAATAGCTAAGGCTGCGCCAGGTATCGAGCAATGCTTGCCGACGCAAGTCTGCGTCATCACTGAGCAATTCTGTGGCAAACAATGCACCACTCTCAAACGCATGTTGCTTGAGCATCCTTTGGCAAAAGCCGTGAATCGTGAAGATTGCAGCTTCATCCATTTGTCGGGCAGCCAGTTCCAGCAATTTAGCGGCTCGTAGCTGTTCTTCTGCATCACCCTGATCAATTAACAGTTGGCGCAGGATCGGATCATCCGACAGGCTGCCGTCACCGGCAACTGCCAAAAATGCCTGTTGCGCCTGTTGAATACGTGCCCGGATACGTTCACGTAGCTCTTCGGTCGCTGCTTCGGTAAAGGTTACTACCAGTATCTGATCAACACTCAGAGGAATTTCCCGGCGGGATTTTTCATCGCCGTGGCCCAGCAATAAACGTAAATAAAGTGCCGCAATTGTAAACGTCTTACCGGTACCGGCACTGGCTTCAATCAACCGCTGTCCATGTAAAGGAAAGGTCAGCGGATTGAGCTGCTCCGGAACGTTAGAAGCTATTAAATCAGTCATCAGCATCCTGCTCGTTAGAAGTTTCATACCAGGTCAGCATTGGCTGATAGCACTGTTCGATCAACTGCACGAACTTTTCTCCCAGGGCAGCATATTCAGGATAAACACGGGCTATATAGGCGTCAGCAGACTCTCCCGGACTGAAAACATCGTGATTAAAACGGCTCTCGGCTTTCTGAGCAGCCGTCTCCGGGCCTTTCTCTTCATTTACCTTGCACCATTCCCAGGCAGTGTCTGCAGGCAAAGGCAGTGGTTCACAGAGCCCCTGCTGATAAAGATTCAACCAATCTTCCAAATGTGCCTGAGCCTTAGTCGCCGAAAACATTTTAAAACCGTGCCGGCCATTCAGGCCGAAGAACCATGAATCATGCTGATTGTGATGCGCCATACTCACCAGATGCTCAAGCCACAGGCTGACCATATCCCGGCCTTTAGAATGTGCTGGCCGGTAACGCAATAAACGGTTTTCATGATAGTCATCAAGCCAGCCTACCAATTCAGTATCGCTGCCATCTGCAAGAGATATATTCAAACGACATTCACGCCGTTCTGGCTGAGAACTGAAATACGCATCCATTTTCTGCGCCATATCCTGGCAATCATGCACCAGCTTGCGGGTTTGTAACTGACCGGCCAGCCCATATGGCAACTCTCCTGCAGCCTCAATCCGCGCCAGCAGCTTACTCAGACTTTCGCCTTTTAGCGCTGCTAACAGTAGCTTCTGCTTTAGCTGATAGCCTTCCAGACCATCAAGCTTAAAAGGTTCTTCATCCTGATTGACGATACTGTGATCCAGGAAGTAGACCTGTAAACGCCGCTGAAAAAAGTGCTTTACCGGATTACGGGCAAACGCCAGCAGATCTTTCAGTTCCAACTTTGGTAACGCTTCTGCAGACAATGGCTGTGTCAGGAACTGATCTGGCTGTTCACCACTGCCTACCGCCGCCGGTAACCATTCATCGGCATAACTGAACAGCTGGGAATCATTGCTGAAATACGCTGAATTAAAAGGCTGTAAAGGATGTTCAGTAAACTCTGTGACAGCCAGGCCTCCCAGCTCATCAATATAATTCTGCTGACAATATTCCAGCAGCTCACTGACCAGTACCGATGGCACCCGGGGAGAGTTATCCTGCGCGCTGCGTCCCAGATAACTGATATACAACCGCTCCTGCGCAGAAAGCAACGCCTCAAGAAACAGGTAACGATCATCATCACGACGTGAACGGTCACCTCTTCGTGCGTGTTTAACCATCAGGTCAAAGCCAACCGGCGCAATACTACGGGGATAAACACTGTCATTCATACCCAGCAAACACACCACCCGGAATGGAATCGCCCGCATTGGCATTAAGGTACAGAAGTTAACAGCGCCGGCAAGAAAGCGCTGACTGGAACGCTGACTGCCAAGATGCTCCTGCAGCCAATCATTAAACACCTGAGCACTGAGTGGCGCGTCGAAACGATTCTCCTGCAATGTATTACTGAGGTTTTCCAGTGCTTCGCGAATCTGATTAAGAATAACTTCATCCGGCGCATCCGGCGCATACGCACTGTTAAGCAGATGATTAATAATCTGTAACCAGTCATCCATACCTCTTGGCTCGCTAAGACTGCTGAGACAAAACTCTAGCAGTTCAACAAACTCAGCTAGCTGGCCTAAATCGCGGGCTTCAATACCTTCGATCTCTGCGTAAGGATCAATCCCCTGCCATAGATCATCACACCCTGCCATTGCATAGCCAGCCAGCATTCGCTTCAAACCAAATTGCCAGGAATTCTGCTCAAACGCAGGCAACTCAAGACCGGAACGTTGCTGGCTGTCTAACCCCCAGCGTATATTGGTCTGATCTATCCAGCGGCGTAAACGCTCAAAACCTGCTTCGTCGAGCTGGAAACGGCGTAACACAGCAGGCACTTCCAGAATCGCCAGCACATCGGATACGGTTAAGCGGCTTTGTGGCAGAGATAACAGCGAAAAAAAGCTCATCAACAACGGACTTTCCTGCTGTGCAGTTCTGTCCGAAATGGAGTATCCAATAAAGCGGCCGGCTGGAGCATTACCAAACACAGCTTCAATGTAGGGTGCATAAGTCGCTACATCCGGGACCATAACGATGATATCCCGGGGTGTCAGGCTATGATCTTCATCAAGCATCGCCAGTAACTGATCGTATAACACTTCTACTTCACGCAGATGGCTATGCGCACTGTGAAGCATCAAAGAGTTGTCGTCCGATGTTAACGGACGTTTTTCATCTGCAGACAAAAGCTTATTCGCTGCGGGATCATCAAGGTGGAGAATATCGTTCTGAATATGTTGTAGCAGCCCCTGACGCTCATCGGTCAGCGGTGATTCAAACAGCTCGACTTCTTCGACACCCAATTTTTCTGCACCCAATTCCTGTAGCTGGTACAGATAATCACGCCCCAATTTGCCCATAGAAGATAACAACGGGTTACCGTGGCTGAAGTAATTTTGCTCGGTCATACCCGGCTTTGCCAGCCAGCGCTGATTAAGCCTGGCCAGATACTTGGGATCAACAATGTCACCCCAGAAATACCGGCACGGGTTATTCACCATTAAATGCACATCAATCTGCTTGCCTAGCGCCTGTAAGGCTTCGATGAAATTTCCTGGTAAAGCAGAAATACCGAATACATACACACGCTCCGGTAATTGTGAGGTATCAAACTCGCCGCTACGCAATGCAGCAAGAAAGTCATTAAACATGTTGCCACGGTGCCAGTGTGGCTGGCCAAGTTTAGCCACTTCAGCCACAACTGCCTGCCATAAAACTGGCTGCCAGGGTTGTGTCTCGGTTATACCGGCCAAAGGATCACCAGCCTCCCAGCTGGCAATCCAGTCAGGACGATATACCAGATACTGGTCAAAGATATCCGCAACTTTAGCGCTTAACTGATAGAGCTTATAACCATCATCGTCATCTCGCAGATACTGCTGCAGCGGTAAGAATTCAGTTTGAGGCAAGTAATCAG
The DNA here is from genome assembly GCF_024347215.1 of Aliamphritea ceti. Taxonomy (NCBI): domain Bacteria; kingdom Pseudomonadati; phylum Pseudomonadota; class Gammaproteobacteria; order Oceanospirillales; family Oceanospirillaceae; genus Aliamphritea; species Aliamphritea ceti. The sequence goes on from NZ_AP025282.1 coordinate 3,110,321, forward strand.
GAAGGAGGCGCACTAACAGCCAGGTCATCGCTTCTTTATTGAAGGCCGAACGCTCTGGCACGCTGGACAAAACCTGAGTAAAAATTCGCCAGAGAAAAGATGCAGGCAGGGGGAATTCGATATTCGCGGCAATACCCAACCGCTCAGCAAGCTCCAGCTTGAGCCACTGCGCCATCCCGGGGCTTTGCACGAGAATCTGCTCACGGCTAAAAGGATTAGGCAGCGGATCCCGGCGGATCATTTCCACCAGCAGGTCTTTTTGTAATTCCAGAGAGTTCGAGTGATAGATTCGAAACATAAAGTAAGCGGCACTCAGTTGCGACAAGCCATAAAAACAAAAAGCCCCTGCAACAGCAAGGGCGGTCCGATGATCGTAGCAGCGCTACAATGTACAACTATGTGTACATCATCAATCAGGTATCAGGTCCTGCAGAGTCGGGTGGCAAAGCGGCCTCTCGCTCTTCTGCTGGCAGCTCCCAGTTTTCCTCGCCAGCCACAACGCTGACTACGCCTTTAAAACGCTTGCGAAGATAAACAATGGCTTCATCAAAATCTTCTATATCACACAGCATCACACCGCCGCGGTCACTTTCTGTAGTAAACAGATAACTCTTCATGTTCGCTCTTCAGGCAAGTCTTTGAATTTCATACCAGCATCACACCGGTTTCAGACATTCTACAAGATAGCTAAATGCAGACAAGCCCATTAACTGACTTTAAAGCGTTGCACGACATCACTCAGCGTATGGCTCTTGCTGTCCAGCTCAGCGATAGCAGCTTTATTACGCGCCACTGCCGCCGCGGTTTCTTCTGACAGCAAAGAAATACTGCTGACATTCTGTGACAGCTCATCAGTAACTGCAGACTGCTCTCCTGACGCGTTAGATATATTGAAGTTCAGATCGGATATACATTGAATTTCTGCTGAGATTTCCTGCAACGAATGTTCTGCTTTACGCACCATCTCGACAGAGCTACTGCTGCGCTGTTCGCTGCTCTGCATGACTTTGACTGCTCTGGCAGTACCGGCTTGCAGTTCGGTAATCATCCGGCTGATTTCTTCGGTACTCTGCTGAGTCCTGCTAGCCAGAGTTCTGACTTCATCCGCGACTACAGCAAAACCTCTTCCCTGCTCCCCGGCACGAGCGGCTTCAATAGCAGCATTCAGGGCCAGTAAGTTGGTCTGCTCAGCGATACCACCGATGACCGACAAAATCTCACCTATATCGTCAGAACGCTGTTTCAGCTGATCAACAACTTCAGAAGCATTTCGTAAATCATCCGCCAGACTCACAATGCTATTAACAGCATCTGACAGAGACGCTACTCCACTGCCAAACTCTGTCTGTGCATGATCTACAGCCTGCACTGCTGTATCGGTATTTTCTACAACCTGATGGGCGGTACTTGCCATCTGTCTGAGCGCAACCGCCAACGAATCTGTTTCGCCTTTCTGCTGATATGCCCGGGCAGCATTACACTCAGCATTATCATTAATCTGATCCAGCGAACTTGTGATATTAAACGAGAGATCCTTGACGTTGTTAACCAGGTCACGGATTTTATCCATGAACAGATTAAATTCATCAGCAATACTGGCAAACTCGTCCGTCCCCTGAATATCCAGTCGATGGCGAAGATCACCCTCACCGCGGGAAAGGTTATGGACTGCCGTGTGGAGTATATTCAGACGGCCTGATACGTATTGGTATAAGGCAAATGCAGCCAGCAGAATAACCACCAGACAACCAAGCATTAACATCACAGTGGTGCTTATCGCAGTGCCCGTCTGAGATTCGAAACGGCTGGTATAGAGACTTACCAGCTCAGCATAACGCTCCTCAAGAGCGATAAAACCCTGAATAGCTGGCGTATCTGAAATTTTAACGGTTTTATCAATACTGCCAACATCAGCACCACGGGCAAATAAATCCCGGACGGAGCCGGCTGCTGCCTGGTACTGATCTGCAACTTTTTGAATATCATCTAAAGCAGTCTGTTCCGCTTCAGTAAGACCAGACAATTGCCGATAACGGTTCAGCCCTTCACTCAATGATGAATGATTGTCTGTTATACGCTGATAATATTTTTCCTGGCCACGCAGGACGTAGTTTTTGAAATTATGTATGAGAGCGCCGTAGCCCATCTCGGAACGAACAGCGAGCAGTACATTTTCCCGGGCCAAAGCCTGATCCCTAAGCTCCTGCCAACTATTCCGCTGATCCTGCAACATAGTTGTCTGCACATACAGCACCCCGGCAAATGCCAGAATAACCACCGCAATTAAACTGACAAACCGGTGCTTAAGGCCTAATCCTTTCATCACTTTACGTCCCTTTACATTCCATTTCCTGAAGCTCTGACGGCTTTACACTTAATACTGCTAATCAGGCTTAAGAAGAATATAGGTCAAAACCCAATCTGGGACATAGATAAAAGGTCTACATAGTAACCATTATGAGTTCGGAATCGAAACGCAAGAAAACAGAAAGGCTGCACTTAGAAAAGTAATTAATGCCCAAAAGTAGCTTAAAAATACATTTAAACGGACATAATCATCAATATTCGCCCGTTCCTAAAGTAAAAAATCAGCAATTAATACCATAATAATTCATGAAGTTATCAGATTTTCCTAAGGTATTTAACTAAGTTATAAGCAGATTACAGTGCTGGATAGCAGCAGACAAATAGAGCAAAACAGATCAAAAATTAAGCAGATTAACCCTTGACGAATAGGCGATTGAGACCAATACTTTTAATCCGCGCTGCAGAATTCAGGCACACACATCACAAGTAATAATTGCCAGAATTCAAACGCTAAGCAGTTATAATTGAGCCGCAGCGTTGTATTTCCCTAATGAAAGTTTCATCAACATTCATTAAGCCACGGTATCCCCTAATACCGTGGCTTTTTTTATACCTTTTCTGAAACAGAGTTAACCTTCCGGTATCTCCGTCACGATTAACCTGTCGGAATCTGCTACCCGAACTATCTGCCCTTCTACTGTCGTAAAACGACGCAATTCAAGATCACGCTTATATACTTGGTAATCCCGACTTTCACCCTCTCCTGCAGGCGTTAACTGCACACTCAGCAAAGTGCGTCCGTCAAACCAGTGATAACCGGCAACCGAAGCACCACCCACCAGCGCCAGAAAAACAAGCACGACAGCAAGCAAGCGAAAAGGTGGCTTGGGGTCTATATCGGTTTCAGGAATCCTGCGTGTAGGAGATTGATCTCCAGCAGCTCGCTTGCGTTTAAATTTCAGATAAAAATAACAGGCAGTGATAACGGCAAGGGTAATTAGAATTTTAGTGATCATAGATGCCCGTATGCAGAACTAGGAAACAAAATCTCTGCTCAGACAACCGAACAGATAAACATTGAGACAGGGATTCCACCCCGCTTCAGTTAGATGAAAGCTTACCCGCAAACATCATTCGATACCACTGAAAGACAGTTACATTCTAATAGGTTAGATCCGATCCGCTGCTATAAGAAACAACCTTAAATAACAGATATATTTTTCTCGACAATACCCCGGTGACAGGCAAGATCAAACAGCAAGAAATCCTTTGCTTCGTTCAGCCTCATTACAGTTTCTTCTAAGTACTATGATTGATAACACATACATTTATCGATAACTATTAAGAAACGGGAAGCATATGGACATTCTAGAATCGCAATACGAGAATCTGATAAACCTGATAACGATCTACGGTGGGCAGATACTTCTTGCTGTGGTCGTTTTGCTTATAGGCCTTTGGCTTATCAAAAAAATAAACAATTTTTCCAGAAGCACCATGATTCGACACTTTCCGGACGAAACCTTAGCAAAGTTTCTCAGCGGTGCATTGGATATCCTGCTTAAAGTACTCCTGATTATAAGTGTCGCCTCAATGGTCGGCATTGAAACCACTTCATTTATCGCTGTTCTTGGTGCTGCTGGTCTGGCGGTTGGACTTGCATTACAAGGCAGCCTGTCGAACTTCGCCGGCGGCGTGATGATCTTAATATTCCGCCCTTTCAAAGTAACAGATTATATTGAAGCCCAGGGACTGGAAGGCGTAGTTATTGATATCGGTATTTTTGTTACAACTCTGCAAACATTTGATAAGCGTACCCTTATCATTCCCAACGGCCCCCTGGCTAACGGTAATATCATTAACCATACCCATAGCGATGTCCGCGCGGTTGAAATTAACATCGGGGTTTCATACAGCGATGATCTCGGCAAAGCAAAATCAGCAATGGAAGAAGTACTTGCTAATGACCCCCGTATCTTGCAAAACGAAGGCAATGTCGTCGCCGTTGTTGACCTGAATAGCAGCTCAGTGGATTTTCTGGTGCGGGGCTTTGTAAAAACAGATGACTACTGGTCGTTTTTCTTTGATAGCCGGGTAGCATTAAAAGCAGCTATCGAATCCGTGGGCTGTACTATTCCTTTCCCGCAGCGCGATGTTCATATGATTTCAGCAGAATAAATCACTCATTCAAAAGAAAAAGGGCCTTCGAATCCGAAGGCCCTCACTCACTGGGAATTACCCTTAACAGTCTCAGCTCAATTATTCAGTCACAACGGCTTTGCTGTCCAAAGCATTTTTAATGGACAACATTCCCACCCGTAATCAAACTATCCTGCGCATACAATCTTGTCAGCCAACTGAAGATAACCATTCTTCTTCCGTCATAGCGATTACCGCTCCACTGCCCTGCTGTAAAGAATCTGCATGGCCCTGAGTACGGGGTAATATTTGCTGAAAATAGAAATGACAAACTTTTAACTTACTGTCTTTAAACTGCTGACTGCAGTCATTATCTGACAGACAGGCCACTGCCTGTCGCAGTAACTGCCAGCCACCACAAACATAACCGGACTGCATCAGGAAATGCTGCGCAACAGCGCCGGCCAGTTGCGGATCATCAGACTGATTATGCAAGAGGTACTCAGCACTGACTTGCCAATTCTGCACCGCTGCTCGCAATTTAGTCGCAATGCCTTTCAAGCCCTCAGCATCAAATCCGGCAGCTTCTGCCTGAGCTATATCAGCATTGATTTCAGCCACTAACTGATGAAAGCCTGCTGCACTGTCATGTATTAATTTACGGCCTACCAGATCCATTGCCTGAATCCCATTCGTGCCTTCATAGATAGGCAGAATGCGGGCATCGCGGTAATACTGCGCCGCGCCGGTTTCTTCAATAAAGCCCATTCCGCCATGCACCTGAACCCCCAAAGAAGTGACTTCCTGTGCAAACTCGGTACACCAGCCTTTCACTATTGGCGTTAACAAGGCTGCCCGTACATTGTGCTGCTCGCGCAAGCCAACATGTTGATTCTGTCCTGCCCAGTCGATACTCGCACAGGCATCATAAGTAAGTGCCCGGCCAGCTTCTGTCAGTGCGCGCATAGTAAGCAGCATACGCTGCACATCAGCATGACGAATAATAGGACCGGCCTGATCAAAACCGACAGCGCGACCCTGAACACGTTCGCGGGCAAAGCCTACCGCATGTTGATATGCCCGTTCTGCAATCGCGACCCCCTGCAAACCAACAGCAAGCCGGGCGTTATTCATCATTTTGAACATGCACACCAAGCCCTGGTTTTCAGCACCAACAAGATAGCCGATCGCGCCGCCATTATCCCCATAAGACATCACGCAGGTAGGGCTGGCATGAATACCCAACTTATGCTCCAGCGAAACAACCTGACAGTCGTTACGGGTTCCCGGATTCCCGGCAGCGTCAGGCAAGAATTTAGGCACTAAAAACAACGAAATACCCTTCACGCCTGGCGGTGCATCCGGTAAACGCGCCAGCACCAAATGCACGATATTTTCAGCCATATCGTGCTCACCCCAGGTGATAAAAATCTTTTGACCGCTTATCAGATAATGGTCATCCTGAGGCTCAGCTTTTGTACGGATAACAGACAAATCAGACCCGGCTGCCGGTTCAGTCAGGTTCATGGTTCCAGTCCATTCACCGCTAATCAGCTTTGGTAAGTAACGCTGTTGTAACTCTTCACTGGCACTACAAGCCAGTGCTTCAACAGCTCCCTGCGTTAATAGTGGGCACAATCCCCACGACATATTCGCTGCTTGCCACATTTCCATAACAGCAATCGATAAAACATAGGGCAGACCTTGGCCACCATGAGCAGGATCAAACTGTAATGATCCCCAACCACCTTCAATGAATGCCTGATAAGCTTCCTGAAACCCGGGCGGCGTTTTTACATCTGTATCTTGCTGCTGTAAGCCTTGCTGATCGCCACTGCTATTCAGCGGCGCTAATACTTCACCTGCAATTCTGCCTGCTTCTTCAAGGATTGCAGAGACCATATCTTCACTGGCATCTTCAAACTGAGGTAATTGCGCCAGCCGTTGTAAACCTGCGGCATGCTTCAGAGTGAAACGCATATCTGCAACAGGAGCTCTATATTCCGCCATAACTAAGTCTACTCTTTATCTGTGTAGCCCTGAATGCAGGACTTTTTAGCTCAGGAAGCCGTGAATTTTCTATTCTGATCTTCGCTAAGCACCAAAAGCATGTTTTACTTAACATCCTAAAAAATCAGTGCGCCCATCATTTTATAAGGGTTTTCACTTATATTTCCAGTATAAGATTGTCGTATAGCAAAAACAGGTTATTTCGAAGTACTTTTAACGGTACAAAAACTTGTTCTGAGACTGACGCAAAGCCTGATTTCTGAATGAAATGACTGTCCGGTTACAACCTATTTACCGGACTTAGAGACTCGATTGCAGACGAGAGGAAAGTATATGCAAGACTTACACGGCTACTATCTGGAAGATCTGGAAGTAGGCATGAGCGACTCCTATGAGAAAACCATCAGCGAAGCCGATGTTAATCTGTTCGCTGAATTATCCGGAGACACTAACCCTGTTCATCTTGACGAAGAATATGCTGCATCCACGCCATTCAAGCAACGTATCGTCCACGGTATGTTTTGTGGGGCTCTGATTTCCACCGTTGCCGGCACTAAACTGCCAGGGCCAGGCTGCATTTATCTTGATCAGCAAATCAAATTTAAAGCACCGGTACTGATTGGTGATACGGCTAAAGCGACAGGTACTATTGAAGAAATCGATCAGCGTCGACGCCGTGTAAAAATGCGTACTGACGTTCATGTTGGCGAAAAACTGGTCGCAACCGGTTATGCCCTACTAATGGTTGATAAACGCGGGTAAGCGATATTAAGCACACAAAAAAACCGGCATCAGCCGGTTTTTTTTATAACTATTGAACAACTCAACGAAGCTGATCAACCTGTTCCATCGAGAATGTCATGCCACTGTCATTTCCCCAGGCATTGGAGATATAGGTAAGAATATCTGCCAACTCCAAACCTGTCACAGAATGTGAAAATGCCGGCATAGTGCCTTTACCTTCAAGCACTAATTTAATTAACGGATCAACTTCTTCACTCACGAAGGCATTCTCTTTCAAAGCCGGTGCTCCAACACTGACCTGTCCTTCGCCGGTACCCATATGACAAGCTGCACAGGTACGCTTATAAAACTTCTGTCCCCGATCAAGCCGCAGCAGGTTTTCATCGCTCCACTGCTTGTCACCGGTATTCCATTGCTCAGACAAAGCCTTTAAATCAGGCTCACCACCAAGCATATCGTCACAACCGCTGGCTAATACAACCGATGTCAGAACAGCAGCTACAATGGCTGAACGTATTATCATGCTTACTTCACCATCTGGCTGGAGAAATCCAGCATACGCTGCAAAGGCTTACGGGCATCATCAAGTAAAGCATCATCAACGATTACTTCATCAGAACCGTTTTCTAATGCGCTCAATACATTTTCAAGACCATTCATTGCCATCCAGGGACAGTGTGCGCAACTACGACAAGTAGCACCAGAACCGCCGGTAGGTGCTTCGATAAACTCTTTATCCGGAGCAACCTGACGCATTTTGTAGAAGATGGCTTTGTCTGTCGCAACAATGAACTGCTTATTCGGCAAATCACGTGCAGCATTGATAATCTGAGTAGTAGAGCCCACTACGTCTGCAATCTGAACCACCGGATCCGGTGACTCAGGATGGACCAATACCGCCGCATCAGGATAAACCTGTTTCATATCCAGTAAACGCTGCGCTTTGAACTCTTCATGCACTATGCAGGAAGAATCCCACATCAGCATTTCAATGCCCGTTTGCTTCTGAACGTACTCACCCAGATGCTTATCCGGTGCCCAGATAACTTTCTTACCCTGATCTGCCAAATGCTCAACAACTTTCAGTGCAATCCCAGAGGTAACTACCCAGTCCGCACGGGCTTTAACTGCCGCTGATGTGTTGGCATACACAACAACTTCATGATCCGGATGAGCATCACAGAATGCTGCGAATTCTTTTTCCGGACAACCAAGGTCCAGAGAACAAGTCGCTTCCAGTGTTGGCATCAGGACACGTTTTTCAGGATTAAGAATTTTGGCTGTCTCACCCATAAAACGCACACCAGCAACCAGCAGGGTTTTAGCCGGATGCTGATTACCAAAACGCGCCATTTCCAAAGAATCAGAAACGCAACCACCGGTCTCATCTGCCAGCTCCTGCAAGACTTCTTCTGTGTAGTAATGCGCGACAAGACAAGCATCTTTTTCAATCAGCAACTGCTTGATTCTGCGCTTATATTCTTCCCGTGCAACCTGATCAACATCAACCGGCATGCGTTCGCGTGCAAGGTGTTCCTGGACCAGGATACGATCGTCTAATTCGTGTTTCGTTAGCATTGTGTAGATCTTGTCATCAACACAGCTTTTACGCTGTAAGTGGGGGTCTAGTTTCTTAAGCTGCGGAGTATAGCATTGTTGCCGGTGCTTTTGGCATCACCGGCACACTCCAGTCAACTGAAGCTTATGACTGGTAACGGGTAGGGTCTGCAACACCGGCATCAACAAAACCTTTCGCCCGGATACGGCAGCTATCACACTCCCGGCAGGCCCGGCCCTGATCATCCGCCTGGTAACAGGAAACGCTCAGCGCATAGTCAACACCAAGGCGGTTACCTTCAGCAATGATCTGTGACTTAGTCAGGTCGATCAGAGGCGTCATTATCTCAATGCCATCGCCTTCTACACCTGCTTTGGTTGCCAAGTTAGCCATGGCTTCAAATGCCGCTATATACTCAGGACGACAGTCCGGATAGCCCGAATAATCGACAGCGTTCACGCCGATTGAAATATACTTAGCTTCCAGAACTTCAGCCCAGGCCAGCGCCAACGACATGAAGACGGTATTACGGGCCGGCACATAAGTAACCGGAATCCCTTCTTCTTCCCCGACCGGCATATCGATTGTTTCATCGGTTAACGCCGAACCGCCAAAGTCTTCAAGATGCAGACGTACAACCTTATGATCTGCAACCTGCATCTGGGCAGCAATCTGCTTAGCTGCATTCAGTTCAGTCTGGGAACGCTGGCCATAATCAAAGCTCAGTACATAACACTCATAACCAGCTTCCTGAGCCATTGCCAAAGCAGTTACTGAATCCAGGCCACCGGACAACAGCACTACAGCTTTCTTTGAAGAAGTATTCATAATTAGTCTGTCACTGGCAGCCTGTACAGACTGCCATCATTGAAGTTTTTTACTTAAGATGATCCTGCGCCAGATTGGCTGCAGAGGATCCGGGATACTGAGCAACGGTTTGCTCAAAATACGCTTTTGCCTGTGCTACATCGCCTTGCTGCTTATAGATCACACCCAGCTTATAACTGGCATCGGCAGCTTTACGGTGCTTGGCAAAATTATCGACAACATACTGAAATGCCTGCTTTGCAGGTTCAATATTTTGTTGTGCAAGATTAACCTCACCCAGCCAGTAATAAGCATTCGCTAAACGCGGACTGGAAGGATAAGTATTAATAAATGAATCAAAGGCACTAAGCGCTGCGTCGTAATCTTTATTACGCACTAACGCAAAAGCAGCTTGGTAAGCTTCAACATCGGTAACCTGCGTTGTAGTCGCTGGCTCCGTTCCACTCGTGTTTGATGAATCAGTAAGAGTAGTATCTGTCGCAGGAGTCTGACTGCCATTTGCTACAGGAGCACCCTGCTGAATATCGGCAATACGTCGGTCAAGATCACGGTATCGATCACGTGAATCTCGCTCCATTCGCTTAATCTTATGCTGCTGCTGTTCCACCATCCCCCGTAAAGACTGAACTTCACGCTGGAGCTGTTCAAGCAGCTGAAGAATATCGCCATTAGCAGCGCTATTCGAAGAAAAATTATTGGCTGCCCCTTCCTGAACCTGTAGTTCAATAACCGGGACGGGGTCTGCAGCGAAAGCGCTGGTGCTAGAAAGCACCAACGCCATAGCAGTAACTGAACATGCTTTAATCATGTGTTATTGCTTACCTACGCTTAGTAAGTCAGAACAGCACGACGGTTCTGAGCCCATGCAGATGGGTTATTACCCACAACTGCTGGCTTTTCTTCACCGTAGCTGATTACTTCGATCTGACTGCTGGACACGCCATTGATAGTCAGAACACGGGCAGCTGCTTTAGCACGCTTCTCGCCCAGTGCGATGTTGTACTCACGGGTACCGCGATCATCCGCGTGACCTGCCAGCTTAACTTTTGCAGATGGGTTAGCCGCCAGGTATTTAGCGTGGCCACGCAGTGCAGCAGCTGCTTCAGGCTTCAGAGTGTACTGATCGAAGTCGAAGTAGAATACTTTGTCCAGGCTCTTAACCTGATCCATTGCGTTACCAGAAACCTGAGAGCTAGTAGTGCTGGTAGTAGACGTAGTACTGGTATCGCCAGCTGCGCCTTCTGTAGTATTTTGAGATGTGGTGCTACAACCGGCAGCCCATACCACGGTCAGCGCTAAAGCAACTGCTTTGCTGATAGTCTTAGCTTGCATTGACGACTCCTAAAGTTTTTCTAACTGGTTCATACTGAACCGAAAATTAATGCAACAAGTGGTTGCCTAAATTAAAGCTTGCCAGCCATGAATGCAACAATTTTGCCTCAACTACACTGGCTTTACACAAGTCCTGTGTGTGCATTTTGCGACGATCACTGGAAATTTGGCATGATCTTTTCCGCATTAAGCACAGAACTGCATATTCTAAGTAGTTCCTGTAAGAGTTCAATAGTAAGGCAAGTCTTTATTGTCCTGCACTTACAACTGCTTACATAAAACCGGTAAAGCTGTCCGCAGAACAGACAGCTCTTTTAAAACACATTAGTTAAGGAACGGCGACCAGGCCGGTTCGCGAACATCACCGCTATCCGACGGCAAACGGAACTTAACATTACCATCCAGAGAAACCGCTCCTAATACACCCCGGCCTCCTGCCTGGGTTGCATACATTACAATACTGCCGTTTGGTGCAATCGTCGGTGATTCATCCATTGCTGTTTGAGTCAGTAAATCCAGACGGCCTGTCTGTAAGTCCTGAACAGCAATATGGAATGAACCGCCCTGCTGATGCACCATAGTCAAAAAACGACCATCCTGAGTCAGACGACCACGGGCATTATAACTCCCTTCAAACGTCAGACGGGTAATATCGCCACTCGGCAAATACACCTGGTAAATCTGTGGCTGGCCACCACGGTCTGAAGTAAAGATCAATGATTGACCATCAGGTGTCCAGGAAGGTTCCGTATCAATACCAAAATGATGTGTTACACGGTTCAAACGACGCTGTACCAGATCCAGAACATACACTTCCGGATTACCATCTTTTGAAAGCACTAATGCTAATTTATTTCCATCGGGCGACCATGCAGGCGCACCGTTCAGTCCGGAGAACGACTGCACTTTCTCACGACGACCAGAAGACAAATACTGAATGTAAATAGCCGGACGTCCTGTCTCGAAAGACACATAGGCTAACTTAGTACCATCACGGGACCAGGTTGGCGACATAATAGGCTCATCAGACTGAAGAATTGTACGGGGCCCGAAACCATCAGCATCCGCCAGTTGAAGCTTATAGTCATAAACCCCGGAACGGACTAAATCTGCTGTTACATAAACTATTCGGGTTGAAAAAGCGCCGCGGTTACCGGTTAGGGTTTCATAAATTTTGTCACTTATATAATGTGCAACAGCCCGTAAATTAGAGAAGTTAGCATTAACCACTTCACCTAATACCCGTTCTTCTTTCAGCACATCAAACATTTCAACAGCAACTTCAAGGTTACCGTCAACCTGCGGGCTGATCCGACCAATAACAAGAAAGTCTGTACCAGACACACGCCAGTCACGGAAGAACACACCGGACCGCTCTGACGGAAAGCTCAGCATATTATCCTGCGACATTAATGAAAATAAACCCGTTGTTTTCAGGTCATTGGTCACAATCGCGGCAACATCCTGCGGTAAGGCTGTTGTACCGTTCCAGGCGAATGGCACGACTGCCACAGGTGTTGGCTCGTCAAGACCTTTAGTGATTTCAATGGTTAATTCAGCCCTGGCAAGTAAACTGAAAAAGAGCGCGCATACCATTACTGCGCCGGACAACATTCTGTTCATTGACGAAGATCCTCAGGCTTAAATAACAATTCAAATTTTCTAAATTTCCGATCAAATAAAACTGACTGCATATTTTGTAGTTGATCAAACCTTTCAACGCGCTTCACAGCACGAACAGCACTTTCATCAAACAAAGAGTCACCACTGGACCGCTTCACATAGACATTATCCACTTCTCCAGTAGGGAATAGATGAATAGTCAACGTCACCTGCATTCCATTACGGGCATTCGGCGGACGACTCCAGCGGCTTTCAATTTCATTTTTAATATACGCTGTATAGCTGTTGACGCTAGCCTCATCAGCCATTTCCTGCGCTATACGTTCTTCTTCTGCAATTTCTGCATCAATTGCGGCCTGAATTTCCCGCTCACGCGCCGCATCTTTCTTAGCCTGCTCAGCTTTTTTGCGCTCAGCTTCTTGTTTAGCTTTTTCGGCCTTTTTACGCGCAGCTTCTTGCTTAGCTTTTTCAGCTTTCTTACGCTCAGCTTCCTGTTTAGCTTTCTCTGCTTTCTTACGTTCAGCTTCTTTCTTGACTGCTTCGGCTTTTTTACGCTCAGCGTCTTTTTTAGCTTTCTCTAACTTCTTACGTTCAGCTTCTTTCTTTGCTTGCTCAGCCTTCTTGCGCGCATTTTCCTTTTTAACTGCTTCAGCTTTCTTACGCTCAGCTTCTTTCTTTACTGCCTCAGCTTTTTTACGTTCAGCTTCTTGTTTCGCTTCTGCAGCTTTCTTACGCTCAGCTTCTTTCTTTATTTCTTCAGCCTTTTTGCGTTCAGTTTCTTTCTTTTCCTGTTCCGCTTTCTGCTGCTCAGCTTTCTTACGTTCAGCTTCTTGCTTTGCTGCTTCAGCTTTTTTGCGCTCAGCTTCTTTCTTACGTGCTTCTTCCTGCTTACGTTTGGTTTCCTGAGTGCTGGCCTTACTTTTCGCGCTCAGGTCGACAATCGTTGCCTTAACGTGCCTAGGTGTCGCTCTTTGTTCTTCGTCAGCATGGCCAAACCACGAGTTAAACAACAAAGTCAGCACAACTGCATGTAAAGAAACAGCGAGGAATGTAGGAATTATATAAGATCGGGAATTCACAATTGCGTTACTCAGTCACCAGCCCGACACTCGGAGCACCTGCCTGCTGCAACAGGGTCATCAGCATTACAACCGCTTCATAATCGACACCCTTATCACCTCTGACAAGCAAAAGTTTCTTAGGGTTCGTCGCTAACACCTTACTGATCCGCTCAAATACTACATCTTCACTAACAGCTTCGGATGGATCGCCGCCAACATCAATGTAATAGTTACCGTCCTTATCAACGGTTACGATAACTGGCTCGTTGTCCTGTGTATCAACCGGATCAGCTCCGGCCTGAGGTAACTCTACATTCACCCCCTGCGTTAGCATTGGCGCTGTAATCATAAAAATAACCAACAGCACCATCATGACGTCAATATACGGAACAACGTTAATCTCTGCGTTAAGCTTACGCTTTTTTTTCTGGCGTCTGATCATAACAGTTATCGCTTATTGTCCCGCGTGTGCACGACGGTGCAACACACTGGAAAATTCATCAGCAAAGGTTTCGTAGCTATTCATCAGTGTTTCTGTTTGTGCAGAATAACGGTTATAAGCAATTACTGCCGGAATTGCGGCAAACAAACCAATAGCTGTAGCAATCAATGCTTCAGAAATACCCGGTGCAACTGAAGCCAGTGTCGCCTGATGCACATTCGCTAAACCGCGGAATGAATTCATAATTCCCCAAACGGTACCAAATAGCCCAATATAAGGACTGGTAGAACCGACTGTAGCCAGGAAAGGTAAATTCGTTTCCAGACGCTCTTCTTCACGGGCTAACGCAACCCGCATACTGCGCTGCGCACCATCCATTACAGCATCGGCATCAACACCCGGCTGTTGATTCAGGCGGGTAAATTCTTTAATGCCTGCCCGAAAGATATTCTCAGCGCCATTATCAGCATCAGGTGAATGATTTACTTCCCTAAATAGCTGGCTTAGGTCCATTCCAGACCAAAAGCGGTCTTCAAAATAACGCAGTTTTTGTTTTGCCTGGCGTAAAACAGCATGACGTTGAAAAATCATTACCCAGGAAACAACCGATGCAAGCAACAGCAGTAACATTACCAACTGAACCACAACGCTGGCATTTACCACCAGACTCCAGATCGACATTTTATCCGGCACAGTCTGAACCTCTTCCGTTTGTGCAAAAAATTTTATTTAGCATGAGATAGTAGCCGGATAAACAAGTAAAATCTTTATCTTTTTTACAAATTTCAATTATTTGGCTATTGATACAGCAGGCAATTTTCAGACAGGCTTATTAAGGCTACAGACCACCAAAGAACCATTGGCAATCAGCACACACCCTTCTTTTCTGACAAGATTTCCTGTCCAGAATTAAGCTCTTTCGACATCCCGCTGTCTGACTGACCCTACCGCATCTTGGCTTTCCCAATGCAGGCCATGAAAACAGACAGCAAGCTTGCCAGTAAGTTTATTTTTTCGATAAAAAAACCGGGTAAAAACCCGGTTATTTAATTTTGCATACAAGATCTGAAATTAAGCCTCACAACTCGACTGACATCCGATACAAAGCACAGCGACCGGATTAGCCTTCAACCGGTTTAGCTCAATCACTTCACCACAGACTTCACACTCACCATATAAGCCGCTTTCAAGGCGTTGCAATGCATGCTCAGCAACACGCACCTCTTCTTCCAGCTTTTGGATATGCGCCAAAACCTCAACCCGGTGCGCACTGGCGTCAGCCTGCTCAGCCATATCCGCAAGCTGAGTTGTATCGACTACCGCCAATTCATTTTTTTGCTGTTCACGCTCCTGAGCAACATCTTCACGTAACTGCGCAATTAACTGCTGGATATCCTTTCTCAGATCAGCCAATTGTACTTGCGACAATTCACTGTTTTTCATCACATCTTTGCTCCGAATCCTTCGAATAGTGTCAGAGGCACGCCACTAGCCATCAATGGCCCGTCGGCAATTCGCACCACACGATTTAGTAAAGATGTAATTTTAAACTTTGATGAAAAACGCGCAATGACGCACATCAATCCCGCTTCGGTAATTCCAGCCCAAAATGCTGATAAGCATGATCAGTGACAATCCGGCCACGGGGTGTTCGCATCATATAACCTTGCTGGATCAAATACGGCTCCAGCACGTCTTCAATGGTATCCCGCTCTTCACTGATTGCCGCTGCAAGGTTATCGACACCCACCGGGCCACCACCAAACTTTTCAATCATCGCCAGCAGTAACCGACGGTCCATATGATCGAAGCCACGGGCATCAACATTCAACATATTTAGTGCCTGATCGGCCATCTCACGGGTAATTTCACCGTCACCCCGTACTTCAGCGTAATCCCTTGCCCGACGCAGCAGGCGGTTAGCAATTCGCGGAGTACCCCTTGAGCGACGAGCCACCTCAATGGCACCTTCATGCTCAATAACACAACCCGACAAACGCGCAGAGCGTTCAACAATGCTGGTCAGATCTTCAATATTGTAAAACTCAAGACGCTGAACAATACCAAAGCGGTCACGCAAAGGTGATGTCAGCAGCCCCGCCCTGGTAGTTGCCCCCACTAAGGTAAAAGGAGGTAACTCAAGCTTAATCGAACGTGCTGCCGGGCCTTCACCGATCATGATATCCAGTTGATAATCTTCCATTGCCGGATAAAGCACTTCTTCGACTGAAGCACTCAGACGGTGAATTTCATCTATAAACAGCACATCGCCTGGCTCAAGGTTCGTTAGCATTGCAGCCAGATCACCAGCCTTCTCTAACACCGGACCGGACGTAGTTTTTATCTCACTGCCCATTTCACTGGCAATAATATTCGCCAGAGTGGTTTTACCTAGCCCGGGAGGGCCAAAAACCAAGGTATGATCCAGGGCCTCACCACGCTTTTTAGCTGCGCTGATGAATATTTCCATCTGCTCACATACCACTGGCTGACCAACATAATCAGCCAGTGTTTTTGGGCGAATTGCCCTATCCTGCACTTCTTCCGCCGCCGGAACAGATACCGGCGATACAAAACGATCCGCTTCGATCATCAGTTAAACCCTATTTCAATTATCCCTGCACCATACTTTTCAGTGCGGCACGGATCAAGGCTTCACTACTAGCCCCTGGCTCAAGACCTTTATCAGCAGCAGAAATGGCTTTACTTGCCTGAACCGGCTTATAACCAAGCGCTACTAATGCACTTTCTGCTTCAGCACGATTATCTTCAACCGGTGTAGCTTCACCAAAGTCATCCGTAAGGGTGAAATCTGCAACATCATCCACCTGGAAGTCTTTGATCTTATCTTTCATCTCAATCAACAAACGTTCTGCTGTTTTTTTGCCTACACCCGGCAACCTGACCAGCGCAGCGGTATCTTCAAACTGCACACTCTGAACAAATTCAGACACGCTGATACCTGAAAGAATAGTCAACGCCAGCTTGGGACCTACACCGTTTACTTTGATCAGCGTACGAAATAATGAACGTTCCTGACGCTCATAGAAACCGTACAGCAGCTGCGCATCCTCACGGACAACCATGTGCGTAAAAAGTACGACGGTTTGACCGACTCCCGGCAAGCGATAAAAAGTGTTCATTGAAGCATCTACTTCATAACCAACACCATTTACATCCAGCACCAACTGCGGCGGAAACTTCTCAAGAACTTCACCTTTTAAACGACCAATCACGTATATATCCCTTCTCTTTTGCTGCTCTGCCAGCAACTGATAATCTTATCCGCGCTCTTTATCATCACGGCGCTCCAGCCTATGGCCCGCGACAATGAATTCCGGCAGACAAATATCACCAAAAACCGCTGCCATACGAATAATAAAAATAATTGAAATTGATAACGCCACTAATACTACTGGATGCATGCTGCCATCCAACCAGACATAAAGCACCGCCCCAATAATTGAGCAGGTGGCATATAACTCACCATGACGATGTAAAATCAGTGGTATCTGCCTGGTAAGAACATCCCGTACCATTCCTCCGGCACAGCCTGTAACCATAGCCATCATTACAACGATAATTGCAGGCAATTCAAGACTGATTGCTTTCTGTGCACCCAGTACAGTAAACAAAGCCATACCCAAAGCATCTAAAATGATCAGAAGACGCCTCGGATAGCGCAAATAACGGCATACCCAAAAAGCCGCCACTGCTGAAATAACAGCCGTCCAGATATAAGTATCATTCTGAATCCATAACAGGGGATGAATATCCAGGGTAAGGTCCCGTATAGTCCCACCACCCAGCGACGTTACCACTGCAAGGACCACAACACCCAGAATATCCATATGCTTGCCCTGTGCAGCTAAGGCACCCGTAATCGCAAAGACAGCAACGCCGAGCAGTTCAGTCACATACACAAATTCAGCCAGAGTGAAGAATATATTCATTTCAAAATCCGCCGCCCAGCCAAACTCGTTGTTTAACATAAACGCCCCCGACGACTGCCTTTAGCACCCGCCATTGCTATCAGACTGGTACGGGTATGCGCGTGACATAAAGCAATTGCCAGGCCATCTGCAGCATCTTCCTGAGGCAGACCTGGCAATTTTAGAATCGACATCACCATATGCTGCACCTGAGACTTATCTGCCGAACCTTTACCAACCACGGCTTGTTTCACTTTTCTTGCCGCATATTCAGAAACAGGTAACCCCTGATTAGTTCCGGCAACAATCGCAACCCCCCGCGCCTGCCCCAGCTTCAGCGCAGAATCAGCATTACGCGCCATAAATACCTGCTCAATTGCCATTTCCTGCGGGCAATAGTGCTCAATAATTTCGGTAACTCCGGCATATACTTGCTGTAAGCGTTCAGGTAATTCGTCGCCTTTAATACGAATACATCCACTGGCAACGTACTCGTTCTTACTGCCAACAGAATTAATAATACCGTAGCCGGTTATACGTGAACCCGGATCTATCCCTAAAATCAGCATTTACTTGCTATATGCCTCTGATATACACATTAAAATCAACCACAATACACTGTATCTTTATACATACTATCATTGCTAAAGCTATGCTTCTACGTGCAAACAGATATAAAAAAACCGAGACACAAAGCTCGGTTTAACATTCACTGCAACAATATTTACTCAACCAGAGACTCAGCCGGTATAACCGCATTATGGTAGACATTTTGCGTATCATCGAGATCCTCAAGCACATCCAGTAATCGCAACAGCTTGCGCCCTGCCTCTACATCTAGCTCAACACTGGTAGCCGGAATCATAGCAACTTCTGCAAACTCCGCTTCCAGACCCGCAGACAGTAAAGCATCCTTAACCAGCATAAAATCAGCAGCTACAGTTAACACTTCTGCTGAACCATCATCATGACTGACTACGTCTTCAGCACCTGCTTCCAGCGCGACATCAATCAACTGCTCCTCATCAACAGCGTCACCAAAGCTAAACTGACCTTTTTTCTCAAAAAGATATACCACAGAGCCACTGGTTCCGAGATTCCCGCCCGCTTTATTAAACGCAGCTCTTACCTGAGATACCGTCCGGTTAACATTATCTGTCATGGTTTCCACCAAAACAGCAACACCACCAGGCGCATAACCCTCGTAGGTCAGTTCACTATAGTTTTCATGCTCACCACCACCAGCACCACGAAGAATAGCCTTATCGACAGTGTCACGCTTCATATTCGCAGAAAGCGACTTATCTACTGCTGTACGCAGACGCGGATTATCGTCCGGATTCGCGCCACCTTCTTTGGCAGCAACAACCAGTTCACGAATAAGCTTGGTGAAGATCTTACCCCGCTTAGCGTCCTGAGCCGCCTTACGGTGCTTGATATTGGCCCATTTAGAATGACCAGCCATAGCGGACCTCCTTTTGGTACCTGAGAAACATAAAGATTCACCGCCGGAAGAAACCGGCGGTGAAGAAGGGTTAGCTTACGCCTCTTTCTGACGCAGCTTGATGTGCAGTTCGCGCAGTTGCGCAGCACTTACCTGACCAGGCGCTTCAGTCAGCGGACAGGAAGCACTCTGGGTTTTAGGGAAGGCAATAACTTCACGGATAGAGTCTGTACCTGTCATCAACATGATCAGACGATCCAGACCAAATGCCAGACCACCGTGCGGTGGCGCACCGTATTTCAGAGCATTCAGCAGGAAGCCAAACTTATCTTCTGCTTCTTCATCAGAAATCCCCAGCACTTCCAGAACAGTTGACTGCATTTCCTGATCGTGGATACGGATCGAACCACCACCCAACTCACAACCATTCAGAACCATATCGTAAGCGCGGGACAGAGCCGTCAGCGGATTAGCTTTCAGCTCTTCTGCTGTGCAGCTTGGCGCAGTGAACGGATGATGCAACGCTGTCAGACCACCTTCGGATGTTTCTTCAAACATCGGGAAGTCAACAACCCACAGCGGCGCCCACTCACGTTCGCTCATATTCAGGTCTTCACCGACCTTAATACGCAGCGCACCCAGCGCTTCGCTTACGACTTTCTCTTTATCAGCACCGAAGAATACGATATCACCATTCTGAGCGCCCAGACGTTCCATGATCTTCATGGCAACTTCAGCACCCAGGAACTTAACGATTGGAGACTGCAGACCTTCTACGCCTTTCTCCAGCTCGTTAACTTTAATCCACGCCAAACCTTTAGCACCGTAGATGCTGACAAATTTAGTGTATTCATCAATGTTCTTACGGGTCAGCTGAGCACCACCAGGTACTTTCAGCGCCGCTACACGACCTTTAGGGTCTTTAGCAGGGCCGGCAAAGACTTTGAATTCAATCTCAGCCATCAGATCAGCAACATCAACCAGTTCCATCGGGAAGCGTAGATCAGGCTTATCAGAGCCGTATTTCTGCATCGCCTCAGAGTATGGCATACGTGGGAATTCGCCCAGGTCGATACCTTTCAGCTCCAGGAACAACTTGCGAATCATGGCCTCAGTCATACCCATGATTCCTTCTTCATCCATAAAGGATGTTTCGATATCAATCTGGGTAAATTCTGGCTGACGATCTGCACGCAGGTCTTCGTCACGGAAGCAGCGGGCAATCTGATAATAACGATCAAAGCCGGAAACCATTAGCAGCTGTTTGAACAACTGAGGAGACTGTGGCAATGCGAAAAACTGACCTTCGTGAACACGGCTTGGCACCAGATAGTCACGTGCACCTTCCGGCGTTGCACGGTTCAGAATCGGTGTTTCGATGTCCAGGAAGCCATTGTCATCCATATAGTTACGGATAGCATTGGTTACTTTAGAACGGAAACGCAACTTGTCCTGCATTTCAGTACGGCGTAAATCGATGTAACGATGACGCAAACGCACGTCTTCACCTACCTGCTGATGCTCATCCAACTGGAACGGAGGCGTTTCAGACTTGTTCAGGATAACCAGCTCTTTGCCCAGCACTTCGATTTCGCCGGTAGCCATATCGGCGTTAGTTGTGCCTTCCGGACGCGCACGAACAGTACCACGCACTTCGATTACATATTCATTACGCACACTGTCAGCCAGGGCAAAGCTTTCTTCACGGTCCGGATCGAATACGACCTGTGTAACACCTTCGCGGTCACGAACATCCAGGAAGATAACACCACCGTGGTCACGACGACGATGTACCCAGCCGTTCAGGACGATGTCTTCGCCGATATGAGTTGTATTTAGTTCGCCGCAATAATGGCTGCGCATAATTACCAGTTCCTGTTATTTATCAGTTGCTCACTCACAGCCGCCTATTCCGGGCAACTGCTGAATATTTCTGATTGCCAATGCAATCAGTTGTCAGGTATCAGCTACCTGCTCCAGAGGAATTATCCCCCGCTATGTTTTTCTTCTTACCAGTTTTAAAGTCAGTTTCGTACCAACCACTGCCTGATAGTCGAAAGCCCGGTGCAGAAACCTTCTTTTCAACATTTTCAGCGTTACAGGCCAGACAGGCCGGGGCTGGCGCATCTGATTTCATAACTAACTTTTCAAATTCATGGCCGCATTCACGGCAGGCAAAATCAAAAATAGGCATAGATCAAATCACTTACTCAAGCTTATTCAAGCACACAGAGCCAATTAAAAAGACGCAAATTATACCTGAATTTCCCTGAGCTAACAGGGCCTGGAACGGAAATATCCCTTCCCTGATAAATGCAGCCGCAATAAAAGACTTTCATTCCCACAGCCAGCTAATTAGACAGTTATACTGCCACCTCAAGTCCGGGCCAGATGCTTAACCAGTTCTTCTGCGTTAGGCGCTGTAAAAACACATTATAATCGCGGACAGGGTTATGATTAACTTTGCCGGAAAACTGCAAATCAAGTGAAAAACAATGCTGTATCGACAGCATATTCTGCGCATTCAGAGAAACTCCTAGAGCGGTTTGCTTCTCAGGCCAATAACTCATCGCATCCAGTGAATTACCATAAGGCAAATCACCATTGCGTATATGCATTCTCGCCTGATTCTTTACAGACCAGGGCAGATCAGGGCAAATTGCAGATAACTGCCGTTCCAGCATCAGATCCCTTTCCTCTGATGTATCGCTACTACAAAAATAAATCACATCAATATCGCTCAACGGTGTAGTGACTTTAAATACGTGATCCCAGACTCTGTTGCGTACAAAACCCGCGGCAATCAACCAGCCTGGCAGCTCTAGCGACCTTACCGCAGATAAAGCCTGCATTCGCAGCGCATCCGTGTGAATTAATTCAATAATACAAGCCCGGAAACTCATTCCCTCACCTAACTTCTAGACCAATAAAGCACTATTCCTTCCTACCTCTTTACACTTATAAAGCGCCAAATCCACTCGCTTCAGGAGGCTTTCCCGGCACTCTCCCGGTAAAAAAACCGTTGCACCAATACTGACCGTCAATATCTGCTGATGAATAATACTGGCTGCTGCGATCTCAGTCCGTAGCTGCTCCACAAATCGCTTATATTCACCTGAATCAACAAGCTGACAGATTAGCGCATACTCCTCTCCGCCTACCCGGTAAACCCGACAATCGCTACCGCAGATACGACCGATCTCAGCAGCAATATTCTGAAGCGCCAAATCCCCAACATCATGACCATAATTATCATTCACATTCTTAAAGTGATCGATATCCAAGATCATCAAACCCCAAAGCTGCATTGCAGAAGAAGCAAGAATATCAGCCAAGTCTGCTTCAAATTTTCGGCGATTATAAAGCCCCGTCAAAACATCCGTATTGGAAATGCGCTCTAGTTCTTTTTCGGCTGCGGTATCAACAACCACTCCTGTAAACCCTTTTATAACCCCCTCAATACAAAGCGGCTCATAAATTGCGTGATAATAATGGGAATCACCATCTTTCTTTATAAAATGGGAATCATATCGAACCGCCTCCCCAGCCAAAACTTTATGGTAATGAACCAGATTGGCCTCAAACGCCTCCCGACCAATAACATCAGCAATGCTTAACCCAATTGCGTCCGACTGAGAAATACTGTGAGTTTTAGAGAAAAAAGAATTGATATATGTATAACAAAGCTGACGATCTACCGCATAAAATAATACCGGAACAGACTCAGCTAATTGCTTAAAAACAAGGGAATTACAATCTGACTCAACTTTACGGGAAACCATATTACGCCTTACACAAAGGATACTTCAGAACCCTTAAGCGACACCTGCTACCGTCGCACACAAATCACATCTAACAGCGCTTCCCTAAACACAAGCTGAACAACCCGCCAAAAATGCAAAAAGGCAGCCGTAGCTGCCTTTTTTATAATGCCGTAACAATCTGGAATATTATTTCCAGCCAGTCACTTCACGCAGACCATCTGCGATTTGCGCCAGAGAACGAACAGTCTTAACGCCAGCAGCTTCCAGAGCAGCAAACTTCTCATCAGCAGTACCTTTACCGCCAGAGATGATCGCGCCTGCATGACCCATACGCTTACCCGCTGGTGCAGTAACACCGGCAATGTAAGACACAACAGGCTTAGTAACGTTTGCTTTAATATAAGCAGCCGCTTCTTCTTCTGCAGAGCCACCGATCTCACCGATCATTACAATCGCTTCAGTCTGCGGATCATTCTGGAACATTTCCAGAATATCGATAAAGTTAGAACCTGGGATCGGGTCACCACCGATACCAACACAGGTAGACTGACCGAAACCAGCATCTGTAGTCTGTTTAACCGCTTCATACGTAAGAGTACCTGAACGGGAAACGATACCAACCTTACCTGGCAGGTGAATATGACCAGGCATGATACCAATCTTACACTCACCCGGAGTGATAACACCCGGACAGTTAGGACCGATCAGACGTACATTCAGCTCATCGCACTTCACTTTACATTCCAGCATATCCATAACCGGGATGTGCTCAGTGATACATACAATCAGCTCGATACCTGCATTCGCCGCTTCCAGGATAGAATCTTTACAGAATGGCGCTGGCACGTAGATAACAGATGCAGTCGCACCGGTTTCAGCAACAGCTTCAGATACAGTATTGAAAACTGGCAGACCCAGGTGCTCAGAACCACCCTTGCCTGGCGTTACACCGCCAACCATTTGAGTCCCGTAAGCAATTGCCTGTTCAGAATGAAAGGTACCCTGGCCACCGGTGAAACCCTGACAGATCACCTTAGTATCTTTGTTAATTAAAACTGCCATGATTATTTACCCTCCGCTGCTTTTACCGCTTGCTCAGCAGCGTCTGTCAGACTGGTCGCTGCAATGATCGCCAGACCAGATTCAGACAGCAGTTTAGAACCCAGCTCTGCATTGTTACCTTCCAGACGTACCACAACAGGCACCTCTACACCGACTTCTTTAACCGCGCCGATGATACCTTCAGCAATCAGATCGCAACGTACGATGCCGCCAAAGATGTTAACCAGAACCGCTTTAACTTTAGAGTCTTCTAAAATAATCTTGAACGCTTCGGTTACACGCTCTTTAGTCGCGCCGCCACCTACGTCCAGGAAGTTAGCCGGGAAGCCACCGTGCAGGGAAACGATGTCCATCGTACCCATTGCCAGGCCTGCACCGTTAACCATGCAGCCAATGCTGCCATCCAGCGCAACATAGTTCAGATCCCACTCAGCCGCGCGTGCTTCACGCTCATCTTCCTGACTTGGATCTTCCATTGCCTGCAAATCTTTGTGACGGTAAACAGCGTTACCATCGATCGCTAACTTAGCATCCAGACAGTGCAGGTTACCTTCTGCAGTAATAACCAGCGGGTTGATTTCCAGCAGCGCCAGGTCTTTTTCCTGGAACATTTTCGCCAGACCCATAAAGATCTGCGTGAACTGTTTGATCTGCACGCCTTCAAGACCCAGCTTGAATGCCAGCTCACGGCCCTGGTAAGGCTGTGCGCCAGTCAGAGGATCAACAGTAGCTCTAAGAATTTTCTCTGGTGTTTCTTCCGCAACTGTCTCGATTTCCACACCACCTTCAGTAGATGCCATGAAAACGATACGACGAGAAGAACGGTCAACTACCGCACCCAGATACAGCTCATTAGCGATATCGGTGCAGTCTTCTACCAGAATTTTAGATACAGGCTGACCATTTGCGTCAGTCTGATAGGTCACCAGATTTTTTCCTAACCACTTAGCGGCAAATTCAGACGCTTCAGCAGGAGAATTAATCAGCTGTACACCGCCAGCCTTACCACGGCCACCGGCATGCACTTGAGTCTTAACAACCCACTTGCTACCACCAATTTTTTCAGCCGCTTCAGCAGCAGCTTCCGGTGTATCTACAGCGTATCCTTTGGATACCGGCAGACCATATTCGGCAAACAGCTGTTTGCCCTGGTACTCATGAAGATTCATGCTCTAATCCGTCGTTTTTACTTTTGAGGTCTCTGTACACAATGGGGAGAGGCCATTGACGTACAGCCCAAAGGTTGCAAACACCCAGCAACTGCAGATACAGCATGCCGGGTATAAACAACGATAATCAACCGGGGTCTCCGGTCGAAATCTAAAACCATAAAGCCCCTGCACTTACTACAGGGGCTTTTTAATTACTTACGCTTACGGCGATTAGCCATATGGATTGCGTGACCATCCACAGCCAGTGCTGCTTCGTGCACTGCTTCACTCACTGTCGGGTGAGCAAATACAGTCAGCTGCAGATCTTCTGCAGTTGAAGAGAATTCCATTGCAATTGCAGCCTGAGCAATCAGCTCAGACGCGATACCACCAACCATATGCACACCCAGGATGCGGTCAGTTTTTGCATCAGCGATCATCTTCACGAAACCGTCAGTATCATTTGCTGCCATGGCACGGCCAGAAGCTGCAAACGGGAATTTACCAACTTTAATCTCAACACCTTCCGCTTTCAGTTCCTGCTCGGTTTTACCGACCCAGGCCAGCTCAGGATGTGTGTAGATGATGCTTGGAATAACATCGTAGTTCATTTGCGCATGGTGACCAGCAATGATATCTGCAACCATGATGCCTTCTTCAGACGCTTTATGCGCCAACATCGGCCCACGCACAGAATCACCAATTGCGTACACGCCAGGCGCTTCTGTACGGCACTGACCATCAACAAAGATGAAGCCACGCTCATCCAGTTTAACGCCGGAATCATCTGCCAGCAGACCATTCGTCTGAGGACGACGACCAACCGCAACAATCAGCTTATCAACGGTAATTTCCTGATCACCATTGGCATCGGAGTATTTAACTTTAACTTCTTTGCCATCGACGATTTCAGTACCGGTACAACGGGCACCCAGCTTGATATCAAGCTTTTGCTTCTTGTACAGCTTGGCGGCTTCTTTAGCGACGTCTTTGTCGGCCATTGCCAGGAAGCTGTCCATGGCTTCAAGTACAACAACTTCAGTACCTAAGCGCGCCCAGACAGAACCCATTTCCAGACCAATAACACCGGCACCAATAACGCCCAGACGCTTAGGCGTCTCATCGATATTCAGCGCACCTTCGTTATCCAGAATCAAACCTTCGGTCAGTGGCGCCGGTGGAATCTCAACCGGTACTGAACCAGAGGCCAGAATAACGTTTTCTGCATCATAAACAGTTGCAGCGCCGTCAGCAGCGGTTACTTCAACGCGCTTATTTGCTAACAGCTTACCTTTACCAGCCAGCAGCGTTACGCCGTTCGCCTTAAACAGACCAGCAATACCGCCAGTCAGGTTTGAAACGATTTTGTCCTTACGGGCAACCATCGCCTTAACATCCATAGTGACTTCGCCACCAACCTGAATGCCGTGAACATCAGCGTGCTGTGCATTATGGAACTGGTGAGTAGATTCCAGCAAAGCCTTTGAAGGGATACAACCAACGTTAAGGCATGTACCGCCTAACAAAGGTGCACCTTTAGTATCGACCCACTTCTCTACACACGCGGTTTTCAGTCCCAATTGTGCGGCTCGAATCGCAGCTACGTAACCACCAGGGCCAGCACCAATCACGATGACATCAAATTTATCTGACATTTTTACCTACCTTTAAAATTTCTGTAAGGGGGCTGAATTTATACGTCTAGCAACATCCGAGCTGGATCTTCTAAGAGATCCTTAATAGTAACCAGGAATTGTACAGCTTCCTTACCATCAATCATACGATGGTCGTATGACAGAGCCAGGTACATCATTGGTAAAATTTCTACCTGACCATTGACCGCCATTGGGCGTTCCTGAATCTTGTGCATACCCAGAATTGCAGTCTGCGGTGGGTTCAGAATTGGCGTAGACATCAGGGAGCCAAATACACCACCGTTAGTGATAGTAAAAGTACCACCCTGCATATCATCGATACCCAGCTTGCCGTCACGACCGCGCAGACCAAAATCGCGAATTGTCGCCTCAACGTTCGCCAGACTCATCGCATCAGTATCACGCAATACTGGCACCATCAGACCACGAGCAGTAGATACTGCCACACCGATATCCTGGTAACCGTGGTAAACCATATCGTTACCATCGATTGAGGCATTTACCGCAGGGAAACGCTTCAGCGCTTCAGTTGCAGCTTTAACAAAGAAAGACATGAAACCAAGACGGGTACCATTGTGCGTCTTCTCGAACAGATCTTTGTACTGCTTACGCAGCTCCATGATCGGCTTCATATTTACTTCGTTATAGGTTGTTAGCATTGCAGCATTTTGCTGTGCTTCAACCAGTCGCTTAGCAATAGTTGCACGCAAGCGTGTCATCGGTACACGTTTCTCAACGCGCTCGCCAACAGGCACTGTACCTGGCGCGGCCGCAGATGCGACTGCAGGCGCAGCGGCAGGAGCCGGCGCAGCAGGCTTGTTCTGAATAAAGTTAGCAACATCTTCCTTAGTGATACCGCCATTCTTGCCGGTACCTGAAATCTGCGCTGCATCAAGACCGTTTTCTTCGATCAGCTTACGCGCAGCCGGGCCAACTTTATCAGCATCCGTAGCCGCAGGAGCTGCCGTAGGTTCAGCAGCGGCAGCAGGAGCTGCTGATGCCGCAGCACCAGCCTCAAAAACACCCAGTACTTCTTCACTCAGTACGGTATCACCTTCACCTTTGAGGATGTCTTTAAGAACGCCATCAGCCGGCGCCACAACTTCCAGCACAACCTTATCGGTTTCAATATCAACAATCAGCTCGTCAGTAGAACAAGCTTCACCAGGCTGTTTGTGCCATGTAGCGACTGTACCGTCGGCTACGGATTCAGGGAACGTCGGCGTTTTGATTTCGATAGACATATTCTTTCCTTTTCAGTGTTACTAACAGGCGTTTTCTGCAGGCCTGTTAGCCATTGATTGCTTCATTAACCAGTTTTTCCTGCTGCTCAAGGTGTACAGAAATGTACCCTACAGCAGGTGCGGCTGCATGTGGCCGGCCGACGCCGCCCAGTTGAATAGAGCTGTTATGACGCGCAAGTGCATGACGCATGTGGTGCTGACTACAGTACCAGGCACCCTGATTCATCGGCTCTTCCTGACACCAGACAACAGACTCAAGATTGGTGTAATCCTTGATAGCCTCATACATCTGATTTTCAGGGAACGGATATAGCTGCTCAATACGTACGATTGCTACATCATCCTTTGCCAGCTCTGCACGACGGTTATACAGGTCGTAATAAACCTTACCGCTACACAACACGAGACGTTTCACTTTAGCCGGGTCCAGCTGATCAGTTTCACTGATTACTGTCTGGAAAGTGCCGCTGGCAAGTTCCTCAATACTGGAAACAGCCTGCTTATGACGTAACAAACTCTTCGGCGACATAACCACCAGAGGCTTACGCAACGGACGTACTATCTGACGGCGCAATAAATGATAGATTTGCGCTGGAGTAGTAGGTACACATACCTGAATATTGTGTTCAGCACACAACTGCAGGTAGCGCTCAAGCCGGGCTGAAGAGTGCTCAGGACCCTGACCTTCAAAGCCATGCGGCAACAACATAGTCAGGCCACACAAACGCGCCCACTTATGCTCACCACTGGTGATAAACTGATCGATAACTACCTGAGCACCGTTCGCGAAATCACCGAACTGCGCTTCCCAGATAACCAAAGCGTTAGGCATTGTTGTGGCATAGCCATATTCAAATGCCAGTACCGCTTCTTCTGATAAGAAAGAATCATGCAAAGTCAGCCGGGGCTGATCAGGTGCAATATTCTGTAACGGCTCATAAACAGCCGCATCTTTTTGATTGTGTAATACCGCATGACGGTGCGAGAAAGTACCACGGCCAACATCCTGACCAGTCAGGCGAATCGCATGCCCTTCCGCCAGAACTGAAGCATATGCAAGCATTTCTGCACAACCCCAGTTAACAGCCATTGCACCAGCTGCCATTTTTTTGCGGTCGTCATAAATTTTCTGCACCTGACGCTGAACAGCAAAGCCCTCTGGCACTTCACAGATCTTCTGACCTAATGCCTGTAGTGTTTTGATGTCAACACTGGTGTCACAATCAAATGACCATTTGTGACCCAGATAAGGCGTCCAGTCTACAAACAATTCTTTATTTGGTTCCAGTACCAGAGAATGGGTAACGTGCTTGCCGTCTTCCAGGTTCTTCCGGTAATCCTTCTCCATTTGCTTGCTCTGCTCCTGCGTAATGACGCCCTCGTCAATTAGCTGCTGAGCATAAAGTTCACGGGTAGTTTTCTGTGCTTTGATCTTTTGATACATCAGCGGCTGAGTACCAGAAGGCTCATCTGCTTCGTTGTGACCACGACGGCGGTAACACACCAGATCAATAACTACATCTTTCTTAAATTCGGTACGGTAATCCACAGCCAGCTGGGTTACAAAACGCACCGCTTCAGGGTCATCACCGTTCACATGGAAAATAGGCGCCTGTACCATCTTAGCGATATCAGTACAGTATTCTGTAGAACGCGAATCTTCCTGCTTATCTGTTGTAAAACCAACCTGGTTGTTAACAACAATATGAATGGTGCCACCGGTCTTATAAGCACGGGTCTGGGACATCTGGAATGTCTCCATAACCACACCCTGACCTGCAAATGCCTGATCGCCATGAATATTAACCGGTACAACGGTGTTACCCACAGGGTCATTACGACGATCCTGACGAGCCCGCACTGAACCTTCAACCACTGGCGCTGCAATTTCCAAATGGGATGGGTTAAACGCCATCGCCATATGCATTTCGCCACCATCTGTCATGATGTTTGATGAGAAGCCCTGGTGATACTTTACATCACCGGAAGTTTCCAGCGTTTGAACGCCTTCAAATTCACCGAATAGCTCAGCAGGATTCTTACCAAAAATGTTTACCAAAGTATTCAGACGGCCACGGTGAGCCATACCAATTACCAGCTCACGGGCACCGTGCTTACCGGCACGGTGAATCAGCGTATTCAGGCAGACAATCATTGATTCGCCGCCTTCCAGGCCGAATCGTTTGGCACCGGCAAAACGGGAGCCCAGGTATTTTTCAAGACCTTCAGCTGCCGTTAGACGCTCCAGAACCATCACTTTCTTTTCTGGCTCTACAGTAGGATGGGCGCGTACAGGCTCTAAACGAGACTGAATCCAACGCTTCTCCTTGGTATCAACGATGTGCATATACTCTGCACCCACCGTTGTACAATAAGTCTTTTTCAGGTCATCCAGAATAGACTTCAGCGTTGCTTCTTCAGCACCGAAAAACAGGGAACCTAACTGGAAAGTCGTATCATAATCTGCCTCAGACAGCTCATGAAAACGAGGATCTAAATCAGGTATAGGCTCACGTACGACCAGATTTAACGGATCGATTGTGGCAGCCTGATGCCCCCGCACACGATAAGCGTTGATCATCCGCAATACGCGAATCTGCTTTTTCTCGTGATCAGAGCTGACGCTTGAAGCAGAGACAGGGGCTGCCCGACGCTGGTTCTTAGCAATAAACTGGAAGTGTTCACGCACCGCTGTGTGCGGTACATCCTGTGTAATGTTGTCGCCGACTTTAGGTAGCCGGTCAAATTCTTCACGCCATTCCTGAGGAATTGCGTTGGGGTCCATCAGATAGGTTTCATACAGCTGCTCGATGTAGGATAAGTTGCCACCGTAAAGATGCGCATTCTTCCACATCAGCTCCATTATGCCTTCTTGCATTATTGATCACCCTGGCTCAAAGGAATATCAACGTTCAGGTTGCACCACGTCCCGACTGATACGGCCAATCTAGCCATTTCCTTTATGGTTATCGTTTATTATTTCTCACGTATATAGCCCCGAAGTGGTAGCACTTATACAGGGACAGATTCTACGCTTTTTGCACCCGCCTTCATACATGCAAGGCACTAAGAATCTTAAAGTTTTCTATTTTTGGATCATATACAACTTTTTTTTACTTACAAAAATACGACACCCACCCTGCTCATCCGATTCAAAAGCGTCTTCTAACTGATTTGGTGTATAAATTTCAACCATTCAGACCGAAGTACCTTTGTACCATCCTCACGCAACTCTGAACATTCCCCAAAGGATGCATGAATGCAATTCAATCAAGATTAAATAGCTGAGTTAAATTTAAGCAATAAAAAAGGCGGTTCCTTTCGGGACCGCCCTGGTAACAATCAGGTTGCCTGTTGCAACAACATGTTACGAATCTTACCAATTGCCTTCGTCGGGTTAAGACCCTTAGGACAAACACTGACACAGTTCATGATACCGTGACAGCGGAAAACACTGAACGGATCATCAAGATCAGCCAGACGCTCCTTAGTAGCCGTATCACGACTATCCGCCAGGAAGCGGTATGCCTGCAGCAAACCGGAAGGACCGATAAACTTATCAGGGTTCCACCAGAATGACGGACATGCAGTCGAACAACATGCACACAGGATACATTCATAAAGACCATCCAGCTCTGCACGTTCTTCAGGAGACTGAAGACGCTCAATTGCCGGCGGCGGCGTATCATTCAACAGGAATGGCTTGATCTTTTCGTACTGCTGATAGAACTGAGTCATATCAACAACAACATCACGAATAACTGGCAGACCTGGCAGCGGACGCAGAACAATTTTATCGTTCTCAACCACTTCAGACAGCGGCGTAATACACGCCAAACCGTTCTTGCCGTTCATATTCATGCCATCAGAACCACACACACCTTCACGGCATGAACGACGGTACGCCAGAGACGGATCTTTATCTTTCAGCAGTTGCAGCAGATCCAGAACCATAATGTCCTTACCACCAGGAATGTCGATATGAACATCCTGCATGTAAGGCGCATCATCAACCTCAGGATTATAGCGATATACACTTACTAGCATCGTGGCAACCCCTTAATACGTTCGAACTTTTGGCGGGAAGGCATCAACTGTCTTCGGCGCAAAGTTAACAGCACGCTTGGTAATCTGTTTAGTTTCCGGATGGTACAGAGAGTGGCACAGCCAATTCTCATCATCACGCTCGGTGAAATCGTTACGGGCATGCGCACCACGACTTTCCTTACGGGTAACAGCTGCGATAGCCGTTGCCTCAGCAACTTCCATTAGATTCTCAAGTTCCAGCGCTTCAATACGTGCAGTGTTAAATGCGGAACTCTTATCTTCAAGGTGAAGATTTGAGATTTTCGCACGCACTTCTTTAAGCAGCTCCAGACCTTTTTCCATACTCTCGCCTTCACGGAATACACCGAAGTACAATTGCATAGTCTTTTGCAGCTCAGCACGAACTTCAGAAACACTCTCACCACCGGTTGAGTTATTCAAACGATTCAGACGCGCCATTGCACGCTCCAGGTCAGCATCACTTGCAGACGCAACTTCGTAACCTTCACGCATTTGCTTCTCAATCTGGATGCCCGCAGCGCGGCCAAACACCACCAGATCAAGTAATGAGTTACCGCCCAGACGGTTAGCACCGTGTACGGATACACAGGCAACTTCACCACAAGCAAACAAACCATCAATGACCACATCATTGCCATCTGCATCAGCACCGATAGCCTGACCACCGATGTTAGTTGTTACACCACCCATCATATAATGACAGGTAGGAACAACAGGAATTGGCTCTTTGATTGGATCAGCGTGAGCAAATGTACGTGACAGCTCAAGGATACCCGGCAACTTAGCATTCAGAGTATCAGCACCAAGATGATCCAGCTTCAGGAATACATGGTCGGCATCTTCACCACAACCACGTCCCGCCAGAATCTCCAGCACCATCGAGCGGGCCACAACATCACGGCCTGCCAGATCTTTAGCGTTAGGCGCATAACGCTCCATGAAACGCTCGCCATCCTTATTCACCAGATAGCCGCCCTCACCGCGGCAACCTTCTGTCACCAACACACCCGCACCGGCAATACCGGTTGGGTGGAACTGCCACATTTCCATATCCTGCGCAGGCACGCCTGCTCGCAGACTCATACCCATACCGTCACCGGTATTAATCAGGGCATTAGTTGTAGACTGGAAAATCCGACCAGCACCACCGGTCGCAAGAACAGTCGCCTTAGCCTTGATATACACGGTTTCACCGGTTTCGATACAAATTGCGATAACACCAACAACCGCATCATCCGCATTCTTAACCAGATCGACTGCAAACCATTCATTAAGAAAAGTAGTACCGGCTTTAATATTGCCCTGGTACAAAGCATGCAGTAACGCGTGACCGGTACGGTCAGCTGCCGCACAGGTACGGGCTGCCTGCCCGCCTTCACCAAAGTTTTTAGACTGACCACCAAAAGGACGCTGATAAATACGACCTTCTTCAGTACGGGAGAATGGCAGACCCATATGGTCAAGCTCAAATACCGCCTGCGGGCCAACAGAACACATATATTCGATAGCGTCCTGGTCACCGATATAATCGGAACCTTTAACGGTATCGTACATGTGCCAGCGCCAATCATCGTTCGGATCATCACTGGCAATCGCACAGGTAATACCACCCTGAGCAGATACCGTGTGCGAACGGGTTGGGAATACTTTTGTGATACACGCAGTATTCAGGCCCGACTGGGCCAGTTGTAGCGCGGCACGCATACCAGCACCGCCACCACCAATTACAATCCCGTCAAATGTCAGGGTACGTAACTTGCTGCTCATCTTATGCTCCCCACAGGATTTGAACACCCCAAACGACGTAGATAAAGGTCAGCAGACCACACGCAGATTGGAACAGAAAACGGATGCCAGTTGGCTTGATATAATCAGTAGAGATTGACCACATACCTATCCAGGCGTGTGCCGCCAGAGACAGGATAGTCAGCAGCGTAAAGATACGCATTGCTGTGCCCTCAAACAGGCCACTCCACTGGTTGTAATCCAGATCCGGATTCATTAACAGATAGCCGATCATAAAGATCGTATAAGCAAGCAGTACGACAGCTGTTACACGCTGGATCATCCAGTCATATAAACCGCTGCGACCAAAACTTGTAATTGAAGTTACCATATCCATACTCCTGCCAGCAGAATTGCGATAGCCGCAATAATCAAAGTCGCTTTAGCGGCTTTCTGTCCAGACTCCAACTCTTCACAGTGACCAAAATCCATAATCAGATGTTTGATACCGGCAAAGAAGTGATACAGCAATGCTGAAACCAATCCCCAGGCAATAAACTTCGCAAAGAAGCTCTCTGTCAGCATCTGCGCGGCAGCATTAAAACCCTGCTCAGACTCAAGAGACATCCCTAACGCATACAGCATAAAAAAGGCACCAAAGAATAGTGCCAGACCTGTTGCACGATGCAGAATGGATGTAATCGCCGGTAAAGGCTGTTTGATAGTTCGTAGATCTAAGTTTACGGGTCTTTTCTTGTTCACGGCTCTTGTTCACACTTTATTGGTTAGCCCGATCGCAGGGCTAAGTTATAAAAGGGTAGTGTTCAAAGACAAAGTAAGTACCTCGGTCCAACGCCTACAACCCTTTAAATACGGGCCTATAAGCTGGTGCGAGAGTATACCAGCTCGCACTAATATTACAATTAAGCAACGGCCCTCTAAGCCCTTTGTCTAGGTTGTTACAGCCAAGTTACAAGGCCAAAAAACCATCAAAAAAGGGACCAAAAGCGCCCAATAAGTTTTCCTCCATGCGACAAACAATGTCGCATACACCACCTTAAAACCCGCGCCATTTGTGGGCTCAGGGAAATTTGATCAGCCTGCATAATAGTGTCAACATTCCACCTTCACCACTCGGGATGAGTAGTAAGAATTTTTTTAAAAAAAACCAACATTCCACATCACCGATACCACCAGACAGTGAATCATACAAAAGTCGCTATCTGCGGTATAAACTTCTAAAAAACCTCTTTACAAAAAACCATTAACCCAATGAAAAACAAGCAATTTACTTGACTAAAGCACAACCCACCACATCATGCTGCACCGCAACACAGAAATCCGAATATAAATTGACAATTTCGTGTAAGTCTCTATATTGTCTGGGTCCTATTACGAGCAGAGACTCAGACGAAACCCTGAAAAAAGCTTGGCAACCGCCATCGATTGTTATCAATCTGGCCGTTGGACCAAGAGCGGTTTCCCTAACGTGACTAGTATTACAAGAGCCTCTGAGAAACCCGACCGTCTCCTTATATACAGGCAGCACAGGTCCCGAGGTACCCTCAAAGGCTCTTGAGTCATTCAGATAACCAGAAATGATAGGAGCCTCTAATGGCTGACAAGAAAGCACGCTTAACGGTCGATGGTCTCGAGGAAGTCATCGAACTTCCGGTTTATACCGGCACCACAGGTCCTGATGTGGTTGACGTACGCGCTCTGACTAGCAAAGGCCTGTTCACT
This sequence comes from Aliamphritea ceti, assembly GCF_024347215.1. Taxonomy (NCBI): domain Bacteria; kingdom Pseudomonadati; phylum Pseudomonadota; class Gammaproteobacteria; order Oceanospirillales; family Oceanospirillaceae; genus Aliamphritea; species Aliamphritea ceti. The sequence goes on from NZ_AP025282.1 coordinate 3,146,153, forward strand.
TATGACCCTGGCTTCGTATCTACGGCAGCCTGCGAGTCTAGCATCACTTATATTGATGGCACTAAAGGCGTACTGCTGCACGGCGGCTACCCTATTGAACAATTGGCAGAAAATTCCGATTACCTGGAAGTATGTTTCTTACTTTTAAATGGCGAACTTCCAACGCCGGAACAAAAAGAAGTATTCGTTAAGACTGTTAAGAACCACACAATGGTTCACGAACAGATGACGCACTTCTTTAACGGCTTCCGCCGTGACGCACACCCGATGGCTATCATGGTCGCGGTTGTTGGCGCACTGTCCGCGTTTTACCACGACTCTCTGGACATCGATGACGCTCACCACCGCGAAGTGTGTGCATTCCGTCTGATCGCTAAGATGCCAACCATTGCAGCTATGTGTTACAAGTACAGCATTGGCCAGCCATTCCAGTATCCACGCAATGAGCTTGATTACGCTGACAACTTCCTGCAGATGATGTTCGGTAACCCATGCCAGGACTATGTAACTAATCCTGTACTGGCTAAAGCCATGGACCGCATCTTCCTGCTGCATGCAGACCACGAGCAGAACGCTTCAACATCTACTGTACGTCTGGCTGGTTCTTCCGGCGCTAACCCGTTTGCATGTATCGCATCTGGCATTGCGGCTCTATGGGGCCCTGCACACGGCGGCGCAAACGAAGCAGTACTGACTATGCTTCAGGAAATTGGCGATGAATCAAATATCGACGAATTCATCAAGCGCGCTAAAGACCCGGAAGACTCATTCCGCCTGATGGGCTTTGGTCACCGTGTTTACCGTAACTTTGACCCACGCGCCAAAGTAATGAAGCAAACCTGTGACGAAGTACTGGCTGAACTGGGTATCGAAAACGATCCTCTGCTGAAGATTGCTAAGCGCCTGGAACAAATCGCCCTGGAAGATGACTACTTCATCCAGCGTAAACTGTATCCAAACGTAGACTTCTATTCAGGCATCATCCTGAAAGCAATCGGTATCCCAACCAACATGTTCACTGTGATTTTCGCCCTGTCACGGACAATTGGCTGGATCTCTCACTGGAGTGAATTCCACAGCAGCCCGAACAAAATCGGCCGCCCACGCCAGCTGTATACTGGTCCAACCAAGCGTGATTACGAGAAAAAGTAATCCTACCGGTTAGATTACACAAAAAAGGCCATCAGATGATGGCCTTTTTTTATAACTAGCTTTTACTCAGGAGACTCGCATTAGCGCTGCTTCAAACCGCTATACCTTACTCAGGTTTAACAAACTCAAAACAGCTGTGTATTTTTGCGTTGCGCTTAAAATCAAGATCGATAGTTGAGCGGGTAATATCTTTGACCTGATAACGTTGCTGCAAAGCCTCATCAAGCTTAAAGCGACGATAGTTATTAGAGAAAATCAGCTTGCCACCAGGACGCAACAACTGCATCGCCTGATCAACCAGCATCACATGATCACGCTGCACATCCAATACATCATGCATACGCTTAGAATTAGAAAATGTTGGCGGATCCATGAAGATCAGATCAAAATGCTGACCTTTCTGCGCCTTCAGCCACTTAATACAATCTTCCTGTAAAAAGTGATGACGGGTTTCTGCAAAGCCATTCAACGCAAAGTTCTTGCGCGCCCAGTTAAGGTATGTCGCCGACATATCGACACTGGTCGTTGAACGCGCACCACCTTTCGCAGCATGCAACGAAGCGGTTGCTGTATAACTGAACAGATTTAATACATCTTTGCCTGCCGACTGCTGCTGTATCTGCAATCGCACCGGACGGTGATCCAGGAACAAGCCCGTATCAAGATAATCTTGCAAATTCACCAGAATCCGACAACCACCTTCCTGAACTTCAAAGAAGTTATCCGTCGCATTCTGTTTTTCGTACTGACTGGTACCCTGCTGACGCTTACGTTGCTTAAGTACAACTTTCTCTGCTGGCATTTCGAGCAAGCCAGGTAACACCTGCATCACCTCATGTACCCGCTCAAACGCCTTCACAGTATCAACACTTTTCGGCGCAGCATATTCCTGCACATGCAGCCAGTCGCCGTAACGGTCAACCGCAACAGCATATTCAGGCAAATCAGCATCATATATCCGGTAACAGGCAATATCTTGCTTACGCGCCCACTTACCCAGCTGTTTTAAATTCTTCTTTACCCTGTTAGCAAACATAACAGCGCCATCGGACAACACAACAGGTTCGGCGTCAGCATTCAATTTTTCCTGAACCAACTGCTGCTTTTCTTCAGCTTCAGCAATTTCTTCTGCGGTTCGCTCACGAATATCAAACATCAGCAACTGACTTTCAAGCGCACCGTTATAAAGCTTGTAACGCTTATCTACCGCCAGCTTCATCATCTTGCAAAGCTCTGGATTACCGGTAAATACCGCAGCACGCCAACCCGCAAAATCAGCCTTAAGCCGCTCTCCCAAATGCTGGTACAGGAAGAACAATGTCGGCTCATCACCTAAACGCTCACCATACGGAGGGTTCGTCAGTAATAATCCCTGTTCCATTTTTGCCGGGCACGACAGCTTTGCCAACTCACGGCGCTCAAAATGCATCACATGATCAACACCTGCACGGCTGGCATTTTCCTGCGCGGTGGCCAGAACTTTGGCATCTGAATCAAAACCTGCCAACTTAATATCGAGTGACGCTAAACCCGCTTCACGACGCGTCTGGGCTTCTTCAAGCAGTTCACGCCATACTGAAGCCTTATGTTGTGGCCAGCGGGTAAATCCATACTCACGACGCTGCAAGCCCGGCGCAATATCTGCAGCCATCATTGCTGCTTCTATCAATAAAGTACCGGAGCCACACATCGGATCAATCAGGCCCTGACCCTGAGAATAAAAATCCTGCCACTGACACCGATACAACAAAGCAGCCGCCAGGTTCTCTTTCATCGGCGCCTTACCCGCCTGTAAGCGATAACCACGCCGATGCAGACTGTCGCCAGATAAATCCAGACACACTCGCAACTTGCCACGATTCAACCGCACATTAACCCGTAAGTCCGGACGTATACGGTCAACAGATGGACGATTCCCAGTCTGCTCACGAATCTGATCGACGATTGCGTCTTTAACTTTTTGTGCGCCAAAACGACTGTGATTAATGGCCTGAGACTGACCAGAAAAATCTACAGTCAAAGTACCGCTGGCACGAAGATGATCCAGCCAACCCACGGCACTTACCGCCTGATAGAGGTCATCAGCGGTCTCAACAGCATCTGCATCATGCAATACCAGCAAAACCCGGTTAGCAACCCGCGACCATAAACACACCCGATACGCTTCAACCAGTTCACCGGCAAAACTCACACCCGCTAAGGTCTGACGACAATCAGAAACGCCGAGCGATTCCAGCTCAGTAAATAAAACAGGCTCCAGGCCTTTGGGACAGGTAGCAAAAAAGTTCATATCAGACAGGTATTCAAATAGATGGATGCGGGACACAGAAGGTCAGGAAGCGCATGGTAACGCGCCTACAGGTATAACACCAGCCAATTAGCACCCCCAGACCCACTACTCAGACCACCACTTAATGCAAAGCCACTAGCCTAGAATTCTGCAAAATACAAAGTAGAAAAACACAAATGCACTCAAAAATTGCGCCAAATCAGATGAAAATATTTCAAACATTTATTTGAAAAACATCTATTAGAAATAACTATTTGAAAAAGCAGCTTTATTCACCGCTGAAGATTACAAATTTATTAAAACCTTATCGTTAATATGCTTTTTTAATTACACAGTGAAGCTGAATTGAGTATAAATGGGGAAGTGCGAAGTTCAGGCGCAAGAGTATTCTCACCCTGATACACAGAGAAATGGATAGCTATTGTTGCTGGCAGATTACTAAAGAATCACCAGGCCCATACCGGACTCCAGAAGACGGCTATCCTGCCTTCAATGTTAAACCCTAAAGAGAGGTTGTCTTATGAAAAGACAGAAGCGAGATCGTTCCTCCGTACTTTTTAACCGTGGTTTTCAAGCAGGTCTTATAGGCAAATCCAGAGACGAATGCCCCGTCAATAACATCAACGATTTACGCAGTCACTGGATGAGTGGCTGGAGAGAAGGCCGTGAAGCGCACTGGAATGGCCAGTCAGGGGTATCAGCCATCAACATTAATCCGTCTCTTCATTAACATCAAAAAACGAACTCTGAACGCCACAGCGCTTCAGGTTCGAATTAAACACTCACTTTTCTTTACACCATAAAAAAGGGCCTGAAACTTTCGTTTCAGGCCCTTTTTTAAAATACATCCTACTAATTAACTATCGCCCAGCTCAGCAATCGCTTTTACTGAATCACGAATCAACGACGGTCCCTGATAAATAAAACCACTGTAAATCTGAACCAGACTGGCACCGGCTTCAATTTTTTCCCGGGCATCAAAGCCATCGGTAATCCCGCCTACTCCGATAATAGGTAATGCACCATCAAGCTCACGCGCAAGAATACGCACCGCTCTGGTCGAGCCACTCCGCACCGGCGCACCACTTAATCCACCAGCTTCATCACCATACTGAAGCCCTTCAACACCCTCACGTGATAAGGTCGTGTTAGTTGCTATCACACCATCAAGCTCATACTGCTTCAGAGAAGCTGCAACTAAACCAAACTCTTCTTCATTCATATCTGGCGCAATCTTAACTGCTACTGGCACATACTTTCCAAATACCTGCGCCAGCTTTGCCTGCTCTTCCTTCAGATTCTCCAGTAATTCATTTAATGAATCACCAAACTGCAAGTTACGCAGCCCCGGCGTATTAGGAGAAGACACGTTAACGGTAATATAAGTAGCTTCGCTGTACACCTTGCGCATACACAACAGATAATCGTCCAGCGCATTTTCAACAGGTGTATCAATATTCTTACCAATATTAATACCCAGCACACCGCGAAAACGACTCTTCGCCACATTTTCCAGCAACGCATCAACACCCAGATTGTTAAACCCCATCCGGTTGATAATTGCATGCTGCTGAGGCAAACGGAAAATGCGTGGCTTCGGATTACCCGGCTGAGGTCGCGGCGTTACTGTACCAACCTCTACAAAACCAAAACCCAGCGCGGACATAGCATCAATCGCCACTGCATTTTTATCCAAACCCGCTGCCAGTCCTACAGGATTCGGAAAATCGATGCCCATAACATTTACCGGCAACTCTGGCTGCTTACATGCCAGCAACTTATCCAGACCACTGCTACCCATAAGCTGCATGCTTTTCAGGGTCAGGTCATGGGAAACTTCAGGATCAAGCTGGAACAACGCAGAACGAGCGAGTTGATATAACATTGGCGGCCACATATCGGTTTAAATTCAGGCGCATTATAAGCAATCAGTGATACAGAGTAAAAAGACATCAGCCCCTATAAGCGTCGGATATCACTAAATTTCCCCTGATCATCAAAACGAATCGCAAAACTGCCATGAACACCATTATGTAATAAAAATGAGCGGAGAATATCTGCGGGGAATCTTATCCTCCTGCCATCCCGGCTATAAGCCACTACATTCTTTGCAGTGCCCCTATAATGTTGCAAATACTCTTCATTACTAAGACTGATATCGACTATGATCTGTTGCATAATCCGGCTAAACATCCTGCTAAAAATCTGTTAATTCGTACTCTTATCTTTTGCCAGATATTCTATATGAGTCAATGAGCCCGGCGCTACATAAAATCCGACAAATCCGCCCGCAAGCACTTACCTGATATAACCCGAACACCCCGCTGCACAGCGCATCAAGACAATTTATCTTCATCGCTGGGATTTACTGAAAACCCCGTTATAATCCTAAACCTAAACGCACGCGGCCAAATCCTTTCACACCCCGTGCAACTACTATCAGCCGTTTCAGGACTTCACCTGCCAGCATGCACTGTTTACTTAACTTTATCGCCATTCTGACAGGCGCCTTCAGCCTGTTATTTTCCAGCCTGCTGCACGCCCAAATCAGCGTATATCTCGATCGCTACGCAATCAACTCTAACGAAACTGTCCTGCTCACCGTAGAAGTTGATCAACGTAGCGCACGCCGCCCGGACTTTTCACCACTGAATAAAGATTTCCATTTTCTTGGCAGCAAGCAAATGAGCGTCTCCAGCCATACCAACGGCAATAATAGCTACAGCAGTCGCTGGCAGATTTTATTACGCCCAAGAATCAGCGGCGAATTACAAATCCCCGGCTTACTGATCAATCAGGAAATCAGCCCGACAATATCCCTTACTGTTCTGCCTTCTCAAACCCGGCCAACGATTGCACGACAGGACGAATTTATTGAGCATAACGTTGATAACAACGAACTTTACGTTAACAGTCAGCTTCTCTATAGCATTAAACTATTTCATCAGGAATCCTTAGGCCAGCTGGCGCATCTGCAACAGCCCGCAATTGATAACGCCGAAGTCAAACCGCTGGGTGAGTCCCGTCAGTACACAACGCAATTTCAGGGTGAAACCTACCAGGTACTTGAGCACAATTATGCAATTTTCCCGTTACAGCCAGGTCAGTTGGTCATCCCCCCAGCAAGCTTTCGTAACGGACCCGGAGCAACAGAAGTCACCAGCCCGCCTCTCAACATTGCAGTACTTAATCAGGCTCCGCAGGACCCACCAGGATTCTGGTTACCGGGCAGTAAAGTCAGCATTACTGAAAACTGGCAGATGCCAGAACCACTGGTACCCGGCGCAGCAATCAAGCGTACAATCACATTAACTGCCGAAGGCGTGCCAGCCAGCAACCTACCGTCACTTATGCCACTGCGCAATGAACTGGCCAGAATTGCTATTGATGAAGTAATACTCAACGAGGAAGTAACCAGTGCAGGCCTGATCAGCAGCCGTACTGAAGTAATTACCATCATTCCTACTGAACGCGGCGAAGTTACCCTGCCACAAATTGTCATCTCCTGGTGGAATACCGAACGCGACCGAAATGAGCGCGCAACATTACCCAGCGCGACTTTACGTGTTATACCCGGCTCTGCGCCGATCAGCATCGGCGAGGCTACTGCTCCTACCGAAAGCAGAACCACCGAAAGCCTTATCACGCAGACCGAGAGCTTAACTTCAACATCAGAAGCACCGGTAACCGTTAGCATGTCCGCAACGGACAACATAACCATTAATGCTGTAATGGACTCTCCCACTGCTGCTGTACCAGTAATACAACAGTCAGCCACCTCAGCTCCACAGGACAACTCTCTGCCTTTCATTGTCTGGTTACTGGCAGGGGTGAGCATACTTTGTGCGCTGGGCTGGCTATATACATTCGCCCGGTTGCGCAAAATTAAACAAGACCCTTTTGCACCATCAATGCCACTGGCACAAACAAATAATGCAGACTCAGCAACCATTGAAGATGAGCTCGACGCCACAGATTTAATGGCAATTCAAATTGCTGAAGAAGAAGCCTTTAGCGCAACCATCCAGGCGTGCAATCAGGGCATGGCACTGGAAGCCCGTCTTATGATGTTAGAATGGGCCAGATATTTATGGCCGGAACAGGATATCCAGAACAGCATGGATATGATCAATGCCAGCGGCAGTAAAACACTTGAGCTGCTACTGATAGATCTTGAGAACCATATCAGTGAACATGACGCTGAAGACTGGGCCGGAGATTTACTCGCCAAGGCATTACAAAAAGTACGCGACCGTCAGTCTGCGCAGCTACACGCCCTCTGATTACCAGTCTGCCAGTACCGCTTCCAAAGCTGTCGGCAGCTCAGGATAGCTAAACTTATACCCCGCAGCCTCCAGACGTTGCGGATATACCCTTTGCCCCTGCAGTAACAATACAGCCCCTTCACCAAGCAACAGACGTGGTACTATCGACGGCAGAGGCAGCAGTGCCGGACGATGCAGTGCACGGCCAAGCTCGGCACTGAATTCACAGTTACTGACTGCGCCCGGCGCTGTCAGGTTAAATGCACCGGAACATTCAGCATGTTTGAGCAAATATAAAATCATGCCCAACTCATCCTGAATATGTACCCACGACATAACCTGTACCCCGGAAGCAATTCGCCCACCCAGACCAAATCGAAAAGGCGGCAACATTTTAGCTAGCGCCCCCCCTCTACCTAACACAATCCCCGTGCGCAGTAGACAAACCCTGACGCCGGAAGCTTCAGCACGCAGTGCACTGGCCTCCCAACGCTGACAAAGCTCGTGAGTAAATTCAGCCTGAGGCTCAGCCTCTTCACCCAACTCCTTTTCTGGTGGCTGACTGCCGTAAAAACCAATTGCGGAGCCACTCAGCATCACTGCTGGCTTAGTTTCCAGACGCTCTATCAGGGCAACCAGCGCATCCGTTGTTCCTACCCTGCTACTCAGCAAAATACCTTTACGCTTCTCTGTCCATCGCGCATCAGCTATCCCTTCACCGGCCAGGTTAATAACAGCATCAATAACAGCATTATTCTCCAGTGCATCTAACGCCGTCACACAGCTGACACTGTCTCCATATAAACCTTGCACCTTTGTTTCAGAACGCGCCCAGAGAGTAATGTAATGCCCTTCCGCTAATAGCGCAGGTACCAAATACTGACCTATAAACCCGGTTCCGCCACTGATTAAAATATGCATACTTTTCCCCATTCCATTTCCGGTGACTTGTTCCCACCTGACAACTACCAGCCAGGTTAATCAGTTTATACCTTGAAATCCTGCTTTCAGATCTCAATATAAGATGCCTATATAACAGGTTTACACCATTTGGCAGCTCCCTGCCTACTAACGAGAGACAACTATGTTTACAGGTATCGTACAAGGCATTGCGACTGTCACCCAGCTGGAACGGCACGAAAACTTCATGCGCCTGACGCTTGAACTGCCTGTTGCTCACTGTAACAATCTGCAAACTGGCGCCAGCATTGCGGTTAATGGCACCTGCCTGACGATTACAGGCTTTGAAAACCAGCAAGTCCACTTCGACCTGATCATGGAAACACTAAGAGTAACAAATCTTGGAGAACTGAAGCCGGGCGAAAACGTTAACTTTGAGCGAGCTGCCCGCTTTGGCGATGAAATTGGCGGTCATTTACTGTCCGGGCACATACACAGCCAGATAACGCTGCGCAGCAAAGAAACCCCAACCGATAACTGTATTCTCTGGTTTGATGTAATGCCTGAGTTTATTAAATACATTCTGCCTAAAGGCTTTGTTGCCCTGAATGGCTGCAGCCTGACAGTGGGTGAAGTAAGCGATTCAGGTTTCAATGTTTACCTGATTCCTGAAACGCTAACTGTCACCACATTTGGCGAAATCCAGCCTGGCGACAAAATAAATCTCGAGATAGACAGCCAGACCCAGGCTGTAGTCGACACTATTGAACGCTATATGAAACATAATCAGCCAGCCTGAAGCCGAACAACAGCGTAATACCGACGAAAAAAAACCGCAGCTCAGGCTGCGGTTTTTTTATGAGTAACTGAACCTATACTTGCTCAGCACCATACTGATCATCAATTTTCAGTACTGACAAGGTACGTTTACGTACACGGCGCAGCAATTCATCATCTGCAATCAGGTCTTCACCATACGACTCAACCATTTGCTTCAGTTTAGCCTGCCATTCAGGACTTTTAACCTGCTCAGGGAAACAACGGTTGATAACATCAATCATCGTCATCGTTGCGGTAGACGCTCCCGGAGATGCGCCCAGCAAAGCAGCCAAACGGCCATCAGCAGACGAAATCACCTCAGTGCCGAATTCCAGCTTACCTTTACCTTTGGCATCTTTCTTAATGATCTGTACTCGCTGACCAGCAGAACATAGCTCCCAGTCTTCTTCTTTCGCACCCGGAAAGAAACGGCGCAGAGAATTGACACGATCACTATGCGACTGCATTACTTCACTGATCAGGTAACGGGTCAGATCCATATTCTTAGCGCCAACAGACATCATTGGTTTTAAGTTGCTAAGACGTACGCTTAACGGCATATCCAGCACAGACCCTTGCTTCAGGAACTTAGTAGTAAAGCCCGCAAAAGGCCCAAACAGCAATGCGCGCTTACCATCAATGACACGGCTATCCAGATGCGGCACAGACATTGGTGGCGCACCGATTGGCGCCTGACCGTATACTTTAGCCATGTGCTGCTCTACAACTTCAGGCTTATTACACACCAACCATTGCCCACTTACAGGGAAACCGCCGTAGCCATCACCTTCACTGATACCGGACTTCTGTAATAACGGCAATGCTCCGCCACCTGCACCCAGGAAGACAAACTTAGCCCGAATCTTAATATCTTTGCCCTGCAAAGACTTAAGATCCACACGCCAGTCACCATCGCTACACTGACTCAGGTCTTCAACCGCATGGCCCAGCAGCAAATCAAAATTATCCTGTTTTTCCAGATATTCGACCATGTTGCGTGCCAGTGACCCGAAGTTCACATCAGTACCATAGCGTACCCGCGTCGCCGCAACAGGCTCATCAGATGGACGATCCTGCATAATAAGTGGCATCCATTCACTCAAAACAGCCGGATCTTCGGAATATTCCATGTCAGCAAACTGAGCAGTTTTACTCAGCGCAACATAGCGCTTACGCAGGAAAGCAACATTCTCTTTGCCCCAAACAAGACTCTGATGAGGAACATTACTGATGAATTGCTCAGGAGACGGCAGGCATTCCTGCTCAACCAGGTACGCCCAGAACTGCAGGCTAGCCTCAAATGATGCATTAATGCTAAAGGCTTTATCAGTGCTGACACTGCCATCTTCCTGTAAAGCCGTATAGTTCAGCTCACAATACGCAGCATGACCCGTACCGGCGTTATTCATCGCATCAGTACTTTCATTCGCGACATGATCGAGACGCTCAACCATGGCAATTTTCAGGGAAGGATCGAGTTGCTTAAGCAGCACACCTAACGTGGTGCTCATCGCACCGGCACCCACCAGTAATACATCAACAGATTTCGAGGTCATAAATCTCCGCCATTTAAACCTAGACATTAACGCTGACATCAGCGCTGCACCGCAGCAATACCGGTAAACTGTATCACCGCGACTCATGACAGCGCTGAATAAAGAGCTTCTGCAGTATAGTTGCTGCAGCATCCATCTGGAGGAATGAACCAGCTTTCGTCATTAACGAAGCATAATTACCGCCAGTGATGGTTTTTGTGGCGCTGATTATACTGATTATGACCAAAAAAGCTTGTCGTACAGGATAATAAAATACTATCCCTTAGGCTGATACTGCTACTAAGGTCTATATAACCAGGGCACTCAATAAACAGCCCTTTTGTGAAACACTCACGCTGCACCCGCAAAAGAATTTTGACCTTCATTACGGCCGCATAGACCAACAGCCACTGGCAGGCTGTAGCTTTGGCTGTAGAGCTCATTTTGAATTCAATGAAACCTGGCCAGAAACCAAACAGTGCCCCTCTGTAACTGAACGTAAACTTATCTGGCAGGATAGGCATGAGATGCCCGGATTCCAGGTAAATTGCGCCAGATAATCAACCCGAAGGCAGGCAGCTGCATCAGAATGCCATATAGCAGAACAGCCGCTGACATCTCTGTGTTTTGCAGAATGACCGCCGTAATAATCAGGCTGGTACCCGCGTTCTGGATACCTGTTTCTATTGCCAGAGTCAGTGATTCACGCTGCACCAACCCTGATCCGCGACTAACTATATAAGCCAGCAGCATAGCCAGGCCAGCCAAGGTCAGGACGGCCGGCGCTAACACCGGTAACAACTGTAATAGCATCTGCAATTGTGTAACTGCCAGCATAGAAACCACCAGCAGCATAATCAGAGCAGCAAAGCCTTTAACCCAGACCATTATACGCAGACAAAACTGCGGCTGACGGTAACGACAAAGCATGCCTAGAGCAACCGGCAATACGCTGATGGCAAACAGCTTCGTAATTGTCATTCCAACCGGAAAATTAATTGCCAGATCACTGAGCTGTAATTGCTGCAAGACAAGAATACTTAGCCAGGGTAGCGAAAAAGGAATAATTAAACCGGATAGTACCGTCAGGCTCACCGACAATGCAGTGTCCGCCCGACACAGAAAACAAATCAGATTGGACGTAGCACCACCAGGTGCAAATGTGAGGATTAACAACCCGGCGGCCAGCACCGCAGGTAAATTAAACAGATAAACAACAGCAACGCCCAATAACGGTAACATTACCAGCTGCAACAACACCCCCAGTACAATCACACCCGGTCGCTGCTTCAGCTGCCAGAAATCATCTGGCCTTAGGGACAAACCCACGCCGAACATAACAGTAAAAAGTGCCAGCGGCAGCAACAAACCCACAATATCCGGATCGTTCATAAATAAGCCTGTACCCCGTAGCAGCAGTCTTCAGAAATCAGCCGGCATCATATGCGCTAACTGTTGCGGATTATATATCAGCGGCCTTATCCCTTAGTTGTAGAAAGCAGTAGAAGACTCCGTCTAAAACACCTGTTGAACTCAAAAAATCTTCCGTTGTCTTAAGCTTTTGAATCCCCTGAAAAAGCACCTGAAATCTTTTCCCCAACAAGCGGCAAACACTGCCAGTACAAGGCCTGAAAAGAACTACTCACATATCTTGTGGATAACACTGTGGGTAGCCGTATTAAAACCCTCTAACAGCCCCACTACTGTGTAGATACACACAAACTGGTCATATTTTAACCAGATGTTTTATTACTTTTATTTCAATGACTTACATCTGCCAAAACTGTATTTTCAGACCTTAAGCGGTATTTCTCCCACACTATATTGCAAAACCGCGTCAGCGCTGTGACAGAGAGAAGTCAAGCTGCTTTTATTGTTTTTTTTAGATTTTTTTACAGTCTTTTTGATGCTTAAACTGGAGCCAGAAAAGCAGACGCATTAGTATGCCTGCTTTATCGTCAGGCTCATTGCCCAAACAACAGCTATTATTCAAATCATGACTCCACAATCTGAAGCTCAGAAAATAACCCTGATCGGCGCTATTCTTGATACGTTACTCGGGGCACTCAAAATCATTATCGGCAGCCTGGCGCACTCCACCGCCCTGGTAGCAGATGGCATTCATTCCCTGTCAGATTTGCTCACCGATGTGATGGTCATAGTTATCTTTAGGTATTCGCACCAGGAGCCGGATAAAGAACATCCATGGGGGCACGCCCGGTTTGAAACACTAGGGACAATTATTCTGGGTGGTTTACTGATATTAGTAGCCGGCGCTATCGCCTATGACAGTGTACATACACTTATTAGTGGCACAACGTTGCTGATACCTGAATGGCCAACATTAGTGGTTGCAGCAATTTCCGTCGCTGCCAAAGAATGGATATTTCGCTATACACTGGCAATAGGTAAAAGGCTCAAGTCGGACCTGCTCATAGCCAACGCCTGGCATAGCCGTACCGATGCACTGTCTTCCATCATCGTTTTTGTCGGCATTCTCGGCGCGATGAGTGGATTTGCCTGGCTCGATGCAGTGGCTGCTATTCTGGTTGGTTTCATCGTAGCCAAAATAGGTATCGAACTTAGCTGGAAATGTGTTCAGGAATTACTGGATACAGCATTACCGGAAGAAGATGTAACCGCCTATACCGATGAGATCATGCAGGTAGAAGGTATTCTCAGCGTCCACAATTTCAAAACCCGGCGTATGGCCAGCCAGATCCTTCTGGAGATTCACTTACAGATTGCACCTTACCTGAGTGCCTCTGAGGGACATTTCATCGGCGATAGAGCAGTATACCGCCTGCGTGCACGCTTCCCGGACATTAAACACGTGATCTTTCATATCGACACTTACGACGACGAAGCGGATAACTATTGTCAGGTATTGCCTAACCGGGTTGAAATCAGCCGCTACATTTTTGAAATCCTGGATCAAAACGAAGCTACAGAACTTAAGATTCACCGCTTAAATCTGCACTATCAGACCGATGCGGTAGAGATTGATCTGCTGCTTAACAGCAGCGATACTGCCGCCTACGAATTGACGCATCTGCAACAACAACTGAACTCAGCTCTCAGCAAACACGCATGGTTTGGCAACCTTAACGTACTGGTAAGACAACCGGACTCATCTAAGTCAGAATACCAATGAAAACCTATTTGCGCCCCTGTGCTGCAGTAAGCAGTGAAATTATTATTAAACACAGCCGCTTTATCTGTTACATCGCGCCCGTATCAGGGCGTGAAGCAGCAGAGGCCTTCATTGAGAGTATTCGTCAACAACACCCAAAAGCTAATCACAACTGCTGGAGCTATGTGGCGGGCTATCCTGAAGACCCACAACAATGGAACTGCAGCGATGACGGCGAGCCAAAAGGCACCGCCGGACAACCGATGCTTAACATTCTGCGACATTCAGGTATAGGCGAGATCTGTGCTGTCGTCACCCGTTATTTTGGTGGTGTAAAACTAGGCACCGGCGGTCTGGTAAGAGCTTACGGGCAAAGTCTGAATGAAAGTATCAGACTCTTAGAAACCGAACCCGTCGTACCTCAACTGGATATCAGCCTGTCTGCCGGATACGAACTTACCGGCGATCTGGAGCAGCTAATCAGTCGTTTCAACATACTGGTAAAAGAGCGTTTATTTGAACAACAACTGCTTATTCACGGCTCTATTGAAACGCAACTATTGGAAGATCTGAAACTGGCTCTGCAACCCATTCAGCACAAAGTCTCACTCAGCTATGACGATAAGGCTGCTTAAAAAGCTGATCAGATACTGCAGCTTCGACTGCTTCCTTCAGCCATACAGTTAAAAACACCAGTTTTTTACTTCTCAACAAGGCAGCATGTAAGCCTTTGCTATACCCCTGCTCACCGACTCACACTGGCAAATACCATCTTGCAGTCTTATTCTCTGTTAGCACAACTTATGTAAGCAACTGATCTGAATCAAATTTCCCATAAAACACCGATTCAGCATTTTTCAAACTTTAACAATTAACTTATAGTCTTATTTCGCTGCCCGGAAACCTCATGCGACGATCGGAATACGCGCCCAAAGCGTCTTAAACAGTTGTTTAATTATTTTCAATAAACTATAAAGTTCCACCAAATCAAGCCGATAGATTATTTCTAAGTATAAATCAGTAACATGTTTGGTTGTTGTACTTGTTGATATAACGATTGCACTCGCAGAAGAGGTCGTATGAAGTTCGCAGATAATCCTAATCAAGCCGCTGAATGTCTCCGTCAGGCAATTCCCCTGATGGTTAAATACAGCATTCCGCCCAACCCGCTGAATTATTCACTTTGGTATGCCTATGTATCTAATGTTATTCCAGGGCTAAATACCCAAATGGATAAAGCACTGGAAACCTACGGCACCTGCCCAAGTATCATCAGCGAACAGATGTTTCGCGACTTTCTGATCAAAGAAGAAATTGATAATGCTGAAGACCTGCAAACCGCCTTAATGGCTGTGATGGGCAGCCTGGAAAGCGAAGCCAGCAGCACCATCGAAAACGCTGAAGCCTTCAGTGATATGCTTGAAGACAGCTTACAGGCACTGCAGGCAAGCCATGTCATCGAGCAGGATGAGAACGTTGCCGGCATCATTGAAAAACTCACCGCGAACACTCAGGCAATGAGTGACACGACCAAACAGTTCCAGAGCAAGATTGATGAAGCACAAGCAGAAATAGCTACCCTGAAGCAGGAACTTGAAAAGTCCCGTCAGGATGCCAGCGTTGATGCCCTGACAGGTCTATTCAACCGCCGCGTATTCGATATGGAATTCAGCCAGATAGCCAGCAGCAAAGACGCTAAGGTTACACTGGTAATGATCGACATCGATCATTTCAAGAAATTTAATGACACCTACGGCCACCTCATGGGCGATAAGGTTCTGCAGTACGTCGGCAAAATGGTAAAAGAATTATGCCTGCCGCCTCTTCTTCCGGTGCGTTTTGGCGGCGAAGAATTTGCAGTACTTCTACCAGGTAAAGACACGGCAACAGCAGTACAGCTAGCGGAAACAATCCGCAGTAAAATTAAAGCTATCAGAATTAAACAAAAGAAATCTGGTGAAGTTATCAGCTCAATTACTTCATCATTCGGTGTAGCGGAACTTATTCCTGGCGAAACACCTGATGCCTGTACCGGCCGTGCCGATGTAGCACTCTACAAAGCAAAACAAAATGGCCGTGATCAGGTACAGATAGCCAATTAATCTGCCACTGCAGCTAAAACAACTTCGACCTATACACTGCTTTCGAAAAAAAACCGCGTCATATACGCGGTTTTTTTATACATAGAACCTGCTTATTTCGCCGGTTCACGCATAGTAACGAACTCTTCTGCAGACGTAGGATGAATACCAATAGTTGAATCAAACACCGCTTTGGTCGCACCAGCCTTCAGTGCCACAGCCATGCCCTGGATGATTTCACCGGCATCAGCGCCAACCATATGAATGCCCAAGACTTTATCGGTATCCCGATCCACCAGCATCTTCATGAAAGTCTTTTCATCACTGCCACTCAGCGTATGCTTCATCGCCCGGAAAGATGACTTATAGACATCAACATTGCTGTACTGCTCACGGGCCTGTTCTTCACTCAGACCAACAGTACCAATGTTTGGCTGACAGAATACGGCTGTAGCAATCAGGTCGTAATCAACCTTCTGATCTTGTCCACCGAACAAGTTACGCACCAGCGCCATACCTTCAGCCAGCGCGACCGGCGTTAACTGAACACGGTCAATTACGTCACCAATCGCATAGACAGACGGCTCACTTGTTTCGAAGTTATCATTAACCACGATTGCGCCATTTTTCTGCTGCTCAACATTAACCGTTTCCAGACCCAGATCCGTCACGTTTGGTACCCGACCAGTGGCATACAAAATAGTATCCGCTTCCAGAACGGTGCCATCTGTCATATATGCCAGCAAACTGCCATCTGACTGTTTTTCAATTTTGCTGATGTTGTTATTGAAGCGCAGGTTTACGTTCTTCTTGGCTACTTCTTCAGCCGTGAAACGACGCACTTCTTCATCAAAGCCACGCAGGAACATGTCACCACGGTAAATCAGTGATGTCTCTGCGCCCAGGCCAGCAAAAATACCGGCAAATTCAACAGCGATATAACCACCGCCAACGACCAGTGCACGTTTCGGAAATTCATCCAGATAAAACACTTCGTTAGAGGTAATTGCGTGTTCACTGCCTTCAAACTCAGGTACGAACGGCCAGCCGCCAGTAGCAATCAGGATCCGCTCAGCGGAATATTCCTGACCTGATACTTCTACAGAATTAGGTCCGGTAATACGCGCACGGCCCTCAATCAGGTTAACGCCAGCGTTTTTCAGCATGTTACGGTAAATACCGTTCAGCCGTTCAATCTCTTTAGTTTTGTTATCACGCAGTGTCGGCCAGTCAAAACCATTTGCCTGTACATTCCAGCCATAGCCCGCAGCGTTTTCAAAATCTTCATGGTAGTGAGAACCATAAACAAACAGTTTCTTCGGAACACAACCTACGTTTACACAGGTACCGCCCATGTAGCGGTCTTCGGCCATACCTACTTTAACACCCATGGCAGCAGCCATACGTCCGGCACGCACACCGCCTGAACCGGCACCAATTACAAACAGATCAAAATCGAACTCTGCCACAATCTTTCCTCTTTTCTGTTACGCCATGTACTGCGCTGCTAATACTCATCTGAACCGCGACAACTTGCGGTTATATAAAGACGCTAATCTACCTGTTTGGACGAACAACTGCCAATAAAGATAATCAACAATGCTTATAGCAAAGGCTTATAAACAGTCATTCATCAAATTAGAAAAAGCTATAAATAAAGCTTCCCGACATCCCCACTCACAAGCAATTGATCTTTACCTGTACGCAGAGTAACTTAGTGCCTTTCGATTTAGCCTTACGGATTCACCATGAAACTCATCTCTTTTAATGTCAACGGCTTACGTGCCCGTCCTCACCAAATTAAAGCACTCATAGAAAAACATCAGCCAGACGTTATCGGTATTCAGGAAATCAAAGTACACAACGAAGAATTTCCGGTTGAGATGATCACTGACCTTGGCTACCACGTTGAATTTCACGGCCAGAAAGGCCATTACGGTGTTTGTCTGATTTCTAAACAACCACCTGTCAGTATTCAGATGGGCTTTGCCACTGACGAAGAAGACGCTCAGCGCCGTATGATCATCGGTGAATATGACATCAATGGTGAAACAGTTACCGTTCTGAATGGCTATTTTCCACAGGGCGAAAACATTGCCCATGAAACAAAATACCCTGCCAAGCGTAAGTTTTACGCCGACTTACAGATTCACCTAAATGAGCACTGCTCTCCGGATGCCAATGTATGCGTGATGGGTGACCTGAACATCTCCAGTGAAGATATCGACATTGGTATTGGTGAACCAAACCGCAAACGCTGGCTAAAAACCGGCAAAGCAAGCTTTCAGCCAGAAGAGCGCGAATGGCTGGCCACCTTGCTTAGCTGGGGTCTGCAAGACACTTTCCGTAAGATTCATCCGACTGAAGATGCATTATTCAGCTGGTTTGACTATCGCAGCCGTGGTTTTGAAGCAGAGCCAAAACGCGGCCTGCGCATTGATGCCGTTCTGGTCACAAAAACACTTTATGAACGCTGCGCTGATGCCAATATTGATTATGATATTCGCGGTATGGAAAAACCTTCTGATCATGCGCCAATCTGGGCTGAATTCAGCTAAATATTCAAAGAAAATCTGTTAATACTGAAAAAGGATACCTGCTGGTATCCTTTTTATTTTCTGCCAAAAATACTTGTCCGCTGAAATTTTTTTAAAAAATCTGCAAAAAAAATTATATTTGTTATTTATCATTTCATTACAGAAAACCCGGTTTTCTGCAAAGTCACGTCATTCGTACTGCCCAAGCAAATAGCCAAAAAAATGTAACTGTTACATCTGCTGACAGCTGAAGCAGAACAGGTTATTTCTGTACAAATTTTCAACACTTTTTCTCAACCAACACTTGCAAAGATAACAATCTATGATTAAGTTAAATGCAAATGTAACCGGTTACATTCGTTTCAGAGAAGACTTATATAACCAATTAATACCCACACAACCTGATTAAAAAGAGCACCATTATGGCTGATGCTACGACAATCGTCTGGGAACCAACCCGGGGCGGACTGGATACTACCGCTCACTACCCTGGTTTCCCCCAGGCGGACAGCATAGAAACGTTGTTACTTGAATCCGGTGGCTGTCATTGGATTAATTTGCAAGCCGGTGACCTAGTTTCTATGCAGGCTGACCAGGCAGACAGAGAGCTTTTACTGGCAGCTCTGACTTGTGACAACACAGCAACCGGCGCAGCACTCAGCAACATTCCCTACCAACCGGAATTCATGCAGCAGCTAGCTGTCGCAGAGAATGCTGACGAACGCTTCAATTCAATGGCTATCGCAAATCGATTACAGGCAAGACAAATTCAACCGGATGAGCTGAACTTCTATAGCATGAATACCACTCTGCTATCCGACATAGATCAGCATGCGGTTATCAAAGCAGAACAGAATTACAGTCTGATAGTTGCGCTACCCGCCACGAGTAGCCAGCTAGTTGATGGCAGTGAACAGTCGTTACCCGCCATCAGTATCAGCATCCAGCGTAATCAGAAAGATACTGAACATCCACTGCCTGAGCCACTCGGCCCGGTACAACGGGAATTCCTTGTATCCAGAGCTACAGCCTATGCCTACACAGTCAAAAAGGGCGAATACATTCAGATAATAGACGTTGAAGGCCGCCAGTGTTCAGACTTCATGGCAATGAACACAACCGCTCTGGCAGCAGGCAAAGAACGTTATATAGACTCAACCGTCAGTCGTTCTCTGGCAGTCGGGGCATACCCACAGCCGGGCTTACACGATAAATTTTATGATCAGGATATGCAGCCATTGCTGGCCGTTGTTCAGGATACAGCCGGACGACACGATACATTTGCACTGGCCTGCACTGAGTATGGCTATGCTGAACGGGGCTTTCCTGGCCATGTAAATTGCTCAGACAACATTTCAGCCGCTTATGCCAAATACGGTATTCAGCCCCGCCGTGCCTGGCCGGCCATTAACTTCTTCTTTAACTCATGGATTGATCCGAATAGCCATCAACTGGGATCAGACGAATCCTGGTCACGTCCGGGTGACTATGTGTTGATGCAGGCACTGACCGATCTCACCTGCGTCAGCACTGCATGCCCGGATGACATTGATCCTATCAATGGTTGGAATCCAACTGAAATACACGTGCGAATCTACCGCCCGGATGCGGACATCCCCCGCTCCGTTGCTTATCGTTCATTACCGGAGTCGACCCCGTTTATGAGTACTGAAACACCCTTTCATCCACGCACCAGTGCGCTGACCAAGCGTTTCCACAACGCCCGTAATTACTGGGTTCCTCAGGCATTCGACAGCACCGGCAGCATCGCTGAATACTGGAACTGCCGGAACAAAGTTACCGTGCAGGATATGTCTAACCTACGCAAGCTGGATATCTATGGGCCAGACGCAGAACGCCTGTTACAGCTGGCACTGACCCGGGATATAAGCCGACTATCTGTTCATCGGGGATACTATGCTCTGCTCTGTTCGGAACAGGGTGCGGTAATTGATGACGGCACCCTGTTCCGCCTGGCACCACAGCTGTTCCGCTGGTGCTGCGGTAGCGATGAATCAGCTCGCCAGCTGGAAGAAATCGCCCGGGAAAACAACCTCAAAGTCTGGGTAAAAGATCTCACTCTCAAGCTTTGTAATCTTGCGATTCAGGGGCCTAAAAGCCGTGAACTACTACAGCGTTTAGTCTTCACTCAGCCAGCTCAACCTGAACTCAACAATATTAAATGGTTCGGCTGTGCTATCGCCCGTAGCCATGACCGTAACGGCATTCCTTTTATGTTAACCCGCAGTGGCTTCACCGGTGAGCTCGGCTACGAACTGTTCTGTGACCACCGCGACGCCCTTGCCCTCTGGGATGCAGTATTTGCTGCAGGGGAAGAACTTGGTGTCAGTGCCATGGGCGGTGAGGCATTAGAAATGCTCAGAGTAGAAGCAGCTCTGATGATTAACGGTGCTGAATTCGGCGGTGACATTGAGCCGGATGAAGCAGGCCTTGGTTTTGCCATTGATATGCGCAACACCGAATTCGCTGGCCGTGAAGCAATTGAACGTAACCGTCTTGCCCCCCGTAAACAGCTGGTCGGCCTGCTCATTCAAGGTGACGAACTGCCACTGCATGGCGATCACATTTTTATGGAACGTCAGCTGGTTGGCACTGTTACCAGTGCAATCCGTTCCCCGGAACTGCAACAGGTCATCGCTATGGCCAGGATTGCAACTGAGCTGGCTGAACCGGGTACTCAACTGGAAATAGGTAAGTTAGACGGCCATATGAAGCGGCTCAGAGCAAGTGTCTGCGCATTACCCTTCATTGACCCGCAACGCGTCAAAGCGCGGCAATAAGCATGTTTAACCGATGCATCACAACAACATTTACAGACACCCGTCGGCATCAGTAACAAAGATACCGCCGGGTACTCATTTGCAATAACCAAAACTCGATCCAACAATAACAACAGGAGTGAAACATGAAATCTTTACGTCAATCTCTGCTGGTCGCCCTCGGCGCCTCAAGCCTGCTACTCAGCCAGGCACATGCGACTGACAAGATCACCGTTGGTGAGCCCAGCTGGCCCGGTGCAAAAATCATCGCCAACCTGATACAGGTAGTTGCCAGTGAAAAGCTTGGCGCGGAAGTCGGCCTCGCCCCAGGCGCTAACGCAGCCATTTATGCCGGTATGGACAAAGGTCGCGGGGATATCGACGTACACCCTGACGTTTGGCTACCTAACCAGCAAAGCTTTACCGACAAATACGTTGTCGAAAATGGCACGGTTGCCCTTAGCGAAGGTGCTTATGAAGGCGTCAGCGGCTTCTGCATGCCCAGTTATATGAAAACAGAACATGGCATCAGTTCTATTTACGATCTGGCCACACCTGAAGCTCAAAAACTGTTCGATTTGAATAATGACGGTAAAGGTGAAATCTGGGTCGGCGCACCAGGCTGGGGGTCAACTAAAATTAATCAGGTGAAAGTACGCGACTACGGTATCGAGGACTTTCTGGAACCAACTACAGAAGACGAAGCAGTCTTCTACGCCAAGATATCCGCAGCTATTAAAAAGCGCCAGGGCGTAGTGTTCTACTGCTACAACCCCCATTACGTGCACAAGCTGTATGACGTCACCATGGTGGAAGAGCCAACCAATAACCCTGACACATACCGTATGGTTCAGCCGGATCAGGACTCCGAATGGTATACCAAGTCACACATCAGCAGTGGCGATGCGAAAAAAACAGTTCGGGTTGCTTACTCTAAGTCACTTGAACAACGGGCACCGGAAGTCGCCAACTTTCTGAAAAATATCGACTTGGATAATCAGGCGATTAGCGCCATGACCCACGCGGTTGTTATTGAAAAACAGGAACCTGCAGATGTTGCCAAAGCCTGGGTAGATGCTAACAGCGCAACTGTCGACAAATGGCTTGGCCTGTAAACCAGGCTGATTAAATCAGTACCGCGGCTTCTGTATGAAGAAGCCGCAGTTATTAGGAACTTACAAGCAATCTGAAATAACTCAAACGGAAGTGCTTCCTGAAATCATCAGCGACTAAGGCAGTGCCGCCCGGCCGATAAGTTTCCAGCCTTAAAGCCGGATCATGCTGAAGTGCCGGGCATATATGTTTGTAAGCTCCCTGAAACGAACAGAATAAGAAGGAAGTAGCGGTGAATACACTAACCGAGCAGCCGGCCATTCAGGTTAACGGCGTCTGGAAGATCTTCGGCGACCGTTGGCGGGAAGCACTGCACGCGGTGCAAAATCAGGGCATCAGCAAGCAACAGGTGCTGGAAGAATATAACTGCGTTGTCGGGGTTGCCGACGCCAGCTTTGAAGTCGCAGAAGGTGAAATATTCTGCATCATGGGACTATCCGGCAGTGGCAAATCAACCCTGGTACGCCACGTAAACCGCTTACTCGAACCTTCTGCAGGCCACATCCATGTTAATGGTGATGATGTCGTCGGACTGAATGCCAAGGAACTACGCGATTTACGTAATCGAAGAATCGCGATGGTATTTCAGAACTTTGGACTCATGCCACACCGCACTGTACGGGACAACGTCGCCATGCCTCTGGAAATCCGCGACTTGCCTAAGGCAACCCGCTGGGAAGAAGCCGATCGCGTGCTGGAACTGGTGGAACTGAGTGGCTGGGAAGACAAATACGCCCACGAACTTTCTGGCGGTATGCAACAAAGGGTTGGTCTGGCACGCGCTATTGCAGCAGACCCTCAGGTTTTGCTAATGGATGAACCTTTCAGCGCGCTTGATCCGCTGATTCGCCGTCAGTTACAGGATCAGTTTATGCAACTGGCACAGGTGATGAAAAAAACCACCCTTTTCATTACGCATGATCTGGACGAAGCCATCCGCATTGGCCACCGTATTGCCATCATGAAAGACGGTCGGATTATACAGATAGGTACACCGGAAGACATAGTAACGAATCCTGTCGATGACTACGTTGCAGACTTTGTTGCCAGTATTTCACGTCTCAAGTTTGTGCATGCAGCCTCTCTGATGCAAAGCCCTGAAGCCTATATTGCTACTTATGGCCCCCTGCCAGATAACGCGCCCCGGGTAAGTACAGGTGCGGATCTGAATACATTAATCGATAACGCCATTGAATGGGCCGGCCCCATAAAAGTTGATAACGCTGAAGGTGAAACCGTCGGCATTATCGACAGAGTCGATATTATGCGTGGCATCCAGGGTAACGGAGGTTCAGAATGAACAGCACCTTACAACATACTGAAACAGCTCCCCAGGACGAGAAAAACACCTACCAGCAAAGTGTTGATCAACTGGTTGATCAGTATTGTGTCCAAAACAGCAGTTACTATCAGCAAGCCTTTGCCCGGATCAGCGGTGCAAACCGTTTTATTCTCAGCTTCAATCTGATGGCCGCTTTACTGGGCCCCATATGGTTTGCTGCCCGGGGATTATGGAACTGGTTTCTGGTGTTTGTATTACTTGAAGCCTTTGCCTGCATTCAGATATCTCTGGGGCTATTCAGTGACCTTGGTGCTGAATCCAAACAACGGGCCGAACGCATCACAGCTACGCTGGAACAACGGCGTGAACAACTTGCCAGCGCTATTGAAAGCGGCACAGGTAACGTCGAAGGACTGACCCGCATCGTCAATTCACTGGAAAACGCCGTTCAGCAAGCACTGCAACAGGCCCAGGCATTAGAAACAGAACGTATGTCCCTGTTGATATTCGGCCTGGTAGTTATGACGGCTATTAAACTGATTCAGGGATTCATTGCCAATCAAGCACTGGAGAAACACTTCACCCTGTGGCGCTCAGATCGCTACATGGCACACGGTATCTCAGTGCTACGCGGTGTTACCGGCCTGGGAATAGTGGCCATTGTATATGGTCTTGCTTCAGCACAGTTTTCTTTTCCTACCAGCTGGTCAGGGCTGCAAACATTCCCCGCACCAGAAGGTTTCCGCATTGGCGTCAGTGACAGTCTGAAGTCCTGGTTTGACTATGCCACCGTTGCTGGCAGCGGCTTCTTCAATAACATTACCGACAGCGTGCGGGTGTTACTGGATGGCCTTGAAACACTGTTCGTCGGCACTCCATGGCCAGTGGTTATACTCTTCATCGCTTTACTGGCCTGGCAGTGTGCAGGTCCACGTGTAGCAATCTTTGCCATAGCCGGCTTAATGTATCTTGGTTTGCTGGGATTCTGGGACAAAGCTATGGCAACAGTTTCTCTGCTGGGTGCCGCTGCCTGCGTCAGTATCTCACTGGGCATTCCAATGGGTATTCTCTGTGCACGTAAGCCGCGGGTATATACCTTTATCCGTCCGGTACTGGACTTTATGCAAACCATGCCGTCGTTTGTCTATCTGATACCGATTATCGCCTTTTTCGGCACCGGTAAACCGGCCGCTATCCTGGCTACTCTGGTATTCGGTAGCCCACCGGTAATCCGACTGACAGTACTGGGATTACAGGGTGTACCTGAGCATGTGCGTGAAGCCGCTATTTCCTTTGGTGCATCGCCAGCTTACCTGCTGTTTAAGGTCGATCTGCCCCTGGCAGCTAAAACCATTATGACTGGTGTTAACCAAACCATCATGATGAGCCTGGCGATGGTAGTAATAGCCTCTTTGATCGGCGCAAAAGGTCTGGGCGAAGATGTTCTGGAAGCCTTGCAGTACGCTTCAACCGGGGAAGGCATCCTGGCCGGATTTGCGATTCTTATCTGCTCGATGATTCTTGACCGGATCATTCAGGGTAAGCGCTAATCACGTTAAGCGCTGTCGGAACGGCAGCGCTTTCTTCTCAAACCCTCAGAGATCCAGTATTCTCCTTGCCTATGAATAAAGCAGTGTCCGGACAAAGCGGCGTCCGTCAGGTCGCAAAACTCGCAGGGGTATCGGTAGCAACCGTTTCCCGGGTGTTTAATCAGGCATCCAGTGTACGACCGGATACCCGGGATAAAGTCATGGCGGCTGCTAAACAGCTGAACTATGTGCCTAACAGTGCTGCCCGCTCACTGACAATGAACCGCAGTTACACTATCGGCATTGTTATTCCCACCATCGATAACTCTATTTTCGCCCGCTTCATCGACGCCATCGAGCAAAGCCTTGCTACACAAGGCTATGGATTAATTGTCGCCACCTGCGGTTTTGACCGGCACAGCGAAAGCCAGCGAGTCGAAGAATTACTGAAAATGGGCATTGAAGGCCTTATTTTGTCCGGTGCGGAACATGATTCAGATCTGCTGGAACTGATTGCCGCCCGTAAACTGCCACTGGTCTGTACCAGCTTATTTGACGCAGATTACCCCTGGCCAACCATCGGTTATGACAACTACAGCATGGGTAAAGCCATCGCTCAGCACTTGTTAGAACTGGGTCACCGTAAATTCCATATTCTGTCCGGTCCACGGGCACTGATAGACCGAACCCGTATTAGGGTGCAAGGTGCACTGGACTGCCTGCATGATGCAGGTATTCATGATGTTGCTATCAGTGAAACAGAGCTGAATTTTGCAGACGGCTGTCAGGCAGCACAGAAACTTCTTAGCCAGTCGCCTGACTTCACAGCGTTGCTATGCACATCTGACGTACTTGCTATGGGTGTATTACTGGAAGCTCCCCGCCTGAATATATCTGTTCCCCGACAGTTATCTGTCACAGGATTTGACGATCAGGACTGGGCAGCCGTGAGTAATCCAGGGCTAACCAGCGTGCATACACCATCACGGCGAATGGGAGATGCAACCGCCAGAGCCTTAATGGCTAATATTGAGTATGGGACACTTATCAGCAATCAGCTGATCGAATCCCATCTGGTGATACGCGGTTCCAGCGGAGCTGCACCACCTGAGTAAGTCCCTAATTACCTAAGTACCTAAGTACCTAAGGTCACAAACATTATGCCCACTTCTATTGTTAATAACTTCCCCCCAAAGACTCAGAAAATCACCACAAAAAACCTTCCCATTGATGCCTGTTTTAAAGTCTGAATACTGATCAGCGATATCCGCACAGCTATGCAGAGTCACCCTCAAATGAGGCAGTTACAGGTTAAGGATATGCGGGGAGCTACGACATAGAATTTGAAATTAATGACCGATGTGCCAGTATTATTTTGATATTCACTTGCCGTTTTAAACTAATAGATAGGAATGGAATGTTACCTGACGGCTCAGGGTGCCTGATACGGATATAGCACGGCAACCCGGCCTGTAGACTCAGCAGGCTTAAAATTATCAATAAACCATACTCAAGGATGATATGTATGCTTAACGGAAAACGCGTTTCTCTGATCGGTATTCCCGACACACAAATTCCACGTTTGACCACTCTTTATGCACTACGAGATATTAGGATAGTTCCTTACGGTCAGGCCACAGATTATATTGTTTACGGCCCTTACCTGAATAGTATTGATGAGATCGACCGGGGCAGTAACCCTGTTGCAGACATAATGTCTCAGGACGACTTTTTTTCACTGCTATTAAGAGACGTAAATTAGACAGTACCCCCTCCGCAACTGCCTGTTAGCACATCTATTGCGGAGGGTTAGATACATAATTCATCAGCAGCTAGAGATGATTCGATACACCTCAGAACAGCCTGCGACATACCTGCTTCGTTCGAATCTCAGGGGAAATCAAAAAGACTTATTCGAAGCACCGGACAGAAACCATCATACTTACAACAGAATAATCAGGACTCGCTAATCCGACATTCAAAATCCGGAGATTTCACCACCATAATATCGCAGTGAATAGAATCCAGGATACGTTCAATGGTACTGCCCACCATAAGCCGGTCAAATACACCCCGGGATACCGCACCCATTACCAGTAAATCCACATGATGCTCATCTACATACTCCAGCATCATTCGATGTGGTGCACCTTCCAGCAAATTTACTCTCGAGCTGTCAGTATTTAGCCCATAAGGTTCGAGCAGATTATCTAATGCCCTGATATGTTCGCGACGCACCTTTACCTGCATCCCTTCAAAATCCGCTACAACGTGCTCATCAAAAATAGCTGAATGCGGCAGTACATTAAAGCAATGCATCACCCGCATTTCACCTTCCAGATGCTGAGCAATTCCGGCACTCCAGTTAAGAATATGGCTGTCCAGCACAACGGGCTCTTCACACTCATGAAAAGGGTCAACCGTCGCTGCCACATGACCACCATCAGACCAGCTATGTTCTTTTAACAGTAATAAAGGCACCGGGCATTCCCGGATCAACTGCCAGTCACTCTGAGCAAACAGGAAATGTCCCAGTCGGGAATGCTTTTCAATCTGATGCATCAGGATATCCGGCTGATAACGTAAAACTTTACGTACTAAACTGTCCGCGTGATGGCGCTCCCAGCAGACATCGTAATCAACGTCGATACCTTCAGCAGCAATCTGCTTAGCCAGTTCTTCCAGTTCCTTTTCAGCCTGATTCATGAACCCGTGCTCAGCCCGAAGCAAACCTTCCTTATCGAACAGATAACTATTACGCAACGAAGTGTTATAGCAACAGCGGAACAGTTCTATACGGGCACCGCTGGACTCAGCCAGTCGCAATGCTTTCTCAAGCAGAAAGCTATGATCCTTACCTTCTTCAACGTTAACCAGAATTTTATCTATGTTCACCGGAAGACCTCCTATTCACTCAGCACTCTTTAAGCATGTATCAGCATAAGAATTTTTCAACGCTTTTTATAGCATACGTCTTAAATTACTCCGGTGAATAAATCCTTCTGTTGCACAAAGCACTAGGTAAAGGCCTGAATTCCGGCACGAATAATGCCGACGGCTGATAACAGGATCAGCAATCCTATTACACCGCTGCGCAGTTTTTTCTCAGGCAACACGTTAAATAAACGTGAGCCGAAAAAGATTCCGACTCCCATAGGTAGCAGCATCGCCAGGCTTTGCCATATTAGCTCTTCGTTCAGCAAGCCATGTCCGGATGCAGTGCTAAGTAAAACGATATCTGTCAGCAGAAAGAACATTACCAAGGTCGCCCGCAACTCTGTCATCGTCAGATTCATAGCCGTCAGAAAAGTCGCAACCGGTAAACCGCCGACACCTGCAGCACCGTTGCAAACGCCAGACACCAGCCCTAACCCGAAAAATGGCATCGGCCCTGTGGGACCGCGGTATTGCCAGCCTACTGCCAGTAATACACTCATCAGCAGAATTACACCGGAAAGCAACAGCCGTATGTTATCTGCGGGCATTACCACCAACGCATACACCCCCAGCGGCGTAGCAATCACCGTACCTATCAGCAGATATATCAAAATACGCCAGGCAGTGTCCCGCCAGGTACTCAGCACCATCTGAATACTCGCAGCAATTTCCAGTACAGCAATCATAGGCACAACCTGTGAAGGCGGCAGAAATAAAGTCGCTGATGCGACAACAAGTGCCGAGAAACCAAAGCCAATACAGCCTCTTACCACACCTGCAACGCCCACAATCAGGATTAGCATCACCCATTCAACAAGTTCCATCCACTGCCCTCTACTCTCACTAAATGATATTTATTTTCAATTACTTAACACGAATCTAATGCATTAGTTAGCGATAATAATTTACAAATGATAATCCCGGCATGGTATGCAAAAACAGCATTAAATTACACCCACAAATGTCATCTCTTTACGCTATATTTATGCCACTCAACTGTTCGGCAGGTAGAACCAATCAGAAAAATAAACCTGTCCGCGCCTACAAGAATGACAAAAGCCCGATACGGAGAATCCCATGAAAGGCAGCCAAAAAGTTATCGACGCCTTTAATATGCTGTTGGCGAACGAACTCGCAGCTATTGACCAGTATTTTGTACATTCGCGCATGTACGATGACTGGGGCCTGGATAAGCTTTACACCCGTCTGAACCACGAAATGGAAGAAGAAACTCAGCATGCCGACTGGCTGATCAAGCGCATCCTTTTCTTAGAAGGTGTTCCAAACCTGAGCAAGCGCCGTGAACTGATCATTGGTCATGACGTAAAGTCGATGATGGAAAATGACCTCAAGCTGGAAATGGAAGTCGTTGCGGCAGTGCGTGACGTTATTGCTACCTGCGAAGCTGAACGTGATTACCAAAGCCGTGAAATCCTTGAAAAACTGTTGTTCGATACCGAAGAAGATCATGTTTACTGGCTGGAACAGCAAATTGGCCTGATCGGCCGTATTGGCATAGCTAACTACACCCAGTCTCAAATGGGTGGCGGTGCCGGCGCATAACTAACAAGAACAGCCAAAAAGGTTTTCAGCCCGCTGAAACCTGAATAAGGAAGATATTATGAAGGGTGATAGCCAAATTATCGCTGGCCTCAACGCCGTACTTGCTAACGAACTGGTTGCCATTAACCAATACTTTTTACATGCACGTATGTTTAAGAACTGGGGCCTCGATGGACTGAATAAAGCTGATTACAAAGTTTCTATTCAGAAAATGAAAAATGCTGACAAGATTATCGAGCGGGTGCTGTTCCTGGAAGGCTTGCCAAACCTTCAGGATCTTGGTCGGCTGCGAATCGGTGAGGATGCTGGTGAAATGATTCAGGCAAATATGGATTTTGAGCTGGACGCCTTAAAACCGCTTAAAGACACCATTGCCAAGTGTGAGGAAAAGAACGATTTCATCAGCCGCAGCCTGCTGGAGAGTATTCTGGAAGAGCAAGAAGAACAGATAGACTGGCTGGAAAGTCAGCAGTATCTGATCGCCAATGCCGGTATGGAAAATTACCTGCAGTCTCAGTTAGACGATGACTGAATCTAATCTTCTATTAGAATGCTAAACGCGCGTAAAAACGTGTGACTAAACAGCACCATTAAAAAAGGCTTAACTCACTGAGTTAAGCCTTTTTCATACCCGGCAGAGCCAAAAATTAATCAGGCTACCTGGGCAGCGTTTTCTGCAAGCGCCAGTAACTTCTCATTAAGAATTTTCTTAGTCACGCGGGCACACTTCCCACACTGACTCGCCACTCCCAGTTGTGTAGACAACTGCTTCATTGTGGTTGCGCCTTCTTCAATACTGGCTTCAATTTTTTTGTCGGTCACACCGTGGCAAATGCAGACGTACATTGTATTCATTCTCATTAACATTAGCTGCAGCGATAGTAATGTAAATGATAATGACTATCAAGATTAATTATCATGAAAATGATTCACATCATTATTCATTCTCAGTGCCAAAGTGAGTACAAAGCACCCGTCGAGTAGCTAAATTTAAGTAGATTTATTCAGCCTGTTGATTTACAAACGATTTATACGCTTGTTTAATATAGGGCAGCCATACGCCCCCTCGGTTATTTAATAGCAGCAAATGCTACTTATTAGTTAACTGAAGCAAAAAAACAATTACTATACTCACACGGGACGTGAATCAGGTTTAAACAGATCTATGACAGTACGCTTACCATTACCAGCAGCCAAGAAGTTGACCATCATTTATAATGTAGAGTCAGGCTGTCTCGGCCCTCAGGGGCCTTCACATATCGAACCTTTCTGTCGCTTTGCTCAGGAACAGATGGTCGATCTTCACAGTGACTTCATCAACTGGCAGATCACTCCCAGGTCCGATAACAGTAAACCCGAAATTCAATATGCACTGATGAATAAACTCCTTCAGGAGCATCAGGCAGAAAAGTTTCTCAGTTATTTCGACAAAAGTGTTGATGAATTGGAAACCTTCCTACTCGGCATAATTGTAATTCTGATTGAGCAGTACCATAACGAGCAGGCTTAAGGTAACTAAAAACGCGAAAGAAATTCCCCAAAGCGGTTAGCCACAGATTCGTCACTAAGGCCGCCTGTGCTACTCTAACGCCTTAATTTGTCTGTTATTTTAAGGCCACTTCCTTGCTTGCTTATGCCTTCACAAAATCACTGCGTTTACTGATTCCCGGAATCATTACTCTGATCGCAGGTGTTCTTTTACAACAGCAGGCAGCGGCTCTGCCGCTGCACTACAAGGACATTGTTACACTGCTTCCTTATGTCCTTGGCATCATTAGCCTGATTCTGGCTGTGAGCTTCAATCAGGGACGTTTATTTCTTAGCACGCTTAACGCGCTTTGCTTTTATGCGGCTATTCAGTCAGAGCTGCAAACTTCACTCAACTTACCGGCTAACTTCGTATTTTTTAGCCTGTTGTGTTTACTCTTTCCAACACAGCATGCATTACTCAGCCTCTATCCAGAAAGAGGTTTTAGCCCGCGCTGGGCGCTTCCCCGCGCCAGTATAGTCATCTGCAGCTATGCCTTGCTCTGCGGACTAAAACAATTTCAGGGATTTGCCGGATGGATAGGTAACCTGCCATCAGCCATGTTGGAACTGGCCTTTAATTCCTTATTACTGAACCAGGTCAGCCTGATTATTTTTACTCTGGTACTGCTGCTCAATGCCTATTTGCTAATGCGCCGCCAAAGCCTGGTAGATGCGGCAATGCTTATCATGACACTGGCCGCTGCTCTGATGCTGGCATTTTTTGCCCAGCCTCTGGCTTCAGCATTATTTGCCTGCTCGGCACTGATCCTGTTGTTATTTACCATTTTATTTAACTCGTACAGCATGGCATTTATTGATGAGCTAACCTCTCTGCCAGGACGCCGGGCACTGGAAAATCAGCTCGCCAGCGTCGGGAAACACTACACCCTGGCAATGGTAGATGTAGACCACTTCAAAAAATTTAATGACACTTATGGTCATGACGTTGGTGATCAGGTGCTGCGCATGGTTGCCAGCCAAATGCGCCAGGCAGCCAAAGGAGCTCAGGTATTCCGCTATGGTGGTGAGGAATTTACCATTTTGTTCAAAGGCAAAGACGAAGCCGCTGCCTGGCATACAGCGGAACGGGTACGCGAAGCTGTCGCAAATTATCCTATGTATATTCGCGGCGATAACCGCCCGGAAGATGCCGATGAAGGTAAAAATCAGCGCCAGTCAGATAAACCTGAATCTGACTATGTACAGGTATGTATCAGCCTTGGCCTGTGTCAGAACACTGATGACCTGGCAGACAGCAGCGCAGTGCTGAAGGCTGCTGATGAAGCCTTGTATAAAGCCAAGCAAATGGGGCGTAACCGTACCATTGGCCGTCAGACGGGTATTACTAACGAATAACCCTTCCCGACTGCTTTCAGCCAGGCTAAATTTTCAAACATATAGTCTGGTTGAATAAATTTCACTCGATTTTTTTGTCAGCTGGTCGATAGTAGAGATAATGACAAACCCATTCAGAGATTCGTGCCATGGAGATTACCCCTCAGGGACAAACCATCCGCAGTAATGAAACGCCTGCGCAACACAATCGTAAAACCGGACAAACAGACAATCAGGGCCAGGCTAATCAGGTAAATATCAGTCAGGCAGAATCGAGTAAGACTCAACTTAATCAGTCGATCCTGAAAGCCTCTCTGGAAGTCAGTATAAAATCTGGTAATGATTCAATGACTCTGCTTTACCGCAGTGCCATTGATAAGCTTAATGAAGTTTTAGAAACTGATTTGGGTGAGAGTTCAATCAACAAAGCCTATGACTCAGGTCTGGATGTCAGTCCGGAAGCAACAGCAGAACGTATCGCTACTCAGACGACAGGATTTTTTGCCAGTTACCGTCAGCAGAACCCTGAACTCAGTGAGTCTGAAGCCGCAGAGAAGTTTAGCGAAATCATCCGTGGTGGCATCAAACAGGGATTTGATGAAGCCAGAGAAATCCTTGACGGCTTAAAAGTGTTAGAAGGTGATATTGCAACAAACATCGATACAACTTACGGCCTGGTACAGGAAAAACTCGATAGTTTCTTTGCAAATCTGGCCAAAACTGAGCCTGCAGAAACCCCTTCATCATAACCCGATTCAGATCAATGTCCGGCCTGATACTTAGGTATATGATCACAAAAGAATAGTCTGTGCCGGACGCGAATACCTGATCGGAAACCATCTGAACAAAAAACTCTGATAGCTGCTCGCCAGCCGGCGCCGTTTCTAGTGTATTAGCAAATTGAGATTTAACTCCAATTCCACTAGAATCCTTGTGTTGGATAACCGAGTGATCCTCGGCCAGCCCCACACAATAATAAAAATTGCCGGAGATTTCCCCTTGAATACCATTGCGGATCATCCTATGACGCCAGAGACCCTGGTAATGATGAAAGACAATGCGGCACAAGCCGCAAAAACAATGAAAGCCCTGAGTAATGAAAGCCGACTTTTGATCCTCTGCCACCTGGATGGCAAAGAACTTTCGGTGACTCAGTTAAATGACTACCTGGACCTTAGTCAATCGGCTTTATCGCAGCACCTGGCTGTACTGCGCAAGGATGAATTAGTCAGCACCCGCCGCGAATCGCAGACCATTTACTATTCGTTGTCAGGCAATAATGCAACTCGCATTATTCATACCCTGCACGAGGTATTCTGCCCAACGCTATAAGTGATCAGGCATTGAAGAGTGCCCCTTCAATGCCCATGATTACCTTCTATGCTAATGCTTTAAACGTTGCTTTTGCCAGTCCTGTTCCGGTTCATTCAGCAACATTTCCATTTCAATCGCGTCTTCATCCATGTTGTAACGATTCTTAAAACCCAAATGACGCGCCAGCCCCTGCATCCCTTTATTCGACACCAGAGTAGACCCCATCAACAATAGCGTTCCCCGGCTACGGCAGTAGTCGATCGCCTTCTGCATCAGAATACGGCCCAGCCCTTCCCCTTGCAGTTCATCACGAATAACGACGGAAAACTCAGCCCTTACATTGTCGGCATCTGTCACTGCACGTACGACACCAAGGGTTTCCCAACCACTGCCATCAGCCTTCCAGGCTGTGGCAATAAATGCCATCTCCCGGTCATAATCTATCTGTGTCCAGTTAGCCAGTTCGAGATGATCCGGGACCCCACGATTATAGAAATAACGCAGTCTGATCGACTCGGCACTAAGACTGTTATAGAACATCAGATGATTAGGCTCATCTTCGCCACGAATAGGCCTTACCTCAACCTCTCTGCCACCTTTAAGAAGTACCACATCGCGCAGATGTTCCGGATAAGGCGAAATAGCCAGACGAGCTCGCCCGCCAAGTGATACAGCCACATCTACGGCAAGCACGCCCTGTTTATTGATCATCAGCGGATTAATCTCAATCGCCTGCAAATGAGGTAATTCCACCGCCATTTGCGATAAACTGAGCAACACTTCACACAACTGCTCCAGATCACTGTGTGGCCGGTGGCTATTTTCCTGTAATACCTGCCATGCCCGACTCTGACAAATCAACTGCCTCGCCAGGCTCAGGTTTAACGGCGGTAACATCACCCGGCGATCCGCTATTACGTCTACCGTATAGCCGCCAACACCAAATATGATCACAGGGCCAAATACCGGGTCACGGCTGATCCCCAGATTAATCAGGATTGACTGTTTACCCCGCTGCATCGGCTGCACGCAAAAGCCCAGACCAGTACTTTCCGGGCAGCGTTCTCTCGCACGGTAAGCCAGCCTTACTGCCGCCTGCTGTACTTCCTGTTCATTCTCCAGATCCAGCGCTAAATCCTGCCAACGCTGCTGACTTCTTTCATCATAACAATACGGCTGGGCGTTCTGATCATGTAATACTTTCAAAGCAGCCGGCCGTTCAAATTGTTGTGAGGCATGCACAGCTGCATCAATATCATCCGCATACCAGGATTTAGCCACTGGAATATTATATTGATCCAGTAAGTCACAGGCTTCGTGATGACGAAGAAAGTTGCGCCCTTCAGCGGCGGCTACTTCCAGTAAATACTTCGCCCGAATATGATTTTCACGGTTTTGAGTAATAAAAGGCAGCGGGGTCTGTTTCATCGCGCTCTGGTTACGATGAAAATCCACCATATACATAAAAGCGTCTACCGCTTCTTCCGGTGTGATAAAAGTCGTCATACCTGCAACGTTAAACAGATTACGACAATCAATGGCGGTGCTGCGCCCCATCCAACAGGTCAAAACATTACGCACAGTTTTTTTAGCAACAGCAATCACCGCTTCCGCGGTATCTGAGCCGGATGCTAGCCGGGTAGGAGCATGAACCACCAGCACCACATCAACCTGATCATCTTTTGTCAGTAACTCAACGGCACGGGAAAAACATGCAGGAGTAGCTTCAGCACTCAGATCAACTGGGTTACGTCCACTCCAGCTCAACGGCAGAACATCCTTCAGCGCCTCTACAGTTGCCGGGCTGATTTGCGCCAGCCGACCACCACGTTTGCGTAATCGATCCGCTGCCAGCGCACTCGGTCCTAAACCATTACACACAATTGCTAACCGCTCGCCACGCATGGTCTTCATACGTGACAGAGTTTCCAGCGCATTAAACAGCTGATCACTGCTATCAACCCGTACAGCACCGGCACGACTGAGCGCAGCGTTATACACTAAATCTTCGTGAGCAATTCCAGGAGCAAGCGCTTCTAACCGGTCTTCCGCGAACACCATATTTGATTTAAGCACCAGCACGAGCTTGTTGCGTGAAGCAGCCCGCAAAGCACTTATAAAGCCCCGGGAGTTACCGATAAGATGATCCATCTGCAACAAAATGGCCTGCGTATGCTGATCCTGCGCCAGGTAATCTATAATCGACGCCAGATCCACATCGACACCATCACCTAAGGTAAGAAAATGTGAGAAGCCAATTCCCTGACCATTCGCCCAGTCAATCATTGCCGTACCAAGTAGGCCAGACTGACCTATGTAACTGACCTTCCCCTTCTGAATATTCAGATGCGAATAACTGGCATTGATATTCTGCCAGGGTGCCAGCATCCCCATACAATCCGGACCAAGAATACGAATACCATATGGTTCAGCTGCTTCTCGAATCGCATCCCGCTGGCTTTTACCGTCCGGGCCGAGTGTCCGGGACAAACCACCGGTCAGAATCATTGCAGCTTTAACCCCTTGTCTTCCCAGCGTTTCAACTACAGCTGGAACAGTTGCCGGGGGGGAACAAATAATCGCCAGATCAGCCACCCAATCCAAATCTGTAACTTCCGCAACAGCCTGTACACCGAATACTTCACTTTGAATATCCGGGTGCACTACCGCTAACTGACCTTTATAGCCGCCCTCCAGTAAGTTCTGCAGAACCACGCCACCCATATTATCAGGCCGCTCAGAAGCACCGATAATGACGATAGACTTGGGGTTGAACAAACGCTTCAGGTATCGGGTACTCACGGCAACTGCCCTGCAATGGATTAGCAAACATAATAGTCGGTATTCTACCTGTGAAATGTTCATTTCGCAGATGCAGCATAAATTTTATTGCTATCTTTGTGACGGATATCAAAGGTTAACCGCTTCCGCAATACAGTGAGTATTTCATCGTATCCTGAAGCAAGAGCTAACTGGCTTTACACGGGAGTGACAGACTTATTCCCCCCACATGCAGAACCCGCCACTCAGACTTTATATTTTCTTTGCTGCAATAAACTCACAGCCGCCAAAATTAATTCCAACGCACCCAGCAAGAGCAAAACAGCCAGTAACATATCAACACCGCCAACGCTAAGCAGCCACCCGCCGATAAACGGAAAACCATATAATCCGACAAAATAAGCTAACGGAAAAACCAACAGCGCAGGCTGCAGTAAATCACTCTCTTTAATATTAGCGACGACCCCATTCAACACTGAATATGTCAGCCCATAACCCAGTGCGAACACTACGGTGGTGGCTATAAAAACCGTCGCCGACTGCATTACAAAAGTGTAAGAAGCAAGTGACAGGCACATAAGGATCAGCAAAATAACAGCCACAGGATACGCAGGTTGTGTATTAATTTTACCTGCCAGCCCCAACCGTGAAACAACAACCGTCACCACAAAAACAGAAAAGAATAACGAAAAATCGATGCCCTTGGCTTCAGCAATGATAGTCTGAAAATTGGTCAGACAACCAAAGATAGCCCCACCGATAGCAATCATCAGAACCGGCACTCTGGCTTTAGTATTAAATACCGCTTTTATTCGCTCCATACTCAGTGAAGCACCTGACTGAAATAGCCCCTCCGAACTTTCTGAAACATCATTTTTAAGGGATAAAAATAATCCAGCACTAACCGCTGACAAAGCAGCCCCCAGAATAAATATATCGTTGATACTCAACGCCAACGCCTGGAACACACGTCCAAGAACCGGACCAGTCCCTACTCCCAGCATCATCAGGCCAGAAATTATTGTCAAAATACGAACTTTTTGTGATACCGGTGAAATAGCTACCGTCAAAACAGGCGTCAACAGATAAAAAATCGCCCAACCGAAGCCCAGGCCTAAACCAATTATCAGATTACTTGCGTGTATCCCATTTAGCATTGCAACATACAAAAGCGACACCATCTGAACTAACGCAGACAGAGTAATTGCGCCCACTTTCCCTAAGCGATCCGCCAGATGCCCTGAAAACGCGCCTGAAAGCAGTGCTGATAGCATTGCTATACCGAGTATCTGCCCAACATGGATTTCACTTCCACCCAACTGCCCTATCCGAAGCGGCAGCAGAAACGTAATTCCATACGCTGTCGAATGAAAAATTACAGCCGTATACATTCGAAAATAAATCAGATTCATACACTCTCCAGCCTTTCCATATTCCCGTGCTTCACATCATTACCTTTCTCAATATGTGTAAACCACTAACTGGCTGGAAGAGTATGTCAATAACAAGAAACTCAACAGACCCACTATACCTGCCTGTTACTGCCCAATCTTTCTACAAATAACCAGAAAACCTGCCGGCCTCGTTGCAAAAGACATCAGTAAACATAGCTAGATGTTCAGCTTACTCTTTGCATTTTCTGAACATCGAAAACTGCTTTATGTAATACAAACGCAAGAAAACAGGTTCGTTGAACCTGCCTGAGTGATCAAATCAATGTGCCAATAAAAGCAGCTGACCATAAAAACGATGGGGTAACCAATGAAGTACAGAATAATTCCGTTACGTCGCGACTTTACCGATAAAGTTAGAAACACACTGAGAGATGATCAGAATCAATCTGTTGAAATCACTGTTGCCAACGGCGGTGAACCCTGCAGGGATGTAATGCGAAGGGCTTTACCCGGTGAGCAAATCATTTTGGCGAGCTACTGCCCTTTCAGTCAGCCCGGGCCTTATAAAGAATATGGGCCTGTCTTTATACTCGCGGAGCAAAGCGACGAAAATTTCGATACGTCTAAGCTACCCTTCCCAACGGAAACAAACGCTAGCTACTTAGGTGAAACATTCGTATTGAAAACTTATTGTAAGAATGAACGCATCATTGATGCAAAACTGGCAACCCCCTCAAATGCTGAAGCCGTACTTGCTAAGCTGTTTTCAGATAACAAGGTTGCCTTTGCCATTGCAAGGTACGCAGCTTTTGGCTGTTATAGCCTGCGATTAGAGAAGAGGCGTTCTTGAAATCCACACAAAAACCCGCCGTCAGGCGGGTTTGGACTATATTCTGAATCCGAACAATAATTACAAAGAATTCATTTCCTTATAACGCTTAACTAGCGCTTCAGGATATTTTTTCTTATTGGTTTTGTTCAGAACAAACACCACTGACTGACCCTGTGGACCAGTACCAATTTGAGTCAGACGGTAAGCAGCTTCGCCAGTCTGACGAACAGCTTCCATATCATCTAAACGGTTAAACACGTATAAACGACCGTCTTCGCCGCGCATCTCACCGTAAAAATCTTCAGCCGCTGGCATTGCACCCTTATACATTTCAACACCGGCCAGACCATTGAGCTTCTTCTTGTCTTCGCCACGCAGGCCAAATACCAGGCTTTCACCTTTAGGGCCACCACCGATAAATACTTTACGGTATGAAGTTTCACCTACTGTCAGAAACTGCTGGTAGGTAGCAAAATCATCAAATACGTAATGACGGCCTTCATGTGCCACTTCGTATAAATCCTGATTATTCAGCTGAGGCACTGCTGCTTCAGCAACTGGCTTATCCTGCTGGGTCTGACAAGCAGTCAGCGCAAGAGTAGCACCGGCAACCATCATTGCTGTCGCAAGCTTCTTCATAGACATAGTTATTATCTCCAGAGCACTAATAAGTTTTGATGGCTAAGGAGAATAAGGAAAAATTATGACAGGGAAATGTCAGAATTACTGCAGTCCTGTAACAAGGATTATGCGTATAACTCAAGCTAAAAGACTAAGACTCTGCATTGTAAATATTTTTTAACGCTGACATTGGATCTGCCAACTATCGGTCTATTTAACTAACACGTTTCCGGCCATACTCATTTTCTGAATGCCAAAGCTGCTTTAGCATTCCCAAAAACAAATATCAGGCAAACTCCAACCAGCCAGAACTTATAAAAAAGCTAACAAAAACAACACCAATGCTGCAGCTATACCTATGAAAAAAGTTGCACCAACCTGAACACCACATACCAATATCACATTCAGCGCTTTTGGTGTGCCTGAAAACCCCGGATGGTCCTTAGAGTTAACAACAACGATATAGCTGCTTAACGGAATCGTCATGATCCAAAGCCAGCTATAACCAGCCCCCAGTATAGATATCAAAGCTAATAAAAAAGCGATATTGAGGAGTATTGCGTATCCAAACGGTACTAACGATTCTGTTCTGGTCATAATCATGCCTATTTCAATTTTTTATTATTCTCACCAGACATCCATTGACCTGCGAATGCCCGGTTTTCTGTATAAATAGCTCTGCTCTAAATTTTAACAGTGCCACTGAATCATGACTCAGTTAAACAGCTTCCGCTACAAATCTGCGACCCGGTAAAGAATCGCATCCCGGTATCCGGTAACAATACGGATCAAACCAGCTAACTGATGATTCAGATCTGCATCGCCACTGTCGACAATAAGTGGACGACCATCCAACGACTGTATTTTAGTTTTAGTCGCGACAACAATGATATTTTCACGTCCAAGACGTTTTAACAACGCTGGACTCAGTTGCTGATTACCACGTCCAATAATATGCCCCTGCCCACCGATTACTGTAATCACCAACCGGGTTTCGCGCCCATCTGTCATTTCCAGCAACTGCTGAGCAGTCAGATCCTGACCAATTAACTTGCCATTTTCAATCAGATCAACACCCAACAAAGTATTTTCCAGACGCAGTTCATTCATCAGCGCCTGGACAGTCGAGCCTGACCCCATAATATACAGAACATCATCTTCCATGCTTTCAACGAAGTCTGCGGCGATGTCATCCAGCACCAGCTCTTCAACTTCCTTACCACCGCTGCTTTTAACATTCTGCACATAGCGGGCTTCCTGCGGTACCAGTAACTCACCATAATATTTAGCACGGACTCTGCCTTCACGAAAAGCAACTTCGTCGATATCCCGTACTTCCTGCTCATCTAAAGTGACTATTTCTCCCCGTACCAGC
The DNA here is from genome assembly GCF_024347215.1 of Aliamphritea ceti. NCBI lineage: Bacteria > Pseudomonadati > Pseudomonadota > Gammaproteobacteria > Oceanospirillales > Oceanospirillaceae > Aliamphritea > Aliamphritea ceti. The sequence continues at coordinate 3,187,251 of NZ_AP025282.1, forward strand.
ATTGCTACCACTTCGCCGGCAGCCTTAGGCGTGACAGCATACACACCGGAATGAATTTTCACCCCTGCAGGTATGCCCAGCACTGGTACCGCATTTTCGATGGCATGACAGATATTTCGAGCTGTACCATCACCGCCAGCAAACAAAATCAGATCAACACCTTCAGCAACCATAGCAATAGCTGCTTTTTCAGTGTCTTCCGCGGTTGTATGGCCAGACTGGATTTCACCAATAACCTTTGGGTTAAAACCCATTTCAGTAGCAGTATCGGCACCCATTTCAGCAGGAAAGCTAACCACTTCCATTACAAGCCCCTGCAACGGTTCAAGCGCCTGACGGGTACGTAGATTCGCCTTGGGCTCAGCGCCTAAAGCTATTGCTTTTGCAGCTGTGTCTTCACCGTCGCTGCCTTTCAACGCAACGCTTCCGCCCAGTCCCGCAACGGGATTTACAATCAAACCTAATCGAAACATCTTTATTCCTGTGTACTGTGATGCCCCCTCAAGCACCGTATTGTTGTTTCTTACACTTATATCTTACGCGTAAACCTTTCATACCAGTCGCCATCGCACCAGATCGCGACTGGTGTACATCATTCATCGGTAACCAGCGTTTATAATTCCTGACCGTTAGGTTCCATATTGCCCGTTTCAACCAGAAACTGCTGATACGTAAAGGCAATTAAGATCAAACGAGAGTCTTCATCCAGGTCGATAAACTTAAAACCATGGTTAATAACCACACTGCCCGCTTCACTGCCTCTGTGCAGGTTACGTAATTCAACCGGGGTAAGGATCACATGTTCTATATCCGCTACCCTCACCCGGGTCGTCAGATAAAAACGATCACCGATATCTCCTAGCGTCCGGCCAAACTGCACACAGCAGCCACTCAGACTTATATCAACACCCAACGCGGAACAGGGTAAATCATCCCGGTGACTCATCTCGTCAATATCATCAACAGATACCATCAGATTCACCGGTACCCGGGTATTGCTTCGGATCTGTTTTGATTCAATACTCGAGGGATACTCTAACAGCCAGTATGAAACCGGTAAGTCATATTGCTTTAATAGCTTGCAGGTAAAAGTAATAATTCGGTTGTTACTCAGCAAACGCAACGTGATGATGTTACCTTCAGTAATCAGCACTGTTTCACCACGGGCATTCTTAGGCGCCTGAATAAACACTCCGCTACCATCCACCACACCGACTAGAGAAGTCATGTAATGGCCTTTCGGCGCCTTTATTTCAACCCTTACGGGTTCACCTATTTGCAACTTCAGATCTGACAGACTCTTTGCCATGTTTAAATCTGCCCGCCAAGTTTAAAACCCAGCGACAGTAACAGCCTGCCATCAACGCTGTCCGAATCAACTCCATGAAGTGTCAGCGAAGAAAATTCGCGGCGTACCGGATACTCTTTACGCAAACGGTCAAAATTAACAGGTTGCTGCACGGTATCCAGTAAAGAATTACGAAAGCGCCGATCATCAGCTGCCGGATGATATACAGCATCAATTGCTTGTCTTACATCTACTGTCTTATTCAATGTCAGGTCCGTCAACTCAGCCGCTGGCAAACAGTCATCCAGTGTCAGTTCAGGCAAAATATCCTGTGCCTGACAAAATGCCTCATACAACATGAAAGTCCCCCGCACTTTACCTTCCAGGCTATACCCGGCTATGTGCGGCGTACCTATGCGAACCCGAGCCGCCAACTCAGCATCTACGGCCGGCTCATGCTCCCAGACATCCAAAATCAGTGTGACGTCTTCACGCTGCCGGTGCCAGTTGAGCAAATCCTGATTATTAATTACCGGACCACGTCCTGCGTTCAGCAAAATAGCTCCCTGTTTGAGGGAATCAAGGTTGTCCTGATTGAGCAAATGTTTACTCGGATGGCTTCCTGTCGTCGTTAGCGGGGTATGACAACAGACAATATCGGCTTCGCTCAGTAACTGCTCCAACGCTGTAAATTGCTCGTTCGAATCCGTCTCCCGTTCCGCCCTGGGAGGATCATTAATCAGTACATTTAACCCCATGCCTGACAAGCGCCGCTGTAACCGGCCGCCGACATTACCAACCCCAACAATACCAACGGTTTTTCCGAGTAATTCAAAGTTCTGTTCTGCGGCCAGCATATACAAACAGCTGATAACATACTCCACCACAGCGTCTGCATTACAGCCTGGCGCACTGGAGAAACTGATGTCCTGCTCTTGTAAATAAGCCTGATCAATATGATCAGTGCCAATGGTCGCGGTACCGACAAAGCGAACGCTACTGCCTGCCAGTAAACCGGCATTAACCTGCGAGATTGATCGCACCAGAAGAACATCTGCATCAGCAACATCTTCTCTTTTCAGGTGACGTCCCGGTAAACGGCGAATGCTGCCAAAGCTGCCAAAAAGGCTTTCAACGGCTGGAATGTTTTCATCAGCGACAATATGTAACGGCAGGTTATTCAAATAGGGCTCCAGATACTGAAATTACGGCTGGTTAAGCGTCTCAAGCATGATTATAATTCCCGGCCACACAAGATTGCAGTAAAATATGCAGTCATTTTATTTAGGAAGCACTCTTGATCATTCGCTGGCGCAAACAACAGGACTTTTTTATCGTCCGACTCTACCAGGACTTGGTAGGCGACTGGGTGCTTAGCGAATCTTGGGGTAACTCTTTGCATCAGGATAATGCCTTTAATCACACGGTATATCACTGTTACCACGAAGCCCGCCACAGGCTGCGTGAAATTGGCCGCGAAAAGAAACTGCTGGGCTTCAAAAAAACCGTCGCTAAAGAACAACAGATCGAACTGGATTTCGGTTAATCTTTCCAGCCTCCTTTCTTCACTTCTTCTCTACACTCCTTCTCTTATTTCTCTCTCAGCTTTTAGTACCATTCCAGAACAGCCTTCTTAGACTAATGGCGAACAGTCTCTTCTGCGCTTAATCCCTATAGTTCTTCTTTTGCTATGCATATAACAAAGTGACTGATCGCGGACATTCAAAGCTCTGCAAAATCGGTCCATGCAAGAACCAGGAGAAGTACCCATGAGTCAGTTCAATTTTGCGCCAATGCCAGATGCCGAAGGTTTCTTTGGAGAATACGGTGGGCAGATTATCCCCCCTGGACTGAAAGCAATTATGGATGAGATTAATCATGCCTATGAAGAAATCCGCCATACTGAAACATTTCAAAATGAACTGATGCAGTTATTTCAGGATTACGTTGGCCGTCCCAGCCCGGTTTATCACGCTAAACGTTTAAGCGATCAACTGGGCGGTGCGCAAATATTCCTCAAGCGTGAAGACCTCAATCACACCGGAGCCCATAAAATTAATCACTGCCTGGGTGAAGCTCTGCTGGCAAAATTCATGGGCAAAACCAAAGTCATTGCAGAAACAGGTGCCGGCCAGCACGGAGTAGCTCTGGCAACCGCCTGCGCACTGGTAGGTATCCCCTGTGAAATACATATGGGTCAGGTGGATATAGAAAAAGAACATCCTAACGTTACCAAGATGAAAATTCTGGGTTGTAACCTGATACCGGTTACCCGTGGCACAGCAACGTTAAAGGATGCTGTCGATAGCGCATTCGAGGAATACCTTAAGGATCCTGTTAACTCAATATATGCCATAGGCTCAGTGGTCGGCCCCCATCCCTTTCCGAAAATGGTGCGGGATTTTCAGAGCATTATTGGCCGGGAAGCTCGTCAGCAATTTCAGAACAGATTTGAAAAGAATCCTGATTATATAACCGCCTGTGTCGGCGGCGGTTCAAACGCAATGGGCTTGTTCACTGCATTTCTAAACGATGATGATGTGCGTATTGTTGGCGTAGAACCCGCCGGCAAAGGACTTAACACCCCGGACCATTCTGCAACCCTGACACTGGGTTCACCCGGCGAAATACATGGCTTTAAATGTTACGTGCTACAGGACGAAGAAGGCCAGCCTTTACCGGTTCACTCAATTGCTTCCGGGCTCGATTACCCCGGTGTCGGACCGCAACATTGCTACCTGAAAGATATCGAACGGGTACAGTATGAATCAGTAACTGATGAAGAATGCCTGAACGCTTTTATGACGCTGTCCCGGGTAGAAGGCATTATTCCCGCACTGGAAAGTGCTCACGCTGTTGCCTGGGCCATGCGGATGGCACCACAGCTGGATCAGAATCAGACCATTCTGGTTAATCTTTCCGGCAGGGGCGACAAAGATGCTGATTATGTAGCAGACAAACTGGGGCTATAAACCAGGATTTGCACCTTAAAACAAAAAAGAGAAAGATACCGGCTAATAATATATCAGCGGTTCTTTCTCTTTTTTAATAGCTGTGATGCAAGAGTAAATCAGAAACTGAAAGTTGGCGGTTCTGTTTCCGTCTGACTAAGCGCTCGCAAATGGGCATTTTTCTTGATGACCTGAGCAACCATAATTTTGCAATTTTCAGTAAAGCTCACACCAGAATCTTTACTGGTGACAGCTAAAACATCTTTAAGATGATCAGTAGTATAGGTTATCGCAATTCCCTTACCATGTTCGTAGTAACTCTTAAAAGGTGATCCCTGATTACCCAGGTACAACTGATCCTGTGTATTTGACCATTGCTTAAGTTCACCTTTTTCATAATCAGATACAGGGCAAACTTCATGAAGGCGGGCATTAATCACCGCCAGTCTGCCAGCAAGAATTGCATTACTTTGCTCTGCCTTCAGTGGATCCTCTTCCTTAAGTGATGAAACTTCGGGTTTCTTCACTGACGCGACAACAGGTTTTTGAGGTGCAACATTACCCGGTGTAGTTTCAACCGTTACCTGTGATGCTTTTGCCGATGTATCTGAAGACTCTTCCTGAGATGTATTTTCAGGTTTTATCAGAGACTGTAACTGGCAACCAGACACCCCAACAGCGGCTACCAACAAGAGAACTCTTTTGAACATAATCATCCGTTAACTCTGTATTTTCGGAACCAGAGAATGATACACATCTACTATTCCAGAATCCAAAAATGAAACCGTTTTTTCAGACAAAAATATTCAAAAACGGCGCGAATTCATCAGAAAACCCACACCGTCACGTTTGTGTACTGCTTAAATCTATTTTTGTGATGTTTTACCGGGCATATCCTGGTTTAGCTATGATCACAGAAATCACCGCCGCCAGCCCCAAAAACCAGCAATACTGTACAGAAGTTACTAACTCCAGTGGCGAAACCTTCGCTATAGATGATGCCAGCAGAATCTGAGCTCCCCAGGGAATCATTCCCTGTACAACACAGGAAAAAATATCCATCAGACTGGCTGCCCGCTTGGCATTCACACCATAGCGGTTTGCGATATCCCTCGCTAAAGAGCCGGCAATAACAATAGACACTGTATTGTTAGCCGTACACAGGTTAATAGCCGCTACACTAGCAGCAATACTAAACTCACCAACCCTGCGGCCATCTTCCCGCCCTTCTTTATGGGTCAGCGCTTCAATTTTATCTGCAATATAATTCAGGCCACCCTGCTGTTTAATCAAAGCTCCCAGCCCACCAATCAGCATCGACAGAATCATGATTTCCTGCATGCCTGTATAACCATCATATATTTGTCCGGATAGCTGCGCGACACTGTAATCTGGCATTGTTATAAAACCAACACCGCCCGCCAGCAAAATACCAGTTAACAGAACAAGCATGACATTAACGCCCATAACAGCCAGTACCAGCACCGTTAAATAAGGCAGTACTTTTATAAGCTCATAGTCATGCGGCAGCACTTCGCCGGGATTACTCTGGTACGCCAGTAACAAAATAGCTATAAAAGCAGCAGGCATTGCAATCATCAGATTCAGGCGGAATTTATCCCGCATCTCACACCCCTGGGTTCGTGTCGCAGCAATAGTAGTATCCGAAATAATCGACAGGTTATCGCCAAACATAGCTCCACCTACGACAGCACCAGTGGTCAGCAACAATGGCAAGTCACTGGATTCAGACAGCCCAACTGCTACGGGAGCTACTGCAGCAATGGTTCCCATAGAGGTTCCCATCGACGTAGCAATGAAAGCAGCAATAATGAATATACCCGGCAATAACAGCCATTCAGGCATAATACTCAGCCCAAGGCTAACCGTCGCATCCACACCACCAACAGCTTTAACCACTGAAGCAAAAGCACCTGCCAGTAAAAACACCAGTACCATGGTAATTATGGTCGAATCACCGATGCCCTTAATAAAAGATTCCAGACGGTTATTCAGTGACCCTGGCGAGAAACATAGCGACAACACGATTGCCGGGATAATCGCCACTGGCGCCGAAATCTGATAGAACGCAAAGTCTACGCCTTGTGCCTGATAATAAATCCCGCTGCCAATGAACAGCGTAAGAAACAGCGCTAACGGAAGCAGCGCCAAAGGATTGGAAGTATGCATGAATAGTGTTCCTGAAAACGAGAAATCTGTGGGTAACAGCTAACTCAGCACAGCTATCAGGATCTCTGACAACGGCACTTGAAGTGACGGAAAAGATACTCTCAAGAAGATATAAAGAAAAGATTTTTTATTTCTTTTTAGAATTAAAAGATTATAAAACCTGACTTTTGGGTTATATCCATCAGCACATTTAATCACTGATCAATACCTGACCGGATTCTCCATTAATACGCACTTAACTCACCAGAGACCTTTAGATTTCACCCCGCTCTCACAACGACAGATTACCCGCCTAAAAACGCAGTAGTTTCCTGAGCAGGCAATCCGTCACATACTCCGGATACATTAAAAAGCTTTCTTAAGCTTACGCTCAGAACGAGTTGAACGGGTCTTTATTATCATATTGCCGTCGTGCTGAATCATCTCGTACATACCGTTTCGCTTCCAGATACTTCGTCGCTTAGAGCAATATGTTTGCTTTTTCTTTATTACCCTTCCGCAGGTTTTCTCAGAAGACACAGTCATATCAGGATAGCCCCATGCATCATAAACTTTGCTGATGTCATCACCTTCGTCAGCGATATCGCCATTCGGTAAACGAATACCGGCACTCGCCGAGATGGATGTGGCTAATAAGAGGAGAAGAATCAATCCATAATTCATTTTCATAATATCCATATACAGGTAGAAAGACTCTTTATAACACAGCCAGCATTAGGGCCACAGTCCACAAGCACCAGGTCTCTAGATTGTTTACCTCTTCATCCAACCAAGCAGGAAGTTTAACGTTAAATAATCAGATCAAATCTAACGTTCCTAAAAACTCTTACTTTGAGAAGCCCGCAGGGTTGGCTGACTAAAGCGAAAAAAATCTCCGACTTCCTCACTACCCAAAATAGGTAATTCGAAGTAACGTCTCTATGAAGCTCAGCTATCTTTTCTCTTGTGGCAAGTTTTACAACAAAACAAGGATCTGCCAATGATTAAAGCACAGCATAAAGGTTTCCTGATATTTGCAGCCCCGGAAGAAATTACAGACAACGGGAAATGGAGCGTAAGAGTATTAATTATGCGTAACATGAAAACTGATACGGTATCTAAACAGCAATATTATAAAAGCAAAAACACATGTGACAGCAGAGAAGAAGCTGAAGCACATAGTATCTTCTACGCTCTCAGAGTTATTGATGGCAAGATTCCTGGTCAAAACACTAACAGTCTATTTTCCGTCATTTAAGCCTATATATCGTCAGTAAGAAGCTTTATAAAAACAGGTCGAAAACCAGTTAAATAGTTACCGACAATAATTTTGATACCTACAGTAAAAATTTACCGTTTTTAAATCAACAGAATGCTAAGCAAAAAAGTGAGTAATTTATACTACTTTAAACTGACTGTTATCATATTTATCGCTAATAAATCGATAGATCATCAAAACCATTAAGCATAGATTAATGCACAACCTGTTTTTTATTATACACAATGTATACAGTTTGATTTAACGCTTCTTTTTTGTTCTGATTATCGTGAAAATAATACTGTTTTATACCTCACGCTGGTACAGAGTATAAAAAATGGATGCTGTAAGTTTCATACATAAAATCAGAACAGAATTTAAAAAACGCTCCGAACAAGAAGTCGTTATGCTCTCTTGCAGTGCGTTAGGCATCTTATATCTCCCCCCCTTTATCATCTACCGGATTATAAACGAAGACTGGTCTATGGCAGTCATCGACTCGCTTGTGTTCCTGATCATGGTTCTGTTTTTCAGATTCAACTATATGAAGGGTAGCATCCTCAGTACAAGATTAACCATGTCAGCTTTTCTCATGATTGCCTGCATGGCAGTCGTCTACCTCAAAGGTATATCATCTATTTTTTGGTATTTCCCTGCTGTAATTGTTGTTTACTATTTGTTAAAACCCATACATGCAGTTTTAATAAGCTTATCTTCAGCAGTTACTTTATCTTTCATATTGTACTCTTCACTAGAGAGTATTGTATTTGCATCAATACTTGTCCCTTGTATTTTAATGAATTTAATTTTATATATTACATTTAATTCGTATGCAAAAATTGAAAAACAATTAACCAAACTTGTTACTATAGATTCATTAACTGGAGTCAGAAATCGCAGATCTCTTACACAAGAGCTTGCCAACATAGTAATGAGTCAGCGCAGAATTTTTTTTAATATATCGCTAATCATGTTCGACTTAGACAATTTCAAAAAAATTAACGATGAACATGGACATGTCATTGGTGATGAAGTTTTAATACATATAGCAAAAATTTTTAGCTTAAATATTCGCGCTTCTGATTCTTTATTCAGATATGGCGGCGAAGAGTTTGTCATTCTGCTACCTGACGTCAATCTTCCTGAAGCATTTACCGTCTCTGAAAACCTACGTAAGCTCGTCGCCGCCAGTACACTTCCATCAGGTATAACAGCAACGGTATCAATGGGAGTCGCACAACAGCTAAAGGCTGAAACAGCTGTTGAATGGTTAAAAAGAGCCGATGCGGCCCTCTATAAAGCAAAGCAAAACGGTAGAGATCAGGTAGTAATTTCTCAATAAATTACTCAAGTACCTTACTCATCCTGTATTAATTTTAAAGAGCAAGCTTGCTTGTAAATAAAAATAACTGAAACATAAAACGAGTTAGCTTACTTATTATTTCGCTACATAATTTAATAAATTTGTATAATTTATCTAGCATTTTCTCACACAAAACCGACCTCTTTATACGCAACTAAACAGAAATAGAGACATTCAAATATTTTCAATCATGATTCACGCTTAACATTAAATAAATCACTAAAGCTATAATTGGCTATACTTTTATCGGGTACCAAAGGATGCTGTGACGGGATGGCGCTTCTGATTTTCAGTACATCTGTAAAATAAGGACATCGGCCTAGCAATATTAGTCAATATGTCGATACGCCATGTTAGAAGCATCCGGTACCCGCCTTTCAAGCCTGTTTACCCAAAAACTAATACCTTTTTTCATGGCTACTTCACCAGGCATTTTCTGATCCCTGTTTAAGGAAAATCTATTAACGCTAAACTGTTGAAAAGTAATACTATTCATCTATCTCTACACATAAATGAAACAGAAAATAGCGAACCGGCACATTCGACCTATACTTATCTATACAAAAAGCTATCTGTCTGAACTCCCACGACCCACCTTTCAGACGGGTAGCTTTTTGTTTTAACCGCTTTACGACGCCTCCCTATTCCTTTCAGATTTAACTAATCAAGCCAAACTCTCATCAATTCAAGCACTTAAATAAAACACATGTTTCACTCATTACAAATCAGACTTTTCAGACAAGTACGACATTTATGGGTTACAAGACTATACTGGTTATCAATTACCGTCATCGGCAACTCTGAAATACTATGTCATTTGTGTCAGATCAGCAGACAGCAATTTCGGAACAACCTTTCGCCTTATCTCCTGAGGTAAGCATTGCGTTAGCCCGATTTATCAGCGCTATCATTACCGCCCGGTCTGAACAGCAGATATATTCAATTCTTTCCCGAAGCCTTATCGACCTGATTCCTAACGACCGAACAAGCGTAACCCTGCTCAACAATGAAACGCAGCAGCTAGACATATTTTCTCTCCATGGCCAACACGGAGCCTTGCCTCAGGGAAAATCATTGCCTCTGGAAAACACCTTCACCGGCAGAGCCGTAAAACAGGTTAAAGGGCAACTTAACAAAGTGAAAGCAACCACTTCGGTGATTGATGGCAAAATTCTCTATCACGAAGGGATACGTTGCATCATCAATGCACCACTCATCATTCACAATCAGGCGATTGGTGCTATCAATTCAGGCCATCGCAATGACAGCGGTTTTAGCCGGGTATCTTTACAATTACTGGAATTAATTGCCCAACTGGTATCAGCGAATATTGAACGCCAGAGATTGCTTGAAGATCGTCAGAAGGCAGTCAGTCATTATCGTTTTTATGCTACACAGCTGGAAAACTTAAATCGACTGGCCCAACAGCTATCAACAGTTTCATCAGTTACTGAAACGCTGGAAATCACCACCCGTACATTGCAAATAATGATGCCTTCACGACGCATCAGTTATGCAGCTTACTGCCCGGAACAAGACAGTTTCGAAATCACAGTATTAGCCGGTAACGAAATAATGAATTGCCTGTGTATTCCTGCCGAAGGCACTGGTTTGCAATTAGTGATGAACTCTCAGGAACCTATGTACTTTTCAGATCTGGGCAACTCTCCTCATCCTGAGCATCAATGCCTGAGTGAACGAGGAATGAATTGCGCATGGAGTATTCCAGTACGCAGTGAAAACCGGGTCATCGCAGTGCTTAACGCAGCTTCAACAGCTGCGGACACAGATCCACACCGGTTGATGGATATATTAGGGACACTGAGTGGCATCATTGGCAGTGTACTGGAGCGTCTGAATGCTCAGGAAAAGCTCATACATCAGGTCAACCACGACAGTGTTACCGGGTTACCAAACCGCTTATTACTTAACCTGCAGATAAACGAGCTAATGCAAAACCATCAATCTCAGCGCTATGCTCTGATGTTTATCGATCTCGATCATTTTAAAATTATTAACGACACTCTGGGACATCAGATAGGCGATGAACTGCTCGCCCTCGTTGGTAAACGCATGCGCCATACAATAAGGGAAGAGGACCTAGTGGCACGGGTTGGAGGCGACGAATTCATAGTCCTGATGAAAGATGATAACCAGGCCAGCCGAAGCCAGGAAACCGCTCACAGAATCATTGATGCCTTGTCTGGCCCGTTCGATATAAAAGGAGAGACTCTGAACATTAATGCCAGTATCGGTATCTGCCTGTCGTCAGATACCCTCTATAAAACCGAAGACATGATCCGAGCTGCCGACATGGCTATGTATGAAGCAAAAGTTGCTGGCAGAGGGACTTACCGGATTAGCCAGCAACAACAACCGCTGGTCAGTAGCCGTAAGTCCAGTCAATAAACTCCGGTAAACCTTCTGCCCCCACCTATAGAGCAAACAAGATCTACTTAGACTGCTGCAAATAATTATCCAGGCGCTCTTTGTTCATAACAAACTTTGCTTTAAGCGGTGCTGAGTCCTTCATGATCACATCAAGATTAGTCGGCTGACCTGCGACTAATACTCCGACCATTGCCATAATGGTATGCGGCAAACACTGATACACATATACACCCTCTTTTTTCAGGGTCACAGAAACTGGCTGACCTAATTCACCTTTCCAACTGTCAGCCCCCTGAGGAGCCAGCCCTGCTACCAGTTCAGAATTATGTCCCATATCTGTAGGCACAAAAGTAACTGTATCTCCAACTTCAGCTTTAACCACGGCTGGTTCGAATACCATCGCTCCTTCTGCACCCACATTTTTCATTTCTATGATGATTTCCTCAGCAGAAATACCTGTAACCATACATGTCAACGCAACACCCAACAGAACCTTCAGATTCATATTCATCTCCTTTATCCGAATTGCTATATGAAGTATCTGATTGTTAATGTACGTCACACAACAGACAAAAGCACTTAATAATCATTATCATTTACGTGATATGAAAAATACTAATTTTCAGACATAAAAAACGGCTGCCAGATAGCAACCGTTCTATTATTCAAACTGATAAAAGAAACGTCAGAAAACGTATTTTATCTCGATGACACTCATTTCACCCTGCACAATTGATTCCCAGCGCCCGGTGAATTCAGCGCCATATGAGGCTGCAAGCACAGGTCCGATCTCTTGCGCTTCATCATCGCTCCAAAGCGGTCCGGCCAATACTGATGTTACCAGCTCATTCTGACCTTTCTGATCAGTGCTAAGCTCAACCTCTATAACACTCATCTTATCAGCAACAACAGTTGACCAGTGTCCGGTCCAGACACCCTGATGGGCAGCAGCAATCATTGGTGCTTTCTTTTCAGCGTCAGCCTGATTCCAGATAGGACCTGCCGGCAGATAGACTTTGTAGCTCGACATAACGATTCCCTGTTCACACTGGCTGGATCTTTCCCGAGCAATGAGGGTCAGCCTGGTATCAAATGACTTATATCTAACTAACGTATACAAGATGCAGATACTCACCGAATAGTGATATTCCGCCTGGAAAAATAATGAAGGGATCAAAACTGAAGTGAAGATTTACGGGGTGGTATGCGCCCACACCACCCCGTACAAATCATCCATAACGAAGCTCCCGTCCCTGAGGTGACTTTATCCTTAAAGCCTCTCATCCCTGAACTAATTCCATGAGCGCCTCATCCTAACAGAGGCTAATTGTCCTGATCGTCCATGAATGGGTGACTCCGTCCCCCAGATCCATTCATGCATACATCCTGATGCAGCGCTCATCCGTGAACTTTTCAGTTCCTTTGCAATTAATTCCTGTAGCTTCGACCAGCTTCCATGTCATCTGCGCATTGTCATCCTGACGCGCTCCTTTATCGACCGCTGCAATGATCTCTCCGTACAAATAATTCTAGCAAAACGTGAAATTTAAAAAGTATCATCTTGGTATCAGTTACAGGTGCTAAAAAGTATCAAACAGCATAATTGATCATTTTTTAACCAATTCAGACAATATAACTGCTTTCTTGAGAAGTACTTACTGTATGAATAAAACCGCCAGCATCAACAGGCTTAAACCGGCGGCTTGATTTAGTTGAACAGACTTTGCTGTTGCGGTGTGCAGGAGAAGTGCAAACGGGCTTTTTGTATCCATTCCGAGGCAACAAATGAGTTATCTGCCACAGTACGCGACATCAGATAATACAGCTCTGGCAAATAACAATTCGTACCTTGTTGTTCAGCCACGCCAATAGCTTCTTCCAGTACATTTAAAGCTTCGTCTACCTGTCCGTTACTAATCAGTACATCACCAATAAGCGCTGCATAAAGAGACTGCGTCAATCTGAATCCGGTACTGGATAACCAGCGTTGATAGCCCGTCGCAATGGTCATGATATGCTGCTCATCAGGATTCAGCTGATACTCCGCCCAGCCTTTAAATAAAGCGGCAATACCCTGATAAAACGGAAACGAATTCTCCTCCGTCAAGGTTTCAAGCTCAGTTGCATACTCCAGGGTTTTACTGAGATCCCGTTGTTTCCAGTAAAACCAGGCCCCAGCCTGCAAAGCAATAGCCAGGCTAAACATGTGCCCTACTTCACGGCTGGTATTAATCATATCCTGAAGATAAACTTCGGCCTGCTCATCCTGTAACTGCAATGCACTCAGGCACTTAAAGCACCAGGCAATCATTCGCGGATCTTGCCCTTCTATCTCCAGTGCTGACTCAAGCATACTCGGATCATACTGCTCTAATGCCAGTGCCGAATGTCGAAAAGCCTCTTCAGCCCTTCCCGCCCAGAAGCAGGTATTACCAAGCGCAGTCAGTGCCTGCATTTTACAGGCGCTATCTTCCAACTGCTCCGATAGCTGCAACGCTTCCTGGGCATAACCAATTGCTTCAGGAATATCCAGACGCATCAGTGCAATCGTCCATATCCTGAACAAGCCGTTTACCTTGCGGTGATAACTCTTGGTACTGTCACAAAGCTCAAGAATTTCAGCATATACATCATTGATAACCGGTGAATACCAGCCATAACGCATTTTATAAACGTTAGCTAAATAAAACAGCACATCCAGTTTAATATCCTGACACTGTTCAGGCGTATATTTACCTTTTGTACAGTGTTTCGGCTGAGCAGCAATTTCCAATAAATCACGTGCTTCCAGTAATTGCGCTTCTGCTTCACTGTAACTGTCTGCGGCAATCAGCAGGTTCGCATAACGCGCCTGATAAATAACCGCTCTGAAGTAATTTTCCGCTGACTTAAACTGCCGGTATAACCACTCCATACGTAAACGATCACGAGCAGGCGTTTGTTCAGACAGCTTACCGTCCAACATTGCCCTTTCCACTTCGGCAGCCAGCTGATTATGTAACTCAGGTTTATCCTCATCCTTAAGACTTGCAACAACCAGCTCCCTGATCAGCCGGTTGGCAATTTCCAACTGCCCATCACTTGTAGCTCTGACTAACTGCGATTGCCGCAATGTCTTCAAATCTGAGCGTCCCGCCAGGATATACAAAACATCAGGAGGCAAAGAAACACCTGCCAGTGCTAAATACTGCATAGCCTGTTGTTCACCAAAGCTCAGACTAAACAGTTGCTCCTCCAGCACCAGTTGGATAGAACCTGGCATTTGCTGGCTTTCAGGATCAACCTGCTCGAGCAACAGATTCAGATAAAACGGCACACCATTTGAACGGGCAATACTCTGCTGCAGCCATTCGCGGGAATGATGTTTAAAATGACCCGCCAGCTTTTCACATTCGGCTAGGGTTAAACGCGATAAAGCGATAAACGAATCAGGATTCAAAATCCGGATCACCCGGTCTGAATAGCGAAAAGTACTGCTGATAACCGCAACCACCGGAAAACCACGGAGAACTTCACTCAGTTCTGCTAACTGATCCAGCGCATCCGATACACAAACATGGATATTATCGATCAGTATTGCCAAACCGTCCGGCATATTTTCCAGTGTAGCTGCTAAGACATCAGTATCTTCAGTAAGCGTCTCGGGTTGCCAGTGTTCCAGTCGGGAAGTCAGTAATACCCGCCAGTCAGTCTCATGCTGTTCTGCATCAAATCGAATCACCTGCATCCCAAGGCTCTCGGCATGAGCTGACATCTCATCAAGCATGCGTGTTTTGCCCATACCGGAGTCCCCGGCAAGGCAATTAAGCGTAAGTTTCTGATCTTTAAGACTGACATCAAACTGTTGCTGCAAGCGGATGAGTTCTTTATCACGGCCATACAAAGGTATCTGCCGTTCATCATTTCGGGTCGGACCATCAATTACCCACCAGCCCGACTGATTCGGCTGTAATGGTGAGAAATCAAACTGCAGGTCATAGAGAAACTTCAACTGATCGCCCACCACAACAGTATTTGGTGGCACATTCAACGCATAATCAAGTAACCGGCTTATCTCACTGTTCGATAGCTTATAGCTAATGCCATCGTGCTCTAATTGCATCAGCGTCATCAGACAAAAACTTGGCGAGAGGAGTGATACAGACTGTTCGGTGAACATCTTATGTAACAGGAACAAAATATGCGCCCGGGTATTACCGGCCGAGGCACTATCAGGATAAGAAGCATACTGACTGAACGCGGCAATAACATATGCCCCGTGCTGCTTTACAAACAACGGTGCTAATTCATCAAGTTGCAGTTGAATATCCACTTTCTGCCGGATATCCGTCACCTTGATGACAGCAACCACACTCAGGCGATTCTGCAGCAGCGCCATGCCTTCTGCTAAATCGTGCTGCTCTTTGTGCAATAACAATTCATCACTGGGAACTGAGAAAAACTGCGCAAGATTATGCAATGTACGCAAAGTAACGGCTTTATTCGTTTCAGCACGTTTAATCGTAGCAATAGAAATTCTCAGATGTTGCCGCTCACAGGCGTCTGCCAGAGCTTCCTGACTCAGACCATTTTCCCGTCGTAAACGTTTCAGACGTGCGCCATCAATAAAAATCTGTCTGTCTTTTTGTTTTGCCATGCATCAAATCCTGAACCAGGTATACCCTGTTAAACAACGTCTGAACGGGTCAGATTTTTAAACAGAAAATGGTCATCAACCAATGCAGAAACAAGCCGTTCTTCAGACTTTGATCAACAATATTCAGCGGATGAAACACTTTATTATTCTAATATGTATGTCACATACGGGAGAACAGTCAGAGCTTTAAGATAGTTAACACTCAGCATATAACTTTGCTTATACGCAGACAGATACCTTAAATATGAAGGATTCGATGCCAGATGCCGCCGACTGTCCCCACAGAAACGTTTGAATTCAAACGCTAGCCATACAAAAAACAATCGAATCCCGAAACACAAAATATACCTGACAATAGCAGGCAAAACACCTGTTGATTCCAACAGCATGTGTACTAAATATTACAGTTTTTCCTTAAAAAACTACGATAATGATCAGCTTTCATAACCAAGTTGAGCAGAAATAGCTTTACCTGCGGCCTGCAGATCTTCAATCCAGGCATCTTTACGCCGGTCGATAGGCGCAGAAACAGACAAGCCTGCTGTGATGTTACCAGTACGATCGTATAGCAACACACCAATACACCCGACATCGATTTCAGCTTCCTCGTTATCCAATGCATAACCCTGGGCAGCACTTTTCAGACACTCGTCCGTCAAGGCTGTTAACGATGAAAATGTATTCCGGGTATAAGCAGGTAAATTAGTTCGCTGAGCATAATTTGCAATCTCGTCTTCCCCCCCGGATCCCAGCATCAACTTGCCTACACCCGTCACATGCAGAGGCGCCCTACTGCCAATAATCTGCTGTACATGCATCATGCGGTTCGGCGTTACTTTTTCAAAATAAATAACAACATCACCTTCACGAATCGTCAGGTTAACGGTTTCACCGGTTTTGTCCCGTAACTTCTCCATAAAAGGCAGTGCAACAGCACGTAAATCGATGTCCGTATGCAAACGGTTACTTAACTGTAATAACCGTTGACCAAGACGGTATTCACCACTGCCATTACGTTCTACAAAACGGTTATCGATCAGCGAATGTAAAATCCGGTGAGCCGTTGACGGATGCAGTCCAGTATCGGCGCTCAGCACCTTAAGTTTCACTGGCTTCGAATAACGGGAAATAGAATCCAGTAATGTCGCAGCACGATCTATTACCTGAATACGTGCTTCCGGCTTTTCCTTAGTTTTTTCTTGAGACATCTGACCACACTCCGAACGTCTTGAACATAATTGCAATGGGAAACAATTTCATAATGCAGCAGATACTTTCACAATACAACACACTAGTTTCGCGTTTCGTATTATGAAAATTAACTTATAAAAACTTAATACTTAATAATCAAATACTTATATTTATTTATGTCTAAAAACTGATTATTCTCATATTATGAAACTTTTGCATATTGCGATATATAAACCTGACCCATAAGTTAAATAGTAACTGGCCAGCGCAACCCTAAATCAGGCGCAGGGTCCAACTATCAACTTTAGGCAGAGCAATCATGGCAGATCAGAATCCCATTTTTATTCCCGGACCGACCAATATCCCGGACCGGTTACGCAACGCAATGCATATCCAAAGCCGCGATCACCGCGCTCCTGACTTTGTGGAAACTTTTGCCCCCGTTCTGCGTGACTGTAAAAAAGTGTTCGGTACAGACAGTGGCGAAATCATTACTTTTCCTGCCAGTGGTACAGGTGGTTGGGAAGCAGCAATCTGCAACACCCTCTCCCCCGGTGACAAGGTACTGATTGCCCGCTATGGCATGTTCTCTCACCGTTGGATCGACCTGTGTCAGCGTCATGGTTTAGAAGTGCAGATTATCGAATGCAGCTGGGGCAGCGGTGCACCGGCGGAGCAGTTCGAAGCAATACTGAAGGCTAATCATCCGCAGGATATTAAAGCGGTTCTGGTTACCCATAACGAAACAGCCACTGGCGTATTAAGTGACATTGCCGCTGTTCGTCAGGCAATGGATAACGCTGGCCATCCGGCCATGATGTTCGTTGACTGCGTAAGTTCACTGGCATCAGTACCCTTCGAGATGGATGCATGGGGTGTAGACATTGCCGTTTCCGGCTCCCAGAAAGGCTTCATGCTGGCAACTGGTATGGCGATTCTGGGAGTAAGTCAGAAAGCACTGTCAGCTATGGAAACAGCCACCCTTCCACGGACATTTTTTGACTTCCGCGACATGATGACAGCTAACGCAACCGGCGGCTTCCCTTATACACCTCCGCTGCAACTCATCTACGGCCTGAAAGAAAGCCTCAACATGTTGTTTGAAGAGGGCCTTGAGCAGGTTTACGCCCGTCATCACCGTTTAGCTGAAGGTGTACGGCAGGCGGTATCGGCCTGGGGACTGAAGTTGTGCGCTAACTCACCTGATCTGAATTCCAACACAGTAAGCGCCATCTACGTACCGGAAGGTTTCGACAGTAACCGCTTAACTGAACATGCCTTCAGCAAGTACGGCGTTTCCTTCGGAATAGGCCTTGGCGAGATGAACGGTAAAGCATTCCGTATCGGCCATCTGGGTTCACTCACCGATGTCATGGTGCTGTCAGGTCTGGCTACCATCGAAATGGCCATGGCTGATCTGGATTACCCAATTGAACTGGGCAGCGGTGTACGTGCTGCGCAGGAATATTTCCGCCAGACCGCTGCTTAACAAACAAGCCTTACACGACGCCTTAAAAACAGCAGATAAGAGGTAAATCATGTCTGAACAAACAATGATCATACCGACCTATGACGATGTAAAGATCGCTCACGAGCGTATTAAACCTTACATCCACGAAACACCGGTACTGACATCACGTTTTATAAATGAACTGACCGGTGCGGAACTGTTCTTCAAGTGTGAAAACTTTCAGAAAGCCGGAGCTTTTAAAGTCCGTGGCGCCTGTAATGCAGTCTTCGGCCTGAGTGAAGAACAGGCAGCAACAGGCGTGGCAACTCACTCTTCCGGTAACCACGCCCTGTCGCTTTCCTATGCAGCAGGTCAGCGCGGTATTCCTGTCTCAGTCGTCATGCCACGTACAGCGCCGCAGGCAAAAAAAGATGCGGTAATCGGCTACGGCGGAAAAATTGTTGAGTGCGAGCCATCCACCAGTTCCCGTGAAGCAGTATTTGCAGACATGGTAGCGGAATCCGGTGCTGATTTTATCCATCCATATAACGATCCACGGGTAATTGCCGGTCAGGCAACCTGCTCACGGGAACTGCTAACCCAAGTAGACAATCTGGATGCAGTTATCGCACCAATCGGCGGTGGCGGTATGATCTCCGGCACCTGCCTGACACTTTCTAATGTAGCGCCTGAAGTAAAGATCTACGCAGCTGAACCCCTTAACGCTGATGATGCTGCGCGTTCTTTTCGTGCTGGATACATCATCGCTGATGATGCGCCGGAAACAGTCGCAGACGGCTTAAAAGTTCCGCTAAAGGATCTCACCTGGCATTTCGTCAGCAATCACGTCACCGACATTCTGACAGCAACAGAAGAAGAAATCGTTGATGCAATGAAGCTGATATGGAAGCGCATGAAGATTGTTATGGAACCCAGCAGCGCCGTTCCGCTGGCAACCATCCTGAAGAATCCGGAAGTGTTCCGGGGCAAACGTGTCGGCGTGATTATCACTGGCGGCAATGTCGATCTGGACAAACTGCCCTGGCAATAAAAATTACATAAACACAGCAATGATCTGAAACCTTAACCCAGGCAGTCTCTGCAATTCGGCGCGCCTCTCACTCGCCGGGAGTACTGCGGGCAAGGTTTAAATATTTGGAGAACCCCATGACAGCACAGACTAATTTATCGCAAACCCCGCCCCTGGCAATGGAAGTAGGCTATGACATTCCGGCTGCTATCGGCATGAATGAAACAGATATTCAGACCCCTTGCCTCGTCGTTGACCTCGACGCCCTGGAAAAGAACATCCGTACTATGGGCCAGTACGCCAAAGAAATGGGCGTACGGCACCGGGTGCACGGCAAAATGCACAAATCAGTTGATATCGCCCTCTTACAGGAACAGTTGGGTGACAGCTGTGGTGTTTGCTGCCAAAAGGTATCAGAAGCAGAAGTGTTTGCCCGCGGCGGTATTCGCGACGTACTGGTATCAAACCAGGTACGTGACCCGGCTAAAATCGACCGTATGGTGCAGCTACCTAAGCTTGGTGCCCGCACAATTTGCTGTGTCGATGACATAGACAACGTGGCCGAACTGTCCGCTGCCACCCAGACCCACGGCACCGAACTTGAATGCCTGGTTGAGATTGACTGTGGTGCCGGACGCTGTGGTGTTGCAGCCGGTGCTCCTGTGGTTGAACTGGCAAAAGCTATCGCCGCTGCACCAGGTCTTAAATTCGCCGGTATTCAGGCATATCAGGGTGCGATGCAACACATGCAAAGCTACACCGAACGTAAAGAAAAAATCGATATTGCAGTAGACATGGTTGCCCGCTCTATCCAATTGCTTAAAGCCGAAGGCCTTGAATGCGACATCGTTGGTGGTGGCGGAACAGGTTCTTACTATTTCGAAGGCAACTCAGGTGTATTCAACGAACTGCAGTGCGGTTCTTATGCCTTTATGGATGCGGACTACCAGACAATCCACGATGAAAACGGCAAGCGTATCTCCGAATTTGAAAACTCACTCTTCATTCTGACCTCTGTTATGAGTCACGCAAAAACAGATAAAGCCATCTGTGACGCAGGCCTGAAAGCTCAGTCAGTAGACAGCGGCCTGCCATATATCTTCGGTCGCACTGATGTTGAATACGTTAAATGCTCCGATGAACACGGTGTAATTGCCGACCCGGAAGGTGTACTGAAAGTAAACCAGAAACTTAAGCTGGTACCGGGTCACTGTGACCCAACCTGTAACGTACATGACTGGTATGTAGGTGTACGCAACGGCAAGGTTGAAACCCTGTGGCCGGTATCTGCCCGCGGTAAAGCATTTTAATTCGCAAAACCGAACTTAACTACCAGCTGTGCCGGATACATCCGGCACACAACACCTGCAAGGAGTCACTTAATGACTACTCAGAACAAAGGCGTAGCCATTGTTTCCGAAGCGGTATGCGAAGCCATAGTTGGCCGCCCGGAAGCCTTCACCGCCGTCGAAGACATTTTTGCTGCCATGGCAAAGAAAGATGCATACAACTTCCCAGTTGTTCGCGAAGCTATTGGCCACGCTGATGCATTATACGGTTTCAAGTCTGGCTTCGACCGTGCCGGTCAGGTACTGGGCGTAAAGTCTGGCGGCTACTGGCCAGGCAACGCGGCGAACGGTCTGACTAATCACCAGTCCACCGTCATCCTGTTTGACCCAGACACAGGCAAACTTAAAGCACTGGTTGGCGGTAATTATCTGACAGCCGTACGTACTGCTGCCTCCTCAGCTGTGTCTATTGCTCACCTGGCCCGTAAAGATGCCAAGGTATTAGGTATGGTCGGCGCCGGCCACCAGTCAACCTTCCAACTGCGTGCAGCAGTTGAACAACGTAACTTTGAGAAAGTTGTTGCCTGGAATCCGCATCCGGAATACCTGCCACGCCTGCAAGCAGTTTGTGATGAACTTGGCCTGCCATTTGAAGCAGTCAGCCGCGAAGAACTGGGGGCTCAGGCAGATGTCATCATCACCATTACTTCTGCGTTTGAACCTTTGCTGATGAAAGACTGGATCAAACCCGGCACGCACATCGCCTGCATGGGGACTGACACTAAAGGTAAACAGGAGGTCGATCCTGAATTGCTGGTTGCCGCCAGTGTCTTCACTGATGAGATTGAACAATCAATCAGCATTGGTGAAGCCCAGCACGCAGTTGGCAATGCTAGCCTGAGTGCCAGCGATATTACACCCATCGGTGAAGTCATTAACGCAACCCACCCGGGCCGACGTTCAGATAATGAAATTACCCTGTTTGATGGTACAGGCGTAGGCCTGCAGGACCTGGCTGTCGCTTCCGCTGCCGCCGAACTGGCTATCGCACAGAATCAAGCCGACTGGACCGAACTGTAAGCAGAAATCACGGCTTCTGCTTCCGGTATATCGCTGTATTTAAGGCATCTCCGATCGACGACAAACATTATTAGTCATTGAAAAGAGCCTCCCCTCAGGCCGGAATACACAGCGATGCCCTTGCTGCCTGAACAGGTAGCCCAAACACCCCTTCCTTCGCCGGAGGGGTGTTTCTTCCTTCCCCCTGATACAACAAGGAGCAAAGACTATGAAAAAGACCGCCAGAACCCGCATGCGTGCCCTGCTGGAAAATCACCAATGCGTACCCTGCGCGTCAGTCTTTGATCCGATGTCCGCCCGTATGGCTGATGATATCGGCTTTAAAACCGGCATATTAGGCGGTTCCGTAACATCTTTAATGACGCTTGGTGTACCGGATATTTGCCAGCTGACACTCAGCGAACTGGTCGAACAGGCCCGCAGGGTTTGTCGTGCCTCTGACCTGCCAGTCATCGTCGATGGCGACAACGGTTATGGCAACGCACTGAATGTTGTACGTACCATTGAAGCACTGGAATATGCATGTGCGTCACTGGTCACTCTGGAAGATACTGTACTGCCTCACGGCTATAACGGTTCGCCACAACAGTTAATCTCGGTTGATGAAGCCTGCAGCAAACTTAAAGCCGCTTTAAAAACCCGCCGGGACCCGGAGTTTGCCATCTTTGCCCGGACTCATGCATTACCTGGCCAGTCGGTCGAATCTCTGCTGAAAAGAGTGATTGCCTATACCGCAACGGGTATCGATGGTCTGTGTATTTTTGGCCTCACAGATAAAGATATCCTCGAGCAGGTGGCCGCTAATACGCACCTGCCACTTATGCTGATTTCCTATGGTGACACTGATTTAGGCAGCCAACAGGCTCTGGCAGATAATAAAGTAAGGATCCGTCTGCAAGGTCATCTCGCCTATGAAGCAGCTGTCCGGGCGACCTACCATTCATTACAGGCATTACACAGCCGCCATAACCCTGAAGCAAAACTGCAGCACACAGATGCCGCCGCTAAAACGCTTATCCGGGAATACTCCCGCCAGTCGCACTATGAAGCACTCATCCGCGACTACGTAACACCAGCAGGATAAAACCCTATACCAAATCACTTTGTCGAATCATGCAACAATCTGTTGCAGTCAGGGTGCTATATTCAATGCGCCGTCAGTATTAGAGTAAACCTATATACTCTAATACTGACGGCACTACTTTGATCAACTCTTATACCCTGCATTATTTTTTCGATCCTTTCTGTGGCTGGTGCTACGGCGCAGCACCTTTGCTGCATCAGATCAAATTACTGCAAAACGACTTCGCCGAAACCGACACTCCCCTGCAAATACGCCTGCATCCGGGCGGCATGTTCAGTAACCATAACCGCCTTCAAATCTCCTCGCAGTTCCGGGCAATGGCCACTTCTCATGACGCCCGTATAGCAGACATCACCGGACAGATATTCAGCGATACCTATAAGCAAGAACTGTTACTGGATACACGCAGAATTTTGGACTCTACCCCGCCATCAGCGGCAATAATAGCCGCTGAATATGTCGCAGGAAGAGGCCTTGCGATGCTGCACAGCCTGCAACAGGCACATTATATTTCAGGGCTGGATATCACTGCTGAAACGGTTTTACTGCAACAGGCAAAAAAGCTACAACTCGATCAAGAGGTCTTTAATGACAGCCTGATCATTGCCCATAAACAGATCAACACAGTAATTGATGATAGCCGTGAGAAAATGCACCGCTTCAACCTGATGGGCTTTCCGGCATTTGTGCTTGAAAGCAGCACTCACTTACAAAATTGTCAGCCCGCTGGACTGACCCCGAATACAGAATCAAGTTTCAAAGCGCTCAACCACCAGCCTTTTTATGGCCAGCCAACAGCGTTTGCCGATTATTTAAAGCAACTCATTTAAAACAGCTCACTTATAGCAAGTCATTCAGTCCTAACGCTTTAAAAAGGAACTGTTCGATAAAACGATTATTAACAATGCGTTTGGCAACAAGACTAGCCAGCAAGCGCTACCATTTAAGCTACATGCTGATGAACAACTGGAGGCGAACAAACAACTGGTGGTCGACTTCTATACCGACATCCTGTTTGAGAATTAACCGGAGAAGATTGATCAGTACATTGGGGATGTCTATATCCAGCATAATCCGAATGTTGCTGACGGTAAGCTGGCACTGGTAAATTTGCTCAAAAGCTTTCCAGAGCCGGAAGCTGGCAGTAAGCCTTTCGGTGAGATTAACAGAGTCATTGCGGAAGGTAATTTAGTAGCTCTGCATTAAAAGCTACACATCAAAAACTAATCATAGTCTGGCCCCAATAGCGGAGCAGTCGTTGATATTTTCCGGGTTAAAAACAACATGATTGTTGAACACTGGGATGTTATTCAGGCAATTCCTGACTCTGCGACTAATGACAATACGGTGCTCTGAGCCAGGGTCCGAAATTCACATCAAGCTGGGGCAACCCGGCCTCCTACCCAAATATCACCGGCGCAACAATTCAGATAAATACGGTTTTGATAGTTAGGAAATCCCATCACTATATTGCAACCTTCTGTGCCTATAGACAGCGGTAAAGCTGAGCAACACACGCCGCAGGCGGAATCTTCCGGCATATTGAATAACGGGTTGGTTGCCCGGGCATAAAACTGCCCTTCATGCTCGGTATACAGCACGTAGCCGCTGAAATCCCGGCCCTGATTCCATTCAGCCAACGCCGGTAAATTAAACTCTGCGGCATTCAGTGCCTGCAAACAATCCACCCAGATACACAGTTTGGCTTTACCGGCACTGTGAATTCCCTCTAAATGAATATTGCCCGGCATCAGACCCAACCAGCAGGCAGAGAAACCTTCAAGGTCCTCATTTACAGTTACCCGTGAACCAAGATTAACTTCAGCCATCTCACCGTCACAACGTACCTGGAGAATACCCGCACCGGTTTCCACCCGCCCTTCATTTATCTGTAAAGCCTGAACAGCACCCAGCAATGCATGTCCGCACAGAGGAGCCTCTTTTGAGCCCGGATAAAAAAAACGCAAACGAATATCTGCCTGTGTGGAATCCTCTGACATAACGGTCACCGGTATATCGGCAGCGACAGAGTTCTCCGGCCGCTTTGTCAGTGCCATCAGATTACCACTCTGCTCCGCCGAACCACCAAATACTCTGAATTGCATACCCACCTCCTGCAAAGCTGTTGCGCTGAACCTTCAATAACGCCATTATGTTGCGCTGAATTTATGACTCGGTCATGGCCTAAATTTTTCCTTAGCCATTGATCAAATTCATCCAACTGCCAAATAACTGTTACTAATTTGTACAGTAAGCCCCGGCAGGCAGCAATCAGATTATTTATTTCAGGCGAATCTCTATGAGTAACTTCAGCGACGTATCTTTCCTTAATTCAGTTTTCGGCAATGTTCTGGGCGACAAGTCCAACCCTGACTGGCAAAAAGCTGCCAAGCAGCTACATCTGATCAAAGAGGAACTTGCTGAATTGGTAGAAGGTATCGAAAATCATGATATCAGCGAAGTCCGTGATGCCATCGCTGATGTACTGGTAACCACTTATGGTATGGCCCATGTATTAGGTATTGATGCAGATAAAGACATGGCGACAGTACAGGCAAGCAACTTATCCAAGCTATGTAAAACACAGGAAGAAGTGGATCAGACGCTTGCTTACTACAGCGAAGAAGTCGGCCTTAAGGTGTACAGTGGTGGCGAGCTGCCAAAAGCATTCATCAAATCAGCTGAAGGCCAGACAGGTAAAGACGGTAAGTTCTACCCGGCACATAAATTCCTCAAGTGCATCAACTGGCATGAGCCAGAGTTTGTTTAAGCCGTTTATCCAGACTATCTTTTTAAGCTGCTGTGAAGCGGCTCTTTAAGTATGAAGAAGCCGCCGAACAGTATCCACTGTTCGGCAATACCCGCTAGTTTTTAGCTATAGCTGGCAACCGGCTCACCCAGCACATCTAACCGCGGTGTGATTCCCAGGCCCGGCTCAGCTGGCGCCATTACCAAACCGTCTTTAACCTCAAAGTTACCGTCTGCTGTTGTCAGACTCACCATGTCACGACACTCTAATACTGAGCGAAGCAAGCCTGGCTGAACTGTTTGGCCAAGGTGTACTATTGCCGCAAATGCAATATCTGAACCGGTAGTTTCCTGAACACTTAAAGTAAGGCCAGCAGCTGTACAGATATCCCTCTGCCTGCGCCCCCGGGTGAGACCACCATTCTTGGAGATCTTCAGGCCTATGCCATCAGCCAGATCGTTAGCGACAATCTGCGTAATTGAAGACTCATCCAACGCTAGTTCATCCCAGATAATCGGTAAATCACAGCGGGCACGTAATGACTGACATTCGCGTATCGTTGCACAGGGCGCTTCCAACACAATATCCAAACCGGCAGGCAACTGACGTATCATCCGCAATGCATGCTCTACAGTCATGCCACCATTGGCATCCACCAGAAAGTATTCTCCGGGCTTACGATCCGCCAGCGAAGCCGCAATTCGTGCAGCATCCAATGCCGGTCCACCTTCAGCCTCTGAAGCACCTATTTTGATGGAATGGCTGCGATAACCCTGCTCACGGTGTGCAGCAATCCTGCTGCGCATATCTTCAGGATTACCAGCATAAATAGAAGAGATAATAGGCATAGCTACAGCGGTACGACCACCCAACAAATCACAGACAGGCATGCCTGTGGCTTTGCCGAAAATATCCCAGCAGGCAACATCTAAAGCGGTCTTAGCATGATTATGCCCAACAAGCGCCGCATCCATCGCATCGTTAATACGATCAACATGCCGCGGATCCAGACCTATCAGCTGAGGTGCTATTTCGGCAATCCCCGCCCGAACTCCAAGTGCATGAGCCGCTATATAAGTGGCGCCAAACGGCGTACTTTCACCCCAGCCTTCCAGTCCGGTATCGGTGGTAATACGTACAAAAGTTGCATCGAAACTGCTGAACTCCCGTCCACCGGATAATCGGTACACACCTCCGGAATAGGGTAAATCCTTCTGAAACACATCAATACTGGAAATCTTCATGGCAATCTTCTTGTTGTAATTTTGCGGTTAGATTTTTAAACCCGGGTGTACATTTATAGCCTAGCCCCGATATCCGTTACTCTCACAAAAGCGAAGAAGATTACCAATCCTTTACAACAATAAAAACTAACAAATCAGTGTGTATGACTCACTTTTTCAGGATAAAGCGGTGGTAACTTTGCATGTGCTGCTTTCGACTCAGAATAAATGCTGTCCAGTACCTCGCTCAGACGATTAACCTCATAAGGCTTTACCTGCTGATTACCTGCTGCAAATATACGGGCTTCTAAAGCAGATATCTCGTCATTCAGCGCCGAATTCATAACTGGCTGCTTGCGCCAACGCATCCAGCTCAGTAAAGCATGATAAATTTTACTGTTATCACCCTTGCGAATTGCATTGCGTAGTAACTTAAGCTGCTGCGCTTCTTTATCCTCAGTCGCCCCTGAAGTTTCCTTCCTATGGAAAGCCACTTTATTATCAGCTTGTAATACAGCCGATAACGGCTCCTGACGAGCAGAGCGCTTACGCTGCCAGATAATTCCCAGCGTCAACAATAACAGTACAGCAAGCCCTGCTGCCTCATAACGCTGGTCTTTTAACAGTTTTAAGATGCCGCCTTCTGCAGCATCTACACCAGCTAAATCAATATTGGCAGCCTCTTGTTGTGGTAACCCATCCTGCTTATTCAGTGTTCCTGCAACGGCTGACTGAATGCTCAACTGATCTGCTCCGATGCCTTCCACCTTCACAATCATTTCTGGCAATACCGCCTCTTTCTGCTCATTGCTGCCTGTATCCAGCCAACTGACGCGTATTTCCGGCAAGGTTATTTCACCCACGGCTGTAGGCACAACTGATACCGCCACATCCCTTCGGGCAACAGTTCCCTCTGCGGTTTGTAACTGATCCACCTGGGTATCATCCAGATACATTTTCACATTATCAGCGTTACCTATATTCAAATCAGGCAATTGTTCAGGCCGTGCACCTAATGCCAGCAGGCTAATCTTTCTTGTTACCGCTTCCCCAACCCGAAAAACCGGACTTACTGGCTGCCAGCTGGCTTCAATATGCACTGCCTTAGCCGGTAGAAACCAACTGTCCTGAGCAGCATTCGGATTACCAGCAACCTGTAAAGTCAGTGAATCAGACCGGACCTTAAACGGTTTACTCTGGCTAGACATACTGCCAAAACCAAACTGCTGCAACATAGCATCACGGTCAAATGGAAAGCCCATAAAAGGAGACCGGCTCTGACGGCTGTCAGCCACTTCTCCCTTTAGCACAAATGGAGAAAGTGTCAGTTCACCGCTGGTTTGCGGACGCAAAACGTAATCCCGTTCAATAACGTTCAGCCCCTGAAGATGCTGCACCCTGTCCTCACCAACCTGCGTCAATTCAAAATCAGCACTCTGCGGCGCAACCAGTGCTGCCTGCTGAACTGGCTGACGTATCTCCATACGCACCGTTAACGGAATCTCCTGATAGATATAATGCTGCTTTTGATCCGGAACACTCACGCTCACACTGATTCCGTTGGCCCCTATAGCTTTCGGCATATCGCTAATATCCACTACCTGGATATGTGTACTGTCACTGCTCACGCTTCCTGCTGAAATAGCAGGTATCGTCAGTACACCCGTCTGTTTGGCTGCAAGAGTAATTATCCAGCTCTGCTGCGAACTTCTCTGACCATTAATGATTCGGGTCTGCATCGACTGAGAAGTCCCCTGCACCGAAAAGTCTGCTTTCAGCGGCTTCAGGTCCGGCACCGATGCCTGTGAATCCTGAGTACTCAGAATAAGCTGAAAGCTGTCGCCTACTGCCACTTTTTGAACATTCAGTCGGGCATCCAGCCCCGCTGCCAGCAACGACTGAGATACCGCAGCTGTTGCAAGGGTCATAACTACAGCAACGCTACTGACTTTACTTCTGGTCTGGCTGCCAAGTTGCAATGCAAGCCGTGATAACAATGTCATTTTCAACCTCTCTTACTGCATCGCGCGAAGCTGCGCATAATGTTGACGAATACGGGCCCGCAACAAACCGGTGGGATCATCCGGCACCCGCCGAAGCTGCTGCTCCGATGCCTGATCCAGCGGTTGAGTACTATTCGAACCTGAAGCGGCATCAGCACCTGAATCACTTTGTTCAGATTCATCCTGATTACCTTGCAATGCTTCTGAAATCAGCTTTGATAGCAGTCCCTGTTCTGTATCCAGAGCTTCAGATTCTCCAGCGCTCTCGTTAGAAGCATGCTGCTTCTGCTGCTCGTCTAAACCAGAACTGGATTGCTGTTTCTGCTGCTGTTCACCTGTACCTGAACCAGATTGCTGATCCTGCAGCTCATCTGAAGCAGAGCCTGATTGCTGATCCTGCTGCTCATCTGAGCCAGAACCGGATTGCTGATCCTGCCGCTCATCTGAGCCAGAGTCTGATTTCTGATTCTGCTGCTCACCTGAACCTGAACCAGATTGCTGATCCTGCTGCTCATCTGAAGCAGAGCCTGATTGCTGATCCTGCTGCTCATCTGAGCCAGAACCGGATTGCTGATCCTGCCGCTCATCTGAGCCAGAGCCAGACTGCTGATCCTGCTGCTCATCTGAACCAGAGCCGGATTGATCCTGATCTTGATCCTGATCCTGATTCTGATTCTGTTGCTGTTGCTGTTGCTGTTGCTGTTGCTGTTGCTGTTGCTGTTGCTCTAGCAGCTTGGCGATCAGATCGCGGTTATATACTGCGTTTTCATGATCCGGATTGATGCTTAGAAAGTTATCGTAGGACTCCAGCGCTCCCTGAAAATCACCCGCTTTGGCCAACGCATTGCCCAGGTTGTAGTCCTTATCACTGGCATTCAATGAAGCATATTCCCGCGCTGCTGCCGGATAATCACCGGCCTTATACAATGAGGCAGCCTGCCAGTCAGGTGATTCAAAAGTTTCCGCTGCAGTACTAAAGCTCTCTAAACTGAAAGCCTTACTGGCTTGCTGATCAGGCGTTTTCCATAAACCATTCCAGTTGAATGCATCGCCATCAGAGGATTGTTGTTTTAATGTATCTGTTGCTGTTGAAGACGTTTCCGAAGACTCCGTGGCCATCACCTGCTCAGGCTGAAAACCAGCCACTCCCACTGCCAGCACCAGACCAAAAATCAGGCCCCGACGAAATAACAGTGGCGCTGCTAATACCGGTAACAACAACAGCCAAAAACCATTATCTATCCAACTATCTGCCTGTATATCGCTGACATCACCGGCAGCCATTGCCTGTAAATCAACTGGTAACAGGCGGGCAAGATCTTCACCGCCAGCAGTTATAACAGCCATTTCACCACCTGCCTTCGATGCCAGCTGTTGCAATTCACCCACGGGTAATTTCGAAATCAGAGCATCACCATTTCGATTATTAATCGTCTGACCATCCGCCGTTTGCAACATCGCACCAGCTGTCGTACCAACACCTAATACGGATACCTGATACCCCTGCTGCCGGGCTACTTCAGCCGCCTGGATACTTGCCTCAGGATACTCACCAATACTGTCTGTGAAGACGGCTATCCGGCCGCTTTTGGCATGGGTTCGCTGCAACAACTGAGCAGCTTCAGCTATTGCCAGATCCAGCCGGTCTCCTAAGACAGGCATCAGGTTGGTAGAGAGCTCAGGCAACATCTGTTCTATTACTTGCGCATCTTTTGTTAAGGGTGCAACTATAAAAGGAATATCCGAATAAATTACCAAAGCACGGTCGGTACCCTGAGTCTGTGCCAGTAGATCCCTCAACTTGTGAATAGCGCGCTTCAACCGGCTTGGCGCAACATCATTACCATTCATGGATTGTGCCAGACTCAATACAGCGACGACCGGCTCACCACCATGGAACGACGGTGTTTCTGCCTTTTCCCAACTCGGCCCGGCTAAAGCAGTTATAAAAATCACCAGGGCAATACAAACTGCAACCCATGATCTATGGCTGGCGTTTGCTTTAGCGCCTTGCAATGACAAATGCACCAGCAGGTGTTCATCAATATAACGTTGCCAGTTATCATTGCCCTTTGCTGTACCACGGCGAATCAGTAACACCATCAGTACAACACCGGGAATTAATGCCCAGAGCCATTCCGGACGCAGAAAATGAAACTGCTCAATGATCACACTCATCACTGCGCCTCCAGATGTTTATTACGCTTGAAGTTAAACGACCAACCTGAGACCAGACTCAACAGAGCAGAAATCGCCGCTAAACACAGTGCCAACCCAGCTGGCCAGAAATACAGCGCCACTTCAGGACGAACATAAACGGGCTCACCACTGACAGGTTCCAACTGATCTATTGCCCGATAGATATTGGCCAGCCCCTGCTCATCTGTTGCCCGAAAATACTTACCACCAGTCAGCGAAGCAATTTCACGTAAACTGGCTTCATCCAGCTCCTGCGACGGATTCACCACCTGTTGGCCAAACATTGTATTAACCCGCATGGCATCAGCACCGACACCTATGGTATAAATCCGAATTCCCAGTTTTTTCGCCAGCTTAGCAGCCTGGACAGGATCCATGACCCCTTCGTTATTCACCCCGTCTGTCAGTAAAACCAATACCCGGCTGTCCTCTGCACGGTCTTTCAAACGTTTTGTCGCTATCGCTATGGCATCACCGATGGCGGTTTTCTGGCCGGTTAACCCAACCTGTGCCTGACCTAACAGTTCACGTACCACCTCTCGGTCGAAGGTTAAGGGAGACTGCAAATAAGCACGGTCAGAAAACAGCACCAAACCAACACGATCGCCTTCCCGGCGTTGCAGAAAATCATCGGCAGCTTGTTTCACCACATCCAGGCGGGTCGCACGCTGACCGCTGCGGGTAAGATCTTCTTCCTGCATTGAGCCTGACAAATCTATCGCCATCATCAGATCCCGGCCTTTCACCGGTAAAGGAACTTCATCGCCTACCAGTGCAGGCCGTGCCAGCGCAGTCACCAGCAGCCCCCAGATCAACCAGGCGAATATCTGTAACCAGATACTCTGACCAGCAACCGAAGCCTGCTGATTATGTCCCTGGGAAAAGCGTTCATAGAAAGGCACTTTTAAAGCACCTGAAGTACCGGCGGCAACCGGTTTTAAATATCTTCTGGCTAAAAAAGGCAATGGCAATAACAGAAACGCCAGCGGCCAGATAAAGGTAATCATGCATGCCTCCTGATCCAACGTTCAGTGCCACTGAGTAATATTCCAGCGTCAGGTAAATCGGTTGTTTGCTGGTAATGATCTATTTGTCGATACGGAGCGCTGGCAATAAACTCTGCGACCTCAGTAGCCATACCTTGCTGACCTTCACTCAGGTAATGGCTCCAATTAGCATCAGCAAGCATGCCGGATGCTTTACCATCAATAGCAATAGCTACCCGGTGTAACAGAACCGATAACTGAGTTGCCAGCACTACGGGATGAATGTTTTCCGCGTCTTTGCGAAGTATCGCCAGCTCCTGCAAGGCAATATATCGCACGCTGTTACGACGCTTCAGCAGACATACCAGACCGACCACCAGCAACGTCAGCATGAGACCTGTGAGTACCCACCAGCCTGGTGCCAGAGGCCACCATGAAACGGCCGGCGGTAATGCGATATCACGCAGAAGATCCAGCTGTGCCTGCATATCAGGTGAAAGATTGGTATTCATCTCATCCCCCTTACAGTTTGAGGTCTGAGCAGACAGCTTGGCTTCTCGAGTGTTGTAATCTGATGCAACACCATATTGTGCTGCAGACTCAGCTTATTCAGCCGGGCACTGCGGTATTGGAATGCTGTGGCGTAGTCTGCCAACGTCTGCTTATGCAATTGTCCTAACTGAAGCGTTTCACGACCGTTACTGATTCGCCCTGCTGAAGCAGGTAAAGCACTGTCCAGGGGGTCACTGATCTGAATATTGATCACATGGCTGCGACCCGCCAAATATTTCATTTCCCGTTCACAGCCCTCATCAAGATCCGCAAAATCACTGATCACAAACACCATGCTGCCGGGCCGGCACACCTGACGTAAGCGTCTTAACCCTTCGGTAAGTGATGGTTCATCCTGCTGAGTAGTTATCTCAGGTAAGCGCTGAGTTTGATGAGCCACCGCGTCGAGAAACT
Source organism: Aliamphritea ceti (assembly GCF_024347215.1). Lineage (NCBI taxonomy): Bacteria > Pseudomonadati > Pseudomonadota > Gammaproteobacteria > Oceanospirillales > Oceanospirillaceae > Aliamphritea > Aliamphritea ceti. The sequence continues at coordinate 3,220,557 of NZ_AP025282.1, forward strand.
GTAAAACCGAACTCCGGGTACGGGCGGACTTAAAACTGCGTATACCCTGGCGGCCAAGAATCAGAGCGCCTATCCGGTCACCACCATCATGACCAACCCAGGCAAGTTGCGCGGCTATTTCGGCGGCAAGATGCGATTTAAATCTTACTCTGGAGCCAAACTGCATCATGCTGCGCAAATCCACCAACAGATACACAGGCCGCTCGCGTTCCGCCTGAAATAACTTGGTATGGGTCTGTCCGGTCCGGGCAGTCACACACCAGTCGATATTCTTCACATCATCACCGGGCTGATAAATCCGTGATTCAGCAAACTCCATGCCCTGCCCCAAAAATGCAGAACGGTTAGTTCCCCACTGGTGCGTCTGAACAGGACCGGAAGGCGCAAAACCGGTCACACCTTTTGGAGGTCGCGCCTGTATCAGTTCAGCCTTGCTGATTTCAATACCCGGAGCTCTAGCTTCTGTCTGTTGCATATGCAAAGCCTCCCTGTCAGCTCACCGGTACACGGTCTATCAGGGCCGTTATAAACTCATCCGCAGTTTTGCCTTCTGCCTGGGCTTCAAAGCTAAGAATGATACGGTGCCGCAATACGTCATGAACAACTGCCTGAACATCCATTGGCGTCACAAACTCAGAACCCCGCATCCAGGCATGTACCCGGGCGCAACGGTCCAGCGCAATAGTGCTTCGGGGGCTGGCGCCGTAACTGATAACATCAACCATATCTTCGCCGTACATGAATGGCCGGCGGGTCGCCTGAATAATCTGAATGATATATTCAAGCAATGCTTCAGATGCATGGGTTTGTAATGCCTGTTGCCGCGCAGCAAAGATCTCTTCGGTGCTAATCAGTCGGTTAGGCTTTAAGACCTCTCCCTGCGCTTCACCGTGCACAATGCGTAAAATTTCCCGTTCTGCCCGCGCACTTGGGAAATCTATATTCACATGTAACAGAAAGCGGTCTAGCTGAGCTTCCGGTAACGGATAAGTACCTTCCTGTTCAATCGGGTTTTGCGTCGCCATAACCAGAAACAGTGCGGGTAAAGGATAAGTATGGCCACCAACTGTAATCTGCCGCTCGGCCATCGCTTCCAGTAATGCAGACTGAACTTTAGCCGGCGCCCGGTTAATCTCATCCGCCAGAATCAGATTGTTAAACAGAGGGCCTTGCTGGAAAGTAAAGCTTTGCTGCTCTGGCCGGTAAATATCGGTACCGGTCAGATCACTCGGCAGCAAGTCCGGGGTAAACTGAATCCGTCTGGCATCACAATCAATGGCCTCTGCCAGCGCATTAACGGCTTTGGTTTTTGCCAGCCCTGGCGCACCTTCAAGTAAAATATGACCGTCAGCGAATAACGCCAGTAATAAACGCTCAACAAACTGCTCCTGACCGACTATCCGCGCATTCATATGCGCTTTCAGATGCGCCACCAGCTCATCTGCTGGAATATTATTTGTCTGCAGATCCGGCGTATTTTTAAGTACAGTATTAGAATTCATCGGCTTATCCTCTTCACCAAAAACCGAAATACAAAGAAAAAAGAGACCAGCTCTCGCTGGCCTCAACGGTGAACAGATTAAGACTTACTAATGGTTTCCCAGGCAAAGCCCTGCTTAGGGGTGTCTGCAACGCCGTAATCTTCAATAACCAGCGATGTTTCAATCGCTTTCAGGGCAATATTGGCTTCATAAAAACTGCCGTCCTGCAGATCATCAAGAGCGTTATTCAGGCTAACAACTGTTGGCGCGACTGGCAGCATGGCATATTTGAAATCCAGCTCAATGCCACCTTCAATCATGGTTTTTACTGCTGCTTTCGAATCACCTTTCTGTGCCAACTGACCAGCCTGATTGATTACTTTTGCGTCAGCATCTGTTGGCTGAAAACCTTCATTAAACTCAACAGAGCTATCAACCGGGATACCAAAACCGGAATCGTCATCCAGCTCAACAGCATAATCAGCGACACCGGCATCGAAGGTATCCAGTGCTTTTTGTACCAGATCGATTGCAGCATCGGTCTGACCTTCAAACAGTGCAACACGTGCAGCACGGGTATCTGCTAAAACTGATTTCGCGTGACCGGGAATTTTTATGCTTTCCACCACATATACAGCTGTATTGTCCTGGCTGGTGTTACTGCTTTGTGCAGCCGAAACAAAGCCAGACATGGCACTTACCGCCAAAATACCTGTGAATGCTAAAGCGAATTTAGTTGGTGCTGTTTTCATGACTATCTCCAGTTCATTCAGTTGATACCGGCAATACTAAGCCCTGATTTTCACCCTTACCTTTAGTGAACTTTAAATAAAATTAAACTTACAAAATCGTTCATAGTTAATTGAAAACACTAAGCTAAATGACTCTTCAGGCAATAAAAAAGCCCGCATGGCAACAACCAGCGGGCTTTAAAAATATACGTTTCAGATTAATGATCAGAGCTTATCAAGCGCTGTTTTAATCTCATTCAAAATCATCTGTCTGGCCGCAGCTTCATTATTTTCCGGTACTTCCCAATCCATGATCTTAAGATACTTATCAACCAGTTTATGGACATCCTGTGTTATGTGTCCGTGCAGCTTAGCAACTTCAGCCTGTTGTAGTTCTGACATTTTGTATTCCCATTGAATTAGTCGGTAAACAAATAAACGCCGGGCCCTGCTCTCTTCTTTGATACGCACAAAGAATAAAAGCTTAAACAACAGTGAGCATCAAAGGCCCGGCGTTTTATTTTGGGACATCCTAATTTAGTGCCTACCAGACTTCCCCAAGTACCTGATATGGAAACTGTTTCGGATGTTGTAGAAAAGCATAAATCAGTAACTTAACCTGAAACTGGCCGTATCTTTAAAAAAATTTAAACTTCTTGAATGACAAGATTACTGTTTTGGAAATAGCACCTGAATCCGCAACCCCGGCGAAGCATCACTCAACTGAATTCGGGCATGATGGGCATCGGCTATTGCTTTAACCAATGCCAGACCAAGACCATTACCCGGTGTAGTACGTGGCTGGCTGAGACGCGTAAAAGGTTTAAAAATATCCTCACGTTCAGAGTCAGGAATACCCGGACCGTTATCTTCAACAGTCAAAACTATTGCTTCAGCAGTTTGTTCTGCACTAACCTGAATCCTGCTACCGGCAGCACAATGAGTAATGGCATTGGTCAGCAAATTAATCAGCAATTGCTGCAACATCCCCGCATCGCAATACAGCTCTAAAGCCTCTTGATGACTATCCTGCTTAGCGCTCTGTAAGTGCGACACGACACTCAATTCCATGCCGGCATCCTGCGCACCAGGCTCCAGTAAATCGAATATTTTCTCCACCAGCGCATGCAGTTCTACCAGAGCAAAACTGCTTTTGTCTGTCTGCGCCTGAATACGGGAAATTCTTAAAATGGTATCGAAGGTTTGGTTAAGCTGCTCCAGCTTACTAAGCGCCTGGCTAATCTCCTGCTCAGGGTCTTGTCCCTGATCACACTTATCACCGGCTTCATAAAGTGCTATTTGCGCATGAGACAAAGGTGTTTTCAGATCATGTGCGATTGCCGTCGCGGTTGTCTGAATGCCATTAACCAGTGTGGCTAAGTGCTGCAATTGCGCGTTCACCTGAATAGCCAGCAAGTCAATCTGATCATGGGTATCTGATACCGGGATCCGGGCACTCATATCACCACTGGCAATGGTCTTGAGCACCTGTCCCATCGCATATAACTTCCGGTAAGAGCGTCTGCTTGCCAGATACCCCAACAGCAACGTCCCCAAAGACAAACAAATTCCGGTTACCAGCAACCAGATAATCAATTGCTGCCGGGCGGCATCGATATGGGCAGTACTGCGCCCAACAACCAGAGTCATTCGATCCAGCTGAAATACACGGGCATGATAGTTCTGTTCTTCTCCAGAGGGTGGTTCAAGTAACATCAGATGGGTCTTTCTCCAGCCGACAAAACCCGGCATCAGGCTGACCTGTCCGGCCAAATGAATCCGGTTTTCATCAAACAGACCCAGTGCACGATCAAAAAAGACCGACTGCTTAGCCAGCTCTTCAATACTGCTGGTTAATCCACTGAGCCCTTCTGCGTCGTAAATATCTTCAAGCAGAAGCGACTCTTCCTCTAGCTGAGCACGGGTTTCGTTTTCCAGTGTATTAGTCACGGCTGTCACCAGCACCATACCCGCCAGAACTAACATAACGACAAAAACAGCCAATAGCTGAACAGAAACTCTGAAGGCAGAACCAGCAATAATATTAGCGAGGCGCACGGATGCTGTACCCCATATTCCGAACCGTATGGATCAACTGTTCGGCAAATGGTTTATCTACTTTTTGCCGCAATTTACTGATATGTGTTTCAACTGCCGTCGTGCCGGGATCAAAATTCAGATCCCAGACTTTTTCCAGAATGATCGTCTTGCTAACAACCCGGTTGGCATTCTCCATCAGCAGCTCTAACAGCGCATATTCTTTATTTTTCAGCTCGATTTCCTGCCCCTGACGTTCTGCCATGCGGGTCAGTAAATCCAGTTTAAGATCGTGCACCAGCAATTCAGTTTTTGCGTTACTTTCGCCAGGACGGCGAGACAATGCAGTTATACGAGCCAGCAACTCTGAGAAGTGAAACGGCTTAACCATATAGTCATCGCCACCGGCCAACAGACCTTCCACTTTATCATCAACATCTGACATGGCTGTCAGAAATATCACGGGTAACTGACTACCTGAGGCGCGTAATGCTTTAACCACTGAAAGCCCATCCATACCTGGCAGCATTCGGTCGGCAATAAATAAATCACACTGGTTGTACAAACAATACGTCAGGGCTTCACGACCGTCCGTGACCCAGTCCACTACAAAGCCTTTTTCGACTAGCCCTTTGCGAATGTATTCAGCATTAACGGTATCATCTTCGGCCAGCAAAATTTTCATCAGTGTTCCATTCACCTGGTTAAACGTTGTTGCTGTTATCAGCATTAAATAACTGACAACCAGACACAACATAATTATCCAACAAGGTGAGTGCAACTGATAAATAACAGTGGCTGTTAAACGCGAACCTTCATTCAGGCCTGTCAGTCAGAACTTCAGCCTGATGTTGTTGTGGCTTTACGGAGAAGTAATAGCAGCTGGACCTGTTGGTATGGCAGGCAGCACCTGACTGCTCAACCAGGCATAACAGGCTGTCTCCATCACAGTCTATACGTAACTCGACTAACTTCTGTATATGCCCGCTGGTAGCACCTTTCACCCATAACTGCTGACGTGAGCGGGTCCAGTATGTCATCTGGCCAGTATCCAGCGTTAGTTGCAGCGCTTCGATATTCATCCATGCCTGCATTAATACCTCACCGCTGCTCACACACTGGGTTATCACTGGAATTAACCCCTGCTGGTTCAATACCAACTGCGGTAACAGCTCATCAACCGCAATTTGCTGCCCGGCCCTGGCATTTTCCAATGCTGCAAAGTAACCGTTATACATGCAACTCTCCCTTAATTGGCAAAGTCAAAGCTCAGAAAAACTCTTGGTTCAGAAGCACTGGCTTGCGGCGAACGATGAACGATTCCATTGCCTTCGTTTTGCCACCAGCCCTCTCCCTTAAGCAATACAACGCTTTGTTCAGGTACTCTCTTAATATCGGCTTCGGTATAAACCAAACCGGATTGTTCATTTGGTACCTTAGCTTTATCAGCACGGCTACCAGCGCCTAATCCGGAACGGTCTACTGTACTGTTCTCAAGCCATTCAGTTGTGGCGCCGGTGTAGGTGGTTACCAGCCGGCAAGGCACTTTGTCGACATGAAACTTAGGGCACATTGCCCGTTGCAATGCTTGCAGACGAATACCTACATTCGAAAGATCAAACAAACAGCTAAACATATCTGCCAGTATCGCCACATCTTCGACAAAGGCGGCTTTTCCAGAATGTTCAGGCAACACTTCATTCAACCAGTCGGCCACTTCAGCTTCGCCAAGTACAGATGACTTACTGCTAAAATAACAATCCGGCCCCGCAAGATACTGCGCGTATTCCAAGGCCTGAACGTCAGTTTCCCGTTGCCAGTAAACCAAATTCAGTTCTGGCTGATAAATTTCACTGAGAACACCCGGCTGAGTACCACTGCAATAGTTGTGTACCGGTTCGGCTGAAGCCAGAGCCTGGTTCATACGGTATTCCCCCCGACGGCATTGTTATTGGCCATCGCAGGTGCAATCCAGTTACTTTTTGCTACGGCATCGTGACCATGCAGACTTTCATAATGACGCACCTGAATATTCGCCATTTGATAGCCACTCAAAGCATCCAGAATACGCCGGCTGGCATCTTCCACATACATAAGGTTGCTGCCATTACGCAGGGCGAATGCTTGTTCATCGGCGCGTTTAACAAAGGTTTGTACCGGGGTTTGCAACGCAGATTCGATCTGGTCGATTAACTCACCTATACCAAAAGACACTGCATCCGGTGACAGGCTTACATTTATCCGCGCAACACTGCGCTGGCTATGAGGCGTTGCAACAGAGCCATGTTCCAGCAACCACTGGCTAACAGTTAGCGGATCCGGTTGAGCTAATTCAGGATCAGCTTCTGATGCGATACGAAAATGTTCACTAAGCGCCTGACGTGACAATGCTGCTGAACAGGGGCAGGTTGATGAATACGCAACATCTACTCCAACAGAGACGCTTGAATTGCCATCTGCATCAGTACTCGCAGACAACTCTACCGCGTATCCCTGCCAACCTGCTGCGGCCTGCGTCAGCAACGCGGGTCTTAACAGTAACAGATCAAAAGCAATGTTGATCTGAGACTGATATGAATAACAATCTTCATGACTACTGACACATTCCTGCAAGCACTTCAGCACTGCCGGCAAGGTTAACGGCTGTTCAGACATCGTCAGTAAGGCGCGATACAGTCTCGACATATGAATGCCTTTCCTGGCGCCTTCCCCTCCCGGCAAATCAATACCAATATCGACAGTGGCACTGACATGGCTGATTTCCTCAGAAACGTCTGTCGCTTTAAGGCTTAAAGGTATTCTGATATTTTCCATACCGACCCAGTCCAGCGAATGGCTGTGTGAAGGCATAAGATGACGAGCGGTATCCGGTAAAGAGGCGTTCAAGCAATAGCTCCTGAATACATAATTGAATAAACAATCTCAGGACTGACTTCATAGTGGGGAGTCCCGAAGTCTGAGATTTATTAGAAGCACATAACATTGTGCAATTAAATGTTATGTTATAACAATTCAATTAATATTCACAAGCAAGAATATCGTCTGTAATTAAATATTCAGCAACCGCTGACTTTCCAATCCAGAGTAATGCAACTTAAGAAAATCCAGTAAAACCCTGAGCTTCTTAGTTTTAGCAGCACCCGGAGCAAACACGCCATACACCTCAATATCATTCAGTTGGTAATCGTCTAGAACCGACTCAAGTGTTCCGGCCTGAATTTTTGGCAAAGCATCATAGGTAGGAATCCTTCCTAACCCATGGCCCCCTTCAACAAAAGCCGTGCGGGCGGCGGCGTTATTTGTAGAGATATCGCCTTCAGGTCTGATACTGAACGAGCGCTCTCCTTTGCGTAGTTCCAGCGTGCCTGATGAGAGTTGATAAATAATCCAGTTATGCCGGCTAAGTTCTTCGGGCGACTGGGGGCGACCGTGACTTTTAAAGTACTCAGGTGAACCACAAATATGTGTCTGTAGCACAGCAAGATGCATAGCCTGTAGCGAAGAATCAGCCAACGGCGCACCACGGATCGCCAGATCGATCCCCTCCTCCAGAATATTCACAACCTGATCTGCCAGCACCACATCCAGCTCAATACGGGGATACTGACGCTTGAAAACGTTCAACGCCGGCACGATGATCTGTAGCCCCATATTCACCGGACAGGTAATCTTCAACAGACCTTCCGGTACATGCTTGAAGTTTTCCATTTGCTGCTGAGCTGAGTCAGCCTGCTCAGTAATGGTTTTACAGTACGTATAATAAGCACGCCCTTCGTCAGTCAACGATAAAGACCTTGTCGAGCGGTTCAGCAGCTGCACTCCCAACTGTTGTTCCAGCTTCTTAATGTGATAACTCACTACGCCACGGGAAAGCCCCATATGTCGGGCAGCAGCGCTAAAACTGCCGCGCCCGGCAACGTGCGCAAATACAACCATGCTTTTAAGTTGTTCAAAGGAAAGATTCATCAGGGCAGCTCTTTGCATCTTCTTTGTATCAATTATTAAAACAAAGTTACCAAGTTTATCGCCATTATGTAATCAGACTGATTAATTCATACTGTTGTTATTCCACTAAATACTTCAATAAATACTTTCAGTATCTCAATCAAGGACGCTAACCATGCCACAGTCAAAAATTCTTATGGTTCTGACCTCTCACTCAGAACTGGGCAACACTGGTGAAAAAACCGGCTTCTGGGTTGAAGAATTTGCCGCACCTTACTACGTGTTTCTTGATGCCGGTGCCGAGATTACTCTGGCATCCCCAACTGGCGGCCAACCTCCGGTTGATCCAAAAAGCGAACTACCTGACTTTCAAACCGACGCAACACGACGCTTCGATGCAGATGCAAGCAGCCAGGCGAAACTAGCAGCAACACAGAAACTCAGCGACATAAATGCTACAGATTACGATGCGGTGTTTTACCCGGGTGGCCATGGCCCGTTATGGGATTTAACGGAAGATAAAGATTCAATCGCTTTGATTGAAGCACTGATCGCCAGTAATAAACCGGTATCAGCAGTGTGTCACGCCGGTGCGGTATTACTGCATGCTAAAGACGCTAGTGGCGTAGCGCTTGTTAAAGAACGAGCAGTAACAGGGTTTAGTAATTCAGAAGAAGCTGCCGTTCAGTTAACCGACATAGTTCCTTTTCTGTTAGAAGATGCACTCCAGGCAGCCGGAGCGGAATACCAGAAAGCAGAAGACTGGCATGCTTTTGCTGTGCAGGACGGCTTGATTATTACCGGACAGAATCCGGCCAGCTCAGCCCTTGTTGCTGAAAAGCTGTTGGCTCATCTGGATTGATAAGTCCGGAATAACAGACCGGCACTACTGTGCTTTTGATACGTATCAATACGCATCTGACACAACATGCCGATCAGGATAAGTAACGATACTAACGGATATTCCTGATACCCCTTTTGCCTGACCCTCACAATCAAAACTGTCGATCTCATCCCCCCGATATCGACCTGTGAGCTGGTCAGGCACTCTGTTCTGTCGCAGCCAAATAAATGCCTGTCTCGAACAGTCTGATAAATATATCTGGCTAATCAGCATAAGCTGTCTTTATACGGACGCTGCTTTACGTTGCCGGCCACCGGCCGACTTAACAGCACTCTTTCCAGATGCTTTAGAGCTGCGACCAGTAGCTTTCGCTGCAGTCTTACTTCCTGTTTTAGCTGCTGATTTACCTGCCGCAGTTTTACGCCGCCGGCCATAGGTTTTTTTCCGGGCTGGTGAAGCAGCTTTTAGTGAAGCCGGGATTTGTACGCTCTCTGAGCCCGCAACCAGTTCCTGCAAACTCACCAGCAAAGGCTGCATAAAAGCATCGTAACTACTCTGTTTATGACTAATGTCATTCAGCGTAGCCTCCCAGCGCGCGGTCATATCTGGTGTCGTAGCTGAATCAGGTAAACAGCTGATTAGCGCTTTACCCACCTCAGTAGCCCGCACAGCTTTGCCTTCACGATATAAAAAACCACGGGTAAACAGCAACTCAATGATCCCCGCCCGGGTTGCTTCTGTGCCTAAACCGTCGGTATCTTTCAGAATTTTGCGAATATCCGGATCCTGTACATAGCGGGCAATACCTGTCATTGCCGCTAACAGGGTTGCATCAGTAAAGTATTTGGGAGGTTGGGTATGCTTTTCTTCAACTTCACCACGCAGGCAATCAACGACCTGGCCTTGCTTCAGCTCAGGTAACTGCTGATCTTTACTGGCATCTTTATTGAGTAAATTCTTCCAGCCCAGATCCAGAGTCCGGTGTGCATTACAGGCAAACAACCCACCCGCAACTGTCACTTCCGCCTTCGTTTCAAAGTAGCTGTACTTCGGCAAAAACTGATACAGATAAAAAGTAGCAACCAGCGTATATATTTTCTTCTCTGTTTCCCCCAGAGATGCCGGCATTTTTCGGCTAGTCGGAATAATTGCGTGATGCGCGTCCACCTTGCTGTCATTCCAGGCGGCACTGCGTCGACTCAGATCCAATAAGCCTGAAACTTTCTCAAAATCAGGACAGTTGCTCATCACAACAGGCATTACATCTTTTGCCAATGCATGATGTTCACGGGGTAAATAGCGGCTATCTGAACGTGGATAGGTAATTAGCTTATGGCGTTCATACAAACTCTGACAGGTATCCAGCACGGCCTTGGCATTCATACCAAACCGCTTGGCAGCTTCTATCTGCAGTGCCGATAAATTAAACGGCAAAGGCGCTGCCTGCTGCTTTTTCTTCTGTTCCAGCTTAGTGACTGTACCTGGCTGGCCAGTGATCCTTGAGGCCACATTTTCTGCCAGCGGCCGGGATAACACCCTGCCCTCTTCGTCCTGATAGGGTGCACAGTTCTCACTGGGCTTCCAGCGCGCCTGAAAGGCTTCTTTCAGAGAAGTCTGTAAGTGTGCCACCACCTCATAAAAAGGCTTGGACACAAACTCTTCAATGCTCAGATCCCGTCTGACAACTAACCCTAATAAAGGCGTTTGCACCCGCCCTACAGACAACACTCCGCTATAGCCTGCCTGCTGACCTCGCAAAGTATAAGCGCGGGTCATATTCATACCGTACAGCCAGTCAGCCCTTGAACGGGCCAGTGCCGAGATCGACAGCGGAATAAATTCCTGGTTTGAACGCAACTGCTTTAAAGCCCGGCGCACAGCACTGCCATTAAGATCGCTAATCAGACAGCGTTGAGTAGCTGCTTTTTTAGCAGCGCTGACCCCCAGATAATTAATCACTTCATCGACAAGCAGCTGCCCTTCACGGTCAGGATCGCCCACATGAACTAATTGATCAGCCTGCTTTACTAGTTTACGTAACACACTTAACTGGCTGCGGGTTTTACTGCGTGGTTGTAATTGCCACTGCTGAGGTATTATTGGTAGATGCTCAAAGCGCCACTGCTTAAACTGTGGGTCATACTGATCCGGCTCTGCCTGCTCCAGTAAATGCCCTAAGCACCAACTGACCACATCACCATTTCCTACCCGGATAAAGCCCTGATCTTTACTCTGTGGTTTTGGCAGCACATCTGCCAGTGCCCGGGCCAGACTGGGTTTTTCAGCAATGTATAAAATCATAAGGTGCTCAAACAGATAAATTACTGGCTAAATATACAGTCTATACTTCTTTGCCGGCAAGCCCTGTGAATCACAAACACAAAAAAAGCAGCCATTGGCTGCTTTCTTAATGTGTATCTGCAAAGTTTACTTCACATAATTTTGCTCAAGATACTGAATAATCTCGCCAGATTCATACATCCAACGCACACCATCCTGCTCTTCAATACGCAAACAAGGCACTTTTAATTTACCGCCATCTTTTTCGAGCTCAGCTTTAAAGTCCTGGTTACGTTTAGCATCACGCACTTCAACATTCAGATTGAAGCGGCGCATCGCCCGGCGCACCTTCACGCAAAATGGGCAAGCTTCATACTGATATAAAGATAAATTGGCAGTCTGCTTATCCAGCTGAGCTTGTTGCTCAGGGCTGCGCTGCATTTTTGTCGGCGGAGTAAGCGCATTCAACAGCAGAATAATACGACCAAGAATCCAGCGAATAATAAACACTACTATCTTCCTCAAAGAACAAAAACGGTGCGCGATTCTAGCACAGATCAATCACCGGTGACGATGCCAAATATAGAGCACTGTGACAGGGCCAAATACGTGCACGATCAAGCTGAAATAAAACTGAAAATAATAAACAAATGTTCGAACTTTTCTCAGACAGGGCAGTCACAGGCTAAGCTGTACAGGGATGGAACATGATTTCTAGCTAATTTATCCGGGCTTCTGCGCCCCGCTTTACCAGTGGTAACCCCTCTGAATTGCCAGCAGATGCCTGATCAAACAAAGACAAACTTGCAGCCCTGATACGCAGCAAGAGAAAATTTTGAGTTACGGTGCCACCATGCGTTTATTAATTGCTTCCTGCTTGACCTTCATTTCCCTTTTCAGCCTCAATACCCAGGCAGCGTACATAAGTGATGATGTCTTCACTTATTACCACGGTGGCCCCAGTGACCAGTTCAGGATTACCGGCCGTATTCGCAGCGGCACCAGTATTACAATACTTAGCCGAAACAAAGATAGCGGATACGTACGGATCAAAACCGCTTCCGGCCGTACCGGCTGGCTACCAGGTGCAAACGTAAGCGAAGGTACCAGCATGTCTGTACGCTTCCCGCAACTGGAAGAAAAGCTGGGGAAAAGCAATGCTATGATTACTCAGCAAAATGGCGCTATTCAGTCACTCAAACAACAAACCGTTGGCTTGCAACAGCAAAACAAAGAATACGCCGACACTATTGCTAAGCTGGAACTGGAAATATCCAGCCTGAACCGCTCAATCAACAGCATGGATGACTCTAATCTGATGCGCTGGTTTACTTACGGCGGGCTAGTTGCTTTTGGTGGCCTGATTCTGGGTCTGATTATTCCAATGTTCCCACGCCGCAAAAAACGCCCAGACGTCTGGTAAGCGCTACATCAGAATTTCTTTAAAAGACAGACAAAAAAAACCGCCGTTATTCGGCGGTTTCTGTTTTTAGCTGGTCGATACACCCGGCTAACTGGCAATCGCCGTCTCGCAAGCGTCTGCTTAAGTCCCGGGCCATATTCATAAAAATCAGCGTGTATTGTTCAGCATCGTGCTGATACAAGGCAAATAACTGGTCCGCTTTGATTTCAATTGCATGGCAATGATCATCAGCCAGTACTACACCACTGCGCGGATAAACACCGAGCAGCGCCATCGAACCGAAACACTCAGTTGCCTGAAAACTGCGAATTTTATGTAATCTATTGTTATCACTGCCGTGCTTATACAAAGAGGCATGGCCAGACACAACTACAAAAGCAGAATCACCACGTTCACCTTCAGTGAAAAAAGCTTCACCTGCTGCGTGTTCCACACAACTGCAACCAGAAACTAACAACTTAATACTGTCTTCCCGCAAGCCACCAAATACCGGCATGTCCTGCAACTGCTCAATAGGAATATCTATTGCCACGCGACTACTCTACTTTTCCCGAGACGACATATTGTTATGTCAAACTCATGACATTCTAAACCAAGCAGCGCCACTAGAAAACTGATGCTTTTACCAGCTGTAAAATCAAATACTTAGCAACCGCTCACCCTATTAATGCTCCCCATACTCAAACTGGTTGCTATACTGAGGCTAACAACTCAGCTTCTGAATCCGTTTATGGCATAATTGACGCGTTATAGAGCTAATAACCAATAGCTATGTTTGATATAAACATTCACTATTGGCGTACGGGTTAATAAATTGTTTCAATGTCACCCGTTCTTATGAGGAGATTATTTAGATGCAACGTGTGACTATTTTCGGTCGTGAAGGATGTGGATTCTGCGTCCGTGCCAAGCAACTTTGTGAAATCAAAGATTTCGATTTTCGCTACATTGATATCCACAAAGAAGGTATCAGCAAAGAAGATCTTGAAAAAACTATCGGTAAACCAGTCACTACTGTTCCTCAGATCTTCCACGGAAAGGAACACATCGGAGGCTTTACCGAATTTTCTGCATTAGTCGCTGAACTTGAAGAAGGGAATGAGCTCGAAGGATTCGAGCTGTAAACTGACTAAGCAATAACCGCAATTAACAGCGAGCATGCCAATGATTACATTATTGTTTTTAGCCGTTCTAGCTTGCCTGTTCGTGATTGGCTATAGCCTAAAAGATCAGCTTAAAGGTCATAACAATCAGCCGCAGGTGATGCGTATTCCTGTCGAAGAGCAACGTCAGCAGCCTCAGCGCCGCCGTCGTCGTTAGAAGAGAAGCCTCTTAAAAGAAAAGCGCTCAATCATTAAGATTCAGCGCTTTTTTTATGTCTGCCAGCTTTTCAGTTAAAACCTCCACAGCTTTAGTAAAACGAAGCTATAAATTCTTAACTTGCCCGGTTTAGCGCCAAAGCTCCGTTCAGAATAACCTCAACTTTATGCTTTACTTCATACAGTTCAGTTTCTGAATAAGGCCTGGCAGGCACTGCACCCCATACCGGCGCGGGCCAGGCTGCATCGCTCTCGTAACGTACCACATGATGCACATGCAGCTGCGCGACCATGTTACCAATAGCGGCAACATTCATTTTTCTGGCAGCAAAGATGTCATGCAGATTCTCAGCCAAAAATGACGACTCATGAATCAGCTGCTGCTGCTCTTCTTCAGGTAAATGGTAAATCTCTGTCGCGCCTGCACGCCGTGGTACCAAAATGCACCATGGATAATTTGCATCATTCATTAATAACAACCGGCACAGCGGAAAGTCGCCAATATGAATACAATCGGCGGCTAAACGGGGATCCAGTTCAAACTCCAGCTCAAGCTCGTCCATCATATATCTCCTTTGTGAAGCAATACCTTAACTCTAGCAGTTCAATAGCTATCCCGACAGAACTTGTTGACTATAAAGCAGTTTTTAACACCATCGCGGGATCAGCCCAAACCAGTAACAGCAGCGTAAGACTGGTTTATAACAGCCGTCTGACATACAGTAGGCGAACTATCCCGCCAGTTACCTTATATTCTGATCTATGACCACATTTAGCTTTCATAACTCAATTGCCGATATTGGTCAGGAGACCTGGGATACCTTGGTGCACAGACCCGGCGACGGACTTGATTATCCGTTTATACGCTATGGCTTTTTACATGCTCTGGAGAACAGCGGAAGCGTTTGTGCAAAAACCGGCTGGCAGGCATTTCATCTGGTAATCAATGATCCTGAACCTGTTGGCGTTATGCCACTGTATATCAAGCAGCATTCATACGGTGAATACGTATTCGACTGGGCCTGGGCCGATGCCTATCAGCGTTACGGGCTGGAATATTATCCAAAACTGCTTAATGCCATTCCTTTTACACCCAGCACCGGCCCCCGTCTTTGTCTGTCTGCGAACCTAAGTGCAGCACAGCAGGCCGAGCTACATCAGGCAATAGCACAGGCACTGACGCAGGTTTGCCAGCAACATAAACTGTCTGGCTGGCACAGCTTATTCCTAGAATCTGAAGTCATTCCTCTCTTGCAGGGTAAAGGCATTAAGCGCAGATTAGGCAGCCAGTACCACTGGTTTAATCAGAACTATACTGACTTCGATGATTTCTTAAGTTATTTCAGCTCCAGAAAGCGCAAGAACGTTCGCAAAGAGCGGCAAAAGATTGAGCAACAGACAATCGAACATCGCTTTTTGAATGGCAGTCAGATCAGCAACAGCGAGCTGGAAAGCTTTTATAACTTTTATCAGGTGACTTATCTCAAGCGGGGACGCTCCGGATATCTGAATCTCGATTTTTTCCGCCAGCTCTGCGAGCAAATACCAGACAACCTTTTGTTCTGCATTGCCAGTAAAGATAATGACGACGTTGCGGCAGCACTCTATCTGCGGGATTCAACAACCCTCTACGGGCGCTATTGGGGCTGTCTTGACGAATTTGACAGCTTGCATTTCGAAACCTGTTATTACCAGGGAATCGATTATTGCATTCAACACGGTTTAAAACGCTTTGATCCTGGTGCACAGGGCGAACATAAAATTCAGCGCGGCTTTAAACCTATCGAAACCTGGTCTGTTCACTGGCTCGCTGAGGCCGGATTTGATCAGGCTATCAGCCAGTTTCTGAATGAAGAAGAACAAATGATGCGCGAACATATGTCTGTTCTTGAAGCTCAGTTACCTTTTAAAGCCGACAGTTAAACCAAACAAAATGCCACGTGCCGAAGCTTTATTCGGCAACCATTACCCAAACTGGGCAATACATATTCAGGCTGCAGGCCAGTAACTATGAGGGTTGTTGAATATTAAGTGTTTTTTTCCGGTTTTGGACACAAAAGTTTTCCAGTACTTTGCCGATTAAATCGATTATAGTTTTGCAGTCGGGCAAAACCAGGATCTTCTAGTTAGGCAAGATATGACATCAACAGAAAAAGACAATCAGGAACTACGCCGCGTCATCCGTCTTATGTCGAGTAAGATGGAACGTAATGAGGCGATCCTGAAATCATTTTTTGAGATGGAAATACGCCTGCTCAGCTGCAGCACTCTGGCAGAATTACTGGACCTGCTATTAGTAGAGTTTAAAGAATATTTCCGCCTGACATCCGTCAATCTTATCTTATTAGACCCCGAAGGTGCCGCCCGTGACCTGCTGGACGAATATGTCCCGCCTAAACCCGGACATACACTGCGCTTCGTTAAAAATCAGCGGTTATTGAAATCTATTTTCCCAACCCCTGAGCTGAAAGCTGGTGAATTAACTGATGCAGTTAAAAAGTTGGCCTTTCCAGGCAGTCCTTTTATTCTCAGTAGCGCCCTCCTACCCCTGATACGTCATGACTGCCTGATCGGCAGCCTGCATCTGGGAAGCAAAGACCCCGGCCGTTACAGTGACAGCTTTGATTACGACTACATTAATCATCTCGCATCTGTGATTGCGGTATGTATTGAGAACTGCATAAACCAGCAGAACCTCAAGCGCATGAGCATCATAGATATGCTCACTAAAGTACATAACCGCCGCGCCTTTGATCAGGAAATTATTCGCGAATTATCACGGGCGAACCGTCATCAGAGCACGCTCAGCTGCCTGTTTGTCGACCTTGATCACTTTAAGCTGGTCAATGATACATACGGCCATCAGGTAGGCGACCGGGTACTGCGAAGTGTTGGTCAGGTACTTAAGAAGTCACTGCGTAAGACTGACTTTATTGCCCGTTATGGCGGCGAAGAGTTTGCGATTTTGCTGCCTAAATGTGATGCCGTACAGGCACAGCAAATCGGCGATACAATACGCAATAAAATCCTTAAAATGATTATGCATAATGATCTTGGGGAACCGTTTCGAATCAGCTGTTCTATCGGTATCTCCAGCTGCGAAGTCTCCCGCTACGATCATGCGTCACTGGAAGATCTTTCTACCCGGTTACTGAAAGCAGCTGACGACGGTGTCTACACAGCCAAACATAATGGCCGCAACCAGTGTGCTTATGAGCACTTCGATTTAGAACCCCGCAGCGGTATCAAACTGGTTTCAGGTTAATAAAAAACCGCTGACAGATTCACTCCATCAACGGTTGATTTTTTTCTACTTTATGCGGATCTCAGATTTCAATCGCCTGCGGCAACACAAACCAGCGCAATGCTTCTGCGTCAGCCGGTAAACTCAGCTCAAAACGCTGGCCTTGCTGCTCCTGTAGCAAAACGTCTTCTGCCTGCTGCAACAAACCTGCATAATCAATATCTGTTGCTGTTGGCCGAGGCCGCTCCGTCTGATCCTGATCCATAAAATCCAAATCCTGCAAATTCACCGCAGGTCGCAAACCTTGCCCCTGATACTTCCAAACGCCTGAAGCGGTATCGTACTGGTAGAACGGCAGTAGACGCCAGCCATGCTCAGCAACCAGGTCTATAGCCTGTAACAAATACTGAAAACAGGCTTCGTCAATAAAGTAATTAAAGTTCAGACGACTCCAGCCTGGACGCATCACCATCTGTGCAGCCTTAATCTGAGCTTCTACAGCCTTGCTATACTGCATATCCATATCGAGTAGCGCATGACCATAGGGACCAGCACAGGAGCATCCACCGCGCGCCTGAATGCCAAACAGATCATTCAGCAAGGCAACAACAAATCCGTAATGAAGATCTTCCTGCTGATACTTAATTCGCAGAGAAACTATAGATAAACGTGGGGCATCAGGATTACCCAACACTTCGATTTTATCGTTATTGCCCCAATGCTGCAGTGCACGGCGAACAAAGTCGGTTTCCAGTTTTTCTATTCTCTCTACTCCAACCTGCTGCTGTAACCTAAACACCAGACCGGCACGAATAGACTCAATAATCGCCGGCGTTCCACCTTCTTCTCTGCGTTCACCGTGCTCTGTGTAACTGTGATCTTCAGGGGTTACATAAATTACCGTACCACCGCCCGGCACGGCCGGTACCCGATTCGTCAGCAGCGCTTTATTGACGACCAGAATTCCAGGAGTACCCGGACCACCAATGAACTTATGCGGCGAAATAAACACAGCATCCAGCGCGCTGTCTGGCTTACCACCTGAAAGCATATCAATACCTACATAGGGTGCGCCGGCTGCATAATCCCAAAATGCAAAAGCTCCAAAACGCTTTAGCAAATGACTGATACCAACCACGTTGCTCTTCAACCCGGTAACATTAGAAGCCGCAGAGAAACTGCCAATCTTCAGCGGTCTGTTCTGATATTCAACCAGCTTTTCTTCCAGAACCTGTATATCCAGCAGTCCTGTCTCGCTCAGTGGAATCACCACGACATCGGCAATACTTTCCCGCCATGGCAACTCATTGGAGTGATGCTCATAAGCACCAATGAATACTACCGGACGCTGGTCCTGTGGAATCATATCGGTAAATTTATAACGATCATTCAAATCAGCCGGCAAACGTAAATTAAGTATATCCACCAGTTTATGGATAGCAGCCGTTGCCCCTGAACCGCAAAAGATCACTTCATAAGTGTCGTCAGCATTCACAGCCTGACGAATTTCTGTCCGTGCCTGCTCACGAAGCTGACCTGTCTGTGCGCCGGTATAGGAAGACTCAGTATGCGTATTGGCATAAAACGGCAACACCTGCTGCTGAATATACTCTTCAATAAAGTTCAGGCTTCGGCCTGAAGCTGTGTAATCGGCATACACCAGTGGCTTATCGCCAAAAGGGGTTGTGATGGTTTGATCCGAGCCAATTACTGCATCCCGTATCCGTTGAATAAGCGCTGTCATACTGCCACTCCGCGTGCTGCATTAAAGAATGCATAAAGTATATGCAGCATCCCGTAAAAAGAGTTTGCTTTTATTCGTACAAACACCGCACAAGATAGAAATTTATTTTATTTTTATATATAAAAATAAATTATTTTTCTTCACCACCACCCTAATATAAAATATATCGGCAATGCAAAATCATAACAGCAGAGATCAGTATGGACATTAAAGACCGCCAGATACTCAATATTCTCCAGCAAGACTGCAGCCTTTCATTGCAGGCCATTGCTGAAAAAGTAAATCTTTCCCCTACCCCCTGCTGGAAACGAATAAAACGCTTAGAAGAAACCGGTGTTATCAAATCACGGGTGGCATTGCTTGATGCTGATAAAGTAAATCTGGGAGTGTCAGTCTTTGTACATATTAAAACTCAACACCATGATAGCCAGTGGCTGGAAAACTTTGCGAATAAAGTCACAGAATTGAAAGAAGTCGTTGAGTGCTACCGGATGGCAGGCGAATGGGATTATTTACTAAGAGTGGTCGTTGCAGATATTCAGGCGTTTGATCAATTCTACAAAATTCTTGTGAACCGGGTAGAAGGTATCAGTAATGTGACGTCGAGCTTTTCAATGGAAGAAATAAAAAACACCACCCGCCTGCCTTTACTCTGACATAATTCAGCGCCAGTGTAAGCCAGCAGATTTATTAGCAATTCAGAGTAACTCTGCCAGCGAATGAATACGCACATCGGTCAGTTCGGGCCATTCTATTGTCCCGACAGCAGACACATGCACGGTCTGAGCATCTATGGCTTTACCAGCCTCCAGATCAAACCGGAAATCTCCCACCATAATCAACTCATCACCAACAACCTTCCAGCGCTGACAGAGCTTTTGTAAGCCTTCAGGGTCAGGCTTAGGCCTGGCTTCGTCACGGCCCAGCACTTCTTCAGCATGGAAATATTCGCCGACACCAATCGCCTGTAGAGAACTAATAGCAAAATCTTTTTTATTACGGGTAAGGATACCCAACTTACAACCAGCAGCGTGCAGCCTGACAATCAGGTCCTGCACACCTTCAGCCGGCTCTGCCTGACGGGCATAATATCCTTCAAGCTCGTCGAGCCGCTGCAACAGCACCTGTTTTTGCGGCTCAGGTGTTTGTTCGATCGTCTCCAGAATAGCTTCACCTTCCGGGATACCTAACTCACGACGCATATGCGCAAAATCGTGAACCGGACGGGTTAAAGTCCCGTCCAGATCAAATACCCAGTGACGAAATTTATTCAGATCGAACATATCACTCCAAATGTCAGTAATACTCAGAGACTCAAAGACTCAGCACTCTGTCACAGACAATTATGAATAATTAACATCATTAAAAGGATCAATCGGATTTTCCAGTGCACTGTCTTCACTGCGATACAAAATCTGACCTTCCAACTTAAAGCCTTTACTGTGGAACCAGCGCATCACTTCTTCCCGGCTTTCATCAGCCTTAAAAGATGCCTGCCAGGCAACACCTATCCGGTAAAAATACAGCACCAACAGTGCCGCCGCGGCACCCAGATAAAACTCAGATGCAAATGCGAACAACAATGCGATAACACCGGCAATCCATACCCGGCTGGCCTTAGCCTGCTTCAGACGCTCAAAATGCTCCAGGTAGGTTTCATTAAACTTTACAAAACGTCGAAAGTTCTGTTGCACATCGTACTTATCCTGTGCAGCGATACTTGGCTCCATCACTCTTTTCCTTTCTTCTAATGGCTCTTATAAAGTCACTGTCCTGACAATACGCACGAAACCTATTGTCAGATCAGCAAAAATAATCTGCGGTTTAAACCGCCAGACTCTTCGTCAATACTTCGAAAACATCTTTAGACAGCTCACCACTGGCTTTAATACGCTCCAACTCAGCACGCATCTGCTGCTGACGGGCCGGTGCATATTTCTTCCAGCGCGTAAGCGGCCCTAACAAGCGTGATGCTATCTGCGGGTTTTGTTTATTCAGCTGGATAATCTGATCCGCCAGGAAAGCATACCCGGAACCATCCTGATGATGGAAGTTTACCGGATTCTGGCCACAGAACGCGCCAACTAAAGAACGTATCTTATTCGGGTTTTTCGCATCATATGCAGGATGCTGCAATAAAGCTTCAACCCGCGCTAAGGCGCCTTCAGAAGGCTTACTCGCCTGTACAGACAACCACTGGTTCACAACCAGAGACTCATCTTTCCAGCTGTCATAAAAACGTGCCAACAAGTCATCAGTTGCTGCGCTAAAATCAGAATGCGTTACCAATGTCAGTGCCGCCTGCTGATCAGTCATATTGTCAGCCGCATCATATTGCTGCAACGCTAACTGCAGATACTCTTCTTTACCAGTCGCCAGCAAATACGCCAACGCCAGATTCTTCAGACTCCGACGGGCAATAGAATCAGCATCCGGACTGTAAGCCGCTTCGCTCAGATTAGCCTGATAAACATCCTGCCATAAAGGCTCAAGCTCTGCCGCCAATGTATTGCGCACAAACTCACGAACTTTGTGAATCGCTTCAACATCAATTACCTCTGCCAGCTCACTCAGATACGCCTGGCTTGGCAAAGTCAGAATCTTGCTGACCATAGCTTTATCCAGAGAGCTATCTGCCAACACTGTGCGATACGCATTCACTAACTGTTCCGGCAGCTGTAACGCCTTACCCGCCTGATGATCAACAATCAGCGCCTGCATCATTTCAACAGCCAGCTGTTGAGAAGCATCCCAACGGTTAAAACCATCACTGTCATGCTGCATCAGGAAAATATGCGCTTCCTGTGAATAGGGATAGCTCAGCTTCACCGGTGCAGAAAAACCGCGCAACAATGATGGTACCGGCTCAGAATCAATATTCTCGAAGTGGAATACCTGCTCAGCTGCAGTGAAATCCAGCACCTGGGTCGTGGCACTATTCTCCAGCAAATATTCACCGCCCTGCTGATCCAGTAAACCTATTGCGACCGGAATATGGAATGGCTGCTTTTCGGCCATATCAGGCGTCGCCGGGCAAGACTGACGCAATGTCAGGCTGAAGCGCCGTGCCTCTGCATCATAAGTACCACTGGCATCAATAACCGGCGTACCGGCCTGTGAATACCAGCGACGGAACTGAGTTAAATCCCGACCACTGGCGTCTTCCATAGACTGAACAAAATCATCAGTAGTCACAGCCTGACCATCATGACGTTCAAAATACAGATCAGAACCTTTACGGAATTCATCTGCCCCCAGTAACGTATGAATCATACGTACCACTTCACAGCCCTTTTCATAGACTGTCAGGGTATAAAAGTTCGAAATCTCTATGAATGAGGCCGGGCGAACAGGATGCGCCATTGGACCTGCATCCTCAGCAAACTGAGCGGTACGCAACAAAGACACATCTTCAACACGTTTTACCGTGCGCGAGTTCATGTCCGCTGAAAACTCAGAATCCCGGAAAACCGTAAAGCCTTCCTTAAGACTCAACTGGAACCAGTCACGGCAGGTAACCCGGTTACCAGACCAGTTATGGAAATATTCATGGGCAACGACCGCCTCTACCCGCTGGAAACCTGCATCGACAGTCGTTGCCGGATGAGCCAGGACGCAGGACGTATTAAAGATATTCAGACCTTTATTTTCCATCGCCCCCATATTGAAGAAATCCACCGCTACAACCATAAAGATGTCCAGGTCATATTCACGGCCATAGACTTCTTCATCCCAGCGCATGGACTTTTTCAGCGAAGTCATGCCGTAGTCCAGCTTGTCGAGATCTTTACTTTCAGCAAAGATCTGCAACTTCACATCGCGACCGGACATTGTTGTATAGCTGTCTTCAATGTATTTCAGATCACCGGCAACCAGTGCAAATAGATAAGCAGGCTTAGGGAAAGGATCCTGCCAGCGCACCCAGTGAGTGTCACCTTCTTCACCACGTTCAACAGCATTACCGTTCGACAGTAAAATCGGGTACAGCGCTTTTTCTGCTACGACTATTGTTTCGAAAACAGACATCACATCCGGGCGGTCAGGATAAAAAGTTATCCGGCGAAAACCTTCTGCTTCACACTGAGTGCAGAACATACCGTCAGACTTATACAGGCCTTCAAGTGCAGTATTATTCTGTGGCTCAAGAACAGTGACACAGTGCAGTTCAAACGCTTGCGGAACAGCTGCTATGCTTAGCAGCTCACCTTCGCGCTGATACTCATCGGTGGTCAGACTACGCCCATCAATAGCCAGCTCCTGAAGCACCAGGTCAGGATGACCATCTAACTGCAACGCAGGGTTACTTTGCTGACATTCAGGATTTCGGATAATTTTAAGGTCGGCAAACACGCGGGTATTGTCTTCACCCAGCTCAAAACGCAGTGCCGTGGTTTCAATCAGGTAAGCAGGAACCTGATAATCCTTGAGAAAAATTTCATTCGGTTGTGACTGAGTCATCAAGCTACCTTATGTATTCAGTTACTTCCTGCCGACGCTAACCAAACGTGCCACCGGGCATTTCCCTGCCCGGATTACTGGCTACAATCCGGATAAAATAACAGCGTCGGTAAAAGTGTCATATTTTGGAACCTAGCAATTGGAGGAGTGAAGCGGAAAATAATTCCCCTCAAACTGCACTAAATTCAACCTGGTATGAGCTGTACTTACGGATATTAATAACTCCGATATCAAGTATCAGATACTGACCTTTAATGCCCTGCAACACACCTTCAACCTCTGGCGTTTTATCCAGATTAAGACTGCTGACCTTACTTGGATAATTAAGCACAGGGTAGTTAAGTTCCAGTACCTCAGAATCACTGAGATACTCAAACTGTGTATCATGCTCTTGCTCAAGCGCGGTCAGTTCGTCCGCACACAACGCCAGTAAACGATCTCGTTCAGCAATCAAATCCAGTTTATCTACCTGGCCCTTCAGCATCGCCCGCCAGTTCGTTTTATCGCTGACATGCTGGCCGATAACCCGTTCAACTAAACCTGACCAGCGGCGTTCGCTTACCTTCAGGATTGGCAGTGCCTGAACAGCCCCCTGATCAATCCAGCGGGTTGGCAACTGATTGCCCCGGGTGATACCCACTTTAATACCGGAAGAATTGGCCAGATAAACGTAGTGACTCTGCTTACAGAAACGCTCACCCCATTCAGGATCACGGCAGGTACCCAAATGATAATGGCAACGCTCAGGCGCCATAATACAGGTATCGCACTGCGGCAGCTTTCTGAAACATGGATAACAATAACCCTGCGCAAAACTCTTCTTGGTTTTACGGCCACAGTTACTGCAATGAATCTCACCGGCAAAACTCAGCCGGATACGACGTCCAATATATTCATTGAGAGAAATTTGCTGCTCGCCCAGCTGTAGCTGGTAAGCAACAGGTTCAGCCAGGCTAACTGGCATTTTGCTTAAAGCACCACAGCCCAGTTGCTGCAGAATACTGATATCAGTGCTCATTTAAAATCTTCAACACCTGTGGTTCTAAGGGATTCTTACCATGCTGACTGCCGTCTTTCTTCGTCCGGTCTATGTAACCGCTACGCTGTTCTTCCGGCAAATTGGCTGCTTCATAGGCAATCACAGCACGCATGGAGGTTTCACGCTGCTCTTTACTTAGCTTCTGACCATTGGGCCACTTGCCCAATTCCACAGCCTGCTTAAGGCTGGCATAAACATCCGGCGTCATCGCCTGGATCATTTTTTCAAAAGTCATATCAGTCTCCGGTTCGAGCCGCCAATACTAGCATAAACTCCCCTTTCAGGGGCGACGTAACATACTAATGGCCTTAGCAATTAACGCTAACATGACACCGGCAATTAAACCGGCAAGGTGAGCGGTATTGGCAACCTGCCCAAACCCAAACGTAGCCAGCAGATCTGAATAGCCCAGCGCCAGCATGAACAGAATAAAACCAAGTATTGCGGGCGGCAAACCAACCGGCTGAGGCGGTTTGAGACGGTCCCATATAACGGCAAAGCCAAGCAAGCCAAACACCACACCGGACATACCCAAAAACAGTGGCCCGGCATCCCAGAACTGCGCAATGTTAGATACAACACCGGTAACCAGCGCCATCAAAATCAGCGCCGGAGAACCAAACAGCATTTCCAGCCGGCGGGCAACTATCCACATCCAGAGCATATTAAATACCAGATGCAAGACACTGCCGTGCATGAACGCAGGGGTAAACAGCCGCCAAACTTCGCCCTTACTCAGTTCAGCCCATAAATCTGTACCGTATCGAATCTGATCGCCCCGGACCTGAAAATCGACAATGGACATATATGACATAACCTGTAAATCAGCACCAAAATCCACCCAGAATGTCGCCAGTACACTCAGTAGTATCAGTAACATAGTCACAGGCGTACGCATCAGCTCTGATACAGACACACCACTTTTCCGCGGATGATTACTGCGAACACTCTGCAAGCTGCCGCCCTTTTGCCAGTGCTCAAATAACTCTCTGACCTGCTCATCACTGACACTGTGTGCGACCAGTAAAATCTGCTTATCATCCTGTTCCAGCACCCGGTGTGGCACGCTGTGCTTCCACAACATGGCGGTAAATTCACTTAAATCCACACTCAGAGAGACTTCGAGAACAGGTTTCATAGGCTCCTATACCTGGCTGGCAATTTCTTTACGTACATCAACCCAGACAAACTTATTCGGATCAATACTGGTTTCATCGTCAAGGCGATATGCAACCAGCTTACCGTACTTAACTGCACTGTAATCCAGGCAGGCCACATTATCTGCCAGTGCCTGCGGTTTACCTTCACACCAATAATGACCAATAAAGAGCAGCGGCTCATCCGGCTTATAGTGAATCAAATCAGCCCGGTCTGCATCACTCAGAGGCGTTCTTGCTACATGCTCCGGTAACGGATCAGGCTGAAAAACCACATCAACATAATACTGGGGATCACAGGACCAGAACTTAGTTCGGAAAAAACGTCGCTTAAAGCCATCTTTACTGATCATTTCCTCGCCATTAGGCAGCTTCAGATGTGTACCTCGAAGCAAGCGATCCATGGTTTCCCACTCATAGGAGCCTACAATAGCTGCCTGATGGAGATAATCTTCACTGAGTCGATTACTGCCAGACGCTTTCAGAAAACTGTCAACATGTCCCTGTGACCAGCAGGCATGGACAACCCGAAACTGATCCTGCTCAAGAAACAGCGGCATCTCCTGCATCCAATTTAGAAAATCCCGTTTATCATCCGGATGATTCGCAAACTGATCGAGGGTTTCATTCAGTATCCGCAAGTGGCGGCGGTTATGCTCACGTAAATACGGCATACCGGAACCTGGCCGGCCGGGTGTTGTATAAGAAAGGTAATTAAATTCATGATTACCCATCACAATCTGCGCACAGCCTGCATCAACCATATCCCGGACAATATGCAGCGCCTCACGGATACGCGGCCCACGATCGACAATATCACCAAGAAAGATAGCCTGCCGGAAAGGATGCGAAAACACCCCGTTACGCTTACTGTAACCAAGCTTTTCAAGTAACAGAATTAAAGTATTGGCGCAGCCATGTACATCGCCAATCAGGTCATACCCCTGCCATTTTTGTTGCATATCAGTCACCCAGCTTCGTACTCCAGCCGAGTTTTTCACGACAGGTCTGATAAAAGTTATGGTTCAGCGGATGTAACAACTTCAGTTTCTGCGGCTTCTTATGAATCGTAATCGTATCGCCCGGCGCACAACTGATATCTTTCTGACCGTCACAACTAATGGTCGGATACGTCTCGTTGCTGTCACTGATAACCAGCTTCAGCTCGCTGTTACCGTCCACTACTATTGGTCTGCTCGACAATGTATGCGGAAACATTGGTACCAGCACCAGCGCATCAAGCTTAGGATGCATGATCGGACCACCGCCAGACAACGCATAGGCGGTTGAGCCTGTCGGGGTAGATACAATTAAGCCATCAGAACGCTGGGTATAGACAAACTGACCTTCAATATACAGCTCGAACTGAATCATTCGTGCTGACTTACCCGGGTGTAATACACAGTCATTCAGACCTGTCGCTTCACCAATCGGCTCGCCCTTACGCTTAACAACCACATCAATCAGAAAACGACGATCAACGGTATATTGGCCGTTAAGTACTTCGCCAACTTTTTCTTCAATCTCATGGGGAGCAATGTCCGTCAGGAAGCCTAAATTGCCGCGGTTAACCCCCAGCACAGGCACATTCGACTGCGCCAGGCTTCGCGCCGCACCCAATAAGCTGCCATCACCGCCAACAACAATTACCAGATCACATATCTCGCCCATCATTTTCGTATTACAAGTCTGCTCACTATGGCCCGGCATCAGAGAAGCTATTTTTTCATCCAGAATAGCATTCAGACCACGCTCACCAAGGAAGCGAATTAAATGCTTCAGGGTATCTATTACCTTGGTACTGCCCAAACGTCCGATTAAACCGATATTACGAAAATTATCCATTAGCACTCCAAAACGCAGTCAGATAAGCCTGCCGCGCAATTTTATTCTGTCTCTTGTCTCTGTTTTTCCATGTCGCGAAAACGCTTCAGTTGCTCAGCCAGACGCTCCTCCATCCCCCGGAGTCCCTGCAAACCACCGGTATGCACCATCACAACCCGACTGCCGGCAGTAAATTCTCCACCTGCCAGCATGTTCTCTAACGCCAACAACAGTTTACCGGTATACAAAGGTTCTAACTGAACACCACTGTGTATCTTAAAGCGCTCAATACAGTCAGCCAGACGGGGCGAAATTTTACCATAGCCACCTTCATGTGCGTCGAGAATTAATCGCCAGCGCCCATTATCAGCATAGCCTGCCTGCTTAAGTAACCCACGTATATCATCATACAGGAAGTCAGCCCCCTTAAGGGCTGGCACACCTAATACCTGGGTCGGAACCGGAGCAGCCGAAATCAGCCCCGCCAGAGTTGCACCAGTTCCACAGGCACAGCACAGGAAGTCTACATCATCCAAAGCACTCAAAGACCCGGCAATCTCCGTACAACCTTTAACCGCCAATGCATTAGAGCCCCCTTCCGGCAGATACTCAAACTCCCCCAAACGTGCACGCAGACTGTCGATAAAAGCCGCTGAATCTTTTTGCCGGTATTCAGCACGGCTAACAAACTCAAGCTGCATTCCCCAGGACTCAGCATCCTGTAGCATTGCAGACACTTGTGCCGGGCGCTCACCCCGAATAACACCTATGGTTGGAATTCCCGCCTGATAGCCAGCATATGCCAGCGCATGTATATGATTCGACCATGCACCACCAAACGACAGTAACGGGTAAGACTTCCCAGCAGCCTGATATGCAGCCAGGTTATATTTCAGTTTGAACCACTTATTACCGCTTATGAAAGGATGAATCGCCGTCAGATCAAGCAACAGCAAACGCACCTGGCGCTCAGCAAAGCTGGCCGGCGTAACATCACGTAGTGAAAGTGAAAAATCGGTTGGCGACACGTTTCAGCAATCCAAAAATATTGCCCGCATCATATACAAGTATGCAACAACTGCCCAGTCTGACCAGATCAGGCGATAGCTTCTGCATCCTGAGTTTTAATATCAGCACAGCCCTGTAATGGCACAGCACAGTCACCACCGGCATGCTTGGCTCGATACATAGCCATATCAGCCCGCTGAATAAGATGATCTACCGGCTCACTGCCGTCTGTTGAGGCCACCCCCAAACTCATCGACAAACAAATCTCACCCTCCGCAGCAAACTCCGGAGAATAAAAGCAACTGGCATTAAAACGCTCACGAATACGGTTTGCTGAATTCATACTGTGCTCAGCATCAGTATTAGGCAGCAATACCATAAATTCATCGCCACCATATCGAAATGCTAAGTCAGAATCCCTGATTGTATCTTGCAACAACTGCCCCATTCGCCGAATAACCTGATCACCTTCAAGATGCCCAAGCCGGTCGTTTACCTGCTTAAAACCATCCAGATCGATACAAATCAAGCTAACACGACCGCCATATCGCTTGGCCCGCTCCATTTCTTTTGACAATCGCGAATAGAAATAGCGCTGATTATAAAGACCGCTTAAGTCATCAGTAATCGATTGCTTTTTAAGATTTGCTTCAAGGCTTTTCTGCTGCGTCAGATCATGAAAGAAACCAATACTGCCACGACGATCACCATCTTTGACAAGGGAAGCCGAAAGCCGGATAGGAATCCGCGTTCCATCATGAGAAAGAATAGCTGTCTCATAGCCCTCCAACTTACCTGACGCCCCTAAACGACTTGACAACATCGTCAGCATAACTGCACGGGCATCTGCTTCACTGGAATACAATGCACGAATATGCATCTTACCCACTACATCATCAGCCTGATAACCTAACAATTTCTCTGCAGCCGGATTAAAAACCGAAATAACTCCCTTACCATCAACGGCAATAATCGGATCTGGGCATATCGCGGTAATTTCACTTAACACAGTAGTATTTCTCATAGGTTATCCGATACCTGAAAGTTCTAAACAGTGTATAGAGTCAAACAACACAAACATGTGTACCAGGCAGAAAAAACAACTTTCTGCTCCAGTTCCTTGTTATCTATCAGGCTATCGAAAGGACAGGGCTGAACATCAGATGGCGCATTAAGGGCGTAATGGAAACATAATCACTCCGCCACTGCACCTCGTTGATTACCCATAATGACAGTAATGGTATTAATTTTCCGTTCAGCAAGCAGAATCAATTAAAAATATAAAAAGACAACTAGATCAAAGTTCAAGAAAACACAGCAAGAGAAGAAGACAGGGAAACAACAAAAATAGTTAGAAATAGCGTGAAAACTTACAGAAACTGCAACAAGAAGAGCCAGAAGCTAAGAGGAAATAAAAAGATAAAGTGGCGGAACGGACGGGACTCGAACCCGCGACCCCCTGCGTGACAGGCAGGTATTCTAACCAACTGAACTACCGCTCCGCAGCGATAAGCTTGTTTAGTGGTGGGCGTGGAGAGGCTCGAACTCCCGACATTCGCCTTGTAAGGGCGACGCTCTCCCAACTGAGCTACACGCCCACTAAACAAAGTTGAAGATTTTAGACTCTGCTTCAAGAGCTTCTCTTCATAAGAAGAGTGGCGGAACGGACGGGACTCGAACCCGCGACCCCCTGCGTGACAGGCAGGTATTCTAACCAACTGAACTACCGCTCCGCAGCGATAAGCTTGTTTAGTGGTGGGCGTGGAGAGGCTCGAACTCCCGACATTCGCCTTGTAAGGGCGACGCTCTCCCAACTGAGCTACACGCCCACTAAACAAAGTTGAAGATTTTAGGCTCTGCTTCAAGAGCTGCCGCTTCTCAAGAGAAGTGGCGGAACGGACGGGACTCGAACCCGCGACCCCCTGCGTGACAGGCAGGTATTCTAACCAACTGAACTACCGCTCCGTTTAGTGGTGGGCGTGGAGAGGCTCGAACTCCCGACATTCGCCTTGTAAGGGCGACGCTCTCCCAACTGAGCTACACGCCCACTAAACAAAGTTGAAGATTTTTGGCTCTACTTCAAGAGCTGCCGCTTCTCAAGAGAAGTGGCGGAACGGACGGGACTCGAACCCGCGACCCCCTGCGTGACAGGCAGGTATTCTAACCAACTGAACTACCGCTCCGTTTAGTGGTGGGCGTGGAGAGGCTCGAACTCCCGACATTCGCCTTGTAAGGGCGACGCTCTCCCAACTGAGCTACACGCCCACTAAACAAAGTTGAAGATTTTAGACTCTGCTTCAAGAGTTTCTCTTCTTAAGAAGAGTGGCGGAACGGACGGGACTCGAACCCGCGACCCCCTGCGTGACAGGCAGGTATTCTAACCAACTGAACTACCGCTCCACTCTATAGTGTTCGATTTGATGGTGGGCGTGGAGAGGCTCGAACTCCCGACATTCGCCTTGTAAGGGCGACGCTCTCCCAACTGAGCTACACGCCCTCAAATCGAGAGCCGAATTGTAAGGATTTTACGTGCCTTGTCAAACATTTATCCGAAATTATTTCACAGCCGTCACTAAGTAATTTATTCGCGATTTACCGAACTACACCCTGCCCGATATTTTCTAACTAATTCAATTAGTTCAACTTTATGCTGCAGGAATAGAATGACCGACATTCATTTATCCCCAGAACCCTTTATACTGAGCCCATCACTTAGGGGAAAGACACTACATGCAAACAGCAGACAACCTACAGAAACAGATTGATCAGTTCATCCAATCCAGCATTGAACTGCAACACAGCACTCACGGCCGGCTACCCCTGACACTGGCCGATACAGACTGGCCTTCTGCCTGCTACCAAGAGTCCCCTGCAAATACTGAAAGCCACCAGGTATGGCAACCCATTCAGCAAAACAGCTACGCAGAAGATATGTTTGATCGTCTGGAAGAAGCACTTG
Source organism: Aliamphritea ceti (assembly GCF_024347215.1). Classification (NCBI taxonomy): domain Bacteria; kingdom Pseudomonadati; phylum Pseudomonadota; class Gammaproteobacteria; order Oceanospirillales; family Oceanospirillaceae; genus Aliamphritea; species Aliamphritea ceti. The sequence continues at coordinate 3,252,050 of NZ_AP025282.1, forward strand.
GGTACAAAGTTCATCCTGATATTCGCACTTGGTACAGCAGCTACTGGTCTGATCCAATCCCTGCCCAGTGCTCTGAAGGCGACCTTAGCCTGCTATTCATCTGGAGCGAAAAAGACTGCGAACGTTTAAGAGGCAACCTGATTGGTCACCTGCTCAACAAACAAAAGCAACGCCATCCGCCAAGCATCTTTTTTGCCTGTACAGAGCCCGACGGTGATCACTACCTGAGTATCGATAACGACAGTGGAGAAGTCTGGCTGGAACTTCCGGGCCGCCCGGCAATCCGAAAGATAGCAGGCTCATTAAGTGAATTCCTCACGACACTGACGCCTTTACCTATCCCTGACACGGAGTAATCAGTTATGCGTTTTTTAATGATGTCTGTATTCGCCTCATTATTGCTACTAAGTGGCTGCAGCAAATTTCAGCCCCACCAGGTAGACCTGCAAGCCCTGCACCCCAAAATTGATACCAAGCAACGCTTACCTGAAGGCCTTACAGTTGAAGTTGAAACCCGCGACCTGCGTCCAGACAGCCTGATTGGTTACCGTATCAGTCGCCTCAGTGACCGTGCTCCTGTAGAACTGGCTCTGCCAGCCAACATGCAAATCAATCAGGGAGCTAAAGTTGCACTGGTGAAACTCGACGCAACACCGGTCGCCAGTAATGCTGAAGTTAAACTGGTACTGGTCCTCACTGATCTGAGCTATTCCGCAACCGTAGAAGCACTGCAAACAGTGACAGTTAAAGCCGGTCTCGAAGTAAAAGCCAGCAAATACAACCGCAGCTACACCGGCAACTACAACAGCCAGAAGCAACACCAGTTTGTCGCTACTCCGGATCTTCAGGAAAATCAGGCCATCGTTCAGGAAATCATTCTTGAAACGTTAAGTCGCGCCTTCAGTGACCCTCAGCTACTGGATTTCATCTCACAATAAAACAGCTAAGCAAGGCAGCGAAATAACCTTACAAAGCTCTTCTCCAACAAACAAAAACAGGCCTGATGGCCTGTTTTTTTTGTTTTACTGATTTGACCTTAACTCACTCGCTAAGCTGGGCACTCCAAAACATCACCATTACTCGCCGACAGCGCTATATTTTTAGCAAACAAGCTTCTTCAGTGAAGATCACCAGCCGACAGTGTAGGACAGCATTCTGCTGATATGCGCCAACGGTCTGCCTGACTCCTGTTGCCAGGCATTAAAAGCATTTTGCACCAATACCAGATCCCGCTTCGCCGTCGGAGCCTTATCAATAACCCCCTGAGCCTTGAGCGCTGCGACTACATCATCCGTCAGCAAAAAAGTATCTTTACCTATCTGCCGAAGAAAATAAGCTGCTGAGCGCCCTCCCAGCTGCTGCCCTTCCTTCTTCAAAAAAGCCCAAAGCCCTACAATATCTTCTGTTGGCCAGTCAGCCAGCATCTTTGCAAAGCTGCCATGATCATCGCCATAATTAACAATCATTGTGGCATTTATACGCACCGCTTTAATCTTCCCCCAGTGCCGGATGATCTTGTCATTCTGCATCATATTTTCCAGCTGCTCATCACTCATCAGGGCAATTTTATGCGGCGCAAACCCCCAGAAAGCTTCTTCGAACGCAGGCCACTTTCCATCCACCAGAGAATGCTTCAACCCTGCCCGAAAAATTCTTCGCGACATTTCTGAAAGTACCCGGTCATCCCCCAGCTCAGCCAGATACTCAGGCGACTGCACAACAGGCATCAGACTTTCCAGATCATGCCCGGCCTTATGTGCGCTGACATGCTCATAAATCCACTTAAATGACTTCACTCAGCCATCCTCTTTCTCAGTAAAACCCAGGGAAACTGAATTGATGCAATAACGCAGTCCAGTCGGCGCAGGACCATCAGGAAAAACATGGCCTAAATGCGCACCACAACCATTACACACAACCTCTGTACGGACCATACCGTGGGAAACATCACGATTTTCGCCAATACAAGCGTCATTCGCCGGCTGGTTAAAGCTCGGCCAGCCACAACCGGCATCAAATTTAGTATCAGAAACAAACAGCTCTTCACCACAACAAACACACTGATACTGACCGGCAACAAAATGCTGATCGTATTCACCGCTATGTGGTCGCTCTGTGCCTTTCTGACGACACACCCGATATTGCTCAGGGCTCAGCTCTGACTGCCACTCAGCTTCACTGCGCTGACGTGGATATTTGTTTTCACCCATTGAAATTCCCCTGTTTTTTTACGCTCAACTACTGTTTATGGACAGGCCAAATGCAGTATGATTCAAAACCTTGTTTTGATCGCCCAAAGTTAAACTTTAGCGTCCCGTGCATAAATTAAAATAATTAACTATTTCAGCCACTTACTCATCGTGGCCACCAAGGATAAATAAAGATGTCTACAATCCGCAAATCCAACAAGCTGATCAACGTCTGTTACGACATACGCGGACCGGTACTTCAGGAAGCCAAACGCCTTGAAGAAGAAGGCCAGCGGATCATCAAACTCAATATAGGCAACCCTGCCCCGTTCGGCTTTGACGCACCTGAAGAAATCATTCAGGACGTCGTACACAACCTGCCAACTGCGCAGGGCTATTGTGACTCAAAAGGCCTGTTTTCGGCCCGCAAAGCAGTCATGCAGGAAACCCAAAAACGTGGTATCAAGAATGTCACCATCGAAGATATTTATCTGGGTAACGGTGTCAGCGAACTGATCGTGATGGCAACTCAGGGCCTGCTCAATGATAATGACGAACTCCTTATACCTGCACCTGATTACCCATTATGGACAGCTGCCGTAAGCCTTGCCGGCGGTACACCTGTGCATTATGAATGCGATGAAAGCCAGGACTGGGCACCAAGCATTGCTGACATGCGCAGCAAAATCAGCGATCACACTAAAGGAATTGTGGTCATCAACCCCAATAACCCTACCGGTGCCGTATACCCACAAGCAGTACTGGAACAGATTATTGATCTGGCACGTGAATTCAACCTGATTATTTTTGCCGATGAGATTTACGACAAAATCATCTACGACGAAGCCAAACACATTCCACTGGCTAGCCTCAGCGATGATGTTTTCTGCATCACATTTAACGGCCTGTCAAAAACCTACCGTGCAGCAGGGTTCCGTTCCGGCTGGATGACCTTGAGCGGGCCTAAGCATCACGCCAGAGATTACATCGAAGGTCTGGATATGCTGGCCAGTATGCGCCTGTGTGCAAACGTTCCGGCGCAACATGCCATACAGACAGCACTGGGCGGCTACCAGAGCATTAAAGAATTGATTATTCCTGGTGGTCGTCTTTATGACCAGCGCGAACTTGCATATCGTGAAATAAATGCAATTCCCGGGCTTTCCTGCATTAAGCCACAAGGGGCGCTATACTTGTTCGTCAAAGTCGATCCAGAGGTATATCCGGTTTTCAATGACGAGAAGCTGGCACTGGATTTATTGTTGCAGCAAAAAGTACTGATCGTACAGGGAAGCGGCTTCAACATGCCGGATACTCAGCACTTCCGCCTCGTATTTCTACCCAGGGAAGATGAACTCATGGATGCTATTTCACGTATCGGAGAATTCTTCCGAAACTATTCAGAATAACTGAATAGGCTTTCGCTCTGATCCACTGCCGGTAAATCATTACCGGCAGCTATACCTGTCCACAGCACTTCCACATAATGAAAACAGCCTTTAACGCGGCAATTCGCTTTCCCTTACCGAACAGCGTAAGATTTTTATCATATAAGCCAGCTATACTTCTTTAGGCTTTATCGCTGACGCATTATTAACATTCAGCATATTCAATCCACCAGCAACTGGAAGCACTATGTTTATAAAGATCAAAAAGAATTGCGGTATTTTTATGGAACACAACGGTATGGAGAAAAATCATATCATTCCGGTCACCAGTAACTTTCTGATCAACCTCAACCATGCAGCAGAAATTTCCTTCTACACAATCAAAGAAACTAAAACTAAATTTGACCTGGAAAACCACGAAATCAACGTACCGCCACACACTCGCGTCATCCACATGCAAATGACCTATCGCCACTCAAGCACTAAAGAACGCATCGGCGACACTAAAGGCAGCATCGTTGAACGTAACTACTACAAGTTCTATTTCATGCCTGAAGAAATGGGACAATACGAACAACTGCGTGGCCACATTGAAAACCACGTCCTGAATCTGTAATCAGCACAAAAAACACAACAGTCTCTGCTATGGCTGGGAAATCAGCCCATAGCAGAGCACTATTTTTCAAAATTCCGCATATTTCTCTTCAGCACACCCACACAAGCCTCCGACTGTAGCACATGTAAACAAACGTAAGTTTTTTTCACTGACCACCTCCCATAATGAGATTATATTTGCTTGCAAAACAAGCCTCTTCGTATTTATCTATAACCGTCAACTCAATTACTTACGTGATTAGAAACGGATATTCGGCCACGCTTATCTGGTGCCAATAAACCGCATACACTGAGTTGGACAACGAATTATAAGATAGCCTGTCACAGATTAAGGAGCGGCTATGGAAGTCAGCGAATTATTACAACAAACTCACAAATTACCGAATGTACCGGACGTGGTACGTGAGCTGATCCAACAACTGAACAACCCGAATGCCGACTACGGTGAAATCAGCGAAAAGGTCTCTAAGGATCAGACCATGTCACTGAAAATATTACGCCTGGTTAACTCTGCTCATTTCGGCCTGAGCCGCAAAGTATCTTCAATCGACGAAGCCGTCGTAATGCTGGGTATGACTCAGCTAAAAACACTGGTTATCGCATCAGGCCTGGCAGGTTCTGTCAGCGAAGTTGAAGGCCTGAATCTTAAGGAATTCTGGTCACAGTCATTCCGCATTGCCACTATCGCTAAGTGGTATGCAAGCAAAACTGACTCAGTTGATCCCGACGTCGCTTTCACCATCGGCCTGATTCATAACATTGGCCGCCTGTTACTGCATCTTACCAAACCAAAACTGGCTGAGGCGATTCAGGCACGGGTGAAAGAAGCAGGCACCAGCCGCTCTGCGGCAGAAATGGAACGCCTGAATTTTACGACACCTGAAGCTGGTCAGGCATTACTGGATATGTGGAAATTTCCTGCTGAACTGGGACAAGCGGTTCGCTACCACAAGAACCCAATGGAGGCTGAGCCACCTAATGCAGCATGTGCAATTACCAATATCGCCTGCTACCTGAACGCTTGTATACGCAGCAACCGAAGCGTTGAGGAAACAACCGCACGCTTCCCAATGAAAGTAGCATCACTGGCAGGCCTGCCAGCAGATATTGCCAGCAGCTGTGAAGAAGCTATGACGCTGGAGTCCGGCCTGGACGGCCTGGCGGGCTAACTGATTCTAAGTTACTGAATTCAGGCTGCTGGACCCGGCAGCCTGAACCTTCCTCATAGAGTCCATTCATCGACTATTAAATAGATTTTTTCAAAGCAGCTTTTTCAAACTATTTGTTCAAACTGTTTTTTTCGAACAGCAGGACTTTAAGTGCCCGCTCGGGGTCCGCATCTGGAAAATCCTCAGGATTAGCAAGACGTTCAACGAACCTGAATTCCGGACAATACTCTGCCATTAAATCCAGCAGGAACTGACTATCCAGCTCAGGTGAGTTCAGGCAACTCAGTACTCTGGCATTTTCACAGGTCAAATCAGGTAAACGCCGTAACACCTTTAAATAATCCTTCGTCGCCACGAAACTGCCCTTTTGAAAACTTGGCGGATCGATCACTACCAGATCATAAGGCCCTTCACGTTTTAATTTGCCCCAGGAGCGAAATAAATCATGTGCAAAGAATTTAACTTTACTCATATCATGCCCGTTCAGACGATGATTCTCGCGACCGGTATTCAGTGCAGGACTACTCATATCAAGATTAACAACTTTGGCAGCACCACCTGCCAGAGCAGCGACTGAAAACCCGCAAGTATAGGCAAACAAATTCAGGACTCGCAAACCTTTACTCTGCTGCTGCACCCAGCGGCGACCTTCACGCATATCCAGAAACAGACCACTGTTTTGGTTTCTCAGAGGCTGCATCCAAAACTGCAAATTCCCTTCAGTCACAGCTAACCGCTGCAACTCGGTTTCCGGCGCCTGCCAACATACTTTAATACTATCTTCCCGCAGATAGCGATACTGAATAACCAGCGTCTCCGGTTTGTAAACCGGATGTTCAGCAAAAAATGCCACCAACTGATCAAGCTGCTGCTCCGGAATCTCGCTGAACAGACGGATAATAATTAATGGCGGTAAGCGGTCAATAACCACATCTTCAAAACCACTGAAACACTGCCCGCGCCCATGAAACAACCGGGTAACTTCACCCTTACGCTGGGTAAACTGCTGTTCTATATACTCAAATACAGCCTGCATATCATCCTACTCTGAGCAAATCGCCAGCACCCATAAATATGCAATGTCAGCGTCTTCGAATTGTAATTTCTGGCGATTATAGTCATCTGATACAGGCCACACCAGCCCGGACTTATTTCGCCGGTACGCTTGAAACTTAACCCAACCGCCTATATCTAAAGAACAACTTCTAACGCTTACTGAAATGGCTATAACTCGCCGCAGTAAAACGTTCCACATAGCCAGCCAAAGGTTATATACCATGCGTATCGTACTTTTCCTTCTGACCAACTTAGCTATTATTTTGGTTGCCAGCATTACCCTAAGCCTGTTGGGCGTAGGCTCCAGCCTGCAGGCTAACGGCGTTGACCTTGATCTCGGCAACTTGCTGATCATATGCGCCGTTTTCGGCTTTATAGGCTCTTTTATCTCATTGCTGCTATCCAAATTCATGGCAAAGCGCTCTACGGGCCTGCAAATGATCGAACAGGCCAGCAATGCTGACGAACAGTGGCTGTTAGACACTGTTCAGGAGCTTTCTAACGAAGCAGGCATAGGTATGCCTGAAGTCGGTATATTCCCTGCAGAGCAAGCTAACGCCTTCGCAACAGGCTGGAATAAAAACAACGCACTGGTAGGCATCAGCCTTGGCTTGCTGCAACGCTTCCGCCGGGAAGAAATTCGTGCAGTTCTGGCTCACGAAATCGGCCACGTAGCGAACGGTGACATGGTCACCCTGGCTTTGATTCAGGGTGTCGTGAATACCTTCGTGATGTTTTTTGCCCGCATCATTGGCCACTTTGTTGACCGGGTCATTCTGAAAAACGAAGAAGGCCATGGCATTGGCTACTTCATCACATCCATCATTGCTGAACTGATTTTGGGCGTACTGGCTTCCACCATCGTCGCCTGGTTCAGCCGCCGTCGTGAATTCCGCGCTGATGAAATGGGTGCCCGCCTGGCAGGTAACTTTGCGATGATTGGCGCCCTTCAGCGCCTAAAAGCTGAATACGAAGTGCCTGATCAAATGCCAGCGACCATGGCTGCCTTCGGCATCAGCAGCCATCTCAAGCAGGGCTTTATGGCCGCATTTGCTACCCACCCACCTCTGGATGACCGCATCGCAGCCCTTCAGAAATAACCCGAACAGCCTTAACACAAGCCCTGTATTTACGATTTGTAAAACAGGGCTTTTTTATGTCTGCAGCAAAGCCTGTAGCAAATAAATACCGTACCACTCAAATTATTCTCTCAACGAATATCACATCATACTTTTATAAAAAAAAGTTCTTTAACCTCTCCCAGAATTTTGTTCCATAATCAGATAAGACTTAAAGAGCCATGCCATTTTCGGCTAACGGCATTTTCACCAGCTATCGGACTTTAACCGAGGTTTTTTAGCATGAATGAAAAAACTGCTATCGAAGAAGAACTGGAAAACATCGACGCCGACTCAAAAGACACTGAGCTGTCGACTGCTGAACAACAATTTTGCCCGGACACGGAAAAACGCCGCCGCATTGAAGCAATGCGTGAACAGCGTGAACTGGAACGTGAGCTTAGAGAATTCTTTGACGATTAACCTGCAACAGGCACTTTTTTCCTGATGCATAAAATCGTCATCGTTCAGTCATACGCCGGTCACAAAAACGCGGTTTTATATGCCTGAGACGCCATTACGGTGAAACAGACAATAAGATATAAAACACAGCGGAACCATTCAGTTATGAGCAGCAAAATCCGTCTTGACGACCTTTCCAGCGAAGCCCTTGATGATATGGATAACAGCTTCTTTTCAGAAGAGAAGCAACAACGTCCGAAAAAAGCGAAAACTAAACGCAAACGCCAAATGATCGAAGATTACATGGAAGAACGCCAACTGAAACGTCGTATCAGTGACGGCTTTGAATGGGCTTGAATGACTTCACAGACAAACCCTCTCAGTTAAAGCAGCGTTAGCGCTGCTTTATTCTGTCTGCAATGCGGCTTCTTTGCGCACTGCGTGCTTTTGCACCCGTAGCAGTTTTATTACCAGCTGGCTTAGCTTGCTGCTGCCCCGCCTTTTTCTGTGCTGGCTTCTGCTTCTTTGCAGTCTTAGCAGAATAAGGTGTTACTGGCTGATACCCCTTAGATACCTGCGATCGATCAGAATCCGTAGGTTTTGCTACTGGTTTACGCTTTGACACTTCCTCTTCCGCAACCAGACATTCATTACCACGGCCGATCAGCTCTGAGCGCCCCATTTCTTTCAACTTGGCACGCAGCTGTGGCCAGTTTTCTTTATCGTGATAACGTAGCAGCGTTTTATGCGCCTTACGCTGTTCGGTTTCTTTAGGAATGTACATACGGTCACTCTTATAAGTAATCTGCTTCAGCGGATTCTTCTCAGAATGATACATAGCCGTAGCCAGTGACATAGGGGACGGATAGAAGGTCTGTACCTGATCTACCTTCAAGTCGTTGTTCTTCAGCCACAAAGATAAGCTCAGCATATCTTCATCATCACATCCCGGATGGGCAGCAATGAAATATGGAATCAGATATTGTTTCTTGCCAGCCTCTCGGGAAAAACGGTCAAACATATTTTTGAAGTCATAATAGGTATCCATACCCGGCTTCATCATCTTACTCAGGGTATTTGGCTCACTGTGTTCCGGGGCTATCTTCAGATACCCACCCACATGATAAGTCACCAGCTCTTTTACGTATTCAGGGTCGCGGACAGCCAGGTCATATCGCAGACCGGACGCAATAGCCACGTTATGAATCCCCTGCACTTTACGCGCTTTACGATACAGCTCAGTCGTCGGGCTATGATCAGTATTCAGATTCTTACAGATAGTCGGATATACGCAGGAGAGCTTACGACAGTTCGACTGAATTTCATCATCATTACAATTGAGGAAATACATGTTAGATGTCGGGCCACCAAGATCAGAAATAGACCCGGTAAAGCCCGGTACTTTTTCTTTAATATCTTCGATCTCATTAATGATCGACTCATGAGAACGGCTCTGGATAATCCGGCCTTCATGTTCAGTAATAGAACAGAAGGTACAACCACCAAAACAACCACGCATGATATTGATCGAAAAACGTATCATGTCATACGCCGGAATTTTCGCCTTACCGTACATAGGATGCGGCACCCGCTGGTACTGCAATCCGAAAACACCGTCCATTTCTTCTGTGGTCAGCGGAATTGGTGGCGGGTTAACCCACACTTCACGGTTACCATGCTTTTGCATTAACGCACGGGCATTGTGAGGGTTAGACTCCTGGTGTAATACCCGGGAGGCATGAGCATACAAAGCCGGATCTTTCGTTACCTTATCGAATGAAGGCAAACGAATATAGGTCGTCTCAGATTCAAGTTTTTCTTTACGCTTGAGCGGCATCGGCACAATTTTAATAGGTGCCTCAATTTGTGATAAATCATCCGGAGTTGTGCCACAGGCAGTACTGTCATCAGCACCGTTTTCCTGATTACCAAAATCATACGGGTTAGGTAACTTATCAATATTGCCTGGCCAGTCAATCCGGGAAGAATCCAGCTCTACATAGCCCTGTGGTGGCGCCTTGCGCAAATGCACAGTGCCACGCATATTCCATATATCATCAAGTGACTTGCCTTCAGCCAGAGCATGGGAAAGATCAACAATTGCCCGTTCGGCATTGCCGTACAGCAGAATATCTGCCGTTGCATCAATCAGCACTGAACGCCGTACTTTATCACTCCAGTAATCATACTGAGCAATACGTCTTAAACTCGCTTCTATACCACCAATTACAACCGGTACATCACGGTAAGCTTCTTTACACCGCTGACTGTACACAATCACCGCACGGTCCGGACGCTTACCACCTTCACCACCAGCGGTATAAGCATCATCATGACGCATTCGCAGATCAGCCGTATAACGGTTAATCATGGAATCCATATTGCCCGCCGTCACACCGTAATACAGGTTCGGCTTACCCAGCGACTTAAACGGCTCAGCACTGCGCCAGTCAGGCTGTGCGAGAATACCAACACGAAACCCCTGCGCCTCCAGCAAACGCCCCATAACGGCCATACCAAAGCTTGGGTGATCCACATAAGCATCACCGGTAACAATGATAATGTCGCAGCTATCCCAGCCAAGCTGATCCATCTCAGCACGGGTGGTCGGCAAAAACGGTGCCGGACTGTTACTTTTAGCCCAGTATGGCGGGAAGGAAAAAATATCGGGAGCGTGTATTCTCATGGCGTAAAGCAACTGCTGCGTCGTAAGTAGCCGGCTATTGTCGCAGAAACTGCGACTAACGGCCAATAAACCGACAGTTAATCTGGCGTCCAATGATCTTTATTCAATGATAGAATAGAGGTTCTAGAAATGATTACTGAGCCAAATAGAATGAATCGTGAACGTCCAACTCCACCCGGCGACTATGAATGTTGCGAAAGCGCTTGTTCACCTTGCGTGTGGGATACCTATTACGAAGACCTCAACGCCTGGAATACAGAACAGAAAGCACTGAAAGAAGCCGAAGCAAAGCAGACAAACAATGCCGAGACAGAAGCTTAAAAGCGTTCGAACACGAACAGTGTCAGCACCACCAATCCGGACATTCCCAACATATACGGCAAATTCCAGCGCATAATTTGCATACCGTCGATGCCGTATTTGCCCTGTATAGATATATTCATCCCTGACAGTGGTCCGGCCGCAGATCCCAACGCCCAACTGGACAGAAAGATAATTCCCAGCATGCTCTGATCCGGCTGTAACGGCATCAATAGCGGTCCGATAATCGAAATACCAATCACCGGATGTAAACCAGACACCGCCAATGCCATAATAAAGGCATAACTCAGACTGGCAGTTAAGGCATTAAATTCACTGAACGGCAACAATGACTCCTGGCCTGCCAACACACTCTGCAAGCCAAAACTGAACACCCCCGCAGATAAAAACAGCACCACTTCGTTAGTCATATTGGCCAGACGACCATGCACATGGCTACGTAACTGCAGCACCATCCCTCCGCGTTTTAACAACGTCAATATACAAATTAACGGAGCAGAAAGTGTAATGATGAACAATATTGATAACTGGGGATACAAATAGTGAACCACCAGCACTGCTACCGCCAATAAAGTTGGCAACCACAGGCTATTCAGGCGTAACGGGTAACCTTCAAAGCGTTCATTTTCTGACAACTGGCGCACAGCAAAAAAAATAATCACTAAAGCAGCCACAGCCAGACAAGCACCACTCAGCATCAGCTCCGACAGTTTCGCCTGCGGTGCATAGGTAAGCGCCACCCCCATAGCTGCAAAGAAAGGTGACCAGAAAGCCGCCGCTGAAAATGCCCTTGTCAGTGCAACCACCTGTGCACGACTTAACGAACGGCGCTGAGATAAGCGATCCCCCAGTATAAATAACGCCGACAGGTTAATTACTGCGCCAAAGAAATGCACACCTAACAAAGTACCAAGTATCGAACGCTTACCGGTCGGCAGCTGCTCGCCTTCTGCCAGACTGGGCTGACTGACCAGCCCCAGAAAACTCACCGCAACCAGCATAGAAATCAGCGCAATATTACCCTTGAGTAAACCTGTAAAATCAACAGAATGACTAAATAATCCGGCAATTACTGCTGCGCCCAGGCCAATACCCGATAACACCAACGCCTGCAAACGGTTACGCGGTGTCATATTCCGCCAGGATAATCCGGAAGCGCACCAATAGCACAGTCCGGCAAACAGCAAAAAACCTTGATGCCATAATGCCAGCGGTGTACTCATGACACCGAGTAATACACAGATACCCCGTATATTCTGACTCTGACTGACAACTGGCGCATCATTAGCTGCGCTGTTGGTATCCGACATAATGCTTCAGTCCCTGACGAAAAAAGCCTTGCGACCCAAAGGATCGCAAGGCTTTCAGTATTACAAATTAAGACAATTAGTGGTGATGACCGCCAGCACCGTGAGCATGGCCATGCTCCAGTTCTTCAGCAGAAGCATCACGTACTTCAACAACTTCAACATCAAAGTTCAGCACCTGGCCTGCCAGTGGGTGATTACCATCAACCACAACTGTTTCATCAGTAACAGAAGTAACAACAACTGGCTGCTCACCCCAAGGTGTCTGCGCCATGAACTGCATACCCACTTCAATAGTGTCGATGCCTTCAAATGCAGTACGTTCAACTTCCTGAATCAGCTCTTCATTCGGCAGGCCGTAACCTTCTTCAGCAGATACTTCAACCTGCTGCTTATCACCTGCTGACTTACCCGTCAGTGCATTTTCAAGACCCGGTACAATATTGCCCTGACCATGCAGGTACGCCAAAGGCTCACCACCAGCAGAAGAATCCAGTACTTCACCTTCTGCATTCGTCAGAGTGTAATGAATCAGAACAATTTTATTGTCAGCAACTTGCATGTTTTTCTCTCACTTATGAGGACAAAACAGCAAAACGCTGCTGAAGGCCTCAGTAAATTAATTGACCCGTACCCTAACGGTATCGGCATGCAGTATATAATGCCGACGCCCCCAGCCTGTTTCAAGGGCTTAGCGTGGATTCTACGCAATATAATCAGCTGCCAGCTCCCTGGTAAGTACACCGGCATCAATTAACCGGCAGCCGCTGCGATTCTGCCCTGCCCACAATGGCGAAAAATCTGCATTGCCGATGGCTTCCGCAGCACTGCGTAATGGCGCCAGCGCAGCTGTTGCCATTGGAAAAGGTGGCGCATCCTGACTGATCGGTCCTAACTCTTGCATGGCCCGGTTTATAATCCCTCTCGCCGGGCCACCGGAAAACACATTAGTCAGTGCCGTATAGGTATTCTGATCCTGTAATGCCTGCCGGTGCAATGTACTGGTCTGTGCCTGATCACATAACAGATATACAGTTCCCAACTGCACACCCGCAGCGCCTAACTGCATTGCGGCACGAATACCGGCCTGATCACAGATACCACCAGCAGCAATAACGGGTACATCAACTTCAGCGACTAACTGCGGTAATAATGCAAAAGTGCCTGACTGGGTATTCATATCGCGGGTCAGAAATATACCCCGGTGACCACCAGCTTCTAATCCCTGAGCAATAATGGCATCAACACCTTTGTCAGCCAGCCAGCGTCCTTCTTCAAACGTTGTTGCACTGGCGATAACTTTCGCCCCCGTCGCTCTCACCCGGGACAACAAATCTACGTCTGGTAATCCGAAATGGAAACTCACCACTTCAGGACGGTATTTCTCAATCACCGCTGCATGATCTGCATTAAAAGGGGCACGTCCGCCAGCGGCTGCCACAGGCTCAACGTTTAATTCTTGATAGTAAGGCTGTAAACGCTGCTGCCAGCGCTGTAACTGCTGTTCTGTGACAGGTAAAGGATCATGCGCAAAAAAATTAACATTGACCGGACGATCTGTCGCTGCACGAATTACAGCCAACTCAGCATCTATTGTTTCAGGGGTTAACATCGCACAAGGCAATGAACCCAATCCACCGGCATTACACACAGAAATCGCCAATGCACTGCCCTGTACACCAGCCATCGGGGCCTGAATAACAGGCAAATCAATACCAAACAAATTTCGAATATCAGTCATCGATGCAGTCTCCCTCAGCAGTCTATTTGCAGGTCAGCAAGCATTACACAAGACGCGCCCGCGCTACAATCAGTCAATAGTCTTCAGGCTATATGGTAAAGCTTTCCGCAGAGCCTTTAGCAAGGCTTCACGATAAAACACTCAGTATTTAAAGCGCGTTAAATCATTCTCGTAAAATACAGCCACTGCTATCCATTACAGCTCCACCGTTAGCAATAGCTATACAGATCCGTTAAGCTGCGACCTGTTCGGCGTGCCAGCTAAACCCATTACTATTACTGAATCAGAATATATCTATGTCTTTCGCTAATCTGGGGCTCAATGACACTCTGCTAAGTGCACTACAAGAGCAGAGTTTTGATACTCCAACACCCATCCAGCAACACGCCATTCCTGCCATATTACAAGGTAGAGATCTGCTTGCTGCCGCTCAGACGGGCACAGGTAAAACCGCAGCATTTGCGCTGCCCATTTTGCATCAACTGGATAACCGGCAGGCTTCGGCTGGGCAGACACTGGCACTGATTCTGGTACCTACACGGGAACTGGCTAGTCAGGTAGCCAGCAACATTCAACACTTAAAACCTGAAACATTACGCTGTGAAATTCTCATTGGTGGCGTACCCCGCGAACCTCAGTTGGAGGCACTGGCAACAGGCGTTGAAATTCTCATTGCAACACCTGGCCGCTTACTGGACTTATACGATCAAAAAGCTGTCAGCTTTAATCAGCTAAGCTATCTGGTATTGGATGAAGCGGACCGCATGCTGGATTTAGGCTTCAGCCCGGAAATTAACCGCATACTGAACGCCTTGCCGGAGCAACGCCAAACACTGCTGTTTTCCGCCACATTCAGTGATGCTATCCGGGAGCTGGCAAAGAAGCGCCTGAATTCCCCTGCAGAAATATCTGTTAACCCGGCTAATAGTGCAGCAAAAACCGTTAAACACTGGCTCTATAGCACAGATAAAAAACGTAAAGCAGAACTGCTTACCGAACTTATCCAGACTGAACGCTGGCGCCAGACATTAGTCTTCACAAAAACTAAAAAAGGTGCGGATGCACTTGGCCAGATTCTCTATGAAACAGGTATTAACTGCGCGGTAATTCATAGTGACCGCAATCAGCAAGCCAGAGAAAAAGCATTAAATTCATTTCAGGCTGGCAGAGTCTGGGTTCTGATTGCTACTGATGTCGCATCCCGTGGCCTGGATATTCATCAGTTACAGCAAGTAGTGAACTTTGATTTACCTGGTCAGGCAGAAGACTACATCCACCGCATAGGTCGTACCGGACGAGCCGGTAAACAGGGTCAGGCAGTTTCTCTGGTCAGTGCCGATGAATTTCCTCAGCTACAGGCAATTGAGCAATTACTGGGTAAGAATATCGAACGTCGTGAAATCGCCGGGTTTGAGGCAGACCACCGTCTGCCATTATTTGATAAACAAAATGCCAGTAAACAGTCGCCAACAGATAACAAACCATCGAAGAATACAGCCAAAAAGCCAGCATCAAACAAGACAAAAGCTAAACCAGGTCAGCAAACGAAAAAAGCAGCAAAGGGAAAAAACAAAGAAAGCGCTTCAACAAAAAATACGACTATTGGAACGGAACAAACTAAAACAACAAAACGGCCACGCCCAAGCTTTAGTAAGCGCTAAGACCTATACAGTTAAGCACTCACAGTCGACGACATGTATCAATAGACCAGAAAACGCAGAACTCAGGCGATTGCCATCTGCTCATCATCAATAGCAAAAGTCTGAGTTTCCAGATGCGAAGCAGCAAACTCCAACGCAGGAACCGGACGACCATATAAATATCCCTGTCCGCAGTCGCAACCCTCTTCCAGAATAAAGTCATTCTGTTCCTGAGTCTCAATACCTTCAGCAATAACATTAAGCTTAAGCTTCTTCGCCATGGCAATAATCGCCCGGGCTAGCTCACGGTCCTGCTCACTGTTATCCAAGTGCGCTATGAAACCACGATCAATTTTCAGTGTATCAAACGCATACTTTTGCAAATAACTCAGCGACGCATATCCGGTACCAAAATCATCCAGCGATACACCTACACCAATTCGCTTCAATGCATTAATTACCCGGGTAGCCTGATATTCATCCTGCATCAGTACACCTTCAGTAATTTCCAGCTCCAACATGCTTGGCGGTAACTGAAACTCAGCCAGCAGATCAGCAACATAGCGTACCAAACCGGTATCCCGGAATTGCACAGGTGAAATATTCACCGCCATCCGCATCGGGTATTTATACAAACGGTACCAGTTAGAAATCTGTTCAATTGCAGTACGTAAAACGAAATTACCAATATCATTAATCTGGCCGTTGCGCTCAGCCAGACTGATAAACTGATCTGGCCGAACCTGACCAAGCACCGGATTAAACCAGCGTAATAATGCTTCTGCACCCAGTAATTTACGGCTTTCAGTCGCGATTAGAGGCTGGAAATGCAGACTAAACTCATTATTTTTCAGTGCATCAACCAAGTGAGATTCAAGCCTGCAACGCTCATCAAGCGCCAGCTGCATACTATCGGTGAAGAAAGTGTATGCACTGCCAGACACCTTACCCAGGTTCATTGCTGCACCAGCTTTCTTAAGTAAGGTAGATGCATCCGGGCCATCAGCCGGCGACATCGCCAGCCCCATTTTAATTGGTACAGTAATATTCTGCTGATCAATTACCAGCGGCTGGTTCAGGCTATGACTTAACCGGTTAGCTAAACGGACTGTTAATTCTTCAATCCGTGAGGTCACAAGTAATACAACAAACTCATTACCGGTTACCCGGGCCACATAGAAATTACCAGCCAAGTCATGACGCAAACGGTCACTGACCGTTTGCAATATCTGATCACCGACCAGATAGCCATAACTGTCATTAATGGTTTTAAAGTTCTGCAGGCCAATATATAAAACTGCAAACTGCTGGTTCGTGTTAACCGCAAGAATGTGTTCCATATGGCTAAGGAGTGCCGCCCGGTTAGGCAGCCCGGTCAGTGCATCATAACGCTGCACATATTCCAGCGTTTGCGCCATCGACGCACGGTTATCAACTTCCTTAGAAAGCTGGCCACGCAACTCAGTTAATTCTTGCTGCTGGCGTTCGTGCAATTGCGTCAATACTTCATTAGCAGCCTCAAGCCTGGCCTGACGGGCCATACTGTCGAGATCAGCTTCTATGGTTTTCTGGAAACGAGCCAGTAATGAGCGAATATTGTCGGCGTAATTATTTTCCCGGCTATCAAGAATACAGATAGTGCCGAATACCTGACCACAGGGCCAGTAAAGTGGCAACCCATAATAAGAAACCATCCCGTGCATTTCTGCCAGACACGCCTGCCATTCAGGGTGCTGAGCAATATCTGCAACATGCAATGGATTCTCATGACGGACAAATGCCTGGCATAAACTCCCCCGTACATCATGGCTTCCCTTGCTGAACGGGTTCGTCTGGTTATCACTGGCAACGAACACTTGAAGTTCTTCGCCCTGATCCCGGATTATCAGCACCGCCGGTATACTGGCGATTTCAGAAACTAAGTCTACGGTTTGCTGCCAGCCTGCCAGTATCGAATCGGGTACTACAGCTGTTCTAATATCAACCGACATATTTTATCTATAAATTCCACTCTCTCTTACGTTGCTACTCAAACGTAATTGACATTATTCGGAGGCTTATTAAAACACTTATTTCAAATAGGAAAACCGTCCCGTTCACCATTTTAAGCACAGCAAATTTCCTAAATGAAACATTAGCCGCTGGCTATCAGTTGGGTCACACCGTCATAGACAAACTGTATCGCCAGTGCAGCCAGGATAACCCCCAGAAAACGGCGCAGAATTTCATCTCCAGTACGACCAATAATCACCTTCACGTAACGAGATAACAGCATCAGCACCAATGTCAGTACTGTTATAGAAATGATTGCCATCAAAATGGATAAGTCCTGCTCGGCACTCTCTGACTGTGAAAACAACAGAATCGAAAGCGTCAGGGAACCAGGACCAGCCATCAGCGGAATCGACATCGGGAATACTGAAATATCCCGTTTAGCGGTCGTCACCGTATATTCCACATCCTGAGTAATCATTTTAAATGCGGTGTAAAACAGCAGTAAGCCACCGGAAATTCGCAGGGCCTCAATGTTAATGCCCAGCTTATTCAGGAACGGCTCGCCGTAATTACCAAAGATAATCAGCAACAGGGTCGAAATGATGATCGACTTAACTGCCATTTTAACCCTGTGCCCGGTTTCCCCAACCGGTACCAGAGAGTGGAAAATAATTGCCGCGCCAATCGGATCAATAATAATGAACAGCGCTGTCATGGCATTCAGATAAACCAGAATATCCATTCAGAGAACCTTACAAACAAAAGAAAAGTAAAACACAGGCGACTTCAGCTAACGCCGGTCGCCACGAAGCAGAGCATTCAGCCCTGCACATCGACTTAAAACTATCTGACTAATATAGAAATATCGGCCGAAACTATATGTGACAGCAAGCCAGTTAAAACAAAACCGTTAAAACAAGTCTGCTAAAACTAAGGACGCGCACCAATACGCACATTTCCTGTCTGCATAAACTGTGCAACTTGCTTACGCTTCCGACCAATCAGCAACGGACCATTGTCGAAAAACAAAAAGTTCTTCCAATGACGCTTAAATACGTACCAGCGGGTTTCAATAACATGTTCAACGTCATAACAGAAATACACCAGCGTATTGTCATCCCATTCAAGATGTTCCAACAACTGTTCAGGCATTTCTGCTTCGTCAGATTCCCAGCGGTTTTGCCAGGGAAAGGTTTCTTGCCAGGTAGGATTTTTATTCGCCCAGTCATCATCATAAAACAGTTCCGGATGATTACTCTCCTGACTGATTTGCTGGCGCCATACCTGCTCTGCCCTGGCTTCGCTCAGGGGTTTAATCTCATTCAGATCCGCCTCAGAAATTGGCAGGTCTTTGTGCCTGAAAATCCAAGCGCGTTTGTACTCTTCTAACGGTATGTAATTCATTTGATAAACCAAAGCTGCCGCATTGCTATAAAGCTGCGGCATAAAGAAAACAGGTATTATCTGTCGGCCAGAGACTCCGGCACAGCATCCATAACGATATCAGGACGACGGGCCTGCCAGAAGCGTTTACGCCAGTAGGGGTTGGACAAAGGCGTAATGCTTACACCTAAGGTTTCACCCGAATGCAGGAAAGATTTATTACCAACATAGATGCCTACGTGCCTGCTGTATTTTCCGGTTTTAAAAAACACCAGATCACCAGGCTGTAATTCATCACGCGAAACCGGCTTACCGATCACCGCCTGTTTAAGCGTTGTACGCGGTAAATTAAGATCAAACTGTGCGGCAAAACTTCGCTGCACAAAAGCTGAGCAATCGATCCCTGTTCTGGTAGTACCACCCAGACGGTACGGTACTCCCTTCCAATCAGAAAACTGACGGAGTAACTGTTCCTGTATCGTTGCAACGTCGGCTGGCAGTGGCTTAGCTTTATTATAATGCCAGCCCACCACAGGCCGTTCAGCCACTGATGTCTTATCAACCACTGCAGGTTTTACCGACTGGCCTCCACAACCTGTCAGAAGCATCGCTGCTAACATGCAGCACACAATCAACCCTGTACGAATCTGCTTAAGCATTCTGCTGTTCATCCTGGAAAGCACGACAGATATTTGTGCCAATAATAGCCCAAGCATTGGCACAGCAATAGAGGCAAGATACTATTTTGGTTAAGGATTATCGAACATTTGGATAAAAAGCCATGACCCAGACACCCAATTTACCTATTATTTACAGCACAGAGATCAAATCTGACTGGCTAGATTACAACAACCACATGAACGTGGCTTACTACATACTGGTTTTTGATCTGGCTGGTGTTGAACTGGTCGCTCAACTGGGCCTCAGCCCTGAATATACCGAACAACAAAAGATTTCATGGATGGTACTGGAAAACCACATCACCTATGACAATGAAGTCAGCCTAGGCCAGGAAGTAGATATCAGCTGCCGCCTGCTTGATAACGACAGTAAACGCCTGCACCTCTATTTTGAAATGCATGCCCGCAATGCCGACGGCAGCACATATCTGGCATCAACACTTGAGCAAATGGCCATGTGCGTTGATTTGAAGGCACGTAAAGCCTGTGAGTTCCCGGTTGATATAATGACTAAAATTGAAGCATTGGCGGATAAACACGAAGCCTTGCCAATGCCCGATAATATTGGCCGTAAAATCGGCATTCGCCGTAAACCTGCTGCAGGCTGAATCATGCTAAAACCCGACATACTTCATCGCGCCGCCGCGCAAGGACTGCTGACACCCGAGCAGGTTGACCCTCTGGTGGATTTTATTAATCAGCAAAACGATGCTGATCTCAATACAGCTCACGACGAAGAGCAACTTAAGTTTGTCCGCAATTTTGGCGATATTTTTATCACTATAGGTGTTGCCTTTGTTGCCATGTCGATTGCGACTATGAATTTGCAAAGCTGGCAGTGGTGGCTCGCCGGCGGGTGTTTTGTAGCACTGGCAGAATGGCTAGTCAGACAACGGCGTCTGGCGTTACCCGGCATGGCCATTCTGCTGTCTATTATGTACTTCGTCGCCCAGGCTGCAGGCCTGCCGGAAATCGACTTGTTCGCTGACCAGTTCAGCAGCATTCCATCTCTGCTATTACTGGCAGGCTGTGCCGGCGCATTTTACTGGCGCTACGGTATGCCATTCAGCCTGCTACCTATGGCACTGAGCCTGGTTACTATTGCGCTTATAGGTTTAGGTGAACAATTACTAGAACATCAGTGGTTATTTACATTAATTGGCTTAGTCGTCTTCAGTATCGCCATCACTTTCGACAGTAAAGACAGGCAACGTAAACTGCGCTGGAGCGACTGTGGTTTCTGGTTACACCTACTGGCATCACCATTAATTGTGCACGGAATTATGACAACGCTGATATTCTCAGACTCCCCCCTGCTGAATGCGCTTGGCAATGAGATTCTATTAATCAGCTTCTTCGTTGTGTTCATGTTGGTGGCCCTGTTAGTCGACCGCAGAGCAATGCTTGTGTCCAGTTCCAGCTATGGTATCTATGCCATTTTCACTTTATTAGAAAACAGTCCGGTCAGCGCCGAAAACTTACCACTAGTGGTATTCATAGGCTTTGGTCTGTTTATTATCTTTTTTGGCACCTTCTGGTACAGATTACGTACGGTTATTTTCCGACCGCTACAAAATTCGCGGGTTGCAAATCTGGTACCTGACTTTACCGATAAGTAACTCAGGGAATGTGTTTTTCAGCAACACACTATTAAAGAACATATGATTTAAGAACAGCTGACTTAACAACGAGTAATCAGTACGGAGAATATACGCTAAACAGTTGAGAGTGCTGGACTATTCCACCAGCATTCTGCAACTATAGCCTTAACTACCAGTAACAAGCGCTTAACCATCCATTTACCCCATCTGGATTATACTGGGGGGATAATTTTTTGACTGTTCGCCCACACAAAGGGAGATTTCCGTGTTGTCGCATCGTTTAATCCGCACGCCAATAATTCTGGCCGGCCTTATTTTATCTGCATCTCTGTTACAGGGCTGTGCTGAAGAAGATACCCAAACTACCGATCAGACAGCACAAACTGTGATCCGGCCCGTAAAGCTCTATAGCGTCGGTGCCCCCAAAGAAGCACCTAGCCGAACTCTCGCAGGGACAATTCAGGCATCAGATCAGGCTGATCTGAGCTTCCGGGTTGGTGGTAAAGTTGCCGAGGTTAAAGTGGATGCCGGCGACAGCGTTAAAGCCGGTGATGTCATTGCTACGCTGGATACTACCCAGTTACAGCTTGCAGCTGATTCAGCCAAAGCCCAGCAACAGAGAGCCAACGCAGTCCTTGCAGAAGCACAGCGCAAATACACAGCCAATAAAGAACTGGTTAAGCGCGGCGTAATATCCCGGATCAGCTTTGAAAACATCGTCGCAACCCTCAAGTCCACTACCGCCGATGCCGATGCAGCCAAAGCCGAATATCAGCGTGCCCTGAAAGATCTCGACTATGCAGAGCTGCAAGCGCCTTTCAGCGGCTTGATTGCCAGCCGTAACGTAGAACCTTTCACCAATGTTACTGCCGGCCAAAGCCTGTTCCAGATAGCTAAACAGGGCCAGCGTGAAGTTGTCGTAAGAATGCCTCTTTCGACTCTACGCTACATTAATCAGGATACTCCAGTACGTGTTACACCTCTGATTGCGGATGAACTTAGCCTTGGAGAAGCAGCTTCCTATGCAGGTGTAATTCACCAGGTAGGATCACGTTCTGAAGCTGGCAGCGCCGTCACCATGAAGGTATTACTGCAGGGAAATGTTGCAGAGTTGCGCGATGGTATGGCTGCAGAAGTGCGTTTTAACCTCAGTTATCAGGACAGCGGTCATCTAACTGTACCTTTCAATGCCATTATTGCAGGTGACCAGGCTGATACAGGTTTTGTATTCAAATACCAGGCAGATAGCCAGCAAGTGACTAAGGTAGAAGTTCAGCTGATTGCCCCCCGTGACCAGGGCGTTGAAATCACCGGCGAGCTATTAGCGGGTGATCAGGTTGTTGCCGCAGGTGCGCAATTCCTCCATGAAGGCCAGCAGGTCATGCCGTTTAAAGCGGCTCAGTAAGGGAACCGGAATATGATTACCAAGCTAGCCCTGCAGGGCAACCGGGTAACCATCGCCCTGACGCTGCTGCTGTCATTGATGGGAATATTTCTCTATCAGGATTTTCCGTCTCAGGAAGAACCTGAAATTAACATCCGTGAAGCCGTGGTAACTGCCCAGTACCCGGGCCTACCACCGCAACGGGTGGAAAACTTAATCATTCGTAAACTTGAAGACGCCATCCGGCAAATTCCTGAAGTTAAAGACATTAACTCTCAGGCCAGCACTGGCTACGCACAGATAAACGTCAGCCTGTACGATTCTGTCAGTAACCTTCAACCAATCTGGCAAACACTGCGAAACAAAGTTAACGACATTAAAAACCAGCTGCCCAGCGGCACACAAGGGCCATTCGTCAACGACGATTTCGGCCGGGTTGCTGTGGCGAGCATAGCCTTTACCGCTGAAGGTTTTACCCTGGCAGAAATGCGCGCAACCGTTAAACGTTTTCAGGATCAGTTAACTGCCCTCAAAGGTGTCAGCCGTATAGAGCTATTAGGCAACAATCCTGAACAAATCTATATGGAGAGCACTACCACTGAACTGAGTAATGCCGGCGTTAATATCCAGCAGGCTCTGCAAACGTTACAGAACCGTAACGTCATCAGCTCTGCAGGTCAGCTCAGTACCGGCGCGCAGCGGGTGGTAATTGAACCAACCGGTAATCTCAACAGCATAGAAGAAATCGCCAATATTCCGCTCCGGCTGGACGACGGCAGCATCATCTATCTAGGTGACCTGTTCCGCATTACCCGTGGCTATAAAGAACCCGCTGAACGTTATGCCTATTACAATGGCAAACGCGCACTGGTGCTGGCCGTATCAATGCAGAGTGGTTTCAACGTATTGTCCTTTTCAGAGCAACTGAAGCAAAGAGTCTCAGAACTGGAAAATACATTACCCTGGGGCTTTGAAACAGATTTTGTTACTTATCAGGCAACTGAAGTAAAACGCTCTATCGATCAGGTTACCAACAGCCTGCTGCAAACTGTTGCGGTGGTTTTTGTGGTCGTCGTCATGTTTCTGGGGCTACGTACAGGTATTGTTGCCGGCTTACTGGTACCGATTACGATTCTGGTTACCCTGGTCATCATGTCTGTTATGGAAATCCCGCTACAAAAGGTTTCCATTGCCGCCATTATCATTGCCCTTGGGCTATTGGTTGATAACGGCATAGTAGTTGCGGAAGACTATCTCACCCGGGTCAATCAGGGGCAGTCTGGCTTCCAGGCTGCCGCTACGTCCGGCAGTAAAATGATGGTACCTCTGCTAACCGCTTCTCTGACGACTATTTTTGCCTTCTATCCATTAATGGCCGGCGACAACGTCACCATTGAGTACACCCGCTCACTGGCACAGGTCATCACGATTACCCTGTTGTCTTCATGGCTGGTCGCACTGACGGTTATTCCGTTGCTGGCTATTTGGCTGATTAAAGCCCGCGGCCCACAGCAAAGTGCCGATAGCGAAACCTCGTTACAAACCGGCTACAAACGGCTACTCAACATGATACTGGGAGCACGTACTCTGTTCTTGCTGCTAATGGCAGGCTTACTGGTTCTGGCTGTCTATGCATTTGGCGCTGTGCCAAAACAGTTCATGCCGCCTAACGCCCGCCAACAATACATGATTGAACTGGAGTTACCGGCAGGCTATGCCATAGAGGCCACACAAAAACTCAGTGGCGAAGTCAGTCGCTGGCTCATGCAGGAAGAGACTAGTCCGGAAGTAGCCAACCATGTTACCTATATAGGCTTTGGTGGTCCGCGCTTCGTATTATCCCTTAGCCCTAATGATCCGGCACCGCACCGCGCCTTTATGCTGGTTAACCTTAAAGATGGCAGTAGTCAGCAGGCTGCTATGGATAAAGCCCGTGACTATCTGAGTAATCAGTTCCCTGAAGCCCGTATCAGCGTGAAAGGTTTTGGCTCCGGTGGCGCAGAAGAAGGCAGCATCGAATATCGCATTAAAGGTCCGGATAAAATCACCCTTCGTGAAATCTCTGAACAGGTGCAGGGGCTGCTGTATCAACAACCGGGCATGATCAATATTCAGGACAACTGGGATAACAAAGTATTCAAGCTCAAGGTACAGATCGATCAGACTAAAGCCGAGCTGGCAGGCCTGAGTACCGAGCAGATATCCCGGGCACTTGATACGTTGCTCAGCAGTGGCGAAGTAACCCAGTTCCGTGAAGGTGATCAGAGCATTCCGGTAACAGTGCGTAGCGCCAGCATTGAACGTCAGGACGTCGAGCGCTTCGGTACTCTGTATGTCGGCAATGACCGTCAGGGCAACCCGGTTACACTGACCCAGATTGCTACCTTCTATGCTGAACCGACTGAATCCCTGCAACGTCGCTACAACTTAGAGCCGACTATTAAAATTAAAGGTGTCAGCACTCTGCTTCCGGCCGGCACGATGGTCGACCGCCTTACACCGGAAATTGCGGCTCTGAATATTCCTCTTGGTTACAGCATTGAAATTGGCGGTGAAGCTGAGTCCTCCAACGATGCGACATCGGCGTTGGCCCAGAACCTGCCAATTGCCTTCGGCGCAATATTCCTGCTGTTACTGGCACAATTCCGCTCGTTCCGTAAAGTCGGCATTATCGGCATTACACTGGTATTCAGCCTGATTGGCGCCAGCTTCGGCCTCTTCCTGTTACAGGCCAGCTTCGGCTTTATGGCGATGCTGGGCTTCCTGTCACTGGGAGGAATTATCATCAATAACGGCATCTTGCTGGTTGAGCAATTTGATGTGGAAGAAGCCAGCGGCAAGTCGCCGTACCAGTCCATCATTGATGGTGCGACATCCCGTCTGCGTCCAATTCTGGTTACCACCGGCACCAGTGTTATTGGCCTGATGCCACTAATGCTCAGCGGTGACGAGCTATGGTTTGGTCTGACAGTTGTACTGGCTGCCGGCTTATTAGGCGGCACCTTGCTAACGCTAGGAGTTGTACCTGTACTCTATAGCTTGCTGTTTAAAGTGAAACGCGCTTAAACATTCAGACCTTTAATAACAAAGATCTAAACGCAAACAGGCCGGTAAAATACCAGCCTGTTTTGTATTCGGTCTTTTAACTTTTA
Organism: Aliamphritea ceti; assembly: GCF_024347215.1. NCBI lineage: Bacteria > Pseudomonadati > Pseudomonadota > Gammaproteobacteria > Oceanospirillales > Oceanospirillaceae > Aliamphritea > Aliamphritea ceti. The sequence goes on from NZ_AP025282.1 coordinate 3,277,877, forward strand.
CAGTGAATATTCTCAGTGAACATTCTTAATGTGAACAAGGATCTAAGTGAGTAACGCAGAACAACACTAAAAATTAAGACAGTTGTTGCAAAGTGACTTCGCAATGCTGGTCATCACTGCTCAACATCAGAGTATCGTCAGTAATCATGAGTGACAGATCCATCGTCCGCTTGACCATTGCTTCCAGCGGTTCAAGTTGTGCTGCAGGCAACTGCCAAACGTTTACCTTTGGTAACTGGGTAATAGCCTGCTGATGCTTCTGCCACCAAATCTCGGTCTCACTGCCGTAAGCATACAAACTGATTTGCTGCGCCCGACTCACACCTTTACGCAAACGCTCCGGGCTTACCTGCCCCAGCTCAATCCAGTTTTCTACTTCCCCACTGGGAGATACTTGCCAAAGTTCCGGTTCATCGGTTGCTGACAAGCCTTTGGTAAAGCTGAGATCACGATGATAATTCAATCCGTAAACCAAAACCCGCACCATCATCCGCGTCAGAGTTTCTGATGGATGCTGTGCAACAGTCAGGGATAAGCTCTCATAACAATGCTTATTCATATCGCTAAGCTGCAGGTTTACTTTGTAGATCGTCGGTTTCAGGGCCATAAAAGTTCTCAGCAAGGCGAAAAAAGTGCGCCATTGTAGCCTTAAATACCTTCCGGCGCACCGCTTACCCTCTGCCCTGGCTTATATCGGCAGTTGCTCTAAACAGCAGTTACACAGCACTACCTTCAGACCAGCCGCCTCTGACTTGACCCATGCAGCACATTCGCCCATCCTTGCGCGATACTCTTTTTTACGAGCGTCTTATTTACAAGCTTCTTATTTACGAGCTTCGAACTACAAGCTTCTTACTTTTACTAGCTTCGAACTACAATCTTCTAACCACAGTCTTCAGAGGTTATTTATGCAGTGTCGGTCTGGCTGTGGTGCTTGCTGCATCGCACCGCATATTTCTTCCGCAATTCCTGGCATGCCAGATGGCAAACCCGCTGGCGTACGCTGTATAAACCTGGATACAGAGCATAATTGCCAAATCTGGCAACGCAGCGACTACCCTCAGGTCTGTAAAGATTTCACTGCTCATAGCGAACATTGTGCTGAAAACCGCCTTCAGGCACTGCGAATTCTGACCTTGATGGAAGACGAAACCCGTCCGGATTAAAAAGCCCTGATGCACCGATTCGCCGGCGGTGCTAAAATCGCTTTCCCTGTCCGCCAATCAATACAGAAGACATTATGGAACTGAAACATCTAGCCATCCGTGAACTGCTTAAAAACGCTGAAGAAACCCAGGCGACTATCAGTAACAGAGGTGGTCCAATCGATATTCAGGCACCTATGGCACAGCGACTGTTTGATACTCTGGTATCTGCCTATGGCCGCCGTGCTGCACTGACCCATGGTTCATTCACCGTAGAAGATCCGGACAGCCATCCGTTTATTATTAATTTCCGTCAGTTCATCGACGGCACACCGGATGATGATGATTTCCTGAGTCTGTGTGATGTGGCTATGGGACAGCTGGCAGCGTCTCTAAGCACCGAGTCAGCATCTGCTGCAACCGGTGGCTATGTCATCTTCTGTCACTACAGTGCAGATGTTTTCGATTACCTTCTGGTTGCTCTGGTTCGGGATAAAAACGGCGTAGCTTTTGACGGTAACCTGCACCCAACTCAAGTTATCGAGCTGGATCTGGATAAACTGCATCAGGCAGCCAAGATCAATATCTCGACCTATAAAGAAGGCACCGACAGCTACCTGAGCTTTATCGGCACTAAGCGCAAAGGCGATATTACCCATTACTTCTCTACTGCACTTGGCTGCAGTGATGTTGTACCTGCCCGCCAGGCAACGTCTGAACTGATCCGCGCGACTGAAGATTTTTGCCGCAAAAATCAACTGCAGGATAAACAGGAAGCCATCGTTGATGACGTAGTCGGCTATCTGTCAAAGCAACGCAGTGAAAAACAGTCGGCTTATCTGCCAGACATGAATGAAATCTTTGCCCAGCACATTCCGCCTGAACAGGCAGAAAGTGGTACAGAAAGCTTTGGCAGCTTTGCTAACTCTGAAGAATATCAGGTTAGCCATGAGTTCCAGCCGCATACCAGTACTATTAACAACTATACAAAGATTAAAGCTAAAGCCGATAACTGGCAGCTGGATTTTTCCAAGCGTTCACTGGGCGAACTGAACTCCACCAGCGATATCCAGTTTGATCCGAATACCAACAGCCTGATTATCCGTCGCTTACCCACCAAGGTAGTGGATCAGTTACGCGAAGCGCTGGACGACTAAACTGCTACATCATCAGCGCAATTAATCTGCGCTATCACATTCCTGTCATATGCCGGTGCTATCGTGCCGGCATTACCCTTGTGCAACGCACAATAATAATTCTCTGAATGATCATACATAGCTTTTGTTGCAGCGCAAAATAACTACCAAAGTCTGCAGTAAGCTGATTTCAGGTACATTATGCTAAACCAGTGGAAAATTGCTCTACAAGGTAGATAATCAGCCAATAAAAGCCACTTATTACAATCAAAAACAACAAGTTAAATCGATTTATGTTATTCCCGGTAAAGTCACCGGTTATCGTCAGGACGGTTTTTTTGTGCACCGCACAAAAAAATATTTGACACGCTCGAAAAGTGGCTTACAATAAGCCTCATATTGTGCACTGCACCAATCAAATATATGGAGATACACCATGACTAATAACATCGATTTTCAAGCATCGTTCGACTCTGTTAAGTCTCTGATGGAATTGCAAGCGCAAACTATCAGCAAGTCTGTTGAACTACAGAAGCAATCTGGCGAGCAGCTAACTGCTTTCTTCAAGCAAGAAGCTGAAAAAGCTCAGACGCTGAAGACTCCAGAAGACGTAGTAAAGTTCAACGTTGAAGCTAACACTGCTTTGTTCCAACTGCTGAAGCTTCAAGGTGAAGCTTTCACATCTCTGGCTACTCAAGCTGGCGAATCTGTGATGAGCCAAATGACTAAAGCTGCTAAGTAAGCTTACTTAACAGTTGTAAAAAAGCCCCGTCAGACTCAGTCTGGCGGGGCTTTTTTATGCTCTGTATTAAGTTCTCATTACTTATAAAAAGCTCTTATAAAGAGCACTTATACAAAAAGATCCATGATTCAGTGCAACGGCGGCGCTTTATCGCTCAGTTGCATAATTGGCTGACCGGAACTGTCCAGTGCTAACGCACCCTGCTCTACGGCATAATCCATTAGCTGGCTCATTACCATGTCAGTTAAATGCGCACTGATCACCAAACCTGCCGGTGGATCACCTTCGAAGATTTCATCTTCAACCATACCATCAGCACGTAAACCTAATAGCAGAGGATTCTCAGCAACCAGCGGTGCAATATCATCCGGAGCAAATACTGAATATTCGGACGCGACCTCTAAAGCCAGGTTATAAGCATCAGCAGCTTCCGTCGCCAATCGCTCCTGATATACAGACTCAGCCAGTGCCATCACCTTAGTCAGCTCAGAACGACCAGGCTTCTGCATATTCTGCTTAGCCAGCTCACTGTCACTGTAATCCACTACAGGCGCAATAACCTCATCCAGCTGCTGATGAACCTCTTCAGACAAATGCCCTTCAGCATCCGGCTTCAACCAGCCCTGCTCTGCAGCAATACCAATCAGCGCTTCCAGCATGCCAGCTGCAAGGTTCACACAAATGATCATCCCTACGCTCGGATTAGCCGCTTCTTCTGCATCAGCAATCATACCGCCAGGACGAGTCGCCAACAGCGTCGGGTCCTCTGCAACAACCAGTGCCAATTTATCAATTTCAAGGTACAAATGGTGATTACACAGCTCCATTGCAATCCGCAATGCGTTCTCACCGCCAGACGTCATCATCGCAGCGTGATAGTCATGCTGCACCTGCTCAACGATGTCTGCTAATAATTGGCTCATGTTTTTCTCCGGCTGGGCGCAAATTTTTCAACTCAAAACTCAGCAGTATTTACTAATGTTTAACAAAGGCTTGTCGATAGCCTTTATATGACGGAGGTTTTACAAACCGTCACGCTATACGCTTTATACCTGACAAACGGGGGTCAGCATGCATATTCAATTACCACAACCGGTACCTGAAGACGAAGATGAAGGTAAGGTATACGTATTATCAGATAATTAAGATCGTCGGATTTCTTAGCTAGTTTTCTAGCCAGGCTGGTATAAAAAGCCCTTTCAGACAGACCTTTCAGCCTGTCAAAGAGATCTGATGCTTTAAATCTCAGACGTTACTAATGGCCGATGCCTTTAATGATAGGTCAAACCAATCAGTTTGATCTGTGCTTTAAGCTCATCGAACTGATCGCGCAACTCTGCCATCGGGCGTAAACCAAAGTCCAGCGGATCGACCGGCAGCTCATACCAGTCCAGGGTAGATACCCGGGTCATCAGATCATATTCACCAATTAAAGCATCAAGATAGATCATCACCGCTTCAATCCGCGGCTCCATATCCAAACTATCCGGCAACTCTTCCATGTACACAGCCATAAACAATTTGCTGTTTTCAATGCGGAAGCTATACCAAAACTCTTTCAGCTCTATGACGTCTTCACCGAGGTGAATATACGTAGGGACCGGATCATAGCGGTGGTTAAACGCAATGAAGCGGATACCCGCAACACTAGGCGCCGCACCGACCAGACTCAGAACACTGCTGATAGACTCAGGATAGCCATCGCAGCCAAACACCATTTCAACCGGACCATCTTCTTCATCTCGCTCAAAATGAAACGTCAGATTACGGTCAATCTTCTGCAGAGAGTTACGATACTCCAGCAACAGATTATCAGCATCGAAGTTATTATCTGCTTCGCTGCTGAGTAAGTTGTCTATGGTGTTTTCCAGCTGTTGCCAAAAATTGACAATATTTTCCTGCCTATGAATCATGTGCGCGGAACAACCACCCCAGTCTGTCCCTGATACTTACCATCCCGGTCTCTGTAGGAGGTTTCACAAACTTCATCGGCACCCAGGAACAACATCTGAGCAACACCTTCATTGGCATAGATCTTGGCCGGCAAAGGCGTTGTATTAGAGAATTCCAGTGTAACGTGACCTTCCCACTCAGGTTCCAGCGGCGTCACGTTTACGATAATACCGCAACGTGCGTAAGTGCTTTTGCCCAGACAAATAGTCAGAACATCACGGGGAATTTTGAAGTATTCAACAGTACGCGCCAGCGCAAAAGAGTTTGGCGGGATAATACATACATCAGATTTCACATCAACAAAGCTGCCGTCATCGAAGTTCTTCGGGTCAACAACTGAAGAGTTGATGTTAGTGAAAATCTTAAATTCGTCAGCACAACGGACATCGTAGCCATAGCTGGAGGTGCCGTAGGAGATTAGTTTTTCTTCACCACGACGACGCACCTGGCCCGCCTCAAATGGCGAGATCATTTGATGTTCTTCGGCCATGCGGCGAATCCAACCGTCCGACTTAATACCCATAGTCACAATATCCGTCAGTTTAATCTTAAAAAAGGCGACAATCTTAACGTTTTTGCCATAAAAAAACCGCACTTTTTCAGAAAAAAGTGCGGTAAATTTCAGCCCTGATCTACAGCGCTCTGAACCAGTGGTTCAAACGCCTGAATCAGTCATTCACAATCGAAATATTTGGCATAGCTACAGGTGCTTCAGCACGCTTCGCCAGCAAGGCACCAACCTTACGTGCCATATCGCGATAGATAGCTGTTTCCTGGCTATCCGGAGCGCTTACAACCGTAGGTGCACCATTGTCAGTAGAGGTACGAATGCCCATTGTCAGCGGCAACGCACCCAGCATTGGGCTCTGATACTGCTCAGCCAGCAGTTCACCGCCGCCATGACCAAAGATAGGTTCGCTATGACCACATTCACTACAAATGTGCAGGCTCATATTTTCGACCACACCCAGTACAGGAATCTCGACCTTACGGAACATCTCGATGCCTTTCTTAGCATCCAACAGCGCAATATCCTGTGGCGTTGTCACGATCACAGAACCCGTAACAGGTACTTTCTGAGACAGTGTCAGCTGGATATCACCGGTTCCCGGCGGCATATCAATAAACAGGTAATCCAGATCTTCCCAAACAGTTTCGGTCAGCAGCTGCTGCAAAGCACCACTTGCCATAGGACCACGCCAAACCATTGGCTGTTCGTCATCAATCAGAAAACCGATCGACATCACCTGTAAGCCATGCGCCTGAATAGGTGCCATCAGCTTCTCACCAACTGGCTGTGGGCGGGTTCCAGGTGTCACACCCAGCATCATACCCTGGCTTGGGCCATAGATATCCGCATCCATAATGCCAACACGTGCGCCTTCAGCAGCCATCGCCAGTGCCAGGTTAACAGTCGTTGTTGATTTACCAACACCGCCTTTACCGGAAGACACTGCAACAATGTTCTTCACACCTTTCAGTGCCTGCAAGCTGCCCTGCACCTGATGTGCAGCAACCTGACTTGTAATCTCAACCTTCACACTGCCAGCACCTACTGCTTTAACAGCGTCTGTCAGAGACTGTTTAATATCAGCCTCAACACCAGCACAGGGATAGCCCAGTTCAATGGAAATCGTAACTGTATCGCCCTGTACGCTCAGTGCTTTTAATGCTTTAGCACTGACATAGTCCTGCTCTAAATACTTATCCTGTACGCCGGCAATTGCCGCATGTACCTGCTCGTTCGTTAAGCTCGTCATAAGGTTATCTACTCTTGGCTCTCAATACCCTAGTAATTTTGTCGGGAATTATGCGCCATCTATTATCGTAAGGCCAGCCAAATCCGGTATTTTGAAGCCATCAATATCTCAATCATTGGTCGGTTAGCATTTAAAGACAGGCACAAACACACAACATGATCCTGCAGCCTAACCTGACGTCAGAGCCGGAAACACGCTGTAATCAGCAAGATAACAGTAATGAACTAAGAGAAGAAAACAACCATCAGTCAGATGCAACAACCTGCACAGCTTCGGCTACTGAGCCTACCAGCATCTTTGCAACACAGCAGGCACCTGCTGCAGCAAAATGTAACCGCAGCAAATCATTTAACGCATCCAGAGACAGCTGCGTATCCGAATGTTGTGGCTCAGAACCGCGCTTTAAATGAAAACACTGCCCTGCAGAATCGATCAGTAAATCCGCAGCATCGTAATACTGCGCTAAGTAATCCTGCCGCCATTCTGCAGCAGACATAACTGCAATCAGTTCAGGATCACCGGCATAACTAAGCAATGCTGGCCAGTGAATATCAGTATTCATATCATTCGGCTCAATGTGCCTGCGGTAACGCTTGTAATAATTCGCCAGATTCACATACCTGACAATACTCACCATGTAAGTTACTCAGAAACGCCCAGTGAACATCCTCAGCACTCAGTTGTTTCCCGGTTAACAAATCCATGGCAAAAGCCGCCGAGGCGTCATCCGGAACCATAACCCTGAACCCCAGACCGCTGGCAACCCGCACAGTAGCATCTACTGAGTTATTACTCAGCACACCACAAATCACAAGCTCAGTTACCTCCTGCGCTTTTAACAGAGCTTCAAGCTCCGTGCCGATAAAGGCACAGTTTTCCTGTTTCGTAATCACCGCCTCGCCCATCAAAGGTTCGGCTTCATACTTGAAAGAAAAGAAGTCCGATGCAGGATGATAAGGTGAATTTTCAAACTTAGAAGCATGGCGCACATGCACCACAGGCAAGCCCCGGTCGCGCCACACCATTAGTAAAGATGCGATCACCTTCTCAGCATCTGGATTATTACGGCTGTAATCAGAGTAACAGTCAATCGCATCCTGAACGTCTATAACGATCAACGCCGGATTGCCTGAAATAAACAAATCGTGATGTATGCCTGGCAGCATAGATAAAGCCCATCCCTGTTACAGCGACTCCCCCCGTTATATATGTTGCAAACGTTTGGCTGTGGCAGTCACATTATTGTCATAAGTATAGGTGGCATTAATGACAGCTTTTACACATCACAGCAAGTGACTAAAGGGCTAACTCAAGATTTCAGGCTCAGGACTTTTATCTAAGTGCGTTCCAACCAAAACAAGTCCATTAGTCCATACCAACCCCGTCCGTTGCCCTTACACTTATTCCCGAAGGGTCAAAGCCTTCCAGACAATATACATTCACGCCAAAATGATCTGGAGTAACACGCTTACGGTGAAACGGATAAATCCCACATACACTGCAAAAATAATGCTGCGCCGTATGAGTATGGAAACGATAGGTTGTGAGAACGTCTTTGCCCGTCAGAATATTCATCTGACTCTCATGTACTTTCACCATTAAGGCATTCTTACGCCTGCAGATAGAACAGTCACAAGTCGTCAGTTCAGGGAAGTCAGTTTCAATCTCAAAGGTGACAGCCCGGCAGTGGCAAGAACCGCGATAGGTTTTCATTTGTTTTACACTTCTGCCAAAAACATTATTTAACACGCAACTTACGACGGCAACCAAACAAACGACAACGCCAGCCATAAGATGCAATACAAAACAGAGCGATCCAGAACCCAGTATTCACCGCTGTATAACTCAAAGTATCAGACGTCGAGCATTGCACGAACTCGATGCATGAATAGCTCAGCGCATAAACCATCAACAAGGCTTCGGCAATGACGAGTAACACCAGATATAACAAAATGAATACAACCCGACGCATTTTTGGAGGGTAGAAATAACGTTCAGTGTCTTCCCTCCGCTCCGCCAACACTTCATAAGCAGATACCGTCTTAGGGGATCTATGTACGACAATAGAGCCGCTTATCATGTCATGTACTGCCTGATACTTTGCGGACGTCATAACCGTGACCAGAGACATAATCCCCAATGGTAATTTGGTAAAGAACCGAACATAACTTGCCAGCATACCGAGGCGCTTATCCTCAGCTACTCTGCGTATCCGTAAAGCACTCAGATGATGCCCAACTGAGCCACCCGTAAGCCAAACGCACAAAGGCTCCACTGAAACCAACAATCCCAAAATAATAAGACTCTCGACTGTTTCTACAGATAAATCTAACTGTTTCACCAAAAAAATAATGACGAGAAATATGATACTTAGAAATACACAATCGATCAGAAGTGCCTTTAGTCGCCTGGGCAACCGCGTATAGGCTATTAAATCATCCATATGAAATCCTTTTATTTAATAACCTCTATTTGAAAACTCAATGCCCGACACAATCAAATATTAGTCGTTATCCTGATGTACCACACCGTTTTTATCCAACCGGTACTTCTGGAAATCTTCTGCAAGATAAAGCTGTCCGCCATAAACCTCTTTAGCTTCCAGACGCAAAATCTCTACTGAAGATGGTGCAGCAGGGTTAAGCTGATAGCGGGGACTAAAATGCGTCAGTATCAGACTCTTAACATTGGCTTGTTCAGCAAATTCAGCACCTGCCCGGCATAGCTATGACCATACTCTGCAGCTTGCTTAGCAAGGTCCTGCGCATAAGTGGCTTCATGCACTAACACATCACAATCACTGCATATATTCTGCAGTACTGAAGGCTCTGCATTATCACCGCATATTACGACTTTTCTGGGCCTGGTATCAGTAATGACATAGTCACAGGCACGATACAGCTGCCCTGCGTTACTCACATCCACACCGGATTGAAGCAATCCCCAGTCAGGTCCAGCCGGCAAATCCGATGCCCGAAGCGCTTCAACATCCAGCTCGCCATCGACCCAGCTTTCTGTAAAGCAATAAGCATATGATTCAACACGATGAACCAGTGGCACAGCAGACACTGAAAACTGGCCAAACGACAATGCGTTCAGTTCAGCCGGATACTCGTCAGACTCCGTAGATTCCTCAGTTGATAACTCTTCTGGTAGAAGAAAATTGAGCTCGAATGATAAATGAAACGCCGTAAACCTCTGCGTCGCTTCTATCCATTCACGAATGCCCCGGGGAGCAACAATGGTCAGCGGCTCGGTTCTGCCGGTCATACCCGCACTGCCTAACAGCCCAGGCAAGCCATAACAGTGATCACCATGTACATGAGTGATGAAGATTGCCTGTAAGGTATTCAGAGACAACTGAGTGTGCAGCAACTGATGTTGCGTCGCTTCGCCGCAGTCAATCAGATACCAGTTACGGCCTTTACTTTCCTGTAAAGCAACCGCTGATACATTACGCCGTTTAGTTGGCGTACCTGAAGAAGTACCAAGAAACTGAATAAACACTGTGAATCATCCTGACTGAAAATAAAAGCCTCAACTAACCACAGACAGTGTGCCATAAACCACCTGTTCTCTGCTGCGTCAGACGCTATAAATATATACCAAGAACAGATATCAGAATCGCCGCCACATTACTGTTTATGGACTAACCTTAACGGACCTCTTTCCAGTAACCCTGAATACATATCAGGAGACACATAATGTCATTACGCATAAACGATCAGGCGCCAAACTTCACCGCCCAAACAACCCAGGGGCAGTTAGATTTTCACGAATGGATTGGCGATGGCTGGGCAGTACTCTTTTCCCACCCCAAAGACTTTACTCCAGTCTGCACTACAGAGCTGGGCTACATGGCGAAAATTCAGCCCGAATTCGACAAACGCAATACTAAGATTATCGGCCTGAGTATTGACCCACTTGAGGACCATGTGCAGTGGATCAAAGATGTTGAAGAAGTCGGTAATACCACCGTCAACTATCCCGTCATTGCTGATACCGATTTAAGCATCGCCAAACTCTACAACATGTTCCCCGCCGATGAGAATGGCTCCGCCGAAGGCCGCACAGCCATGACCAACGCCACCGTACGCTCTGTATTCGTTGTAGGCCCGGATAAAAACATCAAACTGATGATCACCTACCCAATGACCACCGGTCGAAACTTCGATGAAATCCTTCGGGTTATCGACTCTATGCAGCTGACTGCGAAACATAAAGTCGCCACACCGGTGAACTGGCAACAGGGTGAAGACGTCATCATCGTACCGGCGGTATCCAACGAAGACGCAGAGAAGATCTACCCTGATGGCTGGGAAACCCTGAAACCGTATTTGCGTAAGGTAAAGCAACCAGGCTAGACGCTTTAGAACGGCTAAATAAGCTACCAGCCTGAAACTTTTCGAGTGACAAAAACAAAGAAGCCATGCAATGCATGGCTTCTGAGAACAGTCTGATTTCAGTACAAATCAGAAGGGTACATCGTCATCAAAATCTACTGGCGCGCTGGTGTCGTATGCAGGTGTCTGATCATACGGATCTGAAGCGCCGGCGCCTCCCTGAATCTTCCAACCAACCAGGTTGTTAAAATAACGACCGTTGTATTCGCGGCCACGGATATCAAAAGATACCGTCACCTGCTGGCCAGGCTGAATTGAATCCAGCAGGCTTACTTTGTCCTGCACAAATTCCAGATTGATATCCTGCGGGTATTTCCCTTCCTCGACCGTTACAACCATTTCACGCTTAGTGAAGCCGCTGTTAAAGGTCTGTGGATCCTGAATTAACTTAACCTTACCGGTCAGTTCGTAAGCCATTGTCTTTACCTTGTATAGCTACATCTTGATGGCACATATTTAAGCAGAAACTGAAGAGAATTACTGTAGGTTTTTATGGCTGATTTTCTTAGCTTGGTTATGCATAGGATTCACTGTGCCAGAGAGTATATCTAAGCTCTGTTTCTATCTTTGTCATTGTCTTGATAACGAGATAAAAGAACTGACTGGCATCAAGAGAATTTAAAGAAAAATACTCGCCAAAACAGAGCCATCCCACTATCATTCACGCCGAACTCACTGGAAAGAAGAAATACCTTATGTCCCTGCCTAACTGCCCAAGCTGTAATTCTGAATACGTTTATCAGGATCAGGATATGCTGATCTGTCCGGAATGTAGCTACGAATGGAACCCTGTAGAAGCCGCTGAAGAAGACGCCCTGGATATCAGAGACGCAAACGGCACACAGTTACAGGACGGTGATCGGGTCACTCTGATAAAAGACCTTAAGGTAAAAGGCAGCTCTCAGGTACTGAAAATCGGTACCAAAGCCCTGATCAAACGCATGGTTGATGGCAAAGACCACGAACTGGACTGCCGTGTAGATGGCGCCGGTGAAATGATGGTAACAGCTAAGTTTGTGAAAAAGGCTTAATAAGCTTGAGGCAGAGCAATATCACGAATTACTCTGCCTCATAACGGTCGGCTAAACGAATGAGTACCAACCCGTTTAGTAGAGGTCACAATTATTTTGTGACTGAACAGATTTGATCCGTTTCTTATGTGCGTCTATTTAGTATTCCGGCGCACAAAGTTATTTAGTTCAGAAACCGACCGAATTATATAGAGTGATTTATCAGTCGATAACGCTTCTAATCTGCACATAAAGTCGTCATTCCAAAACCTAGGACATAGCTTTAATACTTTATAGCTTTCCAATGTGCCTTTCAGTACTGAGCAGCCATCAGGCCAACCTTCAGGCTTTACAACAAATCCTTTTAACAGCCGCTTGGTCACAAACCAATAACTGGTTAAATATGGCAGATCAATATAAACCAAGGTATCAGCCGCTTCTAAACGCTGATTAAACGAAGCGATGGGCCCAAACCCATCAATTATCCAATTGTCAGACGCCAGAACGCTTTCATGTGCGTCATCGAATAACTTGCGATCTACAAGCTCGCCGCTTTTCTTATACAACATCGAATCGAGCTGGTGTAGCTGTATACCTGTTGCTGACACTAGCGCTTTACTTAAAGTCGATTTGCCACTTCCTGGCTTACCAAAAACTGCGATTTTCTTCATACTGCCGCCTTAAAATGGAAGATCCCCATGAGGCAGAAACAAAAAACCCACCTCTTCAGGGTGGGTTTGATAAATTAAAAGCGCATCAGACATCCACCATTCCTATGGAATGATGATAATTCGTACTGTCTGCTGCTGAAGGTTTGTTTTCATACACTGATCGTCATATATAGAAAAAAGATTGTCAAACCGTAATAGGGATAATTAAGGTCAGAGTAAAACCAACTAGCAACTAACGGTTAGTTTTACTTTGGCCCTAAATTAATTTCTAACACTCTGTTAATGGTTCAGAAAAATATTCGACTAAACTGTGTAGCGAAGCGAAACTAAGCCAAGCTTTAGCAATCTCGCTTTAACAGCTTGTAAGGCATTTATTCTACAGGAGTTACAACCTGTATTTTTTTATCCAATTCAGGCCAATGAACAATAACGTTATACAATACCCAAGCTTCCATTTCTTTATATGCTTGTACATAAACATCAGCGTCACCTTTAGGGCCTGAAATTGAATACTGTAAAGATGCTTCTCCATCTGTTCCTGACGTTTGAATGCTTCCCATGACAAAATATCCAGCTTCGATAGGCTCACCCACGACCTCAATAACTTCAGAATTTTGAGATATTGCAACCATGGATTGATCGAAAGCTGCACCTTTAAGCATGTTACCAATCAGTATAAAAAACAGAGGAAAAACCACAAAAAATACGATTAAACCAGCATTACGCCACTTTTTCTGTGTTTGCTTAAAGTGTTCAATATCTCTCCATGTTCGATTTTTCCACGCCCATTCATTTCCTTTTGCGCCAAGCATAAAAAACATTACAATATTTACCAGAGGAACAAACATTAACAATGCTATATATGTGCTATTACCTATTCCCCAAATCCAATTTAGAAAAAAAGCTCCCCAATTCCACCCTTTGATCTCTGGCGGAACTACAGAATTCTTACCTAAGCCTGAAACATATTCTTGTTCTTGATTCATTTTACAAATTAACTCCAATCCTTTGGTGAATATCTAACGCCACGTTTTGTGGTAGTTTTGGAAGCACGATGTGCCGGAGAAGTTATCCGACAACAGCGTCTTGTTAGGCATTGTTGCCAAGAGTTTTATAAAATGAAAGTAGATTGCCAAATGGGTCACTGAATTCAAAATATTGAATAGCTTCAGGTACAGTCTCTATTTGCCCCGCATCCACTCCAAGGCTTAAAACTAACTCATGACTACGTTCTATATCATCAGTCTCAAAATTGACAGATTTTGAACTAGACTCCTCGGCTTCCAGCTCAAAAAGTTGCAACCAGAATGAAGACGTAACACGAATCTCCCAAATACCTTCCATAGGGCTTACTTCTTCCAGGCTCCCTAAAAGTAGACGGTACCAATCAGTCGCTCGACTCAGATCAGTGACCGGCAGGCCAACAGTTACGCTACTAATTTTATTACTCATCTTCTTCTCCTATAGATTCTTTATACCCAACGCTCGCAGCATGAAATCGCGCAGCGAGCACAGTCCATGTATTGGGCAGCAATGCCTGTGTTTGTTACATACGACATAACTTGCCCGTGCGGCTTTAAAACTAAAGCCGGTGATGCGAATAAGTGCTGGTCAACGAACCTTATGGTTCAATAATTTTTGAGCGGAAACACGGAGGGAAAGAGCAGAGACCTGAAGCTACTGCGTACCGTCCAGTGGTACCACGTTGTCCTTATTTTGCTATTAGCACTGAGTGCTCGGTTAGCAGAGGCCAAAGGCTTAGACTTAAGGGCTAAGTCCTCTGGGCTCTTAAGCTATAGAACGCCCGATTAATCGGTGGCAACAACGCGTAGCGTTTTTGATATCCGTGCTCAACCGGTTATTAGGCTGATTTGGCTCCTTCATTTTTATTATTACTGTCTTTCATCAAAGAAAGGAATTGTACCCACCTCACTATACCAATCAGCTCTAGACTTCCAGAAAATATTGCGTTCGGGTGAAACTGCTGGGGTATCATCTAAGGTTCCAGCTGGAACAAGAACACTTCCCCCACTGCGATTAAGCGAGGGTAATTTAGAGCCACACACTGAACAAAATGAATTGCAAAAACGCTCCGCGGCGGGATCCTCCCAACGATTTACCAGTTCCTCACCTCGTGTCCAAGCGAATTGGTTCCGATCTAGTCGAATATTGGCTGCATGCGCTGCTCCAGATGTTTTCCGACATCTACTGCAATGACAATATTGGAAAAATTGAAAAGGCGGTGTGATCTCATATGCAACACTCCCGCAAGCACATGTACCACAAAGTTTATTATCATTCATTTAGCTATTCCCAATTTATCAGTTGGTGCGATTTTTGAATGCAACCTAACGCCTCGTTATGAGGCAAAAAATTATTGGCTAAAATTAGCGACGAAGGAGAAAAAGCCAACTGTTTTTGTCCTTTTAAACGACTTGTTATGTGACGTCTTTAGTAGCAACTAAATTTATAAGCATTAGTTCTTCGTTAACAAATACACTGCAAGACCAAACATTCTTCATACCCTTCAAAGGGATTGAATTTTCATTCTCAATATCTTCCAGTAGGATATTTCTAGAATTGTCCGTTATCACATCTTCTAGACCAGTTATATCCCAATTTAATATCCCTTTATATAAAGCATCTTCTTTACAGGCTGATAAACATTGCGATATGAATGTTCCACCTTTGAAATCAAGAATTAGAGTATACAAATCCATTTGTTAAACCTCGTAGTCACCTAACGCTTTTGTAAAAGGCGCGACGACAGGAGCGTCCTTTTGACAAATTTGTTAGCTGTGATTAGTAAAACTGACATTCGAATACCCATTCACCGGATTCGTTTTTGTTAAAGTAAGCAATACCATTATCGGCCCACATCCAATTCGGTTTTTCTTCACTGCCTATTTGAAACACATAGCCGTCTAGGTTATGACTGTGCTGAATACATTTCGGGAACCCTCCAAATTTAGTTCCGGGATAGCGATTATAATCATAAAAAAATTTTCATCTTCACCATCTGATTCATTGATAGGAGTCATATCTACAATGTCCCAAGCATTTTCCCAATCTGGAGTATCATCAACAACCTTGTTCCATTGTATTGGAAAGCCTTTAATTAAATCAGGCTCTTTTGATTTAGGAAGTAATTGTAAGTCATCTAAAGATTCATATTCCCTTATTTCCCACCCCTCACCGTGAGGCTTATCAAACGGCAATTCTTCACGGTTTGTGAATACAACCAAAAATTTTGTTTTTTGTAGCTCTGGAGGAATTACTGGCAATTCTGAAATTTTTACTTGAAGCAAGCAAAACATTTCCTTGCCTTTATAGGTAGGAAGCACTTCACCTTTTGAACCTATTCCCTGACCTCCAAACCAAGAAGTTATTTTATCTTCTGGTGGACGAAACCCACCAATTTTAGCTACAGATGCTTCTTTTAAGTGGAGGTCCAATTCTTCGTATGTTTCTTTAACTGATTTCATAATCTCACTTACAGCTAACGCCTTGCTCAACGGAAAAATGCGAGCGCGAGCGAGTAGTTTTTCCGATGCAGCAACTTGTTATACATTTTGTAATTTCATTTTGCAGCACGACTTCCTAGCACCCAAATACTTAATAATAAAAGTCCACCACCAACCCACTGTAATATACTCAAGTGTTGACCAAGTAAAAAAGCTGATAGCACAACAGCTGTCAGTGGCTCAAGTAATGTTGCAACAGTAAGCTCAGTGGGTTTAAGACGTGCTGCGCCCCAGCTGAATATTAATAATGCTAAAGCTGCAGTTACTAGACCAAGGTAGAGTAACCAAACTTGAGGTGGAAACTCTGCTGGCCAGGAGAATGGACGATAAAGAGTAGTTAAGCCCATTATTATGGCTGCAACCACAGTAAGACACGTTGTTGCTAGGCCAGCCCCAAGAGCGATAGAAATACGACCACTGATCATTGAGAAACCAGCGTACAGAAATGCCGAACCAATAGAAAAAGCGACGCCAAGCATGGTGTTATGAGAATTAATGTTTGAAGTTGTAGAACCATGTTGAGTGATGATTAAAACTGTACCTGTAATTGCTCCCAAAAGCACAAGAATTAGTTGTAAATCCGCCATCTCTTGACCACGAAATACTGAAATTATTGTAACGATGACAGGAGGTAAACAGAGTGCTATTAGTGTTGGAATTGCAGCACCCATTTGCTCTATACCAAGAAACCAAAGTAATACATAACCTGACATTGCTGTTCCAGCAATAAATACAATTGGTAAAATTGGACGTAATTTTCTCCAAACAATTCGACGACCAAAAATTATGGCTAGAACTACTGCACCAATGAGAAAGCGCCAAAAAGAGACATTTTCAGGAGTAAAACCATGTTGGGCTACGAGTATATTAACAACAAGCGCACCTGTTCCCCATAATACACCTGCTCCGCAAGCGGCTAATAACGCTAGCTTCGAAGACCTATAATGCGTAGGAATTTTATTAGAAGACATGGGATATTTTCAGTTTTTGGTTTGTATAACGCCGCAATAAGCGGCAAAAAGTAGTTGGCTAAACGTTGTGAGAAACGAACAAAAGCCAACTGTTTTTTATCCGTTTAATTGCCTTGTTAGGCAATTGATAGCAAAGGATTTGGCATATCAAAATCTGCCTCATCTAAAACCTCACCTGTAATAGCCCCTAATATTGCATCCTGAAAACGTTCTTGAAGTTCATATAATTCTTCATCATTTACAGATGTAATCTGCCAATCAACAGCTGGATTGGTATGAGAATCTATCTATATCAAAACGTTCTGTTGAATATACAAGAGAGCATAAGATAATTCTCTACTCACCGATAATTCGTCATCTATTTCTTTAGCTATATCGATTAAAGCTTTGTGCAATACCCAAAACTTATCTAAATCCCACTCACCGTGCTCAGACAAATAGCCATAGAAAGAATCTTCCCATTCTAGGCAGCCATCACCAGGGATATTTTTGAATATTTCGACTAAGGATTTATTTACCATGATGTGCCTAACGCCGCTATAAAAGGCGCGCTTTAGCGCGTCCAGTGGAGGCCGCTTTTTGGCCGGAACGGTTTTTGATAACCTTGTTAGCTTTATGCATGGTATGAGCAACCTTCTATTAATACATTACCTACTCGCTCTCTAAAACCATAAATTAATAGACCAGGCTCTTTCCGAGTTTCTAATTTCACTTTCCATAGCACTATCACATGATCAGGGTTTCTATGGATTGCCACTAAATCCGAGATTGTGTGTTTGCCATATGAATCGTAATTTTCTTCAATCTGTCGATTGAATTCTTCTTCTGGAAAGTTCTCGGAAGGATTCTCATCAATAAAGTACTGAATAAAACCACTGTAGTTTTTATTATTCCATGATTGTTCAGTATGCTCTGCTAGAGGCTGTACTAGATCTAGTATTTCCTTGTCGCTAAGACCCTTAGTTTTCATCGTATCATCTCTATTTTCGGACTGGTTTTAGAAGCTAACGCTTCACTAATGCGCGCGCTTTTTGCGTCGCCTTTGAGTGACTTGTTAGCTGCGGACCTCTGCCACAGCTACGGATTTACATATTACAAAGCATGTATCAAACACTAATGCCTTGCACCCACCCTCAGGATTATATGAGGGTACAAAATTGGTTTTAATGTGGCTGCCAACTGCACTTTGATAAAGTTCCATTAGTGGTTTAGGTCCCTGCGCTAGCTGCCCATTGGAGCCTTTACAGAACTCTATGAACTGGCCCGCATTATATGTATTGGCAAAGTCAGAAAGGGGACGCCAGCCACCAAATAGTTTTTCATGGGCCTCCCAGACCCGACCTAGTATTTCATACCGACTTTCTGGCTCTGAGGAGTAATAAAGCCCCCCATGAGGCTCATTGTGATTCCATAGTAACTGGTGAGAATCCGTAAATTCGATCTCACCAGTTACAGAAGGTTGCACTTCGCTTTCGGTTACTCCGTGACACGTAATCTTGAAATAGCGTGTAACATCATAGTCGGTCCAATCATCACACCGGAAATCGATTACTAAATCGTGTGAATAATCTACGGCCGTGATTCGACCATTAAGATCTTCGTATAGCTTCTCTGATAATTCTTCAATGTTCATAATTACGTGCACTAACATTTTAATACTGCGCCGGCTCGATTTGCCCATGAAGGAAAAGGTAATGATTGAAAGTATATAGTTGATCTATATACCTTTTTCTGTAGCACATCCTTTTTCTTTTCTGGCAAAACGAGCGCGCTCGTTTTGTCTGAATCGACAGGCGCAGTATTTCGCCTGTTGATATCCTTATCCGACTCATATTGCAGGATTTTTACAGGTTATACCAGTAGCTAAACGTGCCAGACTCCGCTTTCTTAACTGACAAAACGCGCCTACATTCAGCATTTCTGTGAATATACTGTCTAATTACACAGTTATGCTATGAAGAATATCCACAAGATGGATGATATGAGTGATAACACTGTCATAGCCTTATCTGCATAACTATCCGATCCGTTTTTTAGTAGTTCTCGCCCTACAGCATTAAAGTATTCAGGCTAAGAATATATCAGCCACAAAAAGCCGCCGATCACTTGCGTTACCGGCGGCTTCTGTTTTGCTCTTTTAGCTAGTTAAGATTACTTTTTGTGAACAAAAGTCTCATCGGCTTTTACCAGGCCGATACGGTCTTGTTTTTCATCCAAAACATCTTACAGAAACGAGCCTAGCGAGCGTTCAATTACCGCATATTTTTCTTACCAAGCCTTTGATAGTTCAAGTAATATAAGTAAAAATCGATACATATTAAGGACCGATATGTTTAAAAATATGCTTCTGACTTCCGCAGTACTTTCTACCTTAACAGGCTGCGCTACAGCTCCCGACTATGTAACACCAGAAAATGTAGAAACAACACAAATACACGTCACACGTGACATTAAAGCACCTTTAATCGGTGGAACCAGCACTCAGATCTTCAATATGAAAGCATTTAAAAAATGTGATGAACCAATGCAAGCTGGAAACACCCGCTTCATGATGCTGGTTGAAGGCCATCCTTTAATGACGAACTTTAATGAAAACGGCGTAAATGTACCGGTTGGCAAGCCTCTCAGCCTGTTTATGTTTTCGGTGTCAGGTGCAATGAGTACCTGCTCAGGTATTGTTAAATTCACACCAGAATCCGGCAAAAATTACGACATCAAGCTGAATGGTGATCTGACAGCTATCAACCCCTATTGCACAACCGAGTTATGGAGTATGCCTGAAGGCTCAGATGTTGCTCAGCAAGAACGCTTTGAAGAATTTGACGACTGCCAATCATAGTTCATCTTTCTGAGCATCCCTTTTAAAACATCAGCCATAAAAAAACCGCCGGTCACTTGCGTCACCGGCGGTTTCTGTTTTGCTCTGTTAGCTAGTGCAGCTTACTTTTTGTGAGCAAAGGTCTCTTCAGCTTTTACCAGGCCGATACGGTCTTGCTCTTCGTCCAGTACTTCCTGTGGGAACTGGCTCATGAAGCAGCAGCATACGCCTTCACCGATCATGGTACGTGGCCCAAGTGGGTGTGCAATGTGCTTGTAGATACCGTGGCTGTGGCCATGATCATGGTCGTGTGAATGTCCGTGATCGTGAGAATGCCCATGATCATGGTCGTGTGAATGTCCGTGATCGTGCGAGTGACCATGATCATGTGAATGATCGTGATCGTGCGAGTGACCATGATCATGTGAATGATCGTGATCGTGCGATTGAGCCTGCTCATGCGAGTGGCCGTGATCATGTGAATGATCATGCTCGCCTTCATTCGGATTGAATTCGGCATGGTGATGGTGAACATCTACTTCGCCAGCAGCCAGACGGCGCTTGAAGGATTCCATCAGGCTTTCGTTGCTCAGGTCCTGCTCACCATCAAGAATTTCACGGACGCGAATTTCAAATGCGTCGATCACTTTCTCATGGTCGTTCAGGTAAGGTGTCTTGATAAACTCAATACCCTGGTTCTGTTCAGCAACCTGATCTACATAACCGTAGATACGCTTGATCAGACGGCCTGTAAACAGGAAGTAAGGCGCAACAACTACGCGCTTGTAACCCAGCTTCAGCAGCTTCTCCATACCTACGCCCACTGAAGGGTAAGTTACACCGGAGTAAACCGTATCAGCCCAGCCGAAGCCCATGTTTTCGTTAACGATACGGGTCAGCTTAGCGGCTTCTGCGTTTGCGCCGGTATCGGATGTACCACGGCCTACAACAACCAGCAGCGTGTCGTACAGGTTTTCTGGTGGGTTTTCAGGATCCAGCCCCATAGACTCATAAATGCGTGCCTGGAAGGCTTCGATCATTGCCGGGTGCAGACCCAGCTCGCTGCCGTAATGCATTTCGATCTGGCTGTTGTTCTCTTCAAACGTCGTCAGCACAGACGGGATATCATTCTTGGCGTGAGTCGCCGCAAACAGCATACCCGGAATAGCATAAACTTCTTCAACGCCCTGCTCCAGCAGAGAGTTCAGGCTCATATGAATATTCGGCGCAGAAAACTCAAGGAAACCGTATTCAACCGGGATATCCGGGAAGCGCTTCTTCAGGCCTGCTGCCACTAAACCAAATTCGCGTTCTGCATCTTTGTCACGGCTACCGTGACCACAGACCATAATGCCTTTTTTTGACACAATTTCTCTCCGCATCTTGTCGCCCTGTTTCATATCTCAGAGCTCTATATTCTTAGTATGTTTTGTTGCTCACATCTGCATGTAACAGATGTTGTCGATTAAATCGTTTCCAGCCGGGCCTGCAGCTGTGCAGACGCCTCCGGTTGCAGTGCGTCTATGATGCCAGTACGTAACAGCATGCTGCCATCGTGCAGGTCAATCAAACGCACTAAAACTCCCTGTTCTGCCAGCTTTTGATACAACTTATAAGCAGCTGGCTTAGCTAATCTGTGACAGGCGAATAACTGTTCCCGGCAAAAAGGCTGTGCATCATACGCCGCCAAAACCGGTTGTAAAAGTTTTTCTGTCAGTTCCGCATTGGCAGCAATATTCTGCCGCGCCTGCTGTTGCCATTGCACATCATTCAGCGCCGCAATCGCGACTGTTTGCGCCGGCCCGTTTACCGGCCATGGGCCCAGCAACTTTGCTAAGCCCTGTATGACATCTTCACTGCCAAAAATAGCGCCTAGCCTGATGCCCGCTAAGCCAAAAAACTTCCCGAACGAACGCAGCACCAGCATATTAGGGCGGTTAAATTCACCTAATACACTCTCTTCCGGATGAAGGTCTACAAAAGCTTCATCTACAATCAGCTTCGCACCAGGTTTTAGCCTGTCCGCCCAGTTAGCTAACTGCTGCGGGGTAAACTTCAGCCCGGTTGGGTTATTCGGGTTAATCACTAACAGATGAAAGCTGTCATCTGTTTTGGCTGACATTTCTACTGAGCGGTCTACTGAACAGTCTAATGAGCGATCTAATGCCAGCTCTATCGCCTGCTCTGCAGCAGCATGATCCAGCGCCGGATAATAACGCAGTTCAGCGCCATACTCTTCCCAGTGCTGGCGGTGTTCCTGATAACCAAAGTCCGGCAGCAGTACCGGCATATCTTCTAATACTTCCGGCAAAAACTGAATAATCGGCTGGCTACCATTCGCCAGCTGATAAGGTAAATCACCGTAATAGCTGCGCACAGCTTCATCCAGCTCAGGACGTAAATATGGCAGTGCCTGATAGGCCTGACTGTCGAACGCCGGTAGCGGGTAATACTGTGGATTGATGCCTGTCGAAAGGTCAATCCAGTTTTCCACTGCTGTGCCAAATTGCTGACTGGCGGAATACAGATCACCGCCATGGCACAAGTTCAACTCCTGACCTGCCAGCTGGTTTTTACCACCAGCTTCTTCAATATCTATTGCGACAGACCTGCTCAGCTCACTCATTACATCAGCCTCAGGGTAAGCCACAGTGATGGTGCCATTGCCAGTGCGACTATCACCAGATACCAGCACAAGATCGCTTCATTCACTAAGCGACAGGCCGCTTCAATGTCCCGGGCTTTCGGGGTCGGATCTTCCACCAGCCCCAGTACCGGGCGGTCCTGCCATTTGCCGTGATACACCGCACCACCGCCAAGCTTCACACCAATAGCTGCAGCTCCGCTGGACATTACTAAACCCGCATTAGGGCTTTTCCAGTTGCCCCGCTGACGTTTCCAGGCTTTGAAGGCCGCTGTAGTTTTACCGGCCAGACAATAACTTAATGCGGTTAACCGCGCCGGTATAAAATTCAATACGTCATCTGCCCTAGCAGCTGCCCAGCCAAAATTCAGATAACGGCGGTTTTTATATCCCCACATGGCATCCAGTGTATTGCTCATGCGATACAGCACCACACCCGGTACACCAAACAGGCAGAACCAGAAGATCGCGGCGAATACTGCATCAGCACCGTTTTCCAGTACCGACTCAGTGGCTGCTGTCGCAATAGCGGTTTCATCCAGCGTTGAGGTGTCCCGGCTGACAATCATGCTCACCGCCTGACGGGCACCGTCCATGTCACCTTTGCCTAATGGGTTAGCAATGGCACGGGCATGGCTCAACAGGCTCTGCCAGCCAATGCCCAGATACAGCACAACACTGCCCAGCAAGGTTTCACACCATATATTCAGTGCCAGTATGTCCATTAACAAACAGGCAAGTACTGTGATTGGCAGTACTGCCAGACACCAGGCCAGAATGCCACGGCCTTTACCGGACGCGTCCCCCTGCGCACCGTGGCGGTAGCGGTTTAAATGCTTCTCCAGCCACAGAGCCAGGTTACCGAAGCCCACTAATGGGTGATAACAACGCGGCTCCTGAAAACGGTAATCCAGTAGTAAGGCGATTAGAATCGCCAGTACGATGCTTAATCCTTCAGTCATTAGCCTTCACCCAGTTCTTCACGCATCGCTTTTGCACTCGCCTGATCAACTGCACTGATATCCATTTGCAGTAAATCCAATAACTTTTCTAGCGGTATAGCGTCTTCTACAGCATCTGCCAGACGTTCGATCTGCTGATCCCTGAATGCCAGATAATCAAAGCTCTCAAACTGCGCCAGACCTGCCCAGCGCAGTACATATTCCAGTGTTGTCTCTTCATCCAGCAGCCCGTGAATATAGCTGCCCATGACTCTGTCATCCGCGTCCCGCGCACCATCTAGAGAAGCTCTTTCTGAAGAGCTTAGGTCTAAAGAGCCAGCTAATAAAGCACCATTAGATATCTGTTCACCGTGTTGCTGTTCCTGCTCATGTAAGCCATGGAACATCGGGATATCCAGCGCTGGCCCGCTGCTGCGGCCAGTATGTATCTCGTAACCGCTGACAACCACCGAGTCATCTGCTGCTAAAAAACCGCGCACATTACGTAAAATCTTATCGCCGGTCAGGGTTGTTTCCATGTCCAGCAGGCCTAAGCCTTTGTCAGAGCCCGGTGCGGACTCATGACCATCCGGATCATGTACCCAGTTACCCAGCATCTGATAACCGCCGCAGATACCTAATACTTTGCCACCCAATCGGAGATGACGCTGAATCACTTCCCGCCAGGTAAGATCTGAAATACCGGCATCATTGTGCTCAGATTTAGCGTATGTATTACGGCCATCCAGCCAGCTCAGATCACCACGGACATTTTTACTGCCCGGCAGGATGATCAGATCAGCGCCTTTAAACTGCGCCGGGTCTTTCAGGAACTGACAGTCCACCTGCGGATGCATCCGCAACGCATCAAAATCAGTGTGGTTACTGGCACGTGGATACAGTGGCACGACAACTCTTAGCTGCTGGTAATCATTGTCACCGGTTTGTTGCTGAGCAACTGCATCTTCGGCTTCAATGTGCAGGTTATGGATATAAGGAATCACGCCGGTTACCGGTACACCGGTTTTATCTTCCAGCCAGTCCAGGCCAGACTGCAGCAAACGGATATCACCCCGGAAACGGTTGATGATAAAACCTTTCACCCGGGCTTTTTCAGATTCACTCAGCAGCTCGTAAGTCCCGTACAAATGGGCAAATACCCCACCGCGATCGATATCCGCACAGATCACTACCGGGCAGTCGACTGCCTCAGCAAATCCCATGTTAGCAATATCATGTTCCCGCAGATTGATCTCTGCAGGGCTGCCGGCACCTTCTACCAGCACAACTTCAAACTCGTCACGTAAACGGTGATGGCTGGCGACAACTTCTTTTAATAGTTCAGGCTTGTACTGGTGATACTCGGTCGCCTGCATATTGCCGATGGCTTTACCGTGCAAAATTACCTGAGCACCCAGATCGCTGTTAGGTTTCAGCAATACCGGGTTCATGCTTATCGACGGCGTCAGAAAACAGGCTTCAGCCTGAACCGCCTGTGCCCGGCCGATTTCACCACCTTCAGCGGTTACCGCACTGTTCAACGCCATATTCTGCGACTTAAAAGGCACAACATTAATGCCTTTACGGGCCAGAATCCGGCAAAACGCCGTCACCAGAATGCTCTTACCAGCGTCCGAAGTCGTGCCCTGTACCATCAGGCTCTGAGGTGAGGAAACGTGTGGTGAAGATAAATGAGATGATCCAAATTTAGCAGCTGTCATCGTTTATAACCTGTACTTAATCTTCGCTAGCCGTTTAACCGGCCGCTTCCTGTTGTTCATCAATGCTCAGCAGCAAGTCTTGCAGCTTATCCTGATACTCGCCCGGTTCCTGCCAGAGACCACGCTGTGCGGCTTCCAACAAACGTTCTGCCATCTCTTCCAGCGCATGCGGGTTATGCTCTTCCAGAAACGCCCGGTTTTCTTCATCAAACACCAGCGCATCAGAGACTTTTTCGTACTGATAATCGGCAATCAGGTTTGTAGTCGCATCATAGGCAAACATGTAATCCACGCTGGCGGTCATTTCAAACGCACCTTTGTAGCCATGTTCACGCATTGCCCCAATCCATTTTGGATTCAGCACCCGGGAACGGATTACCCGGTTAAGCTCTTCTTTCAGGGTACGGACTTTTGGCTGCTGAGGGTTTGAGTGATCGTTGTGATACACCTGCGGCATCTCTCCACCGAAGACCCGCACAGCATTAGTCATGCCTCCCTGGAACTGATAGTAGTCATCCGAATCGAGAATATCGTGTTCCCGGTTGTCCTGATTCTGCACTACCACTTCTAACTGAGATAAACGGTGCTGAAAGGCCTGTTTAGCCTGCACGCCATCTTCTGCCTCACGGCCATAGGCATAACCACCCCAGTTGAGGTAGGCATCGGCAAGATCACTTTCCTGCTCCCAGCAACGTTCGTCTATCAGGCCCTGTAAACCGGCACCATAGGCACCAGGCTTACTGCCGAATACCCGGAAACTTGCCTGCCGGGAAGCATCATCGGCAGACATACCTTCCGCTTCCAGCTCGACTTGTCGGGCTTCGATATTCGCCTGAATAACATTACCGTTACCCGGCTCATCCAGTGCTGCTACTGCCTGAACGGCAGCATCATATAATTTCATCACGTTCGGGAATGCATCACGGAAAAAACCAGACACCCTAAGCGTCACATCGACCCGCGGACGGCCAAGTCGCTGACAGCTGACCACTTCAAAATCTACCACGCGATTAGAACCTTGCGCCCAGACTGGCTTAACGCCCATCAGCGACATTGCCTGCGCGATATCATCACCGCCGGTACGCATGGTAGCGGTGCCCCACACAGATAATCCCATCTGTTTAGGGTAATCGCCGTGTTCCTGTAAGTGCCTTTCGATCAGTGCGTTAGCGGAACGCTCACCAATTGCCCATGCTGCCGGAGACGGAATTGCACGGTTATCCACCGCAAAGAAATTACGCCCGGTCGGCAAAGTATCCAGTCGGCCTCTGGTAGGCGCGCCGCTTGGCCCCGGTGGCACAAAACCACCGCTCAACCCGCTAATCAGCGAGCTTATTTCCAACTCAGCACTTTGCTGCAATGCCCGGAAAATCACAGTATTAACATAGCCCAGCTGCGCTGCTGTATGCGGCAGTTGGCTAAGTGTATCTGCAGTGACTGCGGCGACTTCGGCATCAGCCATAAGCACGTATTGCCTGATCAGCCCTTTGGCTAGCAGTTCAAGACGCTCACGGGTGTCTGCCTGCGTACGCCAGGCATCATCAGTGACGGCTTGCAGCAACGCAGGTTTTTCGCCAACCCAGACCGTATGATCGCCGGTTAACGGCTCGAATAATTCGCCATCGATGCGCAAATTCAGATCCAGCGCGATATTGTCCAGTATGCCGCGGCTATCATCGGCATCACCGCGGGGTAAACGCAGCAATGCCACTAACGTGTCTGCCAGCTTATCAGTAGCAGGCAGTTCACCTATGATGTGCAACCCATGGCGAATCTGCGCTTCTTTGATATCACAGAGATAGGCATCCAGTTCAGACAGGAGGGTTTCTTCAACCTCTTCTTCGCTCACCCCTGCAACCTGCTCAGCATGATGCAAATTGGTTTGGCTCAGCAGCTCTTCACGTAAGTTTGAATCGTTCAACTGTTGCAGAATCGCTTCACGCAGCCAGTTCTCACGGGCCTGATCCATACCCATTGCCTGATAGAACTCATCCACCAGCCCTTCCAGCTCAGCCATTTCACCGTAAGTTTCGGCACGTGTCATTGGCGGCATCAGGTGATCAATAATCACGCCCTGAGTACGGCGCTTAGCCTGCGAGCCTTCACCCGGATCATTAACGATGAACGGATAAAAATGCGGCATCGGGCCCAGAGCTATATCTGGCCAGCACTGGTCAGACAGTGCCGAACCTTTACCCGGTAGCCATTCCAGATTGCCGTGTTTGCCCACATGAATGACTGCATCCACACCGTAGCAGTGACGCATCCAAAAATAGAAAGCTAAATAATTATGCGGTGGGATCAGATCCGGGTCATGGTAATTCGCCACCAGATCGATGTTAAAACCACGGGCAGGCTGAATACCAATGAAGGTTTCACCTAAGCGCATACCGGACAGCATTAAACGGCCATTACGGCATTTAATATCCTGCTCCGGGCTGCCCCACTGGTCATAAACCGCTTGTTGGCAGTCTTCCGGTAATGCGCGGAAGTACTCCATATATTCATCAATTGCCATACTCTGCCAGCATGGCAAGGTATGCAGGGTATTCGGGTTATTGGTCACCGAACCCAGCAATTCTTTAATCAGGTCATCGCCGCTGGCCGGAATGTTTTCCACCGGAAAACCCGCATCAGCCATGGCGTTAAGAATGTTCACTGTCGATGCCGGCGTATCTAAACCAACACCGTTACCGATCCGGCCGTCTTTGGTTGGATAATTTGCCAGAATCACACCGACGCGTTTATCTGCATTGCGCTTATTAGCCAACCGGCAATATGCCAGAGAAAGCTTAGCAACAAACCGGGCCCGCTCAGCATGCAACGCATAACGTACCACCGAAATTTCACTGCGCTCAGCAAAGTGACTTTCAGCTTTAAAACTCAGCGCCCGGGTAATGACCCGGCCATCCATTTCCGGCAATACCACCTGCATGGCGATATCCCGGCTGCGCAGCCCCTGGCTGTATTGCTGCCAGTCTTCTTCGGTGCTGCTTGAAAGTACCAACTGTAATACCGGTACTTCACGGCTGAATGGCGAATAGAATTCACTCGGCTGCGAACACAGATCCGGGCTGGCCACTGTGTTACTGGCAAAGCCGGTGGTATTCAGAATCAGCTTGGCATCACTCTGCTCCAGTAACGCGTTAACCAGCGCCATAGATTCAGGATCTTTGAGAGAAGCAATTGCCAGTGGCAGCGGGTTAAGCCCTTCACTGCGCAGCACTTCGATCAGATGATCGAACATGTCGGTATTGGCTGACTGTAAATGGCTGCGATAAAACAGTAACAGGGCAACCGGAGCATCCGGTAACGCATTCGCCTGCCACTCAGCAAAAGAAGCCTGCGCCTGTCCGTTAACATTCTTTTCGGACAAGCTGGCAGGCTGATAGATCATACAGCGCGGTAATACCTGCGGCTCGCGCCACAGTAGCTCTGCATGTTCAGGAATAAAGGCTGCGCTGAGATAGCGCAGCAACTGTTCAGCATTCGCAGTGCCGCCTTCCCGAAGGTAGCGCCACACTCGCTGTTGCTGTTCAGCGGTAACATTACTGGCAGTTTCTAACTGCGGATCAGGCGTATCGTCACCGGGTACCAGAATCAGCGTACGGCCGGGCTTTTTTGCCCAGGCCTGTAAACGCTCAAAACCATATTGCCAGTAGCTGGCACCTCCCAACAGAGAGACAACAACGACTTTTGCCTGCTCAAGTACTTTATGTTCATAAAGATCATAAGCGGCTGGTTTTAGAATCTGCATCCAGTTTGCCAGACGGATGCCCGGCAAATCAGCAGGCGCCAGATCAACACCGCTGGCTAAACCCGCCAGGGCGCTGTCTGCCGCCGCCATAATAACGATATCGCCGGGGCTCTGATCTAAATCGATGATACCTTCTTCATCAACAAAGCCACCGGGTTGTGCTGCCAGTAAATGCATTAAACCGCTGCTGCCTCTGCCTGGTCAGCAAGCGCTTCATTCAGTGCTGCTTCGATAACAGACTGTTCGATGCCTTTACCGATGAATACCAGAGAAGTGCCGCGGGTTTCTTCTGCCGCCCATGGACGGTCAAAGTAAACATCCAGACGTTTACCAACCGCCTGCATTACCTGACGCATTGGCTTACCTGGCAGAGCCGCAAAGCCTTTCGCGCGGAAGATGTTGTACTCTTCGATCAGGCCCTGCAGAACCTGCTGCAGTTTCTCGCTGTCCACTTCACCCATCTTAACGACGAAAGAATCGAAATGATCGTGTGCATGCTCATGGTGGTGGTCATGATCATGGTGGTGATCGTGATGGTTATGCACATGATTAATACGTTCTTCTGCCTTGGCATCCAGACCCATCAGTACATCCAGCTCAGCTTCGCCGTTGCTGATGTAAGTGGTCTTAACAGAAGAAGGAACTTTGGCAGTTACCCGGTCCTGAACAACAGTACGCTGAGCTTCGTCCAGCAGGTCGTTCTTGCTAACAACTACCAGATCCGCAGCGCTCAGCTGATCTTCCAGCAGTTCCTGCAGAGACGGATCGTGATCCAGGCTTTCATCCGCCAGACGCTGTTCCTGTACTTTGTCTGCATCATGTGCAAAACGGCCAGCGGCAACCGCAGGACCATCAATCACAGTGATTACAGCATCAACAGTGCAGTACTCTTTAATGCCAGGCCAGTTGAATGCCTGTACCAGCGGCTTAGGCAGTGCCAGACCACTGGTTTCGATCAGGATATGGTCGATGTCGTCACGACGGGCAACCAATTGCTCCATCACCGGCAGGAACTCTTCTTCCACGGTGCAGCAGATGCAGCCGTTAGCCAGTTCGTAGAAACCGTTATCACCATTGGCAGCGGTTGCGTTTTCATCTTCACAATCCAGCGGGCAGCTGCGCAGTAAATCAGAATCGATATCCAGCTCGCCAAATTCATTCACAATAACAGCAATACGCTTACCGGCAGCCTGCTTCAGTACGTTAGACAGCAGAGTTGTTTTACCGCTACCCAGAAAGCCGGTAACAACAGTCGTTGGGATCTTATTCAGTTGCATTTCTGTATCTCTCTTAATTCAGGCTGTATCACCTTCAAGGCAATACAGCGCAATTATTCAGCAGGGGGATTAACGCTTCACTGTACGTGGCGTTTCCGGCTTCACTTTTGGACGGTAAACGTGTGCCTGATCTTTGGCATACAGGTAAGAGTCCGCAAAGTCATCGCAGTCCAGTACGTGGCCAACCAGAATCAGTGCAGTACGGGTGAAACCTTTATCCCGAACTTTTTGCACGATATCTTTCAGAGTGCCGGTCACGTAATCCTGATCTGGCCATGACGTCCGGTAGCAAACAGCAATCGGGCAATCTTCGCCATAATGCGGAATCAGCTCTTCAACGATCTTATGGATACGTAAAATGCCTAAGTGAATTGCCAGAGTCGCGCCACTTTGTGCCAGCTGCGGCAAACGCTCACGTTCAGGGAACGGCGTTTTACCTTCATAACGGGTCATGATTACAGTCTGGGTTACGCCAGACAGCGTCAGTTCTTTACCCAGCATCGCAGCAGAAGCGGCAACCGCACTGACACCCGGAATTACCTGGTAGTCGATACCAAACTCTTCCAGACGGCGAATCTGTTCACCGATAGCACCATACAAAGCCGGATCGCCACACTGTAAACGGGCAACATCTTTGCCCTCTTTGTGCGCTTCTTCGATGACAGCTGAGATTTCGTCCAGATCGATACTGGCGGTATCAATGATCTTTTCAGCGGTATCTTCCACTTCAGCCAGTACTTCACGGGGTATCAGTGAACCGGCGTACATTACTACCGGACACTTCTTCAGTGTCTTCATCCCTTTAAGGGTCATCAGATCCGGATCACCCGGGCCAGCACCAATAAAATAAACGGTCATTTTTCATGACTCCTGCAAACACGCATTGTTGTTATTCAGCAATTCCCTGCACGGGCAGGAAATCCGGGTATTACATGCCACGCTTCAACTTACTCTCAGGTCCACCAGCCACTTCAAGCGTTATCATTACGCTTTCAAGCGGGTTCTGGCGTCATAAGCGCAGGTCAGACAAGGAACAAATTCACCGAGGGAGCGGATCTTATGTAAATAAGTGAGCATCCCGAGGCGAATTTTGACGCCGTATGTCCAAGCGCTACAAAAGCGCCTCTCTGGCGTCATGAGCGCAGGTCAGACAAGGCAAAATCTGTTGAGGGAGCGGAGCTTATACGTATAAGTGAGCATCCTGAAACAGATTTTAACGCCGTATGATCAAGCGCAATAGCCAGAGCCAATAGTTAGAGTTTTTTGCTATAGCCGCGTGGCGTATAAACCCACTCTTTGCTGCCATTCAGAATGTGCTTAGTTTCACTGTTACCCACGCTAACCATAGTGAACATATCCACGTCTTTAGCATCCAGCTCACCCAGAGTGATGATACGGATAGATTCATCTTCACGGGTCAGCTGACGGCCCAGCAGTACCGGAGTACTCGCAGGACGGTATTGCAGCAACACGTCACGGGCGTGGTTTAACTGCCAGTCACGCTTTTTGGATACTGGGTTGTAGAAAGACACTACAAAATCACCAGTACCAGCGCTGTGAATACGCTTATCAATGGTTTCCCATGGTGTCAGCAGATCAGACAGAGAGATGGTGCAGAAATCATGACCCAGCATTGCACCGATGCGGCTTGAACCTGCCTGCATCGCGGAAATACCCGGTACAACTTCAATTTCAACATCCAGCCATTCAGGATGATCTTCTTTACCCTGCAGCTGCTGATCCAGCAGTTCGAATACCAGTGTTGCCATCGCATAAATACCGATGTCACCGCTGGAAATCAGTGCTGTATCTTTACCTGCTGAAGCCAGATCCAGCGCCAGACGTGCACGACCGATTTCTTCGCCTAATGGCAGGTCGTGGTGGGTCTTGCCTTCACACAACTCACCCAGCAGATCCAGATACAAACCGTAAGCAACCAGATCTGTACTGGCAGCGATAGCAGTACGGGCCTTAGGTGTTAACAGATCAGCATTTCCCGGGCCGGTGCCCAAAACAAATAGTTTTGCCATTTTTTCAATCTACTCTTCAGTATCTGTACCGATGCACAAACATCGGACCTGTTATCAAAACTGCGCTTACCACGCAGACAGCAGTATCAGTTGGTGATATCTGCTTCAGTTCTTTTCAATATCTAAAACTACGTGCAATCGAACACGTCGCTTGCTTATTCTTATGTTTCGGCAACACCAGCTCCGGTGCTTCACCGGTGATCTGCCCGGCGGCATAAAGGGCAGCGGACTCCGCTACGCCATATACCCCGACGGTATTAAATACATATTCGGAACGCATGCTCAGCAATGGTTCCATCTGCATCAGCGTTGCTGCATCCCAGGTCTGATAAGGCTTACCCAAAGTCTTTGCCAGCTCAATCAGGCCGACTTCGTCCGCTTTTACATCAATACTGTGAATGCTACTGATGTCATCAATGCTCAAATTAGCCTTCGCCAGACATTCATCCAGCAAGCCCTGCAAGACATGTTCAGGACAATGCCTTTCACACCCCATACCCACACTGTATACCGGCTCAAGATAGGCTCTCGCACTAGTAATTACCGACTGTGCGTCAATCAGTTTTGCGACATCTGCCGCCCACTGATTAGCGCCACCTTCGTGACCAGACAACAACGGGATAACAAACTTACCCAGCTCATCCAGCACCAGTACCGCAGGGTCTTTATATTTATCTTCAATAACCGGTGCCAGAGTGCGCATAACAATGCCGGTAGCACAGATAAAGATCTGCCGTTCACCAGACTTAAACGAGTCGCGAACCTGCTGTTTAAACGGCTGTGGCTTATAACTAAGTTCAGCCGTTTCCCCAGCGTCTACCAGTAAAGCCTCAAGCTTTTCACCCAGGCGTTTGCCTACTTCAGTGAGGGCAAAAATCCGCATCATGACGGACGGTTACCACGCACTACAACAAACAGTGAAAAATACGGCCCTACTTCATTTACCAATTCACTGGCGGGCATCGTTTGCTGATTATCGCGGCCAATATATTCAAGATAACGGGCTTCGTTCAGACGTCCAGTTGCTTCCAACTGAGCCAGAATACGTGGCCGTGCCTGACCGGCTTTCATTATCACAACGCTGTCATGATCTGTCAGTGCTTCCGCAAGTTGCTCATCAGAGTGACGGCCACTAACCACAGCAAAAGACTCCTGCTGCATGGTTAACGGTAACGCCAGTGCTGAAGCAGCGGCGTTTACGGATGAAATACCCGGTACGACTTTGCAGGTAAACTCACTTTCCAGACGTTCTAACAAATAGCTGAATGAACCGAAAAACAATGGGTCGCCTTCACACAGAAAGACCACATCCTGACCGGCTTCCAGACATTCGCGAATTTCCGCTGCACCTTTATCGTAAGCAGCATTTGCCGGTGCCCGCTGGATCACCATCGGCATTGGGACACTGATATGTTTTGCCGCACAGCTTGCTCCGGAGAGTTCCAGTGCTGCGTTGGCAATACCCCATGCCTGGGAATGCCCTTCCGCATTCGACAGGTAGCTGACAACCGCGCTGTCTTTGATCAGACGCAGGGCTTTCAGAGTCAGCAGTTCCGGGTCACCCGGGCCAACACCTACACCGTAGAAACAGCCGGTGCCAGTTGTTGCTGTCGCATTGCTCATATCTTCAATCTCACTTAAACACACGCGGGCATCTGCCCACGAAAATTAATTTTTACAGAAGCTGTATAAATTGACCGGTAAATTTGGCCGGTACATCAGCTGGCCAGCCAGTTGCTCACCCCGGCTTACACCGATCTGAACTGTATGTGGCTGACAATCTCCTGCGCCGCAGCGCTGATCATAAAAGCTCAGCAGCTGCTGTTTGCTGTTTTCTGTCACAGCGCTGGCCAGTAACACACCACCCGGTGGTAACAAAGCCCAGCACTGTTGTAACAGGGTGGCCATTTCGCCATCGCTGCCACCAATGAAAATCTTATTAGGAGACGGTAAATCATTAAGGGCCTGTGGTGCTCGCCCCGCTACGACCTGCAAATTGCTGCTGACGCCATATCGCTGCTGATTGGCCGTTAAACAGGCTAATCGCTGCTCATGATGCTCGATAGCAAACACTCTGCACTTTGGCTGCCAGTAACTCAGCTCAATAGCGACACTGCCGCAACCGGCACCAACATCCCAGATACAGTCATCAACTGCAGGCTGCATTAAAGACAAAATGGACAGACGCACTTCACGCTTGGTAATCAGGCCTTTCCCGGCAGACGCCACTTCAGCGGTGAGGCTGCACTCGTCGCCGGCCAGAATACGCTCAGCCTGTTCCGAATCAGTAATAAAACCATTATCAGCAATGCCGGGAAATGCCGGTAATAAAGCCGCCTTACCAGCAGGTAAAACAGGCTCAACCAGGCTGACATGCAGCGGATCGAACTCCAGGGCATTCGATTCACCCTCTGCATCTGCCAGTTGGCGGGCTGTAAAACTGCGTACTTGCTCTTCCGGGTAACCTAATGTTTCACAGACACTGATCAGCGTCTCACTGAATCCGGCTGCCAGGCATTCACGGGCCAGGGCCTGCGGATTGCTCTGAGCATCAGTCAGAATCAGCAACGGCTGTCGATTACGTAAACGGGTACGGATTTTCGCCAGTGGGCGGCCATGCAAACTTAGGACTTCGGTATCCTGCAAGGAGCGCCCTAAACGGTGACAAGCTGCCTGCAAGCTAGAAACACCCGGATGATAGTGCAATTGCGCCTGAGCAAAAGTACGCCCGAACCATGCACCAATACCGTAAAATAGCGGATCGCCTGAAGCCAGAATCGCAATAGTATCTACCTTAGTTGCCATATCGGGCAGCTGCTGCTTCAGCTCAGAAAGCTTAGGCAGCACGCACTGCTGCTGCTCAGCAGTGAGTAACTCAGCGACTGTTTCAAGCTGACGTTCTGAACCGATCACAATTGCAGCAGCACGTAACCCCGTTTCAGCCTCAACACTGAGCCGTGCTTTATCACTGACTCCAAGGCCAATGATATGTAATTTGAGATCGCTCATCGTCCCCATGATTAGTACCATTCACCGCGGTTACAACGCAGCAAAGCATTCACACTGGCCGCACTGACAGCGCTACCGCCCTGTCGGCCCAGTAACGTGATGCATGGAATTTCAAGTTCTTTATGTACTTCCCAAAGCGCATCTTTAGATTCAGCGGCGCCAACAAAACCTACTGGCATACCAACCACTAACGCTGGCTTAGGCGCACCCTGTTGGATCATTTCCAGCAAACGAAACAAGGCAGTTGGCGCATTGCCGATAACAACAACGCTGCCGTCTAAGTAATCTTTCCAGAACTCCAGCGCCGCCATTGAACGGGTTTCACCGCGTTCCTTTGCCAGACCTTTAACCCGCTCATCATTCAGAAAACACAGCGGTTCACGCTCGATCATCCGCTTGGTAATACCCTGCTTAACCATCTCAACATCACACAAAATTGGACAGTTGTTTGCCAGGGCAGCCATGCCGGATTCGCAGGCACCTTCACTGAACCGGACCAAATCAGCAACTTCAGGCAGACCCAGACTATGTACTACACGCATA
Organism: Aliamphritea ceti; assembly: GCF_024347215.1. Lineage (NCBI taxonomy): Bacteria > Pseudomonadati > Pseudomonadota > Gammaproteobacteria > Oceanospirillales > Oceanospirillaceae > Aliamphritea > Aliamphritea ceti. The sequence goes on from NZ_AP025282.1 coordinate 3,313,932, forward strand.
GCAACCTGTTGCTGCTCACGGCTGAAGCCATCCAGATTAGCGGTCTGGCGAATCTGACGGAAACTTTCCTGCTCAATCGCCTGAGGGTTTAATTCGTATTCGAAGCTCACGGGCCTGACTCTCTTATTAAAATGTTAACTTACTAACTGTGCCCGCAACGCGGTTACACAATCGGCAATATTGCTAAATTCCTGTTGTGCTGCAGGCATCTCTGGCCGTTGCAGCATAAACACTTCTACACCGCTATTACGGGCTGCTTCCAGCTTGGCAACAGTGGCATCGCCACCACTGTTTTTAGTTACCAAGGCATCAATCTGATACTCATTAAACAAAGCTGTTTCTGCTGTCAGGTCAAAAGGCCCGATGGCTTTAATCCACGGCATAGACTCCGGCCAGCTGAACCTTGGCGGCGCAGCGGTACGCAAAATCAGCCGTTGGCCATTCTCTGCAGCCTGAGTCAGTAACTGTTTGCTGAGTTCTTCAGTAAGTTGCCCTGCCGTTAACAGAATATTGCGTTTACCTGCTAACAACCCCGGCAGATCTTGCCAGTCACTATAGCTCTGCCAGTTATCACCGGACTGCTGCTGCCAGGCCGGACGGTGAAACCGCCAGCAAGGCAAATTAAGTTCAGTACAAACATCAACCGCTGTGCGGCTCATGTTTTCAGCAAAAGGATGTGTTACATCGAACACGCCACTGATCTGCTGATCCTGTAAGTAGGCTTTTAAACCGCCAAACTGAGTAAAGCCACCACTGATCACTTCACAGTCCAGCTTTGGTATCCGCACTAATCCGGCCACGCTGTACACCAGCGACAACTGCCCTTGCGGGACCAGTAGCCCGGCATCAGCTAAGGCACTTACCAGGTGTCTGGCATCAGCCGTACCACCGAGGATCAGCCACTTCATGCCTGATCACCATTAGTCATTACGGCTTTAAGGCTGGCGGGATAACAACCCACAAACCCGCCTTTACGGTCTACCGCAAAAATCTCCAGCTGCAGGTTTTCCAGCGCCGGAACATTCATTACGTCTTTCGCTTTCTTCCAGGCTTCTTCACACACTTTAGAAGCTAGATCCACACCGGCATCCTGACAGGACTTCAGTGCCTGCATACTGGTGTTAGCCGCTTTGATTTCTGCCTGCAGGGCGTCATCAGCACCCATTTCAGCAGCCAGGTTAGCCAAATGCTCAAGGTCGATACTGGAAGTCCGGCTATTCAGATCCAGATGGCCATTAGCCAGTTTGGTCAGCTTGCCAAAACCGCCGCATATCGTCAGACGTTCTACCGGTACTTTCTTCAGGTATTTCAGAACGGCACCCACAAAGTCACCCATCTCAATCAGGCCCATTTCCGGAATATCATAAATTCCGGTAATCGCACCTTCACTGGTGCTGCCGGTAGTAGCAGCAATGTGAAAGACACCATTAGTGGTCGCAACATCAATTCCCTGATGGATTGATGCTATATAGGCTGCACAGGAATATGGCCGTACGATACCGGTAGTACCCAGGATTGACAGTCCACCGAGAATACCCAACCGGGAATTCATGGTTTTCAGCGCAATGGTTTCGCCCCGTTCTACGCCGACAGATACTTCAAAACCGCCAGCATATTTGTAGACCTCTGCAGCATTCAGCAAATGATCGGTCATCATCTTGCGCGGCACCCGGTTAATCGCCGGCTCACCAACAGGTAACGCCAGCCCTTCCCGGGTTACAGTGCCAACACCTTCAGCGGCCTTAAAACGCACACCCGGCTCATCCTGCAGACGCAGTTCAACATAAATAGTCGCGCCATGGGTGGCATCCGGATCATCGCCGGCGTCTTTAATCGTCGCCGTGCGCATACCTTTATCCGCAGGCTGATCCGACAATGGCAGATAGCCTTCAATCGTCATATTAACCACTTTGCCTTTTGGCAAAGTGATCTCAACTTTGGATGGCTGTTTGCCGGCCAGCAACGCCTGCACCGCAGCAACACTGCATGCAGTTGCGCAGGAGCCTGTTGTCAGGCCACTGCGTAATGGTTGGGGCGTTTCACTGGTTTCCGGCCACATACTGCTCTACCCGTTACTCTCTAAAATTCAATCAGCTGTTCTGTTAAACATTTCTCTGTTCAACACTTTGCGCCGAATACCCGGGCAACTGCTTCAGGGTTAGATGCAAAGAACAAATGCAAATAACTGGCAGTTAAACCGCGGGACTGATAAATCGATTCACCCGGCGCCGGATGACGCTGGCGACGGCCATAGCCCACAGGTTCAGGTGTGCTTTCACTGCGGGAACGGTGGTGTGCATGTGCACGTACTTCGCCTTCAGGCAGCACAGCCGTTTGCATACCCTGACAACCACGCTTACCACGCATTGCACCTGTGCCCTGCAAAATTCCCAGCATTGGGTGCACATCGCCTTCCAGATCAACCAGATCATTCAGGCTGTACAGGAAGCCACCACACTCAGCCAGAATAGACTTACCAGCATCAAAGAAACCGCGAATCTGGTTATGCATAACAGTGTTTGCAGCCAATGCTTTACAGTGTAATTCCGGGTATCCGCCTGGCAGCCACATAGCATCGGCTTCTGGTAATTCGGCATCATGCAAAGGTGAGAAGAACACACAGCTCGCTCCCATCTGTTCTAACAGACGGATATTGGCGTCATAAATAAAGCTAAAGGCTTCATCTTTGGCGACAGCAATAGTTTTGCCCTGCAACAGAGGTGCGACTTCCGGCACTTCCGCACTGTAAAACGTCACCGGCTCTGGCAGCTGAGTAATCAGTTGTCCATCTACCCATTCCGCACCAGCCGTAAAGCGCTGCTCGAGTTCATCAGCCACTTCTGCAGCCTGAACCAGGCCCAGATGCCGCTCCGGCAGAGCGACTTCTTCAGAACGCGGTAATGTTGCCAGCAATGGCAGACTTTCCGGCAATGCATCACGAATCAGCTCAGCATGACGTTCAGTGCCGCAGTGATTAGCAATCAGACCGGCAACTTTAACGTCATCACGGAAGTTAGCCAGACCACCGGCAATGGCAGCTGCAGTTTGCGCCATACCCTTAACACTCATGACGATCGCAATCGGAATGTTAAAACGAGCAGCCAAATCAGCACTGGAAGGATCACCGTCAAACATACCCATGGCACCTTCAACAATGATCAGATCAGCAACCTGAGCTGCTTCAAACAGCTTCTGCTGGCAATATTCTTCACCAGCCATCCACATATCCAGCTGCTCAACATCTTCACCGGATGCCTGTGCCAGAATTTGTGGGTCTAGGTAATCCGGTCCGGTTTTGAATACCCGTACTACTTTGCCCTGATTAAGAAAATTACGCGCAATAGCAGCAGTGATGGTGGTTTTACCTTCACCTGAACTCGGTGCCGACAGAAAAATTGCCGGGCAGCTGACACTTTGTGTAGTCATTTCTGAGATATCTCCCTCAGTACTCAATACCTTCCTGAGCTTTTACACCCAGACGGAACGCGTGACGTTCATCACGTACACTGCTGATAGTATCTGCAATTTCTTCCAGACCTTCTGGCATTACCCGGCCAGTGATCATAACGTTTTGCTTCGCAGGACGGTTCTGCAACGCTTTGACAACCGGCTCAAGCTCCAGATACTTATACTTGAACATGTAGCTCATCTCATCAAAGATCAGGATGTCGTAGTAATCATCCTGCAGCAGTTGCTCAGCCAGTTCCCAGGCTTTCTCAGCCGCGGAGATATCCTGAGTTTTATCCTGTGTTTCCCAGGTAAAACCATGGCCCATTACGTGCCAGTCAATTTGCGGATGATCTTTAAACAGCTTGAACTCACCGGTTTCAGTCCGGCCTTTAATAAACTGGATTACAGCTGCACGCTGACCGTGACCAACAGAACGTGCCATTGTGCCGAACGCAGAGCTACTCTTGCCCTTACCGTTACCCTTCAGCAGAATCAGTACACCACGTTCTTCAGTTGCCTTGGCAATCTTCTCGTCAACAACGGCCTTTTTACGTGCCATGCGTTCTTCGTGAGTCTGTTTAGGTTTTGCCTGATCTGTCATCGTGCTGCCCTCTTGTTTGGCTCTGTGCTTACAGAGCAATGTATTCTGCGCGTAACTGCTGTGCCAGAACTTCACCCCGGCCGCGCTTTACGCTTGCTTGTTCGGTATCCAGCCAGAAGGTTTTACCCGGCAGGCTGATATCATCTAACTGTGCCTGGCTTCGGCCATCAGTTAACACATAAGTATTTATTTCCAGCGCCGGAAACTGACGCTGAATCTGCTGCAGATAACCTGCCACATGGCTGAATGCCTGATGCATTGGTGTACCACCGCCAGCACTGAGATTATCTAACCAGCGCTGTAATTCTTTTGGGGCGCGGATTTGCGGCAACAGGTTATCGACCTTGTTATTGCCAAAACCAAAAATGGCCAGTTGCTGCCGCTCCAGATAAGCGCGGCGGGCAATTTCAACCATGGCACCTTTCGCCCGGGCAAACACACCTTCAGCCAATGTCGACGCAGACGTATCCAATAACAGGCAGTGCAACTGACTGCGGCCTTCAGGCTTACGCTTAAACACCAATTGCGGCGGCCATTCACCGAGACTCTTACTCAGAGTCGCAAACCAGTCCGGGCGGTTCGTTAGTGCCGTACCTTTTGCTGAACCGCTTTGTGCTGCTGATTTACCCTGACGGCTGGCAGACTGCACAGCCATTGCTTTGCCTTTCAGCGGTGTTGCCTGGTCTAGCTGAGCTGGCAGGGTTACATCAATACGCTGTTCCGCTGCATAGGCCTGAGGTGCCATGCTGCCCCAGTCGCTTTGCTGCCCCTTGCCCTGATCTGAGCCCTCGCCATTACCGGAGCCATCTTGCTGTTCTTGCTCGGATGAATGCTGTTCAGAAGATTGACGCTGGCTGTCATCCGGGCGCTTAAAGCCGTTATTACGTGGCGGCTTAGGTGGCTGTTTAGACTGTTCTTCAGACGGCTTTTTATCAGAACTTTTATCAGAACCTTTATCAGGATCCTGATCAGACGGTGGCTGACTTCCACTATCGCCCTGATCATTCTTACGGCGATGGGTCAGTACCAGTTCGGCAACCGCATCGATATCTTCCGCCAAGACTTCATCACGCCCTTGCAAAGCCGCATGTGCAACCGCCGCACGGAACCAGACGATATCGCCTCGCAAGCCATCAACACCTGCAGCATTACACGCCTCAGCAATTACAATGCGTAACTCATCGCTACAGCTAACCCGGGGCAAAATCTTACGTGCGGTTTTAATCTGTACTAACAACTGCGCCTGAGTCTCTTCATACAAACGGCAGAAGCCTTCAGAATCAGCATCAAAGGCTTCCCGGTGACGCACAATCTCAACACGTTCAGCAACCGGATACTGGTTGCTCAGATGGACTGCCAGACCAAAACGGTCCTGCAACTGCGGCCGCAATGCACCCTCATCCGGGTTCATGGTTCCCAGTAACAGAAAACTGGCGGCATGCTGATGGCTGATACCATCGCGCTCAACCCGGTTAATACCACTGGCTGCCACGTCTAGCAGCTGATCGACCAGATGATCATTGAGTAAATTAACCTCATCAACATAAAGCACGCCCTGATGAGCTTTGCTTAATAAGCCCGGCCGAAAACTAACCTGCTTGTCGCTGAGTACTTGCTGCAGATCAAGAGAACCCAGCAACATTTCTTCGCTGGCACCCAGTGGCAAAGTTACAAACGGAGCAGTCTCATCATCAGTTTCAGTGTGCGGTAAAATATCAACCAGACCCCGTGCCAGAGTCGACTTGGCACAACCACGAGGACCACTGACCAGCACGCCGCCAATCCCGGGATTAACCGCGGCCAGCATCAACGCCTGCTTCAGATTCTGCTGACCGGTTACTGCTGCAAATGGAAACTGCTGTTCATTCATTGTATGTCTGTCTTTCCAGTTAAACCCTGACGGGTTTTATTATTGCTTAGGCCAGTGCGCATGGTGCTCATCAATCACAAAACGGTGCCGGTGGCGATGTTTGGCATGGTAATGCGGATGCACGTGCGGTTCCGGACCTTCCCAGCCTTCATGTGTATGCTGGTGATGTTCATCATGGGTATGCGGGTGTAAGTGCTCCTGAGCAGGATGTACATGCCACATATTTTCCTGATCATCATGCTGCCACAGCTTAGCCGCCAGCATAGTCGCCAACAACGCAACCACACCCAGAATAGCGAAACACACCTGCATACCCCATTCACTGCCGATGCTACCAGCCAGCAAATATCCTACAAGCCACATACCATGCGTTAGCGCAAAGTTTGCAGAGAAATAATCATTGCGGTCGCCGGCATTACAGGAATCTCGCACTACCCGACCAGTTGGAATCAGTACCATTGAAGTAGCACCGCCGATCAGGAACCAGATCGGAAACAGACCTATATAGCCCGGATCAGTTAAACCAAGAAACAAAGCAGCACTAAACAATACACCGCCGGCCAGCATCACCGTACGGTTAGAAAAATGATCCAGTAATTTAGGCAACACAAACGCCAGCGCCATAGACCCCACGCCGGCAGCAGCCATCAATGTCGGCACGGCAGACTCACTCATGCCAAGCACCTGACGAACATACACCACCGTATTCACAATGATCATGGCACCCGCCGCTGAAAGCGCCAGATTAAGTGCCAGAACACCGCGTAACCGCGGCGTCTTAAAGTAACTGATTATGCCAAAGCTAACATGCTGCCAAACCCCACCAGTGCGTTCATTGGCTGCCGCTTTTGGTACCTGTACCAAGAAAATACAACCAGCAGCCAAAACGAAAGCGATAGAATTCAGGCGGAAGAGTAATTCATAAGACGTGATCAGCAATAAGCCGGCAGCCAAAGCTGGGCTGAGCAGGCTTTCCAGCTCCATTGCCAGACGGGACAGAGAAAGTGCCCGGGTGTATTCATCTTCATCAGGCAAAACATCTGGCAGTAACGCCTGATAGACTGGTGTATAGCCGGCAGCCAGTGCATTCAGTAAAAAGATCAGTATGAATATTTGCCACACGTCAGTAGCCAGTGGCAGTAAGAAAACGATAACTGCGCGCCCCAGGTTGAGCCCGGCAAGCCAGCTTCGGCGGGGGAATGCATGACTGTACCCTCCCACAACCGGCGCTACACACAGATAAGCAACCATTTTAACCGCCAGCGCAGAGCCCAGAACCAGACCAGCCTGTAGCGGGCTCAGATCATAAACCATTAAAGCCAGGGCGACCGTTGCCATCCCTGTCCCTAACAGAGATACGACCTGTCCAAAAAACAACCAGCGAAATACTGGATGGGCTAACGGGCTAAAAAAGCTACTCATAAGATTCTGTCTGATCTATTTATCGGATCTAATAAAAAGACGCCTCAAAAATCAGGCCGGCACAGCACTCAGGCTAGTCTGGTAATCGACCAGGCCAGCATCCTGCAACCGCACCCAGCGGGTTGCCAGCTGTTCAAGAAAACTGTCGTCATGGGAGATAATAATCATCGCCTGTGGCAGGTTCTGTAAGGTTGTCAGTAAACGCTCCCGGGCCTTAGAATCTAACGCATTACTTGGCTCGTCCAGCAATAACACATCCGGTTCCATGGCTAATACAGATGCCAGGGTAATCATGCGTTTTTCACCACCAGAAAGCTGATGCGTTACCCGCTCTTCAAAACCTGCCATTCCTAACGACTCCAGCGTTTTGCTGGCAATGTCCATGGCTTCGTTCTGGGTTTTACCCAGGTTTAGTGGGCCAAAAGCAACATCTTCGATAACGGTCGGGCAGAACAGCTGATCATCAGGATCCTGAAACAGGAACCCCACTTTTCCGCGTACTTCAACAAAGTCAGATTCTTCACTACGGGTTTTACCAAACGCAATGATATCGCCCTGTTTGGCCTTTTTCAGACCCATCAGCAAATGCAGCAGAGTCGTTTTGCCTGCACCATTTGCGCCAGTCAGCGCAACGCGTTCTCCACTATGCAAACTGAAATCAACCGCATCCAGCACAACGCCCCGACGCGGGTAGCGATAGCTGAGACCACGGACTTCAAGTAATGCGGTCTTATTCATGTTTGTCATAGTTCTATCTCAAGTTTGTAACAACAGACATCCAACCTGAACATCTGCCTTAATAAAAATTCAGTCCAACAAGAATGGCTAAACAGAAGCCAGTCAGGGCAATAAAGTAATAGTCATGACGAACCATTGCCATGTTATCCAGCAAATACAATTTACCCTGATACCCACGACACTTCATTGCCGCCATAATTCGCTCAGAACGCTCAAGCGAATGCACCAGTAACATACCTACCAGATATCCCATGGAACGCCAGGTATGCATATTACTGCGCAACACAAATGCACGAGCCTGCATCGCCCGGCGCATACGTTTGTATTCCTGACCGATAACGTCCAGATAACGCACGGTAAACATCAGCAAGTGGACCAGCTTTTCCGGCACTTTTAAGCGTGCCATTGCGTGCCCGAGAGTTGTAGCTCCCATCGTGCCAACTAAACCTAGCAACGCCAGTACAACCGCATTTGCTTTCAGTGCAATTTTGCAGGCATGCAGCAAACCTTCGACACTGGCGGAAAAGCCAAACAGGCTGAACATTTCTTTACCTGGCGTCGTAAACGGCAACATGATGACCAGGAATATCATGAACATATCCATAGCAATCACACGTCGCAGAGTGCGCTTAAAATTGAGTTTGGCCAGCGCCGCCACTACCAGTGCCAGGGCCAGCCCAAAAATAAGTACCGCAAAGTTATGCGACAGCACAACTGCGAAAGCAAACAGCACCGCCGCGGCAACTCTCGCCCGAGGATCGAGAATATCGATCACCGAGCTATGATGCTTCAGCTGCTGCCCTTTCCAGGACGTACCGCTATGTTCCAGATTTTGTGGCAAATCTGTCTCCTTGCCGTTTAATCAGACTGCCTGAGCAGCTTGCGCCTGCTTACGCTGACGCCACCACATTCCAATACCGCACAGTCCGAAGATGTAACCGATACCGCCAAGAACATCCTGTAAACCTGCTTTCTCCTGGAACGCACGTAACTCTTTACGCAGCGGTTTAACCTGTTTAGCAACGGCTTTCTCAATCATGCCCTGCATAGCAGCTTCGTCGTATTGCACAGCAGAACCTGTTGACGCCTTAGCGGCTGAAGCTGCTACAGCAGTATCACCACCGGCCAGAGATTCTGACAATTCTTCTGCAGGCAGCGTCATTTCCAAAACATGGCCACTTCCCATTTCCATCCGGAAGATATGATCAATCCGGGTGGTTGCTTCCATAGTAAAGAAGCCTTCATCATCGGTTTCTGTTTCCAGCAATACATTGCCAGCAGCATCTGTCACGATCACCTTAGTGCCGGCAGAGGCCATATCACCGTTTGAAAAACCCGCTTCACCTTCAATGGTGCTGCCAATCGCATATACACCACCCACAACATTGTGAGCACTGGCTGGCAAAGCAAACAGCATTGCCAGCAATACAAATAACTTACGCATTATCCCAATCCTCCGCGAGATGCAGAAATTCTGGTTTAACCTTACGAATCAGCAGCACAGCAGCGGCCGTTACAAAGCCTTCTACTAACATCACCGGAATATGTGCGATCAGCGTTGCTTTCGCAGCCAGCCAGAACGCTTCACCAGACAACGCCAGAGAGCCTGCTACCATCACGGTTGTGACTGCTACAGCCCCCGCACCTCCAATAGCTCCCCAAATAGCAGCTACTTTTGGAGAAGACGCGGCTATGCCATGTCGGCAAAGGAAGTACACCATGACCGCAGGCAAGGCGATGTTGACGGTATTGACCCCTAATACGAGGAAACCACCAAAGCCAAAGAAAACCGCCTGCAGAATCAACGCTACCAGCAATGCAGGGAACGCCGCCCAGCCCAGCGCCAAACCAATCAGACCGTTGAGGATCAAATGAACACTGGAAAAACCAATAGGCAAGTGAATATAAGAAGCAATAAAGAATGCGGCGGACAAAACACCTACCTGAGGCAGGTGCTCATAGTCCATTTTCTTCAGACCGTATGCTACACCGGCAATCGCAAGTAATGCTCCGCCGGCCAGAACCGGTTCGGAAAGCGCGCCATCTACTATATGCATAGCTGTTCCTGAAACTGTAAAACCGGTAGATCTTTAACAGAACTGCCGGCTTCAGTGATTATTTAATATCGTGAGCCTGAACCCAGATAACCGCGTCCTGAGACAACTCTTTACCTTTGTATTCAGTATCTGAACCTACTCCCAGAGCAGCAAAGCCCCAGTGGCCAGACTTTGGAATACCGAATGTAAAGGTACCGTTGGCATCCGCAAAAATCGTCATAGTGACAAATGCATCAGCTGGCGGTGTCATTTCTGCATGATCAGAGAAACGATTATTTTTCACATCCGGCTCGTAGTTCATGTATTCAACTTCGATTTCAGCGAAAGGAACTGGCTCGCCATTGCTTTTAACAACACCGGTAAAGGTACCGCCAGCATAAATAGCGTACGGTTTAGTCAAAGGCACGATCTCTGCTTTAAGACCCAGCTCTTCGTTCCAGTCAGTTGGCAAGCCGCCAACATTGATGATGTTCTTAGTAACCTGCTGAATGTAAATATCTTCTTCAGCTTCGTAGTAAGGCTCTGGGGTCATCACGAAAACATTATCGCCCAGTCCACGAAAGCGTACCTTTGCTTCGTACGCAGGGCCTGTATCTACAGCACTGGTCCACTCAATTGGTACCAGTTTATCCATCAGGTCAGTTTTTTTACCCTTACGGACAGAATAGAATTCTAAAGGCTCACCCATCTTCATCACGTGGCCGCTGGCAGCAGGATGAGTAAATGGCATCTTCAAGACCACCTCACCACCCTTTTCACGCAAAGAGTCATGGGCATAAACCAACTGAAAATGTGCCTGAGCCGTACCGGCTACCAGGGAAGAACCTAACACTAAAGCTGCAGATAACTGCTTGAAATTGAACACGTTTGAATTGCTCCGTCTGAATAAATAAACAGCCAGAGTTGGGAGGAATCAGCACAGCAGATGTGGGAAGAAACATCGCTAAGCCTCGGTGAAGCCCTCCGCAACACCTAGTTATAACAAGTTACCAAGTCGGTATCCGGACTCATCGACGGATTTTCATCCCCTGTTTCGCCTTCCCACTAATTTTGATTCACGGGAATCATTTGCTCGCGGTGGCCAATGAAACAGTTTTATCGATTTACCGTTGCGGGGGCAGTGTTGGGATTGCCAGAACTGGCGCTGCATAATTTGGCAATTACAACAGCAGCAACCGAAATCTAAACTCACCAACTTCCCGGGCAATGCATTTTTTAATGCTTTGCCCTGCGTGTTTGCACACGCAACTCAGTAACGAAAACGCACAATACCTGCACCGCTCAAAGATTGTCAATCAGCGCCGGATAAATGTCGCAATTTAATAAAATAAGGTCTTAAGAAGGGCAATAACAGCCGCCAAACGACGGCTGTTCAGAGTAAACAAAAAATCAATCTCAGGTTACAAACTGGCCGACTGCCAGCTTCAGCTGCTGGGCCTGAGCCGCCACCTCGTCACTGGCAACTACATTTAACTGCGTCTGGGCACTTGCATCATCAATAATCAGCCGGATTTTATCTACATTCTGATTAATCTCACCTGCCACAGTCGCTTGCTCTTCTGTAGCAGCTGCAACCTGAGCTGTCATATCCACAATGGTCGCGGCATCTGATGTAATCGCATCCAGCATATTAATACTCTCTCCCGCCCTTTCAGCACTCTGCTGACTGCGGCTAAGGCTCACCGCCATCAATTCGGTAGCTCTGCTAGTACGGACCTGCAATTGAGTAATCATACCTTCAATTTCACTGGCCGAAGCCTGAGTACGCTCCGCCAGCGACCTCACTTCATCAGCAACCACTGCAAACCCTCTGCCCTGCTCACCGGCTCTGGCCGCTTCGATAGAAGCATTTAAAGCCAACAAATTAGTTTGCTCTGCAATGGATTTAATGACCCCTAATACTGAACCAATTTCTTCGCTATCTTTTTTCAGCGTCTGCACCTCACTATCAGTCTCGCTAGCCTGCTCAGCAAGGCTCTGGATGCTGTCGATTAACTCATGATTACTGGCTTTACTTTGTTCGGCCTGACTCAGGGAGTTTTGTGCGGTTGAAGAGGTCTGTTCAGTATTGCCGGCAATTTCTGCCATAGCCGCTTCCATCTCGTGGACTGCACTGGCAATTTGCACAACTTCATCCTGTTCATTCTGTAAATCAGAGGCCGCCCGGTTAGCACTGCTGGCCAACTGTTCCGAAGACGACTGCAAATGCCCAATTGCTTTTACCACATCACCAATTAACGTCTGGAAGATAGCCATCATGGCATTAAAGTCGCTTCCCATTTTACCCAGCTCATCGCGATTGCCACCTTCATATCGCAATGTCATATCCTTGCTGGCACTGACTTTTTGCATACAGGTCGCCAACGCAGAAATTGGTAACAGAATACTGCGGGAAATGAGTGTAACCGCTACCCCTACGATAAGAGCTACAGCGATCATAATACCTACGGCTAAAAACTGTACCCGGGATACTTCAGCAGCAACATGCGCCTGCAGACCGACATTAATCTGATCAAGTGTGGTTTGAGTATCCTGAGCCTGCTGCTGCATAACCCCTCGCAAACCGGATTCGGCCGTTAGCCCTAATTCTTTACGGGCCTGAACAAGCGCAATAAACTGACGCTTATAATCATCCAGTAAGTCCACTGTCACTTTGCGCTGCGCCTGACTAAAATCCACTTGTCGCAAAACAGCAATTGCCTTATCAAAGTTGCCGGTAAATTTCGTCAGATATTTTTCATTTGAGCGGATAATAAAATCTTTCTCATTTCTGCGTAGCTGCAAAATTCGTACATAAAGCGCATCACTGTTAATCGCGACAACATTTTTTTCCGCTGCATGAACCGCTCCCCGCAAACCACCCCGCAAGCCTTCTTTTTCATTCAAACCAATAGTTTTTAACAGACCCGCAACTTTTACAAAGCTGTCACCATATTCACCAAAATGCTTTCCCAGTACTTGCAACGAACTTTGGGCATCTGCATCAAGCTGCGTCATCGCCTCGGACAAATGGCCGTTAAAACGTGATTTAGCCTCAATAAAACCCGTTTCTGAAGCGCCTTGCAATGTCGTCACGAACGCCAGCTCATGCTGCCCCATTGCCAGCTGATCCTGCTTCAGCTTCCCCACCAGAGATTCGCTTTCGCGAAGTTCATTTAATGTGCCCAGGGAATACATCAGCAAGCCAAATAGCGCCGCCACAGAAAACAGCACAATACCCAGCAGTAAAATAAGTTTGTTTTTGATGGTCATGCAACACTCCACATCAAGACATTTGGTCTCCTGACCGCCCTCACTGACAATCAGATCCAGACTTGATCTGGTGCGCTCAGAGACTCCTGCAAACATCAGTCACCAGCTTAATCACCAATCGGCCAGACAACGCCCTTGACCAAAATCCTTTACCAAGTTTTAGAAAACTAGCTGTCGCACGAAAATTCTCCAGTAAAGTTTGCCCAGTTTGGGGATTATCTATAGTCAAATGTCAGTTGCGTATACTGCAAAAACCATTGCACAAAAATCACTCCGGTGTAGACTTGCCCGCTGCAATTCAGAGAGGTTGGTTATGCGTTCCGTTTACAGTGTCAAAGAGATGTTTTACACCCTGCAGGGCGAAGGTGCTCAGGCGGGCCGGCCGGCGGTATTTTGTCGGTTCACCGGCTGCAACCTGTGGTCTGGCCGGGAACAGGATCGTGCGAAAGCGATCTGCGATTTCTGTGATACTGATTTCGTCGGCACTGACGGACAAAACGGTGATAAATTTCGCAGCCCTGAAGCACTGGCAAAAAGAGTTCGCAGCTTCTGGCCACTCAACAATGAAGGTACACCTTATGTTGTCTGCACCGGTGGCGAACCTTTATTACAGCTGGATGAAGCACTTATTGCTGCCTTTAAAGCAGAAGGTCTGGAAATTGCGCTGGAAACCAATGGAACATTACCTGTTCCGGATGGTGTGGACTGGATATGTGTCAGCCCAAAAGGCGTCTCTGAGATTGTGCAAACCACTGGCCATGAACTAAAACTGGTCTACCCACAAAGCCAGGCATTACCTGAACGCTTTGCCGACCTCAGGTTCGATAACTATTACTTACAACCACTGGATGATGCTTTGCAGACAGCCAACACTAAAGCAGCTGTTGAATACTGCATGGCGCACCCTAAGTGGAAACTCAGCCTGCAGACCCATAAATTTATCGGTATTGACTAAAATAAGCCGTCAGTTTCACCATATTTCAGATTTTTTTCAAAAAAATTGAAATTTTTTTCGTCTCTTCAGGTCTACTTTGCTGATAAAGAATACCGAGTATTTTCAAATTCTTGGCTAACACTTCTATAACCTGCATGAAGTATGATATGCAGGTTGTACATTTTTTTTGCGAAAAAATGCAAAAAAATTCAAATCGCACTGAACTTATTGCGCAACCCCTTCTCTAAATCTGTACATCAACGTTCGAGCAAGACCCCTTTTGTAGTAAAAGTAGTTTCTTCCCAGAGCTTCCCCTCTCTGGGAAGAAGCTACTCCCCTTTTCTTCTAAACGCTTTTTCTACCGTATTTCTAAGTCGCTTTTTGTAAACCAGTGCCTATCTTTTGAACCGCCTTAAAACACGCCCGTCGAATGCACCTTTAAAGCCTTAGTACTAATTTTTAAACCGCATATTTAAAGCCTCTGTAAGCAACTAACATTCTTTGCTATCCTAGCCGGCCTGTTTATTTGCGCTGTTTCAGGCGTAATCAACCTTCTGAATAGTGAATCAAGATGAGTAAGTACTGGAGCCCGGCAATTAATTCGCTCACCCCTTATGTCCCTGGTGAGCAGCCAAAGCAAAATGGTTTGATTAAACTCAACACCAATGAAAATCCGTATCCGCCATCACCTCATGCCATCGCTGCTCTGAATGATTACCCTAAAGAGCGCTTAAAGCTGTACTGTGATCCTGAAGCCACATTGCTTAAAAATGCACTGAAAGACTATTTCAGTCTGGATTATAAAAATGTCTTTGTCGGTAATGGTTCAGATGAAGTACTGGCTCTGGCATTCATGGCGTTCTTCCGTCAGGAGCACCCTATCCTTCTGCCAGAAACCACATACAGTTTTTACGATGTTTACTGCAACCTGTATGACATTGCATATACTCAGCTGCCATTAGATACATCTTTCAACATTGATCTGAGCACATATCAGCAGCCAAATGGCGGTATTATTTTTGCCAACCCGAATGCACCTACTGGCCGGGTATTACCTCTGGAACAGATTGAAGCATTGCTTAAGGTAAATACCGAGTCTCTGGTAATAGTTGACGAAGCCTATATCGATTTCGGCGGTGAATCAGCGGTTGAGCTGGTGCGAAAATATGACAACGTTCTGGTTATTCAAACCTTTTCAAAGTCTCGCAGCATGGCTGGTTTACGTGTTGGCTATGCGCTGGGCCATGAGAACCTGATCGAAGGCCTTGAGCGGGTTAAGAACTCGTTTAACTCTTACCCTCTGGATAGCCTTGCTATTGCCGGCGCCGTTGCCTCTATTGAAGACGAAGACTACTTTAAGGCAACAACACAGAAGATTATCAGTAGCCGCGAATGGACTACCGAGCAACTGACTGAACTGGGTTTCAATGTTATTCCTTCAGCCAGCAACTTTGTGTTCGCCAGCCACCAGCGAATTGCCGGTGCTGACCTGATGACGTATCTGCGCAGCAAAAACTTACTGGTAAGACACTTTAAAAAGCCAGGCATTGATAACTACTTGCGAATTTCTATCGGTACCGACGAAGAAATGACTGCTCTGATAAGTGCACTGAAAGAGTACCCGGGCATTACCGGCTAACAACTTTTCAGCATACAAAATCTTATATACAGAATCTTGTATAAAAAAAGGCGCTACCAAGCGCCTTTTTTGTATCTACAGTTTTGTCCTGCGATTCTATCGGGGCTCTAAATCCCCAATAATACTGTCACCCAGCGCCTTAGCTTCACGCAAATAACTGTCTGCTCTGGCATACATAACCTCAGCATTGTCGTCATCATCGTTCAGCGTGGCGACACCAACACTCAAAGTAAAAGGCACATTGGATACTTCAGTATCCTGCGCCAGACCTGCAGCCATCTTCTTCACCCGGTCAGCTGCCAGAACTCCTTGTGCCTCGTTCGTTTCAGGTAACAGAATTGCAAAATCATCCTCACCTACACGAGCCAGAAAGTCCGCGGTTCGCTTCATCTGATTCAGAGACACCGCCATCGCTTTAAGAATGTCGTCACCGGCATCCCAGCCATATTTGTCATTGATATCCTGCAGATTATCAACACTGATAATCATCAGGCTACAAATCCAGTCATAACGCTGAGCCTGCGCCATAGACTGCGCCAGAACCGGCATCAGTGCCTGCTTATTATACATTCCGGTTAGCAAATCACGGTGCACCCGCGAACGCTCACGTTCGGATTTCTTCCGCTGGGAAATATCTTCAATCCTGCATACAACACTGGGCTCATCACCCGCTGAAGGGGCTAAACGCGCCTCAACCCAGCATGCTGTAGTCATTCCCTGATCTCTCAGATAAGGAATATGCGCAGGATCCAGCAAGATCTCTTTGGTAAGAACCTTGTTATGACTGAGTGACTGATCAATCATGCCCTGCAGGGATTCTGTAATGACGTCCGGAAAAATATCAGAAAGGTGCTTACCCAACAACGCATCATCACCGCCCCAGGGCAGTGATGAGTTACTGTGAGAAGAAAAAATAATGGCTCCGGCCTGACTCAGCACCAGAACATCCTCAGAGAGTACATTCAATAGCGCATCTATACGTGACTGAAGAACATTCGATTTGTGCATTTAATCGCCTCATATCCCTGAACACTGTAAATAAGACCTTACATTCACTTGCTAGGTTGGTGCAACCGCTTACACAATCAGAGCCGGGTTATGTAACAGACGACATCCCATTTTGGGTTTTAGAATTCATATAGTTACCGGACGCCTGAATTTTTCTCACTCTGATCTAGCATTCTCTCTGCTAACCCGACAGCTTTTCCAGCAGGGCTTACCTGCTTCTGCCAGCGCATCCGCCCGACTAACACCTATATCTTTCAGGGCATCATCATCCAACCTCTCTAGCTGAAGACGGCTGCGATAATTAAAAATGCACGCCGCAGAAGCCCCTCGCGTCAGTATTAACAACCGACCAATTCTTTCGCAGATGGATGCCAATAGCTGTCCGTTCAGGCCGGCTCGCCCCTTAAACTCTTTCGCTAACTGAGTCATAACAATCTCCTTTTTCAAAACTGAATACAGCTTAAGGAAATCTCTGATACCATTACAGATTCAAATACAAAAAACAAAAACCGGTACAGATTAAAACAAGCTGATCTGTACCGGTAACCCAGCACACAACTGTCATGCCGCTTTAACTGTACCGGAGGGATGCAATGAAACTGTACGAGCAACTCGCAGAAAATCTGCAACAGCGAATTGATCAGGGATACTATCCCGACGGTACTAAACTACCTTCGATCCGCGCCACCAGTCAGGAGCATGGCGTCAGCATTTCTACCGTTCAGGAAGCCTACGCCTTGCTGGTCGAAAACGGCAAAGCAGTAGCCAGACCTAAATCCGGTTACTTCGTCACTGAACAGCTCAGCCCACCACCACTGCCTCAAACCAGCCAGCCAACCGCCAAACCTTTAGGTCTGCCTGAATGGCATAATTTATTGCATATCATGGATGACTACGGCGAAGAAAATGTCTTTCAGTTAAGCATCGCAGTGCCAGACTGTGACGCCCCCAGCCTGAACCCTCTGCTTAAACTCACTGCTGAACTAAGCAGGACCACCACCAGACGGCTGTTTAATTATGATCACGTAAGAGGAGCGGCAGAACTGCGCAGGCAAATTGCCAGGATGATGATTGATTCCGGCTGCAGCGTGACACCTGAAGACATTATTGTCACCAGTGGATGCCAGGAAGCACTAGCCAGCAGCCTGCGGGCAATCACCGAACCCGGCGACATAGTCATCGTCGATTCACCTAATTTCTTTGGCTCACTACAGGCCATAGAAATGAGCGGTGTAAAAGCACTGGAAATTCCCACTCACCCGGAAACCGGCATCAGCCTGGACGCACTGGCCAAAGCACTGGAACAATGGCCCGTGAAGGCCTGCCTGCTAACACCCACGAATAACAATCCGCTGGGATACAGTATGCCGGACGAAGACAAACCCAGACTGCTGGAGTTACTAGCCGAATATGACATCCCGTTAATTGAAGACGATATCTACGGCGACCTGAGTTACAAACTGCCCCGCCCCCGTAGCATTAAATCTTATGACACTGAAGGCAGAGTCATTCTCTGCTCATCGTTTTCCAAAACGCTGGCGGCAGGATTACGCATCGGCTGGGTGTGCCCCGGCCGTTACTTCGACAAAGTCATGATGATGAAATACGTATCCAGCATGAGTACGGCAACTCTCAATCAACTGGCGGTCGCAGAATTTGTTGCACAGGGCTATTACGAGAAACACTTAAGGAAGATGCGGCAAAACTACCAGCGCGACAGAGATACAGTCATTGCACTGTTAAGCCGCCATATGCCGCAAAGCACCCGCATCAGTTATCCGCAGGGCGGCTATCTTTTGTGGGTAGAATTGCCGGAAGCCATTGATGCTGTTGAACTCAACCGAAGAGCCGGCCAACAGGGCATCAATGTCGCACCGGGACCGCTCTTTTCGGCAACCAACAAATACAAAAATTTTATGCGGATAAACTGCCGCAACAGCCAGGACTCAAGAATGGACCCAGCCATTAAAGCCCTTGGCGAAATTGCCAACGACTTGCTCATCGAAAGCTTACGGCCCGCCTGATGACTTATTAACAGAGCGTATTAGCGCCAGCTTTCAGACCAGGCTAATTGCTGCTCAGTATCCATATACGTCCAGGCAATAATGTGACTGCTCTTCTGCCCTTGCGCCATTTCAATCACTTTTACTTCAGCTACTTTTGCCTGCTTTAACTGCTGCTGCAGTCGAGGCAGGTTTTCCTGCTTCGAAACCAGACTGGTAAACCATAAACATTGTTCAGCAAAATCTCTGCTTTCCTTGATCATCCTGCCAATGAACTCAGCTTCCCCGCCTTTACACCAAAGCTCATTATTCTGGCCACCAAAATTCAGCTTCATGGTTTTAGAAACTTCAGTTTTAGCGACAGCAGCTTTAGCACCACGAGGGGCCTTTTTCGGTTGGGACAAGTTAGTTACTTTACGCTGCGCGGCTGCATTCGCTTCTTCGGCAGAGGCATGAAATGGCGGATTACACATAGTGAAATCAAACACTTCATCTGTACCTATCAGACCACTGAAGGTTTTCGTTTTTTTGGGTTGCAAACGATACTCAATCATACCCTTCAACGAGGTATTGGACTGCGCCACCAATGCCGCCGTCTGAACCGATAACGGATCAATGTCACTGCCCAACATCTTCCAGCCATACTCACGGGCAGCCAAAAGAGGATAAATACCATTTGCACCGGTACCGACATCCATACCGCGCAACTTTCGCCCTTTAGGCGGCTGCTCTGTACCGGCTGACGCTGCCAACAAATCTGACAGGTAATGCACATAATCCACCCGACCTGGAATAGCCGGGCACAGATAGCCTTTTGGCAATTCCCAGAAAGCGATTCCGTAATGATATTTTAACAATGCCTGATTCAGGCAGATAACTGCCTTAGGGTCTGAAAAATCAATACTCTGACGGCCACGAACATCTATAACAAAAGCTGCCAGTTCAGGAAGAGCCTTTTGCAAAGCATCAAAATCATAGTTGAAACGATGTTTATTACGGGGATGCAATCCGGATTTTACTTTCGAACCAGCCTTAGATTTAGACACTACACTCTTCCTGTCAGCTAAAACGCCAGCACGATTATGCCCTGCGCTTTACAGCCAGTTATGGATTAACCAGCTTATTTCAAATAGCGCTAAGTTTTACTCTGGATGACAGCATACCCATCACCCGAACAAGCACAGCAGACCGCTGCCAGCGCGAAGCCGTGCATTGTTATCGTATTCAGTCACAGCGTCCAGATATTTTTACTTATGAAGTAAAGTTAACGTCATTCAATAACATTCTTTTAAATGTTGAATGATTACGCCAGTTATCTGCATTCAAATTATCTAAGGTTTTACTCAGAAAACCACTGGCAAAGGCACCATCAGTTCTAACTAAAAGCTGTCTGCACAAAATCAACCCGCGCTTCAGGAGACAGCGCAGCATCATCCAGCGCTGCAATTTTATCGAAGCGCTTCAGCAGCCCCTGATTATTGGCAATCTGAATTGCTAATCCTGGGCGGGCATTCAATTCCAGTAACATTGGCCCCTGATAAGCATCCAAGACAATATCGACACCCAAATATCCTAACCCGGACATTTCATAACAGCGGGCAGCCATATTCAACAACTCTTGCCAGCCATCGATATTAATGTCAGAAAGCAACATACCGGTGTCCGGATGATGTTCCACCGGACGGTCGAACTGTATTGCGTAGCTGGCCTTACCCGTCACAATATCGATACCGACACCTACTGCGCCCTGATGCAAATTTGCTTTACCATCGGAAGCAGCAGTCGACAAACGCATCATTGCCATAACAGGAAAGCCTTTAAAAACAATAATTCGGATATCCGGCACACCCTCATAACTGTAATTAGCGAATGACTCATCGAAATGGATTAAATACTCTATGATTGCTTTGTCTGGCTGGCCGCCTAATGAAAACAGTCCCGCTAGAATATTCGAGGTATGTCGCTTAATATCCGCCAGAGACAGAGCCTGATTATTCGGTTTAAAGTACTCATGATCATCATGATCATGAATCACCAAAATACCTTTGCCACCGCTACCCTTGGAAGGCTTTATACAGAACGCATCCTGCGTATGTAGCAACTCATCAATTTTATTAACCTGATGCTGATACTCAATAACACCCACTAAAGGCGGTACCGAGAGCCCTGCGGCAATCGCAAGATTTTTGGTTTTCAGCTTATCGTCCACTAATGGAAATAAACGTCGCTCATTGTGCCCGGAAATATATTCAATATTACGCTGATTCATTCCCAGAACACCCTGTTTCCGCAACTGCCGGGGGGAAATAAACCAACTCATTTTGGCGCCTTTTCGGAAGGTTTAAACTGTGAACGGTCTGTCCCATTTTGCTGAAAAGCGTTAAACCGGACCAGCTCAATAAGGCGGTAACCTGTATAGCTACCGAGTATGAGAACCAGCGCCAGTAAAACCAGCTGTAAACCTGGGAAGTTAAAAGTCAGATGCTGCACATACTGATTAGACATCACAAGATACGCCAGCAAGGCTACCGCCAGTGAGCCGCCGCCCTGCTTCATAACTTCACCACCACCTTCTTCTTCCCATAGCAGCGACATTCTTTCAATCGTCCAGGCGATGATGATCATCGGGAAGAAAATAATATTCAGCCCTTCGACAATACGCAGGTTATAGGCAATCACAGAGAAGGTAGCGGTGAGTAAAATCACAATAATAATCACCGCGCTGATTCGTGCCACCAGTAATAAATTAAGCCGTGAAAGATAACTCCTTACCACCAGCCCGGACACAACCAGCAGAACAAATCCGGCAAGGCCTGCGCCCAGCGCAGTCTGCATAAGTGCCAGTGCGATTAACACCGGCATAAAAGTACCGGACGTCCGCAGCCCCACTAATACACGCATCAGCATAACTATCATCACACCAACCGGAATCAGCAGCAGTCCCCGAAACAGTTTTTGTTCCTCTAACGGTAGGCTGTGCAACGAAATCTGCATCGCGCTGACATCGGCATATTTCTGTTCCAGTGCCTGCTGAACAGGTGCTACATCACGTTGCATGGAAAAACTGACACGGGTATTCCGGCCACCTTCCAGATCAATCAGCGGCCGGTCACCCAACTCCCAGATCAATAAGCGCTGAGGCCGCCCCTCTTTACCGGTCGCCAGATTAAAAAAGGCAACTTTTTCATCTTCGCTATCTTCGCCATATACCATCAGATAGGCACGACTTTCCTGATTTCGGCGACTGTTTTTAAGCCTCAATGCCGTCACCTGACGGGCAGGTATAGCGGCCAGTTGCATCAGCAATATCGCAGCTTCTTCAATGGAACGTTCCTGTAACAGTAACTGCACCTGCTGATCATCCGACTGAAGATTATTTAACAGCTGCGCAGCCATCGTAATCTGATCTGCAGACTGAAAACGAGCCTGTTCAATCAGGCGCTGCGCCACCAACTCAGTAGTCTCCGGCAATATAGGCGGCGCCAGTAATTCAGGCGCAGCAGGCCATTCTTTGCCCTGCTGTTTATCCAGCAGAAAACGGGCCCGATAATAGAGCACCTGTTTACCTGCAGCTTCCTGCGTTGACCAGCGTACCGCAGGAATATCTTCCTCAGTCAGGTAGCTAAGTCCAAACCCCGGAGATGCTGTACTCTGCTCAAGTAAAGTAAAACCCTGCTGGGTTTCCGGAATTGCCATCTGAGCAATAATCGGCTCCCCTAACGCGGCGAACTCCAGCCGTGCTTCAACACTCCAGACTTCACGGGTTTCACCGGGAAGCCATGGAATTTCAAGATTAATATGACGATAAACGGCACTTCCCAGTCCCAGACATATCAACAATATGACCAACAGATAAAAAGGAATTTTCTGCTGCATGTCATCTCCTACTCTGCAGGCTTATCAACACTTGCCAGTTTTGGTTTTTTACCCAATACATAGCGCCTCGCCACATCAACAACCATCAGGTCTTTAAGCAAGTTTCGCCCGACTAAAACATCATAATTCAGGTGGCTGCGGTCCTTCAGCGTAAACTCAGCCACCTGAGTGATATTGCCTAATTTAATACCCAGCTTTACTACCCAACGCTTATCTTTTGTAGACGATGCCTGACGAATGTTCGCGTAACGCACGAGTTTAAGTGACACTTCCTGATCATCCGCCAGCGTAAACTTCACCCAGCGTTCGCCATTACGCTCAAATTCAGAAATATTACGGGCATTAATCGAAGAAGTTGTCGCACCGGTATCCATGCGGGCTTTGGAAACACTTTGATACCCACCATAATCAACCGTCGACCATTCAACAGCACCCACGACCGCTTTATTACTCAGCGACTTTCTCAACTGTGAACAGGACTGATCAGCGCTGGCAGTTATAATCAGCTCACGACGATCTTTGGCTTCTTGTTTCAGCGCTTTAGTTTCGCGCTGCAAGCCGGTTATTATTTTATTTTGCGCATCAAATTGCTCAGTCATAAGTACCTGTGCGGCACTACACTGCTCAACAGCCTGAGCAGCTAACTGATTCGTTTCTTGCTGTAATTGCTGACTTGCTATACATCCTTCAAGCATGAAAACCGAGAGCAAAATATAAAACCCTCTCTTCATAACGCGCCTCTTTATTTTACAAATATGTGTTAACAGACCTGCCTGTACCCAAATGCGATCCCACACAAAAGCATAGCCGCCACCGAAACGTACGTCGATTTAGCGCATCAATTATCAAGAACAGACAGATTAAACATTCAGACAGACAAGGTGGGACTTCGCAGCAAGGTAAACGTTCCTCAAAAACTCAACAACTGGCATAAAAAAACGCCAGTTCCTGTTACGGAGACTGGCGTTTCTGATACTAATTCAGGGGAGCATTAATCGACCTGTTTAACGACCAGTACCATACCCTGACTATCAACGATTTCGATCTTGCTGCCAGCAGCGATATTTTCATCCGCCTGCGCACGCCACAAAGTATCGCCAATCTGAATACGACCCAGTCCATTTTCAATCGGACCGGCCAAAACCAGCTGCCGGCCTACCAATTGTGCTGCCCGGTCATTCAGTAATGGCTGATCACTGCGGTCATTAAAACGACGGAACAGTTTCCAGTACAGCAAGGTGAAAATCACTGAAGCCAGCGCAAACACCAATAACTGCTGTTGCCAGCCCATATCCGGGACTACAAACAGAATCACGGCCTGTAATAACGCTGCCAGCGCTATTCCTAACAAAAAACCAGCCGTGCCCAACACTTCAAATCCGAGCAGTAACATACCCAAAATTAACCAGTGCCATGGGCTTAGCTCAGTAAAAAACTCAGACATTGACCGCTTTACCCCTTGATCTTAGTTGCATTCAGCAACTCACTGATACCGGCAACAGAGCCAATTACGTTACTGGCTTCCAGCGGCATCATAATCACTTTACTGTTTTCTGCCGAAGCAACGCCCTGCAAAGCTTCAACATATTTTTGCGCAACGAAGTAATTCAGAGCCTGCGGATTACCCTGAGAAATAGCCTCTGATACCATCTGGGTTGCACGAGCTTCAGCTTCAGCCTCACGCTCACGTGCCTCAGCTTCACGGAAAGCCGCTTCTTTCTGGCCTTCAGCACGTAAAATAGACGCTTGCTTCTCACCTTCCGCAACAGCAATGGCAGCCTGACGCTCACCTTCAGCATTCAGAATTGCTGCACGCTTTTCACGCTCTGCCTTCATCTGGTTTGCCATAGCTTCAACCAGATCCTGCGGCGGAGAAATATCACGAATCTCAACCCGGGTTACTTTCACACCCCACGGATCTGTCGCTTCATCGACCTTGGATAAAAGAGTGCCATTAATTGAATCGCGATTAGATAACATCTGATCCAGCTCCATCGAGCCAACTACCGCACGAATATTGGTCATCACCAGGTTTTGCATCGCCCGGTAAAGATCATTGACCTCATAGCTGGATTTAGCTGCGTCTAATACCTGAAAGAAGCATACCGCATCCGTAGTAACCATAGCGTTATCTGAGCTGATAACTTCCTGCGGAGGAACATCCAATACCTGCTCCATCATATTCTGACGGTGCCCAATGGTATCGATAAAAGGAATAATAATGTGCAGACCTGGCGGTAAAGTACGGGTATAGCGCCCAAAACGCTCTACCGTCCAGCCATAACCCTGCGGAACAACTTTCGCACCGGAATAGATAACCAGCAATACCAGAATCAGCAGTACTATTGAAGTAACGCCAAATTGAGAAATACCTAAATCAAACATTTATAACTCCATTTAAACATTGTCTGAACCTGCACCACGGTCATTTCTGAACACGACACAGATATACGTATAACTTTCGTCGCAGCATACTACCAGCGTCTGTTAACGCTTGGCAGCTTTATTGAAAAACCTGACGGTATTGCCTGTAAAAATGAACGAATTACATTTTCTCAGGCAACATCAGAGCTAAAATTTTCCGCTGTTAAGAAACGAAGCTTTATTTAAATAAGGGTAGCAGCTGTCTGAAAGCAGGGCTGGCAGCATCCTGCACCAGATCAAACAGACACATTTCTACAGACGTACGCTGGGCTCCCGCCGCAGTCATCCGGTTTAAACCTAAAGCACGGTTTTCAGCGGTGCGGGATGAAATAGCATCTTCGATGATTTCAACGTTATAACCTTTCGACAGTAAGCTCCTCACTGACTGATACACACAAATATGTGCTTCCAGGCCGCACACCAGCAGATTTGTCTTATTAAGGCTTTCAATCCTGCTAACAATTTCCGGGTTACCACAACAGTCAAATGTGGTTTTTGACATAGGAGTCTGGTCCGCCAGTAATTCACTGACCTCAGGTAAAGTAGCACCAAGCCCCTGAGGATACTGTTCAATATGCAACACCGGTATTCCCAGTATTTTGGCCCCCTGTATTGCCCTGGTTATGCATTGCAGCATTGTTTCAGCGTTATACATACTACGCGCCAGTTTGCCCTGCACATCGATCACAATAAGAGCTGTTGTTTCAGCGGTTAACATATACACTCCTGTTTTTTGTATCATTATACTGTAACCCGCCGAACTTCCGGGAACGTAAGCGAAAAGACTAAAGATAAAAGCCATATAGCAATATATAAGACAGTTGTAACTTACGTCTTAACTCACAGTATTCAGACAAGGACGCTAAATCAAGGTGCCAACATATACTTATAAAGCATCAGTAACTCGCCACTCTGTAACATGCCAATATGCATAACGAATACCTAAAAGGCGCTCTGCTGACAGCACTTGGGGTCACGATTCTCAGCTTTGATGCACTGCTGATACGCCTGATAGACGCTCACTCTTTTGGCTTAATTTTCTGGCGCGGCAGCCTGCTTAGCTTAGTGGTCTATATCTGGTGCAAAAGCTATAAACCCCGTGTAAATACCCTGCAGTTTGATGCTGCTATGCTCCGCTCAGCGGCTCTGTTTGCTATTAGCAGCTTTTCCTTCGTCAGCGCTATCAAAATAACCTCAGCCGCAAACGTCCTAGTCATCATCAGCGCTACGCCTATGATCTCAGCAGTACTGGCCCATATTTTCCTTAAAGAAAAATCTCCACCAATAACCTGGATAGCGATATTTATCTGTATGGGCGGCATTGTCTGGGTGCTCAGGGACGGCTGGCACAGTGGCAAAATGCTGGGGGACATGTTCGCTGTACTTTGCTGTCTTGGTATTTCTGCAAAGTTCGTCAACGACCGACACGCCCGCTCCCGGGATATGACACCGTCCTTAATACTCGCGGGTATCATGATGGCGGCAATCGCGGCCTGTTTTGCCAATCCTTTTATCATGGCCCCACAGGACTGGTTATGGATAATCGCTCTGTGCGTTGTGGTTCTGCCAGCAGCATTCATTCTGATTACACTTGGGCCAATGCGAATTCCTGCAGCAGAAGTCAGCATGATGATGCTTCTGGAAACAGCATTGGGACCTTTATGGGTCTGGCTGATTCTGCAAGAAGTGCCACCTACCTCAACGTTACAGGGCGGATCAGTGGTTATTTTAACGCTGCTGGCTCACAGCCTGCTGCGGTGGCGTAAACCTGTGTAGACATGGCGAGAACAGAACTAAAAAGCTTGCGAACAAGCTATCTGTTTATGGCAAAGCAGTGCACTTCTTATCAGCTTAACAAATCGTTACAAATCTCGACTCACAGTTTACTTTTGCGTTGATTAAAATATCCAATCAGCACGATTAAAGATCCAAATCGCAACTAAACTTGGCAAGCTTAAAAAGCTACTATAGAATCGACGCACAGTTTTAAGACGACCGGTCTAATTAATTTAAAAAATCATCTATTACAACACAGACCCGGTAAAGAAGAAGTTAAGAAAACGTTAAGACGCAGACTATGAATCGACCTAAACGTAACGAACACAACCGCGAAACTATCCTTGAAAAAGGCATGGAACTGTTTAACCAGCGTGGTTATCACGGTACTGGCATAAAAGAGATTCTCGATGCCTGCCAAGTCCCTAAGGGCTCTTTCTACAACTACTTTGAAAGCAAAGAACAATTTGCCGTGGACGTACTGAACTATCATCACGACCAGGAAAACGCAAAGTGGCAACACCACTTCGCCACCACTGAAGGCCGTCGCCTGCAGCAAATACGTGAAATGATAAATTCCTTTGTTGATGGCTACGAACAAGATCCTAATCTTTGTGGCTGCCTGCTTACCAATCTGATGGGGGAAGTTGGCAACCTTAGCGAGTCATTCCGCAAGGTAATTCAAGCCTCTTCCGAAGAAGTTATTAGCTGTATTACTGAAGATCTGGTTGTTGCTCAGCAAGAAGGTGATGTTCGTACTGATATGCCCGTAGACGTCATGGCTAAGTTGTTCTGGGACAGCTGGCAAGGCGCTCTGCTGAGAACTAAAGTTAATGGCTCAACCCAGCCACTGCAGGAAACTGTAGATACTCTGTTTACTCTATTTAAAGCCCCCGATGGCGCAAGCCAGGAGAACAATGCATGAAGCCGATGAAACAATACCTGCTGGCCTGCGCGACCAGCCTGATACTTATACCCAGTATCAGTCAGGCCGCAGACGAAGCACCGCAGGGGCTGCCGGCTGAAGTTGTACACGCAACAACAACCCAGCTTGACGACACTATTGAAGTTGTCGGCAACCTGACCGCTAACGAAGCGGTTATTCTGCGCCCTGAGCAAAGCGGCATCATCCGTGAAGTACTGTTCGAAGAAGGCTCTATCGTTGAACAGGGCCAGCAACTGATACAACTGGATACTGCCATTTATGCTGCTGAACTGCAGCAGGCTAAAGCCCGTGTAGCACTGAGCCAGATCGCCTTTAAGCGTGCAGACAGTCTATCCAAGAAACGTGTTGGTTCGCAGCAGGACCGCGACTCAGCGCTGGCTCAGTTACGTGTTGATCAGGCACAGCAGGTATTAGCCGAAACCCGTCTGGCTAAAATGACCATCACTGCTCCATACCCGGGCAGCATTGGTTTGCGAAAAGTCAGCCCTGGTGATTACGTAAACGCCGGCGAAGACTTAGTCGAGCTGGTTGATAACCACACCATGAAAGTAGAATTCCGTGTGCCTGAAAAGTTCTTCGCCCGCCTGAAGCCAGGCCAGACAATCAAACTCAACAGTGACGCCCTGCGTGGTGAATCTTTCAGCGGTGAAATTTATGCTATTTCACCCACTATTAACGACCGTAGCCACAACGTACTGGTACGTGCCCGGGTACCAAACCCGGAACTCAAACTGCGCCCAGGCCTGTTTGCCAAGGTTCAAATTCTATTGGACAGCTTAGATGCAGCCGTCATGGTGCCGGAAGAAGCGATTATTCCGAAGAATAATAAGTTCTTCGTATATAAGGTTGTTGATAACAGCATTGAAATGGTCAACGTTGAAATCGGCCAGCGCCGTGGTGCAGAAGTACATATCGCTAGCGGCCTGGCGGCTGATGACGTAATCGTCACCGCTGGCCAGTTAAAACTCTTCCCTGGCATGCCGGTAACACCTATCTTTGTTGACGGCAGCCAGTCAGCTAAAGGGGAGTCTGAGTAATGATCCTCTCTGATATCAGTATCCAGCGTCCGGTACTGGCCAGTGTGATGAGCCTGCTGATCTTACTGATCGGCGCCATCGCGTATGACCGGTTAACGGTGCGGGAATACCCAAAAATCGACGTACCGGTTGTAACCGTTGAAACCAAATACCCTGGCGCCAGCGCATCTATAATAGAAAGCCAGGTTACCCAGATAATCGAAGACTCTTTATCCGGTATTGAAGGGGTTGATTTCATCAGCTCTATCAGCCGCTCAGAAACCAGCCAGATCACTGTTACCTTCAATCTTGACCGTGACTCTGACAATGCAGCAAACGATGTCCGGGACCGGGTTGGACGGGTACGTGGCCAGCTACCGGATGACGTAGATGAGCCTGTTACCAGTAAATCTGAAGCGGATGCACAGCCAATAATCTGGCTTGCCCTGTCTTCCGACCGTCATGATCCAATGCTTATGTCCGATCTGACAGATCGCCTGGTAAAAGATCCTCTTCAAACCGTATCAGGCGTTGCAAACGTTCTGCTGTTTGGCGACCGTCGCTATGCCATGCGCATCTGGCTTGATCCCGCACGAATGGCTGCTTATAAAGTAATTCCGCAAGACATCGAAGACGCACTGAATAAGCAGAACGTTGAGATACCTGCCGGCCGTATCGAAAGTTCACAACGTGAATTCAGCGTGCTGTCCCGTACAGATCTGAACACAGTAGAACAGTTCAATGACATTATTATACGTAACGACAGCGGTTATCCGGTACGTATCCGCGACGTTGCTACCGTTAACATTGCCCCGGAAGATGACCGCAAAGTATCGCGCTTCAATGGCGAAACTGCCATTGCACTAGGTGTTGTAAAACAGTCAACCGCGAACCCACTGGATGTATCCGACGGAATAAAAGAACGTCTGCCACAGATTCAGGCAAGCCTGCCTGAAGGCATCAAAGTGAAGATCGCATACGACTCTTCTATCTTTATTGCCAAGTCTATTGATTCGGTATTCAGTACAATTCTGCAGGCCAGTGGTCTGGTTATACTGGTTATTTTCTTCTTTCTGCGAAACGTTCGCGCCACCCTGATTCCGGTTATTACTATTCCGCTGTCACTGGTGGGCGTATTTGCCATGATGTATTTCTTTGGTTTCAGCGTGAACACCCTCACCCTGCTGGCCATGGTACTGGCGATTGGCTTAGTGGTAGATGACGCCATCGTAATGCTGGAAAACATATACCGACACGTTGAAAACGGTATGACCCCCATTCAGGCAGCTTTCAAAGGCAGCCGGGAAATTGGCTTCGCGGTAATCGCGACAACACTGACACTGGTTGCTGTATTTGCCCCGGTTGCTTTCACCCCCGGACGTACCGGCAAACTGTTTACTGAGTTCTCGCTGACACTGGCAGGCGCTGTTGTGGTGTCTACATTTATCGCCCTTACACTGTCTCCAATGATGGCTTCCCGCCTCCTGAAGCACGAGAAACGCCACAGCGCCCTGTTTAATCTGGTTGAAGGCTGGTTAATAGCGTTGAATAACAGCTACGCCGCATCGCTGAAGTTCGTGCTGCGTTCCCGAATGCTGGCACTGGCTATTATGGCCGGCAGTATTTTCGGTAGTTATTACTTCTACACGCAACTACCACAGGAACTGGCACCGACCGAAGACCGTGGTGATATTCTGGCAATGTCTATTGCTCCGGACGGGGCATCTGTCGGCTTTGTAGACAAGTACGCCCGTCAGGTTGAAGGCATGCTCAGCGAAGTACCGGAAGGCCGCCACTACTTCAGCATTGTTGGCTTCCCTACTGAAACCAACTCGATGGCATTCATTTCCCTGAAACCATGGGAAGAACGTGCCCGTAGCCAGCAATCCATTGCTGCGCAACTGACACCGCAGCTGTTCGGCGGCGTAACCGGCACCATGTCATTCGCGATGAACCTGCCTTCACTGGGCCAGAGCTTTATCTCCCGTCCGGTTGAATTCATCATCAAATCGAACAGTGATTACTCCGAACTACAGGGCATTGCTGACCAGCTAATGGGGCGGATTCTGCAGAATCCGGGCTTCATCCAGCCGGATGTGGATCTGAAACTGAATAAACCTGAACTGGCCATTGATGTTGACCGTAACAAAGCCTCTGAAGTCGGTGTGGATGTCAGCCTGATCGGACGCACACTGGAAACGTACATCGCCAGCCGCCAGGTTACCCGCTTTAAGAAGGACGGTGAACAGTACGACGTGATCGTACAGGTTCAGCCTGATGAACGAAGCAACCCGGCTGATCTGAGCAATCTGTACCTGCGCAATCAGAATGACGAAATGATCCAGCTATCGAACCTTGTCGATGTACAGGAAAGCGTTGCACCAAAGGAGCTTAACCACTTCGATAAGATGAAGTCTGTTACTTTCCAGGCAATTCTGGCACCCGGTTACAGCGTCGGCGAAGCCTTGGACTTTATCGAACAGGCCATGGCTGAGATCAGCCCTAACACTTTATATGACTACGGCGGACAATCGCGGGAATTCAAAAATTCCAGCAACAGCCTGATCATCACAGCTGCACTGGCTGCCCTCTTTACCTTTCTGGTACTGGCTGCACAGTTTGAAAGCTTTAAGCACCCGCTGATCATCATGCTATCTGTACCACCAGCAATCTTTGGTGCAGTAATGGCTCTGTATTTCACCGGTGCGTCACTCAGCATCTACAGTAAAATTGGCCTGATAACCCTGATAGGCCTGGTCACCAAACACGGCATTCTGATTGTCGAGTTTGCCAACCAGTTACAACAGAAAGGCGCCAGCGTCAGCGACGCTGTACTTGAAGCAGCAATCCTGCGGTTACGTCCTATTCTGATGACCACTGCTGCGACAGTATTAGGCGCCTTCCCACTGGCTTTCGCCATGGGTGCGGGTGCAGAAAGCCGCCAGCAACTGGGTTGGGTAATCGTCGGAGGCATGACACTGGGAACAATTCTGACTCTATTTGTAATACCTACGGTATACAGTTATCTTGGTAAGCGCCTGTTTAAACAGGTCTCTTACCAGGAAGTAGCTGAAAAAACTGACACGATGAACACTGATAGCATCATTAACAGCAACACTAAGTAACAGCTGACAGGAAAGGAAAACTAACGTGAAAATGGTAAAAAATCTTTGCCGCTTAACCTTGCTGGCAGGCTGCATTCAAGCCTCAATAGCACAAGCAGGCAGCCTGGCAGACATCTATCAGCAGGCCCTACAGCACGACCCACAACTTAAAGCTTCAGCCGCATCATCTCTGGCTGGTACGGAAGCAATTCCACAGGCAGAAGCAGGCTTACGCCCAACGATCAGCCTGAACGCCAACGCGACCCGGAATGAAACCACCACCCGTGATTTTAACAACACGGGCTATACCGTCAGCCTGAGCCAGCCGATCTATAACTCTGCTGCCTGGTACGGTGTTGAACGTGGCAAAGCTCTCAGCCAGACAGCTCAACTGCAATATGAGCAGACTCAGCAAAACCTGATTATCCGCAGTGTAGAAAGCTACCTGAACGTACTGCGCGCCAAGAACACACTGGAAACGACGCAAGCTGAAGAACGCGCGATTAAACGTCGTCTGGATCAGGTTAACGCGCAGTTTGAAGTTGGTCTGATTCCTATCACAGATGTTCACGAAGCTCAGGCATCTTATGACAACGCCAAAGTTTCCCGAATTCTTGCCGAAGGTGAACTGGATAACAGCTTTGAAGCGATCGAACGCCTGGCTGGCCAAAGTTACAACGACGTTGATGTACTCAGCGCTAAATACCCTATCGACAACCTGGAATCCAATGATGCCAATGCCTGGCTAAACAAAGCCAGAGAAGGCAACCTGGCACTGCAGGTAGCCGACAGCAATGTTGAGTCCAGCCGCCAACTGACACGGATTAACCGTAGCGGACATAAACCAACAGTATCTCTGACCGCCAGCCACGATCAGGACAAAGGCACCACCTTTAACGACAACCGTAACGAAACCAATCAGATCGGTCTGACATTCAGTCTGCCACTGTATTCCGGTGGCGGAACCAGCTCACAGATCAGAGAATCAGAATACCGTCTGGATGAAGCACTGCAAAACCGTGAAGACGTGTTTCAGGGTATCAAGCTAGACACCCGCAGCCTGCTGCGCAATCTGTCCACTGACGTTCTGAGTGTTGCTGCCCGCAAACAAAGCATTCGCTCCAGCGAAACCGCACTGAAAGCCACTGAAGAAGGTTTCAACGTCGGTACGCGTAACGTAGTAGACGTATTACAGGCAGAGCAAAACCTCTACCGTGCACAGCGTGATTACGCCGAAGCGCGTTTCAACTATGTGTTAAACCTGTTCCGCTTTAAGCAGGTTATTGGCACTTTGAATCCTGAAGACATTCAGGGTCTGGATATCTGGATGGTTGCCGAAAGTGAGCAAGGCTAACACCTGCTAATCTTCAGACACAAAAAAACGCGCTATAAAGCGCGTTTTTTTTCGTCCGCATCAGCGAATCAGATGTCGATAACATCAAACTCAACTTCAGGGCTTACATCCGCATCGTAATCGACGCCATCAACACCAAAGCCAAACAGCTTCAGGAACTCATCCTTATACAGCTGATAATCGGTCAGCTCGAATAAGTTCTCAGAAGTAACCTGAGCCCATAGCGCCTGGCACTTCTGCTGGATATCATCACGCAATTCCCAGTCATCCATACGCAGACGGTTTTCAGCATCAACCTGACCGGTAGAACCTGCAATTGCAGAATCGAATAAACGGTAAACCTGATCCATACAACCTTCATGCACACCTTCCGCACGCATGATCTTGAAGACCATAGACAGATACAAAGGCATAACAGGAATCGCAGAACTCGCCTGAGTTACAACAGACTTCAGCACAGCTACATTAGCGCTACCGCCAGTCTTACCCAGAGTCTCATTCAATGCAGTTGCTGCACGGTCAACGTCTTTCTTCGCCTGACCCAGTGCACCGTCCCAGTAAATCGGCCAGGTAATTTCAGTACCGATGTAGCTGTAAGCAACTGTCTTACAACCTTCAGCCAGAACACCCGCTTCGTTCAGCTGGTTAATCCACAGCTCCCAATCTTCACCGCCCATAACTGTAACAGTATTAGCGATCTCTTCATCAGTCGCCGGCTCAACTTCTGCATCAATGATAACGTCTTTGTTAGTATCGATAGCAGTCGAACGGTATACCTCACCGATTGGCTTCAGGCAGGAACGGATAACTTCACCGGTTTCCGGCATTTTACGCACTGGAGATGCCAGTGAGTAAACCACCATATCAATCTGACCTAAGTCTTCTTTGATCAGATCAATAGTCTTTTGCTTTGCTTCATTCGAAAACGCATCGCCATTCAGGCTCCTTGCGTACAAACCTGCTTCATGTGCTTTTTTGTCAAAAGCGGCAGCGTTGTACCAGCCAGCTGTACCGGTTTTACGCTCTGTCGCTGGCTTCTCAAAAAATACACCTATGGTAGCTGCACCACAGCCAAATGCTGCTGTAATCCGCGAAGACATGCCGTAACCACTGGAGGACCCTACAACCAAAACACGCTTAGGACCGTTCTCGATCGCGCCTTTTGATTTAGTTAAATCGATCTGCTCCTGAATGTTCTGCTCACAACCGACAGGGTGAGTGGTGGTACAAATAAAACCGCGAATCTTTGGTTTGATAATCATTAGCTATCCACTTTGGTAAGTGCACGCCGGGCGGGCCTCACATTCCGGTGAGATGCCCCTAAAACGTACGAAACTTTAAAACAGCGGCTAAAGATACCTGATTTTGGCATTTTAAGGAACCTTTAGAGTGTTATAGCAGGGTCAGCTTCATGCCTTTCAGCGTCATTTACGTACACTTACAAGTCACTGAAATAAAGGAATTTAGGCTCTGTTTTCATAACAGCCTGGCTATATTATTCAACCGCTTCAGGATTACAGCCCTGCCCTTGCTCTGCCTAAGAAAACAACAGGCAACAAAAAAGCCGCGCGGTCTCCCGGGCGGCTTTTTCTGATCGGCTGTTATTACAGCTTACTGTCCAGTTCAGGAACAGCTTCAAACAGGTCTGCTACCAGGCCGTAATCGGCAACCTGGAAGATAGGCGCTTCGTCGTCTTTGTTGATCGCAACAATGACTTTAGAGTCCTTCATACCTGCCAGGTGCTGGATCGCACCGGAGATACCAACTGCAACGTACAGATCAGGTGCAACAATCTTACCTGTCTGGCCAACCTGCATGTCGTTTGGTACGAAACCGGCATCAACAGCAGCACGGGATGCACCAACAGCTGCACCCAGCTTGTCAGCAACAGAATCCAGCATTGCGAAGTTTTCGCCGTTACCCATACCACGACCACCGGAAACGATAATCTTAGCAGAGGTCAGTTCAGGACGGTCGCTCTGAGCAACTTCATCACTTACGAACGTAGACAGGCCTGCATCGTGTGCAGCAGCAACAGCTTCAACAGCCGCGCTACCACCTTCAGCAGCAGCTGGCTCGAAAGCAGTGCTACGAACAGTGATAACCTTGATAGCATCCAGAGCTTTAACAGTCGCAATCGCGTTACCCGCATAGATAGGACGACCGAAAGTGTCAGCGCTATCAACACGCAGGATGTCAGAGATCTGACCTACGTCCAGCAGCGCAGCAGCGCGTGGCAGAACGTTTTTAGTTTCTGGAGTAGAAGTAGCCATGATGTGGGAATAACCAGCACCCACTTCAGCAATCAGCTTAGCAACGTTTTCAGCCAGCTGGTTTGCGTAAACAGCATTGTCTGCAACCAGGACCTTAGAAACGCCAGCAACTTTCGCTGCTTCTTCAGCCGCAGCCTGACAAGCGCTACCAGCAACCAGTACGTCGATGTCACCACCAACTTGCTGAGCAGCTGTTACCGCGTGCAGTGTAGCTGCTTTCAGCGTTGAATTATCGTGTTCTGCAATGATTAACGTAGCCATCAGATCACCTTCGCTTCGTTCTTCAGTTTTTCTACCAGCTCGTCAACGCTCGCCACCTTGATACCTGCCTGACGTTCTTCAGGAGTATCGACACGCAACACTTCAGTGTGCGCTTTGATAGTTACACCCAGCTCTTCCGGCGTAGTAGTCGCCATTGGCTTCTTCTTCGCCTTCATGATGTTCGGCAGAGACGCGTAACGTGGTTCGTTCAGACGCAGGTCAGTTGTAACCAGAGCAGGCATCGCCAGCTCAACAGTTTGCAGACCGCCGTCAACTTCACGAGTAACCAGAGCCTTATCGCCTTCGATCTTAACTTCAGATGCGAAAGTACCCTGAGCCATACCTGTCAGTGCAGCAAGCATCTGACCAGTCTGGTTGTTATCGCTGTCGATCGCCTGCTTACCAGTAATAACCAGACCAGGTTGCTCCTGCTCGATTACCTTAGCCAGCAGCTTAGCAACGTGTAAAGATTCCAGCGTCTCATCAGACTGAACCAGAATGCCACGGTCAGCACCCAGCGCCAGAGCAGTACGGATCTGTTCCTGCGCAGCTTGTGGGCCCAAAGACACAACAACAACTTCACTGGCAACACCTGATTCTTTCAGGCGAACCGCTTCTTCTACAGCGATTTCACAGAAAGGATTCATCGCCATTTTTACATTGGTTAGATCAACATCAGTATTATCGGACTTTACACGTACCTTTACGTTGTAATCGATAACCCGCTTGACAGTTACCAGTACTTTCATTCGTACACCGTCCCTATCTAAATTGTTTGGTTAATGACCGCTAAAAAAATACCCTGACTTAACCATCGATACATCAGTATCGACACATTAGGGAATTCACTTATTTTACATAGCGCCTTTTAATAAGCAATCACCTGAAAAGGTAATAAGCAATCGCCCGTAATAAGGCAAATAAAAGAAAGCTCATAAAATCGAGAACTTCTTATAAGATAGAGCGCAGCCAATTTCAATAAGAATCCTGCCTCAGGTCGCATATAGACCAGATACAGGACGACTCTGCACCAGAAACGTCATCGCCCCGCAGCCTGTCTGCTACAGCGCATTTAAGGGATATTTTTCAATGCGTCATTAAGCGATCAGAAAACGTCCTCCCACAAAGTAAAATACCCCGCCGGTGAACCGACAGGGTATTGCGCAATTTTTACAGACGTTAACTAAATAAGCAGGCAAATATAGCGCCAGACTTAACGACAGACTTAATGCCAAAAAGGCTTATCTGCTTCGTTAAGTGCATCCGCCCTGCTCAGCCCCAGATCTTTCAGTGCTGCAGAATCAAGCTGAGCCAGCTGGCGACGCGTACGCCAGTTATGCAACCACAGCTTTAACCGGCCTTCAATTTGCAAACCTGGCTGCTTATCTGCAGTTTTCTGCAACTTATTCTGTGTAGTCGCCTGAGTAGCACGATTAGCGTTTAAGTTAAGTTTTTCTGGCTTATAGCATGGATTAAACGTGGTCATTTCAATACTCCTCAGCGCAAAACCTATTAAGGTCTTATCTACAGCGCTTAGCTTTTTTATACGTTATGTATGCGTTGTGTATGGGAGTATTCTTGTATATGGCAGTGATCACGACAAACGATTAGTTTTTACATATACTTAAGAAAATCTTACTTATATATTTTTTTCAGGATGTCCAGATGAACCGATTACCGCCACTTAAAGCGTTACAGGCATTTCGACACGCCGGCGAAAGCGGCAGCTTTAAAGAAGCCGCTGAGCAGTTACACGTCACTCAGGCCGCTATAAGTCAGCAAATTCGTGGTTTAGAAGAGCATCTTGATATTCGCCTGTTTCAACGAAAAACACGGGAAGTAAGCCTGACCCCTGAAGGCCAGATACTGCTAAACCATATCAGTAAGGCCTTTAGGCATATCGAAACAGGTGTACTGGAACTCAGTAAAGATCCTTACCCCGATCAGCTTACCCTGAGTGCACTGCCATCTTTTGCCGCACGTTGGCTGGTACCACGGCTAGGGTTCTTTCAGCAGCACGCTGAAGACATCAGTATCAGACTCAGCCCCAGTCTTGGGCTCGCCAGCTTCGACGATAAGAGCCTGGATTTAGCGATCCGTTTCGGTATCGGAGAATATCCAGGACTGGAATCACGGCTTTTACTGGAAGACTATTTACTACCGGTTTGCCATCCGTCATTGCTGGATCCGGAACAACCGGTGAAACCACAGCTGACTAAAATGCCAATGCTGATTGATCAGGCGCCGGATGTTCAGTTCATCAGCGCTGAAGTTGAAGTAGCATTAGGGTTTTCAATGGAAAAGAGCAAATCCAAACTCTATGTTTCAGATGCAAACATGCTGGTTGAAGCGCTCCTCAGTGCACAGGGGCTGGCAATGATGCGCTTCAGTCTGGTCTATGAATTACTGCAACGTGGCCAGTTAATCTGCCCTGCCGCTGTTGCCGTTAAATCAGCTTACAGCTTCTTTATGGTCGCGCCGCCTGCACACTTTCAGCGGGAGAAAATCATCCGCTTTGAAAGCTGGCTTAAAGAAGAATTAAAAGTCATAGAAAACGGCTGGCAAACATTCAGCCAGCAACATGATTTAAAAGATCTTCACTCATAAGCTTTTATTTATAAGCCTTAATGTAAGACGACCTGGGCACAGCTCACCGGCAACTGATTCACTTAAGCAAATACTAATATAACCGCCAGGAATAAGTGCATTTTTACTTTGAATTGCAATCCGGTTAAGGTAGGCACTTTCTGCGCGAATACGGCTATTTTTCAGCCCGCCAGACACTTCTTTACACAGCTTTAAAAAAGCCGCGACCCCGTTAAATTTGGAGTTAACACCATGAAATTCACTACTATTGTCAAGGCAGCAGCTTTGGCGGCAGGCGTACTTTGTACAACTGCGCAGGCCGCAGATCAGACTTACATCGCGACCACCGCTATTGTTGAACACCCAGCTCTTGATTCGGTTCGCGCAGGCATTAAAGACAGCCTGATGGAAAACGGTTACACCGAAGACAACCTGAAATTCACCTTCGAAAGTGCTCAGGGCAGCCCGGCAACTGCGGTACAGATCGCCCGTAAAATGGTCGGTGATGAGCCTGATCTAATCGTTGCTATTGCAACCCCTTCCGCTCAGGCAGCAGTAACTGCCAGCGAAAACATCCCGGTTATTTTCTCAGTAGTGACTGATCCATTAGGCGCTAAACTGGTGAGCAACATTGAAAAGCCAGGCGGTAACGTAACCGGTCTGTCTGACATGCTGCCTCTGGCGCAACAGCTGGAACTGCTGCAGGAAATCATGCCAAACCTGAAAACCCTGGGCGTACCTTACAACCCGGGCGAGCCAAATGCGGTATCCAGTGTTGAAGCTCTGAAAGTTATCGCTAAAGAGAAAGGCATCAAGATCATTGAAGCGCCAGCGCCAAAATCATCTGATGTAGCATTTGCCAGCCAAAAGCTAATTGGCAAAGCTGACGCTATTTACTGCCCTATCGACAACACCATTATTTCTGCCCTGGAAGCGGTTGTTAAAACCGGTATCGACGGTCAGATACCTGTATTCGCTGCTGACACTGACTCTGTTGCCCGCGGTGCTATCGCAGCGCTGGGTTTCAACTACTACGACCTTGGCAAGCAAACCGGTGAACTGGTTCTGCGTGTACTGAACGGCGAAAACGCCGGTGACATCCCGGTTAAATTCGCTGAAGGTACTAACCTGGCTATTAACCCTAAAATGGCTGCACGCATGGGAATTGAAATTCCTGCCAGCGTAACTGCCCGCGCGACTCAAGTGATCGAGTAAGGAACCCTCACCCACAATGTCTTTATTTTCATTCATGGGTACCCTGGAGATCGGCCTGATATTCGGGCTGGTCGCCATGGGCGTATATCTGACCTTCCGGGTACTCGACTTCCCGGACCTGACTGTTGACGGCAGCTTTACCCTGGGCGCAGCAGTCACTGCTGCACTGATCGTCAGCAGCGTTAACCCTTATCTCGCAACATTTGCCGGATGCCTGGCAGGTGCAGCAGCAGGCGTTGTTACCGCATGGCTTAACCTGCGGTTTAATATTCTGCATTTGTTAGCCAGTATTCTGACCATGACCGCGCTGTATACCATTAACCTGCGCGTCATGGGCAAACCTAACCTGGCACTGATTACTGATCCGACAGTTCTGACACCATTTGAAGGTTTAGGGCTGGCAAACATGTACCTGAAGCCGCTCTTCGTCGGCGTGTTCGTGATCACTGTTGGTATTTTACTGGCACTTTTTCTACGTACTCAGTATGGCCTGGCCATGCGGGCAGTCGGTGCCAATAAGCGTATGGCGCAAGCCAACGGCATTGTTGTTAAAGAAAAAGTCTATGCTGGCCTGGCACTTTCTAACGGCCTGGTCGCACTGGCCGGTGCCCTGTTTGCACAAACCAACGGCTTTGCCGACTCCACAATGGGCATAGGTACCATAGTTGTTGGTCTGGCAGCAGTTATCGTTGGTGAAACTCTGCTAAGCAGCCGCAAAATGCTGATCATCATCTTTAGCTGTATTGTCGGCTCTATTCTTTACCGACTGGCAATTGGCTTTGCGCTCAACGCAGACTTCCTTGGATTTAACGCATCGGACCTCAACCTGATCACCGCCTTGCTGGTTGGTCTTGCACTGGTACTGCCACAACTGCGTAAAGAATGGAAAGCCAAGCAAGCAGCTATTAAAGCCAACGGAGGTGATGCATGATTCGCTGTGAACAACTCCGAGTAACCTTTAACGCTGGCCTGCCGACTGAAAAGAAAGCCCTTCGCGGCATCGATCTTGAAATCCCTCAGGGCGAGTTCGTCACTGTTATCGGCTCCAACGGCGCGGGTAAGTCAACATTGCTCAACGCAGTCGCTGGCGACATTCCAGCCAGTGGCGGCAAAATTCTGTTCGGCGACAAAGACGTTACGAAAACCCCTGCAACTGGCCGTACTAAAGACGTTGCCCGGGTATTCCAGGACCCTCTTGCAGGCACCTGCGCCAGCATGACCGTTGAAGAGAATATGGCACTGGCTTATGGCCGGGGCTCACGTGGTAAGTTGTCATTCGCGCTCAACGATAAGCTCCGGGTTATCTTCCGTGAACAACTGAGCCGTCTTAATCTGGGGCTGGAAAACCGTCTCGATTCAGAAATGGGGCTGCTGTCTGGTGGTCAACGCCAATCTGTCAGCCTGCTGATGTCTGCCCTGCAACCGAGCAGCATCCTGCTATTGGATGAGCACACCGCCGCACTGGATCCGAAAACGGCTGCACTGATTATGGATATCAGCGCCCAGATCATTGCTGAGAAACAACTCACAGTGATGATGGTGACGCACTCAATGCGTCAGGCACTGGATTTCGGCAGCCGCACACTGATGCTACATGAAGGCAAGATTGTGTTCGACCTTGCAGGTGAAGACCGCAGTAACTATGAAGTCAGCGACCTGCTCGACCTGTTCGCTAAAGCCCGGGGCGGTGATGAAGCACTGGACGATGACAAATTGTTACTAGGTAGCTAGTTTTAGCGCCTTATTAAAACTCCAGTACTAAACGCCTGAATTAGCTTTCTTAAGCAGCTTCAAAACGCCCCGATTTATCGGGGCGTTTTCTTATCCATCATCACTTGGTATAAAGAATTCAGTTAGCCTGGTACAAACACACGGAACTCAGCAATATGGCAACAATATTTGAACATACCCAGACTAACATTCTGGTGATTCCCCAAGCGCTGTTTGCCATGCAAGACGTAACAATAATCAACCAGGATCAACACTCTGTAATCTTCTATAAAGCCCTACAGAATGATTTAACAAACATCGAGTTTTACACCAACAGCCCCTGTTTCATTTACATAGACAGTGGCCGTGAAGTCATCACTAACAGCGCAAATGAATCCATTGAACTTCTACCAGGCGATTCCGTATTCATTCCTCAGGGCTTAAATCTTCATTCTGATTTCGTTAAACAAACCGAATCACTCAGTGCTTATCTGGTATTTTTCAGTGATCAGACCATCACCGACTTTCTGGCTCGTATAAAACAATTGCCTGACGCTGATACTGCCCCTGCAGAACCCCATCTTTTACCAAAAAATCCTGATCTGAGGTCGTTCTTCACCTCTGTTAGCCGTGATATACAAGACCCGGGCTACCTGGCAACTAAACTGCATGAATTGTTGTTTCTGATTGCCAACGAAAGTGCCAAACAAAAACTGTATAAATGCCTGTTAAATATTAAAACGAAATTACCAAAACGAAACCTGGCACGCCTTCTAGAACAACATGACATTATTCAGCTTAGCGTGACTGATTTGGCCAATATATCTGGCAGAAGTATTTCGAGCTTCAACCGCGACTTTAAAAACATCTACGAGATGTCCCCTAAACAGTGGCTACAGGAAAAACGCCTCTGTCATGCAAAGACCCTACTGGAAGAACAAAACATCTCAGTGACGGAAACAGCTATGGCTGTCGGCTACGAAAACGTATCAAACTTCATCAGGGCCTTTAAAATAAAATACGGCGTGACGCCTAAACAAATAAAGCTCAGCAAATGACTAATATTTGATACTTTTGGCTGCTCTTAAGCAGTTACCCAACATTCCTTTGTTTATGGTTCATTAAAATCAAATATCAAAGGAAAACAACATGAATGTTCGCGTTACGCTCAACTGCAAGCTAAAGCCACACACACTTCAGGACCTACAGCCATTTCTGAAAGAAAACCTGCCAAACGTCAGAAATTTTGCAGGTAATATCCAGGTGAATGTTCTGCTGAATAAAGAACACAACGAAATGTTACTGGATGAAGAATGGCAGTCAGTAGAAAGCCATCAGGCTTATCTGCAATTCATCCAAAACAACGGCGTAATGGAACAACTAAGCCACTTTTTGGATGCACCGCCAGAGATAAAATATTTCCACCTGTCAGAACTGTAAATTAATAACGCTAACGGCAGGTAGCAGCAAGCAATAGCCAGCAAAACCTTAAACGCCCCGAACCTTCGGGGCGTTTTGTTTCTCTCACTTCGCATTGGTTGCGGCTGTTTTATCTGTTCAGGTGATAATGATAAAACACTGAATCGCCATCCGACGGCTGACGGATAAACTTCAGTTTTGTAAGTAGCCCGGATGACGCAACATTGGCTTTATCAACACCGGCAATCAACACCTGCCAGTCAGTCATGCTTTCTGCATAGTGAATTAAACCGGCCAGCACCTCACTGGCAAGTCCTTTACCCCAGTAACGCTCTGCTAATAAATAGCCTATATGCGCATCTTTGTTGTCCCCGGCATATACAAATACAAAACCAATAATCGTATCAACCTCAGTAAGCCTGAGCATAAACAGGCGGCTTTCTGCCAACATCCGGTCAAGCCATTCATTAGCCGCTGCAACTGTATTTATGCCATGAAAGTAACCCGGCAGATTTTCCACTACTGCAGGTGAAAGCACCTCTACAGCCTGATTAAGTAGATCAGCCTTATCCGCCTGTGCCGAATTCTGTAACAGTTCGTATACCTTTAATCTGGCTGTTTCGTAAATAATCTTCATGATCTGATCTCTCTGAAGCGTCGGCTAAACAATAAAGCCTCTATCCTACTCATAATTTTGGCTGCTATTTGTTATAGCCCCAGTTATATTCCCAGTTATAACCTCAGTGAAAGCAGCCCAAAAGCAACTCACCGAGTAAGCCATTCTACTCAAGACTTACCGTCCCGGCAGACAAGGATAACGTCAATATGAATTTTGAAACCTGGATAGCTTACGCAGTTGCCTGCACCCTGCTTTCTATTATTCCCGGCCCAAGTGTTTTACTGACAACAGGTATAGCACTTA
The DNA here is from genome assembly GCF_024347215.1 of Aliamphritea ceti. NCBI lineage: Bacteria > Pseudomonadati > Pseudomonadota > Gammaproteobacteria > Oceanospirillales > Oceanospirillaceae > Aliamphritea > Aliamphritea ceti. The sequence goes on from NZ_AP025282.1 coordinate 3,357,788, forward strand.
CCAGAAGCTTAGGCGCTGCCTATGTTTGTATTGCAGGCGCAACCTTGGGCAGCACTATTTTAATACTCTTATCCCTACTTGGCGTCGGCGCAATTTTGCAAACCTCTGCACTGCTGTTTCTGATTGTTAAATGGCTGGGCGTTATCTATCTGGCCTATCTCGGCATTTGTCAGATCATACAGGCCAGACAAATATCTTCGGCAGCTGATAACCCTTCTCAAACTTCTCAATACAGCAGCTTTAGTTCTGGTTTCTTAACTGCACTGTTAAATCCTAAATCCATCGTATTCTACATGGCATTTCTCAGTCAGTTCTTCGACCCTAGTGCAAACCACTTGCTTCAATACGTCATTCTGATAATAACGGCTCTGGTCTCCGCCGCTATAGTTCTGGCCTGTTATGCAATGGCTGCAGCCAAAGCAAAAACCTCTTTTACGAACAGTCAGATGCAGAAAAAAGTAAACTATATTAGTGGCGGGCTTTATCTCAGTGGAAGCGCACTGATGGCAACATCCAAGTAAAATACAACGATTCTAATTTTCCTCTTTCAACAGATCAGGCAACAAACAGCTATGGAATCACCTTACCCCAAAGCACCGAAGCGGCTCCGTGACCTAAACGGTTTCGGCCCAAGAAGCGAGGAAATTCTCGCCGAAGTAGATATCCATTCAGTCGAAGAATTTATGGCAACAGACCCTTATGAACTCTATGCCAAAATCAAACCGATGAAAGGCATGGGCATGAACTCTATTTACGCCATCATCGGCGCACGGGAAAACCTTCACTGGCTGGATGTAGCTAAAACACGTAAAACTGAAATACTGATGCAGTTAGATGACTTAGGGCTGGCACCCAAATAGCCAGCGATGATGCAACACCTGACTGAAACCGCTCTACAGCGCCACAGACTTAGCCAACGACAAATTGAGGTATAGCCTTTGACAGGCTTTGAAATAGCTTTACTGATACTCATAACTTTTATCGGAGGCACTATTGTCTGGAGCACACTATGGGTTGGAATATCCCCCATGCCCAGCTCCAAAAAAGCCCGTAAGGCTATCCTTCAGCTGAGTGAGGAGACCGGAACCGGACCAATTTTCGAGCTAGGCAGCGGCTGGGGAAATTTACTTATCCCACTGGCAAGAAAATACCCTCAGCGGAAAATAATCGGCTATGAATTATCGGTTATGCCATGGCTGACAACCGTCATACTTAAAACCCTGTTTGGTCTCAACAACATTCAGCTACATCGAAAGAACTTCTTACAGGCAGACCTTAGCGACGCCTCTGTCATCATCTGTTATTTGTTTCCCGGCGGGATGCAGACAATTGAGAATAAGCTGAAGACTAAACATGAAAACCTGAATTATCTGATCAGTAATAACTTCTCGTTACCGTCACATACACCAGCCAGAACAATTCAGTTAAATGACTTGTACAAATCACCTGTGTATTTATACGAATTAAAAGATTAGCCAATGGGCTAACTGCTAGCCGACATTAAGAAGAACTATTCCGAATACTTGAGCAATTTAGCTAAAGGCATATGCGAGCTTTCTGGATGAAGGAATTCTTATGCCCGCTGAATGCCAAAAGCGGACCTTGAGGAATGCTAGCCAGAGGGCCGCTTACGACACAATGCAGACACTAGTCATAAGGCTTTGTTTTGGCATTTTCAGTAATGAAGTATATTCTGCTTCATGTGTAATCATTTGCTTGCGAAGTAGTCCCACCTAAAAGATTTCAATATTTTTACTCTGAGCCTAAATATCCATATAAATATAAAAACTTACAATATCGTAACTGATACTAAGTCATGTTTGAAATTTCATTAAATCGGCTGATATATTGTGCTCTACTTTTTTCGGTAATATCTACACCAGAAGGCATCTTATTGCCATAAAACTCCTGCATTTCCACACCTTCGTTAAAAACAGATTCGAGCATTTCTTTAAATGTTTGGCTGTCAGTTTCTTTATAGGTAGTAAGGCTAAAAAATATATCCAGCTGTTTGCGCTCTATACCTCGAACACTCGCTTCCTGTACTAAATTATTTTGGTCAATATGAATACCATTCTTGTTTTCATTGGCAACTATAACCCCATCAATAGTAAAAACCGTTTTTTGCGGTGAAGCATTGTAATTTACTAAGCCTTGTTCCATCTGTTGCAATGCTGTCGCACGGATAGATTGGGTTTGGTACATTCGTTTTGTCTGCTGGTTTACAAAGTCTCCCCATGAAGAGTCGTTAAGCAACGCGTGAGCCTGTGCATAATTAGGCCCGTCGCCGTCTTCGAATGTTTGAACTGACACGCGGCCACCAAACCGAGCCTTTAAACTATCGAGAAAGACATCATATTCTCCATGCGATTCCTGCAGTATTAAACTTGCTTCTGCTATCTGCTCATGCTCTGGATTGGGCCGAAAGGGTGTTGCTATTTCTCCACGGGTGGTTTGTAGTGCCACAAATACGCCATCAATTTTAACGACAGCTTTAGTAGTGCGTTCATTTCCCTGATCGATCATGCTTGCTTGATACAGGTTGATGTTTTCCGTGCTCTCGTGACCATCTAGTGTATGACGCGCTCTTTTAGCGTCCAGCATTGACAGGGATTCAGTGCCAATGGTCACGGTTTTAACGAACTCGTCCCACGGATTTCTCTGCACAAAACGAACAGACTCTACTGCGTTATCGAACGTTGTGCCTTTATAAGGGGTTGCTTCTAGTCCCCCCCCTTCTTGCAATGACTTTAATAGAGAATCGATGCTACTTTTTTCCTCATAAGAATCATGTGGAGGTTGCTTAACTTGATTTGATAGCCGATAAGCTGGGGTTGTCGAACGAATGTCCATATTATTTCTCCAAAACTCTTCTTGCAGCACCACGTAACCCATCTCTGTTCTTAAAAAAGTTGGGAACCCATTGTCACTGCTTGCTATGCGAGAGTGTCAATCGTCGGTTGAAGTTTGTAAGTATATTTTTGTTCAAACATGTTTGTTTCAATCGAACCTTTTCTAAAGAGGAAGGCGTTAATTCTGGCTGTGACAGTTCAGAACGGACCAAACACCGAAAGGTACTCATTAATTTTATTAGAGGATAGATTCCCTAGGTTCAGTTTTATCGGCGATTTTTAGCGCCATTTCCAGTTGATTAATAGGTGTCTTGTCTTCACTGCCCAGGGGCTGTCCTGCTGTGGCGTTTAAGTATTGATTTTGTTCTGCACCGACGGTCTTGATGTCACTCGCCAGCGAGGAAAGTTTTGAGCCATCAAAATTATGAATAATCGATTTGGCCGTTTGTAGAGTCGTGATTAAGCTATTCTCGGGGTCAGTTTCCTTCACGCCATTACTAAAGCGGTCTATGAAAGTAGATAGTTCTCCAGGAGTACTGTTGGGACTTTCACCAGGTGAAGCTACAGATGGACTTAGTTTGCTCGCCACATCGGTGCTGAGAAAATCATCTTCGGTGAGTCGCGCTATAAATTCTGGCGTGATAGATACACTTTGTGGTCTCGCAGAAAAAAACTCTTCGTTTAGCTTCTGAATTTTCTGCGCCCTGGTAGAAAGTTCAACACCGCGAGGATTGCTATGTAATGCCTCTGTGATACCGTTTTGATCTGTTGAATCGCTGGCCGCCTTAACTGTAACGCCTTGGCTATTATCTTGTTTTATAGGAGCATCGTTGCGTGTCGAGCTGATAGTAGGCATTACACATGTCCATAAACGAATAATCTGATTGGTAGACACACAAAATATTTGTGCCAACTCTGAAAGATGAAACAGAATCCCCTTATGCATCGAAACTATAGGCGCCAAGTAACAAAGCGCCAAGCAGCTGCCTGCGGTACGGCAAGTCAGTGCCTGTAATCTGCGCTCCAGCACCAAGACTCCCGATGACTCCTTTGTCGTGGATTAAGTTACTCAGCCTCATATGACCTAGCCGTAGAAATCCTCGTGTTGGTACATCGAGATGCCCTCTAACAGCGGCAACATTAGTTAGCTGCGTTGCGGAGAGACTAAGGTAAGCGATGAGTAAAAAAGGATACAGGTTCAGATTTATCTATATTTATAATGTCAAAAAGATAAGAAGGGAATTTGTCCTCATCTGATTTTATCAATCTGTACTTATGGTCTAGCTCCTCTATCATCAAACTACTGCGCGAGCTTAACGAATAGATTCGATCGAAGTGCCGATCTGTTGTCTCTGGTATGCCCTAAATAAGGGCTCTCAGACCAGGTAAGAGTTTTTCAAAACCAACAGCCCTAGCCGCGTTTGTAGTGGTCATGTAAAACTGGCCAATGGGGGGCGCTAAGTTCGCGTAGCAGAAGCCTGCGGTTGACGCGAAGGTTGACTGCTCTGTACCAAAAGCAAACATAAATAGCGGCTTTTCTTCGGGGCAGGCAGCAGCCTAACTATGAATATTCGTACAGTATATTTGGTGACTTTCAAAATGACGGCTCGTTTTGACAGACAGGTAGGCTCGAAAACCTGTTGGAAATATATACGAAATATTGCATTATCAATAAGTTAGCAGATTAGTTGCTTGGGATACTGTGCCAAGCCTCCCAGAAATATACGCTGGCTCGTTTTCATGGAAGATAATGAAAGACGCTTTCTGATTTTTCCTTACTCTTCATATGTTTATATATCTATAATAGAGATATCTAAAATGGCAAACCAAGCCAGCTCAGAATTAAAATGTTAGAAACATAAGGATATATAGTGAACTGTTTAGTTGTAGTAGCACACCCTTTAGAAAATAGTCTCTGCAAATACTTGACGGAAAAAACAATTACCCATCTAAAGAAAAAAGGTTATCAAGTAACTGTAAAAGATCTTTACAACGAAGGTTTCAATCCAGTATTGAGTAAAGCAGAAAGAGAAAGTTACTACCAAAATATGTTTGATGATCATCAAGTGAATAGTGATATTAAGCAACTAAAGCAAGTCGAATGCTTGGTTTTAATATTTCCAACTTGGTGGTTTAGTTTTCCTGCCATTTTAAAAGGTTGGTTTGACAGAGTTTGGGCACCAGGACACGCATACGAGCATGCTTCAGACTATGGTCCAATCAAGCAGTGTTTAAACAACTTAAAAGAAATGAAAGTTATAACCACTCTTGGTTCACCTTGGTGGGTTGATGCTTTTGTTTTGAGGAAGCCAGTGAAAAAAATTCTTAAACTTGCACTTTTAGGAGCTTGCGCAACTAATTGCAAATTTAAGATGTTGTCTTTATATAATAGTGAAAAACTTAGCAAAGAAAAAATTAACAAATTTGTTGATAGAATAGAATCGAATTTCTAACAAGTTGCTGCATCGGAAAAAATACTCGCTTGTGCTCGCATTTTTCCGCTGAGCAAGGCGTTATGTTTCAGGCGATATATGTTCATAGGTACTGAGTTTCAAAAATGGTGTGCTCTTTTTGTACTCGCATTGGTTGGGGGCGCAGTAGCGAATAGCTTTCCTCACCCAAGTGACCCCATTCGTCCGTATTTATTAGTATTGCTATCACTTATGTTTGCGAAGCATTGGCTAGAGTATTTATTGTTCCTGCCAATAACCGGGCTTAAGGGACTATATATACCAACCCAAGAGCGTGAGAAAAGACGCAACTTTTTCATTTTCACACTAGTCGCTTATGTGGCTCTAATGGTTTGGCTGGTTATATATGTATATCCAGCGTAAAAACATAACAAGCAAAGGCAGCATAGCCCTGCGGGCTGGACGCGCTAATGCGCGCTGCTGCTTTGGGCGTTAAATATCTATGAAGAGAATCTCAGTGCTCCAAAAAGAACTCGACTCCATAAGGAAAAGACTAGTCGACGGGCCTCGATCAAATGGCCTTTTTCTTATGCCAGATTGTCCGACTCATAGCGGAGCGCCACATGTTGAGATCATCGGTGATGAATATCACTTTGTAGTTACTGAAAGAGGTTCAGAATTTGAGCGCCGAAAGACAAAGGAATCTGATGAGTTACTTTATTGGTTTGTGTCCGGAGGTGTTTCACAGCTCGCCCGAGATTGGGAACTAGAACATAGAGTAGAGGGGAACGATTCTAGACGGTTATGGTTCGCAAAAGAAGTTGAGATGTTACGTACACTCAATATTGAATGGGCCAAAAGAAAGGTACTGCATCAAAAAAGTGTTCTAAAAGAGCATCCGTTCAATGACAATATTTAACAAGGCAATTAAAAATCGCCCACAAAAATCATGGGATGGACTCGCTTACGCTCGCCTTTTATTGCGACGTTAGCACACACGATTTTATGGATAGCGGAGTAAAAGCATAGGCCAGAGAATACGCTATACGTTTTCGGCCGATCTGTACTCCCATAAACAAATATAGCCTAAACCATATACAGCTTTAGGTTTTTTGAATTAAGGACTTGGAATCATAAGCACACACTAACAAAGATTGGAAAGACGACGTCTGAAATCAGAACTTATTTCTAATGATTCAGACTTATTCGCAACCTTCCTCGTCGATTAACCTTTGTGCACCATCCCCGTTTTCATGCAGGATATCATCAGGATTAAGTAAGTGGCATTTCTTCATACTCAAACATCCGCAACCAATACAACCTGTTAAATTATCCCTTAAAGATTGTATTTGTCTCATTTTACTATCGAGATCTTTTTGCCATTTCCTGGCGACTCGCTCCCAATCTCTCTTAGTAGGAGTTTTGTCCATTGGCAGGCTTGCTAGCTCAAACGTAATTTCTTCAAGAGTAAAGCCGACAGACTGGGCAACCTGAATTAATGCAATCCTTCTCAACATAGAAGCATTGTATCTGCGTTGATTACCATTCGTTCGCCTGGAATGAATCAAACCTTTAGTTTCGTAAAACCGCAGTGCAGACGTTGCGACACCACTTCGTTCAGATAGCTGACCAACAGTAAAATTATTGTTATTTATCATGGCTTTAAATTAAATATCGAGCGTAAATTAATATATAAAACTAAGGTGTTGACTTAAAGTTAACTTTAACAATTATACTGCGCACCTGATTACAAGACAACGCGAAGCAGGTTCATGAAATATCTAAATTTAACAAACAGTCCTACGTTCAAATTTAAAGCGCTACAAAATTGCATTTTAAAAATAGGCGTCGTAGCAGCAATAACGACAACTACGTTTAACGCGATCGCTCAGGAGAGCCCAATGACTTCAACAGTAGAAACAACTATCTTGAATCCAGAGGGTTTATATAACCCAGAGCCTTATGGTTTTAGCCATGTGGTTATTTCCAAAGGAGGAAACAGCATTGTTCACCTTGCTGGCCAGGGAGGTGAAGACAAAGAAGGTAAGCTATCTCCGGAGTTTGCTAAGCAGGTCGAACAAGCCTATAAAAATTTGAGCATAGCGCTTGAAGCTGCCAAAGCGAAGCCAAACCAAGTAGCAAAATTAACTACCTATGTTGTAAATTACGATCAGTCGATGCTTGATGTAATGACATTACATGTGCGTACAACCTTTGGTAAGACACTTCCGGCGCAGTCTCTGGTTCCTGTCCCAAGATTAGCGATAGATGGCATGCTATTCGAAGTCGATGCTGTGGCTATTATTGATTAAATAGCCAGATGTAAAGGGATGTTAAGGGGCCTTATATCCCCTTAACAAATTTTGAAAACTGCTTACAACGTACTACTGTATCTGCCGTTAAAAGAGTTCAGTAATTAAATCCGCAAACCGCCATCCATTTCTATAATCCGGCCAGTAAAGAAATCGTTCTCAATTATGTACTGCAGTGTATGGGCCATTTCTTCTACTTCACCCAAACGGCGTAATGGAACTGCCTGAACCATACGCTCGACGGCTTCCGGCTTCATTTGTGCAGTCATATCTGTGGCGATGACACCCGGTGCAATACCGCCCACCCGAATACCATGACGGGCCAGTTCGCCCGACCAGGTAACAACCATAGTCGCGACAGATGCTTTAGTGGCTGAGTAATTGGTTTGCCCCATGTTACCGGCGCGGGAGACAGAGGATATATTCACAATCACCCCGCCTTCGCCCTGCACAGCCATAATTGCTGCTGCTTCACGGGTACACAGAAAAGTACCGGTCACGTTTACATCAAATACTGAACGGAACTGATCCAGCCCCATTTTGGCCTGCAGCTCACCATCTTTTACTTTTATGAGCATGCCATCACGCATCAGGCCGGCGTTATTCACTAACCCGTGCACGCCGCCGCAGGTTTCTTTGATCTGTTCGAAAGTTGCTTCAACGGCTGCCTCATTGGTGATGTCGCACACAAAAGCATGCGCACTGCCGCCTAAACTGCGGCATTCTGATACCGCACTGTCTAATACACCCGCATCCAGATCGATCAGCGCCAGTATGCCCCCTTGCTCTGCAAGATGACGCGCCATTGCTAACCCCAGGCCACGGCCACCGCCGGTAATTACAAACACTTTGTCTTTTATCTGCATGACATTTGTCTCTTATATATTTCTGTTACGTCTCTTAGCTTCGTTCTGACTGCTTATCTATTCCACAATGCCCTGAATCAAATCATGCCGGTACGCTGCATGATGTCGGTTATTTCACCAAGGATGCTTTCATCATCGATAGTTGAAGGCATTTTATAGTCCTGGTTGGCAGCAATTTTACGCAAAATAGCCCGCAGGATTTTACCCGATCGGGTTTTAGGCAAGCGCTGTACAACAACCGCCTTACGGAAGCAGGCAAGCGCGCCAACCTGATCTCTGACCATTTGCACTAACTCGGCCTCCAGTACTTCAGGGTCTATATCCACATCTGCTTTGAGTACCACTAACCCCACTGGCAACTGACCTTTCAGGGTGTCCTGCATGCCGATGACGGCACACTCAGCGACAGCATGGTGAGCGGATACCACTTCTTCCATTTCACCGGTGGATAAGCGATGCCCGGATACATTGATCACATCATCGGTCCGGCCAGTAATGTAGACATAGCCTTCGTCATCTTTAAAACCGCCATCACCGGTGTGGTAGAAACCCGGAAAAGCAGTCAGATAGGAATCGGTGAAGCGCTGCGGCTGGTTCCAGATATCCCAGGCAACGCCTGGTGGCATCGGTAAGCTAACAACGATATTGCCGGTTTTATTAGCTTCAACCGGTTGACCTGCCCCGTCGACCACCTGAATGTCATAGCCAGGAATAGGTTTGTTGGTCGAACCTAAACGAGATGCTGAAGGATTATTCCAGCCCATCATAGGTGAGGTCATTGGCCAGCCGGTTTCGGTCTGCCACCAGTGATCAATCACCGGTACGCCAAGTAAATCATCCAGCCAGTGATAGGTAGATGAATCCAGCTTTTCGCCAGCCACAAATAAACGTTTCAGGCTACTCAGATCATATTCTTTGCTTAACAGGCCTTCGGAATCTTCCTTACGAACGGCACGGAATGCGGTTGGGGCGCAGAACATGGCATTGACACCGTATTCACTGATCACCCGCCAAAACGCGCCAGCATCCGGCGTACGAATAGGTTTACCTTCATAGAAAATTGCGCTGCAGCCGCCCATTAGCGGGCCATAAACAATGAACGAGTGGCCAACTACCCAGCCAATATCCGATGCGCCCCACCAGACATCTCCGGACTGCATACCATAGACATTATGCAACGCATAATTCAGCGCAACCGCATGACCACCATTATCCCGAACGATACCTTTTGGTGCGCCAGTAGTACCCGAGGTATAGAGAATATACAGAGGATCTTTACCCTGAACCGGTACGCAGTCCGCCGGTTCTGCGCCTTGCTGACATGCATACCAGTCAAGATCCCGTTGATCATCCATGTCAGCCTGTAACATCGGCCGCTGGCAAACCAGTGTATGCAAAGGTTTATGCTGTGCCAGCGCAACCGCTTTATCCACCAAGGGTTTATAAGCAATCAGCTTATCGAATTCGATGCCGCAGGAAGCCGTAAGGATCAGCTTTGGTTTGGCATCATCAATACGTATTGCCAGTTCATTCGGTGCGAAACCACCAAACACAACGGAATGCACAGCACCTAAACGCGCACAGGCCAGCATGGCAACCGCGGCTTCCGGAATCATCGGCATATAAATAACAACGGTATCGCCTTTTTCGACACCCAGACCTTTAAGTGTGCCGGCGAAAAGCGCTACCTGCTGATGGAGTTCACGAAAGCTAATGGCCTGCTTAACATCACTGGCAGGCGAATCGTAATACAGTGCCACCTGATCGCCCCGGGTTTCCAGATGCTGATCCAGCGCCAGATAACATGAGTTCAGTTCGCCATCCGGATACCAGCGATGGCTGCCGTTTGGCAAAGCTTCAAGAGTGGTCTGCGGCGGCTTGAACCAGTTAATATTACCCGCCTGCTCCGCCCAGTAGGCTTCCGGATTCTGCTGGGCTGCCTGATACTGCAGCGCATAATCTGCTTGCTGATTTGCCATTAATCACTCCATGAAGCCCATAGCACGCCATCGGTCAGAACAGACCGGAAAAAAGGGCTTTGTTATTTTTATTGGTAGCCAGTTCGCCAGCTCTGGAGCTGACAAACAAACAGGTTATTTTCAGACGCAGTGATTACTGGTCCTGATAGAGCTTAAGTACACTGGAAAAATCCATTCCGCCGTTACCTTTAGACTTATGCAGACTGAACAATGCCCGGGCCTGTGATCCCATCGGCACTGGCGACTCACTCAGTTGGCTAAGCCCCATTGCCAGACCTAAATCTTTGTACATCAGATCAACCTGAAAACCGCCCTGATAATCATTGGAAGAAGGTACGTTTTCCATCACACCCGGCACAGGGTTATATACATTCAGTGCCCAGTTACCGCCAGAGCTCTGCTTCATGATTTCTGACAGCACCGCCGGATCAAGGCCGTTCTTCATGCCCATATTCAGTGCTTCACAAGTACCTGTCATCAGTACTGCCAACAGCATATTGTTACAGGCTTTTGCGATCTGACCGGCACCATGATCACCGGCATGGAAAATATTCTTCCCCATGCAATCCAGCACCGGCTTTGCCCGGGCAAACTCCTGCTCAGAGCCACCAACCATAAAGGCCAGCGTACCGGCAACCGCCCCGCCGACACCACCGGAAACCGGTGCATCGATAAAGCTTAAACCGCGTTCAGCAGCTGCGGCTGCGGCTTTTTTAGCCGTTGCTGCATCAATCGTCGATGAGTCAATAATCAATGCAGAGTTAGAAATAACCTCAAACAGTGGCGTATCGCCGTTCAGATAAACCGCCTCCACATGCTGACCGGCCGGTAACATGGAGATAACAAACTCACTGTCACGGGCTGCTTCTGCAGCGGTTCCCATGACATTACAACCCTGTTCAGCGGCAGCCGTTAATGCGGCTTCTGAAAGGTCGAAAACTTTAACCTGATGGCCGGCCTTCGCCAGGTTAGCTGCCATTGGGCCGCCCATATTACCTAAACCAATAAATCCGATTGTTGCCATCTTCCTGTCCTCTTATCGACCTACATTCATAGGTAAAACTGTTGTAATTCTGTTTATAAACCCGCCAGTGGATTCACTTCCCAGGGGCTGGTGAAAAACTCATCCACCAGAGTCTGATCTACATCGGCCAGAGTATTAAATGTCCATTGTGGGGCTCCGTCTTTATCCACCAGCAAAGCCCTGACACCTTCCGGAAATTCGCGGTGACGGCAGCATTGCACCGACAACGCCAGTTCTTGCTGAAATACTTCTTTAAGGGATAAGTGCCGGCAACGCTGCAACTGACGTGCGATCAGGTTAATTGCCAGCGGGCTACCATGACTGATCGCCTGTTGGGCCCGTAACAACCATTTATCTTCGGTTTCCAGTGTCTGCAGAGCAGTCACTATGTCGGCAACAGAATCCTGATCCATCAGGCGGTTAATAACTTCGAAATGCTCCTGAACGGGAGAATCTGCCTGCCAGTCGGCCAGAGAGTTCTGTTCCAGATGACGCAGTACCGAAGCCACAACGCTCTGATGATTGCCCTGCCAGTTAGCATTGCAAAGATCATCCAGTAACTGCTGGCGACACTCACTGGCAATAAACCGATCTGCCAGACCTAAAAACAGTGCATCAGCAGCATTCATCGAATTGCCGGTTAAACCCAGAAACAATCCGGTTTTCCCGGGCATACGGTTAAGGAACCAACTGCCACCAACATCCGGATACAGGCCAATAGTCACTTCAGGCATTGCCAGCCGGCTACGCTCTGTCACGACCCTATGGCTACAACCGCTCATCAGCCCCATACCACCGCCCATGACGATGCCATGACCCCAGCAGATCAGCGGCTTGCTATAGCTATGTAACAGATAATCCAGACGATATTCCTGAGTAAAAAAGTGCTCGGGGAAATACGCATCGCCATCACCTGTCATCGACTTATACAGATTGACTACATCACCACCGGCACAAAAAGCCTTTTCGCCAGCACCATCCAGCAGCACACAAACAATGCTATTATCCTGCTGCCAGTTCTGCAGTTGCTCCAGCATCAGTTCGATCATGTCCAGCGTAAGGGCATTAAGAGAACGTTCGGCATTCAGGGTCATCTGGCCAATTTTATGGCCTGAAGCGGTGGTCAGTTCGTTAAACAATACACAGCTCATGCGTATTTCCTTATTTATTCAACCAGGTCGGTTTACGCTTCTCCAGAAAGGCATTCACGCCTTCGCTCTGATCTTCAGTGAAGAACAGGTCGACAAACAATTCACGTTCCAGAATGTAACCCTGATCCCAGTGATTAGAGCGGTTGTTCTGAATCAGCTGTTTACAGGCAGCAACTGCTGTCGGGCTCTGTTCAGCCACTTTCTCAGCTATTGCCAGTGCAGCCTCAAGTGACTGACCTTGCTCAACCACTTCTTCAACTAGGCCTATCTGCAGCGCTTTGTCAGCCTTCAGCCGTTCACCACATAGAATCATTCGCTTCGTCCAGCCTTCACCGACCAGCATAGTCAGATTCTGGGTACCACCTGCACAAGGCAACAGGCCGACTTTCGCCTCTGGCAATGCCATCTGTGCCTGAGCTTCAGCAATTCGGATATCGCAGGCCAGCGCCACTTCTAAACCGCCACCCATGGCAAAACCATTAATAGCTGCAATAGAAACACCGCGAAAGCGGCTCAGAGTCTCGAAGGCTTCACCAAAATATCGCGCCATGTCCCGCGCGATACTTCTGTCGCCTTCAGCAAACAGTTTCAGATCAGCACCGGCGGAGAAGAACTTATCCCCCTGCCCGGTAATGACCAGACTATAAATCTGCTTATCCTGATTCAGATCTTCCACCAGCTGTTTCAGCCCTTTGAGGCTATCTGCCGTCCAAGTATTCGCCGGTGGATTATTCATGGTCAGTACGGCGATATTGCCGCGCTTTTCCAGCACCAGAGCATCAGTCATCATGATCTTCCTTATGCCTAATCAGTTCAGACAATCGCTGCTGCATCTTCGACTAACAGCCGACGGGCGATTATCACATTCATAATTTCGTTGGTCCCTTCCAGAATCCGGTGTACACGGTTATCCCGTACATACCGCTCCAGCGGGTATTCCTTGATATAACCATTGCCGCCAAAAATCTGCAGGGCTTCATCCGCAACCCGGAAACCAACATCCGTCGCAAAACGTTTTGCCATTGCGCAGTAAGTAGTTTTATCCGGATGACTCGCATCCAACCTGGCCGCCGCCATACGTACCATTTGCCGGGCAGCCACTAATTCAGTACTGGATTCGGCCAGCTTGAACTGCAACGCCTGGAAATTCGCTAACGGCTGGCTGAACTGTTTACGTTCATGCATGTAATCCCGCGCCTGATTCAGTGCCTGCTGCGCTGTACCCACAGAGCAAGTAGCGATGTTCACCCGGCCACCATCTAAACCACGCATGGCAATTTTAAAACCATCTCCCGGCTTACCCAGCATCGCGGTAGCTGAAACCCGCACATCACTGAAACTGATCATCCGGGTTGGTTGGCTATTCCAGCCCATTTTGTCTTCTTTACGTCCATACTCGATGCCTTCAGCATGAGCATCTACCGCAAAGGCCGAAATGCCTCCGGCACCCTCTCCGCCGGTGCGCGCCATCACCACCAGACAATCAGTGCTACCGGCACCAGAGATAAATATCTTGCTGCCATTAAGAATGTAATCACTGCCTTCCAGACGCGCAGTGGTCTTCAAATGCGCAGCGTCAGAACCAGCATTCGGTTCAGTCAGGCAGTAGGAGCCAAGCTTCTGGCCGGATGTCAGATCCGGGCACCATTGCTGACGGGTATCTTCATTACCAAACTCACTGATCATCCAGGCCACCATATTGTGAATGGTGAGATAAGCAGTGGTTGACGTGCAGCCCATCGCCAGCTGCTCGAAAATGATACTGGCGTCTAACCGAGAAAGCCCCAGGCCACCAACATCTTCATGACTGTATAAACCGCAAAAGCCCAGTTCTCCGGCGGCCCGTATAACATCGACCGGAAAGATCTGTTGCTGATCCCATTCTCCGGCATGAGGTTGCAATTCATTTTCTGCAAACGCTTTGGCCATTTCGCTGAAGGCCAACTGATCTTCGTTCAGTTCAAAATCCATTGCTCACCCCTTCTTTCGCTATCATCTTTCTCTGCATCTTTATGCTCTTAATCGACCGGTTCAGAGCTAGCCCCTGAACCGGCCAGAACATCAGCGCAGGTTGATACTGGTATTCACACCGGTATCAATATCATCCTCAAACCAACGGGCGGTTACTGTCTTGGTTTCGGTATAGAAACGCACCGCCTGCTTACCATAGGCGTGCTGATCACCGTAGAACGATTTACGCCAGCCCGTGAACGAAAACATAGGCAGAGGCACAGGCACCGGCACGTTGATACCTACCTGACCGACTTTGATTTCATGCTGATATTTGCGTGCAGCAGCACCGGACGCCGTAAACATGGAGGTACCATTGCCATACGGGTTGTTATTGATCAGTTCAATGGCTTCATCCAGCGTATCCACTTCCAGCGCGATCAGTACCGGGCCAAAGATCTCTTCGGTATAGATAGACATATCCGTTGTGACATTGCGGAACATAGTCGGTCCAACCCAGTTACCATCCGGGAAGCCTTCAACAACACATTCAGAACCATCGAGAATACAGTCGGCACCTGCATCTTTACCCTGACGGATGAAGTCGAGAATACGTGCCTTAGCCTGCGGGTTAATCTGCGGACCATAACCGGCATCAGGATCATTCCAGGCACCGGGACGCACCTTCGCCAGCGCATCACGCACTTCAGGAATCCATTCGCGGGATTTACCCACAAACACAGCGACAGAAATCGCCATACAACGCTGCCCCGCCGCGCCGACAGAAGCACCTGCAATATTATTTATGACTTGCTGTTTCTGTGCATCTGGCATGACCACCATATGATTTTTGGCACCGGCAAATGCCTGCACACGTTTCATATGATCGGTACCGGTACGGTAAATATGTTCACCAACATTCACAGAACCAACAAAGGAAATCGCCGGCGTATCTTTATGCGTCAGTAACTGATTAACCACATCTTTAGTGCCATGCAGTACTTGCAGCAGACCATCCGGTGCACCGGCCTCTTTAAACAGTTCAGCCAGGCGCATTGGCGTCAGCGGGTCCTGTTCAGAAGGTTTCAGGACAAAAGTGTTACCGCAGGCAATTGCCATCGGGAACATCCACAATGGGATCATTGCCGGAAAGTTAAACGGGGTAATACCAACACACACACCTAATGGCTGAGTAATGCTGTAGCAGTCAATCTTACGGGCAACGTTTTCGACGGTTTCACCCATGCTCAGTGACGCAATATTGCAGGCATGTTCAACAACTTCTATGCCACGCCACACATCACCTTTCGCATCTTCAAAAGTCTTGCCGGTTTCCTGAGACAGCAGTGTAGCTATCTCATCATGATTCTCTTTTAGCAATGCCTGATAACGCAGCATCAGCCGGGCACGTTCACCTACCGGTGTCTCTTTCCAGGTAGCAAAGGCATTTCGGGCCGCTGCAATTGCCTGTTCAACTTCTTCTTCAGTTGCACAAGGTACCTGTGCCAGCACTTCCTGAGTTGCCGGATTAGTCACCGGAATCCACTCATTCGCACGGCTGGAAACCAATTCACCATTAATAAGCAGTGGGACTTGCTGAGTCATTCTAATCACCTTTAACTCTTGTTATTGAGTTCTTGTTATTGGTCATATCGTTGCCTGTTTCGCTTACATACCGAAGCAAGGTACTGATTCGATTAAAGCACAGCTCAGCAATTGCAAGGATTGATAAAGTTGCTGACTTAATGGATTATATTGCTAACAAATAAGTAATTACCCTTATATCTTAGTCTAACCTTATCCTAACTTCCGGAGTAAGTCATGAGTACGCCTTCAAACTGGCCACTTGATACAGCAAGCATTCGCTTTGTCTTACCCCATAAAATTATTCGTATGCTGAATGAACACCCACTGACTTCACAGCTGTACCCTCTGGGAGCTGGCTATTATCAAGAAGCCACAGGCCATCAGATGCAACGTAAAGAACACGATGATGACCTGATCATTTACTGTCTTGAAGGCACGGGTAAACTAACCGTTGATGGACGTATATGGCGTATAAAAGCTGGGGATCTGATTATTTTGCCCCGCGGACAGGCGCACCATTACGCCTCCGACCAGGATCATCCGTGGAGTATTTACTGGAGCCATTTCTCAGGCAGTGAAAGTAGCGAGTTCATTCGTTTAATCAGTGAAAAGCGTCACCGGCCTGTGGTGCACCTTGGTATTCACAGTAAACTGATCAGCGACTTTCAGGCGCTGCTGGATGCCAGACAAACTCAGTACCACCTGAATACATATCTGCATGCGGCCAACCAGCTTCGCCAGATACTGACACATATTGCTGTATTGCTGCCGCTGAGCCGCGGGCAAGCACACGCCGCTGAAGGCTTTGATCTGGAAAAGGTACACAGCCTGATGCAGGCACGTTTACATGAACAGCTGGATCTGGATACGCTGGCTGCGAGTGTGAATCTGTCAAAGTATCATTTCATCAAAAAATACAAAGAGCTGACCGACACCACCCCCATTAGCCACTTTATCCATCTGAAGATAGAGCGTGCCTGCCAGCTACTCGACAGTAGCCACAAAGCCGTCACAGAAATTGCGCTGCAACTGGGCTATGAAGATGCATATTATTTTTCGAGGGTATTTAAAAAAGTGATGGGCATATCACCCAGCCAGTACCGCAAACTGCAAACCGGTGCCTGGGCTTATCCAAACTTTAGTTAGTCAGGAATGAGAGAAATAATAGAATTTAATAAACAGATTAAACGAAAACAGACCTGTATCAGGCCTGTTTAGATTGAGCGGCTTCACTTTCCGCAAAAGTAGCATAACGGTTACGGCCATTACTTTTAGCAAAATACAGCGCTTTATCCGCCTGAGATAACAGTCCCTGACTGGTACTGCCATTAAACTGACTGGAACTGATGCCGATGCTCGCCGTAATATAAGGCTTAATCGGCGAAAAGGCATGTTCTAGTGCAGCTTCTGCAAGCGCATTAATGATATCACTGGAAATTTTTTCAGCGCCTTCAAGGGATGTATTTGGCAGTAATATAACAAACTCCTCTCCCCCAAAACGGGCAACAAGATCTGCTGGCCGGTGAAGCTGCCCTTTCAGTACAGCACTGAATTCTTTCAGGCAAACATCGCCCCGCTGATGACCATAGTTATCGTTATACGGCTTAAACTGATCGATATCGATAAACAGAACACAGAGCTCTGTTTTTTCCCGCTGATGCAGCTTCCAGGCGCGCTGTAACGACTCATCAAGGCCACGGCGGTTTACAACATCAGTAAGAGGATCAATATGTGTCAGTTTCATCAACTGGTGATTAGCTTCATCAAGATCTGCCTTCATTTGCGCAATACGCGCCATCGCACGAATCTTTGCGCCCAGAACAATAGGATTAATAGGTTTAGTCAGGTAATCATCACCGCCGGCGTCAATCGCATCTGCCAGATGCTGATCATCGCTCTTACCTGTAAGGAAAATAATCGGAATCCAGTTGTCTCCCAAATGACGTCGTATCTGCCTTGTCAGGGTAAACCCATCTACCTTAGGCATTTCGACATCCATCAGGATGAGGTCAATATCAACTGTATTAAGAATTGTTTTAGCTTCTTTCGCACCACTGGCCAGAAAAGGTGTATCACCGGCATCAAGGATAATGGACTCAAGTAACTCTCTGACTAGCTTCGTATCATCTACAACTAAAATCTGCATTCAACAGCCCAGTGCAATACAACCAAAATGATAACTTCGTACAACATAACTTCGGGCTACTACTGGCACATTCCCGTTGCCGTTATACGCCTAAAACATTCTCAGTTCAGACATTGTGTTTACTGCAAGCAACTCATTAGACATATAAACACATAAAACTATAAACAAGCCTGATCAAGACTAATTGATACGTAATGAAAAAGCTAATGAGCTACAACGAACCTGCGCTACAGACATATCAATCTGGTTAGTTCTGCTGGCGTAGCTCAAGAAAACATACCGAAAACAATCCGTTTCAATCTTCCCCCGATCAATACCCCTTAGCTGACTGCTTACTCAAACCTCAAGCAAGTTAAGTAGCAGCGGTCTCTAACAAGGTTATAACCGGGAATCATGACAGAATCACAACAGCAAGCTTCTCAAAAAAATAATCCGTCCCTGGATTCAAAGGTGAGAAGAAACTGGAAAAAACGATTAATAATCAGCCCTGCTTTTCAGCAAGCCTGCGTCGCCGCTCTTCAGACTTAGCGACTTTACTGCGACGCATTGCCAATTTTATAACCAGGAAGCCTGTAATAGCTGATAGCACAGACGCAAGCAGGATACCCAAACGTTCATCGATCAGCATATTGATACCGCTTTCTTCGAATGCCAGCGAACCAATAAACAGACTCATGGTAAAGCCCACCCCGCAAAGTATCGAGACACCATACAGACTGAGTAAGTCCATACCTTTAGGCAGCTCAATCCGGGTGAAACGCACCACCAGATAGCTGAAACCGAATACACCTACCTGCTTACCCACGAACAGTCCTGCTGCAATGCCAAGTGTCACCGGATGCATTAAAGATTCGATACTGATAGTGGATAAGTTTAACCCCGCATTCGCAAAGGCAAACACCGGTAAAATCATAAATGCTACAGTCGGATGCAGACTGTGCTCCAGATGCCGAACCGGCGAATGACGTCGGTTTTTGCTATCCCGCATAGGAATAAAGAATGCCAGTACAACCCCTGCAAGGGTGGCGTGAACACCGGACTTAAGTAACGCAGTCCAGAGTATTAAACCAACCACCATGTAGGCAGGAATATCACTGATCCCACGATAATTAAGAGCACACAGCAGGACAACACAGCCCGCAACCACCGCCAGCGCCACCGGATCAATACTCTCGGTGTAAAACACGGCAATGATCAGAATCGCGCCAATATCATCAATAATGGCTAAGGTGACCAGAAACAGCTTAATAGAAGCAGGTACAGACTTGCCCAGTAATGCTAAAACCCCTAAGGCGAATGCAATATCTGTAGCAGCAGGAATCGCCCAGCCTGCAGTGAACTCAGGCGATGAAGATGTGAAACTCAGATAAATCAGTGCCGGCACCAACATACCGCCAACAGCACCTGCAAACGGTAAAGCAACCAGTGAGGGTTTGGCGAGCTCACCCTCCAGTATTTCACGTTTAAGTTCTAATCCAACCAGGAAAAAGAACACCGCCATCAGACCATCGTTGATCCACAACAACAATGGCTTCTCAATGGAAAAGTTACCTAATGAAACCCCTGCAATCAGATGAATCAGCAAGTCGTAGTATTCTGCCAATGGGCTATTTGCAATCACTAAAGCAACTGCCGTCGCAAACATCAGTAAAATACCACCAGCGGCCTCGCGCTGCAGAAATTTACGTAAAGTTGTCATTCTCTCTCTCCATAGAAACCAGCTCCAACTAATCAGGATATTTCTATTCAAACTAGTTTAGCTGGCCAAGTCCTTTTTAATTTAATAGGCTAACAACGAAGATAAAAACTGATTATTTCTACCTTAAGCATCGATTAAACCGAATGATAACCAACATAAACTACAATCATTTTTACTACTTTTGGGTCGTCAGCAACGCAGGAAGTATAGCAAAAGCCAGTAAAATCCTGCATTTGACGCCTCAAACCATCAGTGCGCAAATCTCCATGCTGGAGCAGCGTCTGGACAAAAAACTCTTTATTCGCGAAGGTCGACAGCTCACCCTTAGCGATTATGGCCGTGTTACTAAACAATATGCCGATGATATGTTTGCCATCGCCGAAGAATGGCTGGAAACCTCACAAGGCAACGACACTTACATAAAAACACTGAAAGTAGGTATTTCTGATGCCTTGCCAAAGTCACTGGTGACTAAATGGCTGGCTCCCATAATTCACTCAGACAGCAACATTAAACTGACCTGCATCGACGGAAAACAGGAAGAGCTTCTCAGCCAGTTAGCCATTCATAAGCTTGACCTGCTACTCACCGACACGCCTTCCGATAACAGCTATAACCTGAAAGTGTTTTGCCATGAAATCGGCAAAAGTAACATTGGACTTTATGCTCGACATGCTCACGCACGGGAGTTACAGGCAAACTTTCCTCACAGCCTGAACCAGCAACCTATGGTGCTACCTGGCAAAGACAGCCCTACCAGCCGGGCCATCGAGTACTGGTTAAATGAGCAAAATCTAAATGTCAGTATTGTCAGCCACGTAGACGACAGCGCGCTGATGAAAGCCTTTGGTAAAGAAGGTCTGGGAATTTTCCCTGCTCCTTTACTGATCAAAGATGATGTAGAGAGCAGCCATGAAGTAAGCCTGATTGGCCAGGTAAATAATGTGTATCAATCCTACTATCTGATCACCCCGCAACGACTGGTCAGCGATACGTTTTCTACCCGTTTACTGGAGCAAGCCAGGATGGGCGAAAACATTGAATAGCAGGTGTATTAGCCCTCCCCAAATAACAACAGTTTAAAAACTTTACTGTGAAATTTGCCAGTTATCAGAGCCGGTCTATACTTACTCCTAGCGAAAAGCTACCCGTCAGAGCCTCCGTGCACACTCATCTCAGACGAGTAGCTTTTCGCTTTTTACATCGCCTCTCTGATCAAGCCAGCTTTTCAATTCAATGCCTCATTGAACTAGCGAATATAACCCGCCGTAAATCATCAGCGTTTATTCTTGCAGATATAAAAAACGCCCCACAGGGCGTTATTTATTCACTTAATTCAGATCAGTTACACATTTCTATAGCGACAGCAGTGGCCTCACCACCACCGATACAAAGTGATGCCACACCGCGCTGTAAGCCTTTTTGCTGCAAGGCATAGAGTAAGGTCACCAGAATTCGAGAGCCCGACGAACCTATTGGATGCCCCAGAGCACAGGCACCACCGTGTACATTAACCTTACTACTGTCCAGCCCCAGTTCCTGACATGCCAGCATAGTGACCACGGCAAATGCTTCATTGATCTCATACAGATCAACTTCACCTTTCGCCCAGCCACTTCGATCCAACACCTTCTGAATTGCACCAATTGGTGCAATCGTAAACTCTTCCGGTAACTGAGCATGGGTTGAATGCGCAACAATTTTAGCCAGCGGCTTTAATCCCTGTGCTTTAGCAGTACTTTCACGCATCAGTACCAGCGCTGAACCACCATCAGAAATGGAACTGGCATTGGCCGCTGTCACTGTGCCCTCTTTGGCAAAGGCTGGCCGCAAACTGCGGATTTTATCTACCCGGGCATTCCCCGGCTGCTCATCAGTATCAACAGTAATATCGCCTTTACGGCTGCTAACTGTTACCGCAGCAATTTCTGCTTTAAAACTGCCATCAACAATTGCCTGATTAGCCTTCTCCAGCGAGTGAATCGCAAAATCATCCATCGCTTCACGGGTCAGACCATACTGATCTGCTGTTTGCTGCGCAAAGTTGCCCATCAGCCCGCCTTCATAAGCATCCTGGAGGCCATCATAAAACATATGATCTAACGCTTGCTGATGCCCCATGCGCATACCGGCACGGGCTTTTGGCAACAGGTAAGGCGACAGGCTCATATTCTCCATGCCACCCGCCACCATGACGTCAACCTGCCCCGCTTTCAGCTGATCATGGGCCAGCATCACAGCTTTCATGCCTGAACCACACATCTTGTTTATGGTGGTAGCGCCGGCTGCATCGACAATTCCCGCTGCCCGGGCTGCCTGACGGGCCGGAGCCTGCCCTAAGCCAGCAGGCAAGACGCAACCCATGATAACCTCATCAACCTGATCTCCGGCAACACCGGCGCGCTGCATAGCAGCCGCAATTGCAGTTGCACAAAGTTGCGGTGCAGGCACCTCACTGAGCGACCCCATCATACCGCCCATCGGGGTACGGGCAGCACCTACAATCACAATCGCGTCATTCTCAACAGTCATACTCAATCCTTCTGTCACCTGGTGGTACATCTAACTTTGCAACCAGACTAAAAATTCTTCTTCACCATCTTCTGGAATTCCCCAACGATACCGCTGCGGAAAGCCAGTACACATACAATAAAGATAGCGCCCATAATAATACTGATGTAATTACCCAGCTCACCACCGGATAAGTAATTCTGAATAGTAACTACAACAGCAGCCCCTACTACCGGACCAAAAATCGTCCCCATTCCACCCAGTAAGGTCATCAGCACCACTTCACCGGACATATGCCAGTGCACATCCGTCAGCGAGGCCAACTGGAATACCAGAGTTTTAGTCGAACCGGCCAGCCCCGCCAGTGCAGACGAAATAATAAACGCGACCCATTTGTAATCATTAACGTTGTAGCCCAAAGAAACAGCTCTTGGTTCATTTTCACGGATCGCCTTTAGTATCTGACCAAATGGCGAATGAATGGTGCGATGAATCAGCCAGAAACCAAATATAAAGATCGCCAGTACAAAGTAATACATCACCATATTGTCAGACAGATCCACCAGGCCAAACAGCATTCCCCGAGGAACACCTTGCAGACCATCTTCACCACCGGTAAACGGAGCCTGTAGGTAGAAGAAGAATGCCAGCTGCGCCAGCGCCAGCGTTACCATCGCAAAATAAATACCTTCACGTTTTACCGCCAGCTTACCGTACACAGCACCTAGTAAGCCCGCCGCCACTGTTCCCGCCAGTATGCCCAACTCCGGTGTAATACCAGTATTCAGCATTAAACTGCCCGTAATATAACCGCCGGTACCGAGAAAAATTGCATGACCAAAAGACAGCAGGCCAACAAAGCCAAGCAGTAAATTAAACGCGCAGGCAAAAAGTGCAAAGCACAGCACCTTCATCAGAAACACCGGATACAGCACTAAAGGCGCCAGCAAAGACAGGCCAAACAGACTCAGATATAACTTATTCACTTTCATCATTCGCCCCTCACGCTTCTTTGCCGAACAGACCGGCCGGTTTAATCAGCAGCACGATCACCATTACCAGAAAGATCACTGTGCTGGATGCTTCCGGGTAAAAGAATTTAGTCAGACCTTCAACCACCCCCATCATCAGGCCAGTCAAGATTGCCCCGCCGATGGAACCCATACCGCCTATAACCACGATGGCAAATACAACAATCAGAATGTTAGACCCCATCTCAGGGCTCACGGAATAAACCGGTGCTGCCAACACACCTGCAAAACCTGCCAGCGCTACACCAAAACCAAAAGTTAATGTTGTGATCAGTGGTACGTTGATACCGAAACCCTGCATTAATTGTGGGTTTTCAGTGCCAGCCCTGAGGTACGCCCCAAGTTTTGTTTTTTCAATCACCCACCAGGTCGTGGCACACACCACCAGCGAGGCAATAATGATCCAGGCACGGTAATTAGGTAGATACATAAAGGGTAATTTAGTACCGCCTTTCAGTTCGGCAGGAATTTGATAGGCCAGACCGGATGAGCCGTATAGCTGCGTGAATAACCCCTGCAGAATCAGCGCCAGACCAAAGGTTAGTAGCAAGCTGTATAAATGATCCTCTTTAGCGATTGGCCGCACCAGAAAGCGCTCAATCAGAATCGCAATGCCACCGACAGCCAGCGGCACCAGAACCAGCGCTAACCAGTAATTCACACCAAAATACTGCAGCGCCATCCAGGCCAGAAAAGCACCCAGCATGTACATAGCGCCCTGAGCGAAGTTAATAATTTTTAAAAGACCAAAAATAATTGCCAGCCCCAAACTGAGCAGGGCGTAAAATGAGCCATTGATCAAACCGACCAACAGCTGCCCGGAAAGGGCAAAAAGATTAATTCCAAATAATGTCGCCATGGCTTCGCTCCGAACGGCAGAATCTCTTGTGACACTGAGACCAACAGCCGACAAGATATTAGTCGCTGTCTGTTCTTATTGTTATAACGGAAGGGCCTCCCAAACGGGAATGCCCTCCCTTAATCAGCCGTACTCAGGATTTCGCTGCAAAGTTGCAGGATTCCATCATAGGGTTGAACGCCACATCTCCCGGAATAACCGCTTCGATGTTGTAGATATCATCATCTGACTGGCGGCTCGCGGCATCCTTGATGCTAACCAGCAGCATGTCATGCACCATCCGTCCGTCGTTACGCAGATAAGCATTACGGGCAAAGAAATCATCCGGTTTAGTTGCTTTCATCATCGCCATAACCGCATCTGCTTCGTCAGTACCAGCTGCCTTAATCGCGTTCAGGTAGTGCATCGTCATAGAGTACGCACCCGCCTGACCCATCGCAGGAATAGAGCCATGACGTTGTTTAAAGCGTGCTGACCACTCGCGGGTTTGGTCATCCATGTCCCAGTAGAATCCAGTCGTCGCCTTCATACCGGCAGCAATTGCCGGATCCAGTGCTTTAGCGTTATGCGTAAATACCAGCAATCCGGCCACATCAGCTGTCTCTGTCAGGCCAAATTCCGCAGAGGTTTTCAAGGCATTAACGAAATCAGTACCTGCATTTGCCAGACCGATTACGTCTGCACCAGACGCCTGTGCCTGTAGCACATAGGAAGAGAAATCAGTGGTGCCTAACGGCGCCCGGACAGCACCAACTACTTCACCGCCCTGATCGTTAATCACTTTCGTCGCAATGCCTTCCAGTGCATGACCAAACGCATAGTCAGCCGTGATGAAGAACCACTTTTTCTTACCGGAATCGACCATAGGCTTCACAGTGCCGTTAGCCAGTGCAGCAACGTTGTAAGTCCAATGGACGTTATAAGGTGAACAGGCTTTAGTGGTGAATGCATGGCTTGCAGATGTGGAAATCAGGGCAACTTTTTTCGCATCCGTCAGTACCTTAGTCACCGCACCGGTTACCGATGATGCAACCAGACCATTTACCGCATCTACCTGCTCGCTTTCGATCCACTGGCGTACTTTAGCCGAGCCAACATCCGGCTTGTTCTGATCATCAGCGCTGATCACCTCAATCGGTTTGCCCAGCACTTCTCCGCCAAAATCCTCAACCGCCATTTCAACGGCAGTTACACAGCCTTTGCCACAGATATCGGCATAAACACCGCCCATATCTGCCAACACGCCAATCTTAACCACGTCATCGGAAACACCGCCAGCCTGGGCTGTTACGGCAAAAGCAGCACTCATGGCCGCAGCCATCATAGTTTTCTTCATCGCTTGCATAACGTCACTCCTTTAAAGCTCTTATTTTTATTCACGCTTTCAGTTAATCCGGTTACACACCCAGATAGGTGTTTAGCAATTCAGTCTTAGCAGCCAGTTCGTGCTGCTTTACTTCTTCGACTATATGGCCGTGTTCCATCACGTAATGACGGTCGGCAATAGGCGCAGCAAAACGGAAGTTCTGCTCCACCAGTAAAATGGTAAGCCCGCGTTCTTTGAGCATTTGCAGCACCTGAGCAAGCTTTTGCACTATGACAGGCGCCAGGCCTTCGGTTATTTCATCAAGCAAAAGAATGTTGGCACCAGTACGCAGAATTCGCGCCATCGCCAGCATCTGTTGCTCACCGCCAGACAAACGGGTGCCCTGGCTGTAGCGCCGCTCAGCTAAATTGGGAAACAGTTCGTAGATTTCTTCGAGACACATGCCGTCAGAACGCACTTCTGGAGGCAGCATGAGATTTTCTTCAACATTAAGACTGGAAAAAATCCCCCTCTCTTCAGGGCAGTAACCTACACCAAGATGCGCAATCCGGTGTGCCGGTAACGGGATGGTGTCGGTACCATTAATATTGATCTTACCGGTGCGCCGGCCAACCATATTCATAATGGCTTTTAGTGTGGTAGAACGGCCTGCACCGTTACGGCCCAGCAGTGTTACCAGCTCTCCCTGCATGATCGTCATATCTATGCCATGGAGAATATGTGACTCACCGTAGTACGCATGCAAATCATGGATACGGATCTTTTCACCGGTACTGTTTTTTGCAGTACGCAGCAGCTCTTCGCCAGGAGGATTCATAACTGTGCTGTTCATTACACGACCTCCTTTTCAGGTACTGCTTCTGCCTGATGATCATCAGCTTCTACGCCCATATAGGCTTCACGTACCTGAGGGTTCTGTGACACTTCTGCATAATCACCTTCAGTCAGAATGGCGCCACGCTGTAGCACTGTTATGGTGTCTGCGAGCTTAGCGACCACGTGAAGGTTATGCTCAACCATCAGAATGGTACGGTCTTTGGAAACTTGTTTGATCAGGTCAGCAACAACACTGACATCCTCATGTCCCATGCCCTGTGTCGGCTCATCAAGCAACAGCATCTCAGGCTCAAGCGCCAACGTAGTCGCAATCTCGAGAGCCCGTTTGCGGCCATAAGAAAGATCAACTGTGACGGTATTGGCAAAGCTCTTCAGCCCTACCTGATCAAGTAACTCCATCGCCCGGTCATTCAGCTTGTTAAGCACTTTATCGGAGGTCCAGAAGTGGAAACTGTTGCCCTCTTTACGTTGCAGAGCAATGCGTACGTTCTCTAATACACTCAGGTGTGGAAACACAGCCGATATCTGAAAGGAACGCACTATCCCCCTTCGGGCAATAGCTGCCGACTTCAGCGAAGTGATGTCCGCACCGTTATAGAGAATCTGGCCCTTTGTAGGCGTCAGAAACTTCGTCAGCAAATTAAACACTGTTGTTTTACCGGCACCATTCGGGCCGATCAGAGCGTGGATAGTGCCCCGCTCAACCTTAAGATTGACATCATCAACGGCAGTAAAGCCTTTGAATTCTTTCACCAGATGTCGGGTTTCGAGAACGTAATCAGCAGTCATTCGTAACCGGCCTCTTGTTATTTTTGTTGTATTAAGAACCGTTCAAATTGTCTGGTACGTTCCTGAGCGGCTAGATGAAACTAGCAATTACCCCTAGGGGTTAACAAGTACTACTTTAGTATAATACGCATATTTTTATCCCAAAAAAATCACTATTAATACTTAAAAATCAATAATTTAATACAACTCATACACAAGCCTCTAATACATTAGTCAAAAATAAACATGCTTTACGTTTACGTAAACTTACTCTATATTCGAATCATCTTAGGTTTTCAGACAAATACGAGCAGTTATGAGTAAAACCACTTTTACAATCCGAGATCTGGCCAGCGAGTTTGATGTGACAACCCGCAGCATTCGCTTTTATGAAGATCAGGGTTTGCTATTTCCAACCCGCAAAGGTCAGACACGCATATACAGCAGCCAGGACAGAGTCCGCCTGAAACTGATTCTTCGCGGCAAGCGTTTAGGCTTCTCTCTGGCAGAAAGCAAAGAACTATTTGAACTCTGGGATCAGACACCCGGCGGCAGCATGAAACAGCTGGAACGCCTGCAGGCAAAAATTACGGAAAAGAAACAGGCGCTGAAACAGCAACTTAACGATATCGCTATGTTGCAGATCGAACTGGACAGCGCCGAATCGCGCTGTCAGTCAGCGATGCAGGCGCTTATTTCTCAGGAACAAAAAGCGCAATAGATCAGCACTGTCTGAGCAACCACACAACCATAAGAAACAGGTAACAACGCGATGATCTCACAATACAACACCCTGAATTTTGGCCTTGGTGAAACCCTCGACATGCTGCGTGATCAGATCAACAGCTTTGCCGCAGAAGAGATTGCCCCCCGTGCCGAAGAGATCGACCGGGAAAATGCCTTTCCAATGGATCTGTGGCGTAAGTTTGGTGGTATGGGCTTACTGGGTATTACCGTTAAGGAAGAATACGGTGGCGTTGATATGGGTTATCTGGCCCACGTCATTGCTATGGAAGAGATCAGCCGTGCTTCTGCTTCTGTAGGCTTGTCATACGGCGCGCACTCTAATTTGTGTGTCAACCAGATACATCGCAACGGCAACGAAGAACAGAAACAAAAATACCTGCCTAAGCTGATCAGCGGTGAGCATATCGGTGCACTGGCAATGTCTGAGCCGAATGCAGGTTCGGACGTTGTCTCGATGAAACTGCATGCAACAGACAATGGCGATCATTACCTGCTTAACGGTAACAAGATGTGGATCACTAACGGTCCAGACGCCCACACTTACGTTATCTATGCCAAGACCGATGTAAACGCTGGCCCGAAAGGTATTACCGCATTCATTGTGGAACGTGACTTTGCCGGTTTCTCCCGCCATCAAAAACTCGACAAGCTGGGCATGCGTGGCTCCAACACCTGTGAGCTGGTATTCGATAACTGCCCGGTCCCTAAAGAAAATGTGCTGGGTGAATTAAACGGTGGTGTCCGGGTGCTCATGAGCGGTCTGGATTATGAGCGTCTGGTGTTATCCGGCGGACCACTGGGCATCATGCAGGCTGCAATGGACATCGTTGTACCTTATATCCGTGA
Source organism: Aliamphritea ceti (assembly GCF_024347215.1). Classification (NCBI taxonomy): domain Bacteria; kingdom Pseudomonadati; phylum Pseudomonadota; class Gammaproteobacteria; order Oceanospirillales; family Oceanospirillaceae; genus Aliamphritea; species Aliamphritea ceti. The sequence continues at coordinate 3,386,691 of NZ_AP025282.1, forward strand.
CCGTCAGCAATTCGGTCAGTCTATCGGTGAGTTCCAGCTGGTACAGGGTAAAGTCGCCGATATGTATACCCTGATGAACGCTTGTAAATCTTACACATACACCGTTGCCCGTTCAGCAGAACGTGGCGAAGCCACCCGTAAAGATTGTGCAGGTGTCATTTTGTATACCGCAGAAACCGCCACCAAGCTCGCACTGGATGCCATTCAGTTACTGGGCGGTAACGGGTATATCAACGAATTTCCTACCGGCCGCCTGCTGCGAGATGCAAAGCTTTATGAAATCGGCGCCGGTACCTCAGAAATCCGCCGCATGCTGATCGGCCGCGAGCTGTTTCTGAATAAATAAACCGCATTGCGGGAAACCGGGCATTTTTTGCTGAGCTCACAGGAATCACCATTCTGAAGAGAGCCTTGCGTGGGGATACCCTCCCCACGCCTTTTTCAGCAAAGCGAACAGGAGATGGCTAGACCATGGCTTTACTCAACAGCAAGATTAATCCGCGCAGCGAAGAGTACCTCGCTAACTATGAAGCAATGGCCAGCGCTGTTGCCGATCTGCGCGACAAAACCGCCCAGGTTGAACTGGGTGGCGGTCATAAATATCAGGAACGCCATTTATCCCGTGGCAAATTGCTCCCCCGTGATCGTATTAACACTCTGTTAGATGAAGGCTCCGCATTCCTGGAGCTGTCACAACTGGCAGCCTATAAGGTATATGCTGACGACGTCCCTGCCGCAGGCATCATTACAGGTGTTGGCCGGGTCAGTGGTCAGGAATGCATGATCATCGCCAATGATGCCACCGTAAAAGGCGGTACTTACTTTCCACTGACGGTCAAAAAACATCTGCGCGCCCAGGAAATTGCCGAGCAGAATAATCTGCCCTGCATTTATCTGGTGGATTCCGGCGGGGCTAACTTACCGCAACAGGATGAGGTCTTTCCGGACAGGGATCACTTTGGCCGTATTTTCTATAATCAGGCGCGCATGTCATCCCTGGGCATTCCACAGATTGCTGTCGTAATGGGACTTTGTACCGCCGGTGGTGCTTATGTCCCCGCCATGGCAGACGAATCCATTATCGTACGTGAACAAGGCAGTATTTTCCTTGCTGGTCCGCCATTAGTTAAAGCCGCTACCGGTGAAGTCGTCAGCGCGGAAGACCTAGGGGGTGCCGACGTCCATTGCCGTACTTCTGGCGTTGCAGATCATTATGCTGAAAACGACGAACACGCTCTGCAGATTGCCCGCAGCTGTATTGCTAACCTGAACCGGCGTAAAGACATTAAGCTAAATACCCGCCCGGCACAGGCGCCGCGATTTGATGCAGAAGAACTCTACGGCATTGTCGGTACTGACCTGAGAAAACCCTTTGATGTCAGAGAGGTTATCGCCCGCCTTGTGGACAACTCTGAATTTGACGAGTTTAAACAGCTTTACGGCACAACACTTGTCACTGGCTTCGCACACATATTCGGCTACCCTGTCGGCATTGTGGCAAATAATGGCATCTTATTCGGGGAATCTGCTCAAAAAGGTGCGCACTTCATTGAGCTATGCTGCCAGCGCAAGATCCCCCTGCTTTTCCTGCAGAACATTACTGGCTTCATGGTCGGTCAGAAATATGAGTCAGAAGGTATCGCTAAGCACGGCGCGAAAATGGTAACCGCGGTTGCCTGCGCAAATGTACCTAAATTTACCGTGCTTATTGGTGGCAGCTTCGGTGCCGGTAACTATGGTATGTGTGGCCGGGCATATAGCCCTAACATGTTATGGATGTGGCCTAACGCGCGTATTTCAGTCATGGGTGGCGAACAGGCCGCTGGTGTACTTGCGACCGTCAAACGCGACAACATTGAGCGCAACGGTGACAGCTGGTCCGCTGAAGAAGAAGCCACATTCAAACAACCAGTTATCGACACCTACGATGCCCAGGGACACCCTTACTACGCCAGCGCCCGCTTGTGGGATGACGGTGTCATTGACCCTCGCCAAACCCGTGAAGTAGTCGGTATGGGTTTATCTGCTGCTCTTAACAAACCTATTGATGAAACCCGCTTCGGCGTGTTCCGCATGTGATCAGGAGGGATCAGATATGACCAACAGTCAGGTACTTTTCAGCTTCACTGACGGCGTCGCGGAACTCACGCTCAACCGTCCGGAAGTGCATAACGCTTTCGATGACAACATCATCGAAGCACTTATCAGCCATCTGGAAATCGCGGCGGACCTGCCCGACCTGCGAGTGCTGATCCTCCGCTCCGCCGGTAAGAACTTTTCCGCTGGGGCCGATCTGGCGTGGATGCGCCGCATGGCTGACAACAGCCATGACGATAATTTAAAAGATGCCCACCGGCTGGCCAGACTAATGCAACTGCTGAATGACTTTAACCGCCCGACTATCGCGCAGATTCAGGGCGTCGCTTACGGTGGCGCAGTGGGTCTGGCGGCTTGTTGTGACATAGTGATCGCCAGCGAGACAAGTAAGTTTTGCCTCAGTGAAGTTCGCATTGGCCTGATCCCCGCAGTCATCAGCCCTTATGTTATCCGCGCCATTGGTGAACGCCAGGCACGTCGCTATTTCATATCAGCCGAGCCTTTCAGCGCACAACAGGCGATGCATTTCGGACTAGTACATGAAGTCGTTGCCGAAGACCAGTTACAAAGCAGTGCCGACGACATGATCACCAAACTGCTACAGAACAGTCCTCAGGGCATGTACGCCGCTAAACAGCTTATTCAGGCGGTCAGCCAGCAACCGATAAATGACACACTGATTGCTGATACCGCCAACCGTATTGCCGACATCCGGGTTAGCTCCGAAGGTCAGGAAGGCTTAAGCGCCTTTCTGGAGAAACGCACCCCGGCTTGGATTAAATAATAAGGGTTAAAAACTAAGGATTAAGGACCACACAATGTTCAATAAAATTCTTATTGCCAACCGCGGCGAAATCGCTTGCCGGGTAATTCAGACAGCCCGTGCAATGGGTATACGCACAGTGGCAGTTTACTCCGAAGCCGATGCTCAGGCCCGACATGTAAAAATGGCTGATGAAGCCTTTTTGCTTGGCCCTGCTCCAAGTACCGAAAGCTACCTGCGAAGCGACAAAATATTAGACATTGCCATCAGTAGCGGTGCCCAGGCGATTCATCCTGGTTATGGTTTTCTCTCAGAGAATGCTGAGTTTGCCGCCGCCTGCGCCAAAGCCAATGTCGTTTTCATCGGTCCGCCAACCGGTGCAATTGAAGCAATGGGCTCAAAATCTGCCGCTAAACAGATTATGTCTGAAGCATCTGTTCCGCTGGTTCCGGGTTATCACGATGCCGATCAGAGCGACGCAACACTTAAAGCTGAATCAGAAAAATGTGGCTACCCGCAGCTGTTGAAAGCCGTTGCCGGTGGCGGTGGTAAAGGCATGCGGGTAGTAAACAACCTGCTGGAATTCCCGGAAGCGCTGGAATCGGCCCGCCGGGAGGCCAGTAATGCCTTTGGCAATCCTGATATGCTCATTGAGCGTTATCTGACGCAGCCACGCCACGTAGAAATTCAGGTATTTTGCGACACTCTTGGCGCGGGAATTTATCTGGCAGAACGGGACTGTTCTGTACAGCGTCGCCATCAGAAAGTCATTGAAGAAGCGCCTGCACCGGGCCTTAGCGACGCCGACCGCAAAGCCATGGGCGAAGCAGCCGTACGGGCTGCACAGGCGATAAATTATGTTGGCGCCGGTACGGTGGAGTTCCTCTATGACACCGACGGTTCCTTCTATTTCATGGAAATGAATACCCGCTTGCAAGTAGAGCATCCGGTGACAGAAATGATTACCGGGCTGGACTTGGTAGAGTGGCAACTTCGTATTGCAGCCGGTGAAGCCCTGCCTCTGTGCCAGAGTCAGGTGACAATTAACGGCCATTCACTGGAAGCCCGGGTATACGCTGAAGACCCTAACAACGATTTTTTACCGGCAACGGGTATGCTCCACTACCTGAAAACACCTCAGGAGAATGCGCATGTTCGGGTAGATACCGGCGTCCTTCAGGGGGATGAAGTCAGTGTGTATTACGATCCGATGATCGCAAAACTGATTGTTTGGGACACCGACAGAGAACGTGCAATCAACCGCATGGTCAGCGCACTGGAAGATTATAAAATTGCCGGCCTGACCACTAACCTGAGCTTTTTGCACAAACTAGCTGACAGCCAACCATTCAGAGATTGTCAGTTGGATACCGGTTTTATTGAAACCCATCAGGCCTTACTTTTCCCTGACAGTCAGGCAGATACAGCCCGTTGGCTGGCGATTGCGGCAGTGTGTTTTGCTGCTAACAATCAGCAAAACAATACACAACCAGCTGATCCAGACTCACCTTTCAGTAACTCTGATAGCTGGCGCTTAAACAGTAGCTATGCCCGCCCACTGACGCTGATCTTTAAAGATGGCCAGAGCGATACCAATGCCACACTCACAGTGCAAAGTAATGGTAACCGGTACAGCATTACTAACCATGATCAGCAGTTAGAGTTAGAAGCACACTTAAGCGACGACCAGTTAAATATTACCCTCAATGACCACCGGCAAACGCTGGACGTCTGTTTTAACGGCGACCAGCTAACCCTGTTTGCCGGCGCTGAACAATTTAGCTGTCAACGCCACAGAGAAGATTTTGGCAGCAATGCTCACGACAGTGGCAACAGCCTAAACGCCCCAATGAATGGTGCAGTCGTCGCTGTACTGGTAGAAACCGGGGCTAAAGTCGCTGCCGGAGATACTCTGGTTATCATGGAAGCCATGAAAATGGAGCACAGCCTTAAAGCACCTCACGACGGCACAGTTGCTGAAATTTTCTATCAGGAAGGCGAGCTGGTTGATGACGGCGCGGAACTGATCGCACTGGAAGCGGAGGACTGAACATGGCCCTGCCGAGTAATGTTCGCCTGTTCGAAATGGGTCCCCGAGACGGCCTGCAAAACGAACCCGGCGATCCAATTGCCACTGCGATCAAAATAGAACTGATCAACCGACTCAGTGACACCGGCCTGACAAACATCGAAGCCACCAGCTTTGTTTCGCCACGCTGGGTGCCCCAAATGGCCGATGCCAGCTCAGTAATGGCAGGTATCAAACGTCAATCCGGCGTTAGTTACAGTGCACTTACCCCCAACCTGAAAGGCCTGGAAGCCGCAATTGCCGCCGGAGTTGATGAAGTCGCTGTATTTGGTGCCGCTTCAGAAAGCTTCACACAAAAAAATATTAACTGCTCGATAGCTGAAAGCATCGAACGCTTTACCCCGGTTATCGAACTGGCTCGCCAGCACGACATAAGAGTGCGCGGTTATGTTTCGACCGTTCTTGGCTGCCCCTATGAAGGTGATATCCAACCGGAAAAAGTCGCTAATGTGTGTGACCTGCTGTACCAGCTTGGCTGCTATGAAATATCACTGGGCGACACCATTGGTACCGGCACACCGCTGAAGGCCAAGCAGATGTTAGAAGCCGTCTGCAAATATGTGCCTGTAAGCCATCTTGCTGCACACTTTCATGACACTTATGGCCAGGCCCTCGCCAACTTATATGCAGTCCTGGAAGAAGGCGTTGCGGTCATCGACAGTTCAGTGGCCGGGCTTGGCGGCTGCCCTTATGCCCACGGCGCTTCAGGCAATGTCGCCAGTGAAGACGTACTCTACATGCTACAAGGGTTAGGCATCACTACTGGTATCGATTTACAGAAAATGGTCACCACAGGACACTGGATCAGCGCCCAGCTAGGTCGCCGCTCTGGATCTAAAGTTGCATTGGCTACTAGTCAGCCAAGCAGTTAAATAAGATAGCTACAGCAAAAAATAAATATAAGAAACGCTATAAGGAGATACAGATGCAGGATTCCGAACCACAGGTAAGCTACCAAACTGCAGCACTGACAGCACTGGACTTACCCGTACCCGCCCCGGACCAGTATCCGGCCGATGTGCAGAAATACTTCGCTAAATGTGAAGAGAAACTCGGCATGCTGCCCAATGTACTGAAAGCCTATAGCCAAAACCTTGCGCAGCTGGATGTATTCAGTAAGTTCTACAACGAACTGATGTTTGGCGACAGTAACCTGACACTTCTCGAACGGGAAATGATTGCCGTCGCGGTATCCTCCCGCAATCATTGTTTCTATTGTATTGCAGCCCACGGTGCTGCCATCCGCGAATATTCCGGCGACCCAGCTCTGGGTGAGCTGATTGCAATCAACTATCGGGCTGCTCAACTGTCTGACCGGCACACCGCCATGCTGGATTTTGCTGTAAAAATGACTGACAAGCCTGACGCAATTCTGGAAGCTGACCGTCAGCAACTGCGAGATGCAGGCTTCAGCGACAGAGACATCTGGGATATCGCTAATCTGGCTGGTTTTTATAACATGACTAACCGCATCGCCAGCGCGGTAGATATGCAACCGAATCCCGAATACCACAGTCGCTGTCGCTAAAGAAATGCTCTGTCTGCACTGCTAAAACTGACGCCCGGGCTTCAGCAAAAATAACAATTACAAGGAAATAACAACGTGAGCACTCCGACCCAAAAGAACGCCCCCAGCTACACGAATGGCGCCAGCGCTCAGCCTCTGTTAGGAATGACCATCGGCGATAAATTCGATGCCACCTGTGCAAACTTTCCCGACAATGATGCCCTGATTGTTCATTTCCAGAATATCCGCTGGGATTACCGTACCCTGAAACAACAGGTAGATAACTGTGCCCGTGCGCTATTAAGCCTCGGCGTTAAAACCGGTGACCGGGTCGGCATGTGGTCGCCGAATAACGCACAGTGGCTGGTTACTCAGTTCGCCACCGCAAAACTCGGTGCTATTCTGGTAAATATCAACCCGGCATACCGGTTGCACGAACTGGAATACGCACTGAATCAGTCCGGTACCCGCTTTCTGGTCACCGCAGACAGTTTTAAAGCGTCTAACTACACCGCCATGTTGCTGGAACTGGCGCCGGAACTGCACAACTGTGAACCGGGCCAGCTCAACGCAGCTAAACTGCCTAACCTGAAATGCATCATTAATCTGGCAGATGAACAGCATCCGGGCATGTGGCGCTGGGCAGACTTCACTGAACAGGCAGCCCACAGCAGTGCGGAAGATGTTGCCCACATTCAGAGCACGCTGCAATTCGACGATCCGATCAATATTCAGTACACCTCAGGCACAACCGGCTTCCCTAAAGGCGCAACGCTCAGCCATCACAATATTCTTAACAACGGGTATTTCGTTGCTGAAAGTATGCGTTTCACCGATCAGGACCGGCTGATCGTACCGGTTCCACTATACCACTGCTTCGGCATGGTGATGGGTAATCTGGGGTGTATCACCCATGGTGCAACACTGATCTATCCAACCGAAGGCTTCGAGCCCCGGGCGGTACTTGAAGCCGTCGAAAAAGAAAAGGCAACCGCACTGTTCGGCGTGCCAACAATGTTCATTGCTGAACTTGGAGATGAGCAATTCGAACAGTATGACTTATCCAGCCTGCGCACCGGCATTATGGCCGGATCTATCTGCCCGGCAGAAGTCATGAAAGCAGTTAACGCCAAGATGCATATGCAGGAAGTTCAGATCGCCTATGGCATGACCGAAACCAGCCCTGTTTCTACACAGACAGCCGCCGACGACCCATTCGATAAACGCGTATCAACCGTTGGCCGTAGTCAGCCTCATATCGAGACTAAGATAATAGATCCCGCCAATGGTCAGGTTGTATCCCGCGGTGAGATAGGCGAACTATGCACCCGAGGCTACAGCGTCATGATCGGCTACTGGAACAACCCTGATGCAACCGCTGCTGCAATTGACGACCGTGGCTGGATGCACAGTGGTGACCTTGCCACTATGGATAAAGAAGGTTACGTTCAAATCGTTGGTCGGATTAAAGATATGGTGATCCGTGGAGGCGAGAACGTCTATCCAAAAGAAGTAGAAGAATTCCTCTATACACACCCGGATATCATTGATGTTCAGGTCACCGGCGTGCCAGACAAAAAATACGGCGAAGAACTGATTGCCTGGGTAAAACTGACCCCGGATGCCCGTGAAGTTTCAGCCGAAAACCTGCAAGCTTTTTGCAAAGGTAAAATCACCCACTTCAAAATTCCACGCTACTTCAAATTTGTCGATGAATTCCCGATGACAGTCACCGGGAAAATCCAGAAATTTAAAATGCGGGAAATATCCATCGCAGAGCTTGGCCTGGACGACTAACAGGTGGTTGCTCATCACTATAGTGAACAACTGAATCCGGCAGAGCTTTTATGCCGGATTCATAGCACTTTTCCTCAAGGTGCATTACCCCATCAACTGGCAGGTATTGATCAGCTGCACATCGGTGGGATTCAGGCCAGCAAGAAGCTACTGACTCACTTGCCTGATTCTCCTGAAAGCACCTTTCGGATATTGGAAATAGGTGCTGGCCTGGGTGGCCTGCAACGTCTCTATACCAGTCAGTTAGCTAAGCATTCTCCGGTCAACTACATAACCCTGGATATCACCCCTGAATTCAGCCAGCTGAATCATGGGCTTAACCGGCTATGTAAGGTCAAACAGTCAAATGTAATCACCGGCGATGGTCAGCAACTGCCGGTATCCGACAACCAGTTCGATGCAATTATATTGCAACACAGTTTGCTCAATATGCCAGATCAACAACAATGCCTTAAGGATTGCCATCGAGCACTTAAACCAGGCGGTAAATTAATTCTTCATGAAGTACTGCGGGGTAGCTTACAACAAGACATCACCTATCCAGTGCCCTGGGCCGGCGATGAAGCCAATAGCCACCTGCTCAGCCTGGCAGCATTGCTAACTCAGCTAAGTAACGCAGGCCTGACGGTAACCTCTGAGCAAAACTGGTCTGCAGAAGCTTTGGAATGGCGTCAGCAACAAAGCCGAAAAGAAGCTCAACCACCAGCTCCGGAACAATCGCCAACAAACCCCTACCCTCTGCACAAGCTTTCCCCGAGAGAAATATTCGGCATACGCTTTATGAAAATGGCCACCAACCTCCTGGCTAATCTACAAAGCGGTGCTATCGAAGTGCATGAGATAATCGCTAATAAACCGTTATGAAGATTACTTCTCAGAGCACACTCAGGTACGCATGCCAGAACAAACAGAATTGATTAATTTTCTATTTCTTTGAAGCACGTGTGTTACCGAAAATATATAAATTATTTTAAGCAGCCTATTCACAGACTCACATGCCAATGATCAGATCAATGTATCTGATCCACTCCCTCTACTATTAGAACAGAAGCTTACTTAATCCCCTTCTCAGTTAAACCCAGAACGAATACCAACACTTCTGAAAAACAAAAACCCATGAAAACTACAGTGCTTATTATTGCTATAAAATTTATATATTTAATTAGTCAAACAAAAAAGCCTTTCGTAAAGAAAGGCTTTTATTAGTAATTAAAAACTTACTTAGCAGGTTCTACACCAGATAAAACAGGTGCCTTAAATAAGTTACTTACAACTATATAGAGTATACCAGTCGCTACAAATGAGAGTGCTGTAGCACCAAACTCTAACGGATTAACATACGTAAAGTAGAATGACATGGCTGCACCAATAAAATAGACGATAATAGCCTTAACATTAAAGCCATTCGTGTAGCGATACAAAGTGCTATTCGAAGATTTTACTAATTCATCAACATTAAAATCAGACTTTTTAACAAAAAAGTAATCTGCCAGCATTATTGAAAATACCGGAATAAATAGAGCACCAACTAACAGCACCCAGTCAAAGAACGAAGCCATAAGTATTTCTTGTAAAAACGCCCCTGAAGCACAAAACAGACCGATAAGAATAGCCACTTTTGTATAGCTTGCTTTTGGAACCACACTCATCGTCGACATAATACAGCTATAAGTAGCCATAATATTAGTTGAGACAGCAGACAGAAACATAACAAATGCAGCAATAAGGCCAACACCACCACCAAGAAGAACGGCAGGATCATATGTAGGCTCCATGCCATCGATAATAGAGAAAGCACCTACAGTAATACCAATGCCCATCGCTAGAATTGTACCTATCATGTAACCAGATACTACACCCACTACACCAGTAGTAGAATTTTTACAGTAACGGTTATGATCGCATGTCAAAGCTATCCATGAAAATGCTGTTGCCAGCACGATGTCAAAAATAATTGCATATGTTAAAGCAGGGCTGCTTGATACTTCAAAAGTGTAAAGACTATTAATTTCGTATTTATCAAGAATCATATAAATAACAAATAAAGCCACGACAATCATAGCTGTTGAAGCTAAGCCTTCAATCTTTTGAATACCTGTATGTCCTAAAATTGTAATAACGATTACGATTCCTGAAGTGACAAATAAAGCCAGCAATATATTATCAAACCCTAGTAACCCTACAAAAATTTGATTTAATGCCAATGCGCCCAGATAGCCCTGTATAAAACACCAGCCACCTAAAATAATAACATTAAGCACTGCAATTATTTTAGCCCCGCCGTAGCCAAAAGTACCCCGAGCGACAACAAGTGTTGGCAAACCGGTTCTAGTGCCAATTAGTGACATTGCTGCTAATGCTACACAACCAACAATCGACGCTATTACTAAAATTTCAAATGCTTCCAATGGTGCAACATCAGGAATAAACATTTGTCCGGTCATAACTGTAGGTACAACTAAAGTTGCCGCCACCCACAGAAAAAACGTACCGACAACACCTAATTTTTTTTCACTGCTTTGGATAGGCGTTATATTATCTTCACTTATTCCAAGACTCATATGTTTGTACCTCTTATTTTATTATATTTTTTCCTGGTCTCTTCGAGCCAGAGAGCACTAACAGTTAACCTACACCATAGAAAAAAAACGTTACACGACTATTATGTAACGTTCGGTTGGCAAAAATGGAAACTGTTTAGGCGAATAAATCTTATGTTTCAGCTAATAAATAACAGGTCACAAATCAGCCAAAGCTTTATCAAGACTATCGATAATGACATCTATATCGTTTTTGGTGACGATTAACGGAGGACTTAAACAGATATTATTATTTAGCGCTTTAAATGAACGATTTGTTCGCCCGATAATGACACCATATGAGAGACAAGCCGCCACAACCTTTGCTACAACAGATTCACATACAGGCTCTTTAGTGATTCGGTCTTTAACCATTTCAAAACCAGCGAACAAACCTTTACCACGTACGTCACCAATAACCTCGTATTTAGCTTTCAGTTCATTCAACCGGATCTTCAGGTATTCCCCCTGAACGTTAACATTATCCAGCAGATTCTCATCTTCGATGATTTGCATGTTAACCAGAGCCGCAGCAGGACCCGCAGTACAACCACCAAAGGTAGAAATATCACGGAAGTAATCCATACGTGGATCTTCTGGCTCTTTAAACACGTCGAAAACAGCTTCAGTTGTTACTGTGCAGGAAATCGCTGCATAACCGGAAGCAACACCTTTCGCCATAGTGACTATGTCTGGCTTAATACCGTAATGTTGATAACCGAACCACTTACCGGTCCGGCCCAGACCACATACTACTTCATCAATGTGCAGCAGGATGTCGTACTTTTTGCAGATTTCCTGAACGCGATCCCAGTAACCAACAGGAGCTTCAATGATGCCACCCCCTGCAGTAATAGGCTCAAGGCACAATGCACCCACCGTTTCAGGACCTTCTTCCAGAATTACTTTTTCAATCTGGTCTGCCGCCCAAACGCCGTAGTTTTCCAGATCCGCACCTTCCTGTGGGCGGTATTCGCAGCAGTGAGGTACTTCAACAAAACCAGGCGTGAAAGGACCGTACTGGTTCTTACGCTCAAACTGGCCAGTCGCGCTCAATGCAGTAATCGTTGTACCGTGGTAATCACGCTCACGGAACAAAATCTTGTGCTTAACGCCGCCGTATTTCTTCTCAGCAATCTGGCGAACCATCTTGAAGCACTTTTCGTTCGCTTCAGAACCAGAGTTAGAATAGTAAACACGGCTCATGCCTGGCATTTTATCAAGCAGCTTTTCAGCAAACTGAGCAGCTGGAACATTACCTGCAGTCTGAGCGAAGTAGTTCATAGTAACCAACTGGTCACGAACAGCATCAGCAATTTCTGTACGGCCATAGCCAACGTTCACAGTCCATACTGCACCGGAAACAGCATCCAGGTATTCATTACCCTTCACATCCCAAACGCGCATACCTTCGCCTTTAACGATCATCAACGGATCGCTTTCTTCATAAGGCTTATGCTGCGACAAGTGGTGCCATACATGCTTACGGTCTAAATCAATATTTCGCCGAAAATCAGCACCATCAATTTCTTTCATTTCTCACCCTTAAACTATTAAATTAATAACCTGCGCCATAATTAATCCAGGTGATTAAATTGATTAGCCCCACAAAGAGTGACATTTTAGATCCAATCTGGACCTATAAAAAAATTCATTCCGAACTTTAATTTTTCTTATAAATACGGTAGTAAACCATCTAAATCCAACTAACAAACAGGGTGAAATTAAATATTTAACATAGAGAACACTCATAAAATATAATAACTATCTCTCGCTAAAACGAATTTTTAAAAGCACTCATTTACCTTGTTTTGAATATCAGATATTGATAAACCTTCAAATCGTCAAGCATAATGATGTCTTTAATGGATGACTTGAGTCATTCATTAAACTTGCAATTAAAATTAGATGCATCTGGGATATTTTACGCTGCACTACCTATAAGGCCGATATACTAAACTTCGCTTATAGTTTTGGGCAGTTACCCGAACCACGATGAACAGGAATATTATATGAAGCGCCTCAGCCTTTCCGGCCAAGTCAGTGATGTAGATTTAAAATTGCTGAGAGTCTTTAAAACAGTGGTTGAATGTAACGGCTTTTCTGCTGCAGAAGTAGAGCTAAACATTGGTCGCTCGGCTATCAGCCGGTTGATGTCTGACCTGGAAACCCGCTTAGACATGCGTCTTTGCCAAAGAGGGAGGTCAGGCTTCCAACTGACGGACCATGGCCAGCTTGTATATGATTATTCACTTGAATTGCTGCAAGATCTGGAAAAATTCAGAACGAATATTAATGCTACACACAGCCGTCTTGTCGGAGAACTTAACCTCGCCCTGACGGATAATATGCTTACCGACTCTAACTCCCCACTTGTTGATGTATTAGGCAACTTTCATATCAACGAACCAGAGGTCAGGATAAACATACAAATAGCCGCACCCAATGAGATTGAACGTGCAGTTATTGAGGGCAGAGCGAATGTCGGCATCATCCCTTTCCATCACAAGCTCCCCGGGCTTGAATACAACGCCCTACATCACGAAACCTCATTACTTTACTGCAGCTCGCGTCATCCACTATTCGACTTGCCTGAGAATGAAATAAATATTGCAAAAGTCAGCCAACATGACTTCATCGTGCCCGCCTATGCTCACAGCATGCTGATGTCCGAACACTTTCCAGAGTTAAAAGGTACTGCGACTTCATATCAGGTTGAAGGCATTGCAACACTTATCTTAAGCGGTCAGTTTATTGGCTTTTTACCCAGTCACTATGCTGCAATTTTCACAAACAAAAATCAGATCAAGGCACTTCTTCCGGATATCTTTACCTATCAGGTACCTTTCAAAACAATCTCCCGGAGAGACGCGCAACCCAATTTACTCAGAAGTGCCTTTCTTAAGGCCTTAACTGAGCAACTGGAAAACAGGAATGTTTCCAAATAGGTAAACTTTACCCTTCATCTTTGACATTTAAGAAATACTTCCCTCCCCCTATATTCGGTTATAAGAATTATCACCTATTACGAGCGATAACTTATGACCGAATTAAAAAATAAAAACTTCAGTCCACTCGCCGGAGAAACCGTTCCCCGATATGCGGGCCTCGCTACATTCATGCGTCTTCCTCACTACAATATTGAAGATTCAGAAGGTACTGAAATCGGTTTATTTGGCATTCCATGGGATGGTGGCACAACCAACCGCGCCGGCGCACGGCATGGTCCACGTCAAATTCGTGACTCATCGTCAATGATGCGCAAAGTACACCCTGCGTTAAAGATAGATCCTTACGCGCTTGCTAACTGTGCGGATCTGGGTGATGCACCAGTAAACCCACTGCAGATAGAAGAAACACTGGATATGATCCAGGAATTCACTGCAGATCTGGTAAACAGAAACATAATTCCTCTCGCAGCCGGAGGTGACCATTTAGCAAGCCTGCCGGTACTTCGGGCACTGGCAGCTAAACATGGTCCACTTGGCATGGTTCATTTTGATGCTCATACGGATACCTGGGATCGATATTTCGGCGGCTGCAAATATACCCACGGCACACCTTTCAGACGCGCTATCGAAGAAGGAATACTGGATCCTAAGCGGGTTATTCAAATCGGAATCCGCGGCGGATTGTACAGCGACACTGACGACGACTGGGGCCTTGAGCAAGGCATTCGTGTTATGCGTATTGAAGAATTCAATGCACTAAGTCTGGAAAGCGTAATTGAGGAAGCCAGAAGAGTTGTTGGTGATCAGGCGACTTATATCAGCTTCGATGTTGACTGCCTTGACCCTGTTTTTGCGCCAGGAACAGGGACTCCCGAAATCGGAGGACTAACCACTATTGAGGCACAGCAGATTGTTCGGGGTCTGAGAGGTCTGAATCTGATTGGCGCCGATTTAGTTGAAGTTTCTCCGCCCTTCGATCCCAGCGGTGCAACAGCCCTTGTTGGAGCAACGCTTATGTGGGAAATGCTTTGCCTATTAAGCGAAAAAGTTGCCCAGCGAAAGCTCTGAAATCCTGTAAATCAGACCCAAGCCCAAGCAGATTAATATTTAGAAATACATCTGACGCCACCCGGCTGTCACTTAAAAAAGATTGAGAGACATTATCCATGACTACAGAATACATCAAAATCAGAAACCATATTAATGGTGAATGGCTTACTGATCAGAACGGCCAGTACGAACCGCTAAAGAACCCATCTACCGGCGCTATTATTGGTGAAGTTCCAATGTCTTCACAGGAAACATCCCAACAAGCTGTCGCTGCAGCTGCAGAAGCATTTCCTGCCTGGAGCGCTACACCGCTGCCGAAGCGAATGAACTATATCTTCGATATGCAGCAAGCCATGCGGGATAATCTGGAAGAACTGGCACAATCAATTGCGATTGACCAGGCTAAGCACATTGCTGAAGCTCGCGGCGAAGTTGGTCGCGTAATCGAAATTTTGCAAATGGCCTGCTCTATCCCGGCACTGATTCAGGGTGAAACCGTTCAGGGGATAGCCAACAACATTAATGGCCGTCTGATTAAAGCACCATTAGGCGTGTTCTGTGGGGTTGCTCCGTTTAACTTCCCTGCCCTTGTATTTGGTTGGTTTGTTCCGTTTGCGATCGGCACCGGCAATACATTTGTATATAAACCGTCTACCGAATCACCTCTGTTCATGCAGAAAATGATGCAATTACTCATTGATATAGGCCTTCCTAAAGGTGTTGTAAACATTGTTCACGGTGACCGTACAACTGTTGAAGCCTGGTATGACGATGAAAACGTAACCGGTGTTTGCCTGGTCGGCTCTACGCCAACAGCACACGCGATTGCCGAAGGCTGTGGACGTAATGGCAAAAAAACAATGCTGTTAGGTGGGGCTAAAAACTTCATGGTGGCGATGGAAGATGCCCCTATGGACCTGATGATCGATAACGTTCTGATGTCCGGTTACGGCTCTGCAGGCCAGCGCTGCCTGGCAGTGTCAAACATTGCTGTCGTTCCTGAAATCTACGATGAATTTGTAGAACGTTTATTGGAAGCATCTAAAAAAGTGACCGTTGGCGACGCCATGGATCCTGACGTATTCATGGGCCCGGTGATTTCGGCTAATGCCAAATCCAGAATAGAAAAATATATTGAAATCGGCCAAAACGAAGGGGCGAATCTTGCACTGGATGGTCGTAATCCAAATATTCCTGATGCGAATAAAGATGGTTACTTCGTCGGCCCTACTGTATTTACAGAAGTAACTCCTTGTATGCAAATTGCCCGTGAGGAAATCTTTGGCCCCGTACTGAATATAATGAAAGTAGGCTGCATCAATGGCGCTCTTCGAATGATCAAAAATCATGAAATGGGCAATGGGGCAGTAATCTTTACTCAGAATACTTTTTACACTGAAAAGTTCATCAATGAAGCTGATGTAGGCATGGTTGGAGTAAACGTTGGTATCTGTGCGCCTCACCCGTATTTACCATTCGGTGGTATTAAAGGATCACTGGTAGGCAATAACAAAGTACAAGGTAAAGATGCAATCGATTTCTTTACCCAAAACAAAGTAGCGACTGTCAGAGTTGTAGATCCAAATGCCGGTAAAACAACCTCTGCAGCAAAAACTGACTCGTCAGTACGTAGCTGTGTAGCAAACTAAACAAGGCCGATGGTTTACTGCACACTGCAGTAAACCATCTTTCGCTTTTTCTCATTGTAAATACAAAACTATAACTACCAGCACTAAAATAATATTTATGGGTGATTGAGTATTTTGGCTATATAAAATAATAAGGTAATAGCAATGAAAGATTTAACCAATTTAGATGTAACTATCCATAGCAAAGAAGCTCTGGATCTTTTTAACGCCGCAATCACCGAACTGTGCTTTTTTAAAAATCCACTGCACAATATTATTGATCTTTTGAAAATAGAGCCTGACTGTGCCATGGGTCAGGTTCTTAATGCACATGTTAACCTGTGGACTACAGATAAAGATGATGCAATCTGGTCGGTTCGCAGTAATGAAGCAATACATAAACTTGACCATACAAGTTTAACTACCCGCGAAAGAATGCACATCGCGGCTGTTCAAGCCTGGGTCGCTGGCGATTTAAGGAAAACCTCTGTCATTCTGGATGAAATCCTCATCGAATACCCATGCGACATTCTTGCCCTGCTCAGTGGTCATCAAATTGACTTTTTTCTCGGCGAAGCAATGAACCTGCGTGACCGCGTTTCACGTGTTTTACCCAGCTGGGACAGCTCACACCCGCTATATGGTTTCCTACTGGGAATGCTCAGCTTTGGCCAGGAAGAATCCGGCCACTATAAACAGGCCGAAGAAACAGGCCTGCGTGCTGTGGAACTCAATCCTACCGATGTTTGGGGCATTCATGCCGTATCTCATGCACTGGAAATGCAGAACAAACCGGAAGCAGGGGAAAAGTTTATGCATGATAATGAGCAATACTGGGGACAAGACAATTTTTTCATTGCGCATAACGCCATTCACTATGGTTTGTTTCTTCTCGAAACGAATAACATGACGACACTTATTAATGTGTACGATAAATATGTACATAATAAAGACACTAAGCCAGCATGCTTGACGCTTGTTGATGCTTCATCTGTCATGTGGCGTTTATATCTTGAAGGCGTGGATACCGGCAATAGAATTCCTCAACTGGCACAGTCCTGGCAGGATAAATGCGGCCAAAATTATTATGCTTTCAATGATGTCCACGCAATGATCGCGTTTGCTGCCAGCGGTGATCATGTATCTGCCAAAAAGCTGATTAAGAGTATGGAAGATTATTTGAATGCCGGAGACCGTACATCTAGTAACTATCTAACCACACAAAGAATCGGCTTGCCTGTTGCTAAAGCATTCTATGAGTTTTCTCAGGGTCACTACAGTAGTGCGATTGATATTCTCATGCCTATAAAAAACTCAATTAATGTCTTTGGCGGCAGCCATGCACAACGTGATGTAGTGGCCAGAACATTACTCGACTCGGCTATTAAAGCTAAACAAAAAAAACTGGCTAAAGCCTTGATTAATGAACGAATTATTAAGAATCCTGACGGATTTTATAACCAAATCAAGCTTGAACAGGTAAATGGTATTTAACAATAACTATTACTGACTAATGAAGAACAGAGCACAGTCTCTGTTTTTACAACATTTAAATGAAACGTTAACCACTCGAAGTTATTTAAACCTGTTGAATCATGCATAAGGAGTCTTCGTCTAATCAGACAAGACTCCATCTCAACAGAGGCCTCCCGCCCCCTCGCATGACACCGACTAATTGTCGTTATAAATACTAACCCAATAAAAAAATTATCTAGCCAGGGAAAACAAAGTGAAAGAATTTACAATTTATGGTCGTGAAGACTGTGCATTCTGCATTAAAGCTATTCATTTGTGCTTACATAACGGATATAGCTTTAATTTTATAAATATTACAACTGCAAAAATAACTAAAGAACAGCTTTCTATAAAAATCAACCAACCTGTAAGAACAGTACCTCAAATATTAACGGGGAGTATTTATATAGGCGGCAGTGAAGACTTAGAAACTCACCTTATAAATATGCCTGGTTGATATAAATTTAAAATTCATTATCAAAAAATAATTTGGTGATTAACAACAGGAAATCAGAACCAGGGCAATAACTATGATTCAGCATCTTTTTCATTTATCTACCGATAAACCCGTTACATTACAACAACAGGTATATGAATCAATTAGCAATGGTATTCTTGATGGTCACATATCACCGGATATTCCCTTACCATCTACCCGTCAGTTATCAAAGATGTTAGCAATATCGAGAAACACTGTCGTTATTGCGTATCAAAATTTAACAGCAGATGGTTATTTATTACCCAAAGACAGAGCCGGTTTTTATGTTGATAAAAACATACTAAAGGGAAAGCCTGGTAACACTCAACCTCTCGATATAACAGCAAATAGCCAACCGGACTGGGAGAGCCTCGTCAGCTTTAACCGTGTAACAAATACGATTAAAAGAGCACAAAACTGGCAAGAGCAACCCTACCCTTTCGTATACGGACAACTTGATCCGGACCTCTTTCCCTTCCAGCACTGGCGTGAGTGCAGTCTGGATTCTGTTCGTATCCTGCCCGCTAAAAACTGGCTGTCAGATCACTATGACTCAGATGACCCTTTACTGATTACCCAAATCAAAAGTCGTTTACTTCCACGTCGGGGTATCTGGGCAGAAAACGATGAGATTCTGGTCACTGTTGGTGCGCAGAATGCAATATTCATGACGCTATATGCGTTACTGAATAACCGGTCTACCCTGGGAGTCGAGAATCCAGGTTATCCGGACCTGTATCAAATTGCGAATCAATCCGGAGCTAATATCAAGCCATTAGCCATCGACAGTCAGGGATTGATTATTAATGAGCAGATCAATACCTGTAACCTTCTGTTTACAACCCCCAGCCATCAGTTTCCCACAACCGTCACTATGCCTCTTGAACGCAGAAAACAATTGCTTCAAAAAGCGACAGAACATGATTTTTTAATTATTGAAGATGACTATGAAAACGAAATAAGCTTTGAATCAACGCCGTTACCAGCACTGAAGAGTTTCGATGCCGATAACAGGGTTATATATATTGGCAGCTTATCTAAAACACTCTCGCCCGGGTTAAGACTTGGCTACATTGTAGCGCCTAAGCCATTCATAAATGTATTACGCGAGATACGCTGTTTAATGCTGCGTCATCCGGCAATGAATAACCAAAAGGCAGTTGGCCTTTTTCTTGAAAGAGGTTATTACCACTCATTAGTAACAAAGCTTGTTGCAGTTTATAAAGAACGCTGGAAAATAATGAATACGTCCATAAATATGTATCTTCCTGATTATCTATCCCAACCTCTTATCGGAGGGTCTGCTTGCTGGATTGAAGGTCCGAAGCACTTAAATGCTAAAACACTTAAATCAATCGCTTCAGATCACGGGATAATTATCGAGAGTGGCGAAAAATTTTATGCGGGTGATCAGATACCACTGCATACTTTCCGCCTAGGTTACTCTTCAATCAAGACCGATAAAATTGATAGTGGCATTTTGAAGCTTTCAAACTTAGCAATAAATATCTAAAAACACTTATGTCTACGTGCCAAATCCCCTCAATAAAATTGAGGGGATATGTCAGCAACCAATCTACTTATGTCTTTAATTTAGCTAGCTGCTGTTCCTGCGCAGTCACCAGATCAGCTAAATTAACACTGCTCCCATAAGCTTCATCTGCAATAGACGCTAAAGCTGATGCAGAAGATGAAATCATAGTAACGTTATGATCGACCGCTTCAGTCATTGAACTTTGCTGTTCAGCAGCAGCCGCTATATGATTCACCTGATTAGAAACTTCATCAATTTGTTCAACAATCTGCCCAATAGAATGCAAAGCCTCATTAGTTTTGCCTACGGCAAGATCCGCCTGCTCAGTCCCCTTTGAAATAACCTTTGATGCACTGGCAACTTCAGTATGCAAAGTAGCTATGAGCTGACTTATATTGTCAGTCGATATCTGAGTTTTCGATGCTAAAGAGCGAACTTCGTCAGCAACTACTGCAAATCCACGCCCCTGATCACCGGCACGTGCAGCTTCAATAGCGGCATTTAAAGCCAGCAGATTAGTCTGCTCTGCAATTGAACGAATCACTTCAACAATTGTGTTTATATTCTCACTACTTTGAGTGACTTTAATCACTGCAATTTTAGCTTGCTCTGACTCTTCTGACATAGTTGACACATATTGCATTGCAGTCGTCAGGCTGGTTTGGCTATTCTTAACATTCTGCGTCATCATACTGACTTCGTTCGCTGTCTGTTCAGAGGCTTTTGCTGCCTCAAGTGCTGTTAAATTCATTTGCTGAACAGCAGAAACAACTCCTTCGATTTGAGTATGTTGCCCGTTCACGCTTTCCCTAATATTTTGAGAAATCCTCGCGGCACTTTCGCTTTCATTTTGCGTACTTCCAGCCAAAACTTTTAACTGTGATATTAATAGATGTAATTTTTTAAGAAACTGGTTAAACCCGCCACTCAAAGCGATTAACTCTGCATGCGAGGCGACCTTAATTTGTCTGGTTAAATCGCCCTCTTCGCTGGCCAATTGTGTCATGTGAACTCTTAACTGATCAATAGGTAACACAATACTTCTGGTCATCCACCAAATACAGAATACCGCAATGACAGTGCTTACCAGTCCCAGTATGACCTGGAGACTTGTCATTTTGTCTGCGTTTTTCTGCATATGACTTTGTAAGAGTAACGCACTTTCCTGAGCATCAGCCTTATCAATTTCAATTACAATTGACCACTTACTCCCTGATACATCAATATCGATAGGTTCAATTATTGTTATAGTTTCAGACGTTTCTAGGAATGATGCTTGCTGTGCTTTTGCTAGTATTTCGTTTGCTTGTGAAGGTCCTATCACTTCCTGTAATGGCCGGCCTAATTTTAAATAATGGCTTGAGGCAACAATCAATCCCGTTTCACTTAATAGTGTTACTTTGCTTTTACCTTTATATAAGAGCTGAGACAGCTCATCAATAAACGATTGAAAAACGGGTAGATTAATGTCGGCGCCAACAAGACCAACAAACTTGCCTTGCTTAACTACCGGAACGCTCATCGATGTCATCAACTCACTATATTCAGGAGTTACCTCATAAAGATAGGGTTCCATTAAGCAAGGTTTAACATGCTCTTTGCTACATAAATACCATTCAGCCGCACGTATATTAAACTCATCAAGTGTTTCATCATATTTATGTGCAGCATCATCAATGATCACTTGTACAATATTATTTTCATTCTCACGAACATAGTAAACCTCAAAGTTTCCTGACACTTTGACACTATGTGAATGTCCTTCAGTGTATGCATGATCATTGCCATCAAAACCATTGGCCTCAAAAATTGCATAAAGCGACGATAAGTTCTTATTCTTTATTAATGTATCGGCAATAAGCTTCTCAGCCTGATCACGTTTTATTCCCGACCTACCACTGTTCTCCATGACGCTGGAGAAAGAAAAAGGCACACGATAAGCCTCGTTAATAAGAGCAGAAACCCGCTCACTATACTGAAGAGCTTTAGCGACTAACTTCTCTTTAATTTCTGTATTAATTATTGTCGTTGTTGAATCATAAACTTGCTCATTGTTTATTTTTAATGCTTGCCACATGGCTAATGACAACGTGGATACGGTTAATATAAATAATATAATTGTTGTGTACAGCAGCTTGGAACTGATTGAGTATTTTTTCATAATATTCCTTAACAACAGGCGTAATGATTACTCTTCTTTAAACATTACTCGTGTAATATTTAAAAACAAATATTAATAATCAGCTAATATGCAAATTTAAGGTATGTTTAGTAACGACGCTTAATATAGCGGTCTTGGGCATATAATAAGAAAAGTATAAAATATACTTTTCTTATTTCATTAAATTGAATCACTGATTAATATCTATTAATTTTTAATCAGGTAACATTTTATTTTGGCGGCGCATCTGCCAGATCGCACCAACAACACCCAGGGCAACGATACCGATCATGATCGTCGCCAAGGCATTCACTTCCGGCGTAACCCCTAAGCGCACCTTGGAGAAAATCACCATTGGCAGCGTGCTGTTACCCGGACCGGAGACGAAGCTGGCAATAACCAGATCATCCAGCGATAAGGTAAATGACAGTAACCAGCCGGAGATGATCGCCGGTGAAATCAACGGCAAGGTCACCAGGAAGAACAGGCTGAAAGGCTTGGCCCCCAGGTCCATTGCCGCTTCCTCCAGTGATTCATCCATCGCCGATAAACGCGATTGCACAATGACCGCCACATAAGCCAGACAGAAAGTACTGTGGGCAATAATAATGGTTCCGATGCCCCGGCCGGATGGCCAGCCGAAGGCGCCTTCCATTGCCACAAACAACAGCAACAGTGACAAACCGGTGATCACTTCCGGCATCACCAAAGGTGCGGTGATCCAGCCAGACAGCACCAGTTTGCCCGGAAAACGGCCCATCCGTGACAGTACGAAACCTGCCAGTGTTCCCAACACCACCGCCACACTGGCGCTGATGAAGGCGACCTTTAAGCTCAGCCAGGCAGCCGTCATGATCTGCTCGTTATTAAACAGCGCGCTATACCATTTCAGGGACCAGCCACCCCAGACGGTGACCAGTTTGGATTTGTTGAAACTGTATACGATCAGCGCAATGATCGGTGCGTACAGGAAGATAAACCCTAATGTCGCGCTGGTATTCAGGAACAGCGATTTACGTTGTTGCATCTTAAAACGCCTCCTTACCGGAATTAGTGTTTCTAATCAGCATGATCGGCAGTACCAGCACGATCAGCATCACGGTTGCCACCGCACTTGCCATTGGCCAGTCCCGGTTGAGGAAGAACTCATCCCAGAGGACTTTACCTATCATCAGGGTATCGGAGCCGCCTAAAAGGGCCGGAATCACGTATTCACCAACCGCCGGAATAAATACCAATAAACAACCGGCAATGATGCCCGGTATCGCCAGTGGCAAGGTAATCAGGAAGAAGTTCTGCATCGGCCGGCCACCTAGATCCTCAGCGGCTTCCAACAAGGTAATGTCCATCTTTTCCAATGCGGTATAGAGCGGCAAGACCATGAACGGCAAGTAGGTATAGACGATGCCGATATACACAGCGAAGTCGGTCTGCAGCATAGTTAACGGCTGATCGATAATGCCGAAACTGAGCAGAAACTCGTTGATCAGGCCATTCTTTTTCAGGAAGCCCATCCAGGCATACACCCGCAACAGAAAGGAGGTCCAGAACGGCAGAATCACCAGCGACAGCAGTAAAATCCGTGTGGTGGATTTACTGCGGGCGATCAGGTACGCCATTGGAAACGCGACTAATAATGTGAAGAAAGTCGATACCGCCGCAATGCGGATGGAGCTCAAATAGGCTTCCAGATAGAAGGTGTCTTCAAACAGGTAGATGTAGTTGCCAAGGTTCAGCTTCAGGGTTGCAAACGACTCTTCCGGGTCCCATTCCAGCAATGAACTGTAAGGCGGAATCGAGATGGTCGGCTCCGCTAAGGAAATCTTGAAGACCACTAAAAAGGGTACAAAAAAGAACACTGCCAGCCACAGGCTGGGCAGGGAAATAACCGTCCAGCGACCAATGCTCAGGTGGCGTAAGGTATAAATCAGGCGCCCCAGACCTGACACCGGCTTCTGGCCGGGAATATTCAGGGAAACTGGGGCGTTCATGAGGTCAGTACCACGCTGCTGTCCGCATCCCAGGACATGTACACCTGATCTTCCCAGGTGAAGCGCTCGCCCATGCTACGGGACAGGTTCGGCTGAGTGATACGGACTTCTTTACCGCTTGGCAGACGGATGCGGAACACCGACATGCTGCCCATGTAGGCAATTTCTTCGATGATGCCGACGATACAGTTAACGTCCTGATCCGGCTTACGGCGGCTGACTTTGATCTTTTCCGGGCGCAGTGCCACGTGTACTTTCTGATTTGGTGAACAGCTGATGCCGTGGTTAACATAGAGTTCGCCACCGGCTTCTTTGGAGTGAATACGCACACTGTCCGGTTCATCTTCAATCACCCGGCCTTCGAACATGTTCACTGAACCGATGAATTCTGCAACGAAGCGACTGTTCGGGTATTCATACACATCATGAGGCTCGGCGGTCTGGACGATCTTACCCTGATCCATGACGCCAATACGGGTCGACAGGGTCATTGCCTCTTCCTGGTCGTGGGTAACGACCACGAAAGTCACGCCGAGTTTTTCCTGAATGTTAATCAGCTCAAATTGGGTCTCTTCACGCAGCTTCTTATCCAGTGCCCCCAGTGGCTCATCCAGCAGTAACAGCTTTGGCTGCTTGATCAGTGAACGGGCCAGTGCGATACGCTGGCGCTGACCACCGGACAACTGATGAGGTTTACGTTTGGTCAGATGCCCCATTTGCACCAATTCAAGCATCTGGGCGACCCGCTCTCTGACTTCTGCACGGGGAATGCCTTCACGCTTCAGGCCAAAGGCAACGTTTTCTTCAACACTCAAGTGGGGGAACAGCGCATACGACTGAAACATCATATTGACCGGGCGCTTCCAGGGCTGAATACCTGCCATATCAACGCCATCGATGATAATTTTGCCAGACGTAGGAGTTTCAAAGCCAGCAAGCATGCGCAACAAGGTACTTTTACCAGAACCGGAACCGCCTAGCAGACAAAAAAGCTCGTTTTTATAGATATCCAGTGAGATGTTATCAACGGCTGTAAAACCAGCAAACTTTTTAGTGACATTTTCGATCCTTAAAAAAGCTTCTGCTCCATCTTGCTTCCATAGAGGAGCAGTAGAATTGATCACATTAGACTCAAGTGAAACATTTTCACCCTGTTTAATGATTGGGTTCGAACTCATGTTAGTGCCTAAATTATTATTATAATATTATCTACAAATATCTTTTAAATCATCTGCAGGTTTAATTAGTTATTAGTAATAAAAAATAACCGATGTTTTATATAACCCTATTACCTTCCAGTTTTAATATCGGTCCATGCACGGGTAAGTAAACGATCAAATTTTGCCGTATGTGCAACAGGAGCAAATAAACGTTGCTTTACTTCATCAGATGGATAAATACCTGGATCAGTCATAATTTCATCTAAAAGCAGAGGTTTAGCCGCATCATTAGCAGATGCAAAGAAAGTGTAATTCGAAAAGTCAGCGGCACTGTCACTTCTTAATAAATAGTCAATAAAAGCATAGGCACCTTCTGGATTTGGAGCATCTGCCGGAATAGCAATAAAATCAAACCAAAGCAATGTACCTTCTTTAGGTATACTATAACCAAGGTTAACACTAACTCCGGCTTCTTCAGCGCGCACGAGAGCATTAGAAACATCACCGTTATAACTAAGTGCTACACATATATCGCCATTGACTAGATCTGTTATATGTTTAAACGATGAAAACTGCTTATAATTTGGCCTTGATTTTTTCAATAAATCCGTCGCTTTTTTCAGATCCTTCTTGTTCTCTGAATTTGGATCCAACCCTAAATAATTTAACGCAATGGATGTCACCTCAGCAGGTGACTCAAGAATACTGATGCCACAATCTTTTAATTTAGAACTGATTTCAGGATCAAAAATAAGATCTAATGAGTCAAGAGGCATATCACCTAAGCGCTCTCTTAGCATTGTCTCGTTATAACCTAGCCCAATAGTACCCCAGGCATAAGGAATACTGTGCTTGTTTTCAGGATCAAACTGACGTGCTTTAGATAATAAGTCTTTATTTAAATTCTTGTAATTTTTTAACCTGTCATGATCAATTTCTGAATATACACCTATTTTCGCTTGCCTTTGAAGATATGAACTGGCTGGAATTATTACATCGTAACCACTAGCGCCAGTCATCAGTTTGGCATCAACTACTTCATTTGAATCGAAAACATCATAGTTAACTGTAATACCTGTTTCTTTCGTAAAATTATCAATAACGGTAGGTCCCACATAGTCAGGCCAATTATAGAAATTTACTGTACTGGTTTCTGCAAGAGCTAATTCTGATGAAGCAAACATCAAACATCCAGCTATTAATTTATTTTTATTATCCATAACTAAACCTCTAATTTTTCTAGTTTATTTTATTGCTTTAATAAGATCAGTTACCGTTCTGTTCAAATAGCCTCCTAACTTACAATCAGATTTTATATTTTCATATTCATATGAAGGGCAGCTTCCTGATGGACATTCAGAATAAAAATCAACCATTTCAAATCTCTCATCAAGAATAACAACAACTGGTATTAAAACTTCATCAATTTCTAAACGTGATTTAATTTCGTCTTCAGCTCTACCTTTAGTAATTATAGACATTTTAAATAAGCTGTTGATTTCACATATTTTATTAAGAACAGATAATTGCAATTGACAAAATGGACACCACATTTCAGCAGCCACTAGCAATTTAACAGGCTTGCTTATACTTAGCAGCTGATCTAAAGCCTCCTGATTAATTTGTAAGTCAGTATTTAGCAAGTCGGCAACCTTACTGACTTCCAAAATTTCATTACGGGTTCCCCGACCTAAATATTGATGATAGTTCTCACCACATTCGAAAAGCTCTTGATATGTCATCATCTTTACACTCCACTTATCATCACAAAACCAGATTACGACTCAATACAGTTACAGTTAACTTTTTAAGTAATCCTGCTAACAGTATTAACCTCCCTTTGAGACTTAATAAATGCACAACACGTCACCTAAAGTTTACAATTACGGAAACATTCTCTGGCTATTGATGGATCCGTAGCAACTATTACTCTCTGAGCTTTAAACACTTAAATAGCTACATAACAGTCAATGGCACCTTAACAGCTGATATATATGAAGAATTCACGATGGAGAGACGTTTACAAACAAAATATTTCTATAAAACTAGAAATATAGATATAATTTTATTAGCCATGTTTCTTAAATGGCTGAAATTATAGTTTCAAAAAATGGATTGCAGAAATGCCTGATGTAACGGTTACAGAATACTTTATTGCCTTCATAGGCGGTCTTCTTTCTACTTTTTCTCCCTGCTCTGTTACCCTCCTACCTGGTTATCTATCATTTCTTTCTTGTCAAACTGATAGCCGCTATTCAAATATAAAAATAGCTTTGAGTTTCACATCTGGTTATTCATTATATTTCTTATTACTAGGCTTTAATATTACACTATTAGGAAAAATATTTTGGAACTATCAAGAAGAATTGAATATATTAGTGGGAATATTGATAGCTATCCTAGGTTTAAAATTATTGTTTAATTGTGGTAGCTGCGACAAAAACTCCAGTATTATTTATAATTCAAACAATGGAGTACTTAAGAATGCCTTTATACTTGGAATATTATTATCCTTAGGAAGAACTGCGTGTACAGGTCCGATATTAGCATCTATACTTGCTTATCAACCTGTTGTTCCAAACGCATATATCAGTCCAGTTTTGTTAATCATTTATTCTCTTGGTTTCAGTATTCCAGTACTTCTCATATCGTTGACGTTCAATCGTTTACATCAACATATAAACAGACATAAACAGACATAAACAGACATAAACAGACATAAACAGACATAAACAGACATAAACAGACATAAACAGACATAAACAGACATAAACAGACATAAACAGACATAAACAGACATAAACAGACATAAACAGACATAAACAGACATAAACAGACATAAACAGACATAAACAGACATAAACAGACATAAACAGACATAAACAGACATAAACAGACATAAACAGACATAAACAGACATAAACAGACATAAACAGACATAAACAGACATAAACAGACATTAAATAACATCAAAAAAATAGGATCTATTAGCCTGATTTTAATCGGAATCACTATGATTGTTGGTAAAACAAAAGAACTCTCAGTTTGGATTAGCATACTTTACCCTTCCTTACTGAACATCGGATAAGGTGTCTGCAGCGTCAAACCCATTCATTTTCTATACAAAACCTTACAATAATTATTTTGCTGTTAGCTAAGATGTCTCCGTTACTGAACATACTCCGTCAATTAACAGGACATATCATGAAAAAGACTTTGCTGGCTTTAACTGCCACCGCATTCATCAGCGGCTGCTCAACCCAGACTTTTAACATTAACGGTACAACTAACAGCCAGCCTGCCAGTGAAGAATCTCAGACATTCTTTATTAACGGTATAGGTCAGGAAAAACAGACTAACGCTGCTGAGTTATGTGGCGGTGCTGATAAGGTGGCAAAAGTTGAGACTCAGGAAACATTTGTGAATGGTTTCCTTGGTTTCATCACACTGGGAATTTACACACCACGGGATGCGCGGGTGTATTGCAGATAAGCGGAGATAAAAGAACGCACAGCGCCTCCGGTTAACTGACCGGAGTAGGTCCGCACTGTGCGCTAAGGTGTTTGGAATCTATCGGAAATCAGGCTTCTGTACGGTGAAATACAGAAGCCTTTTAGTGTGATCAGCTAGCTTGTTCAGCACGCTTGGCACGGGCATCAAATACATATCCCAGCAAGTTAAGCAGTACCTGAGCGGCCAGAATACTGGTCGTACCGGTGTGATCATAATCCGGAGCCACTTCGCAGAGGTCGATACCGACCACATCACCCTGCTGAGCAACCTGCTGCAGTACTTCCATTACTTCGTAATACTGGAAGCCACCATGGCTAGGTGTACCAGTGCCCGGAGCAATAGACGGATCAAAACCGTCGATATCAATTGTGATGTAGTAATTCACATCTTTAGGAATCAGCTTCATTACGCCTTCTAAGCCCAAACGGCGTACGTCACGTACAGACAGAATGGTTGAACCGGAATCTTCCGCCAGTTTATGGTCAGAACGGTTCGAAGAAGACACATTACGGATGCCCAGCTGGGTCATACCACTGATATAACTCTGTTCAGATGCACGGCGCATCGGGTTTCCGTGGCCATAACGAACACCATGACGCTCATCAACAAAATCCAGGTGTGCATCTATCTGAATGATATGGATCGGGCCTTTATTGGCATATTCCTCGAATGCTTTAATGCAAGGGGCATTCACAGAATGGTCTCCCCCAACAGTGACCGGTAATACACCGGCTTCGAGCATTTTACGTACGCCGTATTCAATATTGGCGTGACTCTTAACGGTATCGGTATGTACGATATCAGCATCACCAATATCAACGATGCTCACGCCTTCCAGATACATAGTGTCTTCTTCATAGGAATAAGCGCCACCATGTCCGAAAGAGAACAACGTTGATGCTTCACGAATTGAACGTGGTCCCATACGCGCACCGGAGCGCCACTGGGTGCCACAGTCAAATGGTGCACCCATGAAGGCAACATCACCCTTAATGTTGTCCCAATCTTCACAGGTAGGACTCTTGGCAAAAGTACAGAAACCTACAAACGGCAGATTCAGCCGGCCTTTCTCGTAAGCATTATCGCTCATCTTTATTTACTCCTGTTCAGCAACCACTGCGGCTCAATACAACAGGAGACAAACATTCCCGTTGCTTAGATTGCCCCCTTTATGATTTTTTAATCGGGGGATTGCTGGGAGTATTACAAACTAAATCGCATCAAAAAATATGAAAGTTATGATGCTTATATTTGATTTTATAATGTAACTATTCCGGATCTAATCCCAGAACATCTTCTATGTCCTTAACAAAGACCCTGACAATATTACGTACCGCAGGTGATGCTCGCATTGCCAGATAAAACGCTGAATGATGCTCCAGATTCAGGTGATCTATGGCCCGCATCTCACCGCTATCAACCCATGCCTGCGCATAATGCTCAGGCAAATATCCCATAAAATGACCACTGGTAATCAACATAGCCTGGGCTTCCATATTAGTAACGAATGCAGTGTTCTGAATACCTGGTAAGTCAGTTTGCTGTAAATATGCCCGGGTCGATACCGGAAACTGCTGCAGTGTTTCCCAACTGATCTCAGCAGCAGGTGCAGCAAACAATGGATGGTGCTGGCCACAGTAAAAACCATGCGCTTCCTTATGTAATAAGCGATATGTCAGCGTATTATCCCGGCGTTGAAACGGTCCAATGGCAACATGAATATGACCATTAAGCAGGTCACGCTCAAGATCCTCGGGGGGTAATACCTCAAGCTTGATTGATACATCGTTATCACGGCTGAAGAAACGCTGTAGCGCAGCGTTAATAGGAAATTCCTGATTACTGATCGTGGTATCAATCAAACCGATTCGCAACGTACCTGTCAGCTTGTTACGCAATTCGCCTAAATCTGCCTCAAAGTCAGAGACATTATTCAGCATACTGCGGCACTTTGCGTACACCAGCTCCCCTTTCTCTGTCAGGTTAAAACCACTGCGCCCACGGTGACATAACTGAAAGCCAAGGCGGATTTCAAAATCCCGTATATGCGTACTGATTGCGGGCTGGCTCATCCCTAAAGCGGCCTGCGCACTGACAAAACCGCCACATTCCACCACTGAGCAGAATGTCTGCATGTGTTTCATTGAGTACTGCGCCATAATCCGCTCCTTTTAGTAAGAGAAAGATATAATTTACATCAATTTTTATGATGTATACATATTAAATATTGTATTTTTCAATACATATACTTTTGCAATACTGATTGTGAATCACATGATTTATGACCGATTTCGCCAACAATAATAAATGCTACAAAGCGAGGCCTATAAGATGTTCAAGCTAAAGAAAGGGTTACAAAATCTGGCTATCACTGCCACTGTTGCCATGCTGCCGGTACTATCCCACGCAGAAGAGTGGAAGTTCGCCATTGAAGAGATTCCAGGCTCTATTATGGATGCCTATGCACAGGAATTTAAACGTAAAATAGAAACCAAAACCAACGGCGACATTACTGTGAACGTCTACCCGCTGGGCTCATTAGGTACACCTACTGAAATGGTTGAACAGGCTGCCGACAGCGTGGTGCATTTCGCCAACGTTTCCGTCGGTAACCTCGGTACTATCGTACCGGAATCCCAGTTATTCCTACTGCCTTATACATTACCTTCTGAACCGGCTGCCATTTCCGAAATGCTGACCACCAGCAAGGTGATTTATAACGATCTGGGTGAAGATTTCGCCAGCAAAGGCCTGAAACTTCACACTATGTATTCGGAAGGCCCACAGGTTTGGACAACCAATAAAGAAGTCCGTAAGCCTGCTGACCTGGATAACTTCAAAATGCGGGTAATGGTTTCACCTATCCTGCTGAAAGCTTATGAAGACTTAGGTGCCAGCCCAACACCACTGCCATTCGGTGAAGTATACGGTGCACTGCAGCTGAAGATAGTTGATGGTCAGATCAACCCTGTACCTACTATCGAAGAAATGAAGTTCTACGAAGTAACCGACTACATGATCTGGGCCGGTGAACAGGAACTGGTAACAACTATCGTTTCCGGTACTGACTGGTACGAGACGCTGGCACCTGAGAAGCAACAACTAATCACCGAGACCATGACCGAAATGCGTGGTTTTATTGATGACGTAGTGACTCGCTTCAACCAGGATAAACTGGAAAAAATCAAAGCTGCCAAACCTGATATCCAGTTCGTGAAGTTAAGCCCTGAAGAACAGGCTGTCTTCCGTGACCGTAGTAGCTCTACTCACTCAGCATTTACCGAAATTGCCGGCGAACGTGGCCAGCAACTGCTTCAGGATCTGCTTGCCGAAGTTAATGCGAAGTAAGCACCCCGCTGCTTTACCGGCTGAAATTTAATTAACCGGTAACAGGCTCCGGACAGCAGCAGTGCCCGCTGCTGTCCGATCTCACTCTAGCTGTTCCCCGGGAGCCTATTATGTCCCAAGTTATTACCGGATTGCTGAACCGGCTCGATCTATGGATTGGCCGTATAGAAGCCAGCATTCTCAGCATTGCCATCATTGCCATGGCAGTCAATTCAATCGCTAACGTCTTCGGCCGTTATCTTTTCAACCAAAGCTTATATTTCTCCGATGAGCTGAACCAGTTTCTGATTGTGATCGTTACCTTTATGGGTCTGGGCTACATTACCCGCAAAGGTAAGCATATTCGGATGTCTGCCTTTTACGACATGTTGCCTGCCCGCTGGCAGAAAATATTCATGGTCGTTATTGCTCTGTTAACAGCCACTGTGATGTTTGTACTGGCCTGGTATGCGCTGGAATATGTAATGAAAATCGCTCGCCGTGGCCGTGTCACGCCAGCTTTGCAGTTCCCACTCTACCTGACATATATATGGGTCGCTCTGGGCCTTCTGATCGGTGCTATTCAGTACCTGCTGACGGCTATCAAGAACCTCGATTTACAGGACGACACTGTGTACATCTCATACACCACTGTCGATGAATACGAGGATCCTGAAATTGCGGATGCTATTCAGCGCTGCCAGAGCAACAACACTGAAGGCACAAACGACGTTCAGTCTGAAACAGAAACATCCAAGCAACATCAAGTGCAGGAGTCTAAATCATGACCTTAATGATGCTAAGCGTAATGCTTATCCTGTTGTTATCAGGCTTTCCAATGATGATGCCACTGCTGTGTGCAGCTATCCTCGGTTTTACTATTTATTACCCGGATCTCAGCCTGCAACTGGTAATTCAGCAGATGATCGGCGGTGTTAAGCCTTCTGCATTGATTGCTGTGCCTATGTTCATTCTGGCGGCGGACATTATTACCCGGGGTCACTCAGCTGACCGGCTGGTCGATGTTGTTATGCGCTTTATGGGTCATATACGTGGTGGCCTTGCGGTATCGGTAACAACTGCCTGTGCTATGTTTGGTGCCGTGTGCGGTTCTACTCAGGCAACCGTGGTTGCTATCGGCGGCGCCATGCGTCCACGGATGCTCAAAGCCGGATACAATGATTCCTTCTCAATCGGCCTGATCATTAACGCTGCCGACCTCGCCTACCTGATTCCTCCGTCTATCGGTATGATCATTTACGGCGTAATCTCCGGCACCTCTATATCAGAGCTGTTCATTGCCGGTCTGGGCCCTGGTTTGCTGATCATCGTACTGTTTTCTATGTACTGTATCTGGTACGCCAGAAAACATAATATTCCTGTTGAATCTAAAGCGACCTGGTCACAGCGTTTAACCGCACTGCGTCGGGCACTCTGGCCAGCAGGTTTTCCACTGATAGTGGTCGGCGGTATCTACGGTGGAATCTTTAGCCCAACCGAAGCGGCAGCAATCTGTGTGCTATATGCACTGATTCTTGAGCTATGTGTATTCCGCTCAATCAATCTGAAAGACGTTACCGATATTGCACTTTCAACAGGTGCAGTTACCTCAGTCGTGTTTATTCTGATTGCCGCCGGAGCAGCTTTCTCCTGGGTACTTTCGTACGCTCAGATACCTCAGCAGATCATCGCATCACTGGGCCTGGAAGGTGCAGGCGTTATTACGACCCTGATTGCCATCAACATCGCCTTCTTCGTCGGCTGTATGTTTGTTGATTCAATCGTGGTGATTCTGATTCTGGTACCGATATTTGCGCCACTGGTAAAAGCCACCGGGCTTGATCCTGTTTTAGTCGGCGTAATGATTACCCTGCAGGTCGCGATCGGTGCAGCGACGCCACCATTCGGATGCAACATATTTACCGCTGTTGCCGTCTTCCGCCGACCTTTCGTAGACGTAATCAGAGGTATACATCCTTTCCTCATAATCCTCTTTGTTGTGACAGCGCTGATGATGGCTTTTCCTGAAATAGCTCTCTTGCCACGGGATTTGGCATTCCGCTAAACACACATGCTGAATTTACTCCGCAATGTTTATCCGGTGTGGTCTTCCTGACTACACCGGATATCTACACCCTTGGTCGTAATAAACTGAAAATACTACATTTTTAAGCTTCTAAGCCGACAAGGTTAACCGTACAATCGGGACAAACTTTGCATAGGAGCACCCCATGGATCTGAATACATTTATCCAGAATCTGACCAACTCTGCACCGCAGATGGATTTCGAAGACACCATGGCTGTTATTGAACAGCACTATAGCTACACCCCTACGCGCTTTTTAAATGGCCTGGGCGATAATCCGGTTGT
The DNA here is from genome assembly GCF_024347215.1 of Aliamphritea ceti. Lineage (NCBI taxonomy): Bacteria > Pseudomonadati > Pseudomonadota > Gammaproteobacteria > Oceanospirillales > Oceanospirillaceae > Aliamphritea > Aliamphritea ceti. Next base: position 3,421,202 of record NZ_AP025282.1, read on the forward strand.
TAATGAAGCCGGTACGAACGAAGGCTCCTGCAAAATTTTTGCATTCGCAAAACTGAACTCACTGAGCGAACAGCAAACCCTTAACTGCTTCGGCCGCTTCTACCATGAAGACGTTCAGCAACACCCCGATGCCAGCGACCACGGCAACATTCGCAGCTTTATCGAATATGGCTGGTCCGGTATTCAGTTCGACAGCCAAGCACTTACTGCTAAATAAGCTCGACTGCCAGACACCGCACACACAAAAAAGCAGCCATCAGGCTGCTTTTTTATGAACTGCATTTATTGTGATTAACTCACCGACAATAACATCTTCGCAGCAAGCGCCAGCAGCAACACGGCAAAGCCTTTTTTCAATACCGGCACGGGTAAACTGTGTGCCAGTTTTGCCCCCAGTGGCGCGGTAGTGAAACTAAGCGCGGAAATCAGAACGACTGCCGGTAAGTTCACATAGCCAAAGATCAACCAGCCACTGATTTCTACCGGCCAGCCATTAATCAGATAACCAATGGTACCCGCCACTGAAATAGGTAAACCAATGGCTGCAGAAGTGCCTATGGCCTGCTTCACATCAACGTTATGCCATGACAAATACGGCACTGTCAGCGTCCCGCCACCAATAGACACTAAGGCAGAAAAACCACCTATACCTGTCCCGGCAGTGAACAGTCCCCAGAATCCAGGGATAGTCCGGCTTGGCTTTGGCTTCTTATTGAGGAACATCTGCACTGAAACAAATACCAGAAAGCAGGCAAAGAAGACCGCCAGAAAGACACCGCTCAGCGACGCTGCCAGAAAAGTCGCCAGAAAGGCGCCTATCACAATACCCGGTGAAACATTCTTCACCACTGGCCATATCACGCCGCCACGGCGATTATGCGCCCGCATACTGGAGACTGAGGTCAGAATAATGGATGCCATAGACGTACCCAGCGCCAGATGAACTACCTGTTCCAGTGGATACCCCTGCCAGATAAACAGGCTGGTGAGTGCTGGTACCATTAATAACCCACCACCAATGCCGAGCAAGCCAGCCAGTACACCCACGATTGAACCCAGCGCAACATAAGCGAGGATAAATTCCAGTTCCAGCATTTGTTTGCGTACCTCTTTTATGACAATAACCATTTGAAACCCGGCCACTATTTCAAAACCCGGCGAGGAATGCAAAGCCAGATGTCTGAGATATATCACACCAGAAGGCTTTTTTCGGATACTGGAAACGAAGTATGCCAGTCACTATTCAGATACAAAAACGCCGGCTATAAAGCCGGCGTTTTCAATGTATCAGATCGCTAATCAGGCCAGCTTATCATCAGCCACTTTGTATTCAGGATCTTCAGCGCGATTAATCTCAACCACACTGCCCGCTTTTTCTAACAGGCGGATACATTCCGGGCTAAGGTGACGCAGGTGAATATCGATACCAGCTTTCTGATAACGCTCCACCAGAGAGTCGATGACTTCAATACCTGAATGATCCACTACACGGCAGTTTTTGAAGTCGATAATAACTTCCTGAGGATCATAACGTGGCGTGAACTGGTCACGGAAGTTCTGCACAGAGCTAAAGAATAATGGGCCGTTAGGCTCATAAATCTTCAGATAACCATTGTTCTCCATACTGCTATCAACCCGCATATACTTGGCGTGCTTCCATGCGAATACCAGTGCAGAAACAATCACACCGACGATAACCGCAATTGCCAAATCAGTTAACACTGTTACTACAGTTACTGTGATTACTACGAATATGTCGGAAGGAGGAATCTTGTTAAGCAGACGAAGGCTGGCCCATTCAAAGGTACCAATTACCACGATGAACATGACGCCAACCAGCGCCGCAACCGGAATAATTTCAATCCAGCTGGAACCCACCATAATAAACGCTAGCAGAAACAGCGCCGCAGACACACCAGATGCACGACCCGTACCGCCTGAGCTGATGTTAATCATACTCTGACCGATCATGGCGCAACCACCCATACCGCCGAAGAAACCAGTGGTAATGTTAGCAACACCCTGGCCAACACATTCTTTGTTGCCACGACCACGGGTTTCAGTGATTTCATCAATCAGCGTCAGTGTCAGCAGAGACTCAATCAGGCCAATTGCGGCTAAAATCAGTGCGTAAGGAATAATGATCCGCAGAGTTTCAAAGTTGATCGGAACCATTGGAATGTGGAACTGAGGCAGGCCACCAGCGATAGACGCCAATGGATTACCCGTCATATCCGCCAGTACGTCCTGCACAGTACGGGCATCCAGATCCAGACCGATCACCAGTGCTGTCACTGTGATAATTGCCACCAAAGTAGACGGCAGCGCTTTAGTCAGTTTAGGCAGGAAGTGAATGATCGCCATAGTTAACGCAATCAAACCCAGCATCATCATCATTTGGCTGCCTTGCAGCCAGGTCAGGTTGCCGTCATCGTCCAGCATTTGGAACTGCTTCATTTGCGCGAGGAAGATGACTATTGCCAGACCGTTCACAAACCCCAGCATAACGGGATGCGGCACCATACGGATAAACTTACCCAGCCGGAAGACACCCGCCAGTACTTGTAAGATACCCATGAGCACCACAGTGGCAAACAGATACTCTACCCCGTGCATTGCAACCAGACTAACCATTACAACCGCCAGTGCACCTGTTGCACCGGAGATCATTCCCGGACGGCCACCGATTGTTGCAGTAATTAAACCCACCATGAAAGCGGCATATAAGCCAACCAGTGGTTCTACACCCGCCACAAAGGCAAAGGCGACCGCTTCCGGCACAAGGGCCAGAGCAACAGTAAGGCCGGAAAGCACATCGGCTTTCAGGCTCTGTGAACGCTTAACTAACAATTGCAGCATAGAATTTCCGTGCTCCGGGAAAAATAATTACATCTCTACCCCCAGCCTACAGTTAAAACAGGGCTGTTAAGGTACAAATGACGTAAGAAAGGCGCAGGATTATATAACATCGCGACTGTGCAATGACAGCGCCAATTTGAAATAGCCAGAGGATTTAAACATGAAAATATGACAAGTCTTATGCAGTGACATCATCACCATACGTTTAACTTACTCAAACAAACTCAATTGAACCCCTTGCTGAGGTTTATGCTCCACTAACCTGTAACCTAAGCCGATTAGCCGAACGGGTCTTTCGCCTCGTAACCACGCCTGCTCACACAGCTGCTGATAAAGTGCGAGATTAGGTGTCAGCGTCGACAGCTCAACCGTTGTCTGCGAGAAATCATGAAACTTAAGTTTCACAACTGCACCACTAATATCCCGCTGTTCTTTATGCTTACCATAACGCCGTTGCAATTCTTGCATCAGAATCGGGAGCTGTTGCAAGCAGGTCTTCAGATCCTGCAGGTCCTGAGGATAAGTATGCTCTACACTGATCGACTTACGTTCACGGGATACTTTTACCGGACGCTCATCAATGCCTCTGGAAAGCTCGTATAAGCGCTTTCCAAACCGCCCGAAACGATCTACAAGTTGGGCCAGACTAAAACTGCGTAACTGGCCACAGGTTTCAATCCCCATGTCATGCAGTTTGGCGGCGGTTACTTTCCCCACGCCAAAAATCTTCGACACTGCTAAGGTTTCAATAAAATCATCCATATCCTGAGGCGTAACTACGAACAAGCCATCAGGCTTACGCCAGTCGCTGGCTATTTTTGCAAGAAACTTATTCCCCGCAACACCTGCTGAAATGGTAATACCAACTTCAGCAACAACCCGGGCACGGATCTCTTCAGCGATCAGGGTCGCACTGCCACCGCAATGCTCTGAGCCGGTCACATCAAGAAAAGCTTCATCAAGAGATAAAGGCTCAATCAGGTCTGTATAGTCCTGATAAATATTCATAATCTGCTGAGAAGCCTGGCGGTATTTTTCCATATTACCCGGTAACAAACGCAGCTGCGGACACTTCATCAGTGCTTTGGCTGTCGACATAGCCGAATGAATACCAAATTTACGGGCCGGATAGTTACAGGTGGATATAACACCTCGCCGGTCAGAAGAACCACCGATGGCAATAGGAATGTCAGTAAGGCTGGGATCATCACGCATTTCAACTGCGGCAAAAAAGCAATCGCAATCACAATGAATGATTTTTCTCTGTGGACCGGATGTCGTTTGTTCGTCAGACATAAATTACGTTACACAAGCAGTGCTGATGGGCTAAGTGTAATGCAATTAACTGTATAAAAAAACAGTGCACAATTATTAACTGCGCACTGCTCAGGAGAGGAATAAAGAACTGGATCTATGATCACTTACCTATCAAGCGACGATTCCAGTGTCTTCAAATTTCCTTCAACCCAAGACGGATCAAAAGGTCCCCAATTATCAATGACATAATAGCCGTCGTTATTCCGACACCCATCCTGTTTGAAATAGATTTTAATGCCTAAGCCAGGTATGGCTTTAATGACGTCCTGAATGGTGCGCCGTGGCCAGCCTGTTTCCAGCATTAAAGCAGAGACACTGGGACGCTCAAGAGTATTCACCAGATGGGTGATAACTAAACGACGCGCAAACGCAGAATTGAATTTTTTCATGGCGGGTTCTACATCCTTTTAGATTAATTGGTAAAACACTGCTAAAGCAGTACCAACAGCGCTATATCCTTTTAGCCTCTCCACTCGAAAGACCTTCACGCTTACTTTCAAGCATAATAATTTTGCAGCACGAATACTAGTAGGCCCAAAAAATCTTTAAGGAACTTTCAAACAAAAATAACCGATATTAAGCAGGCAGGACCTGTGCTGATTTATGGATGACATTCATGAATTGATCTTTACAAACGGGTTTACTATAGAGAAATCCCTGCAACAGGTCGCAGCCCAATTCCTGTAAAAGTTCTGCCTGCTCCGGAGTCTCTACACCTTCAGCAACAGTGGTCAGCCCCATACCATGAGCAAGTGCTATAACCGAACGTATTAATGCAGCATCTGCTGAGTCTGTTAGCGAAGCAGCAACAAATGATTTATCAATTTTCAGGGTATTAAACGAGTAACGTCGCAAGTAACTGATAGACGCAAAGCCGGTACCAAAATCATCTATAGACAGCTTGATACCTGCCCCGGTGATTTTCTGAATCTGTTCATCAACCTCAGACCAACGGTTCAGCAATAACCCTTCTGTAATTTCCAACTCGAGGATTTTTGGCGATAAATTATATTGCGCCAGTAACGACAGTAACCAGTCAGCAAAGCCGTTTTTCTGGAATTGTTTAGGCGAAACATTGATACACATTCGAAAATCTTCGGGTAAATCAGTACGCCAGCTCAGGTATTGTTCCAGCGATCTTTCTATCACCCAGTCACCTAACTCATTAATCAGCCCCAGATCTTCCGCTAACGGAATAAACTCGTCCGGGCTTACCTGAGCTAAAACAGGACTGTGCCATCGAAGTAACACTTCACATGCCACAACCTCACCACGCCGGCTACAGGTAATTGGCTGAAAATGCAGACTCATTTCTTCGAACTCTAAAGCACGTTGTAAATGCGTTTCCATCACCATTCGCTGTTGCGCATGCTGATTCATTTCCGGGGTAAAAAAGTGATAGTCGTTACGCCCCCTGGATTTTGCAATGTACATTGCCGCATCAGCATTGCGCAGCAATGTTTCTGCATCGTCACCGTCCTGTGGATACACCGCCCCACCCAGAGAAGCTGTTACAAACAGCTCGTGTTCTTCGATATACACCGGTGAATTAAATGCCCGCAATACTTTTTCAATAATCCGCTCTGCAACATCAATTTCATCGAAATCATCCATGATCAGCAAAAATTCATCGCCTCCAAACCGGGCAATAATATCTTCACTGCGAACTGCCTCCTTAAGAAGCTCGGCAACACTGGCAAGAAACCGGTCACCAATACTATGACCAAAGCTGTCATTAATCCGCTTGAAGTGATCCAGATCGATAAATATAACCAATACGTGTCTGTCGCGCTTTTTAGCAATACGAATACACTCACTAAGACGTTGCATGGCCACCAGACGATTCGGCAACCCCGTCACAGCATCATATTTAGCCTGAAAGGCCAGCTGCTGCTCCTGCCGCTTATGCCGGGTAATATCTTCCATTATGCACACATAATGGGTGATGCTCTGATCATCCCCCGTAATAGGAGCAATACTGGTCAGCGCCCAAAACTCTTCTTTGTTCGCCCGATGATTGAGTAACTCACCACGCCATGGCAGCCCCTGATGGAGGTTTTCCCACAATCCCGTGTAAATATGTTCCGGCATTTTGCCTGACTTCAGAATCCTGGGGGTTTCACCAAGCGCTGCCTGACTGTGATATCCGGTGCTCACTTCAAATGCGGGGTTAACGTATTCGATAACACCTTGCTGATTAGTGATTAAAATTGCCGACGGGCTTTGCTCTACAACTGTAGAAAGCTGACGCAACTTCAGTTCACGACGATTACGGGTAGTTATATCTGAAATAAATCCTACAAACCCCCGTGTTTTGCCCTGTTCGTTCAACCGATAGTTAATACTGACCCGAATATCGATAACGCTGCCATCCTGACGAATACCTTTACGACTATAAGTATCAAGATGCGGAAATTCGTCCACCATACGTTTCAGTTTACGGCTGTAATACTCACGCTCTTCAGGACTCATGGTTTCACTAACCGCGCGGCCAACCATCTGATCCGGCGGATAGGCAAAAATCTGATGCGCTTTAGGGTTAGCAAAAATAACGGTGCCCTGCAGATCAATTTCAATAATTCCGTATGGCGACGCATCAACCAGTGCACGAAACCGCATTTCATTATCGATGACCTGATTCTGACTGTTAATCAGTTCTGTCATATCCTGGACGACACCTCTGATCAAGGTGACTTCCCTTAGAGGATCAATCACAGGTTCAGCCTGAACATGTAACCAGCGAAGCGAACCGGTAGGATGTATTAGCCGTATCAGGCAGGTATCAATCTGTTTACTGATCATTACTTTATCGGTAAGTGACCGTAACTGCGCCCTATCTTCAGGCAGTAACTGTTCCAGCACATCACTCAACACAGGTGTCTGTTGTGGGCTTAGCCCAAACAGGCTGCGTGCCTGCGGCGTGCAATTTAACTGACGACTCTGAATATCCAGGGTCCAGCCTCCCAGGCTGGCAAGGCTCTGTATACGTTGTAACTGATCATTACTGGCGCTTAACCGTTTAAGAAGCTGTAACCTTGTCAGCTCAGCTTCTACGCGGTTAATAAGTACCGGCAGTAAACGTATCAAACCGGCGGATACCTGGAGCCGACCACGGGACGCAAGCAGCAGGTTGCCCATCGGCTCGCCATCGTGATCACATAACGGCACCCCGAGATAACCATCCATCTCAAGCTCTTGCAGCATGTCTGCTTGCGGATAACGAACCATGGCACCGTCAGGAATATACAGAACCTTGCGGCCCTGTAATTCAAAACAAGGGGTATTTTCAAGACGATAGTGAATATTCGCGGCGGGAATGCCATCCAGGCACAAAGCCAGACTGGTCGCATTATTAGAATTTTCGTAATCCAGCAATGACACCATTGCCAGATCGGCGCCCATTACTTTAACTAACCCGTTAACCAGCCCCTGAAAAAAGGCTTCGTCGTACAGGTTTACCACTCCATCGATCAACTGCTGAAATAACCGTGAAGCATCCGTATCTATAAGATCAGAAGTCACAATAAATCCTTTTCGGAGTTTCTTATCCTACCCGGTCTGTCCAACAATACTTCTGCTGAAAGAAACTCTTAGTCTGGATGCAGGCGTCTGATTACAAGCCGGAGGTTCGGCGATACAAGCAGTACACAATGAATGAAGGTCGCGTCCGACGCACCACATCGTATGTTTGAAACTATTGCTTTGAAACTAAAGCCAAGACACACAATTGTAAAGCCCAAGTTCATATATACCGGGATTTTCGGCAGGCTTAGCGAGAAGAGGCTGTCATCCGAATGTCACCAAACAGCAAACCAACTGTCACCAAACCGTCCTAAATTATCTGCCACACGTTTAGCAGATAAGGCCTAATACCCGTGATCAATGTCGAACAGATCATCAGTGAAAAATACCCTTCCTTTATGACTAAGCCGGCACCGTTACGCCGTCCGACATTGTATTTTCTACGGCGCCTGTTTCATGAATCGGAAGTAAACAGTTTTCTGGAAAAACACCGTCACTGTGAGGGGTTTGAATTCATTGACCGGGTGCTGGACTACTTCAACTTCAGCTATAGCCTGAGTAATACTGACCGTCTGAACATTCCATCCAGTGGCCGGGTTGTCATCATTGCGAACCACCCGTTAGGTGCGCTGGATGGCCTGGCACTGATCAAACTGGTCGGTGAAGTTCGCCGTGATGTAAAAATTATCGCCAATGATATGCTGGCCAACTTCGCACCACTGGCTCCCGTATTGTTGCCCGTAGACAACATAAGTAAAGCCACCCATAAGCAGGATATTGCCAACATTAATGCTGCGTTGCGTAACGAAGAAGCTGTAATCGTCTTTCCCGCCGGAGAAGTCTCCCGCGCAGGCCTGACCGGTATTAAAGACAGTAAATGGAATAGCGGTTTCATGCGCTTTGCCCGTCAGACCAACAGCCCTGTTTTACCTGTCTATATTGGCGGTAAAAACTCCCCACTGTTCTATTCGCTATCAATGCTCAACCGGGGGATGTCTTCCGCATTGCTGCCCCACGAAATGTTCAACAAACAGTCAGCTGTTCTACCGATCAAGGTCGGCGAGCCTGTTGCCTATAGTCAGATTGATGGATTACCGGTTAATAACAGTGAAAAAGTAAAACTGATAAAACGCCACCTTTACCGAATTGCCAAAGGCAAAAAACCACTGTTTATCACCGAAAAAACGATCAACCACCCACAGGACCGTCAGGCACTCAAACAAGAGCTACGTGACAGCGAACTGCTGGGCGAAACCAGTGACGGTAAAAAAATATTTCTATTCGATTACCGTGCAGACTCAGCGGTTATCAACGAGATTGGCAGGTTAAGAGAAATTGCTTTCCGCCGCGTTGGCGAAGGTACCGGCGAACGCACAGACCTTGACAACTATGACCCTCACTATCGCCACCTAATTCTCTGGGACGATGATGATTTGGAAATTGTCGGTGCTTACCGGCTGGCCGAAGCCTGGCGAACCGAAGCCGACAACCCTGGCCATGAGCACCTCTACAGCGCCAGCCTGTTTGACTATAAGGACGCGATGCAACCGTACTTCTCACAGGGTATTGAACTGGGACGTAGCTTTGTGCAGCCGAAATACTGGGGCAAGCGCAGCCTGGATTATCTCTGGTATGGCATTGGCGCTTATCTAAAGCGCCACCCCCAGGTACGTTATATGTTTGGCCCTGTCAGCCTGAGTAACACCTATCCTAAGGCTGCTAAAGACATGCTGGTATATTTTTATCGCCTCTATTTCCCAGACACTGAGAACCTCGGCAACTCGCAAAGCCCTTATCAGCTGGATGCAGCAACAGAAGACAATATGCGCTCTATATTCGCCGGGGATGACTACAAGGAAGACTTTAAAACCCTTAAGCATCAGCTGGATTTCTGTCACGTAGCCGTGCCCACTCTCTACAAGCAATACGCAGATGTATGCCGTGAAGGCGGCGTACGTTTTCTGGACTTTGGTGTCGACGCCGACTTTAACTACTGTGTTGACGGGCTGGTACTGGTCGATATGCACTATCTGAAAGATAAAAAACGGCAGCGCTATATGGGAGACACTACCAACTCAAAATCTGAGCTCTTTCCTAAGCCAAATGATGAAATAAAGCCGGTTACCAGTACTCCTTTAACAGCCTAATACCATTGAAAAAGTGCTGCTAACAGACGTCCATGGATGCTGCTAGTATCTGCATAATCCGTAAGATATTGGCCTGACTGGATTTACCTACTCTTCTGACTGCTGTTATGCTGAATTAAGTATTCAGAAAAAGGAAGGGGCACTTCGATGGGTAAGTTCAGACATACTGAAAGTCTTAATCAGCTCCCTCTGACAAGTAATACACAGACATTATTTGCTACCAGTCTGGTTTTAGCTCTGGACCCCGACTTCACAACAACTATCCTGTTACCTGAGGCTTCTGATTACTCCTCTGCATCAAACTCATCAACACCCCCCTTAACAAATCGATACCAACCCGACCTTTCCGATGCCAACCACTTACTTAGCAGCCAACAGGATCACATCGATTTCAGCAATGAACTGAGCAAAGTATTATCCCCGGTATCCCTGCAGCTCAAAGACAATCTGAGCCCACCACCAATTGAAACCTTGCTGGACGAACCGGATCATATGATTTCTGATCTGCTTAACCGTATTACGCCGGTTACAGATACAATGTTCATTGCTTCCTCAGGACAACCGGCATCACCTATCATGCCAATTGATCTGAGTACCTTTGCACCATTCGACAGTCACGATTTGCATAGTCTTGAGCTTCTTAATAACCTGATAATCGATGAAGATATTCTCAGCTGAATTGAGCATCAGGAAACTTCTTTTCATCCCACCGTTCTATAATTGAATGAAGCCTTCAGGATAAAACCTGCATCGACCAAACGGAGCCAGAGAATGTCAGACAAGTCATCCTTACCGCAGAAAACGTCTAGCAACCAGGAAATTGAAGCCTTTCTGGAACAGGTTCAACGTAGCCCGGCCGTTATTAATACCGGTCATCAGGGTCGGCTTGTTTTTTCTCTGGATGCCACCGCCAGCCGTGAACGCACCTGGGATCAGGCATGCCAGATTCAAAATCAGATGTTTCTTGAGTGCCAGTCCCTTGGTGGAATCTCAGTTCAGCTTTGCCATTATGCCGGTTTCGACCATTTTTCAGCATCAAACTGGATGAATACCCCTGACGCCCTGCTTAGCCAAATGCGCAATGTTCACTGCATTGGCGGCCACACACAGATAGCCCGTTTACTGCAGCACGTTCTCAGAGAAGTTCGTCAACAACCGGTACAGGCATTAGTATTTGTGGGCGACTGTGTCGAAGAACCTGTGGATTTTCTCTGCCAGCTGGCAGGTCAGGTAGGTTTACTGGGCACACCTATTTTTATTTTTCATGAAGGCCGTGATATAACCGCTGCCCAGGCTTTTCGTCAAATGGCAAAAGTGTCCAACGGTGCTTACTGCCGGTTTGATAATAGCAGTGTCGCCCAGCTCAAAGCTTTACTCAGTGCAGTGGCTGTTTATGCCGCCGGTGGACGTAAAGCTCTGGAAAGCTTTGCCGAACAGCAAGGCGGTGAAGTTAAACGTCTCAGCCAGCAATTGGGACATAAATAACCCGGGAACTCCTTGTCGTGAATCCAGTAACTTTTTTCATCCTTAGCGCGTTGTTTGCAGTCTGGTTTGTCTGGACCCGTCGTCAGCCGCAGCAGCAACGCCGCCAGACCAATATTAAGTTACTGATTTTTATTCTCGGTATTCTGCTGTTCTACCTCATACTTACCGGCAAACTTCACTGGCTGGGAGCTGCTGTTGCTGTTGCTCTGCCCTTTGTACGCAGACTGTGGCCCTTCATACCTTTTATTGGCCGTTTTCTGAAGCAAAGAAGCAACCGTCAGGGTGGCAACACCTCTGCAGTAGATACACCAATTCTGCACATGGAGCTGGATCACGACAGCGGTGTCATGTTCGGTACGGTGCTGGAAGGTCCGCTAAAAGGCCATCAACTGGGCGACATGTCTGAGAGTGAGTTTATACAACTGCTTAATTATTGCCGGCAACATGATCAGCAATCGGCACGCTTACTGGAAACTTATCTGGATAAACGCTTCGGTGAGAGCTGGCGGGAAGATGATAAAGCCGATAACACCGCTCCATTAAGTGAAGTAGAAGAGGCTTATCAGATATTGGGCCTGGAAAAAGGTGCCAGCGAAACAGCTATCATTGAAGCACATCGCCGGCTGATGCAAAAAATGCATCCTGACAGAGGTGGCAGTGACTATCTGGCAGCAAAAATTAATCAGGCTAAAGATATACTCATGAAGCGTTAATCTTTATTCAATCTCGAGCAGCTCAATATCTTCAACGGGCTGCTCATTTGCCTGCACTTTCACCGCCTCAAAGTTGAAAGTGCGTACTTCCTGACTGTACTCATTATTCAGCACCGGAGCTTCTGCTTCAGAAAGTAGCTGTGGTGCAGCCGTATCGCCCGGCTGATCGGTCACTTCACTATGCCAAACCAACGGACTCTGCATCCAGAGCTGAAAACGTGCACCATCGGGTAATTCAGCAAGCCGTCCTCCCTGTAACTGATACATCGCCCGGTTTAAACGCTTAAAAATTAACAGGAATGCCTTATCCGAAAGGTCTGACATGGTCAGCACCAACTTTTGTGACTCCAGCAATTGCCAGGTACCGCGTTCAGTAACGGCATTCTGCTGCTGGCGCCGCACTAAACTTACCCGACCATCCTTATGCAGTTTTAATAAGGCTTCCACACCGCCTTCTCTAAACTGATATAAACCACTGACCATATCACTGGCAGGCTCTCCTCTGCGGGCACAACCAATATACTCATTGCCATACAGCAACATGCTGGCCCGGAAATTCAGTAGGGTTCCATTTTCAGGGTCAACACAGCGGCCTGGTTTCAAAGCAATCTTAAATTCAGGAATACCTTTCGAGGAAATAACACTGGCAAACGTCTGCTCCTCACTCAACTTGCCTCTGCTGAACTGCCCGGGGGTTGCCACCCTTTCATCTGTTTGTGCCTCAGAATCCGGCGACTGACGACTCACGGGAAAACTATAACTCCCCAAAGGCTCGATACTCTGGACTCGCGCACCGTTTTCATGAATATCCGCAACCCAGTAAGGAGACGAACTGGCAGCCCGGAAACTGACGTTCGATAAATCAAAGAAACAGGTACTTTCACCACCACCGGCAACATGTAGATCAGACACTCGGACACGATTCTGCTGATCCGCCTGCGCGCCAGTGAACTCCATATAAACAGGCAAACCACCCGCACCTAACTGCTGATAAAAACGCTGTAAGCTACCATCTGATGTACCATCAACCAGCGTCCACCAGCCATTGTCAAAACAGGGACGAAAACGTAGCTGAGCATCCTTTAACTGTACAATCCCCCGCAAAGCCAGGTCCTGCTCAGGTACAGTTGTTGCAGATTTACACCCCACCAACAAAAGTACCAGACACAAACATTCAAACAGCCGCCAGCGACCGGCAACAGTCGATGTTCGATCAGATGGTAACCTTGCTGTTCTGTTGCAGTGTTGCACAGTCTTATCCCTGTTAAACTTAAGCTTCAAGAAAGCCTTAAAAAACCTAAAAAATACAGCATCTTAACAACCAACCGACACATCGCCTACCGGACAACATTTTTTAACGCGATTAAGCGAAGAAAAAATGCAACCATCGTCCCAAATTCACATCTAAACGTTGATGCCATAAACGGATCGGTTACAATGATTATAGGTCGTTAAGGAAATTTCCCCATTATGCAGATGCAACATCGTATCCTGTTACTTGCAGATACGCCGCAAATTATCCGCCGTTGGCACTTGTGCCTCAGCGCTCAGGGTTATGCTGTCAGCCATATTAACGATATAAACCAACTGGCCAGCCAGGAAAGATTCGATCAGTTACTCATCGATCTTTCAGAGTCGCTTCCAGGTGTATCACTCAGTCAATTACCCGTACAACGGACACTGCTGCTGGACTCTGCAAACAGCCAAACCCAGACGGCTATCACTGAAAACAAATCTGATCAGTTAACCATCCTGGCAAAATCTGCCGACGACCAGGAAGTCCTTAGTATCATTCGCGCGCGGCTACAATCGTCTGTTACCGCTGAACCCAGGCTTTACAACACAGAAATTGGCCCGGTGCTCAGTCCAAATATGCAGGCAACCCTTCAGCAAACTCAACGTATTGCCGCGGCCAGCAGTAATCTGACAATTGTTGGCGCTGCCGGTAGTGGTAAAACCAGTATTGCGAAAACATTACACGCTGCCAGCAAACATGCAGAGCAGCCTCTGACTGATCTGAACTGCGCTCAGTTATCCACCAGTATGATCAGTAAGACATTATTCGGTGATAGTGAACTAGACATACCGCCAGCAATTACTCAAACAGACGCGACCCTGTTACTCCGGCACATTGAACAACTGGACTTTCGGTTACAGATTCAGCTCAGCACCAGCCTCTCACAGACTGAAACGACCCCACGTATTATAGCGACCACCAGTGCTGACCTGGATGAAATATTCACAAGCGGCCAACTGGCAGCAGACCTGTATTACCAGATAAGTGACATTTGTTTGCAGGTACCAAGCCTGCAACAACGGACAGAAGATATCCCTCTGTTGGCAGAACACTTTCTGACACAAAATAATAACCGGCCAACATTAAGCAACAGCGCTAAACAACTGCTGTTGCATGAACCGTGGGAAGGTAATGTCGCACAGCTAAAACGCTGTATGGACCAGCTGAATATAGAAAGGGGTTCTGATCCTTCTGAAGGAGTTATCGAGGCAGCAGAAATTCTTGCTGTACTTGAAGAATCTGCACCTGAAATCCCTTCATTCAATCAGGCCCGGGCAGAGTTCGAACGTAACTATCTGGTCCGGATACTGACATTCACCCAAGGTAAAGTCAGTAAAGCTGCCAAACTGGCGCAACGGAACCGTACTGATTTTTATAAACTACTGGCGAAACACGAACTGAATGCAGCTGACTTCAAAAAATCTGCCAAAACAGCTGGCCAAACATCCGCCACAGTTAAAACAACAGTATCGGCGTTATCTAAAAGTGCTTAACAACTAGCCAGTAAGATCAGCAAACTGCCCTTTAGACAGCAACAGTAAATCTGTTGCTTGCAGCTCAATTTCAAGACCTCGTTTACCTGCGCTGACAAATACCGTCGGCCAGTTTTCAGCGCTGCTATCCAGCAGTGTTGGCAATGCTTTCTTCTGCCCCAGAGGGCTAATCCCCCCCAGCAGATACCCGGAACTGCGCTGTGCAGCTTGCGGGTCAGCCATGGCTATTTTTTTGACTTTAAACGCCTTAGCCGCAGCCTTAAGATTCAATTGCGCAGCAACCGGCACTATTGCAACAGCCAGTTGTTTATTATCGCCATTCAATGCCACCATCAGGGTTTTATAGACCTGACCCGGATTAATATTCAGCGCCTGAGCCGCTTCGTCACCATAAGACTCGCAGTTAGGATCGTGACTATAACTGTGAACCTGATGCGAAACAGCCTGTTTTTCAGCCAGAGTAATAGCGGGTGTCATACCGTGCCTTAGTTACATAATACTTCGTGAAAGCTGGATAATTTTAACGATGTTTCAGATTTTAACGCTGCCGTAATGGTTCCAGAATATCCTCAAGACCATTCAGTTTTACTTCGTATAACAGCTGCAGCAACATACCAATTTCTCCGGGGGGAAATCCCTTACCGGAGAACCACACCAGATAAGGTTCCGGTAAATCCATCAGCACACGCCCCTGATATTTGCCAAATGGCATCTTCATAGTGGCAAGCTTTTCAATATGTTTTGTTGTTAAATCCATGCTGTTGTCCGCATTAAACCGATAGTCAGAATCAGATACAAACTTTAACCGATAACAGCCTGCTTTAAATAGAAAATTTTACTGAATTCCCGCATAGGAATAGCTACACTCAAACATAAGAGACGCAGCCTGAAACATCACATAAAACGACTCTAGCCAGTTAACCACACAGATTCATTGAGGCATTAAATGACCTGTACGCTCAACCAGTTACACGTATATCCAATTAAATCCACTGCAGGTATCAGCCTGAACCGCAGTCATGTTTCTCCCCGCGGCCTTAGCTTCGACCGTGACTTTATTCTCCGGGATTTAAAAGGCCGCTTTATTACCGCCCGCACGCATCCAAAACTGGTGCTGGTTACAGCGAGCCTGACACCCGGCGGCATGGTACTCAGTGCTCCGGAAATGCCAAACATTGAAGTCAGCTACTCTGCTTTCAGTAATAACTATTTAGATGTAAAAGTCTGGGGCAACGAGATCAGCGCACAGCATTGCCAGGCAGATGCCGACCACTGGTTCAGCACATATTTACAAGTTGAATGTCAGTTAGTGTACTTCGGCGAACAGTCACAACGGGAAGTTGATGGCCATGCCGGACAACCCGTCAGTTTTGCCGACGGTTACCCATTGCTGCTTATTTCACAGGGGTCATTAAACGACCTTAACGCTAAATGTCCTGCGCCTATCAGCTTTGCACACATGCGGCCTAATATCGTTGTTAGCAGTACAGCACCCTTTGCTGAAGACAGCTGGTCACAGATACGCATTGGTGAAGTTGAGTTTGATGTGGTTGAAGCCTGCAGCCGTTGCGTATTTACCACAGTTAATCCAAAAACAGGGGTACGCAACGAGTTCAAAGAACCGCTAAAGACCCTCAAACAATACCGTCGCGATGAAAAAGGTGAAGTGTTCTTTGGCCAGAACCTGATTCCACGTAATCAGGGTGTTATTCATGTCGGCGACACTGTCGAGATACTCGGTGGTAAATCACCGGTCAGCCTGCTACCTGCTGAAGCCTGACAACGCTAATAATTAAGCAACACCGCTATCGCCTCGCGAACCTGTTTTAACAGGTTACGTGGCGATACCTGTTGCAACGATTCAGATGGCAAATCATGCCAGTCTCTCGCCTGCAATATTTTACCAATCACCAGCAACTGCTGATCCCGCGTTAACGCTGTCAACTTACCTGCCAGAGCACACCGATACACCCAATGCTGCAATACAAACTGACAACTATCATACTGGCGATGGGCCAGAGCAAACGCGGTTAGCTCATCCCGGTCCGCAGGGCTTAAGTGCACATCTTCATCTAATCGATTATCAGACAAATCAGCAAACACACCGGTTACCAGAGCTACATCCAGGTTATTCAGATAACTGCTGAGTAAACTGCCATATTGCCGTTGTAAACGGGAACGGGCCTGTTGCAAAAGTTCCGATCCGGTTGTGCTGCACCCCCTGAGCATAATGACACCATGGGTGGCACTGACACTGTCACGGGTTAAGCCAATACGGGCCAACTGATAGCCATTATGCCGCCAGAAACTCAGTAACTCTGATGTCAGGCCGAACCCTGTACCTAACCAGTCAAATGACATTTCTCCGGCATACAATTCCAACTGCTGCAGCATACGTTCTGCAACTTTTCTTCGCTGCAGCGCTGGCCGAACTGCAATCCGCATAATCCGCAAGCCTTTAGCTTGTCCGGCAAGCTGAATCGCTTCCTGAGCGAGCAAAGTCTGTGGAATAAGATGACCTTTAGGACGGCGCTTACCCGCATACACAGCTTGCGCTAACGCCTCTTCCAGCGGACCTTCTGCAGCGACTAACATAGTTCCAAGCAGAACATTTCCGACAACAGAGAATGCACCCCATACCTGCAGATTCGGGCTATCAAGCAAAATACGCAGATCACCAGGCGTAGTACGGTAATGTGCCAGTACTAAAAGACCAAACACATCATTTAATAAAGCTTCATCTGCTAACAATGCATCGCGATCCAGTAACCGAACATCAACCTGTTGTGTCAGTAATTCAGGATCAGATTTCAGCTCTGCAGGCTCTGCGGCCAACATCAAAGCAGCAAAAGTAAATGCTTCCAGCGAATCACCTTCAGCCCAGCGCACAGGCGTATTCAGACGCAGGTCATGCCAGCCAGCAGCACAGCGGTTAAGCAGCCCTTTAAAACGTACTGCAAACCCCTGTCCGGTACCTTCATAACCATGGACAGTTGAGGCAAACACACATCGGGAATACGCTTTCAGTAAACGCGCTAAAACAGGTACCGGAATTGCCGCAGCCTCATCCACCAGTAACACATCCGCTTGCGGCATTAATTCCAGCATTCGGTCCGGCTGATAAAAAGTAATCTGAGCATTGCCAGAACGAATATTCCCAGAGGCTTCTGTTACCTCCGGTAGATTATCTGCAGCCGCACTGAATAAAGCTTCTACCGCTGAAAACGCTGGCGCAACAACGGCAATATTGTTCACCCCCTGGCCAACCATTTTTGCAGCTAACAAACCCAGACTGGCTGACTTACCACGACCTCTGTCGGCCGTGACAACCTGCACCGCAGGCCTTTTGCCGGTTAACTGAACTGCCAGGTGTTCCACCAGCTGTTGCTGTTCCAGGCTGCGGTAAGGGGCTTCGCACTCTTCAGGCAAGATAACATTCTCGACTGAAGGAATAGCAGGCAGAGGCTGCCCTTGCTGCAACAGCTGTAGGCCATCGCCAGTAGCGATTAAGCCCGCAATACGTTGAATAAACCGGCGACCAACGTCGTCGCTACTATAGGGCTCTACTGCGATATGCTGTAGTTCAGGATCATCAAATTCAGGCCACTCATTAAGCTTAGGAATGAGCAATAACATCAACCCACCAGCCACCAAAACACCGCTAACCTGGCCAAAAGCATTTGGGTTAAACCCAGCATAAGCATCGACAATCAGCCGCTGCCGCTCCTGTCCTAAACAGTTACTTGCATGTTTAGGGCTAACGCATTCAACACCTTCTGGAATATTTACAGGAGAGAGTTCACTGCCCAGCCACAAACAACTGTCTTCAGGGTTAAGAGTCGTCAGTTGCTGATTTAACCAGTCGAGGTCTCCACTGAGCACCAGTAACGCCCGCTGCTGTCGTGCACGTGCGCTAGCCGACAGCTGCTGAAAATAAGCCTTGGTTAACATGACAGGGAATGATCAGTTGGAGTAAGTCACTGGCACTTCCAGTGACTGTTCAGTATTGAAGCTTACCTGATCGCCACCGGCGTCCTGCGCCTCTTGTAAGACAGTTTCAGTCAGTTGCTTAATATAGGCAGCATTTAGCTGTGCAGATGGCTGCATAGTACTTACACCAATACTCAGTGTCAGAGATTGTTCTTCATGGGAAATCTCACTTGCCTGCTCACGTAAACGTTCAGCCAACTGGGGAGAATGTTCATTAGTTGCAGGTAACAGCAAAGCAAAACGGTCTTCGCTGATTCGGGCAATCACATCACCTGGCCGGAAAACCGTTTGTTGCAGAATATCTGCCAGTTGCTGCAACATTTTAGAATGGTCATTAGCCGGTAGAACTGCCAGATAAGCGTTATCCGGTTCCAGCAATATAAGTGACAACGGGGTAAATTCCCGCACTGCTCGACGACATTCAATATCCAACAGTACTTCAAACTGCCTGGCATTTACTAAGCCGGTAGCAGCATCTTTGCCACTAGCCTGCTCTAACTGATCCCGACTCACCTCGAGTGACTGTTCATGTTCACTTACCAACGCCTGATAACGTCGGTTTCTTCGCCAGTTCATAACCAGTAAATTTAGCGTAAAGAAAATCACCACGGCTGCCAAACCGGCAATCAATTCAGGAAGAAGAGTGAAATGGCTTTCAATCACAGGTTGAGAGACACGCTCAAAATCAGTCCGCACAACACCATTGGCGGAATACATTTGCCATAATTCATCAATACTGGTGACCGCATCAGCCGCTTGTGGGTCAACCCCAGTCACCTGCTCTTCCAGCGCCAGTCTGATTCCCTGAACCGCAACATGTTCTTCATAGCTGTGTAGCCCAAACACGGCACCCGCCCACACCAGACCAGCACCAACAGCAGCCAGCAATAACTGTGAAAGCCAGCCTTCACGTGTATTTTGTTCAGTGGCAGACAAAATCTTTCCTTAATCTATACAGATAACATCTGGTCCGGCAGCAATACGCCCGGAGCTCAGCAGAGAAAGCCCGTTAAGGCTGAATATGAAGCTCAAACCTAATATCTTTTCCGGGCCGATGCAACGCACAACCGCCCGAAATGATTACTGTCCGTAGGTTTTATGCGGCTGATTAAGATACGCCAGCTCTTCCGGGGTAGATTCCCGGTTCAGAACAGTGTTTCGATAGGGAAAACGACCAAAGCGCGCAATCAGCTCCCGATGCTCATGGGCAAAATCTAAAGCATTATCCAATACCTGGCGGTGCTCTATACCCAGCTCCCCAAACATACTCTCCAGACAGGCTATATGCTGGTCCTGTTCATTCAGCGATTCCGCATGTTCCAGGGGCATATAAAAGAACAGCTTTTCACTCAGTTCCAAAGCACGGTCATGACCAAGTTCAATGCCTTCTTTAGTCAAGGAAGCCGCTTTGCTATCCCCGGAAAAAGCCTCACCACTGCCGCGGTAAATATTACGCGAGAACTGATCAAGTAAAATAATCAAAGCAAGACGCCCACGTGGTTGCCGTGCCCAGTCATCCAGTTCACCAGCCAACGCCTGACGAACCCGTTGACCGAATGCATCACGAATCAGGTTATCAACCTCTTCACCGCCAAACCACCAAAGCTTTTTCCTATCCTTAGTGGCTAACCCATCACACAAATCACCAAACCAAAAATGCAGAATCTCTTCAATTTTCTCAGTCATGCAGATAATCCGTCTTAAAAATCCACTACAAAGTATAAGATATACAAGTACACATATAATTTATATCTTTAAAGTCAGAAGTTTCTCCAATGACAATACTCAAAGTACTTCTAATAACATCAACATTCATACTCATGAGCAACTCGCACGGATACGTTACTCAAGAAGAAAGTATTTATGAGCCCCTGCTACTCAAAGTAATCGGTAACACTTACGATAAAGCCTATCTGATTAATTTAACTGACTCAGAATGGTTCAGAACAACACCTCTGGAAAAGGTCATAAATCGCAATAAAAATGTCAAAATTGATCCCCAATTGCTAGAAAAATTATACACCGTTAACAAAACTCAATACCCAATAGAATGGCAGCCAATCCTGGTTAATATCACCATATTGCCTTCTAGTATTCATCGTTCCAAAGATATCGAAATCAGATGCGGAATAAACGCTCAAAACAGGACTTTTCGTGCATATCACACTTTATCAAAAGTCGCTTTTTCTGCAGATGGAACCAAGGCTATTGTCAAACATGGCATACATTGCGCGCCTCTCAGTGGAGCAAGGCAACAAATCGTAGTGTTCATAAAAGAAGGGGATTTTTGGATTATTAGCAAACTTATGCTGCTATCCATTTCCTAGATGGGTTTGCAGCCTGATCAGCTATCATCTGAGTAACCTAATAACTGCTAGCTGATCGCCCCCCCTAAGCGCATATCGGCAGTTGCCGGGAGTTGTTTCGCTTCGCTCAACCAAACTAAAGATGAGTTAGGATCATCTTCCGTTATCTGCCGGTAAAGACTCTTAGTTTTTATCACTAATCCAAATGTTAACTCTCTCTACATACTCAGCATTTACAAAGTCAGAGTCTCAAATGTAAATATCTCATTTTCGCACCTTCTCACATTTCGAATAGTAAGTTCTTACCTTAAGATAAGTAACATATAAGGCTACGTGGATCGGAGAGTATGTATGGGGGTAAGAGAAGAAATCTTCAATTCCTTACTTGATGACGCTAAAGCTTTATCCATCTCCTTGAAATATCGCGACTATTTAACATTTCAGCACTCTGAACGTGTCAAAACACTTTCCTTAGAGCTAGGACTGGCTTGCGGCCTTAACCAATTGGATTTAGATACCCTGTGTATAGCCGCTATGTTTCATGATATTGGTAAAATAGGTATTCCAGACGATATCCTGATGAAATCAGAGAAGTTTGATGAAACCGAATGGGAAATCATGCAGCAGCACTCCGCTATAGGAGAAGAAATTATGACGTCCATGAACGTGGGAAACTCACAAGAAGTTGCCCGTTTAATTCGTCATCATCATGAGTCATATGACGGGTCGGGATATCCTGATCATTTATCTGGAAACTACATACCACTTGGCTCACGAATTATTAGTATCGCTGACAGTTATGATGCGATATCCGTAACACGGGTTTATCACCATGCACGAACCCATCAGGAAACGATGGCAATCATGCATGAAGAAACAGGTAAAAAATTCGATCCAAACCTGATGCAGCTGTTTTGTAATCTTATTGAACTAAGCCCATTTAAAGCAGCCAGAAAACTAGAATCTCACGCATGAGAGATAGAGAAGCTACTGCCTTTTTATGCACTGAAAAGCATTAAAACCTGTACTTCCTCACTGCGTGAACATAAAGCTACAAATGTATTAGCTAGAGGTGATTTGATATGCAGTTCGTCGCCATAATTGCGCTCACACCATTGTTATTATTTAACAGTGCCATCTATGCAAGCCCTATAAATTTCATGCTGCCTAAATTCAAGCCCTTTACCTATGTTGAAGATGGCGAATTTAAAGGTATCGGTGTTGAAAAAGTCAGGACGATAATGGACAGCATGGATACGCCATACAACTTGGAGTTGGCCCCTAATTATGGCCGAGCGGTAGAAGAACTTAAAAAAAATAGAGTCGATGGGATGTTTCTTGCTTCTGAAAACGCAGAGCGAAACAAAGTAGCAACCTTCTCTGAACCGGTAGTAATCAATCGTTGGTCATGGTTCATTCTCAAAGATTCAAAGCTACTACCTGGCAACATTACCTTTCATTCTAAGGCGTTGGTAGCTTCACAGCTCAATACAAATACCCACAAATGGTTATTGAAGGAGAATTATCAGGTTGGATTTGCCCCTTCAGATATTGACCTATTACCCTGGGTTCTTTCTAAGGGTCGGGTCGATGCTGTTTTTCTTGCTGAAGAAGTTTTCTTAAAGAGCTGCGAAGACCTGGACATCAACCCTGATATCTTTATTCAGGTAGTACAAATTGAAAAACCGTTTGGTATTTATATCCATAATAATTACCTGCAATCACATCCTGGATTCATGGACAGACTAAATTCTGCGATTCATAAGGCGCTTTGAACTACTTTCAAAGCTGCCTGAAATTATATCCCTTCGACTTCTTACAAGGTCTAACCGCTTGTTGTGCTGGTCTATCCTACTCTTCATAGAACAATGTCAGAGGCATCATTCATCTGTTGTTACAACTTCCACTCTTACAATTTAATCACTACTTACAATTAACGATATTAAGGTTCACACATGAAAAAGTATGCTTTGGCACTCACCCTGGCCGCTTTCACTTTAGTAATGCAAGGCTGCGCTCCTGATGTAGGCACCGAAGGATGGTGCGCTAATCTAAAAGAAAAACCAAAAGGTGACTGGTCAGCAAACGAAGCTAAAGACTTTACTAAGCACTGCATTTTATAACTGTTTATCAATTATCAAATAATACCCGGCAAAGATAACTGAATACTTTAATGGGTATTTTATTAGAAGATCCGTTTTTAAGTGCAAAGCAGACATAAAGATAAATTTTCTTTCATATTAACCACCAGCTAAGACCTTAACCCCCGCATATAACCTCAGCTCTTTACATCCATTTACTTTACATTTTTATGCCGTTCTATCCAGTCTAAGTAACATTAAAAACCCTAACTAGTTGATAGTCAGGGCTATAGTGCTCTACCGAATTTCTTTGGAAAGCTATCATTTATATAATTTAAATCTTTAAAGTCATGAGTTTCTGATTTAGTCTGAGACGATAATTTTATTGAGGGAGTCTGAAATGCGTGCGTTACTTATCGTGGCCGTTATCGCTGTTCTGGCGATTGCAGGTATATATATCTACCAGTCAATGCAACCTGCTGTTTCACCTCAAACCGCCAGTCAGGGATCTGACCGTAAGAACGCCGGTCAGTTACCTAAAGTCACGCACAGTTCTGACTACGGCTCTGGAGATAATTCTGAAAATAGCCAAACCTCATCTGATACATCCCCTATCACTTCAAACACTCCTGCCGCTATCAAGGTTCAGCCTGTTGATGAACAGCAGCTATCCGCCAGTGACAACATTTTAGAAGAAGTGATTGCATCACCAGTGGATGATCTGACTAAACAAGCTGCCAAACAACACATTGAAGAAGTTATTCGCTCTCCTAAAGAAGCGATAGATATCTCTCAGGCTGACCACTTTGTGACTGTCGACCAGTTATTAGAATTGCCTCTGCAACAACTGATAACACCGGCAACAACAGAAGCCCCGGTTGCTTCAGTCGACAATGCTAAAACCTTCGCGGTAAATACCGGCCCAATTAAAGCAACGCCGCTGAAACCTGATCCGGCTGACGTTCGTAAAGCTGCCCCGAAAAAAGCAGAAGAAAGCGGTTTCTCTTTTGAGAATATCAAACGCAAAATAGTCACTGTTTTCAGTGATGAAAACGGTGATTCGAACCCTACCCCGCAAGAAGTCTCCCGAACTAAAGCCGCCACTGAAGAAGCCATCGCTCAACTGGATAACCAAATCAAACTGCAGGCTCTTCTGAATAATCCTGAAACAGCCAAAAATCAGGTGTTTTTCATTCACGCTGTGACAGGCGGAGACGATCAGGGCCTGTGGGGCATTATTCAGAACGGTGTTATTAAGACCTTCGCAAAAGGCATTCGCATTCAGGACCGAATGATTACCGCAAATATTCCCCGTCAGGCAGATGAACGTTTGGCGAACCGCAGCAGTTCATTCCTGGGCGCAATTCTGGATCGTAAAGTCAAAGACACCTACGTTTACAATTATCAGAAAGGTATTCTTGGCCAGAACCCTGACCTTATAACGCCAGGCCAGGAGCTAATCATTGTTAGCTTTGAAGAAGCTGAACTGATTGCTATTTATAACCACTTTGTTAGCCAGTAATGCGAAACATATGATTGATCTGTATACCTGGGGTACACCAAACGGCCGCAAAGTATCTATTATGCTGGAAGCCTGCGGCCTGCCCTATCAGGTTCATAATATTGATATTGGAGCCGGTGATCAGTTTAAACCTGATTTTCTGGCAATCAGCCCAAACAATCGTATTCCTGCAATTACAGACTCTTCAGGGCCAGATAACCTGCCTGTGTCTATATTTGAAAGCGGCGCTATCCTGCTCTACCTGGCTGAAAAAACCGGGCAGTATTTACCTGCGGATCCTCGCCAGAAAATCATCTGTATGGAATGGCTGATGTGGCAAATGGGTGGCTTTGGCCCCATGCTGGGACAAGCACATCATTTCAATCGATTTGCTAAAGAAGATGTACCTTACGGTAAGCAACGTTATACCGGTGAAGCGAAACGCCTTTGGGGTGTTTTGGATAAACACCTGACCGGTAAAGATTACATCTGCGGAACTGATCTCAGCATTGCAGACTTTGCCATCTATCCCTGGGCCTGCCGTTACGAATGGCAAACAGTTGATCTGGCAGACTTTCCGGCGGTTCATCAGTGGATGCAACGGTTAGCAGCCAAAGACTTTATCAATAAAGGTATGCAAGTGCCTGATAGCCGCTAATCAGTATTCACCTCTTTATAAGAGATAGAAAACACATATGGATATGTTAACCACAGAATTTCTGATCACCTCCCTGATTATCGTTTTACTGCCGGGAACTGGCGTCATATTTACTGTTGCTACGGGGCTTAGTAGCGGCCGGCGGGCCAGCATCTCTGCATCTGTTGGTTGCACCTTAGGTATCGTACCTCACTTAATGGCGAGTATCTTTGGCCTTGCAGCTTTACTGCATACCAGTAGCCTGGCATTTCAGGCTTTCAAATATGCAGGCGTCATTTACCTGCTGTTTCTGGCATGGGGAATGTGGCGGCAAACCGGCAGTATTCGCTTCGATAACAATGAAACGCCAGCCACCAGCTATTTCAGGATCGCCCTACAGGCTATGCTGATTAATATCCTGAACCCTAAACTGTCGATATTCTTTCTGGCGTTTCTGCCGCAGTTCATTCCAACAAATACCGCAACACCACTCTCGGACATGCTAATTCTTAGCTTTATCTTTATGTTAATGACTCTGGCTGTCTTTATTAGTTACGGCCTCTTTGCCCATCATGTAAAACGCTATATCCAGCACAGCCCTGCAATCATGATCTGGCTTCAACGCAGTTTTGCCGGAATATTTATTGCTCTGAGTGCCCGACTGGCCAGCAGCGAAAAGTGATCTATTCCTACGCTCTCTGCTTCTTGCTATTTAAATAAATCATCTCAATACAAACCAACGTTAATTACGTGCTTGTCGCTAGAGTCAAAGCGCCGTATATTGCGACTCTCAAAATTCATTTAAAAGGACTTAAAAATGAAATCTTTGTTATTAAAAGGTGCTAACTGGATTATTCTGATTGGGTTAGCTTTAACCTGTTATGGTATCTACGAAGCTGTCACTCAACGTAATATAAGCGCTTCACCTGAAGCAATTGATATCTCCAGTTTGGTTAACTATGAAGGCGAATTAAAATACGTCACTATCACCGGTGGCCGTTTAGACTTAGCCAACACATACGAATATACGCGCGAAAAGAAAGGTAAAGTGCGTAGCCGAGACTTCTACTCCCCCATACTTGGTAAAGATGATAAACCGGTTTACATAATGCAGTTCGAAAACGAACCCACTATGGAAATGGCCTTTACCGAAGCCAAGTTCACCGGGTTACTGAAAGAAAGCTCTGGGTTGCCAAGCGATATTTTAGATGCTTACACTGCTGAGTTTTCCGGTACTGATTATTTTATGTTACAGACCGACTTCACCTATAAAACCATGGGAGAGCGTCTCAAACTGATTGGTATATTCTTTGCCATGTTTATTATCGGTATTGTGATACGTAAAGCATTAACCCGCAGCTCCCGCAACACACAGCAGGAAACAGAAGCTTAAACGTTATCCAGGATCAACCGATTAACGCTGAATCACTAAGAACTCAGATGTAAGCTTCACAAAGCAAGCGCGTTACAAAAATAGCCAGATAATTATCTGGCTACTTTTTATCAAACCTTCTATCTACAACAGTTTTAGCTGCTTACCTAAAATTCTAATTAAGATGCTCCCTCTGTTTTACAAACGTATTTGTTAATTCATCATCAAATGGAACAACTTCTTTCTATAAGCCCACATCCTTATAAACAGGGCTATTAACATCACCACTTTTTAAGCATGACTTAAACTCATGCTTGATGATTTAAAATCGTTTTTCCCTTCTTTCTGCCTGTTTTATTTTGCCGTGAAGCCAATTCATAAAAACAAACAGGCCAGCTATGCAAACTACTTCCGGGCAACGTACTTCCCGCCGCCGTGGCACCTCCCGCAGCGCCGGACGAGCCGCTCAGGCCATGAACCAACTTCCGTGGCAGCAGCTACAAAATCCAATCGCGCCTATTAAGATAATCAGCGATGATCAGTTAGAAAGCATCCACCACGCATCACTGGATATTCTCGAACAGGTAGGCGTGAAGGTCTTATTGCCCGAAGCCCGTGAGATCATGCAGCAGGCAGGCGCTCAGACATCTGCAGATTCAGAACAGGTTTACTTCGACCGGGAGATGATCGAGTCCCTCATCAAAAAAGCCCCGTCAGAATTTACCTTACATGCTCGTAATCCGGCCCATAATCTGCGCTTCGGCAGCAATTATGTAAACTTCGGCACGGTCGCCAGCGCACCCAATGCCAGCTGTATGGAAAAAGGCCGCCGGGCAGGTAACCGTAAGGACTATCAGGATTTCCTCCGCCTGGCCCAGCACTTTAACATCATCCATTTTCTCTCCGGCTATCCGGTTGAACCCGTCGATGTACATCCCGGTGTGCGTCACCTGGACTGCCTTGCAGATGCGGTGCGGTTAACCGACAAAGTCATGAACTGCTATTCACTGGGCGTTGAACGTAATCAGGATGCCATCGAAATTGCCCGCATCGCACGGGGCATCAGCGACGAGCAGCTCGATGCTGAACCCAGCCTGTTTACCATCATCAATACTAACTCTCCCCTGTCGTTAGATATTCCGATGCTGCAGGGCATTATGGAAATGGCAAAACGCAATCAGGTCGTTGTTATTACGCCATTCACACTGGCAGGCGCAATGGCACCGGTAACTCTGGCGGGTGCACTGGCACAACAAAATGCTGAGGCCCTTGCCGGTTTATGTTTTGCTCAGATGGTTAGCCCCGGCGCTCCGGTGGTGTATGGCGGCTTCACTTCCAATGTGGATATGAAGTCCGGCTCTCCCGCCTTTGGCACCCCGGAATATATGCAGGCGGCACAAATAGGCGGCCAACTGGCACGCCGCTATAACCTGCCCTACCGCAGCTCCAACGTAAACGCAGCAAATACTGTTGATGCCCAGGCGGGTATTGAATCCACCATGGCTCTGTGGGGCGCACTTGGCGGCGGCGTTAATCTGCTGATGCACGGTGCCGGATGGATGGAAGGCGGCTTATGTGCCTCATTCGAAAAATTCGTGCTGGATGTCGACCTCTTACAAATGATGGCCAGCTACCTGCAACCACCGGAAGTCAGCGATGCCAGTTTAGCCGTCAGCACCATTGCTGAAGTTGGCCCCGGTGGGCACTTCTTCGGCTGCGCACACACGATGGAACGCTACGAAACAGCCTTCTATGCCCCCCTCATTTCTGACTGGAGCAATTATGAAACCTGGGATGGAAAAGGCCGACCAACCGCTTTTGAGAAAGCTAATCAGGTTTACAAAAAAGCCCTGACCGAATATCAACAACCTGTGCTTGATCCGGCCATCGACGAAGAACTGGAAAGTTTCATCAGCCAGCGTAAAGCCGCCGGTGGCGTCGCCACAGACTTTTAAAGTGAGACCACCGGCAAATACCGGTACCCGATTAACAGACCATTGCACGAAATAACGCGCCAGGGTCTTGCTGAATAATAAGGATAAATATAGCTATGAAATCTCATGTACAGGTTGCCGTAATTGGCGGCGGCGTTGTTGGTTGCAGCGTCCTCTATCATCTGACAAAGCTGGGCTGGAAAGATGTCTGCCTGATTGAACGTTCAGAGCTGACCGCCGGTTCTACCTGGCATGCCGCCGGTGGTATGCACACACTGAACAGCGACCCCAACGTCGCCAAACTGCAAAACTATACGATCAACCTGTACAAAGAGCTTGAAGAAATTTCTGGCCAGTCCTGTGGCATTCACATGAGCGGCGGCATCATGGTGGCCGATACACCGGAACGTCTCGAGTTCCTTAAAACCGCGCATGCCAAAGGTAAATACCTGGGACTGGAAAGCGAATTCATTGATATGGATGAAGTCAAAAAACTGCATCCTCTGCTGGATACCAGTCACTTCTGTGGCGCGCTTTACGACCCGCTCGAAGGCCACGTTGACCCTTCAGGTGTAACCCACGCTTATGCAAAAGCAGCCCGTATTGGCGGTGCAGAAATTTATCGCCAGTGCCCGGTTCTCGATCTGAAACAAACCCCGGAAGGCCACTGGGAAGTGATCACTGAAAAAGGCACTATTATTGCCGAGCACGTGGTTAACTGCGGTGGATTATGGGCCCGTGAAGTAGGTCGCATGGTAGGGCTGGAGTTACCGATTCTGGCGATGGAACACCAGTATCTGATTACCGATACCATGCCAGAAGTACAGGCTCTGGATAAAGAACTGCCTCACTGCATCGATTTTTCCGGCGAAATGTATATGCGCCAGGAAGGCCAGGGGCTGGTAATGGGCACCTATGAGCAAGCCTGCGTTGCATGGTCAGAGCGACAAACCCCATGGCACTTTGGCCATGAACTGCTTAACCCTGATTTAGAGCGTATATCTCCCAGCCTGGAAATAGCTTTTGCACACGTGCCTGCACTGGCTAACGCGGGTATCAAGCAAACCATCAATGGACCCTTTACCTTCGCACCGGACGGTAATCCGCTGGTAGGCCCGGTTCGTGGCCTGAAAAACTTCTGGGTTGCCTGCGGTGTAATGGCAGGCTTCAGCCAAGGCGGCGGCGTTGGGCTGGCGTTATCTAACTGGATGGTTCACGGTGACCCGGGCAGCGATATATTTGCCATGGATGTAGCCCGTTATGGAGATTGGGCCACCATGGCATACACCAACACCAAGGTTAAAGAAAACTATCAGCGCCGTTTCCGCATTGGTTATCCTAATGAAGAATTACCGGCAGCCCGACCGCACCGTACAACACCGATTTATGATCTGCTGAAACAAAAGAATGCGGTATTCGGCACCAGCTATGGCCTGGAGCACGCGCTGTGGTTTGCTGCTGAAGGTCAGTATCCTGAAGAGATACCCAGCTTCCGCCGTTCAAATGCGTTTGAACAAGTCGCCGCTGAATGTCAGGCCGTACGGAATCAGGTGGGGCTGCTGGAAATATCTAACTTTGCCAAGTACCGCATCAGCGGTAATGGCGCAGCAGCCTGGCTGGATAACCTGCTCGCCAATAACTTGCCGGCTGTTGGTCGTATGGTGCTGGCACCTATGCTGAATAAGTCAGGTAAGCTGCTGGGTGACTTCACCGTCGCCCGTTTAGAAAGCAATGAGTTTTACATCTTTGGTTCCGGTACTGCTGAAGAATTCCACCTCCGCTGGTTTGAACAACAGCTGGAAGGCATTAAAGATGTTCAGCTTGAATGCCTGCGCACCCGCCTGACCGGCCTGTCTATTGCAGGACCAAACACCAAACAGCTGCTCAGTAAACTTACCCACCATGACCTGAATGACTTCAGTTTCATGAGTATTGCCCGTATGGATGTGGGCCACGCGCCTGCGCTGGTTGGCCGTATCAGTTTTACCGGCGAACAGGGTTATGAAATCTGGGTAGAGCCAGATTATTTACGCGCTGTATACATGAGCCTGACTGAAGCCGGTGCTGATCTGGGCCTGCGTCATTTTGGTGGTCGGGCACTGGACAGCCTGCGCCACGAAAAAGGTTTCGGTGGCTGGACCCGCGAATTTACACCGGATTATCAGCCATACCAGGCAGGTATGGGCCGTTTCGTGAAACCCACTAAAGGTGAGTTTATTGGCCAGTCTGCAGTTGCTGAATTCGCCGGACAACAGGCGGAAAAAGTACTCATACAACTGGCTATTGATGATCTTGGTGGCGATGCAGATGCCGTCGCAGACGAACCGGTTTTCTTCAATGATGAAGTCGTCGGCTGGGTGACCTCAGGGGCATATGGCCACTGTGTCAAAATGAGCCTCGCTCATGCCTATGTAGATAGCGCAGTGGCCGCCGAAGACAACTTCAGCGTCGAAATTCTGGGCAATATACACCCTGCAACCCGACTGGCTGAACCGCCTTATGATCCATCTGGCAGCAAAATGCGAGGCGCCTGAAGATGCAGCGTTACTCGATCTTTAATCTGATTCGCCACGCCCTGGGTTATCACCGAGGCTGGCAAAGTAACTGGCGAACGCCCACGCCAAAAGATCATTACGACATCATCATTGTTGGCGGTGGCGGCCACGGGCTCGCAACCGCTTACTATCTTGCAAAAAAACACGGTATTAACCGGGTTGCGGTAATCGAAAAAGGCTGGCTGGGTGGGGGTAATACCGGGCGTAATACCACCATCGTTCGCTCTAATTATCTCTATGACGAGTCTTCTGCCCTGTTCGAACATGCCATGAAACTTTGGGAAGGCCTTTCTCAGGAACTGAACTACAACGTGATGTTCTCACAACGGGGCCTGATGCATCTGGCGCACAACGAGCATGACCTCCATGAGATCACCCGCCGCTGCCATGCTATTCGGATGAACGGTATCGACTCCGAAATACTCACTCCACAGCAGATCAAACAGCAGGTACCTATGATCAATCTGGATGTCCGCTTTCCGGTTCTGGGCGCACTGTATCAGGGCCGTGCAGGCACTGCCCGACACGATGCAGTCGCCTGGGGCTATGCCCGTGGCGCCGATGATCTGGGCGTGGATATTATCCAGAACTGCGAAGTACTCGGCTTTGATATACAGAACAATGAAGTCCGTGGCGTACACACCACACAGGGCCTAATCAGGGCCAGTAAAGTCGGTTGCGTAGCAGCAGGAAACTCCAGTGTTCTGGCGGCACAGGCTGGCCTGAAACTGCCACTGGAGTCAGCCACTTTGCAGGCGTTTGTTTCTGAACCGCTCAAACCTATGCTTAATTCTGTGGTGACCTCTAACACCGTGCATTGTTACGTCAGCCAATCGGATAAAGGTGAGCTGGTCATTGGCGGCTCCTCTGATCCGTACAACAGCTATTCTCAACGGGGAGGCTTTGATCAGATCGAACATGTTGTTGGCCCAATGGCTGAACTGTATCCGATCATCAGCCGGCTCAAAATGATGCGCCAGTGGGGCGGCACCGTTGACCTGGCTCCGGACCGTTCACCTATTTTAGGTGAATCCAGTATCCGTAATCTGTACTTCAATTGTGGCTGGGGGACCGGAGGCTTCAAAGCAACGCCTGGCTCTGGGGATCTGTTCGCCGACTCACTGGCAAAAGACCGGATGCACCCGATTCTCAAGCCTTTCGGGCTGGAACGCTTTGCAAGCGGTGAACTCATCGACGAAGGCGCTGCAGCGGGTGTTGCCCACTAGCTGTACTCCAAGAGAACAACTCTTAAGGCAATTCTAAGGATTAACTTCTGGACAGCGCTTAAGACAATTTTCAGGATAAAAAATGCTATTAATTGAATGCCCCTGGTGTGGCCGCTGTGAACAGAGCGAATTTCATTACGGCGGAGAAGCCCACCTCACCCGCGCGACATCGGCGAGTGACAATACAGAGCTGACGGAATTTCTCTTCCTGCGCAATAACGTCCGTGGCGACACCGCTGAGCGCTGGTTCCATGCAACCGGTTGCCGCCGCTGGTTTAACGCCGTTCGTAACACCGTGGATGATCGTTTTATCTGCACCTATAAACCCGGTGATACAGCCACACAAGGAACTACCGATGCCTGACTCACTTAACCGCACCGGTCACGGTCTTAAGCCCGATGCAAAAACTGTCAACTTTCAGTTTAACGGCAAAAGTTGTCAAGCTCTGGAAGGCGATACCCTGGCTTCAGCTCTGTTAGCAAACGGTATACATTTTGTTGGCCGGAGCTTCAAATATCACCGTCCCCGGGGCATTTTCACCGCCGGCAGCGAAGAGCCTAACGCAATTGTACAAGTAGGCAGCGCTGGCTATGCAGAACCAAACGTCCGTGCCACTGAAGTCGAAGTCTATGAAGGTCTGGAAGCACGCAGCCAAAACTGCTGGCCCTCCCTGACGTTTGATCTGTTAGGTATGAATAGCCTGATCAGTCGTTTTATACCCGCGGGCTTTTACTACAAAACCTTTATGTGGCCGCGAAGCTTTTGGCTTAAATACGAGCACTTTATCCGACAGAGTGCCGGCATGGGCGAATGCCCTCAACAACCTGATGCAGAGCACTACGAAAAGCATCACCGCCATTGCGATGTGTTAATTGCCGGTGCCGGACCCGCCGGATTAGCGGCGGCTCTGACAGCTGGCCGCAGCGGTGCCAGAGTTATTCTGGTAGATGAACACCCGCAAACCGGCGGCCAACTTAACGACCGCGGTTTTAAGCAGGAGCAGCAAGACTGGCTACAGCAAACCACCGAAGCACTACAGGCACTGCCCAATGTAACCCTGATGCTACGTACTACACTGAGCGGTTATTATGATCACAACTACTGCACCCTACTGGAAAAAGTCAGTGACCATTTGCCCCCCGCTGAACGTCATGATTGTCGCCAGCGCTTATGGAAAATTCGCGCCGGCCAGGTGATCATTGCCAGCGGTGCTTTCGAACGGCCACTGGTCTTTGCAGACAATGACCGTCCGGGCGTCATGCTTGCAAGTGCGGTTCGCAGTTATATTAATCGTTACGGTACTTTGCCGGCACAGAAAATCTGCGTATTTACAAACAATGATTCAGCCTATCAGACAGCACTGGATGCCCATCAGGCCGGTGCACAAGTACAGATTATAGATCTGCGCCAACAACCCACAGAGCTTTCCCCTGACAGCCTGCCCGGCCAGGCTCAAACAGCAGGTATTACCATTCACTGGAACAGTGCAGTGACTGCGGTACAGGGCAAAACCCAGGTAAATGCCGTCACTATTCACCAATTAACCGCTGATGGTGAAAGTATTCAGGGAGTCGCTACTAAGCTGAACTGCCAGTGCATCGCAGCATCCGGCGGCTGGACACCTAATGTCAGCCTGTTCAGCCAGGCCAGAGGCAAGCTGAAATTTGATGACAAACAGCAGCATTTTGTACCCGACAGCGGCGTTGCCATTAATCCCAATATCAGTGCCGGTGCCTGCAATGGCCGTTATGACCTGGAAGGTTGTATCAGTGAAGGGAAAGCTGCCGCTCAAAAAGCACTGATTGCACTGCAGATAACTGTCACCGAAAGCAGTACCAAAACACAGCTAAACAGCATTGAAGATCAGCCGGCACATCTTGCCCCACGCACCCTCTGGGCAGTACCCTGTGACCACCCTATTGGCGAAGGGCCCAAAAAACATTTCCACGAATTACAAAACGACTCGACCGCAGGAGATATCGCACTCGCAGCCCGTGAAGGTTTTCATTCAGTGGAACATCTGAAGCGATATACAACCACCGGCATGGGGACCGACCAGGGCAAAACCTCAAATGTAAACGCCCTCGCGCTCATGGCCGAATACCGCCGCCTGCCCATCGCATCCGTCGGGACCACCCGCTTCCGTCAGCCTTATACGCCGGTGACTTTTGGCGCCATCGCCGGACGGGATCTGAAAAACCTGTTTGCACCCAAGCGTCATACCAACATCCAGCCGTGGCATGATCAGCATGGTGCAGTAATGGAAGATGCTGGCGGCTGGCGCCGACCCCGCTACTATCAGCAACATCCCGGCGAAACTATGCATCAGGCGGTACAAAGAGAATGCACCCAGGTACGCAAAACCGCCGGTATGGTAGATGCATCTACGTTGGGGAAAATTGGTATTCAGGGTAAAGACGCTGCTGAATTCCTCGAGCGGATTTACACCAACCGCTGGCATACTCTGAAAACAGGCCAATGCCGCTATGGTCTGATGCTAAACGAGCAAGGCATGGTTATTGATGACGGTGTCACCAGCAAAATAGCCGAACACCATTTCCATATGACTACTACGACCGGCGGTGCTGCCCGTGTATATCAGATTCTGGAAGATTATCGACAAACTGAATGGCCGGAGCTGGATGTATATCTAACCTCAGTTACCGAGCAATGGAGTGTTATCAGCCTCAGCGGCCCTCAGGCCGAAGCAATGTTGCAACCGCTGACGGATCAGCCAATTAACGCAACTGCATTTCCGGATATGAGTTGGCAGACAATCGACATTGCTGGTGTAACATCACGGGTATTCCGGATCAGTTTTAGTGGCGAACCCGGCTATGAGATCAACGTCCCTGCCCGCTACGGAAAATATATCTGGGAACGCCTCTGGCAACAGGGAAAAAGCGTTAATTGCGTTGCATACGGTACTGAAAGCATCCATTTACTGCGGGCAGAAATGGGCTTCATCATCGTCGGTCAAGACAGTGATGGCACCCACACGCCAATGGACTTAGGCATGCAATGGATAGTGGCTTCTGACAAAGCAGACTTTGTAGGCAAACGCGGCCTGCAACGCAGTGTCTTCAGCCAGACTAACCGTAAACAACTAGTAGGCCTCATACCAAAGAACAGCACAGTTACACTGCCGGAAGGTGCCCAGGTAGTATTGCCCGGTGCTACTCAGGGCCAGGACAAAGGCATTGGTCACGTTACATCCAGCTATTTTAGCCCGACCATCGAATCCGGTTTCGCCATGGCAATGGTCAGCGGTGGCAAACAGCGTAAAGGGGAAGGTCTGGAAGTCATGTTACTCAGTGGTGAAACTGTCCCGGTTACTGTTACCTGTACCCGCTTTCTGGAAGCATTTAACCAGCAAAACCAACAGGAGGCTTCATGAACGCAGTCGATCAATCACTGCCTCTGGCGAACTTTCCTTTGCAGGATAAAGCGCCACTGAGCAACTTATCGGTTTCATTAAGCCCACTGCCGCCCTGCAGTAAGCTCATTCTGCGTGGTAATTTCGATGCCCCTGAGTGGCCAGCTGCCAAACAATTTAAAGCAGCAGCAACCAGCCAAAGCCATGCTTACTGGCTGGGCCCGGATGAACAACTCATCACCGCCCCTGACGACACTATTGAAGCGCTTCAGCAGCATTATGCTGACTATGTTCAGGTAGATGTCAGTGACTATTACCAGCAGCTGTTACTGGCCGATAGCCATGATCAAAACTCAGCTGCCATCCAGCATATTCTTGGGCAACTGTTTCATCTTGATTTTGATGCCTTTGCCGTTGGGCAATGTCAGCAGACTCAGTGTGGTCAGACCACAGTGCTTATTGCCCGGCAGGATAATGGTTATCTTATTCAGTATCGGGCCAGTTATGGGGATTATTTGTGGGAGTATTTTGAACGACTAATGCAGGCTACATAGCCTGCATTCATTGTTTTAATGTTCGTTGAAGCGGGGTTTTGGTGCGCTGATTTATTAGCATAGCGGCGGATAGTCTGATGACCTTTTCGCTATCGCGAGTCAAGACTTTTGGAACCGCGCAAAAGTCTTAACAATCTAAACGCGGCCCAATGCTTGTCCGGCTTCACCGCATACCTTGCGCGTTTCGCGTTTGAATGGCGTTACAAAAACTCGACCGCTACGCGCTCTCAAACAGTTTGTAACGCTGATCATTAAAACACTGCAATGCTCAGCGGCGCATAAGGGAAATAGGGTGCGAACTTCGAGCTCACCAATCTTATTAAGACCTAATCCTGAGATTTTTAGTTTTTTAATTGCTCTGTAAACGGCCTTGTTGTTCGCTGCAGCCCGTTTGCAAATCTAACATCCCAAATCAATTGGATTACATTTCCCCCGGAAGAGATCTTAATCCCCAGGGCAAAAACAAAAAACAGTTATTAACTAACTTTAATAACCATTCATCCAAGATTTCAAATACTCTTCGAGAGAAGACATCAGATTATGCTCTTACCTAAATCAAAATTTCTCAGGATCATTCGTAACTACTGTACCTATGACTTAACTACGCGATTGACGTTTATTGAAAACAAATGAGTATAAGTCTTTCCAAAAATACATTCCGACTAATGTTCCTGGTAGAATCAGGTAATATTCAAAGCTCTTAAATACGAAATAAAAAATACAACAGGTCGAAGCAAATCCTAAAAAAACAAAAGTATAATTCTTTAACAAGTATCTTTTAAGCTCTATCCGGTTAACTAGTTTTTCTTTATAAATTATATGAGAAAAACTAAAAATCAGTATAACGCCCCATAACCAAATATTTCCTTGATATACAAATAGCAAAAGCAATGTATAAAGCGATACTAAAACAAGTGAATATAATTGTATTCTGATCATATTAAGAAAGTATCCTTACCTCGAGTAACAGCCATGAAAATAATTTCCGTGACATGAAAGCCACCTGTTACATCCTTTAAATTAACAAGTTTGATACGCAAAACATCTTGATAAATCCGACTTAACAGTCAAACTGTATTCAGCTTACTACCCAAAAAACCACCCAATATCTCACCAACTTCCCCAAAAAAATCAGCAAAACCGACAACAGCACCGGCAACTTCAACCACCCCGCCAACAGGCACAAAGGATCACCAATCACCGGCACCCAGGAAAGCAATAAACTCCAGGCACCATAACGTTGCACATAAGCCATCGCCCGCTGATGTTTCTTACTGTCTGCTTTAAAAGGATTCTTTATCCACCAGCCAAGGGCAAAAGTCACACCTCCCCCTAAGCCATTGCCTAATGTTGCCACTAATAACAATAACCACACCGGATAGGTTGCAGTATTCACCAGATAACCTAAGACAACTTCCGAACCGCCGGGAAGCAATGTTGAAGAGATAAAACTGCTGGCAAACAGCCCCCAGAGATCGAGGCTGTCAGTAAAGGATGTCATGCAGGGGTAGCCTGCATTGATGCTCTGACACAACGCAGAATATGGTATTCATAGGCGCCACCCAAAGCCTCAAATACAGGCTTTAAAGCAACTCCGGTTGCCTGTTCATGCTCAATAATCACTTGTTGAATATTGGTCAGCTCAGCGCTGTTAATTTCAACCACTGACTCTAGATCAAGCAAACCTTTAGTTATTCCCAACGCTAAATGATGGTAAATAACTTTTACCGATAAATGCTGTTGACGGGCAACCTGCTCAACCGTCATACCAGCTTTGTATAAAGTTACCGACTCTTGCGCCTGTAAGTCACCATCAGCATGTTCTTGTTGGCTACTTTCGTATTCATGAATAACCGACAGAAAGTCATCACCATAGAGGGCAAGTTTCTTATCACCTATACCGCTCAAACGTCCCATTTGTTGCTGGGTCTGAGGGCGGTACATCACCATTTCCATCAGCGTTGCATCATGGAAAATTACGTACGGTGGTACATCCTGTTCTTTAGACAGCTGCATACGTAACTCACGTAAGGCCGTCCATAATCCATGATCTTCAGCTTCCAGTTGCTGCTGTGGATCTTTACGCTTACCCAGGCTCTCGTGTTTACGTTTATCCTGCCGCAGTTGAATCTGTTCTTCGCCCCGCAGCAAGTTCCGGCAGGTTTCGGTAAGGTGCAACACCCCGTGGCTGTCTGCCAGTACGCCAAGATAACCGCGCGCAACTAACTGACGAAATACCGAACGCCACTGCTGTACATTCAGTTCCTTACCAATACCAAAGGTAGATAAACTCTGATGATTACTGCTTTGGATTCGCTCATTTAACTTCCCCAGCAAAACATCAATCACATAGCCAACACCGTAACGCTGACCTGTGCGGTAAACCGTCGACAATGCTTTGCGCGCAGCTTCTGTTCCGTCCCATACTGGTACGGGTTCCAGACAGGTATCACAATTACCGCATTCATCTTTGGCGTCATCATCAAAATACTGCAACAGTGCCTGACGCCGACAAGTGGTTATTTCACAAAGCCCCAGCATTGATTCCAGTTTTTGCCGCTCAATGCTTTTATGCATCTCGCTGCCTTGCGAACTTTCCAGCATCTGCCGGAGGAAAATCACATCCTGTAAGCCATATACCATCCAGGCATCTGCCGCTAAGCCATCACGGCCAGCACGGCCAGTTTCCTGATAATAGGCTTCGATGCTTTTGGGCAAATCAAGGTGAGCAACAAAACGTACATTCGGCTTATCAATACCCATGCCAAATGCAACGGTTGCTACCATAATGATGTTTTCTTCGGTGAGGAAACGATGCTGCCGCTGGCTACGTACATCTGAAGCTAACCCGGCATGGTAAGCCAGCGCATTAAAGCCCTGCTCTCTTAGCCATGCAGCGGTGTCATCTACCTTTTTACGGGACAGGCAATAAACAATACCTGAGCTTTTTACATGCTCAGCTTTGATAAACTTCAACAGCTGCTGCTTCGCCTGCTGCTTCTGGCCAATGCGATAACGTATATTCGGCCGGTCAAACCCCTGAACAAAGACCCTGGCGTTTACCAACCCCAGCCGGTCAACAATCTCTTCCCGGGTACGGGTATCTGCGGTTGCTGTTAAGGCAATCCGCGGCACTTCCGGAAACATTTCCTGTAAACGGCCAAGCTGAAGATATTCAGGCCGGAAGTCATGCCCCCACTGGGAAACACAATGCGCTTCATCAATAGCAAACAGCGCCAACTGACATTCCCGTAAAAGCTGTAAGGTACGGGGCTGCAATAAACGTTCTGGAGCAATATAGAGAAGATCAAGATTACCGATGCGTAAATTATGTTCGGTTTCCTGAATCAGAGAAAAGTCTAACGAGGAATTCAGACAACCGGCCCGTAAGCCAAGCTGCGATAATGCCGACACCTGATCCTGCATTAAAGCAATCAATGGCGAAACGACAATAGCAACGCCCGGTCGGATCAGACCTGGCAACTGATAACACAGGGATTTTCCCCCGCCAGTCGGCATCACGACTAGCACATCCTGACCATTTAAAACGGTCTCAATCACTTCGTCCTGTGGCGGGCGAAACTGATCGTATCCGAAAACGTGCTTTAAAATATGCTGGGCTTGCTCAATCATGGCGGGGATTATCCTTAATCCAGATCAGGGTGTCACCCGATATTCAAACTAAGTTAGATAAAGACTACGCATTTACCGCCAATCACTGGTAAAATCGCGGCTTCACGAAACTTAGCGGATATTCACTATGCAAAACCCTCTTCTGACAGCCCCCCTGAATGATAATGAACTCGATGAATTAGAGGCATTTCTGTTCAGTGATGCTGTATCTGAAGATGCCCTGGACCTGATCGGTACCCACGGTTACTTCTGCGCATTGAATATCAGCCCGGCTGAAATTTCTGAAAAGCAACGTTTACAGGAAGTATTCGACGGTAAACCTGACTATCAGTCAGAAGAACAGAAGCAACGCATTACACATTTGCTAAACCGTCTTTACAGCAACATTGGCAGCGATCTTTATAACGATCACGACATGCTGATGCCGTGCGACCTGACCCTTCACGATACCGAAGATGAAGTTGCAGAATTAACACTCTGGGCACAGGCTTTCATGGAAGGTGTATTCCTGAAAGAAGACGAATGGTTTAACCACCAGGCGGAAGAAGAAGTCGCAGAGCTGATGCTACCTATCATGATCGCATCTGACCTGTTTGAAGAACCAGAATTCACCAGCATGCGCGATGACCAGCGTCTGTGTGACGAGATGTGCCGCAGCATCCCGGACCTGTTGGTTGATCTGTATTTGCTGTTCCACGCACCAAAAGATAAGCGTTAATACAGACAGAAATACATAAAGAGATCTGAGCATATAGATCTCAGCTAATACCCAGTAACCCTGCCACAGTGCAGGGTTATTTTTTCCTCAACTCATCATCAAATAATTATTAGAACTACCCGCAATTCAAAGCTGGACTCTCGCCAATAAAACAACAGCCCTGAAACCAGAGCTGCTTTTTAGCTGTATAAGAAACTGATTAACTTTAACGTTCTATCGGATGAAGAATAACCTGATCAAAATCATCACAATTATTACTCCAATGATCTCTTAAAGTAACAGGAAGAAAATTGATAAAAGCCAGATTCAGTGCATTTATCAATGATTGACCCTGAGTATCATTAGCATTGTAGCGCTTGTTTAACGGTATTTTAATAATACTGTTTCCCGTCCGAAAATGAACAAGTACAGCAGACCCCCAGTCATCTCCACCTTCTATATTTGTGATGAACCCATATTCCATTTTAGCAATGGGTAATTCATCAATACAAAGCCTTCCCGGGTTTGTATCGGTAGCAAACGAATTACTGGATAAAAGAATAAAAATAGCAAACGAAATATATTTTTTTGCTTTCATAATACGTCCTTGTAATTTATGTAATCATGAAATTATTGAATAAACTCACAGAGTAAAATTACTCAACTTGGGAGGCAGTATATTAAAACAAAAATATGGTATCAACCGGTAAAGTTATTTTTTAAAAAATGATTTTAATGTGCTACATTTAAGATCATGTTTATAAACGAAATTTAAATTTAGCCACTCTTTTATATGATACAAAACATCCATAATGTATAACGTAATTAATGATTCACAGATAAATAAATCAGTATAAAACTAAACAAACTCTTCAATCAGGATCATATTTTAAGTCACGAAATCAGTTTCAATAACTGGTCCAGCCCTTAATCAATTGGCTGCCTAAGTACAGGTATTATAGAGTCTGCTTCCTTATAAAATTCTTCAACACTATCTACAGAAGCATCTTCAGGGACAAGCAGATCAATACCAAATAGAAAAAACATACTACTCATACCAATATATATAACTTGAACATGATCACTTGTATCTATAGCTAGGCCGACCCCAAAAAAGAATAAGGCTAAGGTTAAAGCTGTCCTTTGAAATCCTTTCATTAATACTTCCTATTTCTTTTAACTTCAGTAACTGTTAAAAGACACATATAACTTTTTGTTAACTGCATACGAAAATATTATCTACATTTATTCGATACCAAATGGATGATTAAACATAATCACCCATTTTAAATATACAAATAAAAATCAATAATACCCCTAACACCTAAAAACTCTAATATAACAGTTAAATTATATTAGTGAACCTGACTCATTTCTCGTTTAGGCTCTACTTTTGCATTAAAATTCATATAAAAATCTCCACGTAAAACTTGTATGGAAATTTCATCATCAGATTTTAAATTATATAATTCATCATCAATAAAATTAATACTCGGATTATTTTTCTCATTCCAATGGGTAATTAAATCATTCTTTTTTAGCCCCATACGATCAGCCTGAGAATCAGGTTCTATATGAAATATTTTAACTTGGTGCTTACCTCTACTAAAGAACGTCACACCAAAACGATACTTTCCGGGATCTGGATATGGAGGTGCTTTAATAAACTTATCAAAGTACATATTACCACGGCGAATTTTAAGAAAAATATCTAATCCAGGTCGAACAATTTGCATCCGTCTGTCTACAACGTTCGAATGTGGATTTTTGTTACTTTCCCATTGTAAAATAACGTCACCAACCATCAGCCCCTGATTTTTAAGATAAGAATCTAGTCCAACAAATCTTTTTATTACTGTACCTTCATATCCACTATAGCCATATTTCATTCCAAAAGGTTTATAAAATGGAATCCCCTGATGATCAAAACGCTCCCCTTCAGGGCGATATATATATAAGTGTTCGAAACCAAAAAGATATTTAGCAATCCCAGACTGATTTTGACGACTAAAATCAAGATACCATATATTTCCTACCGTATGGCCGAGTCCATCTCCCATTGCTTTAAGATCAATCCGCCACTTTCCATCGTAGCCTTTTTCAAATAGAAACGGATCACAGGAGCGGTCCTGCAATTTAGGCATCCAAACAGCCAAGGAACGAGAGCTATCATAGAAAAGATGCTCCATCTGACAATTTTTATACCGCTTTACAGCATTATCCATCTGAGCAGGAGTACTTACTTTTCCCTTCATATGCAACTTTGACCCAGCAGTAAAAATATCCAGATCCCAGCGACCATTCCGATTTTCCATCGCTTCAAAAAATCGACGTAAGGTTTCAACCGGCTGTTCAGCTGCGAGAATGTCCGATCGCCCTTCAACAAAGGTATTATCCCGTCCGCTGGCAATATTACCTTTACTACTCGCTCCACCGCCTATACTCATTTTCAATGAGTCAGGATCAAACTCTCCACCTTTCATAGCATCAATCAATCGAATTCTGATCAATTCACTCGTCGCAAAGATGCCTTCATCTACTCTGCCTAACTTAAAATAAGGCACCATTTGCCGTTGTTCAATGTACGCAATGAAAGCATCAGGAAAAACAGACTCAAGCTGAGCCGAAACCTCTATGCGTAACACATCCTTAACCGGATCAATTACTAATAACAAACCTCTACCCTGACGACTTTGCTCCCCAATCAACTCATCATTGAATAATTGCCTGGAATATTCGTCGATATCGGAAATATCATTTGCCGTAACAATGCGGTAATCAAGATCATATCTTTGTAATAAAACCTGATGGTATTCATTAATATAATTTTCATCATCTACGGATAATAGATTCGACTGATCATCAATTAAACTTAATTTTTGATCAAATAAGTCTTGTAAATCGATTTTATCTAAATAACTATTTCCGTCATAAGAGAGCCTGATGATAACGGCCGTCAAAAGCAGCAGTAACACTAGCGTTAAAAATTTCATTACTCATCCTTGAGTTATTTAATCAAGTTCACTTTGTTAATCAATCCAATTCAACAGATACCCTTTCATTGGAACCATTATCAGATTGAAAATATTCTTTTCGCTTGAAACTACCAATAGAAGCAATAAAACTACCTGGAATCCCTCTGATAGAACGATTAAATGCTTCAACGTGTTGATTATAATTAATTCTTGCAATATTAATCCGGTTTTCAGACCCTTCTAACTGAGCTTGCAAAGCTAAAATTTGATCATTTGACCTAAGCTCAGGATAAGATTCAACAGTGGCAATCAGCTTATTCATTAAGCCACCAATTTTACTTTGTGAGACATCATAAGCCTGTAAGAAATCTTTATCTGTAATTCCAACTAATGCATTTTCTGCCATCATTTGTTCACCGTCCTGACTAGCATTCATAAGTAAGCTCATAATCTGTTCCATCTTTTGATTATCCCCGGCGCGGGCAGTTGTTATGCTTTCTAAGGTGTTTCTTTCATGATTCATAAAAGCAGAAAGAGTTTTTACTAAATTAGGAATCAGATCAGCTCGACGTTGATAATTACTTTCAACCTGCGCCCATGCACTAAATACTGCCTCGTCTTTATTTACAGCACTGTTATAAAAGTAAACACAAACCAATATAGGCAATATTAAAATAAGTAAAACAGTTATAATTGAAGATAATAATGTATTCATAACGCCCTCACTATCCTTGTGATGAATGAAATATAATTCTTATTAATTATTCTATTCATAGCCTCATAAACATCAGTAAAAATAAGCACATAAAGCAATTATTTAAACTGTAGTGATTTTATTTAACACATGACACATAAGCATGTGCACGCCAGGATGACCGCCGAGTTTTATTACATGCTGTTTCTTTGAAATAAATCTCTCTAACCGGACTTGATTCAGCGGTAAAAACTAATACA
This sequence comes from Aliamphritea ceti, assembly GCF_024347215.1. NCBI lineage: Bacteria > Pseudomonadati > Pseudomonadota > Gammaproteobacteria > Oceanospirillales > Oceanospirillaceae > Aliamphritea > Aliamphritea ceti. The sequence continues at coordinate 3,465,827 of NZ_AP025282.1, forward strand.
TCTTCAAATATCTCTTGCCCGTTTTTTTCCACCTCGATCCGATACCTTCCCGGATAGACCTGGTAATGTTTTTTATCATAGCCGCCAACTTTTCCTGCAGCATACTCAGGAAAAACATCAGCAGCATATTTAAGCGCTGCGGCACTCGTAAAGGCTCCTTGCAGAATATCCTCAGCTGGCGGAGGCGCTCCGGTAAGAAAAACATCTACCCCTTCTACTTCTGTCCGCTGCTGATCAAACAACTTAAGCTCTACCCTTTGCATTTTTTTCAAATGCACTGCTTCAGAAACCCTGGCAAGCACTGGCCGGATATCCTTATATGGCACAGGTAACCAGTAATAAGCCTCTCCAGCTTTAAGTTTAATCAAATAACCCCTGTCTATACTGGCCTTATCCCATCCATCCCCCTCACCGCTATAAGGCACCGTAGGTAAGACATCCGCAACGACTTTACGGTATTCACTAACAATGGGGTAACTATCAGATTTTACCCAGCGAAAATACTTAAGAGGGTCTGCTAAACGCACTTCAAACTTAACAACACCATTCGCATCAGTTTTTAAAGGCTGATCCGGAGATACACGTAATTCAGAGCCGACAAAATCAAACCATAGCTGCGTATTTATGGCTGGCACCCATTCTTCACCGACTTTCTGCTGCACTAAAAATTCAGCAACGCCTGATCGCGACTGCTTCAAAAGATCAACTAGTTCTATCCGATACCTGGTATTTTCAGTGGTTACTGCAGGTGGTTTTAAGACTGTGTATTGACACTCTGAGAGCAGCAAGACCATCAGCACCTTAATTATTCTTAATAAACGAATGTACAACGTTTTATTCCCTCAAAACTAAAATTCATTCCTTAAAAAAACATCTTCCTAAGACACCTTCTGTGGCACGTTGAATTAGCTATAACATTTATTTGTTTTTAGAAACAATATTGATCACAGCTAACCTGTCTCTTAATATTAATTGGACGAACTTACTACAGTAATCAGCACTATTGAAGTATTTATTAGTTTTTAAAAGCTCTTGGATATATGAATATTTTTTAAAAACTTAATAAAACATGCTTTTATACGAACCACTTACGAGGTAATCTAACAGAAGAAATTGGATTTCTGACTGCTGACTATATGGATATAACAGGCAACTTTTTATGCTACTTCCTCAGTTTATCTCTCGCTCACTTACTCATATTCTGATTGCCGGATGTGCCGTTCTGCTGGCTCAGTTATGTTGGCAGGTTGTCATCAGCCAGCTCAGTTTTACCCCAGCGGAAAGTATTAATACTAAAGCTGCCCTGAACTCACACACGCTTGTCAGCCTCGATTCATCAGAAATTATTCGCGCCAATTTATTTGGTGTTGTTAAAAAAAACGCACCGAATGCGGTTTTACCCAAACCTAAAATCAGCCGTCTTAATATCCAGGTACTTGGCATCATCAGTGGTTCACACCAAAGTAAGGCGGCTATTCTCAGCCATAACGGAAAGCACGGTGCTTTTTTAATCCATCAAACCCTGCTCTCTCTGGGAAAGCCTGAAATTTCTATTACTGCGATAGATGAACGCCGAATCACTATTGATAATGACGGCACAGAAGAACATCTGTTCTTAAAAGAGACGTCTGAGAACAGCTTTCTCAGTAACATACAGGTTGATGTATCAGATGTTGCGGAACCTCCTGCCAACACTCTAATACCTATACAGCACATAAACTTACAGGATAACGACCAGCTGCAGAGAGTTGTAAAACATATTGACCGTATAGTCGCCACACGACCCGACTTTTATAAACGCTTTGTTTCCTTCAGTCAGGTTGCTGCATCATCAAACAATGTATCCGGCCTGCTTATTAAACCAGGAAAAGATAAACGGTTTCTTGCACAAATCCCCTTACAGTCAGGTGACATCATCACTCACCTTAACGGTAAAGATATTTCACAACACTCTCAGGACAACATTCTTTCGTTATTAACAGAAACGCCAATGATTGCCCTGCAACTGCAGCGTGAGTCTACAGCTATAACCCTTAAGTTAAGTATCTGAACGATGAATACCATTAAACATATCCTGGTTCTGATAGTACTTAACGCAATGGTATTTTTTTCAGGCCTTGCAACAGCAGAAGACTACACCTTAAACATGCAGGATGTCGAAATCCGGGACTTCATCAATACCATCGCCAAACTTACTGAAAAAACCATCATTATTGATGAGAAGGTCAAAGGACGCATCTCCATCGAAAGCCCGAAAACACTATCTTCGGAAGATTTATATGAGATTTTTTTAGTTCAGCTGAGTGTAAAAGGCTACACCGTTATCGATAACGGCACAGGTATTCTGAAAGTAATACCGGCACAGGGAGCCAAACTGCAAGGTGCAGAAGTTGGGTTGGGAATTCCACAAAGTAACAGCGAGAAAATAATTACCCAGGTCATAGAAGTTAAAAATGTTAACAGTAACCAGCTAGCTGCAACTCTGCGGCCACTGGTAGATGCACAAATAGGGGTTATTGCCGCTTATGCGACTTCTAACGTAATTCTGGTTACAGACAGAGCTACAAATGTAAAACGCATCTCAAAGATCATTCAGGAAGTCGACCGGGCAGACTCACAACGTTTATCAATAATAAAGCTTAACTACGCGTCAGCAACTGAATTAGAACGAACCTTAAATAACCTTACTCAGCGACAGGGCGCCGAACAAAGCAGAACCCCTCCTATTATTTCAGCAGATACCCGTACAAATACACTGATTATACGCGCAGACCTGCCTGACTGGCTGAAGCTTAAAAGCATCATTGAACAATTGGATTCCGAAGTAGAAAATACGGCTAACCATAAAGTTATCTATCTTAAATACGCCAATGCAGGAGACCTCTTACCTGTTTTAAAAGGTGTCAGTAACAGTATTGTTGAAAATGCCAGCAGCAGTAACGGTGGACAGATCTCAGCCTCAGCACCTCAAAATGTAACGATAAATGCTCACGAACAGACCAACGCTATTATCATTTCCGGTGACCCATCAATTATAAAAAATCTGGAAAGTATTATTTCTAATCTGGATATCCGGCGTGCGCAAGTAATGGTGGAAGCCATCATTGCCGAAATAACTGACACAAAAGCACGGGAACTTGGCATTCAGTGGCTGTTTGGCAGTAATAACAATTATGTGTCTGCAGTAAATTTTCCCGGCAGCGGCAATAACAGTATTGTTGCCCTGGCAAATGCAGCCTCACAAAAAGCCGACACTTCAGGGTTTATTGGTGAAGGTCTTAACCTGGCAACCGGCAGTATTAACCGTAACGGTTTTAGTTTTGCTGCGTTTCTACAAGCTCTGGCGACCGATAAAGACACCAACATTCTATCAACACCAAATCTGGTCACACTGGATAATGAAGAAGCCTCTATTCTTGTTGGTCAGGAAATACCGGTGATTACGGGTTCAACAACAGGTTCAGATAACAACAATCCCTACCAGACAATCGAACGTAAAGACGTAGGTATTAAGCTCACCATTAAACCTCAAATAAATGAAGGCAGTGCCATTCTGCTAAAAATCACTCAGGAAGTTTCATCCGTGTCTGGCCTACTCGCATCAGATATTGTGACGAACAAACGGGTGATAGATACCACGGTTTTAATTGACGATGGTTCAATGATTGCCCTTGGTGGCCTGATGACTGATGAAGTACAGGAAACCTATTCTAAAGTCCCGGTGTTAGGCGATATTCCTTTGCTCGGTAAAGCTTTCAGGTCTGATCAGACAAAACGTGAAAAACGTAACCTGATGGTTTTTCTACGGCCAAAAGTTCTGTTGGATCAGGCTTCTGCCACACAGGAAAGCCGTAAAAAATATCAGGCACTGTACAGCCTGCAGCAGCAACAAAATATTGAAACAGACATCAACCTCATTCCCGGAGAAAAACGCCCTGCCTTGCCCAGCTGGGATAGCGAAAGCATTGCACCGAGCTGGTATGGCAATCAACCGCTACCTAACGCAATCAGTGAGTCAGGTGAACTTCAGTATGTCTCACCTGAAACCTTTTTCTGAGTGGCATTCCTATGAAGAGTACTCCTTTACTGCCGTTCAGCTTTGCCTACAAACAAGGCGTAATGGCTATTCGCACTGATAGCCAGCCTGCTGACATTCTCTATTCCGAAAGCACCTCGCTTCAGGCAATTGCAGAAACCTGTCGCGTACTCCCAGCTCCAGTGAACTATGTGCTGCAGTCAGCGGATGAAATCCAGAAACAGATCTCTCTCATTTATAAAGAGGCCGATAATGACTTTGCAGCAATACATGAACTGAACGACCACCTTGATCTCAGAGACATGAATCTGGAAACAGCTATCACTGAAGATTTACTTGATAGTCAGGACGATGCGCCAGTGATTCGTATGATAAATGTCCTCTTCAGCCAGGCTCTCAAACAAAAAGCTTCGGATATACATATTGAAACGTTCGAAGCCAGTATGTCAGTCCGGATACGTGTAGATGGTGTGCTTCAGGAGGTATTAAAGCCAGATTATCGCTGGGCTCCACGTCTGATCTCCCGCATCAAAGTCATGGCTAAACTGGATATCGCTGAGAAACGCGTTCCACAGGATGGGCGGGTATCGTTAAAGATGGCGGGTCAGGCACTGGATGTCCGAGTCTCGACTATGCCTGCGATTCACGGTGAACGCATTGTTCTGCGTTTACTGGAGAAACAGACCCGACAACTTAATTTTTCACAGCTGGGAATACCTCAACAAACCGCTGATAAACTTCACGAGCTGTTTCAGGTACCTAACGGGATTATTTTGGTAACCGGCCCCACAGGCTCAGGTAAAACCACCACTCTTTATGCCGGACTATCCGCTCTGAATGATAAATCACGCAATATACTCACAGTTGAAGACCCGGTTGAATATGCACTTGAAGGTGTCGGGCAGACTCCCGTTAATACAAAAACCGGGATGAGCTTTGCCAAAGGCCTGAAAGCGATTCTGCGTCAGGACCCGGATGTCGTCATGATAGGTGAAATTCGTGATGCAGAAACAGCACAGATAGCGGTACAGGCCAGCCTCACCGGGCACCTTGTCTTATCAACACTACACACCAATGATTCGCTTGGCGCAATTACCCGCCTGATGGATATAGGTATCGAATCCTATCTGATCGCATCAGCGCTTAAAGGTGTATTAGCCCAGCGCTTAATAAGACTTTTGTGCAAACACTGTAAAACCCCGGCAACACTGGATGCCCAACTTGCTGAGCGGTTAGGAGATTCAACTCAGGCAAATGCAGAGGTTTTTGATGCTTGCGGCTGTGACCTCTGTAACAACAGCGGCTACTCTGGTCGTGTCGGTTTATATGAACTTCTTACTGTTACTCCCCCGCTGGCAAAGCTCATCCATAACCGCGCCAGTGAACATGAAATTGCTGAATATGCTCAGGCCTATGTCAGCACCTTATTAACGGAAGGAAGACAACTAGTCTTACAGGGTAAAACACCTGCCCACGAAGTATTAAGAACAGTTAAGGACTCAACTGGCTATGCCATCGTTTGAATATCATGCGCTGGATATGACCGGCAAAAAACATCGCGGCTTTATTGATGCAGATTCTGGACGACAGGCACGTCAGCTCCTGCGTGATAAAAAACTGTTAACAAACATTCTGACACCGGTTAATGAACAACCTTCCAAAAGAAAACTTTGGTTTAAACCCAAAATATCTGTGCAACAACTGGCACTGTTTACACAACAGCTTGCTGTACTTATCCAGTCCGGGATCCCTATCGAAGATGCGCTTCAGGCTACTATTGAGCAAAGTAATAGCAAACATTTATGTACGGCATTACAAGGTATAAAAAGCAAAGTACGTGAAGGTCAGGGCATTGCCGAGAGTATGACCGAATTCCCTGGCATATTTCCTCCTGTCTACCAGGCTCTGGTAGGTGCGGGCGAAAAGTCGGGAGATCTGGGTAAAGTATTATTACAGCTGGCTGACTACACTGAACGTAACCAACAACTACGTAATACTGTCTTACAGGCATCGATTTACCCAATTGTACTAACTCTGGTGGCAACCATCATCATTGGCGTACTCATGGCTTACGTAGTGCCTAAAGTTGTCGAACAGTTTGAACATGTTGGCCAGCAGCTCCCGCTGCTAACCCGTATCATGATCAGTCTGTCTGACTTTATTGTGAATAACGGCGGCATACTGATCTGTACTGCCCTGGCGCTGTTAATTGCTTTTCATTACAGCTATCGCCACTTCAGATTTAAAATGACCCTGCATAAACAACTGCTAAGGTTCCCGTTTATTTCCAGACTACTGATCAATCTGGAAACAGCCCGAATGCTGAACACACTCAATATAATGCTAAACAGCGGTGCGCCCCTGCTACAGGCATTAAGCGTAAGCCAGCAAACAGCAGCAAATATTTACTTCAAAACTCTTTTAAATAACCTGTCAGAAAGCGTTCGGGAAGGTGGCAGTCTTAATAAAGCTATGGGACAGCTAAAACTCTTCCCACCAATTACGGTATTTATGGTTGCTAACGGTGAAATCTCAGGCGAGTTGTCGCTCGCTTTAAAGAAGTCTGCCGAACAGCAGGAACACCAGCTAAATAACATCATAGCTATTACTACTCGGCTGGTAGAGCCGGTTCTCATCATCATCTTTGGGCTTATCGTTCTTGCTATTGTGCTGGCGATATTACTGCCAATCATGCAATTAAATGACCTCACGCAACTCTGAGCAGGGAGCACAACAATGCGTAATCTAAGCAATATTTGCCACCGCTATAAACCCCACACAAAGCAAACGGGGTTCACTTTGCTGGAAATAATGGTGGTCATCGTAATTTTGGGACTTTTGGTTGCAATCGTTGCACCTAATGTCTTGCAAAATCAGGATATTGCGATGGTTGAAAAAGCTAAGGCGGATATTTCCGCATTGGAAAATGCCCTGGATATGTACAAGTTAGATAATCATAAATACCCATCAACAGATCAGGGGTTAGAGGCTCTGGTGAGTAAACCGACGATACCTCCCGCGCCCAAAAACTATCGAATGGACGGCTATATTAAGCGTCTTCCCAGCGATCCATGGGGCAACTCATACCAATACCTTTATCCCGGCGAGCATAACAGCTACGACATTTATTCACTTGGTGCGGACGGCAATACTGATGGCGAAGGAATGGCAGCAGATATCGCTAACTGGTAAGCAATATGGCTTCACCCTGTTAGAACTGATGGTCGTGATTACCCTAATCGGGCTTATCGGCAGCATTATTATCGCCAGGCCTTATGTAACAGCTAATGACAATAATCCTGCTGCTGAACTGGAAATACTCCTTAAGGAAATGGCTAACAAAGCGCTTATAGAGCAACGCTGGTATGGAATGCAAACTGACACCGACAAATACCGGCTGATGCAATTCTCGAATAATGGCTGGACACCCGCAGGGAAGAAAAACTGGGTGGAACTGCCAGCCAATATGACACTTGAAGTATCCCCACAACCTGCAAACAGTGAAAGCAGAAAGGTTGTTATCTTCGCGTCGCCAGACGGCCTGCTCAGCAATGTTAGCCTGATATTAGTCACCCCGGCTAAAGACATCATCTTAAGGGGCCCCTATGCACTCGCAGAATAAGCATCCAGCAAATACTAATTCCCGCTATAGCGGATTTACCTTGCTGGAAGTCATGGTGGCAGTTTTTGTACTGGGCGTGGCTGCGGCAGCAATTGTGCAGGCAACCAGCGCTTCAATTCGGCATGCGGACGCTATTACTGAACGGCAACTGGCCCTTTGGGTTGCGAATAACACAATGACAATGGCGATGTTGCCGGAGAGCCCTACCAACCAGGAAGGCTCAAGTTCATTCGGAGGCTATACATATAACTGGCAATTACGTGCAGAGCACACGTCAACTGACAACTTTCAACGGCTCTCAGTAAAAGTATTTCGACCCAACAGCCAAAACCATTATCTGGCACAGCTTACGGGGTTTAAATTCACAGAATGAAATCAGCCCTGAACAGTTTCGCCGGCTTCACCATGATAGAGCTCCTGGTTGCCATTGCTATGACAGCATTAATCGGTCTGGCTGCCAACAGTATGCTGGACGTTATGCTACGCAGCGGTAAACTGCTAAATCAACAACAGGCACAATTAATTCAGCTGGATTCAGGATTACGTATCATCCAGCGAGATTTACAACAACTGGTTCCCAGACAACTTAAGGGTGATGATTTCACCACTTCTTCTTTCGGTATGCTATTGCGACCAGTCAGTGAAGCTGTTGGCAGCAGTTTTATGGAATTTATTCGATTTAGTGCCTCCCCTTCCCTCAGACATGATACAACACAGCTGATACGGGTACGCTACCGGCTACTTGATACCAAGCTAATCAGAGAACAACGTCCTTTTCCTGCAATGCCGGACCAGCAAAGCTGGCATAAAATAGTCGTATTAGAAGAAATAAGCGCGATTAAAATTCAGCTTTATACTCAGCAGTGGCGGGAGTTATTTGGTAATTATCGAGCTACAGAGTTACCACTGGCGCTGCAATTAACCTTTCAGCACCCATACTGGCAAAATGCTGATCTTGTCGTAGCTCTTCCAACCGGAAACCAACCTGATGAAGCATAATCAGCAATCCGGTGCAGCTTTACTGATCGTACTATCTCTGATGGCTATTCTGACCATTATTCCGACAGAACTTTATGAGAAATCACGTTACAGCAGTAACCGTCTAAGCAGCTTGCAAAGCTTATTTCAGGCGCAATGGTTTGCACGTAGTGGCGAAAGCCACGCCTTACTTAAAATCCGCGAACTCCATAACCTTAAGGTGATTGAAGCCGGACAACTGCGTACCGACTACCCTATAGAAAAAGGAAATATAAACATTCAGTTAACCCCTCTGCATAACTGTTTTAACCTCAACAGTCTTGACAGTAAGACACCTGAAGAACAGACAGAAACCAATAATCCCGATCGTTTAATAGCAATCAACAGCCTGAAACGTTTACTGCAACACTCAGGCATTCCATTACATACCAGTCGAATATTCACCAGCCGACTTGCCGACTGGATTGATCAGGACCAGCAGCCTCTGGACAGTTTTGGGCTTGAACGTGCAGGTATTAACACCCCCAAACCCAACAATACGCAGCTCATGAATACTGCTGAAATTTTCCGGTTAAATATTCTGGGCGTGCAAGAATTCGACAAAGTAAAACAACATTTATGTGCTCATATTAACGACTCCAGCCTGACCATCAATCCAAATGACTTAACCACCGAAGATACCGCTTTACTACAAGCAGTACTGGGTGATGCGCTGTCACCTGAAGCGATCAGACAACTCTTAGAAGCCAGACCCGCAGACGGTTATCAGGATATTAAGAGCTTCTTTACACAAGGCGTTTTTAAAGACACCGAGATCACTCCGGCAACAAAAGCAGCCTTCTCTCTGAAACGTAATTTCTTTCATGCAAAAATCGATGTGCACTACGACATTGCAAGAATCCGACTCAACAGCCTGTTAAGTATTAACAATGATAAAGGCACGGTGGTGGCACGATACTATGGAGCTATGCCATGAAAAAGCATACTGTCATCCATCTGTTAGCAGACGTGCAACAACAGCAGTGTAGCTGGATAGCGCTTCAGGCTAAGCACACCCCTTCGTCAGGAACCGTAGATCTAACTAATCTGGAAAGCCTTGCAAATCAGTTTCCAGACGCGGCTTGTCATGTCTACCTGCCCTCAGAACTGATCAGTTTTATCCGATTAGAATTACCCAATGTATCCGGAGCTGCCTTACAAACGATTCCCTTTCAGATAGAAGAGTTTCTCGCCGAACCTCTGGAACACTGCCACATAGCTTACAGACATAACGGTACAGACAGTGCCGAGACCCTTACCTGCAAACGGGACATTATTACAAGATGGCAAGCGTCGTTTGAGGACTCGGGTCTGGACCTGCAATGTCTGACAGCAGATATATTCCTGCTTGACTCAGAACATCCGACCCTGTGGATAGATACCAACCGCATACTCGTTCACAGCTGTCTATATAAAGGCGCACTTCCTGCTGAAATTCTGCCGCATATACTGGAAAGACATGACACAACTGAGTTGCAAATATTATCCTGCTCAGGCATATCAACAGAAAGCTCAGAAACATTACGGCAAAGTAAAATAACGCCGCTGGTACGGCAGTCAATCTTTACACAGGAAGCGGTCTTAAAAGCTCAAAAGTCATCTGTAAATCTTTTATCCGGAGAGTTTGCTAAATATACGGTTTTCGATAAGTTCCGCAGCTTGGTCACAGCTCCGGCAATAACTGCCGTTTTCTGTCTGCTACTCTGGTTAACCAGTAATTTACTGGGTAATTATCAGCTGGAAAAAAGCATACAGCACGCAGATCAAGAAATGACAGCCTTGTATAAAACGCTGTACCCACAGGCTAAAAAAATCATAAACCCTGCCAGCCAGATGCGTGCAAATATCAAGCGACAGCAAGACCGTCCGTCGCACCTGTCTTTCATTAGTCAACTTCATCAGATAGCTCAACTCCTCAGCCCAGGAGAGCTACATATCAAAAGTATTCGCTACAATCAAAATAACCAAAGCTTACAAATACTGCTTAACGCTAACGGATTCGCGCCTCTGGAACAGATTCAAGCACAACTAAAACATCAAAACCTGAACTATAAATTTGGCGATTTAATACAAACCCCTGAAGGCGTATCAGGGCTCATCAATTTGTTACCTAACACGCAAGGAAGCTAATATGACAAAGGATTACCTTTCACGCCTCAGCCCCAAAGAATTAAAAACCCTGGCGATTGCGATTCCAACCATTCTTTTACTTTTCTCATGGTTGCTGCTGATAAAACCTGTATTGGAAAGTAACCAGCAATTACAGCAACAATTAAAACGTAAGCAAGCTGATCTGGCATGGATGCAAAAAGCTCGTTATCAGATTTCTCCGCCGCTCAAACAAAGCCAGCCATCAACGGAGATTAACCTGAGACAACAAATTAATGATGTATTTTCCCGAAAAAATATCAGTTCATCACGGCTTAACAGTAGTGGGACTGAGCAACTTTCAATGACTGTTGATTCAGCAGAATTCAATCATCTTATCGACGCAATAACGACGTTGGAAAACAAAAGTATTCTTCTCACACAGGGCCATATCACTCCTCTGCAGAGCACGGGAATAGTGACTGCAAAACTGACATTCAGCTACGGAACTGAGAAATGAGATATTTACTGTTAACATTTTTCTGTAGCTTTTTCATCGCCGCTATTGCACTACTACCCGCCAGGCTATTAGAGAGTTATTTACAAAACTACGGCATTTCTTCGTTTACATTAGAAGGAAATTTATTAACCGGAACAGCAACCAGCAGTCGGTATCCTGACTCAGCCTTTCACTGGCAATTAGATTTACTATCTCTCATTACATTTTCGCCTAGCTGGCAACTTAAATCCGCGACTGGCACATTCAATCTGACTCCGGCTTTAACCAGTACTAATATCAAGGCGCTTAATGGTTACGGCAGAATAAATGATCTTTTAAGGTTAGTAACCTTCCCCGCTAACCTGACGGGTAAGTACCAACTTGATATTAAGCACCTGGATCTCAGCGGGTGTAATGAAAATACAGTCATCCAGCTAACAGCCAACAGAATACACAGCAAAGAACCCGCAATTAACTGGGGCGCATTGCAAACCGACTGGACCTGCGAGAACAGCTCATGGCAGGTGATACCAATACTGTCCAACAGTGAAGTTAAACTTAATGGACGATTAGTCATTGGTCCCGATACAAACATCGTTAGCGAACTTAAATTCGAATCTGACAACCAACAAATCCAGATGAATCTAAATGCTATTACGCCAAGCAAAGCTAACCGGTAGAGCCAAAAATGCTTAAACACATTTTTGAAACTCATCTAACAACAGTAATATCTAATCCAGCTTTTTCACTCAGTGTAAAACAATGAACAATAGAATTGCTCTTCTATGCAGCCTGATTCACCGAAGCAACACTATTCTGCAAAGCAAAATGATACACACTGAGTATCTCTAGCCGGCTTTTACTATCTAGATACCCTTGCCTGACACCTCTATATTCACACTCAAAAACCCCACGGTATTAACTGTTGAAACTTTTTTCACTGACAGAGTTTACAGCTCACACAAGCTTCACATATACTTGAGTAATCAAGCATTACTTAAGGACTTGTAATATGTCAGAACAATCACTGGAAGCAAGCTTTGTCATTCAAACCTCAATGCTCGCCTCTAAATTAATAAAGAGAGTCGATGGCCAACTAAGCATTCATGGTATTAGCTTTACTGAATTCATGATCATGCGTCATTTGAATTCTTCAGCGCTTAAAACCATGCGACGCATTGAAATAGCAGAAGCTGTAGGTATAAGTGCATCTGGTGTAACACGGTTAATAGCACCGATGGAAAAAATGGGCATAGTAGAAAAAGAATCGAATCCCAGAGATGCTCGTCAGAGCCTGGTCAAGCTATCGAAGGCGGGCCAACGTTTATTTGAAGATGCATCTTTAAGCTTCGAAGACTGTTCAAAACATATGCTGCAACCGCTAAGTAGCAATCAGCTGGAAAAGCTCATAGAACTTTCAGGCAAGTTATAGAGTAATATTTAATATAGAGACACGTATCCAGATAACCTGCTTCGCTCCAGCCAGACGATGCGCTTCGTTCGGACAATCCAAGCTTCATATGGTTTTCCGATTTTTTGCAAGTAGCAGCTAACATCTAAGGAGAACAACTTGATTGGAAAATTATTAGATAAGCTGGTTTTCGGGGTCACGCTTATTTTCGCCCTGCAGATACCTCAGCTGGCTGATCATTACCAACAGTTTTTATCCGGTATGTATCAGGCTACAAAATCGCAAGTCGAAGGTTATGAATCCACCGCCAGCCGATATGAATATCCGTCTGTCAGAGCAATGGTTGAGCATCATCTTAAAAACGATGTCAAAAGCGTACGGGCTGACGCACAGCAAAAGCTAGCAACCCTTGAACTATTTGAAGAATTAGAGGCAGGCATACAAATATTGAAGAGTGGCAACATCATAGATAAAGCAACCTATATGCTTAACCCTGTTAGATATGACTACTTGGAAAAAACCGTTCATAACTTCAAGCCAGGAATCCCTTTAACGACGAATGGCATAGTTTTCGGAATAGTTTTTGGATTAGTGGTAAACCTTCTGATCACCTTTCCATTCGTAATCTGGTCTAAACGCAAAAGGCATCACACGCGAAGCGCCAAAGATATACGCTCTGCTTAATCTAATGTGTCTTGGTGTCCATGACAGTCTGGGAAAAATGGCGCAAGACTAAAATACACGACTCTTTATCTGCTCTGAATAACCTCCTCCAATCAATACCAGTTAATTGGCTACTAACTTATTTATAACAAGTTAGTAGTTAAGCTAGATAACTCATACACAAGGAAACGCTATTCACACTAGTCAGGTACCTCCATCAACAACAAATTATACTTTCACGATAATATGTAGCTAAAGATCATAATTTTATTAAGAATCTAACAAAATGGCTTCGTTTGTTATATTAGATTATCATCAAAAAAATTCGGCATTATCACCACCCCTATATAAACTGGAAAAGTGAATTTCACTACACAACATTTTTATGACTAAATGTTGTTTGATTGGCAATACCCATATGGGTCAAATCCAGGATCTTCTGAATAATGTTCACATATACTCTTTAACATTACGGGCCAAGGAGCGTCTCCTTTATATTCTGATAAATAGTGCCATTTTGAATTCAAAGTATCTATAAGAACTAATTCCTCATGGTCAGGTAAAAATATCAACTGCCATGTATAATAGTATATTGATCGTTGTTTTCTCTTAATAAAACTAGAGTATTCATTAGGCTTTATAATTAACCTTCCATTACCATCAACTAAGTACTTTGAGTAAGTTTCAGAGAAAACAGCTTTTTTGTCAATAAAACTGGTATTAAGCGATTTTACTGGTAAAGAGGATTCAACAAAAATCATTCTATTATTATCTTTCTTCTCTCGACTTGGTAATGGCTCTCCATCGAAAAAGGATAGATGATCAGAAAGTTCTAGTTTTGCCAAAATACTTGGTGCTATATCAACAAGAGAAAATAAACCCGATATAACAGAACCCTGCTGAACAGATCTGCCATTTTCAAATTTAGAGTATGCAAGCAGTACATCCGCCTGAGCCTGGTTCATAACATTTGTACCATGTCCCCATGCATTCGTTTTTAATGAATAATCATCTGGATACGAAGGGTTACTAATTGTATCTTTTTCAAGCATAAATCCTTCGCCATGATCAGAAAAAACATAAACATGTGCATTATTTAACTGTCCACTTTCTTTAAGTCGGTGTATAAAATCTGCAAACTGATTGTCCATTTTCTGCAGCATTTTTTTATACATGAAGTGATTATAATTTCCTGTCCAGTCAGTATTCTCCGAAGGAATAAATTCTCGAGATGTATACGGCCAATGCAGCATACAGAAATGTGCTGCCAAAAAATTAGGAGAATCTGTTGCTAGAGAATTAACCACCTCTTTATTGAACTGATGTGGACGATACGCTTTTCCGTACGCCCGGTTCATATAAAGATAAGGAAATATATATTTAGAAAAAGAATTATTGAGCATTAAATTAATCAGCGGTAAATCTGCATTATTCGCTATCAGAGCATCTGCAGCTCCAGCTTTTGGACCGATCACCTTATCGAAACCATAAGCTTCATCAATCTGATTAAAGCGCCGCTCATCCATGGCATAATGCATTTTATAATTATTTTTTTTAAGTTTATTTATTAAATCGAATTCCGTATTTACCTGGCTAGGAGAAGTAAGATTAAAACGAGCACCGTGTTTTACTGGATAAGTTCCACTCAATAGGCTCATCCATGCAACATAAGTTCTGGCCATAGGAGAATATGTATGATCATAAACAACAGCTTCGCTTAAGAAACCATTTATATTCGGAGCCCAAGCTAAAGGGCCATTTTTGTATAACAAATGATCAGGGCGTAGACCATCAACACCGATAATAATGACATTAGGTTTCTGTTGGGGAGACTGAACATTATTTTTAAAAGATACTAAGTTAACTGACGTAAATATAATAGTTATAGTAGCCACTATTGATAACTTTACCCCTCCTATAAGGTGATACATTCCATACAAGAATAAACTTCCTAATATAAATGACAAAAAAATCAACAGCGCTGGTGAAACTATATAGCTATGCCGTAAAAACCCTAATAAAGATGTTGGATAAAATAAAGAATTCAAAGCTATTATTAATGTCATATGACCAAAAAATATCGCCATCCAAATCAGTGTTTTAGTATTATCATTCCATTTTTTTTCAATCCATGGCTTACAGCTAACAGTAATTACTGCTGCCCATATAAGATGCAATATTACACAAACAACAAAGAAATAGAAAAGGTCAAAAACCAAAACAAAATTAATAAAATGTTGATTTTTTACATGAGTCATTAAATCAGCAATTACCGCTGGAGGATAATACTGCAACAACTTACGGTAGAAGAGTAAAAGGCAGGTCACAAATAGTATAAGAAAAACGGTACGCCAAAATATTCGAGTTATTGTAATTAATGATGTTGGCTCTATCATCCCGGATCCCCATTCAGGCAATAAAGATTTATAAAAATTACTTTTTCTTTGGTGTTATTTTATAATTATAATGTTTAGTTATTTGATCCGGAAACTGAACTGATGACGGCCAGTCTCCCAGAATCAGATAGCGCTCAGGTAAACTCGAACCTCCTGGGCTTTCAGAACGAATAGATTTGCTAATTTGATAAGCTTTTAATGCAGGTATTACGTTTAATAAAAGCATAATAATAATAACGCTTGTTAAACCATACTGCAGATAACGCTCCATATATGTATCCCCGTTCCCAGAACAACCTACTACCTAAAGCAAACCTTTCAATTCTTATTAAAATAATTATAGCTGCTGACTCCCGGTTTAACCGAGGAAACTTAAAAAAACCTAAACAGGTCGGTATATCTATGAATTCATTGGTAAATATTTCCATCAGACAAACAAGAACTGCGCTAAAAAATGGTATCAAATACTCGAGATTCTCAGTACACACTTGTCAATGTTCATAAGCAGCATGTCACTCTTGCTTTATACTTCCCGCTTTACGATGACAGGCCTTAAAAACAAACGACGTTAGAAAAAAACATTTATTCGTCTGTTGGGCTTAATCTACTAAATCTATCACACCAAACTCTTCTATTTTTTTGACACAAAAAAACCCGCTTAATAGCAGGCTTTTTTACAGATATAGAAAATTGATAACTAACGTGTTACCCGCGCAGTTCCGCCCTGTCCAAGAATACGTACCCGGTCACCAGCCTGGAAAATACCATTGCCGCTGACTTCCTGTACTACAGAAATAATCCGGCGGCTTTCCAGTTCAACCGTAATTTCCTGAGCTTGCTTGCGGGTTAATTTTTCTTCAGCCTGCTGGCCGACTACACCACCAGCAACTGCACCTAATACCGTTGCAATGCTGCGCCCTGTACCGCCGCCAATTTTACTGCCACCAATACCGCCAATAATTGCACCTGCACCAGCGCCCAGCGGGCTGTTAGTACGGCCTTCAATTACAACCGGTGTCACTGAAAGCACCTGACCATATTGTACCTGCTGAACTTTCCGCGCTTCGCTCCGGGAATAAGTTTCACCGGTCAGTGAAGAAGCACAGCCCTGCAACATTACCGACGCAGCCAACACCGTTGCCACTAAAATCTTATTCATAACTTACCTCGCATCCCAGCGACTAAACCGGGGTTGCCTCCAAATAATTGTTCACTCTAACTTAGCAAGCAATTGCTTAACCTGCTTTTAATTATACGTTAGCGCTGTTATGTAAAACTGCCGCAAACTTGAGCAGTATTAATGTTGATGCTGCCCATAAAGTTTGGCATACAAGCCATCCTGTTGCAGCAAATCCTGATGCTCTCCCTGTTCACTGATTTGTCCGTCTTCAAATACATAAACTCTGTCGGCCTGCTTCACTGCACTTAAGCGGTGAGCCACTATAATCGTCGTTCTTCCCACCAAAAAGTTTTCCAGTGCAGACAGCACTTCGAATTCTGTTTGTGCATCCAGTGCCGATGTTGCTTCATCCAGAATAACCACCTTAGGATCAGACAAAACCATACGGGCAATTGCCAGCCGCTGGCGCTGACCACCGGATAAACGTACACCCTGACGGCCAACCAATGCATCCAGCTCACCGTCAAGTTCGGCGACAAATGATTTCAACTGCGCGATTTCAAGCGCCTGCCACAAGCGTTCGTCATCAAACTTGCGCCCTAACGTCAGGTTGCCGCGTACTGTATCGTTAAACAACATGGGCTGCTGTAACACTGTGACAACATTTTCGCGAATAAGATCAAAACCTATCTGTTCTACGGGCACACCATCGTAGCGGATCGCGCCACTGCGAATCGGATACAAGCCCAGCAGAATCTGCACTAACGTCGACTTACCGCCACCACTGGCCCCCACCAGAGCAATCTTCTGACCGGCTTCAATTGTTAGGCTCAAACCTTTGAGTACTTCCTGATCAGGCAGATAGCCAAAATGTATTTTCTCGACATCAATCGCGATTGATTCGCGCTTGCTGAACGGATTTTCCAGATGCGGATAATCTGGTTCTTCTTCCAGATTTTCCAATTCGTTAATCCGCGATAGCGCTGCATTTGCATTGTAGTAGGCATACTGAATACCCAACAGTTCCTGAACAGGCCCCATCATAAACCAGAGATAGCCAAACACAGCCATCATCTGGCCAATGGTCAGATCAGAAAAAACTACCATCAACATCGATAATGCACGGAATAAATCGAAACCAACCAGAAACACCATAAAGCTGAAACGGCCAGCGGCTTCGCTACGCCAGCCAAAGGCAACTGAACGGTCCCGCACTTCTTCAGCCTGCCCCTGCAACCGCTGCAAATAATGCTTTTCACGATTGGCTGCTCGAATCTGATAAATCCCTTCCAGAACTTCTATCAGGGAAGCTTGAAATGCGCCATAAGCAGCGTTCTCATCTTTCTTAAGGTCTTTTACCCGCTTGCCCAGCACCATAGTGAAATACACCACAATAGGATTGAGTAATAAAATAAACATCGCCAGTTGCCAGTGCATCCAGAGCAGTACTACAGCCGTGCCAAGAATCGTCAGCCCCGCCAGTAACAACTTACTTAACGACGTACCAACAAACTGATCGACGGTATCCAGATCAACCACAAAGTGATTACTAACCTTGCCACTGCCAAGGGTTTCGTACTTCGCCATCGAAATACGTTTTAGTTTTTGCAGTAATCCCTGGCGAATTCTGAAGACAACTTCTTTTGAAATGTGCGTAAACTGACGACCCTGCCAGACATTCAACCCCAGCGCGATACAGCGCAGAATAATTGTCAGTACCAATATTGATACAATGTAGAGCACAGCACCCTGCCAGGACTCAGGAAACAACTGCTGACAAATCTCTACCAGTGTCGCAGGCTGCCCAAGCAACACCTCGTCTACCAGTAACGGCATAAGTAAAGGCAAAGGTACGCTGGCAATCGTTGCCAACAGCGCAATCAGATTTGCCTTAATCAGTTCTGGTTTATATTCCCGGGCGATTGAAAAGATATAGCGCCAGTTATAACCGCTTGAATGCATTCATAAATCCCAAGTATTTAAATAACCTATACCGACACTATAAATAGAAAAAAACCCGCAATAAAGCGGGTTTCATTACGAAAGCAGTTTTTGGGTAAATTCGCTTTTAAGCGGGTTCGGCCGTGAGCATTGAAAACAACTGATCTTTGAGATGCAAACGTTTAGCTTTACGGGCACTTTCTGTTTCAGAACATACAGGTTCAGTCAGCGACTCCATACGCTCAACTTCCTTAGTCACATCATGATATTCCTCAAACAGCCGGGAGAAATGCGCGTTACTCATTTTTAAAGTATGGATACGTTCACGATACTCTGGCAATTCATGAATCAGGTCGTGGTGTTCAATGCTCATCTGTTTTTCCCTTTAATGGCGCTTTTGATTTCTTAACTGATGTATTAACTATCGCGCTGCCTGAAAAGAAAAACATTGATGCGAATCAACAATCTGAACGCCATTTCGCTGACAATAAACATTCGCTTTATGGCATAAAAAAAAGCGCTGTAGCCAACGGCTAAAGCGCTTATAAATTGCTCCGGTAGTACTTACTTAGAACCGCCCATGCAGTTTGGTGACAACGGAATTTCTCCGTTCTTATCCGTCCATTCCTGGCGAGTATACAGATGCATTGAAAATGCATGGATAGGATTGTTCATTAAGGTATCGACAGCCTTATAGACTGCCTGATGTCGCGCTACCAGACGCTTGCCGGTAAAGTCATCGGAAACAACTGCCACCTTAAAATGGCTGTCTGTCGCAGGTCCGCTGTGCATGTGACTTTCGTTTTCAATATACAGCTGATCTACATCCAGTGAATCACGCAGCTTTGCTTCAATCTGCGTGGCAATAGTTTGTGTCATATCACACCTTTACCTATGGCCTGACCGGGGAGATTCCGGATCATCAGCCAATTTATTAAATTTCGAATGCACCCGTCGGGTTAGCCCGGCAACAAGGATGATTACCAACGGCATAGAAATACCTAACGCCAGGCTCTTATCAAATGAGATTCCCTGATCATAAAGAACCCCCAGAAAGATTTTTACCAGCCCGATGGTGTAATAACTGATTGCCGCAACCGATAACCCCTCTACAGTATGTTGCATCATCAACTGTATTTTTGAACGCCGGTCCATTGAGCTGAGCAGTTCCTGGTTTTGTCCCTGAATGGACAAGTCCACCTGCGTACGCAACATATCGCTAACCCGGTCAATCCTGCGGGATAAGTCTTCCAGCCGCGCAGCGACCGATTCACAGGTTTTAACCGCCGGGCCGACCCGGCGTCCAATGAACTCCTGCAACGTGAGGTGCCCGGAAACTTCGTCTTCTCGCAGCTCATCAATATTGTTAAACATGATGTTCTGATAAGCCAGTGTCGCATTAAACCTAAATGTCGACTGTGCCCGGTAGGCTTCCACCTGTGAAGCAATCTCCGTCAGTTGCCCTAATAGCTGCTGCGCATCATTAAAACCTTCCTGCTGATCGCCCTGCGCCAAAGTCTGCGTTAACTCCGCCAGTTTCAAATCCATCTGCCGGAGTTGTGGACTGATAGACCGGGCAAGAGGCAGACCCAGTAAAGTCATCAGCCGGTATGTTTCTATTTCCACCAGACGTTGTACCAGACGGCCTAACTGGCTGGCACTCATCTCACGGTTGTACACCAGAAAACGGCCATAACCATCATCATGCAGCTGATAAGTTGTCCAGACCTGAGCGGCCCCCTGAGAAGGCTGACTGCCAATCAGACGCATGTCGTCAAAGTATTGCTTTACCTGCGGAATATCCGGCTCACCTGACTCAGACGCATCCAGTACGGTGACGTGAAACGCCGTCACTATCTGACCTTCCAAACCGGCTAACCATTCCTCTGGCAGGCCCCCAATACAGCTGTGTGCAAAAGGCACTTCGGAGTCATCGCAGCGGCTGGTAAAGGTGTAAGCAATGAATTCAAGATGTTTCTCACGGCGCATTTGTAAGCCGTTCAGATTCATCTGAAAAAATGCCACATCCTGCTCCGGCGGCTCAACGGCGTAACTTTCACACAGCTTCAGCAAATGCGCATACTGGGATTTTTTCTGCGTTTCATCGCACATAATCACCAGATGGCTAATACGTGCCGGCGCATCAATGACCCGGAAAGGACGCGAGTGCATCTCAGCATAGAGCTCCTGACGCAACGGGTGCTCAGATAAACGGGCATTAGCAGAAAATTGCATTGTCATATGGGAAATTAACTCGCTACAGGTATCTGCCAGCATCTTACCTGAGCCTGACAGCTGGAAAAAGCCATATTCACAGACACTAACTAAGAAGAATCAGTCAGTTAATGGTGCCAACATTAAAGGTTCAGCGGACAGGTCAATAGCAATCACCTGCGGTGTCACATCAAACCACTGCTGAAACAGCTCAAAGCTGCGTGCAGCTGGCCAGTCATCACCAAACTCATCCCATGCAGCCAGCTCATTCTCAAACATAGCCGCATAATGTTGCTCTAATAAACGCGCCACATCGGTCTCATCCTGAAACTCATCAACCATGTAAACACTGGCTTCACGGCGATGGTCTTCAAGGCTAAGCTGCTCATTAAGTTCATCAGCTGCCTGAGCATTTGCCCAGTCTGCAAACGCCTGTTTCGGCAATAATGAAAATGCCGAACGATTTATTAATTTCATAGAGTCTCCAACTTGCTATACTGCGGCGATAATACTGTCGTTTGAATATCCCGCTATCAATGAATATCCGCCACCTGCCTCATCTGAATGACCGCGATGCCTGGATCAGCTTTTGCCAGCGAGAGCAGCCGTATTGCTTTATCGCTTCGCCGGAAGCCTTAGTAGATTTTCAAACTACTCATTTGTTAATCACGTTGCTTGAAGGCAAAACCCGCAACGGTAAAGCTGCACTTAAATACAGTATCGGCTCCCGGACAACAATGGAGCCTGCCTGGCGCTTTATTAAAGCCTGCGACTTTAACCTTCAAATGATGATTGATGGGCTTAATCAGGTAGATTTCAACGGCAATGTGCGAGATAACTCATTTCTGAAAGCACATTCTGATCTGACCGTCAGGAAGTTCTTCTCTAAAGATAAGAACATTGTTTCGCCATCACATATGGGATTGCTCAGCCCGTTACAACGTTTACCTAATGTATGGAATATTGCCGGTGTCTGCCGCTTACTTGCCAATCAGCAGTTTAGTCATTTAGACAACGAACAACTGGCTTTGCCGGGCGAAAATCATCAGCAGTACACAGGAAAGACAACAGACTCGAAAGCCCTGCTGCTAGCCCTGCTGGATGCACCACATGAATGGCAGGTTCGCCCCGTCACCCATATAAATTCACCGCTGCTTTTACGTATTTATCAGAAAGGCCAGCCGCGATTTAGCCTACGTCCTAACCTGAGTCAGCCAGAACCCAAAATGCGCCAGCGAGGCTCTCACTGGCACAATCTGGATAATTCTTAACAGCCTCGCCCAGCTAACCGGAACCTTATGCAGGTTCCAGCTCGCTATCTTCTTCCGTTTCGGTATCTGCTGAATTTTTAGCCGCCATACGATAAGGGTTATCTGAGTTAAGCAACTCTTTACCCTTTTTCGTTGGGAATTCAACATCGATATCCACAACCCGGCCATCACGGCATACGTTAATAACCGTATCCATAGTAGTCGCCATCAGGGAGTACTTATCATCCGGCGCAGCAATCAGTGTTTGCAGACCCAGATCACTCATGAAGCCCAGTGATGTCTGAGTGTTCTCAGCATCCAGCTTGTTGAAGGCCTCATCGAATACCGACAGGCTGATACCGCCAAGAGTAACGCCATCGGCACTGTCACGCAGACGGTAAGTTGCACCCATAGCAGCCGCGATCGCCACATAGAAAGGCACCTGGTGCTCACCACCGGAACCGGTTTTGATACGCTGACTCAGGGTCGTCTTACGGTTGCCGTCGATATCTTTAATCACCAATTCGAAATTATAGAAGTTACGATAATCCTGCAGCAAGCTGCTTTCACCTTCATCTTTCAGCACCTCATGGATCTTAGCCAACGCATCCTGATGTGGCTTATCCTGATCATTTTGCAGATCAAACAGGCTGCCAACATTCGCCTGATCCATTTTGGTGTAAGCTTCAACCAATTCCAGAATATCTTTCAGTTCCGGGTTAGGCGTCATCTCAAAACCATAACGCTCTTTATGGAACGGACGGTTCTTCAAATGTACATTCAGCTCACGGATCAATTCTTTAATCTTATCGATCTGATCTTTAAGGTGTGCGACGAAGTCAGAACGGAATGAGGTTTCTGCCTCTAAGCGGGCATGCTCAGCTTTTTCAGTATATTCAGCCAGCTCACTGTCACGCAGCGACTGTACTGTATCGTTAACAAAACGCTCCAGCTGCTCATGAGTTGAGTCAGGCGTCACTTTATCCAGTTCCTGATGGCTCAGGCCTGAACCGTGATAGCGCGCTTTATACTGAGCCACACCGTCACGCACAGCGTTCTTTTTCTTTTCAATCAGACCAAGCTCAGACTGAGCCTTCTTTGCTGATTCAAAAATAATCCGGTCCAGATCACCTGAACAGGACTCATCCATATAGTCGCGTTTTTCCTGAGCGGACTGCGCGTCAAAGTTAGTATCTTCTTCACACTTTGCTCTGGCAGCTGCGTGTTCAACTAACTCTTTATCCAACAGTTCCAGTGACGCATTGTCTTTAATCAGGCTGGTACGGGTCGTCTGCAGTTTATCCATCAGCTTCTTTTGCTGATCCTGTGCTTGCTTCTGCCCTTCGACCAACTCAGCAATACGTTTCTGTACGCCGCTATCATCCTGATTCCGCAAGTCAGTAATGCCCTGTCGGTAACCATCGATTTCGCTATGCAACATTTCGCGCTGATTGGACAGATCAAAAACCCGCTCACCCATGCCGACCAGACCCGTGGTCATACGTACCAGATTTTCTTTCAGGTTATCCAGGTCTTCATGGTCTTTATTCAGCACACTGAATTCAGCCATCATTTCATCAACCTGACGGCCCTGCTGCTGTAGCTGATGCTGACGACGGCCTCCACCGCTTCCCAACATAGGCGTTTCTTCACGAATAGCCGTGGTTGTACCTTCCGTCTGCAACATGCAATCGTAAGTCAGCGCGCGCTCCTGACGAATCAGTTCGGCTTCCGTTTCAACTGCAATAACTGAACCCAGTGCACGGTTCATATATGCCTGAGCATCATCGGTCTGACAGTCGATAAATTCAGCCAAAGAATTTGGCTTACTACGGTTAAGCCATTCATGACTCTTGGTCGTGTTAACAATTCGGCAGCCTTTTAAATGACGGCCTTTACGGCGATACAGCGTAATTGCTTCTTTAACCCGGTCAGGATCAACAATCAGAGCTTCCCGACGCGCGCCCAGGAAACTCTCAATCGCAATGCGCCATTTCTCATCGTTGATGTCTACCAACTCACAGATAGGCGTAGACTTGATACCATAGTCACTCAGTAGCTGCATCAACTCACGGGTATTACGGCGTAGCGGTGCATGACCTTCTTTGAGCTGCTCAACGGCACTGCGCTGATTCTGAATTTCAGTGCGCAATTCGTTCATACGAATAACTGAGGCTTCAAATCGACGGGAAATCTCACGACGAACTTCGTCGATGCTGCCCTTGAGCTTTTCTAAATTGTTATCGACATTCACCGGCTCAAGCGGCCAGGCTTCAGCCATCATATCTTCGCCGGAACGCCACAGCGCCACAGACTCCTGAACCACAGGAATGAAACTGGAAGGCAGGAACTGCTGGAAGTTAGAGAAAGTTACCGTAGAACGCAGCAGGCTATACACGTTCTGAATTTTCTCTTTGACGACATTCAGCTCATGCTGCTTGGCATCAATGGAGTTTTCCAACGCTTTCACTTTGTGTGCGCTGTCAGTGTTGTTTAGCTCTGCGCGGGCTTCTGCCAGCGTTTGCATTACAGTGTTTAATTGCTCACTGTTTGATTCCAGGTCACTTTGTAACTGAGTTTCTTTTTCCTGGTAAGATTCCAGACGGTCCTGTGCACCTTCCTTCTTCAGGTCAGCATGTTCAAAACGCGTCTCATGAACTACCCATTCGTATTCAGCAGAGTTCTTAACGTTGCGATGAATGCCCTTACACTGCTCCTGAACTTTTTCCAGTTCGCCAATGCGATTAGCCACTTCACGGGTTTTCTGCTCCATCACCCGATATTCATCCAGGGATTTCCGGAAAGCACCTACGTGAACAATGTTTTCATCCAGAACAAACTCACGGATAAAACGGGTTGGGCTGTTAATCGGCACAAACTTAAGTGCGTTACGGAAGTTCTTTACAAACTTCTCGTCATCGTTCGGCATTTGCTGATCATAGCTGAGCTCGGTTACCAGCTCACGAATGAAACGGCTGGCACGCTTTTCCAGCTTCATTTCAGGACACTGTCTCAGCAGACTCTCACGCACTTCAGGCCATTCTTTCGGCAGACGTCCGCCATCTTTTTTATCGGTAAAGTCTTCCAGGCTGACAGAAAAGTCAGGCAGGATAAAACGTCCCAGAATTTCTTCTTCAGGTGAAGCCAGCGAAGCACTGATGGTCAGACCCACACAGGTCTCTTTTCCCGTTTCAGTATCGTAAAAACTCAGCGCCAGATAACTGATTGAATCCTGACGGGCGTTCTCTTTCTTACCTGAGTCATCCATAAAGCCAAGACAATAGGTCCGCAGGCTACGTTCACTCTTATCACCGGCACTAGCGTTAAAGCTCAGATAACGTTTATTGCCACCCATCAGTACTGTCTGAATGGCATCCAGTAATGATGACTTGCCTGAACCGTTTGGACCGACGACGGCAACATTACCTTTAATAGGTACTTCAACGGCACCCAAAACATACCAGTTCACCAGTACGATGCGATTTAACTGTTTCATTGTACCGGCTCCTCCGGGGTTGCCTCTTCAACTGGTTTTTCAGACTCTACAGTTTCTTGCTCAATCTGTTCCTGAGCGTCACTGCTTTCTGCAACGGCTGCTTCAGCATCAACCGTCAGAGTTTCAGCCGGGGCTTCGGTTTCAGTTGCTTCAGCCGGTTGTGTATCTGCAGCAGGCTCCACCGGATTCTGCTCAGCATCATCACACAATGCTTCTAACTGGCCGATAAAGTCTTCAACTACTACCTGACGGATAGTCGGATTGATTGTCAGTGGAATGTTCTTAGGATCAGTTTCATGCGGCTTACCCCGCTCAATGACGCCATGACGGCTGAACAGCGAGAGAATTTCCTTCAAACGGGTTTCGTTGGGAATATCTTTACCGGTCAGGTTCTCATATACGGTCAGCAAGTCATTGGATGTAATATAAGCACGTCCACCTTCAACCTCAAAGGCTTCAAGCTTTTCTTCATATTGCTGACGCATGCACAGCAGGAAGAATGACTCATCCAGCTTCAGGCGCATAAAGCGCTCATCACCTTGGGGCAAAATACCTAAAAATGCTTCATCTGGCTGATACACAAATGACCAGCCTAGTGCCGCAAACAGGTTGGTAAAATAATCCACGTGAGACGCTACCAGAAAGTAACTGTCACGGTGGCCTGAACGTTCAGCGTATAAAAACTGATTCACTAACAGCAGATTGGCAGCATGGACGAAATCTTCTTCCTGATACTGATCGCTGCGGGCAATAATTTTCTGCAGATCACCTAACATGTTTATCGTCTCTGAATACTGAAGTCGCGACACTCAACCATATCGGCGACGTTGACATACTTATCGCTGAACTGAATATCATATTTATTGGCGGTATTGCGCCCCTTCTTACCCAGGGAGCGCATATGCCTCAGATAACTGAAGCAGATGTAGTCTTCGATACTGTCGATCGTAAACTGACCGGCTGAGATCTCATTCTCACCCAGCAAGTGACGTTCGATATAATCTTCAATCCTTTCCGGGCGAACTTCCCGGCGGGCTTTATATTCTTTAAATAGCTGGCGCATCTCTAGCACCCGCGGATCAATAATATCCTGCTGAATAACCCGCGGTTTAGTTGCCACCCGCCGTCTGACCGGTGCCCGAACACTGCCCGGAGACAGAAACCCGGTTTCTTCCAGTGTTTGCAGCTTTGGTAACTTACGCTGATCAAGCTGCGCCGCATCAGAGATAACCCGCGACAAACGCGCACTCATACCCGGTGTAGTTTTATCCATGTAACGAACGGTGTCCGCTACACGTTTCTCAAGGCGGTAACGGAAATCATCAATGGTCGCTAAACGCTGATCAACCGATTCAAAAATTCGGATAATACGGTTGATATGACTATGCACCATTGCTTCAGCGTCGTCATAGTTGGTTTCGAACTGTTCCTGATAATGCGTACTTAGCAACGCAACCTTTGTCGTATCGAACTGCAGTTCACGTAGCTGACTCAGAATCTGACGGCGAAAGCGGAAAGGGTTGTTCTTGGTCTTCAGGGTTTTGTAATCTGATACCAGAATATGCGCAACGAAATGATCGAAAAAGTTACGTACAATTTCCTGTGGATTCTTTGTCGCTGCCAAGCTGATTTTCAGCTCACGTAAACCCAACATCATATCCGTCAGGTGAGCACTGAAGTCAGAGGCGGTCTGCGCCGCTTCCTGCAGGGTAATCCCCCGCCCGGCCGGATCATTAATCGCAGCTTCCAGTGAACTCAGCACGTTTAGTACTGCGCCGCCGTAACTGCGTTTTTCCAGATTATTAATCGATACCAGCGTACGTAACAGGTAACTGTTCGCCGGTGATAACAATACAAAGGTACGGTAAATACGCTGTTCTTCTTCCAGCCAGCCAGTTACCACCAGCCGGCGATAGATACGACTGGTATATTCCGCAGTAGAACGTGGCGCTTCCTGTTCGGCTTCTGAATCATTATCTTCAGGTTCCCAACGACGTACACCCAGCTTAACAACGGTGTCTTCAATGGAGGAGCGAATCAGATCTTTAGGAACAAAAGGATCAACCAGATCTTCATCGAAGAACTGATCAGCAAGATCGAGCAATACCGCCTGATAGATTTGACGGTTCTGCCCGGCAAGTGGCAGGAACAGGTCTTCGGGAAGCTTGTTAAAAAGCATCGAGAATCAAATCTCCTGACAGACATATCAAATGCCTGACATTAACTAAGGTCAACGCTCTTGGTAAGCAAATAACAGGCCGTGTAAGCCAGGAAAAAGCAGCCAGACAAAAGCATAAAATAGCCGAAGATAATAACGGAAATAGGCCGTCTGACCAAGTAGCAAAAAGGCCGTTTTCAGGAAAACGGCCTTTTCTAAAAAGTTAACAATTCAGGTTAGATTAAAAGTCAGCCAGCGAGACGCTTAGCAGACTGAAGCCGGTCATAGATTTCCAGCATTTTCTGATGATTCGTAAAACCTTCCAGACTCAGACTACTGGCTGTAAAATCTTTAAAGATCTTTTCTCCGGCCAGCATCTCTGCCACCCGGGCCATCAGCGTTTTTCCATATACCTGTTCAAGCAGACCGCTGTAATCGTCAAAGTCCCGTTCAGCATCCAAAGCAAACTGTAAACACTGAAACAAGCACCGGTAAAGCAATTCACGCGACTCATGCAACTGAGCGTTCTTCAGCTGCCAGCCACACCAGGCCAGCGCATCCGCAAAATTACCCTGCTGCAAGTGCAACAGACATTTTAGCTCACCGATCCGCAGCGTATTCCAGGCGGTACCTTTATCTGCAACAACACCTATCAGCTCTGCGACCAACTGCTGATCATCAAAGCCTTCGGTATTCATATCTACCAACAGATCAGCGCCCTGATCTTTATCGAAGTTTGCCAGATCCAGCAAGCTCTCCCGGTACTCGACACCCGCATTATTATTATTCGACACAAGATCATCTACCGGATAAATTTCAGACATTCCCGGTACAATAATCCGACAGGTATACACGTTCAGATGCTCGTAATCGGCAATATAAATATCCATGTCGACTTTATGAATCAGATTACACAAGTGTTCGAATTCAGCCTGACTGTCGCCTTCCACGTTCCATTCAACAAACTCGTAATCTGTATCCCGCGAAAACAGATCCCAGGCAACAACACCGCTCGAATCAATAAAATGGGCTTCAAGATTCTGAGAATCAGCCACATCCGAAAGATTAAAACTTGGTGACGGGAAGTCAGTCAGCGAATTAAGTGCCCTACCACGCAGCAATTCGGTCACAGTCCTTTCCAGTGCCACTTCAAACTTAGGGTGCGCACCGAATGACGCACAACAGCCGCCATCATCAGGATTTATCAGGGTAACGTTAACCATCGGATACTTACCGCCAAGGGAAGCATCACGGACCAGCACGACAAACCCATAATCGCGCAAAGCTGCCAGAGCATCTACAACCTGCGGATAGCGGTTAATTATATGCTCGGGAATTTCCGGCAAACTGATACCGGAAGTTATAATCGTATTCTTAATATGACGTTCAAAAATCTCAGACAGTGCCTGTACTCTTGCTTCTGCAACACTGTTACCTGCAGCAGCACCATTACTGATATACAAATTGCCAATAATGTTTACCGGAATCCAGACTTCATTGCCGGTACGCTGACGAATAAACGGAATAGCGCAGATACCCCGCCCCGCATTACCCGAGTTAGTATCGATAAGCCCCGGTGCGGTTAAATCATCGTGCAGGTTATAGTGCTGCAGTGTTGGTTCATCGAACAAACCGTCTGGTATTTCATCGCCACTGACTTCAAACCAACGCTCGCTGGGATAATGAACAAAGTCGCTTTCAGCAACTTCTTCACCAAGATAATAATCAGTAAAAAAAGAGTTACAGCTAAGACGTTCGAAATACTCACCCAACGCACTGGCCAACGCAGCATCTTTACTGGTGCCTTTGCCGTTGGTAAATAAAAGCGGGCAGTTGCGGTCACGGATAAGGACAGACCAGACATTCGGTACTGGATTGAGCCATTGAGCCTGCTCAATATCGAAGCCCAGAGCCTCTAACTGAGAAGACATTTTTTCAATCGACTCCTCTAAGGGCGCATCTTTTCCGGGAATCATCGTCATATCACTAAGTCCTAGCAAGCCAATCAACACATCCGCAGGACAAATAACCCCGCTTAAACTCCACTTTATACAGAAATACGCCCCACACCGAAACTCCAGATTAGCTTATTTTGTGTTCTGATGAAGCGTTTCACTGATTCACGACAGCTTGTTGATAACCCTGAAAAACCCACTGTCAGCAAGCATCTAAAACCTACCTAACTATTATTGTCAGTTGAATGAAAAACTTTTTAACGTAAGTGCTTGACGGCCATAGGGCTGATCATTAACATACGCCGCCACTAGTTAAGCAGTTCCTCGATAGCTCAGTTGGTAGAGCAGTAGACTGTTAATCTATTGGTCGCTGGTTCGAGTCCAGCTCGAGGAGCCAATTCTGCATTAGCTAGTAACATTTTGATGGATAACATTCCTCGATAGCTCAGTTGGTAGAGCAGTAGACTGTTAATCTATTGGTCGCTGGTTCGAGTCCAGCTCGAGGAGCCATCAAAATAAGAAGACGGGGCATAGCGCAGCCTGGTAGCGCATCTGCTTTGGGAGCAGAGGGTCGTAGGTTCGAATCCTGCTGCCCCGACCACTTTCTGAAAGTGAATCTTCTTAACACTCAAACAGTGTCTAAACAGTTTATTTGTCGGGGCATAGCGCAGCCTGGTAGCGCATCTGCTTTGGGAGCAGAGGGTCGTAGGTTCGAATCCTGCTGCCCCGACCACTTTTTAATAAGTGACCTTTCTAAAACACTCAAACAGTGTCTAAACAGTTTACTTGTCGGGGCATAGCGCAGCCTGGTAGCGCATCTGCTTTGGGAGCAGAGGGTCGTAGGTTCGAATCCTGCTGCCCCGACCACTTTCTATAAGTGAATTTCCTTAACACTCAAACAGTGTCTAAACAGTTTATTTGTCGGGGCATAGCGCAGCCTGGTAGCGCATCTGCTTTGGGAGCAGAGGGTCGTAGGTTCGAATCCTGCTGCCCCGACCACTTCTCTACTATATTCACAAGACCACTATAATTACCCCGGTTCGAGTTGAGCGTAGCGAAACAACATCGCGTTTTTTGCGATGATCATCCTGCTGCCCCGACCACTTAATACACTTCCTTCTCAGTCTTATCCTTCAAGCATTTCTATTAGATACTTGTTTACGCTCTCCTCATCCAACTCTATTCTTCAACACTTATTAGCTCGCCTGTTATTTGTTGACTTAATTAGCGCCTCTTTGCCTCTCACCTTCGCAATATATAAGTAACCATAATATCAGCGCATAAAAAAACCGCCCGAAGGCGGCTTTAAAATAACAGATCAATCCTGAACACTCTGCTTCGTCACACTTTCTCCATACGGAAAAAACGCTGCAGAATACGCGCAAGATTAACTGCGTCATCACTGCCACATATTTCCCGGATTGAGTGCATAGCATACTGCGGCGCACCAACATCAATAGTCTTTACACCCAGCTCGCCGGAAGTAATAGGGCCGATTGTACTGCCGCAGCCCATATCAGTACGCACTACAAAACTCTGTACTGGCACGTCTTCAAGGTCAGCCAGATTACGGAATATTGCCGCCGTTTCACTATTAGTTGCATAGCGCTGGTTATTATTGATTTTAATAACCGGACCCGCATTCAGCTTAGGGCCATGGTTAGCATCATGCTTGTCCGCAAAGTTTGGATGAACCGCGTGAGCATTGTCAGCAGACACCATCATTGAATTTGCCAATGCGATATTTCGCTGTTCATTATCCGGCAGTAAACGCTCCAGCAGATTAATCAGCATTGGCCCCTGCGCACCACAGGCACTCAAGCTGCCAACTTCTTCATGATCATTACATATCAGCAAAGCGCCCTGCTCAGAATCAGCTTCAATCAAAGCTTCAAGCCCAATAAAGCAACTCAGCAAATTATCCAGCCGTGCAGACGCCATAAACTCTTCATTCAGCCCCACATATCCGGCGCCTTGTATGTCATAAAAACTCAGCTCGTAATCCAGTATTTTATCGACATCATCAATATGCTCACGGGCAAGCTCAGCCTTTAGTACGGCCTTAAAATCAAACTCATCACCATCAACCTGCACCTGTGCAAGTAATGGTGGAATATCTGTTTGTGGATTAACACTGCGATCGCTGTTAGCCGTTCGATCCAGGTGAATTGCCAGACTCGGAATTATGGCAATTGGTTTTGCGAAGTTCACCAACGCGCTACATAGCTCACCATCTTTTGCCAGATAGCTCACCCGCCCTGCCAGCGACAAATCCCGGTCAAACCAAGGATTTAACAGCACACCGCCATAGACCTCAACACCAAGATTGACGCAACCCTGACGTAATAACACAGGATTAGGCTTTACCCGTAAACACGGGCTATCTGTATGAGCACCAACCATACGGAAGCCCCGTTCGGGCAACCCACCATCTGCAGGCATCTGCCAGGCAACAATCGCTGATTCATTACGTACAAAAAAATACCGCCCACCGGACTTTACCGACCAGCTATTTTGCTCTTCCAGCTCAACAAAACCCGCTTCCTGTAATCGGCCCCGCATTTCATTAACCGCATGAAAAGGAGTCGGAGACGCCGCCAAAAACTCAAATAGCCGTTGATTAAATTCATTCTTAAGCATAATCATTCTGCCTGCAGCGCAGGCACTATCTCCAATAATTCAATTTCAAATATCAGTGCGGAGTTAGCCGGAATTTTTTCGTTCGGACTAATCGCTCCATATGCCAGCTCCGAGGGTAAAAACACTTTCCACTTAGCCCCTTCCGGCATTCTTAGCAAAGCTTTCCGTAAACCTTTAATGACACCACTCAGAGGTAATAAAGCAGGCTCTTCCTGACTCAGAGTACTCTCAAATAACTCGCCACCAATCCGCCATCCCTGGTAATGAACCTTTACACTGTCCTTTATATGCGGTTTAGCCCCGCTGCCTGACTGTAAGACGACATATTGCAGACCATCATCGGTTACCTGCACATCTGGCTTTAGCTTGTTTTCTAGCAAAAAAGCCACACCTTCCTTCTTCACATCATCATTGAGGGCTTTTTCAATTAACTGCCGCCGAAACTCCGCCTCATCCTGGTTATCACTACAACCAGCCAGCAGCATAACACTGCCCAACACACCCGCAACCACAGCTATTTTAATCTGTTTAAACATATCTACCTTGATCAAAGTGCTGAAAAACCAAACACTTTACAGAGAACTAAATTTACAGTGCAAACGTACAAGTTTGCAGTAGCAACAGCCTGAAGGCTACCCATGATGAGTGTATTACCTGCGCCCAGTCAGTGGAAATTGCTATTCTATAACACTAAGTGATTGAATTTACATCAACACAGGCGGAGACTACACTCGAAGCCAAAGGTTAAACCAAGGGAACCTCAGAAACGGTTTGCAGGTCTTAACCTGTAAGAGACCATTACCTGACGACCTATTTAAGGCCCAAAAGACCGGTTTAACTTTGTTTAAGCTATACAGGAATACTTACCTTGAGCACCAGCCAGTTTGCAATGCGTATAAAACAAGCCACTCTTGGCGGCCTGATTCTGCTGCTTAGCAGCCTACCCGCTCACGCTGCTGTAAGCCCGAATCTGACACCTGAACCCGTACATAGTCAGGTAATACGTGATATCGCCAGCTCACTGGTTGATGACCATTATTCAGACATTACTGTTGACGATAACCTGTCCAGTAAAGTACTCGACAGCTTTGTTGATAACCTCGATCCAAGCAAAGCCTATTTCTTTGCCGATGATATAAAAAGCTTCGAGCCTTACCGCACACTGCTGGACGACCAGATAAAAGCAGGTAATCTCGATGCCGGTTTTGAGATTTTTAATCGCTATCAACAGCGCATTACCGAACGACTGACATTTCTTATTTCACGCCTGGAAAGAACCGACATGGGTATCGACTTTACAGTCGACGAGTCCCTAATGACGGATCGCACCAAAAGCGACTGGACAACCAACCAGGCTGACATGGATGAATTCTGGCGTAAGCGCCTTAAAAGCATGCTTCTGAATCTGAAACTGGCAGGAAAAGACATTGCCGGTGCTAAGGAAACACTGCTTAAGCGTTATAAAAACCAACTCACCCGTGTCGAGCAGACAAATCCGGAAGATGTTTTCCAAAGCTATGCCAATGCATTTGCACAGCAGTTTGATCCACACACCCAATACTTTTCGCCACGCCGCTCTGAGAACTTCAACATCAACATGAGCCTTTCCCTGGAAGGCATTGGCGCGGTTCTTCAGACAGAAAACGAAAACACTAAGATTGTTCGCCTGGTACCTGCAGGTCCGGCCGAAAAAACCGGTCAGATTAAACCAGCCGATGTAATTGTTGGTGTCGGCCAGGGCACCACCGGTGAAGTACAGGATATTATTGGCTGGCGTCTGGATGAAGTGGTTGCGCTGATCCGCGGCCCTAAAGGCACGACTGTTCGCCTTGAAGTTATCCCGGCAGATGCAGATGACGGCACTCGCCGAATCGTTTCTATTATACGTAACAAGGTCAAGCTGGAAGAGCAGTCTGCACAGAAACGCGTCATTGAACTGGACCGGGACGGCAGCACTTATCGTCTTGGCGTGATCAGCATTCCAACGTTCTACATTGACTTTAATGCACTGAAATCAGGCGACGCCAACTATAAAAGCACCACCCGTGACGTAGAGAAGCTGATCAAAGAACTGCAACGTGAAGATAAAATCGACGGTCTGATTGTCGATTTACGGGACAATGGCGGCGGCTCTCTGCGCGAAGCCAACGAACTGGTAGGTCTGTTCATCAATCGCGGACCAACAGTTCAGATTCGAGACCAGCAAGGCCGGGTTAACATTCTGCAAGACTCTAACCCCAAAGTGGTCTATCACGGTCCAATGGCAGTTCTGGTCAACCGCCTGAGCGCGTCAGCCTCCGAGATTTTTGCCGGTGCCATCCAGGATTACCAACGCGGCATCATTGTAGGCAACCAAACCTTCGGTAAAGGTACAGTACAAACCCTGTCTCCACTACGTCAGGGTCAGCTAAAACTGACCCATGCCAAGTTTTACCGGATTTCCGGCGACAGCACCCAACACAAAGGTGTCGTTCCTGATATTCGCTTTCCATCTCTTTATGACATAGAAGAAATTGGCGAAAGCGCCCTCGATGGTGCACTTCCCTGGGATCAGGTACATCCGGTTCCTCACCGTCAATTCATTAGCCTTACAGGCACACTGCCCGAACTGACTGCACGTCACAAAGCACGTATTGAAACAGATCCGGACTTCCGCTACATGCAGGCACAGATCGATCGTATTACAGAAATAAAGAACGACAACCTGATCACCCTCAACGAAGCAATGCTTCAGGCTGAACGCGATGCGTCCGAAGCCTGGCAGTTAAATGTTGAGAATCAGCGCCGCTCTGCCAAGCAGTTACCAGCTCTGGACAAACTGTCCGATCTGGAAGCTACTCTGGAGAAGGATTCCCAGGGCCGCATAATTAATCCTGAAGCTGAAGCCATTCTGGCCGAAACAGGAAGAATACTGCTGGATGTTATTTCTGTTACCTACAAGAAATTCCTGGCCAAGCAATAAGCCTGGCCAGGCATCCGCCATACACTTTTTGCAGCTCACACACCTATTGAGGAAGGCATATGTCCTTTAGCAAGAATAAACTGGCACTGATAATTGGCTTACCTTTACTACTGATACTTCTCGGTATTGGCGGCTATATGCTGTACACCATACTGATGGCTCAGGATGCTAAAAATAACGCCAGCCTTCAGGGCTTTGGCGAAACAGTTATGCCCGGAGATTCCCGCTATGACCTCGAAGGTGAAGATGCCCACCTGGCACCTTCAATCGATACCAATCCGAATCTGACACCTAACCAGAAGATCATCGCCAAACTACGCTCCGAACGCCGCAAGATGAGCCTGGAAATTGACAATCTGAATGCTGAAGTTATTACTCTGCAAGCGAAGGTTGAGTTACTGGAAGAATATAAGCGCACTAATGAACGTTATGCACCCTACTCCCTGGATGAAGAAATTTCACTGATCCACACCCGCGTTAAACAATTACTGGCCGGCCACGCTGAAACACGTCGCTTCAACCGACGCCAGATCAGCAGCATGTCTGCCGCAGCTGCGCAGGAATACCGTCGTTTCATAACTATCCATAAACTGGCGCTAGATCAGGGACAAATAGACACAATAGTAAATGAACACTTACCGGCGTATGCCTTTTGTATAGGTAACGGCGTTGACATTGCTGCCAATAACAAAGAAGAAGAACTGCTAGTTGTTGAATATTTTAAGACTCGCAATGAAGCCCTGATACCGGCGGGTCTGCTCAACGATTTGAAAGTTGTTTCCAAGCCTTGCCGGGAAAACCTTTATAATCGCCTGGCGTTCCTGACTGAATAAACAGTTGCCTAATTCCGGTGGGAAATTCGAATATCCCCACCGGAAAAACTACCCAAAACGTAAATTTTCCTACTCCTTTCAGCTTTTTTTTGCCTATTCTACTTTCTACTTGATTTTAGCGGCTGTATAATGACCGCCCTTATATCTGTACTCCGGTTGCCCATTGTCAGCCATCCAACCGGAAAATAGATACTAAAACTGACCCTGTTTCTGGCTGACGTTACAGGCTAACTAAAGTAAGTTCTTGTTTTCCCGGAATTTACTGGATAGGAATATTACATGTCCGAAAGCTTTGCTGAGTTATTTGAAGAATCCCTGCAACACGTTGATATGACGCCTGGCACCCTGGTAATGGGTGAAGTTATCGATATCGATAGCGACTGGGTTACTGTTAACGCTGGCCTGAAGTCTGAAGCAATCATTGCTCGCAACCAGTTCCTGAACGATGCTAACGAACTTGAAATTCAAGTTGGTGACATGGTTAAGGTTGCTCTGGAAAGCGTTGAAGACGGCAGCGGCGAAACTCGTCTGTCTCGTGAAAAAGCTAAGCGTTCAGAAGCTTGGGAAGTACTGCAGAGTGCATTCGATGCTGAAGAAACTGTTAAAGGTTACATCAGCGGCAAGGTTAAAGGTGGTTTCACCGTTAACGTTAACAACATTCAAGGCTTCCTGCCGGGTTCTCTGGTAGACGTGCGTCCAGTACGCGACGTTGACCACCTGGAAGGTAAAGAGCTTGAATTTAAGCTGATCAAGCTGGACCAGAAGCGTAACAACATCGTTGTATCTCGTCGTGCGGTTCTGCAAGAAGCTAACAGCGCGCAGCGTGATGAACTACTGGCTACTCTTGAAGAAGGCCAGGAAGTTAAGGGTTACGTTAAGAACCTGACCAACTACGGTGCATTCGTAGATCTGGGCGGTGTTGACGGCCTGCTGCACATCACTGACATGGCTTGGAAGCGTATCTCTCACCCAAGTGACATGCTGACTCCAGGTGATGAAATCACTGTTAAGATCATCAAGTTTGACAAAGAGAACAACCGTTTGTCTCTGGGTCTGAAGCAACTGAGCGAAGATCCATGGGCGTCTATCAAGGCTCGTTACCCAGCAGGTAGCAAGGTTGAAGCTCGTGTTACTAACCTGACTGACTACGGTTGCTTCGCATCTATCGAAGACGGCGTTGAAGGTCTGGTACACGTTTCCGAAATGTCTTGGACTAACAAAAACATCCACCCATCTAAGGTTGTACAGGTAGGTGATGCTGTTGAAGTTATGATCCTGGACGTAGATGAAGATCGTCGTCGTATCTCCCTGGGTATCAAGCAGTGTGCTGCTAACCCATGGACTACTTTCGCTGAGCAATATGCTGCTGGCGATAAAGTGACTGGTTCTATTAAGACCATCACTGACTTCGGTATCTTCGTTGGTCTGGAAAACGATCTGGACGGTCTGGTTCACATGTCTGACATCTCTTGGGATGCTGACAACGAAACAGCTCTGCGCGGCTACAAGAAGAGCGAAGAAGTTGAAGCCGTTATCCTGTCTATTGATGCTGAGAAAGAGCGTATCTCTCTGGGTATCAAGCAGCTGGAAAGCGATCCGTTCTCTGAGTACGCTGCAGCTAACGAAAAAGGTACAATTGTTACCGGTACCGTTAAGTCTGTAGACGCTAAAGCAGCTGTTATCGAACTGGCTGAAGGCATCGAAGGCGTACTGAAAGCATCTGACATCAGTGTTGATCGTATCGAAGATGCGACTACAGTTCTGAAAGAAGGCGAAACAGTAGAAGCTAAGATCGTTAACCTGGATCGTCGTAACCGTGCGATTACTTTGTCTATCAAGGCTAAAGATCAGGCTGAAGAGAAAGCTGCGATCAAGGCTGTTAGTGATAAGCCAGTTGAAACTGCTGGTCCTACCACTATCGGTGACCTGATCAAGGCACAGATGGAAGCTAAGAAGTAATAGCATCCTCTGCGATTAGAAAAGGCGCGTTCTACGCGCCTTTTTTGTGCCTGCTATTTGGAGAAATCCAGTTGAAACTGCTGGTACGTCCACCTTGCGCACTATCGGTACGCCTGATCAAGGCACAGATGGAAGCTAAGAAGTAATAGCATCCTCTGCGATTAGAAAAGGCGCGTTTTACGCGCCTTTTTTGTGCCTGCTGTTTGGGGAACGCCAGTTGAAACTGCTGGTGCGTCCTCCTTGTGCACTATCGGTGACCTGATCAAGGCACAGATGGAAGCTAAGAAGTAATAGCATCCTCTGCGATTAGAAAAGGCGCGTTTTACGCGCCTTTTTTGTGCCTGCTACTTGGCGAGAGAGCCAGTTGAAACTACTGGTACGTCCTCCTTGTGTACTATCGGTTACCTGATCAAGGCACAGATGGAAGCTAGTCAGTAACGGTTAAATCTGCAAACGCTTTGCAAACTCTACAACAGACAAACTCATCCCTGTCAGCTTTTCAATTCGAAAATCCGCCACATGATTGAATGCCATAAAAGTCTGTAAAGATGCACACAGAGCATCCAGACAGTCCTCAGATACTGACTCTTCAAAATGTAGATGCCGCACACGCATACAACCTTCTTTACGATCAGTTTTTACATCCATACGTCCGATAAACCTCCTCCCGGACATTAAAGGTAAAGCAAAATATCCAAAGCGACGCTTGGCTTCCGGCACATAGCACTCCAGTTGATAATCGAAATCAAACAGCGCCTGGGTACGTTTACGCTGTATCAGCAAGTTATCGAAAGGTGACAGTATTCTCACCTGATCAGCCGGAATACGCTTCGCCAGATCGTCCGTTACATTTGCCAGTGCCACATACTCTTCAGAGCTTTTTTTGCCACCGATACGCAGCTTAATAAGGTTACCTTCCGCCAACATTTCGGCGACTTTCTGCCTGATCGGACGCAGCATCCCCTTTAATAAGTAACAGCAATGCTCTGGCTTTGCGAAGGCATTAGCCGATAAATAGCGGGTGATCAAATAGCGTAAATATTCACCCTCATCAGGAACTGAAGTATCCACTTCAGCTGGCAAAGCGCGCTCAGTAAGATCATAAACCTTCTGAAAGCCACGCCGTTCCACTGCCATCAACTCACCTTCCATAAATAGCTGTTCAAGCGCCTTTTTCGCCGGTTTCCAATCCCACCAGCCAGCGTTCTCACGGCGGGGATGCTCAAAATCTCTGGCCATCAACGGACCTTCTGACGCTATTCGACCTCTAATCTCCCGCATCAGACGATCATCACGATCAAACCAGTGCTTATCCCCGGTTGCAATTGCACGTTTACGCGGCAAACTGAAACGGTAGTCGCTCATTGGCAAATAAGCAGCAGCATGGGACCAGTATTCAAATACCTTCCGTTCTGCCAATAACGCGTCCAGATGCTCCTGACTATAATCAGCTACCCGGTTCCATAAGGTATGATGATGTGCACGCTGAATGACCGATATCGAATCAATCTGCACGTAACCTAACTGGCCAATCGCCTGTAAAACTCCGTTTACGCCCTTACCACAAGGCCTGTGTAATCCTTGCGCCAGCAATACCAGCTTCTGCGCCTGCGCAGTACTCAGCTCGGTAATTCCCGCCATGCTAACCTCTCATCATCCAGAATTCATCGATCATAAACCCTCACATAGCAGCTACCAACAACTAATATCCGATACCCACAACAAGGCAAACTTCACTATCTGAAAACTGCAAAATTTATCTTTACAGCGAAAACACTATAATGGCGCCGCAACAATTACCTTCAGGGAAACGATATGGTCTGGCTAAGTATTTTTCTGGTTTTTATGGCGGGCGCAATGCTGCCGTTACAGGCAGGCATCAACTCTCAGCTAGCCCGGGCAAGCGGACATGCAATCTGGGCATCGGGCTTTTCATTTGTGATGGGGACACTGGTATTACTGAGTATATTTTTAGTGATGCGACTACCATGGCCAGGCATTATGCAATTAAAGGAAGCCCCTGCTTCAGCTTGGACTGGCGGCCTGATGGGCGCTTTCTTTGTAACCTGTATGGCTTTCTTCGCACCTAAACTGGGTGCAACTACTCTTTTAGCTTTGGTAATAGCTGGCCAGATTATAATGTCTCTGGCGCTGGACCATTTCGGGGCCGCGGGGTATATCCAGCAAGAGATAACCCTGCCGAGAATATTAGGTGTACTGTTGATTGCTGCCGGCATCTTTCTGGTCAAAGAATATTAGTCACCAACAGCTCAATATGAGCTATCTGCTTCAATCGCTATCATGTTCTTAGAAACTAAACACTTCAGATAGTGAAAAACTCAAACGCCGTTTTCAATCTAAAATCTGACTTACAAGACAACTTAGTTAACTTACCACCTCGCCTACACTCCATAGAAATCAAGCAACCACAGGCAAAAAAGATTTACACGCAACTGCTAAAAGCAGTGGAAATATGAGTCTGAGTATTACAAAGCCTTACCGTATTATAAAAAAAATTATCTGGTTACTGCCTTCTTAGCGTCATACAAAAGTAGTAGGCTAAACGTCTATACCCCACAGACGTTCAGAGGTAAAAAATGAGAAGGCCAGTTCGTATTGCTGTTACAGGTGCCGCCGGCGCCATTGCCTATAGCCTGTTATTTAAAATTGCAGCTGGCGAAATGATGGGAAAAGACCAACCGGTCATTCTACAACTCATTGAAATTCCGGAAGCAATTGAGGCTCTACGCGGCGTAGCTATGGAACTTGAAGACTGTGCCTATCCGTTACTGCACACCGTCACTTTGCATGACACCGTAGAAGAAGGCTTTAAAGGTTGTCATTACGCGTTACTGGTCGGTGCACGCCCACGTGGACCAGGCATGGAACGAAGCGATCTGTTAGAAGTAAACGCACAAATCTTTGCCCGTCAGGGTAAGGCTCTTAATGACTACGCCAGCAGAGATGTAAAAGTACTGATTACCGGTAATCCCGCTAACACTAACGCACTGATTGCCAGCCGTAATGCACCGGATTTAAGCCCGTCACAGTTCACCTGCCTGACCAGGCTTGACCACAACCGCTCGAAAGGTATTCTCGCCAGCCAGACAGGAGCCTCTTCGCTGGACATCCAGAATATTATTATCTGGGGTAATCATTCTCCTACTCAATATCCGGACTTACATCACGCAACCATTCACGGTAAACCTGCCCTGCAACAGATAGATCAGGAGTGGTATCGCGAACAGTTCATTCCTAAAGTTCAGCAACGGGGCGGTGAAATTATTCAGGCCAGAGGCCTTTCCAGCGCTGCCTCTGCAGCTCAGGCTATTGTTAACCAGATGCATGACTGGTGTATGGGCACTGCACCCGGAGAAATTGTTAGCATGGGAATACTCAGTGACGGTAGCTACGGCATCGAGAAAGGTATCTTCTATTCATTTCCGGTTCGCTGTAATTATGGCCGTTACCAAATAGTGCCTGGTTTTGAGATCAACGATTACAGTCGTGAAATGCTCAACAAAACCGAACAGGAATTACTGGATGAAAAGGCAGTCATTGCAGATCTGTTGCCGGCAGAAACTGAAGCATCGCATATGAACCTGTCGATCTGTCTGAAGTCAGGTATGACCCTGTATGCAGACGAAACAGGCCCTAAATCGGAGTGCACCTTTATGCGCACTAACCGGGTGATGTAATCGCTACCTTATGCAATAGACATTTTAAGTAACAGCCAATGATAGAACATCTGTAAGCCGGGCCTTTCCGCCCGGCTTTCATTCACCCCTAACCAGTAACTGCGCCCGGATTTAACTTCCAGACGTCCTACTCTGTGCAGACTGCCTTCAGCCAGTTGCTGATCAACTAACTGGGCCGTTCCCAATGCAATCCCCTGCCCACGTCGTGCCGCATCCATCAGCACCATATAATTACTGAATCGCCGGGTATTTCTTACTGACAAACCTGTTTCTAAAGCATTGAACCAAACTTTCCAGTTAATCCAGTTAGGCTCTATCCGTTCGAAATCCAATAATTCATAGTTAAGCAGCTCAGCCACCTCTTCCACTTTACACGCCGTACGCTGCAGATATTCCGGACTGGCAACAGGAAACAAAACCTCACCAAATAACTCAGCAACATTCCAGCCAATACGCTGTCCCGGGTCATAAGCGATATTAAGGTCTATATCGTCTGCAAATAAATCCGGCGTACGGTCTGAGCTGATTAACCTGACATTCAAATCTACTTGCGGGTGCTCCAGATAAAACTCACTGATCATGCCGTTCAACCAAAACTGAGATACTGCAGAATTGGCAGCGATGGTGACACTTTCCCCCTGCTCCAGCCCCTGCAACTCATCAATCCCATCAGCCAGATAATTCAGTGCCGCACTAACCCTACTACGCAGCTGCTCACCTTTCGCCGTAATAAGCACCTTACGGCCATTTCGGTGGAACAACTCAAAACCAAAAAACTCTTCCAGATATTTGATCTGCTTACTCACCGCAGCCTGAGATACATGCAACTCCTCTGCTGCCTGAGTGAAGTTCATATAGCGCGCTGCCGCTTCAAATATCATCAGACTATGCAGTGCAGGCATACGATGGCGAAAACTTTTTTCTGACGCCCTAACCAGTTCCCTTTTCATAAACCCTCATAACTAAAAGTTATCCTAATTCATAAGCAGATAGCTAATGTGCCGCTAAAAGACAGCTCTTATACTCACTCTATGAATGATGATAGCCAATATATCCGGATCATCAGTACTCTCAAACAATAATAAGAAGAAGTTATCTAATCAGGAATTATTTATGACTATGCTCGATTGGCACGCTGAACGAACCGATCTTTCAGGTCTCCACTTACTGGATCAGGCACCGGAAAGTAAAGGCATAGACCTTATTGCTGTACGCCGTTATCGCCTGCAACGGGTCAGAGAGCAAATGCGCAAGTACCACATTGGCGCTCTGATCATTTCAGACCCGGTCAATATTCGTTACGCCAGTGGCGCGCGAAACATGCAGATTTTCTGTTCCCGAAATGCACCTTCACGTTATCTGTTAGTAACTGAAGCGAAAAACATTCTTTTTGAATTCACTGGCTGCGAACACCTGGCTGAAGGTATTGAAACCATCGATGAAGTACGGACGTCTGCCACCGCCAGCTTTGTTGCCGCCGGCTTTGATATCGCCGTCCGGGAACAGCAGTGGGCAAAAGATATGCTGACCTGTATACATGAGATAACCGGACCAGACGCCACCATAGGAATGGAACGGATGAACGCCGGCACTGCGATCGCTTTGGCCAGCATGGGCGCGAGAATTGTTGATGCTCAACAGCCAATTGAAATGGCTCGCTGCATTAAATCCTCTGAAGAAATGAAATGTATAGTTGCATCACTTCGCGCCACCGAGAAAGGAGTCGCCAAATTACGCGATGCCATTCGCCCGGGAATTACCGAAAATGAGCTCTGGTCTGTACTTCATCAGTCGATCATAGCGAATAATGGAGACTACGTTGAAACCCGGCTTCTCAGCTCAGGTAACCGAACCAACCCCTGGTTTCAGGAATCGGCCAGCAAAAAAATTCAGGCCAACGAACTAATTGCCCTAGATACAGATGTAGTCGGCTGTCATGGCTACTATTCAGACTTTTCCCGTACTTTTCATGTTGGACCGAACGCTCCAACAGAAGAACAAAAAAACCTGTATAAACTGGCCTACGAACAAATACAAAACAATATAGGCATTATTCATCCTGGAATGAGCTTCAAAGAATACTCTGACAAAGCCTGGAATATTCCGGCGCAATATCACAAAAATCGTTATTACCTTTCAGCCCACGGTGTCGGT
This sequence comes from Aliamphritea ceti, assembly GCF_024347215.1. Classification (NCBI taxonomy): domain Bacteria; kingdom Pseudomonadati; phylum Pseudomonadota; class Gammaproteobacteria; order Oceanospirillales; family Oceanospirillaceae; genus Aliamphritea; species Aliamphritea ceti. Next base: position 3,509,939 of record NZ_AP025282.1, read on the forward strand.
ATGACCGGCGAATACCCATACCTGTATCATCATGCTGACTATCCTGACGCGGGTTATGACGGCACGATTCTGCCGGGCATGACATTATGTGTAGAAAGCTACATAGGTGCTGAAAATGGTTCGCAGGGGGTAAAGCTAGAAGAACAAATTCTGGTCACGGAAACCGGAATAGAGATACTTTCTCAATTTCCATTCGAAGAAAATTTGCTGCAATAGAAGTACGCTGAATCTAACCGAGCTTTCTGCGTAAGGCTTCTAATCAAGGTTTTTAGAGAAAATTGATCAGATACAAAAACAGCGCCTATGGCGCTGTTATTCTTCAGATCCCATGAGCCGCCTAGCGTAACCCAACACCTTTTAATATCACCTGGGCAATAAAGTCACTGGCGCCCTGATAATCACCATCATCCAACTTATCTTTTTGCATCACCAGACTGATCTGAGTCGAAAAATCCGCATAGGTTTGCGTTGATGCCCAAATAACAAAAAACAGGTGATACGGATCAACGGGATCCATCTTGCCATCTGCAATCCAGCTACGTACCAGAGCAACATCCTTCTCCAGCGAATCTATCAGATTATCCTGCAGATATTCTTTCAGGTACGGTGCACCGTTAATGATCTCGTTGGCGAATACCTTAGATCCGTTCGGGTGCGTGCGGGACATATCCACCTTACGACGAATATAGTTCTCCAGAATTTCAGCAGGCTCGCCACCATCCTGATCCAGCAACAGCACCATCTTCTCGACCCAGAGATCAAGAATCTGCTGCAATACCCGGCGGTAAAGGATCTCTTTAGACGGGAAGTAATACAGCATATTCTGTTTAGACATCCCGGCAGCTTCAGCAATGCTGTCTACAGCAGTACCGTTGAAACCATTATGCGCAAACAGATCTTCTGCTACCTGTAAAATTCTGGCCTCATGATTTTCACGAATCACCGAGCGGCGACGGGCTTTTTTCGGCTTGTCGTTTTCATTGGCAGGTAATTCAGACATAAGTAGTTCCAGATAAAAATTTCAGATACAGGGTCAATAAATCGCTCAGACAATCCCAAAGGCCATGGATTTTAGCATGCAAAGACGAGATAGGAAGAGCTTAACTGAACGCCTGCGTTAAATTAATCCCATATACCGGACATAAAAAAACGGCACAGACTTTCATCTGTACCGTTATATCTATTGTCAGCGGATCTATAAAATCAAACCTGTGACATTAACTGTTTAACAAATCAACTTGGGAAAGCGAAAGATACGCCTTCACGAACACCGCTGGAAGGCCAGCGCTGAGTGATAGTCTTACGCTTAGTGTAGAAGCGCACTGCGTCTGGACCGTAGGCATGTAAATCACCAAACAATGAACGCTTCCAACCACCGAAACTGTGATAAGAAACAGGTACTGGCAACGGTACGTTAATACCCACCATACCTACTTCAATGTTATCGGAGAAGTAACGCGCTGCTTCACCGTCACGGGTAAATATACAGGTACCGTTTCCGTATTCGTGATCGTTGATCAGCTTCATAGCGGCTTCCATACTGTCGGCACGAACCACCTGCAATACCGGCCCAAAGATCTCTTCCTGGTAGCTCTGCATCTCAGCGGTTACGCCATCGATCAGGGTTGCACCAACGAAGAAACCTTCTGCATAACCTTCAACCTGAGGATTACGGCCATCAACTACGATTTTACAACCATCCTGCTCAGCGCTGTCGATATAACCGACAACTTTTTGCTGATGCTGACGAGTAATAACCGGACCAAAATCATTGCTGCTATCAGTCGCTGCACCCACTTTAAGAGGCTTCATCGCCTCCTGCATTTTTGCAACCAACGCGTCAGCTGCGGCATCGCCAACAGCAACCGCAACAGACAGCGCCATACAACGCTCACCGGAAGAACCGAAAGCAGCACCTAACAGCTGGTTTACTGCGTTATCCATATCAGCATCTGGCATAACAATCGCGTGGTTCTTCGCGCCACCCAAAGCCTGACAACGCTTACCGTTAGCATTAGCTGTGCTGTAAATGTATTCCGCAATCGGTGTGGAACCAACAAAGCTAACTGCCTTGATACGCTGATCTGTCAGTAACACGTCAACCGCTTCTTTATCACCGTTAACAACGTTCATAACGCCGTCTGGAAGGCCTGCTTCCTGCAACAACTGCGCAATGAACAGTGTCGAGCTAGGATCGCGCTCAGATGGTTTCAGGATAAAGGTGTTACCGCAGGCAATCGCCATTGGGTACATCCACAGTGGTACCATCGCAGGGAAGTTAAACGGCGTAATACCGGCAACCACACCCAGCGGCTGGAACTCACTCCAGGAATCAATGCCCGGACCCACATTACGGCTGTGCTCGCCTTTCAGTAATTCAGCGATACCACATGCATATTCAACGTTCTCGATACCGCGCTGTAGTTCGCCGGCAGCGTCATGTGAAATCTTACCGTGCTCATCACCGATCATTTCGCAGATTTTATCCGCATGCTGTTCCAGCAATGCTTTAAAACGGAACATAACCTGCGCACGCTTGCCTGTTGGCGTATTACGCCATGCAGGATAAGCTGCCTGCGCTGCGGCAATCGCTTCTTCAACAGTTTCTTTCGCTGCCAGCGCTACCTGCTTGGTTGCCAGACCTGTTGCCGGGTTAAAAACGTCCTGAGTGCGAGCTGCATCGGTGCGTACTTCACCGTTAATCAGATGTCCTACGATTGTCATTACTGACTCCTAAATTCTGTTTTTCAATTATGCACTGGCCTGCTGCTGGCTATAGCAACAACAGGCCGATTATTATATTTTTTAACGCAGACTGCTGATCAGTCCAGCTCTGCTAATGAGTCGCCCAACGCGTTAATAATGTCATCCATTTCCTGTACTTCAGTGGTGAATGGCAGGCCCAGCTGAATAGTGTCGCCACCGGCACGTACATAGAAGCCTTTCTCCCAGCACTTAAGCATCACTTCAAATGGGCGCACAGCAGGATCACCCGGTGCAGACTCAATCGTGATTGCTCCTGCCAGACCATAGTTGCGAATATCAGTCACATACTTGGCACCTTTCAGGCTGTGCAACAATTCCTGGAACTGAGGAGCAGCAGACTGAACACGGTCAACCAGCTTCTCTTCCACCAGTAAGTCCAGTGCAGCAAGACCTGCAGCACAAGCCACAGGATGGCCTGAATATGTATAACCGTGTGGCAATTCGAGCATATGCTCTTTGCCGCCTTCAGCCATAAATGTATCGTAAATCTCTTGCTTAGCAACCACTGCACCCATAGGTACAACGCCGTTGGTCAATTGCTTAGCAATGGTCAGCATATCCGGTGTTACACCAAACTCTTCAGCACCCGTGTATGAACCCATCCGGCCAAAACCGGTGATAACTTCATCGAAGATCAACAGAATATTGTGCTTGTCACAAATTTCACGCAACTTCTGCAGGTAACCCTTAGGCGGTGGAATAACGCCCGCAGAACCAGCCAATGGCTCAACAATCACCGCGGCGATATTCGACGCATCATGAATGGCGATCTGTGCTTCAAGATCTTCCGCCAGAAAAGCGCCTTCGTCAGGCATGCCTTTCACAAAACGATTTTCTGCCAACATAGTATGTGAGATGTGTGTCGTCTCAACGCCCTGCCCATACAGCGCCCGGTTACCAACTATACCGCCAACACTGATACCACCGAAGTTCACACCGTGGTAACCCTTAGCACGACCGATAAAGCGAGTTTTGCTGGCCATACCTTTTTTGCGCCAGTAAGCACGGGCTATTTTCAGAGCCGTTTCAACCGATTCAGAACCCGAGTCCGTAAAGAAAACCCGGTTCAGACCTTCCGGCATTAACTCAGTGACTTTATGCGCCAGCTGAAAAGCCTTCGGATAACCAAACTGGAAAGCCGGTGAATAATCAATTTCACCCAGCTGCTTGCTGACTGCTTCGGTGATTTTAGGATGACAATGACCGGCACCGCAGGTCCATAATCCAGACAGGCCATCAAAAATCTGGCGGCCATCTGCTGAGGTATAGTAGCGCCCTTCAGCAGATACAATCATCCGCGGGTCTTTTTTGAACTGACGGTTAGCAGTAAAAGGCATCCAGTACGCATCAAGCTGCGCCTGTGAGAGTCCTGCAAGCTTATCGTTGTTGTTGGTCATACAACACTCCGGTTAAAAACGACTCAAATAGTGATGACTTCATTATGGCGATGATGATAGTTTATTAAATTCATATTTTATAAACTTAAGTTAAGTTAATACTTACCTAAAAGATTTACCTACAAATTACTCCTGAAGGCATTGCTATGAGCCAACCCGTTTCACGCCTGCCGAGACAAATCGGCGATGCACATATTCGCTTACTTCGTATCTATAAAGCGGTCATTGAAAACGGCGGATTTGCCGCAGCAGAAGTCGAGCTGAATATCAGCCGTCCGGCGATCAGCCTCGCGATGAATGAGCTGGAAGGCTTACTGGAAATGAAACTCTGCCAGCGGGGCCGTTCAGGTTTCTCGGTTACCGAACAGGGAGAGCAGGTTTATCAGGCGAGCCTGCAACTGCTCAGCAATCTGGAAACCTTTCGTTCCCAGATCAACGCCATCAATACCGAGCTCAAAGGTGAACTGAATATCGGCATTACCGATAATATGGTGACCGTACCTCAGATGCGTATTACCCGGGCACTGGCCAAACTCAAGCAACGTGGACCGGATGTCGTGATCAACATTCGTATGATCCCACCTAACAAAATCGAATCGGCGGTACTGGAAGGCCGTCTCCATGTAGGAGTTGTTCCCGATATTCGTACACTCACCGGCCTCAACTATACGCCCCTATACAATGAGCAATCGTTACTTTACTGCAGTGATGAGCACCCTCTTTATGACATGAAAGACTGGCGCATCACTCCTCAGCAGCTCACTGAAGCAAATACCGTTATTCCAGCTTATCCACAGAGTGTTGAAGCCAGAAGCCAGCATACCGATCTGCAAACCAGTGCCAGCTCCACTGATCGTGAGGGCATCGCATTTCTGATTCTTAGCGGCGAATACCTGGGATTTTTACCGACCCACTTTGCTGCCCGCTGGGTACGTGAAAAACGCATGCGCAGTATTCAGCCACAAAGCCGCTTTTTCTATACAGAGTTTTCCGCAATTACCCGTAAAGGTGCCCGCCCAAATCTGATTCTGGATGCTTATATGGAAGAACTGGAAAAACTCGAAAACAACTAAACCTACCCCGGCCGGGGTATATCTTCAGCCCTTAATTCATTTATTATCCGAAGCATCATTCAATTTTAAAAAAGAATATATGCAAGGTGAATACATGAACTTAGCCGACTGGAACAAGCAGGTTGAACACCTGACCATCCCCTCAAAAGCTTTTATTAATGGCAAAAATATTGCGGCTATGTCGGGTAAAACACTTGCTTGTATCAACCCTTCGAATAACCTTAGCCTTGGTGAAGTATCCGACTGCGGGACTGAGGATGCAGACCTGGCGGTAAACATAGCCCGACAAACCTTTGAGCAGGGCTGCTGGTCTAAACTACCACCAGTTGAACGCAAAAAAATCCTGATTCGCTGGGCAGAATTGCTCGAAGAAAACAGCGAAGAATTAGCGCTACTGGAATGCCTGAACGCAGGCAAGCCAATTTCAGACACGGTGAATGTGGATGTGCCAGGCGCTATAACCACGATTCGCTGGACCGCAGAAGCAGTCGATAAAGTGTATGAACAGATAGCACCAACTAGCGAAGACTGCTTAGCTTTGGTGACCAGGTTACCTCTCGGCGTCATTCTGGCAATTGTTCCCTGGAATTTTCCACTGTCTACCACTGCCTGGAAGCTGGCACCTGCACTGGCAACCGGCAACTCGGTAATCCTGAAGCCAGACCAAAAGACACCATTAACAGCACTGCGTATCGCACAACTGGCAACAGAAGCCGGTTTACCGGACGGCGTACTTAATGTGTTGCCAGGTGACGGACCGGTTCTCGGTCAGCATCTGTGTCTCCACCCGGGTATCGATGGCCAGACCTTCACCGGTTCGACCGCTGTCGGTAAGTTGCTGATGCAATATTCCGGTCAATCCAACCTGAAACGAACCTTTCTGGAACTGGGCGGCAAAAGTGCCAATATTGTTTTTGCGGATGCTAACCTGGAAAAAGCAGCTCAGATGGCCGCAGTAGCCGGTTTTTTTAATTCTGGACAAACCTGTACCGCCGGTACCCGGTTATTAATTGAAGCCTCTATTTACGATGAATTTCTTGAAAAGGTAAAGGCCTATACAGAAGGCTGGCAACCAGGTAACCCACTGGATCCGGATTCCAGCATGGGAGCGATAATTGATCAGCGACAGCTGGATACCATTCAGGGCTATGTAAAAGTTGGTCTTGAAGAAGGTGCCGAACTGCTGACCGGTGGTGAAGCTGTTGATCTGGGTAATGGCGGTTTTTATCATCAGCCAACTATCTTCAAAAATGTGAATAATCAGATGCGTATCGCCCGGGAAGAAATTTTTGGCCCTGTTGTTGCCGCAATTCCATTTGAAAATATGGAAGATGCTATTCAAATAGCCAATGACTCCCCGTACGGCCTTGCAGGCGCAGTCTGGAGCAGCAATATAAACACTGCTCACATAGTAGCAGCAGCCGTTCGGACAGGTACCATGGGCGTGAATAACTACTTCGGCGGTGATGTCACTGTACCATTCGGCGGCTTTAAGGAATCTGGTAATGGCCGGGATAAATCATTGCATGCGATGGATGATTATACCGAGCTGAAAACCACCTGGATTGAATTCGAATAGTAACGGTTCTTCTCTTCAGCTCCCTGATTCAATCCACTACTTCAGCCCGTAGCTAAGCTTAGCTACAGGCTGAAGCACAAATATCCCGATAGCCGTACAGATAAATCCAGCCCTATCAAATAATAGGGATCTATAAATTAAACAGGCTACGAAAATTGTTTATTCATTAACCTTAAAATATAGACAAAAACAAACTGATTAACATATTTTAAAAAACCAGCGAGGCAACATATTAACAACTAAAATTCCTGCTTATTACTCACCGTATTTTTACTTTTTAATCCGCATAATATTTAGTGCTATCACCTTAAATCACTTAGCATCATAAATATAACTCCACGCTAGCGCCTCAATACGCTGCAGACAGCATAACTGTTAACTTTTGATGACAGAGCCATTATTTATTTTTTCTAAAACAACGTATAAGTTTATCTAAAGAGATTTTGTGTTTTTACGACACTAAATTGAATTTATCGTCTTTTTATATGACGACTAACCATTTTGACATGTGATGTTTTTCTTTTCTCAAAACGATCTTTATATACTCGATGCAATATTTTATCGAATCAGGAAAAAGTATTTTCCGTTGTTGATGACGATAATTAAAATCGTGGGGTTAAGGATAAGGCTACGATCAATAAAATAATTTTTGCATAACAGGATTAAAACAATAATGAACTTAACCGTTACGCAACGTATTGGCGGTGGTTTCGCCTTACTGGTTATCTTGCTATTGATTATAAGTGCCTCATCCTATCGTGGTCTCAGTCAGGTAAATCATCAGCTCGAAATCACTAACGATGAAATAACACCTATCATTGTTCGCAGCTCAGCGATGGCTGTGTCACTGCTTTCTTCAAATAAGTCTATGCTGCAGTATCTGGACAGCACTGATACTGAAACCCTGGCACTTTATCAGGACAATTTTGAACAGCAGCGCCAGCAGTATCAGCAGCAACGCGAACAATTACTGAAGTATGCCAAAACCTATCCGGAAGTAAGCAATACTATTAATCAGCTGGACAGTAAAACCGACAGTTATTACTTGTCCGCCGAACAGGCACTAATTGATCATCAGCAATATTTGCAACTAAGCACACAGTTGGAACAGGCTGAACAGGACCTACGCACCGAAATACATTTATTTTTTAATGACATAGAATTACTCATTACTTTCGGTATTTCAGAAACCGAAAAAAGCAGCGGCCGAGAATTGAAAGAAAATCTCAAAGCGGTCGAAGTTGAATTTAACACTCTTCTGAAAACCACGCTTTTAGAACAAATCACACCTATTGAAGAATCTTTTGCGACTGAAGGCTATGGCTATAGTGTTCTGGCGCTCAATACCCGGCTGCAGAAAATGATCGACAGCGGTAATACCATCGCCCCCGATCTGAAGAAATACACAGGTCCTATAGAGCAGGCTGCCAACGATGTTGCAGGACTGACCCAATTACATAAGCAGAAAGTACTTCTCGATGCTGAATTAGCAAATCTTGTCATGCAGTTATCCGAAAGTGCCGACGCCAGCAACCAGGCATTAGAGCAACTGATGCAGGATGCACAAGTACTGGCTGCTCAAGTCGCCGGTGACGCCGAACAGCAAGTAAACATCAACCAGACAACCAACATAGTTATAAGTCTGTTCTCAGTACTGATTGCCATCACGATCGGCGTTTGGGTTAGTCGCAATATCCGTAATTCAATGCGTCGTATTATGAATATCCTCCGCGTTATTGCCGATGGTGATCTGACTCAACGCCTTGCTGTCACATCTAAGGATGAATTTGGTCAGCTTTCTCGCTGGGTTAACGAGCTGGTAGATAAGCAGGAGAATGTCATTCGTCAGATCCATACAGCTGCTAATCAGATCAGTAACTCGGCACAGCAAGCTTCTGATATTGGCCATCGCACCCACAACATGATGAATGATCAGCAAATGCAGACAACTCAGGTAGCAACGGCTATCCATCAGATGTCCGCAACGGTTTCAGAAGTTGCCCAGAGCGCAGAACTGGCTCAGCAGCAGGTTACCGACATTGATACTGCTGCTAACAGCAATCGGGAACTTATGCAGCACAGCATAGAACGGGTCAACGCTCTTGCGGAAGAGCTTGACCGTACCGGACGGGTAATTAACCAGCTTAATGAGGACAGCCTGAATATTGGTCGGATTCTGGAAGTCATTGAAGACATCGCTGGTCAGACGAATTTGTTGGCCCTGAACGCAGCTATTGAAGCCGCCCGGGCCGGAGAACAGGGCCGCGGCTTTGCAGTGGTTGCTGATGAAGTACGTAACCTTGCCAGCCGTACCCAGAATTCCACCCAGGAAATTCAGGTAATGATAGACAAACTTCAGTCCGGCGCGACTGATGCGGTAAAAATTATGGATAGCAGCCGTCAGGAAGCACAATCCAGTGTTGCTCAGACAGTCAAAGCTGGAGACTCCCTGAGCGAAATGGTCCGTCAATTAGGCGAAGTTCGACAAATGTCTATCAGCATCGCCACGGCAGCAGAACAGCAAACCGCTGTGAGCATGGAAATATCTCAGTCCGTTCAGCAAATTGCTGACACTGCTGAATCTGGCTTACAGGACGCTGAAGAAAGTGCTAAGGGGAGCGAAGTGCTTTCCAAACTGGCCATGCAACAACAGCAAATGATCAATCAGTTTAAGCTCAATTAACCTACTCTGCTTCACCGTTATTTTCGCTGAGAAAATAACGGTGACGCTTTGATCGAATTCGCTTCAATTCAGCCATTTAATCGCAATTAATAACCATTATTACTACTAATTATCATTAATATTACTGACCACTTAGTCAAATAAATATTAACTTAACAAATAAACTGCTTCTGAAACTTAACTGAATATTAATTCAAAAAATATTAATTATATTTTTAATGCGGTTTTTTCGCCCTTCAATCATCCACACATTTAAATTCAACCAGCCTCTGAAACAGCGCTTAAAATCACCATCCAAAAACAAAAAAACCTTTATAAAACAGTAACATCTAAGCTAGAACATTAAGCATAACAATGCCGAACAAACGTTTAAACCCTACAAAAAACCCATAACAAACAAGGGCTTGCACCTCGTCAATTTAATCAAACCTATCTCCCAAAATGGGGGCATTCGCTACAGTAGGGCTTCTCAATCAGGAAATCGTAATGCTAGGATTAAATCACTAGGACGAAATAAGTGCTGCTTAGGTTTGGCAATTTAGAACCTCTTCAGATTATCGGCTGGTAGCGCAACGCGTAAGGATACAATTCGTAAACTGATGTACTACGGAATCGTTAGTTATGTTTAAGAATATATCCATTAAATCAAAATTGATTATTATGTCAGGCCTGCCAATTATTGGTCTGATAATCGTTTTAGCGACAGCCCTTTTCGAACTTAAAAGCACCGTCAACGGCTCCGCGCGAATGTACAACGACCGTGTCGTTCCCCTCGAAGATCTCAAAGTAATTGCTGACGACTACGCCGTACTGGTTATAGACGCCGTCAACAAAGCTAACGCCGGCCTGATTCCTGTCAGTCGAGCGGTTTCCGACATTGAAGCCTCTAAAACTGAAATTGCCGAAAAGTGGCAAAAATACATGGCAACAGAACTCACGCCTGAAGAAGCCCGGTTAGCACAGGAGGCCGAGCAACTGTTTACTTCTGCCAACCGTGCAATCGACCGTCTGCTTGGTGACCTGAAAAAATTCTCCGGGGATCCTAAAAACAACCTGTCTCAATTTGACGGACCGCTTTATAAAGATATTGATCCTATCAGTGAAAAAATCACAGAGCTGGTCAACCTCCAGTTACGTGTGGCCAAAGAAGAATACGAAAATATCGAGCATTTATATGAAGAGAGTATTTTATACCTTGGCGGCACCAGCATCCTGATTTCAGCCTTACTACTGTTCTTCTCTATAGGTGTATATCGCTCAGTTGTACTACCGTTACAAAATGCACAAAAAACCATCGAAACAATCGCTGATAAGTCAGACCTGACCTTGGAACTTAAAGTCGAAAACAACGATGAACTGGGCGCAATGTCCACCAGCTTCAATAAAATGTTGTTACAAATGCGCGATATCATCACGCAAATCAGCAGCGCAGCAACACAACTTTCCGGCTCGGCGGGCGGTATGACTGAGGTTAGTACCCGGGCGAACCAGAGTATTGATGCACAGCGCTTAGAAATTGAGCAAGTAGCAACCGCGATGAACGAAATGGTCGCTACTGCACATGAGATCTCACAAAACGCAGAAATGGCTGATAAAGACGCCCAGGACACCAGCGAGCAAGCTGAACAGGGTAACTCAATCGTAGAAGAAGCTATCGGTGCCACTAACGCACTGGTTGAAGATGTTGTTACCGTTTCTGAACACATTCGCACCCTGGAATCTGACAGCGAGAGCATAGGTTCAATTGTTGATGTGATAAAAGAAATTGCTGAACAAACCAACCTGCTGGCACTGAACGCGGCGATTGAGGCTGCCCGGGCCGGTGATCAGGGTCGAGGGTTTGCCGTGGTTGCTGATGAAGTACGTACCCTGGCACAACGTACGCAGCTCTCCACTCAGGAAATACAAAACGCAATTGAACGTTTACAAACCGGCACGATGAACGCAGTAAACGCAATGTCTGATGGCCAGGAAAAAGCAAAAAATGCAGGTGATAAAGCAGCAGAAGCCGGCGATGCGCTTAAAGCAATCTCTGTTGCTGTACGTAACATTACCAACATGAATACTCAGATCGCCAGCGCATCCAGCGAACAAACCAGTGTCTCTGAAGAAATTGACCGTTCTTTAGTCACTATTCAGGATACATCTAACGCATCCAGTGAAGGTGCTCTTGAAATCGCCCGCTCCAGTGAAGAACTCTCTGCTCTGGCAGCTAACTTACAGGACACCGTTAGCCGCTTCCGACTCGGCTGATCATCTTTTAGCTACACATCAGATCTGCCGGCTATACGCCGGCAGTTTTGTTTTCATTTCACGTTACTGTTTTCACAACTAGGGACGAGCGATCTTTTCAATAGTTCCTTTTCAGTTACTAATGTTCAAAACGGTCAGGCAAATACAGGCCCTAGCTGGCTTTATCAAAAACAAGCAGTTAGGATAATTTTTAAGCAATACGAATAAAACTAAGGCGGATCGACAAAACACACTCACAGAAGAGAACAGAGATGATCAGGATCAGACGCTCGAACGATCGGGGTTTTGCACACTATGGCTGGTTGGAAAGCCACTATTGTTTCTCTTTTGCCAGCTACTTTGATCCTGACTTTATGGGCCTTGCTAACCTACGTGCCTGTAATGAAGATTCTCTGCACCCCGGTGCCAGCATCGACCCCTGCCAGTTTCAGCAAACCGAAGTCTTCAGCCTGATACTTGAAGGTCAGGCACAGTTTCATGACTCCCTTGGCCGCAAAGGCATGTTTAAAAGCCCTGGCGGGGCATTGCTGCTCAGTGCAGCCGATGAAATTGACTTCAACCTAACCAACAACGGTGCCGGCAAAACTCTGCGAATGCTGCAACTGTGGTTCACCCCCAACGCCGGCTTGCAACTTCAGGCAAACCTCCAGCAAGCAAAACTTTCGCCTTCCAACGGTACACTGCTGGTCGCTTCACCGGATGGCCGTGACGGCTCAATGCTGCTGCAACAGAACATCTGTATATATCGTCTGAAGCTGGGTAAAACAGCCTGTGGGTTACCGGCAGAAAAGCATGGCTTTTTGCAACTGTTAAAAGGTGAGCTGGAAATTAACGGATCGCTGATGTCACCGGGAGATGCGGCTCTGATCAGTGATGAAGCAATGCTGTCTATCCGCACTGCCCCACGCACTGAAGCCCTGTATATAACAATGTCCGGATAATAATCAGACAAGGTCTAGCAATCTAGCTCAAATCAATCCACACAGTTTTATATTCAACATACTTATCCATCGCATGAATCGACTTATCCCTGCCAAAACCGGACTGTTTAAAGCCGCCAACTGGTGATGAAATATCACCGTGATCATGACAATTGATCCAGATAACGCCGGCTTTAATATCATGAGCTGCCTGCTCCATACGCTTCATATCTCTGGTCCAGACCGCAGCACCTAAACCATAAACCGTTGCGTTTGCCACAGCGATCGCTTGTTCAAGTGAATCCACCGGAATGACCGATAAAACAGGCCCAAAGATTTCTTCACTGGCAATGCGCATATCTGCACTGACGTTATCAAAGATAGTTGCCTGCAAATAACACTGACAATCATCTCCTGCTTCCTGCTCTCCACCACAGACCAGCTTTGCACCGGCTTCATTTCCTGCCTGAATATATCGCAGGACATTAGCGGTATGCCGTGCATCAACCAGGCAACTGAACTCAGTTGCCGGATCAAGAGGATCCGCCGGTTTGATTTTCTCAGCTAAAATTCTGACTTTATCCATCAGCGGCTGATGAACTTTACGATCAACAATCAGCCGTGAACCGGCATTACATATCTGCCCCTGATTCGAGAAAGCACCTAATACAATCGCTGCGGCGGCTTTGTCCAAATCTTCAACGTCATCCAGAACGATATTAGGCGTTTTACCACCGCACTCCAGTGCCACCCGTTTCAGATTCGACTGACCTGCATACTGCATATATAAGCCACCGACTCTGCTTGATCCGGTAAAGGCAAGTGCATCAACATCCATATGCAGCCCCAACGCTTTACCGGCAACATCTCCCATCCCGGGAACAACATTAAATACACCAGAAGGAACCCCAGCTTTATGCGCCAGTTCGGCCATACGAATAGCAGTAAGCGAAGACTGTTCTGCCGGTTTAAGCACAACGGAATTACCAGCAGCCAGAGCTGGCGCTGCTTTCCAGCACGCGATCATTAGCGGATAATTCCAGGGAACGATAGCCGCCACCACACCAACAGGCACCCGATGAATCCGGGTTAAGGCATTAGGTTGAGTAGGGGCAATTTCGTCGTAGAGTTTGTCTGCCAGCTCGGCGTACCAGTTTACGCATTCCACAGCACCAGGAAGATTCATAGTGCTGCTATCTCTGATGGTCATGCCCATATCCAGGCTTTCCAGCAACGCTAATTCGTCAGCATGTGCTTCCAGCTCATCGGCAAAGGCCTGCAGAATTTTCTTACGCTGCTTAGGCATAAGACCAGACCAGACACCTGCGTCAAAAGCTTGCCGCGCTGTGGCCACTGCTTTATCAACATCCTCTGCGTCGCAGGCGGCGATGCGGGTAAGCAGCTGACCATTTCTCGGTGAGATACAGTCGAAAGTTGCACCGCTGGCAGCATCACAAAACTCACCATCAATAAAAGCCTGGTTTGCCAGCCCATTGCTGATCAGTTGTTCAGCGCTGTCCTGCCAGGACTGATAAGTAGATATCTGCTCACTTGCGGCCATGCCGTGCTTCCTTTTGAAAATACAAATTCGCGCTGATTATAGGTCAGTCACGAAGGAAGCTCTAATATCCAGATGCTCTTAAGTTAGATACGACAAAAGCATACCTCAGTGGCCACGTGTCATGTCCACCAGCACTTGCAAATCAATCTGTTCAAAGCCAAGTATTTCACCGCCTTCGGCATCAGCAAATGCCTGAGCATCCTCTTGGCGGGCAAAACTCGCCAAAGTAGCCCCCATAGCTCCCTGTTTAGAATGCCCTATGACATACCAGGCCTCACGGGCATCCACATAGGTTTCTTCATCCGGGTGGTCCCAGGGCGTGACGGCCATATCATGTACAAAAGCCTGCTTCACGTTATGGCTATTTTCCGGGTCCACAATAAACGCAAACATATCCCGGGTTGAACAGAACTTCAGGTTACCTTCAATGCCCTTGCTGAACAGCTGGCCTTTCGGCCCCGGGTAATTGGTAATGATCATGCCGCATAAGTGGCACTCTTCACCGCTCTCTATTGCCACTGCCTGCTGAACCATTGCAGCCTGTTCATCTTCAGTACAACCTGCTAACAAACCCACAGACAACAGCAGCATCAATAGTGTTTTGATAATTTGGGTTTTAACCAGAGATATTTCATTCAAAACGAATTTCATCACAGCCTCCTGGCTCACAAACCACGGCGGTTAAAAATGTACATAGCCAGGCTGGCAGGCATCACCAGCCAGGCCACTAACCCTGCCAGTAATCCATACAGTGAAAACTGAGTTTGCTGTGCAATAGCCATCAGACCGGTCAGGTTCTGATCGGCAAAATAAGTAATGTTAACCAGTCTGAAAATATCTGTCGGATTCAGCAACAACATATATGGAAACAAATTAGCGTCGACATTACCCTCAGTAGAGACCAGTAAGCCCAGTAACCCCAGATCAAATACTAAGACGAAAATAAACCAGATAATCAGCGCGATACCCGCCGCTTTAGATTTTTCTGCAACACTGGCACTGATCACATACGCAATAGCGATAAATATCCAGCCCAGCAACATCGCAGATAAAATAAATACTGTGTAAGGCATCAATAAATCGCTCCATGACGTGCTGGCTGAAAATAAGCCAATCATCAGCGCCGAAGAGCCGAAACCAATCAGGGTTGAAAACGCCATTATCGCGCCCTGCCCTAGCATCTTACCTAATAAAAGCTGAGTTCTTGAAAGCGGATAGGTCATCAGTAGTAGCAAAGTGCCACTTTCATCTTCACCAACAATGCCATCGTACGACAGCATCAGAGCAATTAGCGGAATAATGAAAACCGCAAGGCTTGCCAGGCTCACAATAGTCGTCGACAAAGAAGTAAAACCTACCTTACCCGCGGCTGCTGCGCCGAAGTAAGCAAGCCCGATAGCCAATACGGCAAAAATAATACAGATCGACAAAACCCAGCGGTTTCGTAAACCGTCGCGGAATTCCTTGCCCGCAACTGTCAATAATGGATTAAGCATCATAACGCAGCCTCCTCATCACAATGGCGCTGAATAAAGTGGGTATACAGGTCTTCCAGTGAAGGTAACTGCACATCAATATTTTCTACGCCGGATAAACTTGCCAGCGTACGCAGGGTCTGCATTTTTTCCTGCATAGGTACTGCCATACGCATACCTGAGCTGTCACAGCGGGCCAGCAAACGCAAATCCTCAGGTAACACTTCTGACTGCCCCTGTAACTGAAACACCGCCGGTAGGTTTGCCTGACTGCGTAACTGTTCAATGCTGCCACTGGCAAGTACTTCGCCCTGCCCCAAAATTAATGCCCGGTCGATATATTTCTCCACTCCTGGCAGTACATGTGAGCACAACACCACAGTGCAACCCTGATGCTTTAAATGATCAATGCTGTGGTAAAAGTCCTGGGTGGCAATAGGATCTAAACCAACGGTCGGTTCATCCAGTAACAGCAGCCGTGGACTCCCCAGCAAAGCCTGAGCTAATCCCAAACGCTGACGCATACCTTTTGAATAGGTTTTCACCCGCCTGCCTGAAGCATCTTTTAAACCAACCTGTGCCAGAAGCTCCAGGCACTCTTTACGGCAGGATTTACGCGCAAAGCCCTTTAATCGGGCAAAATATTCGAGTACTTCCTGACCTGTAAGCTGGTCATAAAAGCTGACATTTTCCTGCAGGAACCCTAGCTTGCCACGTAACTCACGGGCACCGGATTGAGTAGGATCCTTACCAAATACACTGACACTGCCAGATGTCGCTTCAATTAAACCCAGAATCAGTTTAATAATGGTGGTCTTACCTGCACCGTTATGGCCAAACAGTCCGAAGACTTCACCCGCCTGTAAATTCAGGCTCAGGCTCTGCAAAGCATTGACGCCCAGATACTTCTTTTCAACTTCTATTAATTCAACGATATTCTCTGTACTACTCATCATTCTGTACCTGCCTGTATCTGGATTGCCAGAGAGCTGTCTTCATCTGTAGCCTGCATTCCAGCCTGTTTCTGTGGCCGTTCAGCCATTAATGGCTGACTATCCACTACACCTGGCCCTTTAAGCACTGGAAATTGTCGCTGTACCCAGCGCAGGGTCTCAATAGCAGGACTGTTAAGCAGCAATTTGGCAGCCGGAAACTTCCACAATAAACGGTCAACACTGTCATTCGGTTCGTATTCGATATCCCCAACGCCATCGCCATTCATATCCCAGCCCAGATAATCACTCCAGTAATTACCCGCCCAGTCCTGAGTACGGGTTGAAACATATTTCACCTGAGTTTTGTTATTCACAAAGGCATTGCCCACTAGCGTGTTATCTTCAGAAGCTGCAGTGAGGTGAATGCCAATATCGCTATCGGCAAAACGGTTGTCGGTAAATTCATTAAATAGTGAGTTGTAGATAAATAGCGCTTTACCTTCCAGACCTGCTCGCCTGGCTGCATTAGTGCCAGTTTTCTGCATATGAGGATTGTGGCGATTCTGAATACCGCGGATATCATTATTGCGCAGTGTTGAATTCGTGATGTAGTTCATCAAAATGCCGTAATTGACGTCATTGACGGAACGGTTATTCAACACTGTCAGATATTTTGACTGCATCAGCGCATAACCTGTCCGGGTATTTTCAGTCAGATTGTCTTGCAGCAAATTATTGTAGGAATACATGTAATGCACGCCATAGCGAAGGTCGTGCAGATAATTACCCACCAGCTCATTACCATTACTGGTGTCGATATAAATGCCGTCGCGGGTTTCCCAAACCTCATTCCCCTTTACCAGCGCCTGGCTGACATTGAATAAATGGATCCCGTTACCACGATCGGAGGCACGTAATTCGAGATTACCACGTACCTTATTATTCAAAATCCGGGCTTGCTGGGTGGCATCAACCCAGATACCAAAACCACCGCCATAAAGGCTGTTATTCTCTATACGGCTTCCGGTGGCTGACGTTGCCAGTAAGATACCGGCATCCTGATTGGTCAGATCTTCACCCCAGTTAATAATCCGTAGATCATGAACATAACTTTTTTCAGCTTCAACCTGTAATGCATGCCCTTTACCGGCAGCATCAATGACAGCTCCCTTCTGAGCAGTCAGTTCTATCGTCTGTCGAACAACAAAGTTTCCCCGGTATTCACCTTCGCCTAATACCAGAGTGTCACCTGCCTGGCTGCGATCCAGCACCAGCTGCAGGTCATCTTGCGGAGTTAACTGAATCACAGCCGCACTGGTTACGCTGCTGGTCAGCAGTGCCAGCAGGCCAAAAATCCTTCCAGTCAGATTCAGCATCTGTTACCTCTCAAACAAGCCGGGCGATCATACCGCCCGGCGATTACTGCCTTTAAGCAGGTTCAACCAACATACGGCCACGCATTTCCATGTGCAGCGCATGACAGAACCAGTTGCAATAGAACCACTGCACCCCTGGCTTATCAGCCATAAAGGTCACAGACGCGGTTTGTTGCGGGCTGATTTCCATCTGCACACCGTGATTCACCATACAGAAACCGTGAGTTACGTCTTCGATCTGGTCAAGGTTGGTAATAACAACCGTTACTTCATCGCCCTGCTTCACGCTGAACTCATTCATGCCATAAGCAGGTGCAACAGACGTCATATAGACACGTACCTTGTTGCCGTCACGAATAACCTTGTTTTCAGTGTGTACGTTAACCCCATCCGCTTTCGCCATTGCAATAGTGCCGGCAAAAGTTGGATCTTCACGGTCGTACAGCTTGCGGGTTTTCACTTTAGAACGGTGAACGATCATGCAGTCATGCGGCTCAGCATACGTAGGACCGTCATGGATAAGTTTCATTTCATCGCCGGAAATATCAATCAGCTGATCATTTTCGGGATGCAGAGGGCCACACTGTAAGAAGCGGTCCTTAGCAAACTTCTGCAGTGATACCAGATACTTACCATCAGCATCACGGGTTTCACCCATGCTGGTATGGTTATGGCCTGGCTGATAATGCACATCCAGCTTCTGCAGGATGTAATCAACGTTTTCACCGTTATATGCCTGAATGGCTTTTTCGACATTCCACTTACATACCTGGCTATCGATGAACAATGTTGTGAACGCATTGCCTTTACCGTCAAAGGCTGTGTGCAATGGCCCAAGACCCAGCTCAACTTCAGCAACTACTGTATCCCGTGGCTTAATCTTGTCGTCAAACAAAGCATCAAACTTATCTAGCTGGAATACAGTGACAGTTGGAGACAACTTACCGTTGGCAACCGCGTACTTACCGCCCGGGGCAGTGTTGATACCGTGCGGGTTCTTAGGCACTGGTACATAGCGGGTCAGCTCAGAACCTTTACGGCCGTCCAGAACCGGTACATCGGATCCAGCCAGAGTAATAAATTTACCAGCCTTAACTGCTGCTTCAATACGCTCAATATTGAAGATAACCAGATGGTCACGCTCTGCCTTCATGGAACCGGTCAGATCAATAGCACCTTCTGAGTTATAACAAGTAGAGAACGCATACTTACCGGTGTAATCCGCATCAGTGTTATCCAGGTTACCGTCAACAATGATCTGCCAGGACACGTCCATGCTTTCTGCGTCTACACCGTTGAACAGTGTGTAGTAGCCAGGTACGTCATCCATATTCAAGCCATTATTCGGATGAGGAATACGGAATTCTGCATTGGCAAATAAGTACTTGGTATGCGGTACTTTCTGTACCCGTAAACCATGAATCGCCTGACAGTTAGGGATAGTCGTGATTTTGTCAGTTTTCATAATGTCACAGCGAATCCGCGCTACACGGGTATTCGCCTTGTCATTAATGAATACATATTTGCCGTCGTAATGACCATCTGTCATGGACATATGCGGATGGTGACAATCACCATTTAACGGTGCGTTTTCACCCAGAATCACCTTACTTTCGTTGGTAATACCCCAACCGGTCGCACTATCAACGTTAAATACCGGAATACGCATCAGCTCACGCATTGATGGCAAGCCAAGGATACGTACTTCACCAGAGTGACCACCACTCCAGAAACCGTAGTACTCATCCAGTTCACCCGGACCAACACTGCCGGCAGCGCCGGTAGAAGCCTGCGCGGTAGAAGGTAGCAAAGCACTACCCATACCTGCACCTAAGGTGCTGGCAACCCCAGCCAACGCTGCTGAACCACCGAGGAATAAACGTCGGCTGACTTTTACATGTTCTGTTGCCTGCGGATCTTCAACATCAATCTTCGGCAAGCTCTTATCTTTCGGATCAATCATCTTCTCATTCTCCACACAAGGACTAAGCGTTCGGCACTGGCGCCGAATCGGTCACATCCAGAGTCTCAATTTTTGCCATAGCAGCTTGCTGCTTAGCGCGTTTTCGGGCCTTGACCACCAGCGGTGGACATTTGTCATTTCGGTAATAGGTCACCTGGCAATCCAGACACTGATGGCACTCGTTAGCATTGATAGAGCCATCAGGGTGAATTGCCTGAATTTCGCATTCGTTTGCACAGACTTTGCAGGGCTGGCCACATTCTTTGCGGCGTTTCAGCCAGTCGAATAAACGCAGCCGGGCAGGAATCGCCAGAGCAGCGCCCAGCGGGCAGATATAACGGCAGTAAACTTTACGGGTGAAAATATTGATCACCAGCAGAGCAACGGCATACAGCACGTAGCCCCATTCGCGGTTGAACTGCAGCAGGAAGGTTGTTTTAAAAGGCTCAACTTCAGAATAAAGCTCAGCTTCAGAAAGTGACTCCAGCGACACGGCGAACAGCGCCAGCAAAATCACATATTTAATTGCCCAGAGGCGTTCATGTACGGCAAAGGGAATTTCATACTGCTTAACTTTGAAGCGGCGGGCGACTTCGTTAATTAGCTCCTGCAGCGCTCCAAACGGACATAGCCAGCCACAGAAGATCCCGCGGCCCCACAACAACATAGTCATTGCGACAAAGCCCCAGAGAATGAACAACATTGGGTCAAGCAGGAACAGATCCCACTGAAAATCACCCTGGAAAGCATGTACAAAGGTAAAGACGTTCACCACCGACAGCTGTCCCAGTGCATACCAACCGATAAACACCACGGTAAACACCAGATAACCATGACGCAGGCCGTGCATCAGCCGTGGGTAACGTACAAGTACATCCTGAATAAAAATGATCACGAACAGCACCAGCAGCGCCACCGACAGCACGCCAATCTGGAAGGCTTTCTCACGCCAGATGCTCACCCACAGCGCTTCAGATTCTACTTCAGCAATGGGCGCAACGGGTTCAGGACGTAACAAATACTGTTCAGGTGTTAAATAGTCGCCGTAGAAACTGGTAAATACACTGTCCAGAGCGCCAATCTGACGGCGTACTAACAGTTCCAGTTGCCAGGGAGCCCCCGGATCAAAGTCATACTGATCACGGATAACAAAGATCGCCATCTCCCGAAAACCCGGAAAGCCGTCGATATAGACATCATCCAGCCGGTAGTAATCGGTATCATGAAAGCTGATCGCCTTACCGGCCTGCTGCAGCTGAGTGCGGTCAAAAATACCACCGCGCACATAACCATTACCTTTAAAGGAATATTCGCCCTCTCCCATCACAGCAATGGCGCTGTCGCCGGCATTAAGCTCGCCCATAAGCCAGTCATACTGCTGGTCACCAAGAAGATTGCGTCCAATAGTCGGGATATCAACTGGTGCGTAATACAACTCAATGAATTCTTTATCAGCAATGGCAGGTGTTTTCGCCGCCTGATTCTCAGCTTTGGTACCTACAAAAGCGGCATCAATGTCTTTACGTTGTAATGCCAGGCGACGCACAGATCCATCACCAGTCAACTGCAACCAGTCTGCTTTAGAGAACACCTCAGGCCTGATAGTCGCGGGGGGAACAACCGCGACCTGAGAAAGACCTGCAATGCCAAGAATACGCGCGACTTTTCTGGCCGCCCGCATAATCGCCTCGTTCACAACCATCACTGTGACAGTTGCACCGGAGACTACATCAACGTTTTTAACCTCCTCATTATTACCCGCACCGACTCTGACCTTGTCGGTCACATTCAGTCCCTGGTACTTATCAGTAAAATCAAAAAGTTTTTGTTCCGGAATGCCGACTAACAGAATAGGCTCATGATGTTCAAGAACCCGGGTAACGACTAGCTGGCCTTCCCTGTCCATGACAATCAGAGTATTAATTGGTTTGCCAGAATAGGCGGGGATATTAACTACATCGTTGGTATTAAAGGCGTAGGCGATTTCTTCATCGCCTGTATACACACGTCGAATCAGAATCTGATCGCCGTCCAGCGCTTCCTTATCAGCAACACGGGTTGCCTCAGGTAAGGCCTGCAGAATAGTCTCAGTTTGCTGAGCTTCACTGACTGGCACCATCGCCAGAGCAGTGTTCAGCATCACTAGCATAAGCATCGCCCCCAGCCATAAACGGCTAAGAAAACGCGCTAATTTTCTGCAATCTGCGTTCATTATCAGCAACCTCTTCACTATCGCTACTGATCAGCAACATCGGTAATAGTGAACGTCATCATGTTCTGTTGCTGTAGACGAAAACGAATCTCCTGGCCTTCCTGAAAATCTGTAGCCTGCAAGCCAGGAGCCAGATTAAATTTCATCTGCATCTGACGCATATCCCATTCAGGAATACGCTGGTGCTGAACTTTAAGTTGATTAGTTTCCGCCAGAACACCCTTCACAACACCCGAAGTGCTTACCACCTCAGCCATACTTTGCGCACTGGCAACCTGCTTATGCATCATTTTGTGTTCTTCAGCCTGAGCAGTTAGTGCTGCAGCCCAGAGTAAAACGGTACAGCTCGCCAGAGCCAGATCTTTGAACGGAACAAACATGACGGTATCTCCTTACCTTTACCTGTGACGATTTGTCGCTGCGACGATTTGTCACAGGTGAAAGTTTAAAGAGGCACCTTCCGAGGTGTATTGACATCCATCAAGTTAGAGGAGGTTTGAAAATCAGGCTAAATCTGAACTGATCCAGATCAGTAAATTCACTGTAGACACAGTAAGAAAAGGCGCGAATAGAATAAGAAATATCTTTTTAATAACCTTCAGCTACAGCCATAGAATAATTCGTTCATATACCTTTCAGATATTTCCGGTAGAGTCCGAATGATTGCCGCTGGCGCACTCTATACCCAAACAATAATGACGCCACATTCGGTCGCACAATAACTACCAGAAAGGTTTAGCCATGGAACTTTTTTCCCTCCCTGTTAGCACCTATAGCGCAAAAGTGCGGATCGCATTGGGCCTGAAAAATATCGACTGCACCATCTCACCCCCACCAGGCGGATACAGCACAGCTGAATATATGCAATTGGTATCCCTGGGAACAATTCCTGCGTTACGGGTTGGTGAAGAATATTTTTCTGAATCAGATGTGATCATGGAGTATCTGGAAGATGCGTATCCGGCGTATAGCCTGCTAACAGAGGATAATCTGAAGAGAGCCCGACACCGCTTTCTCGCCCGTTACCACGACTTATGGCTGGAACCTCATTTGCGCCGCACCTTTGCACATTGTGATCCGGCTACACGGGTACAGGCAGAGCTGGATGCACACCTGGATAAATTTGAAGAACGTCTTGAAAAGCTGGATGAGTTATTTACCGCACAGCCTTTCATGGTCGATGAAACCATCGGTTACGCCGACTGTGCCTTCCCAGCCACCATTGAGCTGGCTGATATCCTGCTACCAATGTTTGGTCGTGAACTAAAACTGGGACCCAATATGCGTATCTGGCGTGAAGTTGCATTCGCAAATCCGGTAGTAAAAGCAGTCACTGATGAAAGCCGTACAGCCACGCTGGAATGGATGAACAGTGGCGGCGGTTAATTCCTGTACATGTTGTTACAAACAGTGAATTAACAACACAAAATACAGCTACAAAAAAGCCTGTTTAATAACAGGCTTTTTTAGATACATAATCAGATCAGACAGTGGCAATCAGAGGTTGCTTAAACTTTTCACATTCGCGGAAAACATGCTGCTGACAATTTTCGCAAGTGGTTTGATTCAGCTCCGGAAAAATACTGCTGATCGCGGCAGACTTATTAGCAAAGAAACGGTCTTCACCAATATCTTCAACCAAACCTAATTTAGCGGCATTTTCCATTACCCCTGGCTTCATGCCAAAGAAATACAAGCCACCACCTTTTGCCCGTAATTTTCCATCCAGAGATACCAGCAGATCAACACCGCTCATATCTATAAAGTTAATCCCCAGACAAATTATCAGGATTCGTTCCACGCCCTGCTGAGCTGCGATTTGCTCAATGCGGTTTTGGATATGATTGACGGATCCAAAATAAATCGACATCTCTACCCGCAACACTTTGAGCTGTGGGCACTGCTCACCTTTGCCACTGCACGCCTCAACAAAGCGGCGCTGATCTGTATTTAGTGACATCTCGGTAATTTCTGGAGTGGAAGTCTTCGCCAGGAAGAGCACCAAAGATAATAAAACCCCCAGATAAATAGCGAACTCAAGTTCCAGAAATAAGGTAGATACAAAAGTTATACAGAGTACCGATGCTTCTGGCCTGCTGGCAGCAATAATCTTCTTTATATGGTGAAAATCCACCAGATTATAAGCCACCATCATAATCACGCCGCCCATTGCCGCTACCGGCAAATACGCAGTCAGGGGTGCTACTAGTAACACGATAAGCATCAGTAGAATTGCAGCAAATATAGCTGACAGCGGTGATTTAGCACCCGCGGAATAGTTCACACCTGAGCGGGTAAAAGATCCTGATCCCGCATAACAGGAAAAGAAACTGCCAACGATATTAGAAAGCCCCTGACCGAGAAACTCCTGGTTAGGATAAATACGTTGCTGAGATTTGATGGCGATTGCACGACTAATAGATACCGCTTCAATTAGCCCCAACAATGCAATTGCGAAAGCCTCTGGTGCTAATACACGAATGGTATCCAGCGACAGGTCCGGAAGTGATACTGGCGGTAAACTGGTAGGAATCGCACCCACTAGCAGAATTCCATAACCGTCACCAAATGCCAGCGCTACAAGACTGCCAAAGACCATAGCAACCAGTAAGTTTGGAACTTTAGGGATATAACGCTTGATGCCAACCGCCATTAATAGCGTCAGCATACCGACACAGAAAATCGCCCAGTTAAGCTGATCTAAATGCCCCAGCATTACCATCCAGCTTTCAGAAAAGGACAGGCCCTTCTCTGCGGGAATACCGGTAATGTGCTTAACCTGGCTGGTGGCAATAAGAATCGCAGCTCCGGCGGTAAAGCCTATAACTACCGTATGAGATACAAAATCCACCAGTTTGCCTAAACGGGCCAGACCAAATGCCAGCTGGAAAATACCTGCGAGCAATGTCAGCGTCAGTGCCATTGAGATAAATTCAGGGCTCCCCGGCTGTGCATGACCACTGACCGCAGCAAACACGACAATAGATATAGCCGTCGTCGGACCAGATATTAAATGCTTTGAAGAGCCAAATAATGCCGCAATGATTGGCGTTACCATCGCTGTATATAAGCCATATTCAGGCGGTAAACCTGCAATAGTAGCGAACGCCACACCTTGTGGCAGAACAATAATCGCCCCTGTGATACCTGCTATAAAGTCAGCTTTAACATCTTGAAATGTTAAGCATTTCAGCCACACCAAAAAAGGGAAAAGACTATTTTTCATGGAGTCTCCGGGAGTTACTCAAATCAATACAATCAGAAAAAGAGCAGCTGTACGGACACAGTGCTCTGATAAAAAAACTCAGTCATTACCTAAACCTGATTCGAGATGACAGGACGTCATACAGGGCATGATTTAGCAGCTTGGATATATGCATGATTACAGAACTGCAATTCAGGCGCGTCAGCCGGTGGGCATTTTATAACCAATTATCGGGTTAATCTATATCCATACGGATAGTAAGGAAAAAATCTGAAGATATTTTTTGTCCTGTGTCATTAAAAATACTAAAGAACAGGCAAAAAAAAAGCCGCATAAATGCGGCCCAAACGTGAGATCACTATGAAACGGGTAAAGCTTAGTTAACCTTAATCGGGTTAGCCTGTTCTTCGTCGCGCTGCTCCATTGAAGCGGCTGCCATTTTACGGCCAAAAATTTCCATCACATCCAGATTAGCATCTGGGTTCTCACTGGCTTCATCCATCGCTTCAACCATTGCCTTAACGGTTGGCAGGGTTTTCTCAACCAGCTGAGTAATATAAAACTCAGTCGTAGTACCAGTGTATTTCTGGTAACGGGTAAACAATTCTAAGGTTTCTGCTGCTAATTCAATCTGAACTGTCTTAGTGGACATGATAACTCCTGATACATCTGAAAACGGTGTTCCGCGTGTAATACACTTTAGATTAAAACGCTGAACACTTTTATTATAACCTGCTAAATGCAGCAGCTGACTATACGTAAGAATATACCGGTGAGCCAGTAATATCCCTAGAACCAATGCAGGCTTCTCTCTGGAGCCAACTATCGGCTTAAATACGCGAACAGCTTCTAAAATAAGGAAAAATGGTCGCTATTGCGACCATTATTCAACATCTTATAAAGAGGATTCAGTAACACTCAGCTGCTGAACTGCTATCAGGCAACCCACATGCTCTTAGCATTACAGAATTCCCGAATGCCACTAACACCCAACTCGCGTCCCAAACCGGATGCCTTAGTGCCACCGAAAGGTACACGTACATCACTGGCTACCTGAGCATTAACAAAAGCAGCACCGACATCCAGGCAACGGGCAACCTGCTCTCCCTTAGCTACATCCTGAGTCCAGATACTTGCACCCAGACCAAAGCGCGTAGCATTTGCCTGAGCAATGGCATCAGCCTCATCACGAACAGAAATAATCGCGGCAACTGGCCCAAAAATTTCTTCGTTAAACGCCGTCATGCCCAACTCAACGTCAGTCAGTACTGAAGGCGCATAGAAATACCCTTCGCCCGGTAATACTTCACCACCAGTCAGCAGCGTCGCACCATCAGCTACGGTTGCCTTTAACTGCTGATGTACTTTGTCACGTAAATCCAGACGCGCCATTGGTGCCAGCGTAGTATCCGCCAGCATTGGATCCCCTGCCTTTAACGCACGAGTCCGTTCTACCATCATTTCAGTGAATTCAGCCATCCGGCTGGACACCACCAGGAAACGCTTAGCAGCTATACAGATCTGACCTGCATTAGCAAAACGTGCCCGCATGGCAACATCCATTGCCGCTTCCAGGTCCGCATCATCAAGAATAATCAGTGGATCCGATCCACCCAGCTCCAGCACTGCTTTCTTCAGATGCTGACCCGCTAATGCGCCTATCTGACGTCCCGCCATTTCACTGCCAGTAAAGGCCACACCATGTACCCGATGATCAGCAATTACCTGTGCTGCCTGATCAACTGAAATAGTCAGGTCCGCAAATAAACCTTCAGGTGCGCCGGCATCAATCACCAGCTGTTCAATTGCCTTAGCACTGCGTGGCACATTTGGCGCATGTTTAAGCAATACTGCATTACCCGCCATCAGATTCGGAATCATGCAACGGAACACCTGCCACAACGGGAAATTCCACGGCATGATCGCCAATACCGTGCCCAGTGGCTCATAGCTCACCAGACTGCGGCTTGCTGCCGTCGTAATCAGATCATCCTGCAGCATTATTTCTGCATGCTCTGCGTAATACTCACAGGCACCAATACACTTATCGACTTCGCCCAGTGCTTCACTCAGCAACTTACCCATTTCCAGGGTCATGGTTTCTGCGATTGCCTGACGACGTTCAGTCAGCTTGCCAGCTATCGCCAGCACCAGGGCTGCACGCTCAACAAAGCTGGTATTACGCCAGTGTAATGCGGCCTCGCGTGATTCGACCAGACGGCTCTCCAGCTCTGCATCAGACAGAAAGGAAAACTCTTCGATCAGTTGATTGTTATACGGGTTACGGGTTGCGAAATTCATGTTCAATTCCTCCGGACATGACTCTGGCCTTGGATTAATAGTTATTGCGGCCAAACGAAGCAAAACAGGCTGACAGATACTGCGCACTTAGCAGCGGATACGTCTGCCAGAGACAAAAAATCCAGAGTGGCAGGGCCGACTCTGGATTTTTTAAAGGGCATTCAACCGGGTGTAATTACACCCGCTGATCACCATGGAACAGACGTACTACGTGACGCGCTTCTGCGAAGAACAACCAACGTTCAACCAGCAGTCCGCCAATTGTAGAAGCAGCAGCAACCACCAGTAATACTGAGTTAGCACACAGCAGCAACAGGAAAGGCACTACAAAAGCCACCGCCAGCATCAGCAAACGCAGACGTACCAGCTTGTTAGCCGCTACTGTATAGCCGAACTCATCATTCAGGAAGCTGTTAGAAGTGTGACCCTGATCCAGCAAACGTACACTCGCCTGGGTAAAACCGGTCGCAGTGTTAATCGTGCTGCCAGCAGGCTTACCGATCCAGAAAAAGTAGATCACTTTACAAACCGCACCCAACACAACCAGTGCCAATGCAACCTGCTGCAGTACGCCGTCCAGATCACCGGCAATCACTGTCTGAACAGTTGCCAGTAATACCGCACCGGACATCAGACCCAACGCAATATAGTTAACCGGCGTCAGAGAAGAGTTCCACTGGCGAATCGTTTTCAGGCTCGCATAAATCATACTGGTACAGAACAGCGTAATCATAGCCAACGCCGCTGTCAGGATAGCTGCCGCAGATACAAGAGCACCACTCATGTCCATCCAGATAGCACCAAGATACGCCAGCATAAATGGATACAGCAGAACGGCGAATACCGCTTCACGGGACAACCATGAGGTTTTGAAACGGCTGAATGCACGCCATGCATTCTTAGGGTTAGCCAGGTGCAATGTTGATGACAGCAGACCGCCAGAAATCATTGCAAAAGACAGGATACCTGCAGTTAACAGTACAGCAGTGTCCTGCAGTTGTGACAGGCCGCTAAGGTGTCCGATTACCATCAGGGTAATCAGGCCGTAGCCGGCGCCCGACATCACGGTAAATACAAGTACGGAAAAAGCCGGATGCATATTCGTGTCTCCGTTTTGGCCAGTTTAAGTAAACTGACCGGCTTGCCTCGGTAAATCAGCATATACCGGGCAAACTGTTATTGTTCTTTCCGGTGCCTTATCCGTCAAATCAGATATGCACCGGAACTATTGACGTCTCTCAGATTAACGAGAGATAACCTTGTTAACCCAACCTTTAACAGTGGCCTTCAGAGAAGGCTGGTACTGTTCCACTACCGGCTTGTTACGCGGTGGCAGGTAAGTATTAACCGGGTTGTAACCCAGCTCAGGCATCAGCGCTTTACCGGCACGGTCACGTACCAGTTGGCTAACTTCTGAGTTTGGATCGTCAAAATCACCAAATACCCGTGACTTAGTAGGACAGGTCAGTACACAGGCTGGCTTACGCTCATCTTCTGGTAACTGCTCGTCATAAATACGGTCCACACATAAAGTACATTTTTTCATCGTACCTTCGTTTGGATCCAGCTCACGGGCACCGTAAGGGCACGCCCAGGAACACAGGTTACAACCCATGCACTTATCCTGGTCAACCAGAACGATACCGTCTTCGCTACGCTTGTAAGATGCGCCAGTCGGACAAACCGTTACACAGGCTGCGTCATCACAGTGCATGCATGACATCGGCATGTTAACGGTCTTACTGTTCGGGCTGTCACCTACTTCGTAGGTACGAATACGGTTCAGCCAGGCGCCGTTCGGATCACGACCGTACGGATCTTTATCCGCCAGCGGACCAATGGTGCCTGAAGTATTCCATTGCTTACACGCAGTCGCACAACCGTGACAACCTACGCAGGTATCCAGATCAACTACTAGACCTAATTTCATCTTCTTATTCTCCGTCTGCAGTTACTTCTCGCCACGGGTCAGAATGTCTGACATCGGGCGTTCCAGATTAACGTTCTTATGCGACGTATAGCTCAGCATGTCCGGTGAAGCATCAGCATTAGGCTGTGGCTTCAGGGCACCAAAGCTTGGCCATGCACCGGTTTCACCAGGTGCAGCCGGGGTGATCTTAACGCGCAGGTCGTACCATGCAGCCTGACCGGTAACCGGATCAGAGTTGGTAACGCGGTCGTTCTGATCGCCCTTCGCAGGCAGTAATTCAGAGATAAGATGATTCATCAGGAAAGCATCAGTTGCTTCATTCGAATCGTCGGACAGACCCCATGCACCACCACGCTTAGCAATCGCGTTCCAGGTCCAGACAGTCTGTTCGTTAGTACCTTCCATCAGTTTAACCTGAACACGGATCTTGCCGTTGTGTGATTCAACCCACACCCAGGACAGATCTTCAATGCCGTCACGTTCTGCAGCAACACGGTTCATGAACAGATAGTTCTGCGACATGATCTGACGTAACCAGGCGTTCTGGCTATCCCAGCTGTGATACATGAACATTGGACGCTGGTTAACCGCGTGGTACGGGTACTCTTCGCGATCAATACGCTGCTCTTCCAGAGGTACGTAGTAAGTTGGCAGCGGATCGAAGTACTTAACTAAGCGCTCTTTGTGATGCTCTTCAGTTGGCATTGGGCCATCGTACAAGCCCTGACCTGCCAGACGGAAAGACTGAATCTTCTCAGAGTACAGTTCAATCACGATCTGCTTAGTAGAACCTACCCAGGCAGCTTCTTTAGCCAGTGTCAGGTAGTCCAGGTTAGCGTGACGCATGTAGCGCTGATTTGGCGCCAGCTCCATTTCGAAGAAACCTTCGTTCTCTTCGTACGCTTCCCACTGACGTGGATTTGGCTCACCGCGCAGGGACTTATCGCCGTCCTTACCACGGTAACCGGCCAGGAAGCCGATACCAGGCTCTTTTTCGAAGTTAACAATGAAGTCTTTGTAAGAAGAATACTTACGCTCGCCACCATCTTTAGTGAATGCTGGGAAACCTAAGCGGCCGGCCATTTCGACCATCACTTCCTGCCAGGACATTACGTTCCGGTCAGGCTTAACAACCGGAATACGTACCGAGTCACAAGCAGCGTGTGGCTCAGAGATCGGACGGTCCAGCATCGAAATAGTATCGTAACGTTCCAGGTAAGTAGTATCCGGCAGTACCAGATCAGAGTACGCCACCATTTCAGAGTTAAACGCATCTGAACAAATGATGTACGGGATCTTATATTCGCCGTTGTCTTCTTTCGCTGTCAGCATGTCCATGGTCTGAGCCGTGTTCATACTGGAGTTCCAGGCCATGTTCGCCATGAACAGCATCAGCGTATCAATCTTGTACGGGTCGCCTTTAACAGCGTTGCTGATCACCATGTGCATCAGACCGTGACAGGAAACCGGAGCATCCCAGCTGTATGCCTTATCGATACGCAGCGGGTTACCGTTTTCGTCGATCGCCAGATCTTCAGGGCAAGTAGGGAAACCCAGTGGTGGTGACTTAAGCGGAGTGTTAGGCGCGCATTCTTTCGCTGGCTTGATGCCTGGCGGAATGTGCTTAGGGAATGGCGGCTTAGCCAGGTGACCACCCGGGCAGTCAACCGTACCCAGCAGAACTTGCAGCAAGTGAATTGCACGGCAAGTCTGGAAACCGTTCGAGTGTGCAGAGATACCACGCATTGCATGCATAGATACCGGACGACCAATGAACTTGTCTTGCTTACGACCCGCCCAGTCTGTCCACTCTACATCAATAGTGATAGTTTCTTTGAAGGCAACGTGGGCCATTTCCAGCGCCATACGCTCGATGTCTTCCGCCGCAACACCACATTCTTTAGCAGCGTTTTCAGGGGCGTACTGTTCATCAAGGTACTTGTCCAGCATGATGCTCATTGCGGTACGCAACTGACGACCATCCGGAGCAGTGAATTCGCCAAACAGTGCCGGGTTAATCTCCGCCTGGTTTGCATCAACGAATTCTTCTTTAACCAGATCCCACACCTGTGGTTCACCGGTCATATTCTTAACGCCTTCACCGCGGTAGAACAGACCATCGCCCATTTCACCCGGCGTATGAACAACCAGCTGTGCAGAGTTGGTGTAACGGATCAGGAATTCATCGTCGACCAGCTGGTTTTTCAGCAGGACATGAACCATAGACAGAGCTAGTACTGCATCGGTACCCGGACGGATTGCAACCCACTCGTCAGCAATCGCCTGGTAACCGGTACGTACAGGGTTAACTGCAACAAACTTAGCACCGCGTTCTTTAAGCTTCTTCAAACCCAGTTTAATTGGGTTAGAGCTGTGGTCTTCCGCCACGCCCCACATCATGAAGTATTTGGTGTTATCCCAGTCCGGATCACCAAACTCCCAGAAGGCGTGACCCATAGTGTACAAACCACCGGCAGCCATGTTCACGGAGCAGAAACCACCGTGAGCCGCCCAGTTGTATGTACCAAACTGGCTTGCCCACATACCCGTCAGTGCCTGCATTTGGTCACGGCCGGTAAAGTAAGCAAGTTTACGAGGGTCAGTTGCACGGATATGAGAAAGACGCTTCTCCATAATATCCAGTGCCTGTTCCCAGGAGATTTCTTCGAACTCGCCAGCACCACGTTCGGTACCAGGCTTTCGCAACAAAGGTGAGCTCAACTTCGCTGGTGAATACTGTTTCATAATCCCGGAGTTGCCTTTCGCGCACAACACACCCTTATTGATCGGGTGATTCGGGTTACCCTGTATGAAACGGACCTTGTTATCTTCAACTGTTACTTTGATGCCGCAACGACAGGCACACATGTAACAGGTAGTGTACTTGGTCTCTTGATTCGAGCGGTCTTCAAACTCTGGCAGACCCGATGCGACCGGTATCTTACTGGCTTGGCTTGTCATATTTATTATCCACCGTTACGTTGAGCCGATTATTCCGACCCAGGTGTTATTCACTTCATGTGAATTTTTATTCGTTTGGCTTAAGGCTGCTTTCTTAACCGGCACTACCTGCCCAATCAAAAAGTTAAAAACCTCGATGCTGCCAAACATGCTAGGAATTGCACAGCATTCAGGCAAAGGCCAGTCATAAATCGCTTATGGGACCAAGGCTGGTAACCTGAAGTTGGCAGGGCCTCACCCCTAACCAGTTAAAACACAAAGATATAAGCTTATTACAAAGCTTTGAAAACACCACTAAAAAGCCAGCACCTGCTTCAGGTACTTTATTTTCGTTGTATTCCGGGTTACCTATCAGGTCGCTGCTAATATTTTAAATACCAAATAACGACCTGCTTTAACGGTAATACCTATCCCTGTTATACGCCGTTCTATCTTATAACTGTTTGGACTATTAATAATATTTAAACCTTTTATACATAAGGTTTAATAAAAACAAACGATCAAGCCTTACTTACTGAATTTTAATATCTTTTTAAATAATCTGACGCTTACAGCTACATCCTGAAACAGTAGAAGCAACAGCTTTGAAACAAAACTTATGAGACCATTTTTCCCGAAAGAGCATTTTCAGCACACAACAAAAAATCATTACAGGACTGTTTTCAGCCATTAATACCGCGTATGATTGCGCTCCGTTTTTCCCGCGACCTGATTCCAATAACAACACGACAGTGGTCGCTCCAGCTTATTGGAATAATCTACAGGTATCCGATGGACCTCATAACACTGCTGGTTTTTACCGGCATCATTGCTTTCGCAACATACGTACAGACAGTCACCGGCTTTGCGCTGGGAATGATCGTAATGGGCACCGTCACGGCTATTAACCTGGTGCCGATAGCCTTTACGGCAGTGGTCATCAGTGCCGTTACCCTGATTAACGGTCTGTTTGCACTTAAAGGTAACTTCAGTGCGGTCGACTGGCGCAAAGTCATGCTGACATCCGCAGGCATCCTGCCCGGCGTCATTGCTGGCCTGGTACTGTTAGATTACATGAGTGAAGATTTTAGCGAACTGCTGCAATTACTCTTAGGCGTGACAATTATTCTCGGCGGCCTGATGATCATGTTGAAACCTCAGCCACTGGAAAAGCCATCCCCGGATCTGGCGTTCACAGCCTCAGGGGCAACCGCTGGTTTTCTCGCAGGGCTCTTCAGCATGGCTGGACCACCTTTGGTGTATCTGTTCTACCGTCAGCCATTTGAACTGCTGACCATCCGTTTATGCCTGATGACAATTTTTCTCACCAGCTCCGTTGCCCGTACTGGAATAGTTGGCCTGCAGGGTGGCCTTACCTGGGACATGCTGGTGTATTCTGTACTTTGCATTCCGGTTGTTATGTTCTTTACCTGGGTTGGTAAGCGTTACCCACCACCTCTGAGCACTCCAAACATGCGCCGTCTGGCATTCTTTCTGCTGATTATTATTGGCGCTAGCCTGGTCATCAGTACTTTCTGAGTCTTTTCCTGGCACTGTTGCCTATTTCTACTCTCTATACCTGCGCAGGTGGATCAACGGTATTCACCTGCCACCTCTATCCCCCCCTGCTATTCCATCATGGTCATAACCTTTCGGCCTACCCCTTAGCGCATATAGAACTGTTGGCCATATGCAAAGGTAAAATCTGGCACAGGCCCATCCTTTACGCCTACAGTAAACTACATCCATAATCGGCGTAATTTGTCTGCCCTGATGTTTACAGTTCTATCTTTCGGGAGACAATCTGCGCCACTTAATCAATCGTTTTATGTGCCGTATTTTGCCGACAAGCGCCTGGCAGCACGTTTAACACCAACATTTAACAGGTAGGAATATGTCCGATATTAAAGTACAACAACCGGATATCATGATTTCAGTACGCGATGTTTTCGGCATCGACACTAACCTTAAAGTCCCGGCTTTCAGTGAGCGTGATGATCACGTCCCGGAAATCGACACTGCCTACCAGTTTAATCCAGAAGTTACTCTGGCTATCCTTGCCGGCTTCAGCCGTGACCGTCGCGTTATGGTTCAGGGCCTGCACGGTACCGGTAAATCCACTCACATCGAGCAGGTTGCTGCCCGCCTTAACTGGCCTTGTGTACGTATTAATCTGGATGGCCACATAAGCCGTCTGGACCTGGTTGGTAAAGACACTATCGTACTGCGTGACGGCAAGCAGATTACTGAATTCCAGGAAGGTATCGTCCCCTGGGCTCTGCGTCGCCCTACCGCACTGATCTTTGATGAGTTCGATGCAGGTCGTCCGGACGTTATGTTCGTAATTCAGCGTATTCTGGAACGTGACGGTAAATTCACTCTGCTGGATCAGAATGAAGTTATCCACCCACACAGCCACTTCCGTCTGTTTGCAACTGCAAACACTGTAGGTCTGGGTAACAGCACGGGTCTATATCACGGTACTCAGATGATTAACCAGGCACAGATGGACCGCTGGAACATTGTTACTACGCTGAATTACCTGCCAACTGAAGATGAAGTTAAAATCATTCAGGCACGCTTACCAAGCTTCAACGATGAGAAAGGCAAGCAACTGGTTCAGTCTATGATTGCGGTTGCAGATCTGACCCGTCAAAGCTTTGCAGCCGGCGATATTTCTACGCTGATGTCTCCTCGTACTGTTATTTCCTGGGCTGAAAACATCGAAATCTTTAGCAACCCTGCTATCGCTTTCCGTTTGTCGTTCCTGAATAAGTGCGATGAAGCTGAAAAGCCAATGATCGCAGAATTCTTCCAGCGCTGTTTTGATCAGGAGCTTTCTGAATCCTGGGCCCATCAGGCTGCTGAGGTAATGGCAGATGGCCAACACTAATCTGGAACTCTCTACCTTAGGCAGAGAAGAAGAAAAAGATAACGCACCACGTATTGAGAAACTTCAACAGCAAGTTGAAGAAATCTGTGGTGCAATTGTCCGCGCCGCTGCCGGCGAGCCGCAGTTTCGCTTCCGTGGCCGCCGCCCGGAGATTGGCGGTAAGCCCTCAGGTATTCGCGCGCCGCATTTACAACCGGATCTGAACAGCGACGACTTTCGTTCGTTTCGCGGAGCTGCTGACGGCATAGCGCTGCGTCTTAAGCTCAGCGACATAGACTTGCACCGTTCCCTGATGCCACAAACGGCTGTTGGTCAGCTGTTGTTTGAGTTAATGGAACAGTTGCGTGTTGAGTCATTGGTACCCGATTGCTATCCAGGCATGAAAGGCAACTTGCGGCACCGCTTTGAACAATGGTGCTTCCAGTTTCATTCTTCCGGCCTGACTGAAAGCCATATCGGTTTGCTGGTGTATACCATCGGCCAGATGTTTTGGAGTCGTCTGACACTCAATCACGTGATGGAAATCACTGAAGAACTGATTGAGCCACAACGCATGATGCTGGCACCTCACACCGGCAAGTACATGATCAACGTCCGTAAATTAAGCCACGACCAGGCCGCTTATGCGGTACAGGCGTTGGGAATTATTTCGGTTGTTGATGAGCTGGTTGAAGCCTACAAAGGTGATGAATCGGACGATGACGATAAGTCAGATGAAGATATGGAAGAACTGGTCAACAGCTTCGGTCTTATTCTTTATCCCGATGCTGGCCTGGAAGGCACTATGGGCGTTAATGGCCCGCAGGTAACAGCTACCGATTACCGGGAGCTGATGAAGCAGCTGGAAAAATACACTGTTTATTCCAGTGAAAATGACCGGGTCATTCATGCCAGCAAGCTAGTCTCTGAAGATCAGCGCCAGCAACACCGCGAAGAACTGGATCTGCGTATCAAAGGCCAGGGCGTTAACGTCCCCCGGTTGGCACGGGATCTGGCGGCCATCTTATCCGCACCGGAACTGGATGGCTGGAATTTTGGTGAAGAATCAGGTCACCTTGACGCCAAGCGTCTGACCCGACTTGTTACCTCACCCGAATACCGCCAAATTTTCCGCCGCGAGCGCTACCAGCCAAAAAGTAATTGCCTGGTGACATTCCTGATGGACAACTCCGGCTCAATGAAAACCCACATCGCTTCCATTGCCACGCTGATGGAAATCATGTGTCGTGCACTTGAGCAGGCTGGCGCCAGCACTGAGATTCTGGGCTTCACTACCCGCGCCTGGCAAGGTGGCAAAACTTATAAGCAATGGCAACGCCGCGGTAAACCAGCCAACCCTGGCCGTCTTACCGAGTTGGAGCACATTGTTTATAAAGATGCGGATACACCAACGAAACGCGCACGTCTTGATATTGCGGCAATGCTCAAGCCTAGCCTTTTCCGTGAAGGCATTGATGGGGAAGCACTCCTCTGGGCTGCAGAGCGGATGTCTGCCCGTTCAGAAGAACGTCGCATTCTGATTGTTCTGTCTGACGGTTGCCCTATGGAAACTGCCACTAACCAGAACAATCCGGAAGATTATCTTGATAATCATCTGCAACAGGTGGCCGGTATGCTGGAAACTCGAGGTGATATAGAACTCTACGCCCTGGGCTTTGGCCTGGATCTGAGTACTTATTATCGTCACAATCTGGCGCTGGAATTACCTGAACGCTTAGAAAACGGGGTCTTTAAAGAGATCCTCCAGATGATTGCCAAACACGGTCGCCGTTCACGCTAACCGCTATTTGTTCATGCCTTTCCCGGCACCGGATAACAGCCCTGTTTCTGGTGCCATTTTAAACAAAACACTGGCCCTAAGCCCTACTAAGGTATGAGCATAAAATGCCCACCATCGTCCGGCAGGATTTGTGTGTCTCCACAGAATAACTGCTAAATAGCAGTAAATTCTGCAGCAAGTTCCCCCAGATACACAAGTTCGGACGACATACCTGATACAGTCCTAAAGAAACACGTTCAGCTACCTGAATAAAGCTTCCCGCCACTGTCTCAGCTCAAATAATAAGAAACATGTAATCCATGATTTACCAGCGTAACGGACTTTCAAAAGAAGACCGCAGCACTGGTTCGTCGACTGCGGCCTGAGTGCACCGTATCGACACAGCCTCATCTATACTGATTGAAGTAGCCATTGCGGTAGTAATGAGAATATTGTTACTGTAAGGCACAGATGAATAACACTATTTTTTGAGCCCGGTTATCCAAGCGATGATAACCCCTAAATGAGAACACGCAATAATGTCTAAGAATCCTACCCTGACTAAGATGGGCATTACCTCAGTCGAAAATATTGATAAGTACACGGTACAACATCAGGGCGAAGTAGATGTACTCAAGATCTACTACAAGCGTCCAAAAGGTTCTTTACTGTCCCGCAGTAAAAAGTTTTCTTTCATGCGTGGACGTAATTACCTGCCAATCGAAGCCCGTAACTCTAAGGCTTTCGATCAGATGGAAAGCATTAATCCAGAGCTGATGCATGCAATCGATGAATTGAAGCAGCTTAATGCCACCCGTGAGAAAGACAGCAAGATGGATCCTAAGCAGCGTATGATTGCAGATCTGGATCATCTGGAAAAAGTCATGACTTCCAAAATCGACGATCTGCGCCGCCAGATTGAAGAAATGAAGTAATAGCTTCCAACATAAAAAAACGCAGCCAGAAGCTGCGTTTTTTTGTTCCAGGCAATCTAACATCACCTATTTAAGCCTTATCTACTTATTTGTAAGCATCTAACTCTTTACCAGACCCTAAGTGATTCTTTGAAATCAAAAAGTAAAAAAATTATTCTTATAAATTACTTCCTGTAAGCAATAATTATTTTCCAAATTGGAGCCACTCATGCCCAGCGAACAGCAACGTTCACGTGCTGATCTAGGTCGCGCAAACCGCCGCAGCGTATTAGCTGAAATTCTCTATAACGCCCCAATCGCACGGACAGAAATCGCCGAACGCACTGCGTTAACGGGAGCCTCTGTTTCACGTATAACCCGCGATCTTATTAATGCAGGGCTGGTTGTTGAAAGTAGCGCTTCAATTCCACAAAACCGATCCGGCCGCCGCCTGATTGAACTGAACCTCAATCCAACTGGCGCTTATGTTCTCGGCATAAGTATTAATGCCTTTGCCCAATGGGTCAGTCTGTCAGGTTTGGATAACAACATCATCGCCCGCAAACAGCTAGCACTGGAATGTGTAGATAATCCTGATGAAGTTCTCAGCAAAGTTATCAAAACCGCACAGCAAATGATTACTGAGTCCGGCATCAATAAACAAAAACTGATAGGTGGTGGCGTTGCAATTGGTGGTGCAGTAGAACCAAATTCCGGGCGACTACTGTTCTCCAGCACGATGGACTGGGGGGAAATGGATATCGCACCTATGATGTCTGAGCAGCTAGGTATACCTATTTGCGTTGAAACTGTGCCTAACGCCCTTAATCTGGCAGAAACTCGCTTTGG
This sequence comes from Aliamphritea ceti, assembly GCF_024347215.1. NCBI lineage: Bacteria > Pseudomonadati > Pseudomonadota > Gammaproteobacteria > Oceanospirillales > Oceanospirillaceae > Aliamphritea > Aliamphritea ceti. The sequence goes on from NZ_AP025282.1 coordinate 3,548,923, forward strand.
TATAACTAAAGGACAGCGCAACGTGGTAATGCTTAACGCATCGTTACGTATGGGCGCCAGCTTGCTACTGGATAACCAGTTACGTCGCGGGGTACGCTTTTCCGCCGGCCTGATAGGCAAACTTCGTTTGCACCAGGCAGATAATGCAGACTCAGCGCTGTTACTTGATGAAGTAGCTGCCGGCATTGCGGTGCTTAATAAGCTCACCGGCGAGCCTGACCTTACCAGTGGACGCCGTGCTGCCGATACACTGATGCAATTAAAAAATGCTTCGGTCAGTGGCGACAAGGCAGCCACCGATGCCTTCTATCATGCTGGCCAGATGCTCAGCCAGACGATTGATGTCGTCGATACTTTACTACAGCCTGAAACAATATTACTGGCTGGCCCAATGGCAACGGTTCCTGCCTATATTGATGGCGTGCTGGATAACTTCCGCCATGACAACAGTCAGACACGCAGCAGCGGCGATAATCTTCAGGCCAATATCCTTGTCAGCAATGTCAGCCCTGAACAGGCCGCTATTTATATTGCATTAGATGAATTTCTTACGAATAAATATATTTAATACCTCAGCGAATATATCTATTGAATAAAATCAATTTTCAATTTTTAAAAACTATTTATTTTTGCAGATAAAAATCTAACATTTAGACACAAAAAAGGCGCCTTCACAGGCGCCTGATACATACTCACTTAACTAAAAGGCACTCCACCTAAAAGCTTAGCATCCATAAGCTGAGACTTGGTACGAAGGCAACCAGCACCCAGGTTGCCAGCAAAGCATACAGATATGGCAACGTTGAACGTACTAACTGTAAATACGGTATACCGGTCATACTACTGGCAACATATAAGTTCAGACCATATGGCGGCGTTATGAAACCGATAGCATCACCGATTAGAAACAGCACCGCAAAGTGGATTGGATCTACACCGATTGAAGCTGCAATCGGAGCCAGAATAGGTGCCAGAATAATAGTATTCGGCAAGCTTTCCAGTACCGTACCTGCCAGCAAAACAATTAACAGACAGGCAAACAAAATCGGATAGTATCCACCAAGTTGGTAAATCACCTCAGTCAGAAACTCTTTCGCACCTAATAAAGACAGTACCTGCTGCATAACTACAGATATAGCAATCAATGGCGCCAGCATGCCGGTAATCTGACCAGAGCGCATCAAAATAGCGGGCAACGCCGAAAACTTGATTTCACGGGTAACCAGTACCCCTGCCAACAAACAGAATCCCGTGGTCATACCTGCAGCTTCTGTCGGTGAAAATGCCCCTGAATAAATCCCCCACAGTACGATACCGATCGCCAGGAAACCTAACCAGGCTTTCATACCTGCCTTGGCCGCACGTTTGATCTTAAATGGCTGCAAGTTACCCCAACCATTTTTCTTACATATCCAGTAACACACTAACTGCATGGCGATTACCATCAATATGCCCGGAATCAAACCAGCCATGAATAAATCGCCAATTGGCAAATTCATCATAAAGCCGTAAACAATGAAGATAATACTCGGCGGAATGATAATTCCCACGGTACCGCCTGCCGCAATCGTTGCTGCAGCAAACTTAGTTTCATAGTTACCTTTGGTCATTTCCGGATGCATAATGCCGCCGATTGTCGCAGTGGTTGCCGAGTTCGATCCGGAAATCGCCGCAAACATACCACATGCACCTAAAGACGCCATACCTAAACCGCCACGTAACCAGCCTAAGCACTCATAAGCGAAATCAGATAGCCGTTTCGCAATGCCGGCGGCATTTATGAGGTCACCGGTAAGAATAAATAACGGTAACGCTAATAAGCCGTAAAAGCTTAAGCCTTCGTTCAAAGTCACACCAACATTCGCCAGTGTAAAATCAATCACCAGGCTGACACCAACCACCCACAAAGAGATGACCAGAAAGATAGGTACGCCGATTATAAATAACGCCGTCACCCCAAGACTGATCAAAGTAATCAATAAACCATCCATCAGATTCTCCTCAATCAAACAACGGGGCTTGGGTTGTCAGAGACCGGCCATTTCTGAAATCATCAATGTCCTGCCGTAAATTTTGCGCCACCCGGATAAGAATCAGACCCCATGCCAGCGGTGTTGCCATATAAAACCACCACTGCATGACATCATCAGTGCCCTGCACAATCGCGAAGTTATCGTAAGAGATATAGACTTGCTCAACAGAGTAATAAATTACAATAGCACCCATTACGAACCAGCAAACCGCGTCCAGGATCAGGCACAAGAATTGCCCCTGATAAGGCATACGTTCCCGAACTTCAGTAAAGCGCAAATGCGAACGTCGTAAGGTGTTATATGACGCACCCATCCATGTAAGCCAGAGAAAAAGGTAAATAGGAATTGTGGTACTCCAGGGCGCCTGTTCATTAAAGAAAAAGCGTCGGATAACTTCCACAAAGATAATGCCCGCCATCGAGGTGTAGGACACAAGGATTATTGATTTTTCGATATTTCGTTCTGCGTAACGCAGCATCGAACCCAGAGACATAGCCAGGCCCTCCACCCAATATAATACTGTTCACCAATGCAGGGAAAAAGCGCTGATGAACTTAAAACACGCTAACAAAAACAGCCCCGACAGCCTGACTGCCGGGGCTTGATCATGACAGCATAGTTAGCTTTTTTAGTTTTACCTTATGCAGACTTCCACCAGCGACGCGGCTCAACGTTCTCAGCCAACATATCGCGTGGAATTTCACGTGCGATTTTATGAATCGAGCTGTAAGTATCGTGTCCACCTGACCACTTATCCAGACGATTACGCCACTTCTCCCAAGGCTCTGGGTTAAACTCCGGCGCACAGATACGCTCTGCTTTCGCACGTTCTTCATCGGACAAAGCCGCTACACGAACATTGTGCTGATCAAATAACGTGCCTGGTAGTGATGGCGTCGTTGCACCAACAGTATTTACCAGTGCCGCTTCCTGTGCAGCCTGAATCTTAACCTGTGTCAGGTATGCAGACTCCATTACTGCGTCTTGTAGCTCACCACTGAAGCTATCAAACAGTGCAGCATCCATCATGGTTGCTTCAGTACCGCAGAAAAAACGTAAATCGACAGACTGAGAAACCACAGGAGACATATTTGCATAGCCCACTGCTCCAGCCCATGTTTCCGCACCATCAATCAGACCCTGTTTCAGACCATCCAGCGTTTCAGACCAGGCGATAGGTACCGGATTAAGTTCCAATAGCTGCATCGCAATTCGACCCAACTGAGTACCGGTTACACGGTTCTTTGTACCGCGAAGCTGATCAATGCTGGTAATAAGAGGCTTATCTTCCCAACCAAGACCCATCTGTAAACCGCGCAGCTCACAATGAGAAAACAGGAATTGCAGACCATGACGGGTACGCAGAGGATCACGCAGCAGTTTCTGGCTATCAGGGTGATACAGGAAATGATACTGAGACGCCCGGGTTGGGAACATATAGGCGTAATCAAGAACGTTAAGATAAGGTGCACCACCTGCTGAATTCTGGGTGGATGCAGTGAACATATCAATAATGCCCTGCTGGGTTTTCTTTACACAGTTTAACTGACCACAAATCTGATTATCGCCAACAAACTCTACGCGGATCTCACCATCAGTCCGGTCTTCCACATCTTTCAGAAAGTCGATGCAACCAGCACGCTCTATCAATAAGTTATTTTCGTTAAAGCCAGACGCCCCGAAAGTAAGGGTATGTTTAGCTGCTTTTTTGTAGCGTTTCTTCGAATTATCGTCTGCAGCCTGCGCAAGCTGAGAAAGTGAAAAACTTCCCAACGCAGAAGCCGCCAGCATAGTAGAACTCAGACCATAAGTAGAAGCTACACGGAAGAAATCCCGACGGGAGACTTTTTCCTGATTTGAATTGGATGCACTTACTCGCTTATTCATTGCATATACCTTTAGTTATTTTTATTGCGCTAAATTGGCGTATTGCTCAATGGACAATATAAATAAAACACAAGATTTACATGTTTTCAATTATATTATGATAATAAAAGTCTCGTTATTATTAATAAATGAAACAAAATACTCATCAAAAACGAGTAATGATCCCTAAAAAACCTTCATCAAACACTTATCTGCATGAGGATAAACATATATAAAACAACAAGTTAATAACACGGACAGATTAAGTAAAAAGTGTTTTCATCTGTATATAAACGCTTACAAAAAAATATCAAAAAATAATAATTTCAAGAAAAAATATCTCAGTATTTTTACATTTATATTAATTACTTACTGTATCTAATTAATATAAATTCAGAAAAATTTATTAATAATTATATTTAAAACTTCATTTATTACTCCAAATGAGACTTTTAATACCGTAGAATAGCTATCAATATAGTTAACTATCTGGAATTAACAGTCATGTCAGACTCAGAGAGTAAGGGTAAAAACTCCTCTATTCAGCGTGCTTTACACATACTGGAAATTGTTGCTAACGCAAAGCAGCCTATTACCCCAACCGAGATTAACCGTGACCTTAACCTGCCTAAGCCAACCGTTCACCGTCTTTGTAGCCAACTGGAAGATGAAGGCTTTTTACAGGCGCGCATGGATGGCCGGGGTCTTCTACCAGGGCCTAAACTGAACGGTATTGCTTTAGGAATTCTGAGTAATAACGATTATTTGCGGGGCCAGCGACACGTCATACTGCAACGTCTGTCTGAACAACTGGGTGAGACCTGTAACATTTCGATCCCAAATGGCGACCACATGATTTATTTTGACCGGGTTGAAACCCACTGGCCATTACGAATCCAGCTACAGATTAACGATCACGTCCCCCTTCACTGCACCGCCAGTGGCAAGCTGTTTCTCAGTGAAATGAGCAGTGTGCAGCGCTCTCGTCTGCTCAGTAAGCTGCCAATGGATGAACGCACTCCTAATACACTCACCAGTGCAGAGGCCCTTAAGCCGGTACTGAGTAAAATTCGAAAAGAAGGTATCGGGATAGATAACGAAGAGTTTTTTCAAGGCATGATTGCTGTGTCAGTGCCTATTCGTGATAAACAGGGCCGTTTATACGCCGCTCTGGCAATGCATGCACCAACAGCACGTATGAGTCTGGAAGAAGCCATCAGCAATGTACCAGCAATGCGTCAGGCGGCCACAGAGCTTGCTGAATTAATGGATGATGAAAGCACAAGTAATAACAGTTAAAGCAGCCACAAAAAAGCCTCCGGCGGTAAGGCTCGGAGGCGAAGGCTGAAACATATTCTCAAAGTTGAGAAGACCACCAGTATGGGTGCAGACTGGCAGCCAGTTGAAAGCAGGATTAACCTGCTTTCGCAACGGCCATAGCGGCCGCATCTTCTTTCATCATATCTGCCGCTTTTTCAGCAATCATAATGGTTGGCGCGTTGGTATTACCTGACACGATTAGCGGCATGATAGAAGCATCTACTACCCGCAGACCTTCAATGCCATGCACCCGCAGACGGTCATCAACTACTGCCATATCATCATGACCCATCTTACAAGTACCGGTCGGATGATAAATCGTCGTCGCCCTGTTACGCGCATACTCCAGTAACTCTTCATCCGTCTGATGCTGGATACCTGGCTCATGCTCTTCCTGTATTAGTGGCTTAAGAGCCGGTGCATTCACAATACTGCGAGTAACCTTAATCGATTCAATCGCGGTTTTCTGATCCTCTTCAGTGGCCAGATAGTTCGGGTGAATCGCCGGATATTCCGCCGGATTATTACTCTTCAATTCAATGTGACCTGTACTGGTCGGCCGTAACTGACACACCGATGCAGTAAACGCAGAGAAGCGATGTGTTCCTTCTGCCGGCTTATCTGCACTCAAAGGCTGCAGATGATACTGAATGTCGGGACGCTGCATTGCCTGGTCAGTTTTGGTAAAGATACACACCTGACTCGCAGCCATAGTCAGCGGACCGGTGCGGAATAAAGCATATTCAAGCCCCATCATCACTTTACGAATAGGATTATTCACTTCGTCATTTAAAGTAATCGGCTTGTTAACCTTATAGATGGTACGGATCTGCAGATGGTCCTGAAGATTTTTACCTACGCCCGGAACGTGTTTAACCACATCAATTCCATGACGCGCTAACTCATCCTGATCACCAATACCTGACAGCATTAAGGTTTGTGGTGAGTTTATTGCTCCAGCACTCAGAACAATCTCTTTGTTACATTTGATTGTATGACTTATGCCTTTAATGTTGACTGTCAGACCGACCGCACGGTTACCGTCAAACTCAATACGCTCAACCAGAGCATTCGTCTGCGCACTCAGATTAGGACGTTTCAGCGCCGGCCGTAAAAAGCCTACCGCCGTACTACAGCGTGTGCCATTACGGTTGATCGTCAACTGAAAATAGCCAACGCCTTCCTGGGTCTCACCATTACTGTCTTCATTGCGTGGGATGCCGACCTGTTCAGCTGCATCAATAAACTTGTCACACAACTCACGGCGGATTTTAATATTTGAAACCTGAAGCGGACCACCAACGCCATGATAGTCGTTTGCGCCACGCTCCTGATCTTCTGATTTTTTGAAGTAAGGCAGAATATCTTCGTACGACCAGCCTTTATTCCCCAACGCAGCCCAGTCATCGTAGTCTTCTTTCTGACCTCTTACGTAAAGCAAACCATTCAGGGAACTGGAACCACCCAGAACTTTACCCCGTGGCCATTCCAAACGGCGGCCATTAATACCTGGATCCGGTTCCGTTTTATAACACCAGTCGGTTTTTGGATTGTGCATGGTTTTGAAGTAACCAATTGGCACGTGAATCCAGGGATTAGAATCCTTATTACCCGCCTCTAACAATAAGACGCTGCTATTTGAATCTTCTGACAACCGGTTCGCCATTACACAACCTGCTGAGCCGGCGCCAATTACGATGTAGTCATATGCTTGTTGTAGAGACATCAGCATTACCATTTCTCTGCGTGTTACTTACTGAAAAATCATATCCAAAGCAGAATTCCAGTTACAACACCTTTGTTATTGTTCTCGGACGCCCCTGTTAAAGGGCGCCCGGCCTTACTGCTGTCACGCCAAGGCATCAGAAACTTGTCTTTCTGATACACAAAGTATCATTTTAATTTAATAAAAAATCAACATTTTTTATTAATTACGGAATTATAAGTCTCATTTTTGTTGATAAATGTTGATAATTCATGCTTTGTGATCCATGATTGTTTACACAGGTACTTATATAAAAGCGTCATCCTATGGCGATCTGAGCACAGGCCCGATAACATATGCGCATTTGTCGTGCTCCACCTGCAACAACTGATAGGTAGCCAAAACTATGTCAGCACTCTTCCATCTGGATCGTGAAAACAGCGCCGCCACGCTGCAACAACAGATCCGGGAACAACTGGTTAACGCCATTCTTGGCGGCTATCTGCCACTTGATGAGCCTCTGCCATCCAGTCGTGGACTGGCTAAATCTCTTAATGTTGCCCGTAATACCATCGTACTTGTATATGATGAGTTAGCTGCCGATGGTTACCTGATATCCAAAGAACGCAGTGGTTATTACGTCGATCCTGATTTTCTGGCAAAAAAACTTTCCGGAAGTGACCAGGCTGCCCCTGCCGCTGATGAATCTGCAGATAAGGTTGACTGGCATAGCAAATTAAAAGTACTGCCCAGCACACAAAAGAATCCCAGCCTGGCCCATGCATGGCAGAGCTACCCTTTTCCATTTGTTTATGGGCAGTTGGACTCAAAGCTTTTCCCCATCGATAACTGGCGTAAATGCTGGCGTGACGCAGTCAGTGTTCAGGCCATCCGGGACTGGACCTCAGACCGCTACGACAGTGACGATCCATTACTGATAGAACAGATACAAAAACGTATATTGCCTAACCGCGGGATTCAGGCCGATCCGGAAGAAATTCTGATTACTGTCGGCTCACAGCAAGCTATCTATTTACTGGCTCAGTTACTGCTGGATAAAAGCAGCTGCTTTGGCATAGAAGATCCCGGCTATGTCAGCGCCGCTCATATTGCTGCTGTGTTTGGAGCCAAAGTCGCCAGCCTTGAAGTGGATGAACACGGCCTGATGGTTGATGATCGCCTGAATTGCTGCGACGCTCTGTATATTACACCCAGTTACCAGTGCCCTACGACAGTCACTATGCCCCTGGAACGCCGCAGAGCATTACTGAATAAAGCCAAAGAAGAAGATTTCATCGTCATTGAAGATGACTATGAGATGGAAATGAATTACGACACGAACCCTACACCGGCGCTGAAAAGCCTCGACTGTAATGACCGGGTTTTATATATCGGAAGTTTGTCCAAAACCCTAGCTCCAGGCCTGCGTATGGGCTTTATGGTAGGACCAAAAACATTGATTCAGGAAGCACGTAACTTACGCCAATTAATGGTGCGGCACCCTCCCCTTAACAACCAGCGAGCAGTCGCTTTATTTCTGGCTCAGGGATATCACGATGCATTATTACGCAAACTGGCCCGTGCCTTTCAACAACGTAGTGAAATCATGGCTGCAGCGTTGGATACACACTTACCTGGTAGCTACACGCAACCCAGCGGTGGTTCTTCTTTCTGGTGTAAGTTACCAGAACATATCGACGCCGCAGAATTAAAGCGTAAAGCCACCAAAGATGGCCTGCTAATTATCTCCGGTGACAGTTATCACTTTGCAACTAACCTGCCAAAGAACTATATAAAATTGGGTTTTTCTGCGATTACGCCAGAAGCCATCGAGCCGGGCATACGAAAACTTGCCCGGCATATTGATGCATTAACCGAATAGATAATACTTAATCAAACCTTTCTCAATATTCACCGCTGGCCATTAACGCTTTGCCAGTGGTGATACACGCTTCCAGAAAACGCTCGATGTTCTGACTCTGCGCCGCATCATTCGCCAGTATCAAGCGAATTCCGCTGCGGCCTTTATACTGTGCATAGTCCACGTACGCACCGCCATTACGCATCATAGTTTTAGTGATCGCAATGTTTAAACGGCGAAGTGTTTGCTCATCATCCAGCCCTTCTGGCTTATAACGAAACACCACATTCAGATAGACTGATGGGGCTATCATTTCCAGCTGAGCACTCTGCTCAACCTGCGCGACACACTGAGCTTTAAGCCCCTGAAGATAATCGATCTTCGCCGCAAAGCCTTTATTACCAATAGCTTTCCAACTTAACCAAACCTTCAGAGAGTCTGCCCGACGACCACATTGCATAGAACGCTCACCCAAATTAAATGCCGCATTCTCATCATTGTGGAACAGGTACTCACCACCACCGCCGCTAAAACATTCTGTCAGTAAGCCAGCCTGTTTAACCAGAATTACCGCTGCAGTGATTGGCACGTTCATCAGTTTATGCGCATCCCATGCAAAGGAATCAGCCAAACCAGAATCCGCCAGCAAATGCCGGGACTCTTCAGAAAACAACACCGGCGCCCCCCAGGCACCATCAATGTGCAGCCAAAGGTCATACTTATCTGCAACGGCACGGCATGGCACGACAGGGTCGTAAGCGCCAACAACCGTTGTTCCTGCTGTGAGGCTGATATAGAACGGCTGATGTCCTGCTGCCAGACTTGTTTCAATTGCAGCTTCCAGTGCTACAGGACACATACGGCCTTCAGCATCTGTCGCAACCGCAACCAGATTATCTGAGCCAATACCCAAAACGTTCACTGCTTTCTGCGCAGAATAATGTGCCTGATCAGACACATAAGCGATTAAACGACGACCGTCTGCGCCACGAGTCTTATATTCAGGACAAGCTTTGTGACGCGCCAGCATCATGCCGATAAGGTTAGCCTGACTACCACCAGATACCATAAGGCCGTCACCTTCAGTGAAGCCTACCAGCGCATTCCAACTCTTAATCAGTTCCAGCTCCATCAGGGTTGCAACCGGTCCTACCTGATAGGTATGCATAGTTGCATTGCTTAAGCTGGTTACCCAGTCACCCAGCAATGCTGGCTCGTTTCGACCAGAGTAAAGCAGTTTGAAGTAATCTGCCTGAGAGCTGTCAGGGTTGTAATGCAGATAATCCTTTACAGCCTGCTCCAGGGTTTCCAGGTCAGCACCATCCTGCTGCAAGCTCAAATCCAGTTTCTGTTGTAGCTCAGATGCCGCCGGCGCCTGTACAACAGGCCGGTCGCCACGGGTAAAGTCCGTCACGGCACGGTTGAGAATATCCAGATAAGCTTGCATAGCGTTACTCCAAGAGGCAATTCAATCATTGCCCGGGAGTATAGGCGGCTGAAGCAAAACAGCTCCAATGCTATTTTGCTTAGCAGTGGTTACTATTCGGCATAGCCTCAGAAAAAGGCAGTATTCATCAGCCTTGTAGGTGGTTCCAGAAAGCCTCACAAGCAGCGTTTGCAGGTTTACCTAAGCGATACAATTTAATCGACAATTCAACACAATCGAATGGCGCTGGCAGTATCGTTAACTGGCCCGATGCCAGCTCCTGAGCAACCAGGCTTTCCGGAACCCATGCCATACCATGCCCTTTCAACACTAATGCTTTAAGAGCTTCTGACAATGCATTCTCACAGACAGAATGCAGCTTTGCTTTATCTGTCAAACCCGATAAACAGCGCTGTTGTAACAAACGTCCAAAGAAAGATTCAGCGGGATGACTGAGCAAGCGCACTGGCTGTTGTAAGTCGCCACCAAACATTGGCTGTCCATCTTTCACCAGTGAAACAGGTATTAAGCGGTCATGGCCAACATCCAGGTTTTCAATATCATCCCGTTGCATTTGCTGAAAGACTTCATGGCTGGCATAGCTCAGCAAAAAGTCACCATTGCCACTTAAAAAAGCATCCATCGCATCATGCAGATTGCCGGCATCTACTTTAATAAGCGTATCTGAGCCTGAGGTTTCCAGTGTTTGCATCCAGTCAGGGAAAAACGAAACTGCCAGTGCATGCTGAGAAATCACCTGGACCTGTTCCCGGGGCTGACTGATCGCTTGCATCTGCTGCCGCACAGCATAGGTCTGATTAATCAACAGCTGAGCCTGCTCAGCAAAAGCAACGCCGGTTGGAGTGAGGGTTGTTGGATATTGATCACGATCGACCAGACTGACGCCTAACCAGTTTTCCAGCGACCTGATACGCCGACTAAATGCAGGCTGAGTAACAAAGCGAGACTCCGCTGCTTTAGAAAAACTGCCATGCTCAACCAGTGCTATAAAATCAATCAGCCACTTAAGTTCCATTCGTTACCCTTAGAAAGTTACAACCTGTCATCCGCACTATACAGCATCACTGCCATGAATCGAGAATCATTAACATTTAAAGACAAATTATATTGTCTCTACTACCTTTACGTTATAGCCGACACGCCTTAGCAGACGGAAGCTATGCAAAAAAGTAACCGCCGAATATCAAAAATAGTATTGGTCAGCTTCAGTCCGCCCTTCTACTATCGGTATCAATAACAAACATCAGATATCGCAGAACATATTCCCTGCAGATAGATTTGATAAGCTGACGAGGTGGGCCATGGAGTACCTGAAGAAATCCAACGCACCGGTTGCCGAAACCGATGAAAAAATCCAGACAGCTGTAAAAGCTATGCTGGCACGTATCGCCGACGAAGGTGAAGCTGCAGTTCGCGAATACGCGCTCCAGTTTGATAACTGGGAAGGCGACTTCATTCTGAGCGATGAGAAGCGTGCCCGTCTGATTGCGGAAGTGCCTGAACGTACTAAACAGGATATCCAGTTCGCCTATAAACAGGTACGCACCTTTGCTGAAGCTCAGAAAGCCAGCATGCAGGAGTTCGAGATTCAATCCGAGCCTGGTGTAAAACTGGGTCAGAAAATCATTCCGGTTAATTGTGCAGGTTGTTATGTGCCAGGTGGGCGTTACTCACATGCTGCGTCTGCATTAATGAGCGTAGCTACTGCTAAAGTAGCTGGCGTAAAAAAAGTGATTGCCTGCTCACCACCGAAAGATGGCAGCATTCACCCTGCTATTGTATACGCGATGGACCTGGCTGGCGCTGATATCATTCTGGAAATGGGCGGCGTACACGCAATTGCCACTATGGCTAAAGGCCTGTTCACAGGTGAAGCTGCAGACATTTTGGTTGGCCCGGGTAACGGCTATGTTGCTGAAGCCAAGCGCTTACTGTTTGGCGAAGTGGGCATCGATGTTTTTGCAGGGCCGACTGAATCCGCCATTATTGCTGATGACAGCGCAGATCCAATGACTCTGGCTGTTGATCTGGTTTCGCAAGCTGAACACGGTTACGACTCTCCGGTATGGCTATTCACCACCAGCAGACGCATCGGTGAAAAAGTCGCAGAGCTAATGCCAAAAGTAGCTGCAGATATGCCAAACCACGATGTAGTTCAGTCTGCATGGGATGTACACGGTGAAATCATTCTTTGCGACAGCCGCGAAGAATGCGTCAAGGTTAGTGATGATTACGCTAGCGAACATTTACAGGTGATTACTGAAGATCTGCAATGGTGGGCAGATAATCTGACCAACTACGGCTCTTTATTCCTGGGTGAAGGCAGTACAGTTACCCATGGTGACAAATGCTCAGGTACTAACCACATTCTGCCTACTAAGCGTGTCGCCCGTTACAGTGGTGGCCTTAACGTACAGAAATTCCTCAAGATTCTGACCTATCAGGAAATTGACGAATCAGCTAACCTGGCATTCAGTACAGCTGGTTCACGTATTTCTCGCGCAGAAGGTATGGAAGGCCATGCCCGTGCCTGTGACTGGCGTCTGCGTAAGTACTATCCTGATACCGAATGGGATTTCCACGTTTACGATCAGAAGCGTTACGATTAGTCGCCGCTCACATAACAGCCGGGCATATGCCCGGCTGTTGCCTATCGTAACAATCATATTTCGAGCCCTGTCCCACAGGGCTTTGTAACGTCAGGAATTGATGATGAAGACCTTCAATAAATCTTTTACCCAACAGGAAGCTATTCCGGAAGCAGGCATTGCGGCAGCTAACGAAGTCATGCAATCAGGCCGCTTACATCGCTATAACACCCTGCCAGATGAACGCAGTGAAGCTGACCTGCTGGAAATTGAATACGCTGAATATATGGGCGTACCTTATTGCCTTGCATGCTCATCAGGCGGTTACGCGCTTCATGTAGCAATGCGAGCTGCCGGCGTTAAATCTGGTGACAAGGTACTCTGCAACGCGTTTACACTGGCACCGGTACCAGGTGCCATCCACAACAGTGGTGCAGAGCCTGTACTTGTGGATGTTGCCGAAGATTACTGTATTGATCTGGACGACCTGGATGCAAAAGCAGCCAGCAGCGGCGCCAAGTACTTTATGTTGTCCCATATGCGCGGCCACCTGGCTGACATGGATCGCATTATGGAAATCTGCGATAAATACGGTTTATTTCTGATTGAAGACTGCGCCCACACGATGGGAGCCACCTGGAATGGCAAAAAAAGCGGCACCTTTGGTGATGTTGCCTGCTTCAGTACTCAAACCTACAAGCATATCAATTCCGGCGAAGGCGGTTTCCTGACAACCCGTCATCCAGACATTATGGCCCGTGCCATTATGCACTCCGGCTCATACATGCTGTTTGAGCGCCACTTTGCAGCGCCACCTAAAGAAGCCTTTGCGGAAATTCGATTCGAGACACCAAATTACAGCGGTCGAATGGATAATCTGCGGGCGGCAATCCTACGCCCTCAACTGGCTGACTTGGATACTCAGTGTAATCGCTGGAATTCACGTTACCGATTACTTGAGACTGTTTTCAACGCATGTCCGGGTATCCATATTCCAGCACGTCCGGAAGCAGAACAGTTTGTTGCCAGTTCAATCCAGTTTTCATTACCGGATTTCAGTGAAGCCCAAATCCTTAATGTGGTCACTGAATGTGCTAACCGTGGCGTTGTATTAAAATGGTTCGGAGACGCTGATCCTAAAGACTACACCAGCCGTTACGACAGCTGGCGCTATATCAAGAATATGCCGCAACTGCCAAAGACTGAGCAAATTCTCAGTAAGCTGCTTGATATGCGTATACCTCTGACATTCAGTGAAGCAGACTGTCAGTTATTAGGAGAAATCATTTCAGAAGTAGTTAGCGAGCAGAACAGCTAAATTCGGACGAAAAAAAACCGGGTGCAAGCACCCGGTAAAAATACTTATGACAAGAGCCTATTGCTTAAATCGAGCCAAATACGATTTCAGCCATAGTTCGTAAAGTGAAAAGAGTTTGGCCAAATCAAACCCTTTTCTGCAGCAACACCTCGGTGAGGTGAGGAAATGTTGCTGACCACTTACGAGCCAGAGCAATAATACATTAATGATAATGATTATCAACTCTTTTTGATAATAAATTTCATTCCGGGTTTTAAGCTATAGCTTCTTTCTGGATAACTGGAAAAAATCTGTCGTATATCCAGGTATAGGCGAAGGTCATCAATACCACGCTGGCCATCACCGCAATATCCATCACCAGCGCCTGCCAGAGGCTAAAGCCAAGCCACCACATAATAATCGGTAATGATGTCGCCGTAAGAGTTAACTCAAAACTCAAAGCGTGCACAATCCGGCCAATAATGCTTCGTTCAGTTGGAATTCTGCCAAAAGCTACGTCTACCCGGTCATATGCATAATTAAATATCAGATTAATTATCATCGCTTTAAGACTGAGAATTAGCGACAGAGCACCCATTTCCAACAGTTCCTTATCCAAAAAATAACTCAGTGCAGGTGTAATTGTACCGATTAAAAGAATCTCAAAGATAATGGTATAACGAATTCTGTCCCACTTACTCCGAATCACAATATCTGCTGCCATGTTCCCTGCCTCCCCTTTGTCTGGATATTACTCACGTAAACAACTCAATAGACACTGACCAAAAGTATCCACATTCAGTCTAAATCTGTTGTATAAATTAATCTGAGCATTCTAACCATCTTAAAGATACAATAAAGTTAAATACTATCTATAAATCAGATAGGTAACTTTATGCCCAGCCAAGATCAAATCCTTGCCTTTATTGCTGCTGCCGAACAAGGTTCATTCTCAGCCGCTGCTCGTCGACTCAACAAAGCTCAGTCAGCGGTGAGCCACGCAATTCAAAACTTAGAGATAGATATCGGCGTCGAGCTGTTTGACCGCAGCTCCCGCAGCCCTACTCTCACCCCGGCAGGTAACGCGTTACTGCGTAAAGCTCACGCGCTACAACAAACTCAGCAGGAATTCATTGCTCATGCCACTTCCCTGAACGGCGCCAATGAAACGGAGATTTGTCTGGCTATTGCTCAAAGCGTCTGGGACTTACCTTTACTGGACGTCTTAAAAGAATTTGAGCAGCGCTATCCTTACGTTACCCTGGAATTACTCGATCCGGGCAGCAGTGATGCCGCCGAACTGATTCGATCAGGCCGGGCAGATATAGGACTAATGATGGAGCAGGAAATTTATCCGAAGGGTTTCCGTTTCAGCGGTATAGGACATGCGCGCTTACTGCCAGTCTGTCACCCGGAACATCCACTGGTCTTACAACAGCCTGTAAGCCATCAGCAGCTTAGAGAACACCGCCAGCTACTGGCCAGTAACCGTAACCCTGATGATCGCAGTCATGAACGTCATCTGCTAAGTCCAGACATGTGGCGCTTTGAAAGCCCTCACGTCATGCTAGAGGCGGTATGTGCCGGTCTTGGCTGGGCATTCCTGCATGAGTCAGTAATTCGTGAAAAACGGCATTTAGGCGAACTGACAGTATTCCAGCTGGCTTATCAGCAGGTTGACGTCTTTCAGGGCATCGATGTGATATGGACTGAACACAAAGCGCTGGGGACTGCAGGACAGTGGCTTCTGAACCGCCTTCGAGCCATCAAAGGCAATACTCCCTCTCCCGGTTGAGCAATTTCAGACACAAAAAAAGCCGGCATATAGCCAGCTTTTTTAAATTTAAAAATCTTAGTTCAGATTTTCCAGACGCTTAAATGCTGTCAGCGTGTTCAGCAGCAGCATTGCGATAGTCATTGGGCCAACACCACCTGGTACAGGTGTAATGTGTGCAGCTTTTTCAGACGCGCTGGCGAAATCAACATCGCCTACCAGCTTGTTCTTACCATCGCGCTGGATACGGTTGATACCTACGTCAATCACGCAAGCACCTTCTTTAATCCAGTCAGCATTAACCATTTCTGGACGGCCAACAGCAGCCACAACAATGTCAGCCTGACGGCAGATTTCTTCAATGTTCTGGGTACGGGAATGCACGATAGTTACTGTGCAGCTTTCAGCCAGTAACAATGCAGCCATAGGCTTACCCACGATATTAGAACGACCAATAACAACAGCGTTCTTACCAGACAGGTTGTCACCCAAAGCGTGTTTGATCAGGTGAACACTGCCGTGAGGCGTACAAGGCAACAGACTTTCTTCACCGATAGACAGACGGCCAACGTTTACCGGGTGGAAACCGTCGACATCTTTATCAGGATCAATTGCATTCAATACTGTTTTCTCATCAATGTGAGATGGCAGTGGCAACTGACACAAAATACCGTGAATTTCGCTGTCGTTATTCAGTTGATCAACCAGTGCCAGCAATTCTTCCTGAGAAGTTGTTTCAGGCAAACGGTGCTCAGTAGAGATAAAGCCGACTTCTTTTGCCTGCTCGCCCTTCTTGCGAACATAAACCTGGCTAGCAGGATCTTCACCTACCAGGATAACGGTTAAGCCTGGTGCCTTACCGGCTTTTTGCTGAAGCTCAGCAACTTCACCCGCCATAGTCTGACGAAGATTAGTAGCGTACGCGTTGCCGTCAATGATATTGCTCATAATTTACCTATCGTAATCCTGTATCGACCCGGCATATCTATCTCCCTGACAGTCACTCTGCTGCCATAAGACAAATACAATCGGGAGCTAAATTAGCCTTGGTTTACGCCCGCCAGCAAAGCATTCTGCGACGCGACAAAACAGCCGTTATGATATAGCTACCACTGTCAGGTTCAAGCATTTATCGACAAGAAAACCCGGTAATTGGGCAGTGGTAAACAGAGGCATGATCTACAGCAAGCGCCGATAGAATAGCCTGTCATCAGAGCAGTATTATCAGGACATTGCGTTAGCAATAATTTGCTAAAAGCGACCTGTAATTGATTAAAGATACTGACCGTAGCTATCGCACCGGCCGTATGGCTTAACGCTTATACTTTATTTGCTCTGACAGCCTGAATACCAAGCCTGTAAAATTTACAAACCTGACATTTGCACCAAAAAAATCTCCTGTCTCAGAAACCTGAGCAGAAGATCGTAATAGCTATACTTTTGAACAACTACTTTTGTATAACCTGGCTGAGGCTATCCTGCATGAGCAACGTAAAAGAAGCAACCATGCGACTTAATTTTAGGGCACGACCAGACCAGAGCATACCTCTCTGATCCGGCAATTAAGTCACAGGTTGCCTCAAACCCTCATTAAATACCGCTTATCAGCATTTAATTTTTTCCATCGCCGGATCAAAGAATGAACGCAAGGATGGTTTAACAGCGAAGCGCTCGTATTCCACTTCTATCTCGAACTGAACGCTATCCAGCCAGTCTTTCGTCACACCAGCATCATTTTCTATGTAGCCCATTGCAACTGTCGCACCCATGGAATGACAGAACATACCGGCTGTTGTGCGGCCAACGATCTTGCCATCGGCAATGATCGGTTCTTCGTGGTAACACAATGGTTCAGGATTCTCGAACAGGAAAGCGACAAAACGACGCTTCAGCGAACCCGCTTCTTTCTGTGCCAGCAGCGCTTCCTTACCAATGAAACCACCTTCTTTATTGAAGTCAGACGCAAAGCCTAAGCCCGCTTCCAGAGCAGTATCTTCATCGGTAATGTCGTGACCCCAGTGACGGTAGCACTTCTCCATCCGCAGGGAGTTCATGGTGTGGTAACCATAAGGGCGGATACCGAACTCTTCGCCGGCTTCCATCACCAGATCATAAACACTTGGTGCGAATTCCGTTGGGATATACAGTTCCCAGCCCAGCTCACCTACATAGGTAATACGTGAGGCACGTACTATTGCGTAGCCCAGCTCAATCTCTTTCGAAGAAGCAAACGGGAAAGCGTCAGCAGACATATTTTCACGCGTCAGCTTACTGATCGTTTCACGTGACTTAGGCCCCATAACAGTCACCACAGCCATAGCAGATGTCATATCAGTGAAGAACACCATGGCATCAGCGGGCTTGTTGCTGCGCAACCAGGCCATATCACGGTTCTGACAGGCAACACCGGAAACAACCAGGAAACGGTCATCAGCCAGACGGGTAACAGTTACATCCGCTTCAATACCACCACGATCATTCAACCACTGGGTATAAACCATACGCCCAACAGCAACGTCGATGTTATTCGAACAGATACGGTTCAGATAGCTAACCGCATCCGGACCTTCAACCTGATACTTACAGAAAGAGCTCTGATCGATAACGCCTACTGAGTTACGTACCGCTTCATGCTCTGCACGGTTATTGTCGAACCAGTTCTGACGACCAAAAGAATATTCGTATTCCGCTTCCTGGCCTTCATTAGCAAACCAGTTTGCCCGCTCCCAGCCATTTTCAGAACCAAATACTGCACCCTGTGCTTTTAACTGATCATGCAGCACAGAACGACGCACGCCACGGGATGTTTTGAACTGTTTGAACGGATAGTGAGTTTCGTACAGCAAACCTAAAGTCTCTGTAGTACGTTCCTGCAAATACTTTTGAGTCCCCTGGAACGGCATATTACGACGAATATCCACATCCCACAGATCACGTGGCGCATGTCCTTTATCAATCCACTCAGCCAGCATTTTACCTGCGCCACCTGCAGACTGAATGCCCACTGAGTTAAAACCTGCCGCAACAAAGTAGTTACGCAGCTCAGGCGCTTCACCAAGGTGATAACGGTCATCCGGTGTGAAAGATTCCGGCCCGTTGAAGAATACCTGTAGACCAGTTTTTTCCAGCTCAGGTACACGGTGCATTGCTGCTTCCAGATAAGGCTCTAAATGCTCAAAATCTTCCGGCAGCTCATCAAAACAGAAATCTTCCGGAATACCGTCCTGACCCCATGGCTTAGCACCAGGTTCGAACATACCTACCAACAATTTACCGGCATCTTCTTTGTAATAGCAGTAACCATCCATATCACGCAACGTCGGTAAACCATGCTGCAGATTAGGCATATTTTCGGTAACAACGTAAAAGTGCTCAGCACCGTGAAGAGGTACGTTCACACCAGCTTTTTTACCAAATTCACGAGCCCACATTCCGGCACAGTTAACTACGTACTCAGCATCGATATCACCTTGTTCGGTGATAACACCGGCAGCTTTACCGTCACGGATTTTCATATCCAGCACTTTCACGCCTTCAATGATCTGAGCACCACCCATACGGGCACCTTTAGCCAGCGCCTGGGTAACATCAACCGGACTTGCCATACCATCCATTGGCAGATGGATAGCACCTAGCACATCATCAATGTTCAGCAGTGGCCACAAATCACGGGCCTGCTCAGGGTTAATAACATCACATGGGAAACCGGCAACTTTCGCCATAGACGCGCCGCGTTTCAGTTCAGATAAACGTTCTTTGTTAGTTGCAATAGTCAGGGAACCATTGCGAACAAAGCCAGTTGCCTGGCCTGTTTCAGATTCCAGAGTGTCATACAGGCTGGCACTGTAATTGGCCAGCATCGACATATTATAAGTCGCACGTAAAGTTGGCACTAAGCCGGCAGCATGCCAGGTAGTACCACAGGTCAGCTGCTTACGTTCCAGCAATACTACATCGGTAATGCCCAGTTTGGTCAGGTGGTAGGCAACGCTACAACCGATTACGCCGCCGCCAACAATGACAACGCGCGCAGAAGAAGGTAATTGTTTAGTCATATTCATTTCTCCAGCCACAATACACAGCTACAGTTTCATTATTTTTTATTTAGGTTGCTAACCCACTGCTAGCTGAAAACAACAGTTTTGTTGCCATGCACCAAAACCCGGTCTTCGAGGTGATCACGCAAACCGCGCGCTAATACAGTTTTTTCTACATCTTTGCCCAACCGAACCAGATCAGCCACTTTGTCACTATGACTTACTCTGACAACATCCTGATCAATAATCGGGCCTTCATCCAACTGTTCAGTGACATAGTGACAAGTTGCCCCAATCAGCTTTACACCACGACGCGATGCCTGATGGTAAGGTTTGGCACCAATAAAAGACGGCAAAAAGCTGTGGTGTATGTTAATGACCTGATGACGTAGCTTTTCACACAATGACTGAGGCAGTATCTGCATGTAACGCGCCAGCACAACACAGTCACCTTCATAGTCAGTAACCAGACGCTCAACTTCAGCAAAGCCTGGTGCTTTATCTTCCTTATCGATCACCACGTGATGAAATGGAATCCCGTACCATTCAACTAAACCACGCATATCTTCATGGTTTGAAATAACACATGGAATGTCACAGTTAAGATCACCACTGCGCCAGCGATCCAGCAAGTCAGACAGACAGTGGCTGCCTTTACTTGCCATGATCACGACTCGCTTAGGCTTGTTACTGTCACTCAGACGTACATTCATTTTGCATTCGTCGATTAACGGCTGCAGTGCTTCCCGTAATCCATGAATATCAAAAGGCAGTGTTTCTGCCTGAATTTCAAAGCGTGAAAAGAACCAGTTGCTGTCTTCATCTGAGTGATGCTCAGCTTCATTAATCCAGCCACCATTATCTGTAATCACTTTACCGACCCGAGTGATCACGCCTATCTGGTCCGGACAATCCAGCAACAACCGATACGTTTGCTTCATATTTTTTCCTCGCTGCCAGCTTGCCAGCAGCTTTTACATACACAACATCAGATGTTCTCTGCACAAAAAATTGCCTGCAGCATGGCTGCAGGCTAAGGGGTGCTTTAGAGAAACGGGTTAAAGCTTTTGTTCCAGCTCAGGTAATGCTTCGAACAAATCTGCTACCAGACCGTAATCCGCAACATTAAAGATCGGTGCTTCATCGTCCTTATTAATAGCAACAATTACTTTTGAGTCTTTCATGCCTGCCAGATGCTGAATCGCTCCGGAGATACCGACTGCGATATACAGTTCCGGTGCAACAATTTTGCCTGTCTGACCAACCTGGTAATCATTCGAGACAAAGCCGGCATCAACCGCTGCACGGGAAGCACCAACAGCCGCACCAATCTTGTCGGCAACCTTTCCCAGTAATGGAAAGTTATCGCCGCTTTGCATGCCCCGGCCACCAGAGATGATTACCCGGGCAGAAGCGAGTTCAGGACGCTCAGAACTGCTCTTCTCTTCAGAGATAAAACGGGATACGCCCTGATCAGATGCCTGATCCAGATTTTGAACCTCAGCCTGATTACCTGTAGCAGTAACGGCTTCAAATGCGGTCATACGAACTGAAACAATTTTTACTGCATCACTGCTTTGTACTTTAGCCAGCGCATTACCCGCATAAATAGGACGAATAAAAGTATCAGCAGCGCATACTTCAATAATGTCGGAAACCTGAGCAACATCCAGCAAAGCAGCAATGCGTGGCAGAACATTCTTTGCCATAGTTGTGGAAGCTGCAACGACATGCGAATAACCGGCAGCCTGAACAAGTGATACGACAGCTGGCGCAAGGTTTTCTGCCAACTGCTGAGCCAGCGCGGCAGAATCCATAGCTATTACTTTATCTACACCGGCAACAACAGCTGCTTCAGCACTAACGGCAGAACAGTCACTTCCTGCTACTAACAAGTGTAAATCACCTGCACCTGCCTGCTTTAGCTCATCTGCAGCACGTACACTATTAAGAGTTGCAACATTTAGTTGCTGGTTATCGTGTTCAGCAATTACCAAAATAGTCATTACAGTACTCCTGCTTCAGCAGTTAACTTTTCAACCAATTCACCTACGTTCGCAACTTTAATACCAGCCTTACGTTCCTCCGGCATTGTTACTTCCAGCGTCGTCAGACGTGGGGATACATCAACGCCAAGCTCATCCGGTGTGATGGTCTCTAAAGGCTTACGCTTAGCTTTCATAATATTTGGCAATGACGCATAGCGAGGTTCGTTCAGACGTAAGTCAGTCGTGACAACCGCCGGTAGCTTCAAGCCGATTTTCTGCAGACCGCCATCAACTTCACGGGTAACCAGCAGCTCTTCACCAGACACTTCAATTTCAGATGCAAAAGTCCCCTGCGTCATATTAGTCAGAGCCGCCAGCATCTGACCTGTCTGGTTATTTTCGCCATCAATTGACTGCTTACCCATTAACACAATACCTGGCTGCTCTTTCTCAACCAGTGCTGCTAATAATTTAGCGATTGCTAATGGCTCAATTTCAGCATCTGACTCAATCTGTAAAGCACGGTCCGCGCCCAGCGCCAAACCTGTACGTAACTGCTCCTGGCAATCTTTAGTGCCGGCACTCACTACAACAACTTCACTGGCAATGCCTTTTTCTTTGAGACGTACAGCTTCCTCAATCGCGATTTCACAAAATGGATTAACCGCCATCTTTACATTGGTAAGATCCACAGCAGAATTATCCGGTTTCACACGAACCTTTACGTTCGCATCAACAACCCGCTTTATCGCGACCAGTATCTTCATCACAACCTCATCAAGACCGTTTTCACTCTGCCGTGAAGTAACACATAAGCAAAATGAAATTATTTATTAAAATTTCATTTATATATATACACTCGGTATTTTTTTATGTCAAAGCATTTTAATTTATAAAATTACACGTAAGGGAAAATATTATGGGAAACCAACATCAAATATGAAATGTAATTGACGGACACACTCTTACGAATACACTTACGCAAATGCTTACGAAAACCTGAAACGTGAAACCTGAGAAGAGAAGAGAAGAGAAGAGAAGAAGTGGAAAACGGCTATAGCTACCAAGAGTAACTATAAATACAGGTTAAGACTTACACAGCCGCCCCAATGATCAAAAGTGTCTTAATTCATATAGCTATCATGAGGAATACAACATAAACGTGGTTCTAAATGAAAAACTTCGGTATACAGCTTGCTGGTATACCGAAGAAGTAAGATAGACAGCGAAAAAAAGGCAGAAAAAAAACAGTTAAAAAGTAGGTAGTCATCAAAAGGCACATACTTCAAATAAAGAAATCAGCGCCACAAATCAGAACATGCAGTCTGACCAACTCTATTAATAGTTAGCCCCTGCCAATGTCCAGACAATCACGACTTCTTCATCATCAGACATATTTCGCAGCCAATGGGGCTCATCACCGGTCAGCGCAAAGCTGTCACCAACTCCAAGATGGAACACTTTTTCACCAATTCCCAGTTCAAGGTTCCCCGAAAGGACAAATCCGGCCTCTTCACTCTTTCGACGACGGGATGCCTGCCGACCAGATCCTGGTTCTAAAGTCGAAAGCACCATCTGCAACTGACCGCTTAGGGTCGGTGATAATAACTCTTCGCGCATCCCTGTACCGGCAAAGTTCAAACTGCGCCGGTTATGCTGCCTGACGACATAATCCAGTTCATCCATTGGCGCTTCACGATCGGCATGAAAGAACCAGCTAATCTGTACATCGAGAATTTCACTGATGGCTTGTAAAACCGGAATAGGCAAAGCTGAAACACCCCTTTCTACCTGACTAACGTATCCAACAGAGCGTTCTATCTTCTCTGCCATGGTCGTCAGAGTGATCCCCTTTGCCTTGCGCAAATCCCTTATCTGCTTACCTATACGCAGGTTTTCGCTTTCCATATTTTCTTTATGCCCTTGTTTCATAAACAACCTTTCACCCTTAACCGGGTGACATCATAACAAACAAACTGCCGGATGAATAAATTTGTCGATTTTTCACTTAAACCACAAGTAACTGAAAAATACGC
Source organism: Aliamphritea ceti (assembly GCF_024347215.1). NCBI lineage: Bacteria > Pseudomonadati > Pseudomonadota > Gammaproteobacteria > Oceanospirillales > Oceanospirillaceae > Aliamphritea > Aliamphritea ceti. Next base: position 3,572,875 of record NZ_AP025282.1, read on the forward strand.
CCCTGAAAGCCAAAGAAAACACTACCTGAGGTTTCACCCGGAAGTCGTATATATATGAATGATCAATAACTTATGAAAATAAAATTGGAAATTTAATATTTTGCATTGGGAATCAAGGCTATAGTATTAACCGGTAACCCATTCTTCTATAAGCAGAATAGGGTCACTTTAGGACTGGTCCCATATGGGTTGCTCGGCTGGCCCTAAAAAACAAACATCCATGGGTTAACTATGTATGTCATTGTCACATTGAGATTCTGACGTTTGATTACTGCTTGTTATCAGACGTAAAAACAGGTTTCGCCGAGTGATAATGGCTTACAGAAAGTTGTTATTAATCACCCGTGTGGTATTAATCTCTCTGACTCTAAGTCGATTCGGCTACGGATCACATGGCTCAACACTTGTCTCAGAACAAGTGCAATAACAAAAATCAGGAGTTACTTATGAAGCATAAGAATAAGATCACTACAGTACTATCCCTGACTGCTGGCTTGCTGTTTTCTGCCAGCACATTAGCTGCTAACTGGAACATCGCAGTAGGTGATGGTGGCGGAAGTGCTCAAGAAGCTTTAGGTCTGAAATTCATCGAATCTCTGGAAGCGAAAACTGATCACACAGCTAAGCTGTTCCTGAACGGTCAGCTGGGTTCCGAGCAGGATACTGTAAACGACGCTGCCCTGGGCACACTGGATTTCTCCATCGTTGCAAGTAACAACATCGGTCCTTTCTCTCCAACTCTGGGCATTTTGTCTCTGCCTTACATCTTCGAAAACCTGGACCAGGCGGTAAGCGTTGTATCTGGCCCAATCGGTGCTGAGCTGGTAGACAACACTATTCGTGATGCTGGTGTTCGTATTGTTGGTTGGACTTACTCAGGTTTCCGTGTACTGAGTAACTCTAAGCGTCCTATCCAGAAGCTGGCTGATCTGGATGGCATCGTTGTACGTGTACCTAAAAACGAAATCATGATCGACACTTACAAGTCTTGGGGCAACAACCCTACTCCAATGGCTTGGTCTGAAACATTCACAGCTCTTCAGCAAGGCGTAGTAGACGGTCAGGATACTCCTTACACGACTATCTATGCGATGAAGTTCGGTGAAGTTCAGAAGTACATCTCTGACCTGCACTACTTGTTCCTGCTTGAGCCTCTGATTGTTTCTGAGTCTCTGTACCAGGATCAGGATGAAGCTACTCAGAAAGCTATTCTGGAAGCCGGTACTGAAGCAACTGCTTACAGCCTGCAGTGGCTGAAAGACCAGGAAGCCGTTATCAAAGACGAGCTGGTTAACAAGTACGGCATGCAGATCGATACTCTGCAGGACGAAGCTGAATGGGCTAAGAAAGCTCAAGACGCTGTATGGCCTAAGTTCTACGAGAGTGTTGGCGGCAAAGAGAAAGTTAACGCTCTGCTGCGTTCTCTGGGTCGTGCAGAAATCTAAGGTTTAACTACCGTAGATTTCTCACTAACGTATATGCCCCTTTGGGGCATATACTTATACCGGAGTACCTCCCATGGGCAGCAAATTCATACACTTTCTCGATAATATCGAGAGCTACATCTGCCGCACATTGCTGACAATCTTTGTCTCTCTGTTGTTTATGCAGATCATTTCACGCCAGTTTTTTGGTTATTCATTTTCCTGGACCGAAGAACTTTCTGTTTACATGTTTGTCTGGTTTGTATTTTTCGGTGCCAGCTACGCTGCAAAGCTTGCCGCGCACAACCGTGTAACCTTTCAATACAAACTGATGCCGGCGTTTTTACCCCCCATACTGGAAGTCATTACCGATTTCATCTGGATATGCTTTAACGCCTATTTCGTATACCTGTCCTATGATTTCGTCTTCAACAAGATGAACCTGTTCTGGAAATCGCAGACTCTCGGTATACCAATGAAGTACGTTTACATCATTCTGCCAATTGCCTTCGCCCTGATGACCTTTAGGGTAATCCAGGTTAACTACTTCAAGCTGGTTAAAGGCATCGATATACGTGACCCTGATTCTCAGGAATTGGATGAATTAATCGATCACGATATCGACGAAGACGACAAAAATAATAAAAGCGCCGTTTAATCCCAGGAGCTGATCATGGCAGAAACCTCAATAGTACTCATATTATTCGGATCATTTTTGGTCCTTTTAGTGATGGGCGCGCCAGTTACCGTATCACTCGGTGTGGCTGCGTTAGCGTCATTTTTATACCTCGATCAAAACCCAATTAAATTTGTCCAGATCGCCTTTACCTCAGTTGGCTCTTTCCCGCTGATGGCATTACCCTCGTTCATCCTTGCGGGTGCACTGATGGAAGCGGCAGGCATCTCAAAACGCCTCGTAAATTTGGCTGAAAGCTTTGCAGGCCCAGTAACAGGCGGCATTTCAGCCGCTGCTGTTCTTGCTTGTATGTTCTTTGGTGCAATTTCAGGCTCAGGCCCGGCAACTACAGCTGCAGTAGGCATGCTGATGATTCCGGCCATGGTTAAACGTGGCTACGATAAAGGCTACGCATCTGCTATTACCGCATCTTCAGGTGGTTTAGGAATCGTTATTCCACCATCTATCCCGATGGTAATTTTCGGTATCTCAGCTATTGGCCTGACCGTTCCACCAGAAGCTATCGCTGTTCACGGTGAATTCCAGAGCGTTTCAATCAGTAAGCTATTCATTGCCGGTTTCTTACCTGGCGTTGTAATGTCTGTCTGCATCCTGACCATGAACTACTTCCGCTGTAAGAAAGCAGGTTACATGGGCACTGAAGGCGGCTGGGATATCAAACATATCCTCGAAGCTTTCCGCACGGGCTTCTGGTCTATCATGGCGCCGCTGGTAATTTTGGGTGGTATTTACTCTGGTTTCTTCACACCAACGGAATCAGCAATCGTAGCCATCTTCTACACGTTGTTTGTCGGTGTCTTCATCCACAAAGAACTTAGCTGGCAAGATCTGTTCCGCTCATTGGAAACCACCACATGGTTATCCGGCCGGGTATTACTGATCCTGTTTACAGCGACAGTATTTGGACGCCTACTGGTAGAAAATCAGATTCCAGCCATTGTTGCAGAATCTATGCTTAGCCTGACAGATAACCTGTACATCATTTGGTTCCTGATTATCGCATTCCTGCTGTTTGTAGGTATGTTTATGGAAACTCTGGCAGCCATTATGATTCTGACACCAGTACTATTACCTGTTACCTATAACTTGGGTATCGATCCAATTCACTTTGGTATCGTCATGGTATGTAGTCTGTCGATCGGCTTCTCAACTCCTCCCTTGGGTGAGAATTTGTTCGTGGCATCAGGTATATCAAATATTTCATTGGAAGAAGTAACTGTTAAAGCGCTGCCATTCGCAGCAATGTCTACCATTGCGGTATTCATAATTGCCTTCTTCCCTGAGATTGCACTATTCCTGCCGCGGGCATTTGGCTACTAGCCTCCCAGCTAGTTTCCGTCCGCCAGAAATACTCAGCCGGCAGCTACTGCCGGCTGTTACAGCCAATAAACAGGAAGAACCGCCATGCTACCTAAAGTTCGTAAGATTCTTTACAGCACTGACCTTTCCAAAAGCTCTACCGCTGCTTTCGAGCAAGCAACTTATTTGGCAAAGCAAACAGGTGCTGATATTCATATCCTGCATGTTGTGGAAAAACTATCCAGTGACGCAAAAATCACTCTGCAAACCTACGTGATGGATAATAAAAGCCGCCACGATCTATTGCAGGAACGTGTTCACAACGCTACCGATAAGCTCCACGCTCGCCAGGATCACTTTTGGGATTCCTTGCACCCGGATGAAACCGAAGTACGTAAACAAATTAAATCGATTGATATAGTGGAAGCATATCCAGCCGAAACCATCATCAAAACCGCCAAAGAACTTAGCGTCGATTTGATAGTGATGGGTACACACGAGAAAGGCATGCTACATACCTTCCTTGGCAGCGTCGCCAAAAAAGTATTAAGTCACTCACGCATTCCAATGCTCATCGTTCCACTCGCTGAGCGCGAAGATGATTAAGGTTAGTTACACGTACAAAAAAGCCCCGATATTTCGGGGCTTTTTTATTAAAGAAGAATTTATCCTGCAATCCCTACAAAATCATATGTAGGCTTCTGCTCTTCCTTGGGCTTAGCCGGCATCTTACACATCGTCTGCTTTGGCTGCTTCAATACAATTCTGATCTTACCTTGTTGATCAGATGTTGAGTTTACTGCCTGTGGCTGACTTGCTCTGTGCGCTAACATACCCGTTGCCTCTTAGTTATGACCCCAGAACCAAAGAATGGGGCCAGCTGTGTAGCTTTGATGGAACCAGTATGAACCAGACCACTTATATTTCAAAAGAATAAAAAACAATAATTAATTCCAAAAAGAAATATAGAAAATAAAACTATAATTTATAACGATTTTTCCCTCATACAATAGAAAAAAACCCACATAAAAAACCTTACACATCCAAATTGGTACTAGCTTTACTCACAGACTGGCGCTAACTCAAAAGACTGCCAATTTTTATATTTAAGTATCTACATAATTCTGACGTGCAGACCTACTATGAAACATGACAGCGCCTTTGAAGCAGCTACCAGCAACTGGCACCAAGCTATTCTGGATACAGATACCCGCAGCAGCGGCAACGGACTGCTCAGCATATTTTATGGATGCATTGAACAAGCTGCACGTCAGCAATGGCCAGAAAAGCAATTAGCCATTGCTACAGCCGATCTTGAAATGCTACTGACCAGCTACGAACTAAAGCCCTTAGCTCCAATAACAGACAGAACAAGTGAAGCGGTTGCCATATTCATTCAGAGCAATTTACAGGACAACTGGAATGAATATGATGATATGACTCACCCTCAGCGCCAGGAAATAGCAATCAACCTTGTAAATGAAGCCGCCAGCAACATATTTGGCGGTACGAATCAGATTGCAGCCGCAAGCTGGCTTTTGTTTTACCTATGCCCTCAACTGCCGGTTTTTCCTGTCATCGAGAGCCTTAGCACAACAGACAACTATGCAGACTATTATTTAAGTCAAAAGCAAAAATTCACGATTGCACTACCATCTCTTGATCAGAACACTCCTGACATCCGCTATGGAAATCAACTGGAGCAAAGTATTATCAAAGCCCTGTTAACCGCCAACAACTGGTGGCAGCGTTACCTATTTGTAAAAGGGTAACATCAAAGCTAATAGGAACTCAGATAATTAGAAAACGGTCTGTAGTATCATACTCAGACCGTTTTTTATTATCTGACGAAAGCTAATGACCTCATCTTTACAGAACCTAAACTTCAGCAATCGTTTTACAGAACAACTACCAGCAGATCCGATTACTGATAATTATTGCAGACAAGTCTAGTCAGCCTGCTTCTCACTGGTTCAGCCAACACGAGTGCGGTCACCTAAAACATTAGCCATTTCTTCCAGTGTTCTTAAGCTCCTTAATATAGATTGCACTGCAAGCAAATTACTTGATGATTCGGAATTTGCGGATATATTTACCGACAACAAGATGCTATCTGGCATGCAGCCATATGCAATGTGCTACGGTGGCCATCAGTTTGGCAACTGGGCCGGGCAGCTAAGGGACGGCAGAGCCATTAATTTAGGTGAAGTGATAGCCGGCGACAGCTTTTATACATTGCAACTAAAAGGCTCTGGCGTGACGCCCTACTCCAGGCGCGCAGACGGCCTTGCAGTGTTACGTTCTTCTGTAAGAGAGTTTCTCTGCAGTGAAGCAATGCATCATCTCGGAGTACCTACTACTCGCGCACTTAGCCTTTCTCTTACTGGTGAATCTGTTACCAGAGATATGTTTTACAACGGTAACCCTCAGCAGGAACCTGGCGCAATCGTTTGCCGGGTCGCCAGATCTTTCACCCGCTTTGGACAGTTTCAGTTATTTTCCTCAAGAAATGATATAACCTTACTGAAGACTTTTACTGACTACACCATAGCTAATGACTTTCCGCACCTTAGCTCGCCAGATAAAACAACATATCTAAAATGGTTTAAAGAAGTATGCCAGAAAACACTCGAAATGATCGTTCACTGGCAGCGAGTTGGCTTCGTACACGGAGTTATGAATACAGATAATATGTCAATCTTAGGTCAGACAATTGACTACGGGCCTTACGGCTGGCTGGATAACTATGATCCAAACTGGACACCCAATACAACTGACGCTCAAAACAGACGCTATCGCTTCGGGAATCAAGCGCAAATATCACTCTGGAATCTCTATCAACTAGCCAATGCCATTTATCCGTTAATCGAAGATGCAAAGTCACTGGAAGAAATACTTAATAACTATTCAGAAGAATATAAAACCGCCTATTACCAGATGATGTGCCAAAAACTTGGTTTAAATACATCATTTAGTAGTCAGAAAGAAATACTTATAAGCGAACTAGAAAACCTATTAACTCTTATTGAAACCGACATGACTATTTTTTATCGGGAGCTAGCAAATACTGCACTAGATATTCACATTGACCAACAACTAATCAGCTTAAAAAATGCATTTTATGTAAGTGAACAAATTGACGCCGCATATATTCAGACACTAGAAACCTGGCTACTTAAATACAAAGAAGTTTGCATTTATGAGGAATTACAAGACAGCGAACGTCACCAACTTATGAATCAGATCAATCCAAAATACGTACTTAGAAACTACCTTGCACAAATGGTCTCAGACAAAGCGACCGAAGGAGATCTAAGCATGCTACACACAATGCAGGCACTGCTGCAAAACCCATACGATGAGCAGCCTCAGTTTGAGAAATACGCCGAAAAGCGGCCAGAGTGGGCACGAACGCGCCCTGGATGCTCAATGCTATCCTGCAGCTCTTAGAGCTGCAGAGTATATGTCTATCTACGAATTAAAAATCGTTGTCGTAATCAGCTTCGATTTCGCCATCATTCACCTGATACTCCCGACGCTGCAGATAGGCATCTCGCACAGCAACATAACGGTCATCGCCTGTTAATAATTCTTCAGCAGCAAACAACTGCGCACGAGAATCAATAATTCTCAAACCAATAAGTGAATTACGTGTGCGAATATGATCAACTTCATTAACCGGATCGACCAATGCGTCTGGAATCAAACCTACACCGTCACGCACTGTAGAAGGACCAAATAAAGGCAATACTACATAAGGACCTGGTCCTACTCCCCAGGCAGCGAATGTCTGGCCAAAGTCTTCTTCATGCTTAGGCAATCCCATAGGGGTAGCTACATCAAATACACCACCTATGCCTATCGTTGTATTAAATGTGAAACGCAGGAAGCTCTCCACTGCAGCTTCGCCCTTCCCTTGCAATAAAGCATTTAATGTACTATTCACATCTGATAGGTTGCCAAAGAAATTATTCACACCAGTTTCAACTACATCTGGTGTAACCGCCTGATAGCCTTTAGCCAGTGGCTTCAGCGCATAAGTATCTAAACCATCATTAAACGAGAACATCGCACGATTAAAGCCTTCCCAGGGATCCGATACATACTGACCTTCACTGGATATCTCTACTACAGACTCATCCTGCGCAGAAACAAGACCTGAGAACAAAACACTTAAAATCAAAGCAGCTGATGCAAATTTCACTAGTAAGAACTCCCGTGTTCTTCAATCTGATTACACGCGCATTATAACTAGGCTTGATTCGACACAGAAGCCTTCAAAGACTTTATCTTTCCTACAGACGCAAAAAAGGCCCCCGAAGGAGCCTTTTTTCTCAACTTTTAATAGAATTAGAAGTTGATTGTGTAGCCCAGAGACAGAACGTCGTTGTCAGCCTGGTTCGCTTCACCGCTTGCATCGATGTATTCAACATCAATGTAAGTATCGCCCATGAAGTAAGCAGCACCGATACCGAATTCGTTCTTCCACTGACCAGTAGAAGCAGAAACAGCGTAATCGTAATCGTGGTAGTTAGCCCAAACAGTTACGTTGTCGAAAGACTTAGAAACCAACAGGCTTGTAGTTTCAACATCGCCAGCTTGAGTAGTAGCAGAAGTACCGCTTTCGTAGTCCTGGTAACCCAGAGCAACATTTACCATGCCACCGAAGTCGTAAGAACCGGAAATACCTGTGTACGAACGATCACCAGATGTACCAGCTGCTGCAGTGTTAGCACCATCTACGTATTCGTTAGCAACTTCCCAGTATGCTGCAGATACAGAGAAACCGCCGCCGTTGTAGTTACCACCAACGATAGTAGAATCTACATCGTTTTGAGACTGCTGAACTGCAGTTGCAGTAGAACCAGTTGGAGAACCTTCAGCTACGATAGCAACGTATGCGTCAAAACCGTTCAGATCTGGAGTCTGGTAAGAGATAGCAGAACCGATGAAATCTGGATTCAGATCGTGTGTGAAACCAGTCGCACTTTCTGACCAGTTACCAACTTTTGCTACAACAGCTTCAGCAGGGTTAGCGAAACGACCTACTTTAACTGTACCGAAGTCACCTTTCATACCAACAAATGCTTTACGAGCATTCAGGCTCTGAGCAGGAGTGCTGTCAGTTGCAGAAGTGTAAGAGTTATCGCCGTCAGGGTTGATTTCAGTTTCGTAACCGAAAATACCTTCAACACCTTCCATACCAGTGTCAACACTGCCTTTAACACCCAGACGGAAATCATCCGACTGAATTTCAGTGTTCTTGTTTTTTGCATCCACTAAACGCATTTCGAACTTGCCGTACAGTGTAGCGTCAGCTTGAGCCAGTGGAGCAGTCAGAGCGCCAGCAACAGCCAGAGCGATGATTGACTTTTTCATCAACAATTTCCCCTTTAATATTTAACGTACTAGTAGTTAAACTTTTTTGTTAACCAAAGCGGTTAACTTTAATTTTTTTAGCTTTAATGTGCTTGGAATGTCCACATCACAGATATTCCGAACGCATCGCTCACTAAAAAATACTATAAAATAAAATTATTTCAAACATATGAAAGCAATTTCTTTCATATATTGGTGACTTTCATCATTTAGCCATACTTTTTTTAAGCTTTAAAAGTTATTTATTTACAATAACTTTTATTTCTTATGATTTGATTAGCCTTACTAATAACAACTAACTAATTATCTAAATATGAACTCAAAATGAATGTTTAGTCTAATAAATTGGACGCATTACAGCATACACGACAACCTTCTGCAACTATTTCGCCCTTTATTTGTCAGGGTTTTACCGGCCTGAAAGCTACTATCCCCATACAGGCAGAGTTACGACTCAACCAGCGCTTGCCAGGCCTGTTTAAGTCTTTTTTCTGAGACTGGCTGCTTTGTACCTAATTGCTGTGCAAACAGCGACACACGATACTCTTCTAACAACCAACGAAATTCGATTAACTCGACTGCACTACGCCGTTGCTGCTGAAGCTCTTTCTGGCGTTTCTGAACCCCCTGCATATACGCAACCAACTGATCACTAAGCATTCTTTGCCGGGGCAGCTCACGCATATATTTTTCTAATCGCAGCTCAATAGCTTGCAAATAGCGTGGATACTCCTGCAATCGTTGCCAGCCTGCAGAAGATAAATAACCAGTATGCAGCAAGTCTGCTAACTGTAACTTGATGTCATTTAAGATATTCACAACTCTGAGATCTAACTTACCACTAAGCTGCTTATTTATACGATGATAAAAATGATGTATCCCATGAACTGCTTCAGCTACCTGCTGTGCTGTTTTCACAAAAGATACATCAGCTTTACTTAAACTCTGCAGAAATGAAGCTTCTGTACGTGGAATATCTCTATCTGCAAAACAACATGCCTCGATAGCCAGTAGTAAGATATCTTCCCTTAATGACTCTTTGCGCTGAACTTTAGCGAACAAAAGCGCAGATTCTTCAAATTTAACTAACTTAGCTTTCACCTGTCGAAGATGTGATGACATATTCAGCCAGGCCAGCCTGATAACACCTTGCCGCGTCAGCACTAATGCTTCCTGACGGTCTTCGACTACTGCCAGCTCGACAGAATCTTTACGATCAATTAGCGCAGGATATAACTCTACCTCTATACCACCTGCCTGCTTTAACATCACGGATTCAGGTAAATCACCAAAATCCCAGCGTGTGATACCTTTCCTCCCCCAGGTCTCATCGGCCTCACTGATCAGTGCTGTTTCAGCCTGTTCGCCGTACTGCTCACTCAGAAACTGCCAGTCACGATTTTGAGCAATGACTTTGCCCTTATCCCCTAACAACTTAATATTCACCCTTTGATGCGCTTCCAGCTCCACCGCTTCGAGCAGCAGTGGATCCAAACGAACACCGGTCATACGCAGCATCTGATGTGCTAAGGCCTCTTCTAACTTGCCTTCACCAAAACTCGCCGACTGCATGAATGCATCTACATAATCAGGAATCGGTACATAGTTTTTCCGTATCTGCTTTGGCAGACCTTTAAGTAACGCAACGCACTTATCTTTCAGCATACCCGGCACTAGCCAGTCCAGCCGCTGCAAAGGGATTTGATTCAGCAACACCAACGGAACATTCACCGACACACCATCATCGACTGCACCGGGTTCAAAATGATAACTAAGCTTCAGAGGGGCTCCGGAGACCTTCAGCATCTCAGGATACTGTCGCGCATTTACATGCTCGGTACTTCTTTGCAGAATATCTTCTTCCGTCAGGAATAAAACTTTCTCATCAGCTTTTTCGACTGTTTTTCGCCACTTTTCAAAGCCTGCACCGTTAACAACATTGTCACCTTTGTGCTTTGCCATTCTGGCCGTATAAAAATCACAAAGGGTATCCTCATCCACCAGCAAATCTTTTCGCCGTGATTTCGCCTCTAAGCTTTCAACACTTGTCAACAAGCGGCGATTATGATCAAAAAACTTACCCTGAGTGTGGAACTGCCCTTCTACTAATGCTGAACGTATAAATATGTCATGGCTGACAAGTGGATCGACATTACCAAAATCTACATTCCGCTTTGGCACAATAACCAGCCCATACAAACTGACCTGTTCCTGAGCGATAACCTGAGCGCGTTTTTTCTCCCAATGGGGCTCAAAGTAGTTGCGTTTAACCAGATGGCCCGCAAGAGGCTCTGCCCAAAGCGGATCTATTTTTGCCACCATACGCGCATAGAGCTTTGTGGTTTCAACAACCTCAGCTGCCATAATCCATTTTGGCGCCGACTTATATAACCCCGATCCGGGAAAGACATAAAACCGACGATTGCGGGCGCCAAGATATTCTTTATTTTCTTGCTTAAAACCGATATTGCCTAACAAGCCGGATAGCAACGCCCGATGTAAACGATCATATCCTGCGTCAGAGTTCGCTTCTTTGTACTCCAGAGATTTACAAATCAAATGTAACTGGCGATGTACATCACGCCACTCACGCATCCTGTTATAAGACAAAAAATGCTTTTGACAGTACTTACGCAGCTGATTCTGGCTCAACTCCTGACGCTGCTCTTCAAACAGTGCCCAAAGATTAACCAGCGTCACGAAGTCAGAATCTTTATCCGCATACTGTCGATGCTTCTCATCTGCAGCTTGTTGTTTATCGAACGGACGCTCACGGGGGTCCTGAATCGTCAGAGCACTGGCAATAACCAGCATTTCTCTTAAGCAACCTTCTTTAACTGCAGCAACAACCATTCGGGCGATTCGAGGATCGATAGGCAGTTTACTTATCTGCCAACCCAGAGATGTAATCTTACGCTTTTCATCAACAGCCCCTAGCTCCTGAAGCAGCTTAAAGCCATCATTAATAAACCGGGAGTCCGGCGGGTCAATAAACGGAAATGCATCGATACTGCCGAGACGTAACGTAAGCATCTGTAAGATAACAGCCGCAAGATTTGTCCGACGAATTTCAGCATCTGTAAACTCAGAACGACTATTAAAATCATCCTCCGAATAAAGGCGAATACAGACACCTTCAGCAACCCGACCACAACGCCCTTTTCGCTGGTTTGCACTTGCCTGAGAAACAGGTTCTATCGGAAGACGCTGAACCTTTGAGCGGTAACTGTAACGACTGATTCTCGCCAGGCCAGGATCAATCACATAGCGAATACCTGGCACCGTTAACGAGGTTTCAGCCACGTTAGTTGCCAAAACTATCCGTCGCCCCGCACTTCGGCCACCATGAAAGATTTTATTTTGTTCAGCAACACTCAGACGCGCATATAAGGGCATTACTTCAATATGCTTTAAACGCTGTGCAGTCACAGCTTTGCGCAGATGCTCTGCAGCTTCACGAATTTCCCGTTCACCACTCAGAAACACCAGAATATCGCCCTGGATCGTTTTCTGCTGTTGCCGCTCCAGCACTTGCAGCTCCTGAGCTGCCTGCACAATCGCTTCCGGAATGGACCGTTCACCCGACTCAGGCATATCTTCAAGCGGCCGGTACAACACGTCGACAGGATACGTCCGGCCTGACACTTCTATCACAGGCGCATCATTAAAGTGCTTAGAAAAGCGCTCCAGATCGATTGTCGCCGACGTAATAATAACTTTGAGATCAGGCCGTTTAGGCAAAATTTGCCGCAGATACCCCAACAAAAAATCAATATTGAGGCTTCGCTCATGCGCCTCATCAATAATCAGAACCTGATATTTTTCCAGATACCGGTCACGCTGAGTTTCCGCCAGCAAGATACCGTCGGTCATCAGTTTTATCTGTGTATTCTCAGCAACCTGCTCAGTAAAACGCACCTGATAACCAACCGTTGCACCAAGTGAAGAATCTAATTCTTCAGCTATACGATTAGCAACCGTGCGTGCAGCAAGACGACGCGGCTGGGTATGCCCGATAAGCCCTTTAGTACCTAATCCAAGCTGCAAACATATCTTAGGCAGCTGAGTTGTTTTACCTGAACCAGTTTCACCCGCAATCACTACGACCTGATTATTTTGAATCGCTTCTGCAATTTCATCCCGGCGACCCGATACAGGTAAATCCGGAAATATTATACTTTCACCGTCATAGGCCCGGGCGTTAACTGCAGCCTCTGACGCTGCAATAAACGCGTCAGTATCAGATAAAAGCTTATCGAAAGGCTTCCCCTGCTCAGCTCTGCGACTTAAATTACCCAGCTTCTGACGCAATTTAAATCGATCGCTGATCAGGCATTCATCAAGACGTTGATATAAAGATTGAAACTGACGACTCACGTTAAGGCTCTATCCGGAAAAGGCTATAAACAAAGATGCGCTGAGAGAACAAGTTTCAATCAGCGCATCAGCAATACACAATGGGTTCTATTCAGGTAAACTTGACAGGTTCACCATCGACGAAGGTAATCATTTCCCCTGCTACTAACGCCGTCCATTCTTCGTTATCAGTTAGCGGCTCTGTCGCTATAACTGTCACTACATCTGTGGTATTGGTTTCTTCACGGAAGTTTACCGTTAACTCAGCATCTGTCAGGCTCGCTTTACCGAAAGGTGCTCGACGGGTAATCCAGGCAAGCTTAGTCGTGCAATAGGCAAACAAATATTCAGACTCAGTCAGTAACATATTAAATACGCCCAACTCGCGTAACTGATCCGCACATCGTGCAATCAAAGCACTGAGTTCAGAAAAATCATCTGGCCGATCAGGAAACACTTTACGCACTTCACCCAACAACCAGCAAAAAGCATATTCGCTATCTGTCGTCCCAACAGGTTTATAAAAAGACAACGGCAAATCAAACAACTTGGCATCTAACTGGCCGTTATGTGCAAACGTCCACATATACCCCCAGAGCTCGCGAGTAAAAGGATGCGTATTTTCCAGGCAGGTTTCACCCACATTCGCCTGACGAATATGACTGATAACAGTTTTACTTTTAATCGGATGATTTTTTATCAGTAGCGCGATTTCAGAATCGCAGCTTGGCTCAGGGTCATGGAAATCCCGCAAACCTTTACCTTCGTAAAAAGCGATTCCCCAACCATCACGATGCGGCCCGGTATCTCCACCACGCTGCATCAGGCCAGAAAAACTAAAACAAATATCCGTCGGCACATTTGCACTCATGCCAAGCAGTTCACACATGCTACATCCCGTTACTTAATCACAGCCTGTTCAGGCTTTGGAAACCTGCTCATCATCACTGTTAAGGGTCACTTTGTCCGGCAGTGAATCAATTGCCTCAATACCGGATTCCATATGGGGCAATGGTTCAGCAGTATTCACTTCTTTCATCCGGCGTTCACCGACAAAATTTCCTTCCGGATGAATCGCCATGACCTTGCTAGTTACTGTAGCAAAGACTTTTCCACCGCGATCAATTTCCAGCTCATCACACCAGACTTCACCTTCCACCAATCCACAAACGCTAATCTGATTAGCTTTCACAACGCCTCGGATGTGGCCATTTTTACCAATAGAAATATTATCCAATGAAGAAATATTCCCTTCGAACATGCCATCGATGTGCATCCTGCCAACGATACTCATATCACCACTAAACTTATTGCCTTCAGCAATAATTGTTATTGCTTTGCCGTTTGTAGTGTTTGATTTAGCGGGTACATCTTTTTTAAGGAAGCCCATTCGATACCTTTAACCGTAGAAAACAGTGAATCAAAGTTACTCATATCCCACGCCACGAAAGGTGCAGGGTCGACCGGCCGGAAAACATGCCGAATTTCATAATGCAAATGTGGCCCGGTTGAACGGCCCGTATTGCCACTCAGCCCGATCAGCTGTCCTTTCGAAACGAACTGCCCGGACTTAATTTTAATCTTGTTAAGATGCGCGTAATAGGTTTTAAACCCAAAGCCATGCTGCAAAATAATAAGTTTACCGAAGCCACTCTGCTTATTGTATCCGGCAAACTCTACAGCACCGTCAGCAGTGGCATATATAGGCGTGCCTTTGTCCGCTTTAAAGTCGATACCGTAATGCATCGAGCGTTTCTTTAAAACCGGGTGCCAGCGCATACCGTATTTACCACTAATACGAATGCCCTGAATAGGTAAGCCATTCGGAATACTGTTCAGATAAAACGTCCGCTGACTGATCAGCATGCTCAATTCACCAGCACGCTCAGGCGTCATTTCATCTGACGCAGGTAAGCCCAGTAAACCTTCTAGTCCGTATAAGCTCGCATCCAGCACAGCATTCAACTCACCAATTCGCAGGTTTTCTTCTTTCAGCTGTTTTTTCTCAACCTGAAGCTGAGAAAGAGACCGGGACAGCTGATTTAGCTGCCCTTCCTGCTGCTGCGATGCTCCCAGAGTATCTTCATACTGCACACTAAGCGTATCGAAGCCTGCTTCCAGATTCAGCAAGTGATCAGTGGTTTTGACCAATAACAGGTTGGATACAAAGAAACTACAAACAGAAATAACTAAAAATACCGCCAGCAAATACTTAGTAATCTGCCCCAAGGTATATTGACGCGATCCCTGCGCTGTCGTGAGTGTAATAACCAGCTTATTTCGTAACATTACTTCTGAGTCTGAATACCGGAGAAAAATAAAACGAAAATATACCTGTATTCAGCAAAAAAGTCATAACTTGTGTGCGGTTACAGACAGATAGTCCGAAACCACACAGAGGTTTAGCATGCTTTGCTGGCTAAATCAGGGCAAAACTTCAGAACTAATACTAAGAGCTAACCTTCAGGATTAGCTTTCACCCTGACGACTGCCACCCAAATCAGGTGCAGCAGCAATAATCCGGTCAGCCAGGCGTGAAAACGGCAAGCTCTGAATCCAGACACTTCCGGTTCCTGACAGTGTCGCCAGCCATAAACCTTCACCACCTAGTAACATCGACTTCATACCTTTAGTCAGCTCAATGTCATACGAAATACCTTCGCTAAAGCCAACCAGGCAACCCGTATCTACCCGCAGAGTCTCACCATTCAGTTCTTTACGAACAACAGTACCGCCGGCCTGAATAAAAGCCATACCATCGCCTTCCAGCTTTTGCAGAATGAAACCCTCACCGCCGAAAAAACCCGCACCAAGTTTCTTTGAAAAGGCTACAGACAGGCGCGTGCCAAGTGCTGCACATAAAAAAGCATCTTTCTGACAATAAAGACGCTGACCTATTTCTGCCATATTCACCGGCACGATATCCCCTGGATAAGGAGCTGCAAAAGCAACGCGTTGTTTACCGGCACCCTGATTAGAAAAATGCGTCATGAACAGAGATTCCCCGGTCAACATACGCTTACCAGCGGAGAACAACTTAGACATCAGTCCTTCTTCAGGGTCTGAACCATCCCCCATACGGGTTTCATAACCAATACCATCTTCCATGTAATTCATCATGCCCGCTTCAGCGATTACAGTTTCACCCGGATCCAGTTCAACCTCTAAAAGCGGCATAGAATTACCAACAATTTCATAATCTACTTCATGGCATTGCATCTTTTTCTCCTTAAAACTGTTCCAGAGTATTAAAATTATTTCGCTCATAAAAAAGCGCAGAAATCTGCGCTTTAGATTTATGGATAACCCCTGTTAACTTAAGCCTCAGCAGCATCTCCAACCTTGATACGATAACAAGGCTTATATTCCTGATAATTAATCTTCATGCGTCGCTGTTCCACAAAAGAAGCCAGCAACTCATCAAGTGAGCGCATCATTTCAGGATCCCCACTCAACTCAAAAGGACCGTGGGTTTCGATCTCCTGGATACCCTGGGCTTTAACGTTACCGGCAACTATGCCAGACAACGCCCGACGCAGGTTAGAAGCGAGCTGATAATCTTCCTGATCATGGCTGAGGTTTAATTCAGCCATTTTCTCGTGAGTAGGCTCAAACGGCTGTTGGAACTCAGCAGGTATATGCAACTGCCAGTTGAAGTGAAAAGACTCACTGGTCGCTTTTCGATACTGAGTAACAAGCTCAAGGCCTGCCTTCATCTGACTGGCGACCTCAACCGGATCATCCACAATAATCTGATATCGCTCAGCAGCTTTATCGCCCAGAGTCTGGCGAACAAAACGGTCGATGGTCTCAAAATACGCCTCACTTCCAGCAGGACCAGTAAAGATCAGTGGCAATGGCATACTGTGATTCTTTTCATGCAGCAATACGCCCAACATATACAGAATTTCTTCTGCTGTACCGGCACCACCAGGAAAAACAATGATCCCGTGACCCAGACGGACAAACGCCTCCAGACGTTTTTCAATGTCCGGCATGATAATCAGCTCATTAACAATCGGATTAGGGGACTCCGCAGCAATAATTCCCGGTTCTGAAATACCAACATAGCGAGCATCATTAATACGCTGTTTAGCATGTGCAATGGTGGCACCTTTCATAGGTCCCTTCATTGCTCCTGGCCCACAACCAGTACACACACCAAAGCCTCTCAGCCCCAGTTCATAACCAACCTTTTTGGTATATTCATACTCAGTACGGCCAATAGAATGCCCGCCCCAGCAAACAACAAGATTAGGCTTAATATGCGGCTCAATAGCCTGAGCATGGCGTAAAATCTGAAAAACCTGATTGGTAATGGCTACGCTTTCGGTGAGTAAATTATCCTGTCCGACTTCATCGCCGACATATAAAATATCACGCACCACGGAAAACAGGTTTTCCCGAATCCCCTGAATAATTTCGCCATCAACAAATGCACTGGCGGGCGCATTCGCAATTTCAAGCTGGATGCCACGATGCTTTTGCGCGACCTGAATATCAAAATCCTGATACATCTCCAATACCTGCTTGGTACTGTCGACTTCACTGCCGCAATTCAATACCGCCAGACAACACTGGCGAAATAACTGAAATAATCCTGCCTGGTTACGATCCTGTAAACGCGCAACCTCAATAGGTGATAAAGTATTTAAACTATCTAAAGGAGTAATATTGGCTGTTACAAATTGATCAGTTGTCATAATTCACGCTCCCTTCAAAGACACATCTATGCTGGCCGAGAGGCACATAACTCAAAGCAAGTCTGCCTGTAAGTCATGCTCAAAAAACAAGATATCCCGTGCTACATACAACCGGCTTAACGACTTAATCAGACGCCGGATGAATCACTATTCCCTGTCACTCAGCGAGCTTCGGTATCACGTTCAATATATGCTATCAGTGGTTTCATATCCACTAAGCTATTGAATTTTAAAACATAGAAAACAACAAAGCCGCCAGGCTCAATAATACACTATGCATTAGAACCCGAACAAAGTTACGATTTTATTACTCATAATCGCCACAGTTACTTAAATTCATACATGGATGAAAACAAAGGGTTTTAACTGACTTCAACTTCTGCTTAACTAAACATATCTGGAAGCCTATTTCAGATAGACAACAAGGTTGGAGAAGGAATCCCTTATGGCTGCTACAAAGCTTTATATCCTCGACACCAATGTTTTACTGCACGACCCAAACTGTCTGTATGAATTCAAAGAGCAAGACGTCGCGATCCCTATGACCGTTCTGGAAGAACTGGATAACATAAAGGACCGTAAACAAAGCGTTGCTCAGGAAGCACGTCACGCTATCCGGGCAATAGATAACATTCTCAGCGTGGCATCCAGCCCCACACAAATAACCCGGGGCGTTCAGATCAAAGTGCCGGGCACAGACGACAGCAGTACTCTGGGGAAACTCAGTGTCTATCCCGATCACGAACTTACCAGCCGTCAGGGATTTCTCCCGTCGACCACTAACAACGATAACCGCATTATCAATTGTGCACTTCACCTGCAAACCAACGATTCACACCGGGATATCATCCTGGTCACTAAAGACATCAACATGCGCCTTAAAGCAATGGGCGCTGGCTTACAAAAAGTAGAGGACTACCGCAAAGATCAGCTCGTTTCTGATCTCGACCTGTTATCGGCAGGCCACCAGCACATCAACGGAATGTTCTGGGAAAAGGTCGATCAGGTGAAGAGCTATCAGAAAGGCCCTCATACCTTCCATAAAGTCAGTCCGGACTTACTCGCCGACACATATGTTAACCAGTATATCCATGATGACTCTGAAGACTTTGCCGCCCGGGTAGTCAGTGTAGACCACGAAGCTATTATTTTGCGGGACCTTGGCCACGAACATTTAATGCAACAGAATTGCTGGGGAATTTCACCGATCAATATCTACCAGGCGTTTGCCATGCAATCCCTGCTGGATAGTGATATTGATCTTTGTATGCTCAACGGTGCTGCCGGTTCAGGTAAAACGCTGATAGCTCTGGCCTGTGCATTAGAGATGGTCATTGAACAGGGTCGCTACAGCAAAATTATCGTTACCCGTTCAACACCACCTGTCGCTGAAGACATCGGCTTTCTACCGGGTACAGAAGAAGAGAAAATGACCCCCTGGCTCAGCTCCATTCTGGACAATCTGGAAGCGATGCATGAAGGCGATGAACGTCCTCAAAGTAGCGTAAAATACGCCATTGAAAAAGCCAATATTCAGTTCAAATCTCTTAACTTCATTCGAGGGCGTAGCATCCAGGATGCAATAGTGCTGATTGATGAAGCTCAAAACCTGACACCTTCACAGCTAAAAACAATACTGACCCGCTGTGGTAAAGGTACGAAAATGGTCTGCCTGGGTAACCTGGCACAAATTGACTCCAATTATCTGACAGCGCTTACTTCAGGTCTTACATACATTGTTGAACGCTTTAAAGATTACAACGGTGCTTCAAACGTGCATTTCGAAGGCGTTTTCCGTTCATCTTTAGCCGAATACGCAGAAGAACATCTGTAATATATTTAAAATCACTCACTCCGCCAGAGCCTAGCTATGGCGGAGTTCTTAAGCCTTTATTTAACGAATATCATACATGTTGTGATCATTTACCTGCAGATACCACTAAATACATGGAAGTTTACTGCTTTCCTTTTTGCTTTATCTCTATATAATGCGCGGCACAATTATATGTTTTAAATTCCCCTTCTTTGGCCGGGTAGACACTGTAATCGACATACTTGTGCTTTTACCAAGATGAATTTTGTATGTGAATACTCCGGCATTTTCTTCACCTGACAGCGCTTCATCCGCAGGTTAAACTTAGACAGTTTCCTTTTCAAAACCCTGGTTATTGCCACATATGCGAACGTTGTTACGTTTTCTCATTAAGTTCTACCAGTACGTTATCAGCCCGATACTGGGGCCACGTTGCCGCTTTTATCCCACATGCTCGGCATATGCTCTGGAAGCTATTGAAATACATGGCCCACTAAAAGGCATAACCCTAACAGTAAAACGCCTTCTAAAATGCCACCCCGGTCACCCGGGCGGGGTCGACCTTGTCCCTGAAAAATCATCAGGCTGCTGCGATAACCACACAGAATCCTCCTCACATAACGATCGCTAACGTTTAAATAAGCCACCTCAAAATTTGACCCCACCATCAGCCAGCGCTATAGCTTAATGAATACCTCTGCAAAAACCTGATGCAAATCACTGGCAAGGATAGCCGAACGAAACGGAGGAAATTCTTCGGTTATGTTCAGTTCAATTACAGTAATACTGGTTATCTCATCCTATATGGCAGTTTTATTTGCTATTGCTCAACTGGTCGAACGTAAAATTGAACAGACGGGTAAAAACTTCAATGGTCCCTGGACATACGCCCTTTCTCTGGCGGTTTATCACACATCCTGGACATTTTATGGCAGCGTCGGTTTTGCCGCTGAATCAGGTCTACTGTATTTAGGTGTATATATTGGCTCATTACTGAGTATCGCCTGTTGGTGGGTCTCCCTAAGACGTATGGTACTGGCAAAAAACACCTTTAGGGTTACCAGCATTGCTGACTTTATTTCCACCCGCTACAACCGCTCACAAAAGATAGCAGCACTGGTTACTATTACGGCATTACTGGGAGTATTGCCTTATATCGCACTACAGCTAAAAGCGGTCATCAGTTCCTTCAAGATAATCACCCTCAGTGGTCAGGGTGCCGACCTGCATAACACGACTATGGACTGGGGTAGCTCCGGCTTGCTGATTACCCTGTTCATGATCATATTTACCATTATGTTCGGTGTGCGCAGGCTCGACCCTACTGAACGCCATCAGGGAATGATCAGCGTATTAATGGTCGAGTGTATTGTTAAACTGATCGCCTTCATGAGCGTCGGTATATTTGTCTGCTTTTATCTGTTTAATGGCTACCACGACATTCTGGAACAGCTCGATCAGGCAGGTATGCATCAGGTGACCAGCTTTCATACCCGCCCTGACAGCGGCGTCATGTGGCTAACCCTAATCATTTTAAGTTTTGCGGCCGTACAAAACCTTCCCCGTCAGTTCCATGTGGCCGTAATCGAAAACGCCGATGAAAAATACATCAAGAAAGCACTCTGGGTTTTTCCGCTGTATATTTTGCTCATCAATCTCTTCGTTATCCCAATTGCTGGTGCCGGGCTGCTTAAAGGCATAGATACTGGTGCTGCCGATTATTACGTTTTGCTGCTACCTCAACAAGCCGATAACCCGGCTCTGACTATGCTGGCATTTATTGGTGGCTTTTCTGCTGCAACCGGCATGATCATTATTACCACAATGACGCTGGCAACCATGTGTTCCAACCATCTGATAATGCCGGTGATAGAAAAATTCGAGCGTTATGCATCTGTCCGTAGCGAACTGCTCAAAATCCGCTGGGCGCTGGTAACTTTGATTCTACTCAGCAGCTACAGCTTCGCCATTGCATTCAGCGACTCTTATATCCTGGTTGCAATTGGCCTGATTTCATTCGTGGCAGTCTTGCAGTTCAGCCCGGCACTTTTCGGAGGTATATTCTGGCAAAGAGGTAATAGCGCAGGTGCACTGGCAGGCCTCTTATCAGGATTCATTATCTGGATGTATACACTGGTTTTTCCAACCCTTATACGACAGGGCTGGATGGATAACGCGCTACTCAGTGAAGGTTTATTCCAGTTAAGTTGGTTACGTCCGGAAGCACTTTTTGGCATTGAAGGTTTATCCAGTATTCCTCACAGCGTGCTTTGGAGTATGGTATTCAATATATCCGCCTATCTGCTCGGCTCTTTACTTTATTCCCCTCACAAAGCAGAGCGCACACTTACCGCTGAATTCATGCAATCCATGCGTAATCAAAACAGCAATAAAGCCCGCCCAACCGGGCTTGAACAATACATCCGACTACAAGTTAAACTGAAAGAAGCATCTGCCTTACTGAACAACTATCTGAGTCCGGAAAAAGCCCGTAATGCAATTGCTCAAATAACCGAAGACTTACAAGTAACCGATAAAGAACGCATCAGCATAATTGAGCTTATCGAATTTCACCGCATGCTGGAACACACGCTTACCGGTTCAATCGGCGCAGCAAGTGCGCATAACGCTATGGAAAACGGCATTCGTTATACCAGCCGGGAAACCGGAGACCTGAAAGCACTGTACAGTCACCTGGTCACAGAAATGGATAATCGGGTTGAGAATAAACCTCAAACTAAAAATACAGAAACGAATTTCGGCCTGATTGATGATCTGCAACGACAAATCACCCTACTGGAAAGGAAGAACCTGTCCCAGCAACAGCAACTTGAAAAGTTAGAAATGAAATTAGAAGAGCGACACCAGCAGATTTTTAAATATCGTATCGCCGCTCAACATGCCCAACGGGATAAAAGCATCCTCAGTGAACAATTACAGGTATTCACCACAGACAAACAAAGCAGTGAATAACCTGTGCCATCCGGCTAATGTCAGCCTTCAAGAATCTGTGCCAACAGCTTACGTACACCGTCTGGCTCAAATGGTTTATTACTTAACGCATTCACCCCAGACTGAGCCACGTTTTGCAATTGTGCCTCGTTATCTTCTGAAGTCACCATCAGAACCGGCATATGGCAATGATCATCGGACTGACGAATATACTCCGTTAGTTCAGCGCCGTTTACTTCAGGCATATGATAATCCGTCACCAGAAGATCAAACGTCTGATTATTCAGAATTTCAATTGCACCTGAACCATCATCTGCTTCCTGAATATGCTCAACTCCCATATTGGTCAAAACCCGGGTAATCACATTTCGTGACAGTCTGCTATCGTCCACAACCAACACTCTCAGGTCGTCAACTTCATACATATCCAGCTCAAGTGCTTGTGGAGATAACAAATCAACAGTCGCATTCACTGCACGGTGCAAATGTTGCAACGTATAAGGTTTGGGCAAGATTGCAATCACACCGGATTGCTTAAACTCTTCCAACTGAGCACGACGATTCTCACTCGAGACCAGCATAAAAGGTAGATCCTCAAGATCTGAGTCCTGACGAATTGAGCGCAGTAAATCCAGTCCGGTTCCGTCTTCAAAGTACAGTGAAGAAATCACCAGATCCGGTTTAATACGGGTTACCTGCTCAAAGGCATCTTTACAATTACTGCAAACATCCAGGTTAAAAACACCTTCCTCATGCAATGCGTTGAGCAAAAGCTTGCGCTGCATATGCGATGGTTCAACCACTAAAATGTTCAGATCTGCAGGTGATAATTTGTCCATATAACCTCTGCCAACATCAAGTAACAAAGCAAGTGCCACAACCACTCACTTTGTACGAAAAAACTCTGCTTTGACAAGCTGAACGCTTAAGTATGTAAAATATAAGTACTCAAGCATCTCAAACCTAAGCTTTATTTAATTCTAAGTGCTATTTCGATTTAAATGCTTAGCAAGCTTAGTAACTAAGCACTCACAATCCGGTAAAAATACACATGTACCAAACAAATGTTAACCACAAAACGTTTCTATCTTATCTGCTTTATATAAATACAAACAAGCACTTATAAGATACAGAAATCAGCCTTCTAAAATTGACGCTAGTAGTTGCTTAACCACATGAGGCTCAAAAGGTTTATCGGTCATGGCATTAACGCCCGACTGAGCCACATTCTGTAAATGGGCATCATTCGATTCGGAAGTCACCATCAAAACAGGTACGTGCCCGTGCGTAGGAGACTGACGAACAAACTCGGTCAACTCAACACCATTCACTTCCGGCATGTTGTAATCAGTCACGACCAAATCAACACCCTGATCCTGAAGATACGCAATTGCTTCAGAGCCATCAGCGGCCTGAACAATATTTTTAATACCCAGATTTGTTAACACCCGAACAATCACGTTACGTGCCATTCGACTATCATCAACAACCAGCACCCTTAGCAAATCAATGTCATATAATTCCAGATCCAGATTTTGCTCCGACAGCATATCCAGTGTGGCATTTATGGCCTGATTCAAATGCTGCACACTGAATGGTTTAGGCAGCATCGCGATTACACCTGACTGCTTAAACTCCTCCAGCTGTTCACGTCGGCTCTCACTGGAAACCAGCATAAAGGGCAAATCTTCCAACGAACCTTCCGCGCGGATCAAACGCAATAGCTCAAGGCCCGTACCGTCCTCAAAATACAGTGACGATATGACCAGATCCGGCTTAAACTCCCGAATCTTCTGAATTGCTTCTGCTTTATTACCACAGGCAGCAATCTTATCGACCCCTTCTTTCGTTAATGCTTCCAGTAATACTTTGCGCTGCATCTTTGATGGCTCTACTACCAAAATACTCAAATCTTCAGCCGACAACCTTTCCATAAAACCTCTCAATAACACCGAATAAACAAGCAGTTAAAGCGATTTTAACAACGGGACACTTTCGCTCAGACATCCTAGCAACATACCTTGAGTAGGCACCTGACGAAAAGCCCATCTACCAGAGAGACTACCCATAACAGGTGCAAAACCTTCTAGACAATTGAAATTTACGCACTTTCAAGATCCCAGTCTTGAAATTCAGACAAAAAAAACGGCCGCTAAAAGCGACCGTTTTCTGTACTTAAGTAGCCAAATTAGCAGCTCAACTTATTTACTCTCATGCTTGTACTGATGCACATCCATTTGTGGATATGGAATGGAGATACCTTCAGCATCAAAACGCAACTTCACAGTTTCAGTAGTTTCGAACAATACATCCCAGTAATCTGCTGCATTTACCCATGGACGAACCACAAAATTAACACTGCTGTCCGCCAGCTCAGAAACGGCAATAACAGGAGCAGGATCTTTCAGTACCCGGCTATCACTGTTAATGATCTCTTCCAGTAGCGCTTTAGCTTTCTTCAGATCATCGTCGTAACCAATTCCGAATACCATATCAACACGTCGGGTATCACGGGCAGAGTAGTTGGTGATTACACCACTGTAGATAGCACCATTTGGCACGATAACTTCTTTGTTATCGACTGTACGCATCACTGTACTAAAAATCGTAATCTGCTCAACAATCCCGGAAACACCAGCCACTTCAACGAAGTCACCTTCTTTGAAAGGACGGAATACAATCAGCATCACGCCGGCTGCAAAATTCTGCAGCGAGCCTTGCAACGCGAGACCAACCGCCAAACCTGCAGCACCTACCAGTGCAATCATTGAGGTTGTATCAACCCCTAACTGATCAAGTGCAGCAACAACCACTACCAATAACATCAGAATGTTAGCAATAGAAGTCACGAAGTTAATCAGAATGTCATCCATGCGGCTTTTACGCAGCATTTTCTCCAGCAGACCACGCAGTGCCTTCACTATCATTCGACCAACGATAAAGATCGCTGCTGCCAGTGCGATATTAATAATCCACGGCATTACGTAAACATCAAAAAATGAAAGATCCATATCAGAATTCCCCGTTGAATAGACCGTCATTGCGGCAGCAAAAGCCACCAGCAACTACTAAATTGTTATATTTTCATTCAACTGCAATCTGCTTATCAAAGGAGTGTGTCCAATCAACAAACAGAAATCAGTTCACAGCTTAACGAAATTAATGCCGTGTTTCACCCACAGAAACAGTCTGCACTGAGATAAAGCTGGCCACTATAACGGCGCCAGTCTGAACACAGAATGAGTAAAACAACATTACTGGAAAACGGTATAATCCTCATTCCATATCACCGGAAGATCGACGACTAACCTCAATGAGCACTTTTAAATTACGCGACTATCAGCAGGAAGCCGTCCAGGCCACATTGCAGCATTTTCGTAAAAGCAATCAACCAGCGGTAATCGTACTACCGACCGGTGCCGGAAAAAGTCTCGTAATTGCAGAACTCGCACGGTTAGCGCGGCGAAAAATTTTAGTGCTGGCACATGTAAAGGAACTGGTAGAACAGAACGCAGCGAAATATCGAAGCTATGGTCTGGAGGGCGGCATATACTCAGCCGGTCTGAAGCAAAAACAAACCGAACATCAGGTTACATTCGCCAGTGTTCAGTCAGTCTCCCGTAACCTTGATGCTTTTCAGCATGAATACTCCCTGATCATCATTGATGAGTGCCACAGGGTAAGTGAAGAAGACGACAGCCAGTACCAGCAAATTATTAAGCAGCTCACTGAAAAGAATTCACAACTAAAAGTACTCGGTCTGACTGCAACGCCTTACCGACTAGGAATGGGCTGGATCTACCGTTATCACCATCATGGCATCTGCAGAGCGGAAGAACCCCGCCCTTTTAGCCACTGCATTTATGAATTACCACTGCAGTACATGATTAAGCACAACTATCTTACACCACCCACAATGGTAGACGCCCCCGTAGCGCAATATGACTTCTCTCACCTGAGAGCCAGTAATAGCGGAGAATTTAATAGCCGTGAGGTCAACCAGCTATTGGTCAGCCATCCACGGGTGACACAGGCTATCTGTGCACAGATAGAAAACCTCGCGGAATCCCGCAAAGCAGTCATGATTTTTGCAGCCACAGTAGAGCACGCTCACGAAGTATTCAGTTATCTGCCACAAGCACATACAGCACTGATTACCGGCGCCACTCCTTTGAATGAACGTGATCAGCTAATCAATGCATTTAAACAGCAACAATATAAATATTTGGTAAACGTTTCAGTACTCACCACAGGGTTTGATGCACCTCATGTCGACATGATCGCCATATTACGGCCAACTCAGTCAGTATCACTTTATCAGCAGATAGTTGGACGAGGGCTGCGCCTGGCACCGGATAAAAAAGATTGCCTGGTCATGGATTACGCGGGTAATAACTTCAATATTTATTACCCGGAAGTTGGCCAGCCGCGCCCCGACAGCTGTAGCGTGCCAGTGCAGGTGTTCTGCCCCGCATGTGAATTTGCCAATGTATTCTGGGGAAAAACGGATGACGACGGTCAGATCATGGAGCACTACGGCCGACGCTGTCAGGCAATGCTCGAATCTGAACCACCTGTTCAGTGTGATTACCGGTTTCGCTTTAAAGAATGCCGGTTTTGTAACGGTGAGAATGACATTGCAGCACGCCGTTGTGGCCACTGCGGAGAAGCCATTATCGATCCGGACAATCAGCTAAAAGATGCTCTGAAGTTAAAAGATGCGACCGTCATCCGCTGTGCGGGCATAAGTTTTCAACCCCAGGGCAGTCGACTGCAGATTATCTATCATGATGAACAGGGAGAGGAACTCAAAGAATCTTTCGACTTTAACAAACCGAAACAACTATCAGTGTTTAATAAATTATTTGGCAGGCGCTTGCAGCAAGGCCAGCAGCCTAAACAGTTCAAGACTCTGGAAGAAGTACTCAGTTGCAGCCACTTACTAAATCATCCGGATTTCGTCATTGCACGAAAATCCGGACACCACTTGCGCGTTACTGAACGTATTTTTGATTATCAGGGCAACTATCGCAAAGCTAACCAGCTTTAAAATCAGTAACACCGTATTTAGCTCTGTTAGCTAACTAACCAAACTTCTCTGGCCCACTCCCAAATACTGGTCCACTCTTCATGTTCGTGACCATCAAAACTCCATTGGATAACAGCACCTTCCAGATTCACTACATAAAAACCATCAGCATAGGCACACAAAGGTGTCATTTCACGGGAAAGCCCTACTGACCATGCGTAAGCTGCTACATCTGGCAAATGCGTATGCGAACTTGGATCGGCGGCAGTTGCCGGCTCAAGCGAACCACAAACAACGTCACTGACTGTCAGCAGAAACTCTTTAAAGTCCGGATGTAATGGCACGCAGATATCTTCTTCTACTTCCACAACATCATCAAATTCAGGTAAATCCAATGGCGTTGGCACATCCAGATTGGCGTGTCGTAACGCGTCGATTACGTCTTGCATATCACCTCACAAAAACAACAAAGCCGCTGCAAAGCAGCGGCAATAAACTATAAGCTTCAAAAAGCAGGAATTATCCTGTTAGAAATAATTATCCCAATTTCGCTAACATGGCTTCAGCACTGCTCACTTCAAACTCTTTAGGTGCTTCAAGTGCTAAATCAGTCACTACACCATCTTCAATAATCATTGCATAGCGACGTGAACGCATACCGCCAAAAGAACCTGAATCCATCTCCAGGCCCAATGCCAAAGTCAGCTCTGCGCCACCATCAGCCAACATAGCGATCTCCGTAGCCTTCTGATCATCAGCCCAGGCCTTCATGACAAAGCTATCATTTACTGATAAACAGGCAATCAGATCGACACCTTTAGCTGAAAAATCAGCGATGGAACCCACATAGCCAGGTAAGTGACGAGCTGAACAAGTTGGAGTAAACGCTCCAGGCAATGCAAATAACACAACCTTTTTACCAGCACATAACTCACTAAGCGGTAATGTTTGTGTTTCACCCTGCTGAACTACGCCGACGTTTACTGAAGGTACTTTTTCGCCTACCTGAATCATAATAATGCTCCTAAAAATTACGCCTAAAAAGATGCGCCTAAAAAATGTTCAGCCGATTTGCAGGCTGCAGTATAAAGTAAGCCTGCACTTAAGTCCGACGCTTTTCTTCAGCCTCCCTAAAAGACTTCTATCTCTAGCCCTACCAGCCAAAACCGAAACGTAGTAATAAAAACATCAGCATTCCAAGCACAATTGTCTGTAGTAAATCCTTTCGCCACATCGCCACCAGAACGGCGAAGACAGCCGAGACTAACCACGGATTTGTCAGGCTAAACCACATTTCACCTTTTGGCATAATCACCGCAGGTACAATAATAGCGGTCAAAACAGCAGGCGGTACAAACCCCAGCGCCAAATCCATCCAGGCCGGAAAACGAATTTTTCCTGCTACACCAAATAGAAAAAACCGCACGGTAAAAGTCACTGCAAACATACCAGCAATCAGACCAACTTCATTCATAGCTCTGCCCCCCCTGGCATGTCGATGCGTGCTTCGCCTTCTTATTTTGTTGCAACCAATGGAGTGAAACACCTACAGCAATGCCACAAAGAGCAGCAACCAGCAGCCCTAGCTTATGAGGTAAAGCAACGCAGGCAATTGCCATAGCGCCGGCAACAATTACCGCCGCCCACATCGGCCGGTTAGTCAGATACGGTACGACCATACCAATAAAAGTAACTGACATTGCAAAGTCCAGCCCCCAGTTCACCATCCCCGGAAACACTTCACCGAGCATGACGCCAATACCTGTACAGAGCACCCAGTTAGAATACATCGCCAGGAATGACCCCAGGTAAAACCAGTGTGCATGTTGCAGATCATCATGGCGCAAATAACGGTTACTCACTGCTGCAAAGGTTTCATCCGTTAAACCGAATGCCAGCGGAATACGCCAGCGCAATGGTAAATGCCTAACCTTTGGCACCAGGTTTGCCGAATAGAGTAAATGACGTAAATTCACCACAAAGGTTGTTGCGATAATTACCGGCAAAGCCGCACCTGCCGCCAGCAGTCCCAAAACGATGAACTGCGAAGAACCGGCAAATACAATCACTGACATTGCCAGTGCAGCCAGAGCCGACAAGCCACTTGGTTCAGCCAAAGTACCAAAGATAATACCGAAGGGAATCGCGCCAACTATTAATGGCAGTGTAGCTTTCGCACCCTGTAAAAACTCCTGCCGTGGCGATGCTTGATGCGCCATAGTCACTCTCCCAGGCTCAGGGTTAAATACATATCAGAACGTGGATAAACAGACTTTCCGTTCGGATGTGGAATTTCAGAAAAACCCATATTTTGATAAAGACGAACCGCTCTTTCCAAAATGCTTGCCGTCTCAAGAAAAACTTCACGGGCGCCTAACTGGCGCGCTTTGGTTAATGCAATCAGCATCAATTCGCGCCCGACACCCTGACCATGAATAGCTTCATCCACCGCCATTTTAGAAATTTCAAAACAGTCGTCGCTAACCCGAGCCAGCGCAATACAACCAATCGGTGTACGTGTTTCATCCTCACGGCAAGCAAACCAGATATAACCACCCCGTGCGAGATAATAGCTCTCAGGGGTATTCAGAGCTTCACGATCAAGATCAATCATTTCACCGTTAAAATATTTATTCAGCCATGCCATATTCAGCCGGCTAAAATCATTCCGATAGCTCTCATCCCAACCAACAATCTGAACATCTTCAATATTCTGACGTTCTCTGATACTTGTCAGCACAGGCTGGAAAAAGCCCTGCTGATCCAGACTCTGTTCAAATTCATTAAGCGCATCCAGTAACGGATGGCGTTGTGTCAGCATCAGACGGTCAAGATACTGCTTAATTTCCCGCCATACTGGCTTTATCTCATCCAGCAAAGCATAGCTCTGCGGAGTCAGAGCCAATAACTGACGACGCTCGTCTTCAGGGTCAGGCGTTTTAGTCAGCCACCCTTCGGTAAGCATCTTACGGGCAATTTTGCTGATTGCCGGATGGCTAACCCCCAGCAACTCAGCGGCCTGAGTGACACTCATCTCCCCTTCCTGAACTAACAGATTAAATAAAGGAAAGAATGTCGGATTCAGCTCGATACCCTGTGCCTGGTAAAGACTTACCACATCCTGTACCAACCGATCGGAAAGACGTCGCAAACGGCTACCTAATGAAAGATTACCGAAGCTGCGCATTAAATCTGGGTGCATATTATGTTCTGCCAATTCTCTTTGCTAATGCTTGCTTTCAACACTTAAAACAAATTACGTAACAAGTTACGCAATTTAGCAAAGTAATATACAAATGCAAGAAAATTCAGCGGCTGAGCGCCATAAAATAACGCTTAATCAGCCACTGCTATCAGAAAAATTACTCAGGTAAATCTACTTTATAGGTCTGCTCACTTCTTCCGTGAACAAGGTCATAAGCCCGAACCTCAACAGCGGAAGTTCCATCCGGAATATGAATTACCTGGCTTCGGGTAAAAGGTTGTTCGTTTACATGGGGATGATGCAAAACCCGTTCGCCTAATACATTACCCTGCATATCAATAACATCCCAGGCATTCGCATAATGATCCCAACCGGTATCATCATGCCGTAATGTTACTGAAAAATTGTACTGTTCAGCTCCCCGGGAGGCGACCTGTACATTTTCGATAACAACACTTCCCGCCAACACCTGCAAACAGGCCGCCATTCCGATGCTGGCAACAATCCATTTAGATAAAAACAATTTCATAACTGATTTCATCTTATAAATGATGGTCATGAATGAATAACTCAAGGCTGTCATAACTCCAGTCGCTACCATCCGGATGCTTATGATCATGTTCATTCAGCTTACTCATCATTACCTTCAGGTTGTCACCTTTCTTGCGCAACCCCTGCACAAAATGGATCGCTTCTGTAATTGCCTGCTGTTGTTCTGGAGTGATATCTGACTGCTTATCGCCTTTCTTTTTAACGCTTACACTAATCCCTGCTTTCATCGCATTATCTCCTGCCGTCATCAATACATATAGGAATACGTTACTCTGCTTCAAATTATGAATAAAGCAAAAAACTAAGAATTTATGTTTTAAATCAGAGTATTTAAAAGACAGAGAAGTTCAGCGCTTTAAAGCTGTACTGAGGTAAGGAAATGAAATAGCAACGGAATAATGAGAGGAAAACAAAGCGGAAACCTCTTGCAGGTTTCCGCTATCGCGCAGTAATCAGTCTTCGCGGCTGGTTACTTCTACCAGGTGAAAACCGAACTGAGTCTTTACCGGACCCTGAACTTCACCTACAGGTGCAGAAAATACAACCTTATCAAACTCAGGTACCATCTGACCCGGGCCAAATGAACCCAAATCTCCACCGGACGCCTTAGAAGGACAACCGGAATGCTGCTGAGCTACCTCAGCAAAATCTGCACCTGCTTCAATCTGAGTTTTCAGATCATTACACTGCTCTTCAGTGTTAACCAAAATGTGACGGGCAGTTGCTCTTGCCATGTTAAATACCTGCTTTTATAAAATTACTGAAGCGTGAAATCACGTCCCGCCACTATAGCATAAGGCGTTCTAAGATCACTTGTTAACTCACTGAACCGGTTAAAAAAACCAGCAAAACATCAGCGCTGCAAACTCTGCATCAATTGTTGGCGCACCCAGATGCACATGGGATCCCGGTGGTAGCGCTCATGCCAGTATAGATAAAAGTTAATATTCTGCGACTGCAACGGTGACGGCACTGTCCGATAAATTACCCGACGGCCATCAACGATTCGCTTAGCTATCAGCTCTGGCAATACAAACAGCAAATCAGTGGTTTCGCAGAAGTCGGCTACCGACATAAAGTTCGACAGGCGTAATCCTAAATGACGGCTTTTGCCTAATGTCTCAAGCCTCTCATCAATAATGCCCATTCCCTGTCCCGTCACAGACACAATGCCATGGCTGGCTGCCAGATAATTCTCAAGCGTCAACTCCTGTTTTGCCAACGGATGATTTTCACCCATCAGACAAACCGTATGTGTTTGCGCCATGAGTAAACGCCGATACTGACTTTCCGACCGATCAGGAGACAATGCTGTTATCGTAAAATGCACATCGCCATTTTCCAGTAACTCAAAATGATTTCGCGGATCAGACCGCATCTCCATTCGCATTTGTGGTGCTTCGTCATACAACACTTTCATTAGTGGCGGTAAAAAACAGCAAGCCTCTAAATCCAGACCGTAAAAGCGCACCACATCCCGAGCCTGCGAGGGAATAAACTCAGGTTCAGCAATTAACTGCGCCGTATCATCAAGCAGTGTCTGTAATTTAGGTAATAAACTGACCGCCCGGGCACTTAAATCATATCCCGCTGTCGTACGTACCAGCAGCTCATCATCAAAGGTACCTCTTAAACGCTGCAATGCCCGGCTGACTGCAGGCTGGCTCATATGTAAACGATCGGCAGCCCGGGTTACATGCCGGGTTTCCAAAAGAGCTAATAAAACCACCAAAAGGTTAAGGTCGATGCTTCTTAAATTCACTTCGCGCATAACAACAATCACACCAATGCATTAGATGAATAGATTATGCCGTATTACATTAGAGACATCCATTAGCAAACAACGGGCAACAGAATGTCACAGCAGGTCAAAATCGCCATTGCTTACCACAGCGGCTTCGGTCACACCGAAGTACTGGCCCATGCAGTTGCAGCTGGTGCCGAAAACGCCGGTGCGAAAGCTATTGCCGTTTCAGTAGCAGACCCGGATACGCTGAACTGGGAACAACTGGCTGAAGCCGACGCTATTATTTTTGGCACGCCGACATATATGGGTAGCGTAAGCGCACCTTTTAAAACCTTTATGGATGCAAGTTCAAAAATCTGGGCGCAACAAGGCTGGAAAGACAAGCTGGCAGCAGGATTCACTAATTCGTCAAGCCAGAGTGGTGACAAATTAAATACGCTCATACAACTGTCCGTTTATGCCGCATCACACAGCATGAACTGGATCAGTCTGGGGCTGATGCCTGGTAATAACAGTAGCCTGGGCAGCAATGCAGACTTAAACAGATTAGGTAGTTTTTTGGGTGCGATGGCTCAAAGCAACAGCGACCAGTGTGCTGAAGTTACACCACCGCAATCGGATCGTGATACAGCACAGGCACTTGGTGCCAGAGTCGCTGCTGCCGCTCAGCGCTGGCAGTTAAAAACAGAGCCATGCAGCCACTAACCCGGGATACAGGATTTAACTATGTCACTGTCAATTAAAAACACGAGAAGCACTTATGGCCTTGCCAGCATTTCATTGCACTGGATTATGGCGTTAGCAATTATTGGCTTGTATTTGCTCGGTTTGTATATAGATTCGTTAGATTATTACGACCCTAATTATCGGACCCTTCCACACTGGCATAAAAGCATAGGTATTATTTTGCTGGGCTTTTATGTATTCAGACTGGCCTGGAATCTGATTAATCCGCATCCGGAACCACTATCACAACCGGCACTGGCACAGTTAGCAACTAAAATCGTACATAAACTGATGTACGTACTGATAATTCTGATTTTAGTATCCGGCTATCTGATTTCAACGGCTGACGGACGTGCCATCGCTGTATTTAACTGGTTCGAAATACCTGCTATTCCAGCGTTACTGGAACGACAGGAAGATACAGCCGGATTCTTACACTACTGGCTGGCCACAGGCTTGATCTCCCTTGCCGGACTTCATGCTTTGGCTGCACTGAAGCACCATTTCATTAATAAAGACCAAACCCTGAATCGTATGTTAGGGAAAGCACAATCCACCCAGGAGTAAACACATGAAACTGAACACGACTCTGGCCGGCGCATTACTGGCTACTTCAATCCTTGCTGCCCCAGGCATCCAGGCTGCTGACTACACGATCGATACTAAAGGCGCACACGCCTCTATTAATTTTCGTGTAAGTCACCTGGGCTACAGCTGGCTGGA
Source organism: Aliamphritea ceti (assembly GCF_024347215.1). Taxonomy (NCBI): domain Bacteria; kingdom Pseudomonadati; phylum Pseudomonadota; class Gammaproteobacteria; order Oceanospirillales; family Oceanospirillaceae; genus Aliamphritea; species Aliamphritea ceti. The sequence goes on from NZ_AP025282.1 coordinate 3,607,480, forward strand.
AGGTCGCTTCAATGAGTTTGGCGGCCAGTTCAGCTACGACGAAGCGAACCCAAATGCTTCAACTGTAGAAGTTGAAATCAATACAGCAAGTGTTGATTCCAACCACGCTGAGCGTGATAAGCACATCCGTAGCGGAGATTTCCTGGATGTAGACACCTACCCAAAAGCAAGCTTCAAGAGCACAGGTTTTGCAGCTGACACTGGCGTGCTGAGTGGTGACCTTACCCTGCACGGTGTTACTAAGCCAGTACAGATCCAGGTATCTAAAATTGGCCAGGGTGATGACCCATGGGGCGGCTACCGTGCAGGCTTCAGCGGTACTACCGAATTCAAAATGAAAGATTTCGGAATGACTAAGAATCTGGGCCCGGCATCAGAGACCGTTTACATGGAATTGCATGTAGAAGGTATTCGTCAGTAAGTCATGACAAATTTGAAAAAAATGCGCCCTACGGCGCATTTTTTATGTCCGTAAGAAAAGTCAGCTAAAGAGTAAGATAAATAACAGAAGGGGAAATAAATGCGTAAAGATCAGTACTGCCCGGCAAACGCCGATCAGAACAGAGGAATAAGACTGGAAGCAGCCCGGCCAGAGCAAGCCAAGCTGCTCTCTGGGATAAGTTAAGCTGAAATAGTTACGTTTTCAGCTTGTAGCCCTTTCTGACCTTCAACCACTTCGAAGGTTACCTGTTGCCCTTCAACCAAGGAGCGACGCCCGGTACCGTTGATTGCTCGAAAATGTACAAATACGTCAGGCGCACCTTGGCGTTCAATGAAGCCAAAACCTTTTTCGTCGTTGAACCATTTCACTACACCAGATAATAGTTGATCAGACATACCTTCCTCTTCTTATATTTTGGTGCCTGCAGACTGTTCCGTCAGACATCCTTTGCTATTTAGAAATCTTTAACTCCCGGATAGACTAAAGATTTCACATCAACAAAAAATTAGCTTTTCAGCCGGGCCGGGGCATGCTATGAAAAAAGCCAAATACATCTTCTACTTATAAAAACGAAGATATGCAAGCCAGTATCTTCACTTTTTGTGTAATTTCTATGAACCTTGCCGCAAAAAAATCAATTATTTAGAGACAAAACAACGAATATGCTAGACTGTCTGCCGTCAAATTCACGATCGATCTGGAAAATAAGATGGCAGGTTCACTTCAGGATCAACTACTCGGCGCCGGTCTGGCCTCTAAAAAACAGGCCAACAAAGCCAAAGCTGATCAGCGTAAAAAAACTAAGCAGTCAAAAACTGTTAAAAAAGGTCAGGTTTACCAGGACCAGGACGAGATAAAGCGTCAGGCAACTATTGCCAAACAGAAAGAAGAAAAACTGGCAAAAGATAAAGCGCTGAATAAAGAGCGGGAAGAACAGCGCCTGCAGAAAGAAATAGACGCAGCAGCCCGTCAGATCATTCAGCAAAATGTTATCAGCATGCCTGCAAACGGCGAGGTTGAATATAACTTCGTTGATAACGGTAAGATAAAGAAACTCTACGTTAATAATGAACTGCAAAATCAGTTAGCTAACGGCAATCTTGCAATCGCCCTGCTCGACAACCGTCATGTCATCATTCCCGCTGGCGCTGCAGAGAAGATTTTCGAACGTCGCCCGGAGCTGATCATTAGCCGACAGGAGAAAGAAGACATCGATCCGGATGATCCTTATGCCGACTTCCAGATTCCTGATGATTTAATGTGGTGATCTGAAATACTCAAATCTGGCTGGAAGCCTCCAGCCAGAGCTTTTTAAAAACTGCTAAAAACGTGCCTGCATCTAGCAGGAAAATGTTACAAAAAAACATGCAAAATCCCCCTTCAAGTTCAAAAAAATCAACGTCTTAAGCTGGTTATCTTTTCACCGAATATGCTCTTCCACTCTCCAGATAAATAGCATAGAATGTCGATAGCTTGAAAGTAAGGCTCGTTTTTTATGATTTAAATCCTGGTATCCCAACCTGAATGATGAAGATATTTAGCATAAAGTCATAAATGTAGTACCTACATTTCTTAGCTCAACGGTGGTAATAAACACAGCGTTAATTACCGCTTAAATTATTTATATTTTTTGTAGGATACACATTATGTCTACTACTACTGGTACCGTTAAATGGTTCAATGCCGATAAAGGCTATGGTTTTATCGAGCAGGAAAGCGGTCCTGACGTATTCGTTCACTTCCGTGCGATCAACACAGATGGCTTCAAGACTCTGACTGAAGGTCAGCAGGTTTCTTTTGAAGTTACTCAGGGCCAGAAAGGTCCTCAAGCTGAGAACGTTTCTGTTCTGTAAGCTGGCTTCTAAGCTGTAGCCTTCGGGTTACAGCTTAATTTTCTGCTCTACCTCTGTTACATCCCTTTATCTGATTTCTGCCACACTAATAGCTGATTATTTGCCGGCATAGTTACGTCTGCAGTAAGTCTCAGCCCTTCAGATTCAGCCAGCGCATTCACCGCTGAATAATCCCGGATACCGCTATCCGGATCCCTTTGCTGTAACCACATATCAAACTCAGCATTACTCGCACTGGTATACTCCCCGGCATAACGGAATGGCCCATAAACGATAAGCTGTCCGCCATGCTCAAGACTTGCCCCTACTCCGGAAAAAAAGCACTTCACCTGTGCCCATCCCATGATATGTAATGTATTGGCAGTAAAAACCACATCAACCGGCTCCACACCCCAGTCAGGCTGACAAACATCAACCACCTTCGGCGCTAAAATATTCCCCACCGACCCAGCTGCCAGATTAATCTGCAATGCATCATGATTCATAGCCAGCTCTGTAGGCTGCCAGCTAAGCAGAGGAAACTGATTAGCGAAGAATAACGCGTGTTGACCAGAGCCGCTGCCAATCTCAAGCATTCTGCGGCTATTAACCAACAGTTTGTCTAGCTGCTCAAAAATTGGCTGCTGATTACGCTCACAACTGGGCGAAAAGTTAAGCATTGAAACTCCTGATTTAGAATCTGAACATTGGTTGACACATACATCACTATTGCAATCTATCCATCAGCCACCCAACATAGTTACAGTCGATAACGATTACAAGACTCTTTATTTCAAATTCGGGGCCATCAACTTGCTCAAGTCTAACTGGTTAATTTCAGCCTTTTTCATTTGCTTCTCGCTACAAAGTTTTGCGACCGAAACAATTGTCATAGGTGGTGATTACTCTTACCCCCCGTATGAATTCATCGACGAAAACGGCCAACCCAGCGGTTATAACGTTGAATTGACCCGAGCCATTGCCGAAGTAATGGGGATGAAAATCGAATTCAAAATGGATCGGTGGTCAGTGGTCAGAGACGCGCTTAAAAACGGTGAAATAGATGCACTGCAAGGCATGGTTAGCTCAGCGGAACGGGGGAAACAATTTCTCTTCAGCCCACCACACGCCATTGTCCATCAATCCATTTTTGCCCGGCGCGATGATTCGCGCGCGACCACTCTTACAGAGTTAAAAGACAGACAGGTCGTCGTCCAAAAAAATGGCATCATGCATGATTATTTATTACAGAATAACGTTGGCGCAATCATCAACACTGCAGAAACCCATGCTGATGCCCTGCGACAACTCTCTGCAGGTAAACATGACTTTGCACTGGTCGCCAATCTTCCAGGCCTGTATCTGGAGCAGGAATTAGGCCTCAATAACATCATGCCTGTGGGCCAGCCTTTTCAGGCTCAACAATATGGTTATGCCGTACTACAAGGCAATGAAGCACTATTGGCACGCTTCAGTGAGGGCCTGGCAATACTCAATAATACGGGCCGCAAGCAGGAAATTTACAACAAATGGCTAGGGTCATTACAGGACAGAGGTGTCCCCTGGCGCGACATAGGTAAAATTACATTCTGGGCATCTGTGCTGTTATTAATATTCTTAAGTGTCGCGGTAATCTGGAACCGGCTTTTGAAACGGGAAGTAAACAAGCGCACCAGAGAACTTCATATCCAGCAACAACAGCTCATTCAGGCCGACAAGATGACCTCCCTGGGCATTCTGGTTTCAGGTGTCGCCCATGAAATTAACAATCCTACCGGCCTTCTGCTCCTCAACTTGCCCATCATCCAGGATGCCTGGCGCGACTGCGAACTCACACTTGAAGAACGATTCAGGGAACAGGGGGATTTTGATCTGGGTGGCCTGCCCTATTCGCAAATGCGGGAAGAAATACCCGCCCTGCTCGATGACATGCACAACGGAGCAAGGCGTATAAAGCGCATAGTTAACGATCTGAAAGACTTCTCACGCCAGGAAGATGATGACATACAAGAAGCCTTCAACCTTAACGACGTAGTCAATACCACTACCCGACTGCTGGACAACAACATTAATAAATACACTGATAACTTCAGTACCCGTTTAGCAAGCCACCTACCCGATAGTAGCGGTAACGCACAACGTATCGAACAAGTAATCATTAACCTGATCGTCAATGCCTGCCAGGCACTGGATGACAGATCCAGCAGCATCCAACTGAAAACTTTTTATCTGCCCACCCAGAATTTGGTTGGATTAGACATCATCGATCAAGGCCATGGGATCGACCCGCAAGATCAACCACGACTGATTGATCCGTTTTTCACTACCCGACGCGAACATGGCGGCACAGGTCTCGGCCTGTCGATATCCAGTGGTATTGTTAAAACCCATGGCGGCCAGTTAGAATTCGCCGCCAATCAGCCCCGGGGAACCCGGGTACGAATGACAATTGCCTGTAACCCGGAAAGTCTATGAGTAACGCTAGTCTGTACCCTGAATTCGGCATTTTGCTGGTCGATGATGAAACCTCTTTTCTACGCAGCCTAAGTCTGACACTGAGACGTAGCGGCAATATTACCCATCTGCACCAATGCAGCGACAGCCGGGAAGTCATGCCTTTACTTGCCAGTCAAAATATCGGACTGGTATTACTGGATCTGACCATGCCGCACATTTCCGGTGAACAGCTACTACAGCAGATTACCGAAAGCTACCCGGATATTGGCGTGATAATTATCAGCGGACTGAATCAGGTAGAGTCCGCGGTTAGCTGTCTGCAGCAAGGTGCGTTTGACTACTTCGTCAAAACCAGTGAAGAAGGTCGCTTGATTGAAGGCATTAAACGCGCAATCCGGATGCAGGAATTGTTGCGCGAAAACCAGGCCCTCGGCCAGCGAATGCTCAGTAATACACTGGAGCATCCTGAAATATTCGAGCCGATTATCAGCCGTAGTAAACAAATGCATGGCGTCTTTCAGTACTCTGAATCAATCGCCCCCAGCTCTCAGCCATTACTGATTTGTGGCGAAAGTGGTACCGGTAAAGAACTGCTGGCAAAAGCGGTCCACCAGCTCAGTAAACGTAAAGGTGAACTGGTCACTGTTAATATCGCCGGGCTGGATGATCACATCTTTGCAGATACCCTGTTTGGCCACCAGCGAGGCGCCTTTACCGGTGCCGATAAGGACCGCCCGGGTCTGATCGAACAGGCCAGCAACGGTACACTTTTTCTCGATGAAATTGGTGATCTCAGCCCAACCTCTCAAATCAAATTATTACGCCTGCTACAGGAAGGCGAATACTATCCTCTGGGAAGCGACCGGCCTAAACGCAGCAGTGCCCGAATTATTGCAGCAACACACCAGGACCTGCAGCACAAACAGCAGGACGGAGACTTCAGACGGGATCTGTATTACCGGCTTTGCACTCACCAAGTGAGAATCCCTCCTTTGCGACAGCGTAAAGAAGATCTGCCGTTGCTGCTTGATCACTTTCTGCAATTGGCTGCAGAAGATATGCATAAAACAGTACCTGGTTACCCTCCGGAGCTTACTCAGCTACTGGCAACCCACAGCTTTCCTGGCAACATTCGTGAATTAAGGGCACTGGTGTTTGATGCCCTCAGCAGACACCGTTCACATTTGCTGTCACTGGACGTATTCAGACAGGCTCTGAATCAAGTTGATGAAGAAACACCTCTCACTCAGGACTCTGCAGCCGTGCAATTTAATCCTGATTCAAGCCTGCCGACACTCACTGAAATCAATAACTTGCTGGTTAATGAAGCAATGCACCGGGCAGACAATAACCAGTCACTGGCTGCACGCTTACTGGGAATTTCACAGCCGGCACTTAGTAAACGTTTAAAAAACATGCGCTAAATACCCATAACCAAAGTTATAAACATAACTTTGGTTATGTCAGCCTTAAACAGGGCTCTGGCCTTTATACAGTAAGGCTTACCTATTCTCCGCCTGACTTATTCATCTCTTTTTATATAACTCTGGTTATACCTATCCACCCTCTCAGCCAACAACATAAAAATAACAAAAAACTCATAATAAACAATTAGTTAAAATAGATACGTCACTCATGGCACAGGCCTTGCTCTATAGATTTCTATATTTGCTTCGCCATAACAATAACGAGTGACCCTCCATGAACAGTTCTAACGACACCCGCCTTGAACAGGACTTACTGGGACAGGCTGAAATTCCCAAACAAGCCTACTACGGTATTCAGACCTGGCGTGCCCAGCAGAATTTCGATTTAAGCGGTGTCAGCCTGCAACACTTCCCTCACCTGATTTCAGCACTGGCGATGGTTAAACAATCAGCTGCCCGCGCCAACCATCAACTGGGGTTTCTCGATCAGGAACCAGCCGATGCAATTGAGCAAGCCTGTCGGTTAATTATCGACGGACAGTTTCATGATGCGTTTATCGTCGACATGATTCAGGGCGGTGCAGGCACATCCACTAACATGAACGCCAATGAAGTCATTGCCAATGTAGCACTGGAATTATCTGGCCATAGCAAAGGTGACTATCAGCACCTACACCCCAACAATCACGTCAACATGTCGCAATCAACAAACGACGCTTATCCAACAGCCGTACGCCTGGCAATTTTACTCAGCCATGGCAATCTGGTTGACCGGCTAAAAAGCCTGCAAAGCAGCCTTATTCTGAAAGCTGAAGAATTTAACGACATTCTGAAAATGGGTCGTACTCAGCTTCAGGATGCCGTTCCAATGACACTGGGCCAGGAATTTAACAGCTGGGCTTCCACTCTGGGCGAAGACGTGCAGCGAATTGCCGGACTGGCCGAATTACTGACCGAAGTAAACCTGGGCGGCACAGCCATAGGCACCGGTATCAATGCCGATAAGCGCTATGGGAAGTTAGCCGTCAGTGAACTGGCCCGTCTCAGCGGTTACCCACTTATTCAGGCAACAGATTTAGTTGAAGCCAGTTCCGATATGGGTGCCTTTGTACTGTTCTCCAGCATGCTAAAACGGCTGGCCATTAAACTTTCAAAAATCGCCAACGACCTGCGCTTACTCAGCATGGGACCCCGTGCCGGCCTGAATGAAATCAACCTTCCACCACAGCAGCCAGGCAGTTCAATTATGCCGGGCAAGATCAACCCGGTAATCCCGGAAGCCGTGAATCAGGTTGCCTATCAGGTAATGGGCAATGACCTGGCCGTATGTATGGCTGCCGAAGCAGGTCAGTTACAACTGAATGCAATGGAACCTCTAATTGCCTTCAACGTTCTGGAATCTATTCGTTTACTTAGCCAGGCAATGCCCATGCTCGAGCAACGCTGCATAGCAGGCATTACAGCCAACCGGGAGCACTGCCGGCAATTAGTCGATAACAGTATCGGGGTGGTCACAGCTCTGAATCCACACATTGGATACGAAAACGCCACCCGTATTGCCCGCCAGGCCCTGCACTCAGGTGCCAGCGTGGTCGAGCTGATCCGTGAAGAACAACTGCTTTCTGAAGCTCAGCTGGCAGAAATTCTGAAACCGGAAAACATGATTCATCCCGGCCGTTAAGCGGCCACCCGTTCAACCCTCACAATCAAAACAACAAGAGGTTAACTATGTCTGACTCATCCCTGGCCATGAACAAAGGTGGCGCCTGGCGCTCCATGGCACTCTGGAAAAAAATCTTCATCGGTATGCTTGCCGGTGTAGCTGTCGGCGCATTTCTCGGTCCTGATGCAGAAATACTGAAACCTATCGGTACCCTGTTCATCAACGCCATTAAAATGCTGATTGTCCCACTGGTATTCTGCTCTCTGGTCGTCGGTGTAACGTCCATGAAAGACAGCGCCAAAATGGGCCGCATCGGTATTAAATCCATTGTTATCTACCTGCTAAGCACAGCAGTAGCTATCTCAATTGGTTTAGGTTTAGGCACAGTATTCATGCCGGGTGAAGGTCTGAATATGGTTGCCGATACCAGCGCAGCAGCGGCGGCTAAAGAAGCACCAAGCCTGGTAACAACCATCATTAACCTGATTCCTAAAAACCCGATCGAAGCGCTGGCTAGCGGTAAAATTCTGCAGATCATCGTGTTCGCACTGGGTCTGGGTATCGCACTAAATATGATCGGCGAAACTGGCAAACCTGCAATCAAGCTGTTTAACAGTCTGGCTGAAGGTATGTACAAACTGACATCTATGGTAATGAACTTTGCCCCTTACGGTATCTTTGCCCTGATGGCATGGGTTGCTGGTAAATATGGCGCGGATGTCTTACTGCCATTGGCTAAAGTAATTGCAGCGGTTTACATCGGCTGCATCGTACATGTACTGGTGGTATACACCGGCGCAATTGCATTGATTGCCAAACTGCCGCCAGTTCAGTACCTGAAAGGTATTGTCAGCGCACAGATGATGGCTTTCACTTCGACTAGCAGCTCAGGTACGTTACCGGTTAGCCTGCGCTGTGCACGTGAAAATCTGGGTGTATCTAAAGGTACTGCCAGCTTTGTACTGCCGCTGGGTGCAACCATTAATATGGATGGTACTGCTCTGTATCAGGGCGTTGCGGCACTGTTTGTTGCCCAGGCTTTCGGTATTGATCTGAGCATGGCGGATTACATGACGATTATTGCCACTTCCACTCTGGCATCTATCGGCACTGCAGGTGTTCCGGGTGCAGGTCTGATTATGCTGTCACTGGTACTCAGCACTGTTGGTCTGCCAATGGAAGGTCTGGCGATCATTGCCGGTATCGACCGTATTCTGGATATGGCCCGTACCTGTGTGAATGTATCTGGTGACCTGATGGTTTCCGTCTTAATCGGTAAGAGTGAAAACGAGCTGGATACTGACGTCTATAAATCTGACGAGCCTCAGGTAGCCACTCAGAGCTAATAGCTACGCATAAAAAAACCGCTGCCTGGGAAATCTGGGCAGCGGTTTTTTATATCAGCAGATATCTTTAGCCCGGATCATACGCACAGCGAAAGCCGATAGAACCGTAGATACTCCGGCCACTCACCGGCCGCTTAACATTGCGGAACGAGCTACGCAGGTTGGCTTTGTTTTCATCCCAGGAACCACCGCGAACTAAACGCTGACGACTCTGCGCCTGATCACTCAGGTTACCGGCAGCATACTGAGTGATGCCATCTTTTGCGTACCAGTTCATCATCCATTCGCCGGCGTTGCCCTGCATATCAAACAGGCCAAGTGCATTTGCATCTCTGCTGCCGACGGGCCAGGTTCGGTCTTCACCACAACCATCCGGTTCATTAGGCACAGACCCCATAGTGATGCCATCATCCAAAATGGCATTTTCACAACTGACATTTTCGCCCCAGGGATAACGGCTGGAAGAACCGGCACGTGCCGCTTTTTCCCACTCTGCTTCAAAAGGCAAACGTCCACCTTTCCACTCGCAGTAGGTCAGTGCTTCCTGCCAGTCGACACAATTTGCCGGGTGATTACCTCTACCTTCAGCACCAAGATTACAGTATTTGTTGCGCTCAAAATCCTTAGGCCTCACACAGATGCCTGCATCAATACAGGCCTCGTATGAGGCGACAGTTACTTCAAACTTATCCAGCTCAAAAGCAGGGACATTAACAGCAGTACCGCCTTGCGGTCCTTCATCGCCATCACAGGCAGTATCATTCACGGAGCATCCCATCTGGAAGCTACCGGCTGGTACGACAACTGTATCTTTGGCGTGTGTAATTGCAGCAGAAAATGCCATTGCGGTAACACCACAGACAGATAGCATTCGGGGTAAAACAGGAGAAATTCGGGAAACAGGCATAAACGCTCCATTTTATTATTCTGAGTATGCTGCCGGAGGGGAGCCGACAGAAACTTTATACAAAACAAGGTGGAACAGGGAATAACAGTCAACAGTAGACACAATTAACCACTGACTAGTTCCCATCCGTTTCCCAATACAACTATTTAAATACGTCCGGACAAGCTTCCAGGCTATTGAATCCCGGTGACCAGCGTCGCACATCATTCGCCCGACGCCAGCGCTGATGATAAAACTGCATCAGGCAAAGCCCGGAATCCAGCTCCACCATAAACACATCCAGTTCACGAACATCCGCATACGCCGGATACTCACGACTTTGCCCCCAACTATTTACGTCTTCCCGCTGAGCAAAAGCCCGCCAGAAAGTCACCGGCTTAAGCCATTTTTGAGCCACTTCATCCCAGGCGAGCAACTCACCTGAAGCTGTAGCCCGTAATTCACCGTCACGTTCACCCATTACTTCTGCCTGCGCTGTAAAACTCAGACTAAATAAAACGGCCAACAGTGCAACAATACGCATCTGCGTTCTCCTTGGTTCACCTCTGAATACCAGATAAAAAATGTAACACAAAACAAATAATCAATATAAAACAATTAATTAACTTAGCTGCATTGTTCACATTTATACGCATCTGATGACGCTGCGGTTCACAAATTCACTTCAGGCATCAAATAATCAGCAATTATCTGAAGCAGCCTCAAGTTTTAGAAATATCCGCCAAATTCTAATTTCGAAAAGAAAATATCCGCGAATTGCTTCCTTCAAAACAGAAATATCACTAAGCGAGAGTATTTGACAGGTTGCGAACGCCCATCTAGGTTAGACCTCACACCCCACAAGGGTGAACACAAAATCTGTTTGACAATAACAACAAAAATATCATCCTGGCTGCGATCCAGCTGTGATGAAAGGGAATAATTATGACCCGACAAGCAGCCTTATCCGGCCTGAGCGTTTTTACACATCCCCTCTCGACTCCCGTTCGTTATCCGCTCCTTTACCCTCCTCTGTTACTCAGCAGCTGATATCCATTCGTTTTACTTTCAGACTATTTCACGAGTATTCAGCACGACATATATGTCGCTGCAGGAGATATGTAAATGGAAACTTTTGCTCCGGTATCACTGGACGATAAATGGCAACAAAATCATGGTCAGGTCTATCTGACTGGCAGTCAGGCGTTGGCACGACTACCAATGCTACAGGCAACTCAGGACCAGCAGGCGGGCTATAACACTGCAGGTTTTATATCCGGATACCGAGGCTCGCCACTGGGACATTTCGATAAAACTTTGTGGCAGATAAAAGAGCGCCTCGCCGCACTGAATATCACCTTTCAGCCAGGTGTGAATGAAGATTTAGGTGCAACTGCTGTCTGGGGATCACAGCAGGCAAATGTTTTTCCCGGGGCCAAATTCGACGGTGTTTTCGGCCTTTGGTACGGCAAAGGCCCGGGGGTAGACCGCAGTGGCGATGTGTTTAAACACGCCAACGCCTTTGGTACAGCACCTCTGGGCGGTGTACTTGCTGTCGCCGGAGATGATCACGCCTGTAAGTCTTCCACCCTGCCTCACCAAAGTGACTATGCTTTCATGGATTCGATGATGCCATTCCTGTATCCGGGTAATATTCAGGAGCTTATCGAATACGGCCTGTATGGCTGGGCTATGTCCCGTTATAGTGGCTGCTGGGTTGGCCTTAAGGCACTGGCTGAAATAATGGATTCCGGCAGTCGGGTCGATTTGGATCACACCCGTATCAACATCCAATATCCAACCAGCGAAGGTAAGCCGAATGATGGCCTCAATGCCCGCTGGCCGGACAAACCTCTTCAACAGGAAGTACGTCTGCACGAACATAAGCTGGAAGCAGCCCGTGCTTTTTGCCGCGCTAATCAGTTAGATAAAACCATCATAGAAACAACGAAACCTCGCCTGGGAATAGTCTCCGCAGGTAAATCTTATCTGGATGTTTTACAGGCACTGGAAGATCTTGGCATTAGCCATAAACTGGCAGCAGATTTGGGTATTCGTCTTTATAAGGTAGCTATGCCCTGGCCACTGGAACCACAAGGAATTGAAGCATTCAGTCAGGGAGTGGACGAAATTCTGGTGGTCGAAGAAAAGCGCGGTGTTATCGAAGAACAACTGCGCCAGCAACTCTATCAGCAGATCCATAAACAGGGAGAAATGCCGCCGCTAATCACCGGCAAACTGAATGATAAGGGCAGCGAATTACTCACAACGCTTGGCGAGCTTACACCCGCAATGATCGCCCGCGCAATCGCACAACGTATAGCACCTTTTCATAGCAGCCAGGCTATTCAGCAGCGTCTGGACTTTCTCACCACAAAAGAAGCTGAGTTAGCCCGGCCACGCGCATTGCTCGAACGGACTCCCCACTTCTGTTCCGGCTGTCCGCATAACACATCAACAACTTTACCGGATGGTAGCCGGGCATTAGGCGGCATCGGCTGTCACTACATGGCAACCTGGATGGATCGCGGAACGGAAACCTTCACCCAGATGGGTGGCGAAGGTGCTACCTGGATAGGCCAGGCACCATTTACCGACACAAACCACGTATTCCAAAACCTGGGCGACGGTACTTACTTCCACTCAGGCTTGCTGGCAATTCGGGCGACAGTCGCATCCGGTGTCAATATCACCTATAAAATCCTCTATAACGACGCTGTTGCAATGACTGGTGGCCAGCCCGTGGATGGTAGCCTCAGCGTGCAACAAATCAGTCATCAGGTCTACGGCGAAGGTATTCGCCGGATCGCGATTGTCAGTGATGAACCGGAAAAATACAGCGACTATAGTGAATTTGCTAAAGGTGTTAGCTTCCATCACCGGGATGAACTACCAGCCGTACAGCTGGAGCTGCGTGAAGTTGAAGGCTGTAGCGTACTCATTTATGACCAGACCTGCGCAGCCGAAAAGCGTCGTCGCAGACATCGTGGACAAATGCATAATCCGGCCGAACGCGTCGTCATAAACAGTGATGTTTGTGAAGGTTGCGGAGACTGCGGGGTACAGTCCAACTGCCTTTCAATTGAACCATTGGAAACATCCCGTGGCCGTAAGCGCAGCATTAACCAATCATCATGTAACAAAGACTTTAGCTGTGTACGGGGCTTCTGCCCAAGCTTTGTGACAGTAAGAGGCGGTGAGTTACGTAAACCTGAACTGGACCTCAGCCAGGTGAGCTTTGCTGAACTCAACGAACCACAGTTACCGGCATGCAATACCCCTTACAACATCATGCTCACCGGTGTCGGTGGTACCGGTGTTGTAACTGTTAGCGCCCTGCTCGGCATGGCCGCACATATTGAAAATAAAGGTATTGGTGTACTGGATCAGATAGGGCTGGCGCAAAAGTTCGGCGCTGTTATGAGTCACATCCGCATCGCCGAAGATCAACAACAGATCCACACCGTCAGAATCCCTGCCGGTGAAACTGATCTGATGGTCAGTTTTGACCTGATGGTTGGCGCCAGTGAAGAAGCACTTGGCAAGTTAGAAAGTAGCCGTAGCCATGTGGTCATTAATAATCATCAGAGCATGCCCGCAGCTTTTACCCGGGACCCTGACCTTCAGGTGCCAAATGCGGCAATGGAAGCGGTGATTCACGATACAACCGTTCAAAGTTACGCACTCGATGCAACCGACCTGGCCACCCAGCTGTTAGGCGATGGCATGGCCGTCAATCTGTTTTGTATTGGTTATGCCTGGCAACAAGGCCTTATCCCACTGGAACGGGCATCAATAGAACAGGCCATCCAGCTCAATGGCGTCGCTGTAGATGCAAACATTCAGGCATTTCTCTGGGGACGTCGTGCCGCCGTCGATCTGCAAGCTGTCAGCGATATTGCCTATGGTAAGCAAACACCTAAAGCCGAGTCGATTCAGCTGATGCCATCACTGGAAGAAATCATTCAACGGGAAAAGCAGCACCTTATTGAGTACCAGAACAATGCTCTGGCTAAACGTTACGAGAATCTGATACGCCAGGTACAGCAGCAAACTAAAGATATGCGCCTTGGTCAGCGTTTGGGAATGGCTGTTGCCAGCCAGTACAGCAAACTGCTTTCTTATAAAGATGAATATGAAGTTGCCCGACAGCTGACATCTGACAGTTTCCGCGAACAGCTCAATAGTCAGTTTACCGGCGACATTGAACTGGAGTTCAATCTGGCACCACCGCTACTGGCAAAAAAAGATCCTGCAACCGGCAGGCCACGCAAACGTAAATTCAGTCAGAAATACCTGCCGCTGCTGAAGCTACTGGCTAAACTTAAACATCTGCGTGGAACCGCTTTAGATATATTTGCCTATAGCCAGGACCGCCAACTTGAACGTCAGCTGATTCAGCAATACGAGCAGGATATTCGCCTGATACTCGATAACCTCAGCGCCGACAACTACGCTGCAGCATGTGCTCTCGCGGAACTGCCCGGACAAATCCGTGGCTTTGGGCCAGTTAAAGATGCCGCATGGCTGAAAGCTCAACCGGAACGTCTGCAGCTATTAAGCCACTTTTCAGCTGACAGTAATCAGTCAGTGGAAATGTCAGCAACCTGACACACTCCCGGATGCTTTTCTGCTGGCAGCCTGAATGATCGTCTGAACGGCTGCCAGACTAAAGTGTCCGGGCAACATCCCCCTTACGGCTTAACAGCCCATCAATACAGTTTAGGAAAAGGAAACACACGGTTATGAGCATTTTCAGTCACCCTGAATATGACCAGCATGAACAGATCAGCTGCTATCACGACCCGAAGACAGGCCTTCAGGCTATTATCGCAGTGCATAATACTAACCGTGGACCGACACTAGGTGGCTGTCGCATGTGGCACTATGCCAGCGATGCTGAAGCCTTGACGGATGTACTGCGTCTGTCCCGTGGTATGACGTATAAATCCGCACTAGCCAATCTTGATCTGGGCGGCGGAAAATCAGTCATTATAGGTGATCCGCAGCAACATAAAACGCCAGAGCTACTGGCCGCAATGGGACGTATGCTGGAACGCACCGGCAACCAGTACATCGCGGCAGAAGACTCCGGCACCAGTGTTGCTGACCTGAGTGTTATGGCTGAACACACCAATAATGTCGCCGGCATCACTGATCGCATCGGTATCGACGGAACCCCCTGTAACGGAGACCCTTCACCGGCAACCGCCTATGGTGTATTCGTCGGTTTAAAAACCGCTGTGCAGAAGCGTCTCGGTTGTCATCATCTTGATGGGGTTAAAGTAGCCGTTCAGGGCATAGGCAATGTTGGCTATCGTTTATGTCACCTGCTACACAACGCCGGCGCTCAGCTTTATATCACAGATATACATCCACAGCGGGTAGCTCAGGCTCAGGCAGAATTTGGTGCTATCGCGGTCAGCGGACAGGAAATCTACAGCCTGGATGTTGATGTATTCGCACCCTGTGCATTAGGCGCAGTTCTAAACGACGCAACCATTCCCCTGCTTAGCGCAAAAGTTGTCGCCGGCGCGGCTAACAACCAATTGGCAGGACAACGTCATGATCTGATGCTACAGGAACGCGGTATTCTCTATGCACCGGATTATGCTCTGAACGCTGGCGGTATTATTGATTTGTACTACGAACGCATTGGCCACGAACATCTGAAAGTTCGTGCTCATATTGAAACCATCAGTGAGACACTGGAAGAAATCTTCCGGCGGGCAGAACAGCAAAAACGCCCCACAGGTGAAATTGCCGACCGTTTGGCTGAAGAGCGATTCAGATAAGCTGCTTCTCTGTCTACTAAGAAAGTACCGGCCCGGTAAGTTTTCTTACCCGGCCGGCTTTTTACCACTTATAAATAACACACCACCTGCAGCTTATTGCCATCCGGATCGCGCACATAGGCGGCATAATAATTATCTGCGTAATTGTCCCGAATTCCCGGAGCCCCTTCATCACTCCCACCCTGCTTCAGTGCTGCGGTATAAAACGCCTGAACCTGCTCTATAGTACCAGCCTGTAAAGCCAGATGGCTGCCATTACCTATGCTTGCGGGTTCACCGTTAAAGGGTGAGTAAATATAAATATAAGGCAGTTCAAAACCATCACCCTCTGCTTCAGGCCGGGCATAAGCAGGTGGTTTACCTGCAGGCTTAGGTATCCTCTCTAACCCTAAAACAGGCATCACTGCATCATAAAATACGGCTGACTTTTGAATATCATTGGATCCCAGTGTTACATGACTGAATATTGAATTACTCATCTGGTCTATTCTCCTGATTTTCCGATCAACCTTTACCGCATCATAAATCAGATCAGAACATCTCTGTAGCCCATAACAAAAAAAGGCGCACCCATTAAGGGCACGCCTTTTATAAGCTCGACGGATAGAGCTTACTCTCTCACGCTTGGGCACATCATTTACTACTCGTATCGGTAGCTAACGATGTTAGTGCTGCCCGGGAAATAACAATTAGTTTCCCGGGGAGTTATCTGTTACTCGTCGCGGTAGCTTTCGATACCAGGGCAAGAACAGATAAAGTTACGGTCACCGTAAACGTTGTCGATACGGTTAGTTGCTGGCCAGAACTTATTGTCGCGGGTAGCAGTATTAGGGAATACAGCCTCTTCACGGGAGTAAGGACGTTCCCAATCGCCAACCATTACGTCAGACTGAGTGTGAGGCGCTCTGCACAGCGGGTTGTTATCCGCTGGCCATACACCAGATTCAACTTTGCGAATCTCTTCACGGATCTGGCTCATCGCAGCCACGAAACGGTCGATCTCAACTTTAGACTCAGACTCAGTTGGCTCGATCATCAAAGTGCCGGCAACAGGGAAAGACATTGTTGGCGCATGGAAACCATAGTCCATCAGACGCTTAGCAATATCTTCTTCAGTTACACCTGAAGATTCTTTGAGTGGACGAATATCAACGATACATTCGTGAGCAACTTTATCGTTACGACCACGGTAGAGAACCGGATAATCAGCAGCCAGCTTCTCAGTCATGTAGTTAGCGTTCAGGATAGCAACCTGAGTAGAACGCTTCAGACCAGACTTACCCAGCATCTTAATGTATGCCCAGGTAATTGGCAGAATTGCACCGGAACCATAAGGCGCAGCAGATACAGCACCGTTATCGGCACTTACTACACCAGTCGGGCTAACCTGATGACCTGGCAGATATGGCGCCAGATGACTCTTAACACCAATAGGACCAACACCCGGACCACCGCCACCGTGTGGGATAGCAAAAGTCTTGTGCAGGTTCAGGTGAGATACGTCAGAACCGATAACACCTGGCTTAGAAATACCTACCTGCGCGTTCATGTTCGCGCCATCCATGTACACCTGACCACCGTTACGGTGAATGATGTCACAGATTTCTACGATCTCTTCTTCGTATACACCGTGGGTAGACGGATAAGTGATCATCAGTGCAGACAGGTCGTCTTTGTGCAGTTCAGCTTTAGCACGCATGTCAGCAACATCAACGTTACCGTTGGCATCACATTCAGTGATAACAACTTTCATGCCCATCATTGCTGCAGATGCAGGGTTAGTACCGTGTGCAGATGAAGGAATCAGACATACGTTACGGTGACCCTGGCCGTTCGCTTCCTGATACTTACGGATTGCCAACAGACCAGCATATTCGCCCTGTGCACCTGAGTTAGGCTGCATAGATACGTTGTCGTAACCGGTAATTTCTACCAGATCAGCTTCCAGTTCGTTGATCATTTTCAGGTAGCCCTGAGTCTGATCTTCCGGCGCGAACGGGTGCATGTTAGCGAATTCAGGCCAGGTAACCGGAATCATTTCTGCAGTCGCGTTCAGCTTCATAGTACAAGACCCCAGAGGAATCATACCGTGAACCAGCGAGTAGTCTTTGTTTTCCAGCTTCTTCATGTACCGCAGCATATCTGTTTCGCTGTGGTAGCTGTTGAATACAGGGTGTGACAGAACCGCATCTTCACGGCGCTGTTCAGCAGAAATACCTGTTGCAGCACCGGCAACGATTTCAGCATCCAGTGCAGCTGTATCCAGACCGTGGCCTTCGCCCAGAACGATATCAAACAACTGAGCAATGTCTGCAGCAGTAGTGGTTTCGTCCAGAGAGATACCCAGCTTATCAGAGCCTGTATTACGCAGGTTGCAGCCGTTATCCAGGCCACGCTGATAAACTTCAGCCGCTGTTTCAGGCAGGCTCAGTGTCAGGGTATCGAAGTAAGTGTCGTTCAGAGCAACGCCTTTGCTGCGCAGGCCGTTAGCCAGAATCGCAGTCAGACGGTGAACACGTTCAGCAATAGTCTTCAGACCTTCCTGACCGTGGTAAACAGTGTAGAAAGACGCCATGTTAGCCAGCAGCGCCTGAGCAGTACAGATGTTTGAGTTAGCTTTCTCACGACGGATATGCTGCTCACGGGTCTGCATTGCCATACGCAGTGCCTGGTTACCGTTAACATCAACGGATACACCGATGATCCGGCCAGGAACAGAACGCTTAAGTTTTTCGCTGGCTGCAAAGAATGCAGCATGTGGGCCACCGAAGCCCATAGGTACGCCGAATCGCTGAGCAGAGCCCAGAACAACATCAGCACCCAGCTCACCAGGTGATTTCAGCAACATCAGTGCCAGCAGATCAGTCGCAACAGCAACCATGGTCTTCTGACCTTTAGCCTGCTCGATAATCGCTTTAATATCCTGGATATCACCGTAAGTGCTTGGGTATTGCAGCTGAGCACCGAAAGCGTCTGCGCCTTCCAGATCAGTCAGCGGGTTACCAACAACAACGTCATAACCGAAGTATTCTGCACGGGTTTTGATAACAGCAATTGTTTGTGGGTGAACATCGTCAGCCACAAAGTAAACGTCTGTCTTCTTACGGTTAGAACGCTTACACAGCGTCATCGCTTCTGCGGCTGCAGTAGCTTCATCCAGCAAAGAGGCGTTCGCCAGATCCATGCCCGTCAGGTCCATTACCATCTGCTGATAGTTCAGCAGTGCTTCAAGACGGCCCTGAGCGATCTCAGGCTGATAAGGTGTATAAGCGGTGTACCAACCAGGATTTTCCAGTACGTTACGCAGAATAACGTTAGGTACCTTAGTGTTGTGGTAGCCCATACCGATGTAAGACTTATTAACCACGTTTTCACTGGCCAGAGTCTTCAGGTATGCAAGGGCATCACTTTCAGTAACGCTGTCGTCCATCGTCAGAGCATCGTCCAGACGAATCGAGTCCGGTACGGTTTTTTCAATCAGCTCATTTAACGAGCTAACGCCCAGAGATTCCAGCATTTCGCGGGTTTGTTCAGCATCCGGGCCGACGTGACGGCGGGTGAAGTCACCCGTCTGTAGTAGATCACCCAGGGTATGAGTATCTGTAGCCATAACAATAACCTGTCAGTACACCGTCCGGCCGTTTACAAAGTACAACAACGACCGGAACAAATTATTTAAAGAATACAGTCAGCAAAAACGATTAATACTGTCCTGTATCCCTGTAGGGATGCGGGCCGGTGCTCATGAGGGCTGAGCGTCCGGCCCGCGATTTGCCAAAGAACTTAAACTTTTACCTAATGCATACAGATCAGGTGGTTCGACTCTCAACCGTGAACGTCAAAGAGCGGTGCCCAAACCACCTAATCTACACAGGGAGTCCTTAGGCTTCTTCGGCAATCGTTGCTGCGTATGCAGTAGCATCCAGCAGTTTTTCCAGTTCAGCAGCATCAGCTACTTTCAGTTTAGCAATCCAGCCACCTTCGAAAGGCTCGCTGTTTACCAGATCTGGCTCATCTTCAAGAGCTTCGTTAACTTCAACAACTTCACCGCCTACAGCAGCATAGATGTCAGACGCAGCTTTAACAGACTCAACCAGTGAGAACTCTTCACCAGCAGCGACTTCGCGGCCTACTTCTGGCAGCTCTACGAATACAACATCACCCAACAGTTCCTGAGCGTGGTCAGAAATACCAACTGTTACAGTGCCGTCACCGTTGTCCAGTACCCACTCGTGGCTAGGGGCGAAGCGATAGTTTGCAGGAATGCTCATGTTTAATTTCCTTAAGTAATATTCAGATTAACGGTATAGAGGGAATTTCTGGCATAAGGTTTCCACTTGTGCGCGGACCTTAGCCTCTACCTCAGAATTGTCGTCAGGGTTAGCCACTAAGCCGTCCAAGACATCGTTGATCAGATTACCGATCAAGCGGAATTCTTCTTCACCAAAACCACGGCTGGTACCGGCTGGTGTACCCAGACGAATACCGGAAGTGATCATAGGTTTTTCAGAGTCGAACGGAATACCGTTCTTATTACAGGTAATACCGGCACGCTCAAGAGCGTCTTCTACCGCATTACCTTTCAGGCCTTTAGGCCGTAAATCAACCAGCATCAGGTGTGTGTCAGTACCATCAGTAACAACAGCACAACCACGGTCAACCATTACCTCAGCCAGAGCTTTAGCATTAGCAACCACTTGCTGGATGTAAGTCTTAAATTCAGGACGCAACGCTTCACCGAAAGCAACCGCTTTCGCAGCAATAACGTGCATCAGGGGACCGCCCTGCAGACCTGGGAATACAGCAGAGTTAATCTTCTTACCGATATCCAGATCGTTAGACAAAATCATACCGCCACGTGGGCCACGCAAAGTTTTGTGTGTTGTCGTCGTCACAACGTGTGCGTGCGGCAGCGGGCTTGGATGTACACCTGTAGCAACCAGACCGGCGATGTGTGCCATGTCGACCATCAGGTAAGCACCAACTTTGTCAGCGATCTCACGGAAGCGGGCAAAATCGATTTCACGTGGAATAGCAGAACCACCGGCAATGATCAGCTTAGGCTGACACTCAACCGCCTGCTTCTCAACTGCATCGTAATCAATACGGCAGTCAGATTCAGACACGCCATACTGCTCAGCGTTGAACCACTTACCAGACAATGCAGGACGTGCACCGTGTGTCAGGTGACCACCTGCGTCCAGAGACATACCCAGAACAGTGTCGCCTGGCTGTAGAAGCGCCAGCATAACTGCACCGTTTGCCTGTGCACCGGAGTGCGGCTGAACGTTAATGAACTCACAGTTAAAGAGCTCTTTAGCACGTTCAATTGCCAGGCCTTCAGCCTTATCAACGTATTCACAACCACCGTAGTAACGACGGCCTGGGTAGCCTTCAGCGTACTTATTCGTCAGTACAGTACCCTGTGCCTGCATTACAGCTTTGGAAACAATATTTTCAGAAGCGATCAGCTCGATCTGGTTTTCCTGACGGACGAATTCTTCATTTACTGATGCCATCAGTTCGGCATCAGCAGCAGCCAGGTCCTGGCTGAAAAAGGCTTCACGGGCCTGATCGTTATGACTCATTTTTAACACTCGCTCTTAGTTTGATTCCACAGCATTAGCAGGTAGTTGTTAACAGGCAACAACGTTAACAGCCAAACCGCCCTGGGACGTTTCTTTATACTTATCTTGCATATCCAGCCCCGTTTGACGCATGGTCTCGATCACTGAATCAAGGGATACGTGATGCATGCCGTCGCCTCGCAACGCCAGACGGGCAGCATTAATAGCCTTCACGGCTCCCATTGTGTTTCGTTCAATACATGGCACCTGAACCAGTCCGGCAATCGGGTCACAGGTCAGACCCAGATTATGCTCCATACCTATTTCTGCAGCGTTTTCTACCTGCGAAACAGTTCCACCCATTACTGCGCACAAGGCGCCGGCAGCCATAGAACAGGCAACACCAATTTCCCCCTGACAACCGACTTCGGCTGCAGAGATAGAAGCGTTCTTCTTATACAGCATGCCAATTGCAGCTGAGGTTGCCAGGAAATCAAAAATGCCCTGTTCACTCGAACCCGATACAAAGCGGTCGTAATACGCAAGAACAGCAGGAATAACACCTGCAGCACCATTAGTAGGCGCAGTCACTACACGGCCACCTGCCGCGTTTTCTTCATTCACTGCAATCGCAAACAGATTCACCCAATCCATAACTGTCAGCTGATCTTTTAATGCTGCCTCAGGATGGTTCTGCAGTTCTTGATATAAAACAGGTGCACGGCGTTTAAGATCTAAACCACCCGGTAAATTACCTGTCTCACTACAACCACGTTTAATACAGGCATCCATTACACCCCAGATCTGACGCAGCTTAGCGACTAAAGTATCCTGGTCATGGAAGGCAAGTTCGTTCTTTAGCACCAGTTCAGCAATACTCATGTTATTGCTTTCGCACAACTCCAGTAGTTGCTCGCCATTATCGAAATGATAAGGCAGCTTTACTGATGGCTCAGCTTTAGCACTCTGCATATCAATTTCAGCATCACTCAGTACAAAACCACCGCCTACAGAATAGTAGATAGCATCCAGTAAAATCACACCTGCGGTATCATATGCAAAGAAACGCATGCCGTTAGGGTGCTTTGGCAGTGACTCACCAAAATGAAACGGTAAATGCTCAGACTTAATAAAAGGTACAGGATGCGAACCTGCCAAATTAAGCATGCCCTGCTGTTCAATCTCGCGGATATACTGAGGAATCATATCCGGATCAACACTGCTTGGCGCTTCGCCTAACAGGCCAACCATAGTAGCTACATCTGTCGCGTGACCAACACCGGTCATTGCCAGCGAGCCATACAGAGCTACTTTAACGTTCGCAACCTGATCAATAAGCTGCTGTTCTTTAAGAGTATCCAGGAAACGGTTTGCCGCCACCATAGGTCCAACAGTATGTGAGCTGGATGGCCCTACACCTACTTTATATAAGTCAAAAATACTTAACGGCATTGTCATAACCTGCGTGGCAGAACCACGTTCACTCTTATTATTAAAAGAACTCGTATTAAAAAAGCTCTTACAGCATTCGTTTGTCGTCTTATATATGTTGCTTGCAGATCAGAGCCCTTTAAAAAGTAAATTCAAAGCATTCTTTGAATTTTCGCCTGATTCTTATCTGCGCAACGGCGCGACATAAACTATAGTTTTCTCAGACTAGCAACACTTATTTCCAAAATCAACAAAAAGTTTCTTATAGGAAACATCTTGTTTTTGAGCAATCGGACACCTTTGTGTCTATTCGCGTCGCCTATAAGGTTATTCACTTTCCAAGGATTGCAGCCTTGTGTAGTATTGCTGGCAGGGCATATTCGTTTATCCGGGTCAATAGCAGGCAAACTTAGGGTTTGCTAAACAGCGACTTAGATGTGTTTTTAACTTAATAATTACAACGTGATCACACGTGCTTATTGTTCGAACCTATGCTTGTACACCTGTTTATGAGGAAGGATGTGCTGAATGAATTCAGCAGCATTATCAGCGTAAACACCCTGATCGTTATGGTAAATTAATATGTCCGAAAAACCGTCTTTTCTGCAATCTGAAAAAATTCTTGAAGTCAGCAGTCCGTCTGGTAATGCCGAAGCTATGGTAGAGCCACTTGAACTGGGTAAACGGGTACGTGAAATCCGCTTAAGCCAAAACCTGACACTTGAAGAAGCCAGCAAGCTCACAGGCCTGGCTCGTTCCACACTGTCTAAAATTGAAAATGAGCAGATATCACCTACTTTTACGGCTGTTAATAAGTTAGTGAAAGGCCTGGGTATCGATATTCCCCAGCTATTCAGCCAACCTAAACAAAAAGCACCGGGTAGCGGTGGTCGCCGAGACATCACCCGTAAAGGTGAAGGTCGTCCACATCCGACACCTACTTATGAACATGAACTGCTGGCAACTCAGCTAAGCAGTAAAAAAATGGTACCCTTCCGTACCACTGTCCGTACCCACTCCTGGGATGAGTATCAGGACTGGATCCGCCATGATGGCGAAGAATTCCTGTATGTAATTGGCGGCAGCATCATGTTTTACACTGAGTTCTACGAACCAATCGAATTACATACCGGTGACAGTGCTTACTACGACTGTGAAATGGGCCACGCGCTGGTTTCTACCAGCGAAGAAGATGCTGAAGTTCTTTGGGTTACTGCTTAAACAGCAATAGCCCCTGCTTTTCTTACGCTACAGATACAAACTGCATTTTCAGCCTATCTCTAACTACTTATATATAGCTCGTGACGCATAAGACTTATGCGGCACGGGCCCTTCTTCCTAACTGAACTATCCCCGCGCTGTTACGCCCGGCTTTCCAAAACGAAACATACCGCGTTTACAGACAACTTCAGCCTGCAGAGCCTACAAATACTAAAATCACGTTTATTTTAGGAAACATGCACCATTTCGGGTCGCTATTTAGTTTTTTTAAATCCCCTACTACTACTTTAGTCCCTTGTTATTAAAGTAAATTCGCTGGACAAGACTTGCCTAAAGTAGACAAACAACAGGATTTCCAGCATTTTTGGTTGGAAAAATATTTCCTTGTGGTGTATCTTGTTTCCTATTGGAAATTAATTTTCTATTTTTGCTAAAAAGTTTTCTAGGAGAATCATCCTCTCAGAAATCGACTAAGCTTTGACTGGAAATGATTTTCAAAACCTTCAACCCGTCCAGGGGTAGTCGGTTAACAACAACAATAAAACCTTCTGGAGTCTCCTTTATGGAAACGTTAACTTCGATTATTGGTGGGATTAATAGCATCGTTTGGGGTCCAATGATGCTGGTCTTGATCTTAGGTGTCGGCTTATTCCTTATGTTAGGTTTACGTCTGATGCCAATCCTCAAACTTGGTACTGGTTTCAGCCTTCTTTGGAAAGGCCGTAGCAGTGAAGAGGGTGAAGAGAAAGAGGGCGAGATCTCTCCATTTCAGGCGCTGATGACTGCGCTTTCTGCGACTGTAGGTACTGGTAACATTGCCGGTGTAGCTACAGCGGTATTTCTGGGTGGTCCTGGCGCCCTGTTCTGGATGTGGTGTACTGCTCTGGTAGGTATGGCTACTAAGTACTCTGAGGCTGTTCTTGCGGTTAAATACCGTGAAGTCGACGAAGAAGGCAACCATGTTGGTGGCCCGATGTACTACATCAAAAACGGTCTGGGTTCTAAGTGGACCTGGCTGGGTACTACCTTCGCAATTTTTGCTGCGGTAGCTGCTTTCGGTATCGGTAAC
Source organism: Aliamphritea ceti (assembly GCF_024347215.1). NCBI lineage: Bacteria > Pseudomonadati > Pseudomonadota > Gammaproteobacteria > Oceanospirillales > Oceanospirillaceae > Aliamphritea > Aliamphritea ceti. Next base: position 3,632,616 of record NZ_AP025282.1, read on the forward strand.
ACTGTACAGTCAAACTCTGTTGCAGACGTTATTCACGCTAACTTTAGCATTCCTACCTGGGTAACAGGTGTAGTGCTGATGGTTCTGGTTGGTCTGGTACTGATCGGTGGTATCAAGCGTATCGGTAACGTTGCCGGTTCTCTGGTACCTATCATGGCTATTGCTTACCTTGCTGCTGGTCTGGTTGTACTGGGTATTAACTCTGAAGCAATCCCTGCTGCTCTGGACATGGTATTCACTCATGCATTCACCGGTACTGCTGCTGAAGGTGGTTTCGCAGGTGCTGCTGTCTGGATGGCTATCCGTTTTGGTGTTGCTCGTGGTGTATTCTCTAACGAAGCTGGCCTGGGTTCTGCGCCTATCGCTCACGCGGCGGCACAAACTAAGAGTCCTGTTCGTCAGGGTCTGGTAGCAATGCTGGGTACATTCATTGATACACTGATCATTTGTTCTATCACTGGTCTGGTAATCATTACTTCCGGTGAGTGGACGTCTGGTGTATCCGGTGCAGCGCTGACATCTGCGGCATTCGCAAGTGCTCTGCCTGGCCTGGGTAACTACCTGATCGCAATCTCTCTGGCTATCTTTGCCTTCACAACTATCATCGGCTGGTCTTTCTACGGTGAACGTTCTATCGAATACTTGTTCGGTGTGAAAGCAGTTAAGCCTTACCGTGTTGCATGGATCCTGGCAGTACCAGTTGGTGCGATTGTTAGCCTGGACTTCATCTGGCTGGTAGCTGATACGCTGAACGCTATGATGGCAATTCCTAACTTGATCGCTCTGGCGCTGTTAAGCCCAATCGTATTCAAGTTGACTCGGGAATACTTTGCTAACAAAGAAAACAGCTAATCTGTACCCGATCAGGTAACTGCGGTTACCTGATCCTCTCAGCCTTACCTTTGACCTGAGCTAAGGCTGATTTATGGAAAATACATTAAGCTTGATCCGGTATTGATTAGTCTCGTATTAAACAATTCCGTACTAAATAGTCCTGTACTAAATAGTGTATTTCCCATAAATCTGAATAAACCGCGGTCGGTTAACTGACTGACCGCAGTCTTTGTACAACCGCATGGCCCTGCCACTGGCAGCTATGCATCTATCGGAGATAGCAATGTCTGAACTGCACAAAACAGCTTTGTATGACCTGCACCTGGAACTGGGCGCGAAAATGGTACCTTTCGCGGGTTATGATATGCCTGTTCAGTACCCATTAGGCGTGAAAAAAGAACACCTGCACTGTCGTGACAACGCAGGCCTGTTTGATGTTTCTCACATGGGTCAGGTAAAGCTGATTGGTGAAAACGCAGCAGCTGTACTGGAAAAGCTGGTTCCTGTAGACATTATTGATCTGCCGGTTGGCAAACAGCGTTATGCGTTGTTCACCAACGAAGAAGGCGGCATCATGGACGACCTGATGGTTGCTAACTATGGCGACCACCTGTATGTCGTTGTTAACGCTGCATGTAAAGAGCAAGACATCGCTCACATGGAAGCACACCTGACAGACGGTGTAACACTGGAAGTAATGGAAAACCGTTCTCTGGTTGCCCTGCAAGGCCTGAAAGCCGCTGAAGCTCTGGCGCGCATCTGCCCTGAAGTAAACGACCTGGTATTCATGGATTCCCGTGCACTGACTATCGATGGCGTTGACTGCCTGATCAGCCGTTCCGGTTACACCGGTGAAGACGGCTACGAAATTTCTATTCCTAGTGACCAGGCTGAAGCTCTGGTACGTCGCATTCTGGCAGAGCCAGAAGTTGAGCCAATTGGCTTGGGCGCACGTGACTCACTGCGTCTGGAATCAGGTCTGTGCCTGTACGGCCACGATCTGGATCAGACTACTACTCCTGTTGAAGGCAGCCTGTTATGGGCAATCAGCAAGTGTCGCCGTGCAGACGGTGAGCGTGCTGGCGGTTTCCCTGGCGCCGACATCATCTTTGAACAAATCGCAACCAAGAACATCAGCCGCAAGCGCGTTGGCATGATTGCTCAGGGTAAAGCTCCAATCCGTGAAGGTGCTGAAATCACCGATGCTGAAGGTAACAAAATCGGCGTTGTGACCAGCGGTACTTTCGGACCAACGGTAGGCGTACCAATTACTATGGGTTATGTCGCAACTGCGCACGCAGCTATCGGCACCGAAGTATATGCTAGCGTCCGCGGTAAAGCTTTACCAATGGTGGTGTCCAAAGCACCATTCATCGAACAACGCTACTATCGCGGTTAACAGTCTCACCGGGGTCACACTCGGTGAGATTATGCACTTCCGAAGCAAATGCCTTAGTCTCTAAGGCATATTTTAAGAGCCTCGTGAGCGAGCTTGCCTCTCAGCTACGCCTGCAATACCCTGGCTCTCTTTTTTTTCTGTTTTAACTCTGCATAGGTAACCGCTATGGATCTTATTCCCGTTACGGAATTAGCGCCGCTGAAAGACTTAAAAGGCGAATCCAAAATGTCCCGGCTGAAGATCAAACCTGATCCGACCCGCGAGCGTTTGCGCAAACCCAAATGGATTCGTATTGATGCGAACTCCAACGCCAATGTTAAAAAGGTTAAAAAGCAGCTTCGTGACCTGAAATTGCATACCGTGTGTGAAGAAGCCTCCTGCCCTAACCTGGCTGAATGTTTCAGCCATAAAACTGCAACCCTGATGATTATGGGTGCTATCTGCACCCGTCGCTGTCCGTTCTGTGACGTTGCTCACGGCAAGCCAATGCTGCTTGACCCTGAAGAGCCAAAACACGTTGCTGAAACGATCAACAAGCTTGGTCTGCGTTATGTGGTTATCACATCCGTAGACCGGGATGATTTGAAAGACGGCGGTTCAGGCCATTTTGCAGAATGTGTTAAAGAAGCAAGAGCGCTTAACCCTAATCTCAAAGTTGAGATTCTGGTACCTGACTTCCGTGGCCGTATGGCCATCGCCCTGGATAACCTGGGCACTCAGGTACCGGACGTTCTCAACCATAACCTGGAAACCGTACCACGGCTGTATAAGCAGGTACGTCCAGGCGCTGATTACCAGTGGTCACTGGATCTGCTGAAGCAATTTAAAGACCGTCATCCTCAGGTCGATACCAAATCCGGCCTGATGGTTGGTCTAGGTGAAACCAAGGAAGAAATCCTTCAGGTAATGCGGGATTTACGCAGCCATAACGTTGATATGATCACTATTGGTCAATACCTGCAGCCAACTAAGCACCACCTGGCCGTCGAACGTTATGTAACACCTGAAGAGTTTAAGGAATATGAAGTTCTGGGTTATGAGCTGGGCTTCAAGAATGTTGCCAGCGGCCCAATGGTTCGCTCCTCTTACCATGCAGATATGCAGGCTAAGAATCTGGATAGCGAATCTGACAACCAAGCCGATAGCCAAGCTGATAGTCAAGCTACTGAACTGGCTAAAGAAGCCTGATCAGCAATCACAACTGACTCTGCTACCAGTAGAGAACAGATACAAAAAAAGGAGCTGTTAGCTCCTTTTTTATTATCTACAGCAATTTACTTATTGATATATTCTTTGTGAACACGGCGTTGAATACCGGTAAACAAAGTATAAGGAATAGTATTACAGTAACCGGCAATTTCAGCAGCCTTCAGGTTCTTACCCCAAAACTCTACTTCAGTACCAACATCCGCACCTTCAATACCCGTCAGATCAATCGCCAGCATATCCATAGATACACGGCCAATAATCCGTGAACGCTGACCATTTACCAGTACCGGTGTGCCAGTTCCGGCATAACGCGGGTAACCATCAGCATATCCCAATGCAACAGTACCAACACGGGCAACACCTTCTTCAGGCGTCCAGGTACCGCTATAACCAACGGTTTGGCCTGGCTGAACATCCCGCACTGCAATTACTTCTGAAACAAGTGTCATGGCCGGAATCAGTTTGTCAGCATTTTCCTGCGACTGTTCAAAAGGTGTCGCGCCGTACAACATCAGACCCGGGCGTAACCAGTCACGGCGGGCATCGCCCCATTCCAGAATACCGGCAGAGTTAGCCACACTGGATGGCGCATCAATACCCTGAGTATGAGCGTCAAAGATTTCCAACTGCTGAGTCGTCATTGCATCGCTTGGATCATCTGCACTGGCAAAGTGGCTCATCAGAATGACATCAGATACGTTATCCAGTTCTGTCAGTCGCTTATATGCCAACTGATAATCTGCAGGTGCAACACCTAAGCGATGCATACCAGAATCCATCTTCAACCAGACTTTTACCGGCTGACTCAGCTTCGCTTCTGCCAGCACATCAATCTGCTGCAGGCTGTGAATCGCAGTCCACATACCATTGGCGCTGATGTAATCCAGTTCACTGGATTCAAAGAAACCTTCCAGCAACAATACTGGCTTGCTGATGCCAGCTTCCACCAGCTCAACACCTTCTTCAATACAGGCGACACCGAAAGCATCCGCTTCGCTTTCCAAAGCTTTAGCTACTTCAACAGCACCGTGACCGTAAGCATTCGCTTTAATGATTGCAGCAGCATTACTGCCTGGGCTTAAGGAGCGAGCCAGACTAAAGTTATGCCGGATGGCATCCAGGTCTACACGAATTTTGGCAGCACGACTCATATGTTCTTATTACCTTAAATCAGCCAGATTCCCACACTTGTCAGCAGGAGTCTGATATAAAAAACCGGCCTGAAGAAGGCCGGTTTATCACTTGTTCATCAGCAGAACGAAGTAACACTCGTTCCGCTATACAGAAAGCTCTGCGAAATTAACCAACCACCATGATTGCTTCAACTTCGATATCCACATCTTTTGGCAGTGCTTTAACCGCGTAAGCAGCACGTGCTGGATATGGCTCAGAGAAGTAACGCATCATCACTTCGTTCACCTGTGCAAAGTTAGCCAGGTCACTCAGCAGGATAGTCAGTTTTACGATATCAGCCATAGAACCACCGGCTTCTTCAGTAATAGCTTTCATGTTTTCGAATACCTGAACGGCCTGCGCTTCGAAAGCCATGTCTTCAACTTGCATCGTTTCCGGGTTCAGAGGAATCTGACCAGAAATGTAAACAGTGTTGTCGACTTTAACTGCCTGAGAGTAAGGACCGATAGCAGAAGGTGCTTTTTCAGTCGAAATGATAGTTTTAGTAGGCATTTTACTGCTCCTTAAATTTATTTTTTCAGGCCTGATATAACAAATCAGACCAGCACAGAATCTTTTGAGAAGCTGGATTATAGCGGCTAAGAACCGCATCGCACAGGGAATAATCTGTCCCTGCGCGACTTCTCAACCCGCTTACTTATGACCGTAACGGGCAACAGACATGCCTTCCGGATCAATATCTGTATCTTTGCCGCAAATAACGTCTGCAACAAACTTGCCCGAGCCCAGAGACATGGTCCAGCCAAGCGTACCGTGACCGGTATTCAGGTACAGGTTCGGGTAACGGGTGCCACCCAGAATTGGCGTGCCGTCTGGCGTCATTGGACGCAGACCAGTCCAGAATTCTGCTTTAGAAACATCACCACCGCCCGGGAAAAGATCAGACACCGTGTGTTCAACATTACGGCGACGCTTTTCCATCAACTCAGTGTTGTAGGAAGTGATCTCAGCAGTACCACCTACACGAATACGGTCTTCAAAACGGGTAACCGCAACTTTGTACGTTTCATCCATAATCGTAGAAACCGGTGCTTTGGTTTCATCAATGATTGGCAGCGTCAGCGAGTAACCTTTGATCGGATAAACCGGTACAACCACGCCAACATTCGCCAAATGCAGAGTTGAGTAGCTACCCATACACATCAGATAACGGTCAGCAGTCAAAGTACCCTTGCTGGTTTTAACGCCAACAATTTGATTATCATCGCTAAGCAAACCATCTATGTCTGTATCGAACATGAATTTAACGCCCAGCTTTTTACATTCTTCCGCCAGCGCATTGGTAAACTTGAAGCAGTCGCCGGTTTCATCACCTGGCAGACGTAAACCACCTACTAGCTTTTCCTTCACCTGAGCCAGAGCTGGCTCACGGTTAACACAGCCATCGCTGTCCAGTAACTCATAGTCAACACCGCACTCTTCAAGAACAGCAATATCCTTGGCCGCTGCATCAACCTGTTTCTGAGTACGGAACAGCTGCAGAGTACCGCCGGTACGCTGCTCGTAATCGATATTCATTTCAGCACGTATATCCCGGAAGCAGTCACGGCTATATTCAGCCAGACGCATCATGCGTGCTTTGTTTACGTGGTAAGAGCTCTGATTGCAGTTTGCCAACATCTTGGTCATCCACTTCAGAGTATTGGCATTTACTTTAGGATTGATCATCAGTGGTGCAAGGTCCTGCATCATCCACTTGATCGCTTTCAACGGCACACCCGGTGCAGCCCATGGCGCAGAATAACCCGGTGAAATCTGGCCAGCGTTACCAAAACTTGTTTCCATTGCCGGCGCACCCTGCCGGTCAACTACAGTCACTTCATGACCTTCTTTGGCTAAATACCATGCGCTGGTGACGCCAATAACGCCACTGCCTAGAATAACAATCTGCATTGCACTACCTATTTATATTTTTATAATTTATTGGAGTCTTCACACGGGTAAACAGACACTGGTATCCATCTTTAAGGAACCTTTCCGATTCACAGGAATCCACCTGTAAGATCGGTTAAACTATCCGCTCCGGCTATGATTAATAGCCACTGCAACCCGCCCGAGTCTCTCGACTTCCGAAGCAAAAAATTTGCTAACAAACTTTTCAGCTAGTATATTGCAGCTTTCGTAGTTTATTATTTTGTAATACGCGAAATTTCAGGTTTATAACCCCTCAGAATTTAAAAAGTAGAAAATCTTATGGCTCTGACTAAAAACCATCTCAAACGCAAGCTGGATAAAATTGACCTGAATATCCTTAACACCCTGCAAAAAAATGGCCGGATCAGCTATGTCGATCTGGCTGATACCGTAGGTCTGAGTACCACGCCATGCATGGAACGGGTTAAGCGTTTAGAGAAAGATGGTTTGATTCAGGGCTACTACGCCCGCATTGATCCTCAGGCAATGGGGTTCGGAATGTTGGTATTTGTTGAGATATCTCTGTCTTATCAGTCGCCGGACGCTTTCCAGAAATTTAACCAGGCAGTTGCCACCCTGCCATATGTTCAGGAATGCCATCTGGTATCCGGTGATGCTGACTTCCTCATCAAGGCACGTATTGCCGACATGTCTGAATACCGGGCATTACTGGGTGAAATGTTACTGACTCTGCCTGGCGTGAAAAACTCCAAAAGCTACATCGTAATGGAAGAAGTTAAAGAAACACTTTCATTACCTATCAGCCCGAATCATCCGCGCTAACAGATATAAGAAGACAAACAATGAACCAGTCAGATATCACTGCCGGGCAAATTCGCCAGGGCGCTCCTTTCCTGTGGGTAAATCCTGAGCGTCAGACTGACTTTGATCCTGACCTGCCTCTTAACATTCAACATATCCGTGATGCTGATAATCGTCTCCGTCGTTTCGGTCCATTGCTGACACAGCTCTTTCCTGAGCTAAGTGATGCTGGCGGGTTGATAGAATCCCAGTTACATCCTGTCCCGACCTTACAAGCTGAGGTATACCCAAACCTGTCAGGACAACTATTGATTAAAGGCGATCATGCTTTACCCGTTGCCGGTTCAATAAAAGCCCGCGGCGGCATATATGAAGTCCTTTGTCACAGTGAAGCACTGGCACTGCAACACGGTATACTCCACGATACGAATGATGATTATCTCAAGTTGACATCTGAACCGGCTAAAGTGTTATTCAGCCAGTACGAAGTCGCTGTGAGCAGTACCGGAAATCTGGGCCTGAGCATTGGCATAATCAGCGCGGCTCTCGGCTTTAAAGCCACAGTGCACATGTCAGTTGAAGCTAAAGAGTGGAAGAAAACTCGCCTGCGAAATCGTGGTGTAAAAGTCATTGAACACAAAGATGATTACAGTGCGGCAGTTACGGCCGGTCGCGCCGAATCAGACGCAAACCCAAATAGCTATTTTGTCGATGATGAAAATTCCCAGCAATTGTTTACTGGCTATGCGGTTGCCGCGCTACGTTTGCAACAACAACTCAGTGATGCAGATATTAAAGTGGATGCCGAGCATCCTTTGTTTGTTTATCTGCCATGTGGAGTTGGCGGAGCCCCTGGTGGCATTGCCTACGGCTTACGTCTGATTCTTGGTCAGCACGTACACTGCTTCTTTGCTGAACCAGTAGAAGCGCCCTGTGTATTAGTTGGCATGCAAGCAGAAAGAAGTGCGGAAATCGAAAGCGTATATGACTTCGGTTTAAAAGTTGCCACTGAAGCAGACGGCCTGGCAGTCAGTAAAGCATCTCCATGGGTATGTTCACTTATGCGTACTCTGTTGGATGGCGTGTTCACTGTCGATGACGATCGCCTGTTCGAATATCTCTATCAGCTTCAACAGCATGAAAGCATCTCCATTGAACCTTCTGCCGCAGCAGGCTTTACAGGCCCAGACATTCTTACTGCAACAGAAGATGGCAAAGCCTACCTGCTTGCCAATCAACTCAGTGATAAGCTCGATAACAGCACTCACCTGCTATGGACCACCGGTGGTTTATTTGTCCCTGAAGAAGAGATGTTTAAATTTAGCGCTAAAGGCAAACAGTTACTTAATCTGTAAAGCTGCCTGGATAAACGCCTGAAAACCAGCCTGTAAAATAAACAAAAAACGGCAATCAGAATCGTATCTGTTTGCCGTTTTTTAGTCTTTAAATTAAGAGTTAGAGTTAAGCGTTAAAGTAACCTGCGTGGTTATTTAATCAATCACCTCATACATATCCGATACTCAGATATTGATAACCACACAGCCTTCTGAGCCACCCGCTTCAATATGCTCACTCGCAGCTGCGATATCATCTAATGCGTACTCCCCGGCAATCCGGTGCTTCAACTGATCATTGCTGAGTGCCTGAGTAATGGCTTCAATTGCTGCCTGCTTTGCTGTTTCCGGCATCGCGTAAACGATCACCATACGTATCGTCAGATCCATAAACATCATCTGCTTAAATGGTAATACTGGCTCAGGCACGACCGTAGAAGAATAAGTAGCAATCACAGCACTTGTGCGCAGTAAATCTAAAGCAGCAGGCAAATTAGCACCAAATTCCACATCCACTAAGCGATCAACTTTGCGGCCTTCAGTAAACGCCAACACCTGCTCTGAAAAATCTTCCGCACGGTGGTCGACAACAAAGTCTGCGCCTGCTTCGAGGCAATATTGTTCACTTTGCGGATTACTCGCCGTGGCAATCACGGTCGCACCCGCCAACTTCGCCCACTGAATAGCATAATAACCTACTCGACCAGCTCCACCGGTAATCAGTATAAGCTGCCCCTCTATCGGGCCGTCTGCAAATACACAACGATGTGCAGTCATCACAGGAATACCCAGACAGGCTCCTACAGCAAAAGACGTGGTCTCAGGTAACACCACTGCCCGCGCAGCATCAATCGCCAGGTATTCTGCAGCGGTTCCGTGCAAACGCCCATACTGTGCCTGATAAACCCATACACGTTCTCCTATCCTGGAGGCAGAAACACCCGCACCCACCGCAGTAATGACGCCAGCACCATCACTATTAGGAATAACCGCACCGGTATCTAACAGATTAGGAAAAGCTCCCTGGCGTTTTTTAGTATCAGAAGGATTTAGCCCTGAGCAGTGTAACTGCACCAGAACTTCACCGGCAGCAGGTGCCGGCATTGCACACTCGCCAATCTGTAAAACTTCATTTGCTTTACCAAACCGTTCAAACCATGCCGCTCGCATAACTCATTCCTCAAACTAACTATTATATGGCAGGTCAGTACTCAGCCCCCAGCCATCAGACCACCATCAACGATCAGGGTTTGTCCGGTAATATAATGCCCTGCTACACATAAATAAAATATAGCCTCGGCATAATCCTGCGGCTCGCCAATACGTTGAAGCGGCAACTTCAGAGCCGCTTCTTCCGCTTCCGCCTCATCCCAGCTGCAATCCCATCCGGACATTTTCACCCATCCTGGCGCGATAGCATTCACCCGGATATCAGGCCCTAAGCCTTTGGCCAATTCGCGGGTCATCGTCACCAGCCCCCCCTTGCAGGATGCGTAGGTAGTACTACTGCCCCCACCACCAAATGCAGCCGTCGAAGCAACATTCACGACAGCGCCTCCATCCCGTGACAAATAAGGTTGCGCAGCACGAATACAACGGAAAGGCCCGACCAGATTAACCCCTAATAACTGCTGCCAGAAAGCATCATCCTGCCGCTCCAGATCTGCAGCAGATATACTGTTACGGGTCCCGGGGGTTGCGGCGTTATTCACTAAAATATGCAAGCCACCAAGCACATCCACTGCTTCAGCCACCATACGATCAACATCAGCGGTATTGCTCATATCTGCAGGAGCAGCATAAACATGCAATCCCTCAGCCTGCAAACGGGAAACTTCTTCATCCAGCTTTACGCTACCGGGTAAATCATTAATAGCTACCCGGGCACCATTACGGGCCAGCATCTCAGCAGTCGCCAGACCAATACCCGAAGCCCCTCCGGTTACCAGTGCGCACTTGTGTTGCAGATCGGCAGAAATCATAGTGCAACGCTCCCATTGTTATAAACACAAAAGTTATTAACGGTGAAGAATACTGATTACTTTCTTAATGCCTCGCTGTATAGACTTTTCACACGAGATGTCGGTTTCGAACAATTCACCTGCATTTATCACCACAAACTTATTAAGATAATCACCTCAAATAACGATGTACAATCCCAGTAAAAACAGCGCGGTAAACAAAGCTTTCTTAAACATCTCAGGTGATAATTTCTGACGAATTCGCTGACCAATATACATTCCCAGCAGTGCCGGTAGCAGACCTGCCAAAGACATAACACCCTGTTCTGCTGCAAATAAGCCGTTACCCTGTAGTGCAATGGCCAAGCCTAAAGTCGACAAGCTAAATAACATACCCATCGCCTGCATTAACTCATCCCTGGAAAGGTTAAGCGCCTGCAGATACATCACACCCGGTACAGTAAATGAACCCGTCATTCCAGTTAAGACCCCATTGACGCTACCTACAACTACAGCTATCCAGGAATGCCAACCAGATGGCGCTTTACTAATATCCAAACGCACCCCCGCGAACCCCGTAATCCCGTAAACTATCAACAAAGCCCCCAGCAAACGTGTCAGGTAACTGAAGTCGATATAGAGCAAGGCTTGCCCTCCCAACCAAACCATCAAAGTAGCAGGCAGCATAAAAGGCCAGACTTGTAACCAGATTCGCCTGGTCTGGCCTGACTTTCTTTCACTTCCACCTTCTCCCTGGCCAGTACTCAGCGCCTGCCAGATATTCGTCACAAAAGAAGGCACCAGTAACAGCACCATTGCCGTCGGCAAATCGAAGACCAGCAACAGCAACGCCAGACTAATAGTGGGCAATCCCAGTCCAACAATCCCCTTCACCGTGCCGGCAAATAAAAATACCAGCAGGATGATAGCCAACGTTTGTGGTTCAGCCGACAGGCTCATACTCTCTCCTACTTAAATCACTGGCCAATACCAGTACCTATTTATAGCCGCTAAACTTTGAAACCTACTTTTATACATACTCAAATGATAGTAACCCGGCTTAGTGAAGTATCAAAACCTATACAAATCTGTCACTTAATCAACTAACACACTATCCCGATAAATTATTTTTTTTGCCTCTGACACAAGCTTCCTAAGACGCCGCAATCACTCACTAAGGGTATATATAGTCAGACCACGTGGCCCGATAATGACAGGCATATTGTTCTCTATTACTTAAAAGGTTGCCCTATGACCGCTCTCAACATGGATGCCTTCTGGATGCCTTTCACGGCAAACAAAGACTTCAAACAACAGCCTCGCCTGCTGGACCGTGCAGAAGGCAATTATTACTTCAATGAACAACAGGAACCTATTCTGGATGCCACCGCCGGTTTGTGGTGTGTTAACGCCGGTCATGGCCGGCATCAGATAGCAGATGCCGTCAGCCGACAACTGCGCAGCCTGGACTATGCATCACCTTTCAATTTTGGCCACAGTATTGGATTCGAATTTGCTAATCGTCTGGTGCAATACACGCCGGCCCCACTAAACAAAGTATTCTTCACAAACTCCGGTTCAGAAGCCGTTGAGTCTGCACTAAAAATTGCCCTGCAATATCAGCAATCCAGAGGTAAGAGCGGTAAGTTCAAACTGATTGGCCGGGAAATGGCCTATCACGGTGTCAATTTTGGCGGTATTTCAGTTGGCGGCCTGACTCCGAACCGCACCGGGTTTGGTCCTCTACTGGAAACAGATCACCTGCCACACACGCTGGATATCGATAAAAACGCCTTTACCCGTGGTTTACCTGCAGAAGATCTGAGCAAAGCCGATGCTCTGGAAGCCCTGATTAACTTCCATAACGCCGACACAATTGCTGCTGTCATTATCGAGCCTATTAGTGGTGCAGGTGGCGTTATCATGCCACCGGAAGGTTATTTACAGCGAATTCGGGACATCTGCACTAAACACGATATTCTGCTGATCTTCGATGAAGTAATTACCGGCTGGGGCCGATTAGGTTCTGCTTTTGCTGCAACTGAATTCGGTGTAACGCCGGATATGATCACTTCAGCTAAAGGCATCACTAACGGTGTTATGCCTCTGGGAGCGGTATTTGTCAGTGATCATATACATGACCAGATTGTTGATAATGCAGCGCCGGGAGCGATTGAGTTCTATCACGGCTATACCTACTCAGCCCACCCGGTTGCCTGCGCTGCCGGTTTAGCTACTTTAGATATCTACGAAGAAGAACAACTGTTAACGCGTGCCAGTGGCAGCATTGGGGAATATTTTGCTGAAGCATTACATAGTCTTAAAGACGCACCAAAAGTCATTGATATCCGAAATTACGGTTTAGTCGGTGCTGTTCAGTTTGATGCTAGTGTCGCTGCAAACGGCCCCATTGGTCTGGACTTCCAGAAAAACTGCTTCAAGCGCGGCGTGATGGTCAGAACCATGGGGAACATCGTTGCTTTCTCGCCACCACTGACAATAGAGCCAGAGCAAATTGATCAGCTGGTGAAGGTATTACGTGAAGTAGCTGAAGACATGTTTGGCTAGCGATAAAGACCTGGCGGCAAAATCCAAGCCGTGCAGCATGAACAAGCACATGAAAACGGGGTGAGAGCCACCCGCATCTGGATATGATTATCACGTAACTTTGCGCTTACGCATATCCAGTTTTTTCCGGGCTTTAGGGTGATCCCCTGTAAGCCCGTTTTTTTTGCCTAAGCGATATTCCGACAACTCACTGGCCGGCAAACACCAGAAATAAATCCAGAAGCAAAAATCTGAACTATGAAATTCCAGGCTGATGCGATTTAGGCGGTAAAGGTACATTCACCACACACAGTTCGCATTCAGTATCTCCCGTATTTCGGAAACGGTGCGGACGGCTACTGTCAAAACAAAAACCATCCCCTTCATTCAATTCGTACACCTGAAAACCTACTGTAAGCTCAATACAGCCACTGACAATTACCCCGGTTTTTTCACCGCCTGCCTGTAACATTTCAGAACCACTGTCGGCCCCCGGCGCAAAACGTTCGCGGGTAAAATCAGCCAACCGCTGAATAATTCCAGCCCCGACCAACTTACGACTCCAGCCCGCCGTTCCTACTTCTGGCATACTCTCTGCAGAAAATACCGCCAGATCTGGCTGAATGTTTTCCAGATCCAATGTAAAAAAATCACCAATAGAAATTGGAATGCCACTGAGAACTTTCTTCAGTGAACTGACAGATGGACTGACACCATTTTTCTCAATCATTGAAATGGTGCTGTTGGTTACACCGACCCGCTTGGCCAGTTCCCGCTGGGAAATCCCCTTTAACTTACGAATCGCTTTTAACCGTTCACCAACATCCACAGCTTTTCCCCGGTAACTACCTGTTTAATCGGATATTACCGGAGTGTAGCTCATACTTACACAGCTACAGTCCTGCTTATAAGCTACATTTTAAAAGCTACTGCATAGCGTCACCGGAAAGCATCTTTTAAAGCACCAAGAATAAAAAATAAATGGGTCCTTTTTTCTCTAACAAAGTGGACCTTATGAGGTATCCATTTTGCAAGTAAAGTAAAACCATAAGGAACCTGCCACAACAATAAATACGGATCGCCAAATGACCAGCCCAACACAGAGCAGCACACCTCACATACAGGAAAAACTCAGCGTTTGTCCGCTGGACTGTCCTGATACCTGTAGCCTGAAAGTGACCGTCACTGACAACGAAATCACTAAAATCCGTGGTTCACATGTAAACCCGTTAACTGAAGGCAGCATCTGTACCAAAGTTGCCCGTTATTATCCTGACTTCGTTCACGGCCCAAAACGTTTACGCCACCCTCTTTTACGTACAGGTCCACGGGGCAGCGAACAATATCAGCAAATCAGTTGGGACGATGCACTGCAGCGTGTACATCAGGGGCTGGATAACGCCATTAAGACCTATGGCCCGGAAAGTGTCATGCCACTTAATTACGGCGGCCCGCATGGCAAACTCGCCGGTGGCTCAATGGATGTCAGATTCTTCGAGCGGCTTGGTGCCACTCAGCTAAACCGCGCGCCATTGTGTGGTGGTGTACGTTCACTTGCATACCGTTCAATGTATGGCAGTACTGCACCAGGTTTACCGCCTCAGCAGGCAGAATTTGCCGACCTTATTCTGATCTGGGGCTGTAATGTCAGCGTCGCCAATCTGCACTTTATGCGCACCATCAAACGGGCCCGGGCGAAAGGTGCAAAACTGGTCGTCATCGACCCGCACAAAACCCAGGTCGCCCGGCAGGCAGATTTGTTCCTGCAAGTAACGCCCGGCAGCGATGTGAGTCTCGCTTTATATCTGACAGCACAGCTGGCAGCTAAAGGCTGTGTCGATAAGAAGGCTCTGGATGAGTACTGTACAGGCCTGCACACTTATCTGGAACATGCAGCCAGTTACGCTGATACAGATATTCAGTCGACTTGCGGTGTCTCTGCTGACGACGCTGAGCAGCTCATAGAATTACTCGAACAGGCGAACAGCATTACCCTGAACGTCGGTGTTGGTCTGGAACGAACCCGTAACGGCGGCGCAGCTTGCCGAGCGGCTTACAGCTTCCCACTGTTATTTGGCACCCCCGGTGCTGTCGGTAACGGTGTAATCGGTAGCTACGGGTCAATATTCCCAAGTAACGACCAACTAACCGACAGTGGATACCGCTCCAGCCATACGCCCCGTGAATTTAATATTATCGAAGTGGCAGATCACCTGCTGGATACCGAAAAAGAAACACCGGTGAAAGCGGTCTTTATCTATAACCACAACCCAATCGCCACACACCCGGACCAGCAAAAACTGATCCGTGCACTAAGTCAGGAAGAACTCTTTATTGTCGGCTGTGATGTCGAAATGAACGACAGCATGAAGTATGCAGATGTTATTCTTCCGGCAGCCACTCACTTCGAACACAACGAAGCTTTTTCAGCCTATGGGCATGGCTATTTACAGCGCGCTGATGCGGTAATCCCTCTCGTAGGAGAAGCACTGCCAAATACGGAAATTTTCCGTAAATTAGCAACAATATTTGGTTTTAAAGACAGCGTTTTTCAGGATCAGGATGAAGACCTGCTGACCCAGGCATTTAAACTGGATAAAGAAACCCACGGAATCAGCAGTATTCACGAATTACCTGTTGATGAAGCACTCTGTTTACAAAACGCGGAATACCGCTGGCTAACCGATGCTGTTCTAACCACACCTAGCGGTAAAGCAGAACTCTATTCAGAAAGCTTACAAGAGGAATACCAGGCGGGTTTGCCCCTATATCAGTCAATCACACAGGATGCACCTTTCCAGCTGATCTCTCCGGCGTCCGATAAACGCACCAATGCAACCTTTGGCGGCAACCCTGCATCTGACGGTTTACAGCTTCTGGAAATTCATCCGCAGGATGCTGAGAAGCTGAATATCAGTGACAATGAAACACTTATTGTAAGTAACAAAAATGGTGAAGTGCAGCTGCAGGCAAAAATCACAGAAGCAGTAGCAATCGGTGTTGTCTGTTGCGACAAAGGCGCATGGTGCCATACCAGCCCTACCGGACTCACTGTAAATGCACTGATCAGTAATACCAGCAAAACAGATATTGGAGACGGTGCTGCTTATTACGATACCTTTGTGGATATTCGTAAGGCGTGATCATTAAGTACGCCCCTTTTATGATTCATTAAATAAAGGGGCTGCTTTCAACTATAAATTCAGTTCATCTTTGCAACTCACTCTGAACCCCTCTTATGCACAAGATTTTACAGACTGAATCACTTAGAAAACGACTGCACCTCACTATCCGTTAAGTAACGCCATTGCCCTACCTCAACGTCAAGTTTTACGTCCCCAATTGCCTCACGGTGTAATGAGATAACACGGTTACCTACAGCAGAAAACATCCGTTTAACCTGATGAAACTTACCTTCTGTTATCGTTAAGATCACCTCTTTAGAATCAACTACCTCTAAAGTGGCTGGTCGTGTTAACTGCTGCTCACCTTGCAGTTTAATTCCTTCTTTAAACCTGTCAGCCATACCTTCTGCGATCGCCTGCGACAAACCAACCCGATATACCTTTTTACATTCCTTCGCCGGCGTTATGATATTAAATGACCATCGCCCATCATCTGTAATTAAGACCATACCCGTTGTGTCGGCATCCAGCCTTCCTGCGATGTGAAGTTCTGAAACCTTATCCACATTCAGATAGTTAAATAACGATGGGTAGGCCTCATCGATATTTGAACAAATTGTTCCCGCTGGCTTATGCATCACGATATAACGAAAACTACGCGCCTTTAGCTTAATGCCATTTAACAGTACTTCATTGTTTTCATGAACCTGAGTTGCCTCGAGGGTGACAACATGACCATTAACAAGAACATCACCAACATGAATTCGGTGAACTGCATCTGATCTCGTTAATTCGGTACTTTTACAAACAAATTTATCTAAACGCATTAAAAGTAATAATCAAAATAATGGCTGATCGATTCAATATAACTATATAAAACAACTACTTATCGTGAGTAATACGGACACATAACACCCAAATAACTGGCTCAATAATTGTTGGCTAAAATTGTGTAATGAAGCGTATCCAACCGGTGTTGTCTGTTGCGACAACAGCGACTGATGCAAACAAGCACTACCCGGCTCACCGTCAATGCGTTGACCAACAGTACCAGTAAAACAGATTTTGGAGACGGTGCAGTCTATCACGACACCTTCGTGGATATTCGTAAAGCATGAGAATTAAGCACCCCCCTTTTTATTCATTAAATAAAGGGAGCTGCTTTCAACCCAAATCGAACTAACAGATACTTTTTCTAAAGCTCAGTAATGCAGCCATTCTGATCGAAGAAGTAAATGTTTTCATGCTTGAATCCCCACTTACCATTAACTTTTCTGATATGAGGTTCAAAAGTAAAAAGATTCACAGCACCAAGCTGATCATGGCATGCAGAGTCGATAAATTTTCTATGATCAGGGTCTGTTTCTATGCTATGCCCAAGATTGCCAAGAAAATCGAGGTTTTCATATCCCAGCTCTCTGATTTTCTGATTACCAAACTCGAACAATTCAGAGAATGTTACTGTTGGAGTAACAAATTCAGACATTATCTGATGAAGCTCTTTTTCAACAGCCTTCCCTTCAGAAAATTCAGCTTTCTTTGGCTGCTCACTGCATATTCCTTCTTCAATATAATAGGACCGGGCACAATCGCCCCACACATCACCTAACATAGGGCTCAGATCAACAGTGACCATATTTGTCATGCCAACCAGCTCATTAGAAGGAGTGTAATCTCTGCCAGAGACTGATAAGCAACTTCTGCTACCAAGTAAAACAAATGCAGGTATACCGTGATACCAGGTATCGGTTATCCCCATGCTAGCCATTAACTCAATAGCTTTATTTGATATTAACTGCTCACTGGATTCCGATGAGATAAATCTACCTAACTGCGCGTGTACTTCCTTAGCTGCGCTCTGAACCTTTTTATATTCATCCAGATTCATATAAATCCCTTTCCCATTGTATATATGTGCGATCGCTTTACTGAGGCGTTATTACAAACGATGCCCGCTTATGGCACTTAGCACTGATAAGCTTAACCAGCAGTCAGCGATCACTACAAGTCCAGAAATGCATCTTTCATTGCGTGAAATTCTAGCAATACCTGATGTGCTAGCTGTCCGTTTGGTCTACCGATGCTAAGCAGTCGTCGCATCCGGCTATCCAGTTGAGCATAATCATCACGGGTACCGCTGCCAAGAATTCGACACCCCATTCGCCAGTTAGCAAATTCCCTCTCTACCAGATGATCATTGGTATAAATGATGTCCATAGCATAGTGCCGCTGATCAGCGCTGATATCTGCAATTATCTGATCAATTGAAGCAGCGGGTCCTTCCAGCACCTGCATAAATACCGGCTTATCAAACAGCAATAAACCCGTGAGCCCCATGTCCTTGTTTTTCTTACGTGACTGCATCAGTAATCCACGTAACTCTTCTTCCTTAAAATCCAGTACTTCATGACTAATATAAGCAAACTGCTTTAACGCTTCGGGCACCTGAAAACTCCTGTTCTGATCTATTGATCAGTGTGACACAAAATGATTCTGTTTCGATAGAATCACGGCCAATAAAAAGCGCCAGTACATTTCTGTACCGGCGCTTTCAATTCTAACTTTACGGCTATTAATCAAAGCCTGTCTGTCAGCACATCAGTCTAAACGGTTCATCATCCGGTTCTGGCGGCGCATCTGCCAGATCGCGCCAACAACACCCAGGGCAACGATACCGATCATGATCGTCGCCAAGGCATTCACTTCCGGCGTAACCCCTAAGCGCACCTTGGAGAAAATCACCATTGGCAGCGTGCTGTTACCCGGACCGGAGACGAAGCTGGCAATAACCAGATCATCCAGCGACAAGGTAAATGACAGTAACCAGCCGGAGATGATCGCCGGTGATATCAGCGGCAATGTCACCAGGAAGAATAGGCTGAAAGGCTTAGCCCCCAGATCCATTGCGGCTTCTTCCAGTGATTCATCCATCGCCGATAAACGCGATTGCACGATGACCGCCACATAGGCCAGACAGAAAGTACTGTGGGCAATAATAATGGTTCCGATGCCTCGGCCGGACGGCCAGCCGAAGGCGCCTTCCATTGCCACAAACAACAGCAACAGTGACAAACCGGTGATCACTTCCGGCATCACCAAAGGTGCGGTGATCCAGCCAGACAGCACCAGTTTGCCCGGAAAACGGCCCATCCGTGACAGCACGAAACCTGCCAGTGTTCCCAACACCACCGCCACACTGGCGCTGATAAAAGCGACCTTTAAGCTCAGCCAGGCAGCGGTCATGATCTGCTCGTTATTGAACAGCGCGCTATACCATTTCAGGGACCAGCCACCCCAGACGGTGACCAGTTTGGATTTGTTAAAGCTGTACACGATCAGCGCAATGATCGGTGCGTACAGGAAGATAAACCCTAATGTCGCGCTGGTATTCAGGAACAGCGATTTACGTTGTTGCATCTTAAAACGCCTCCTTACCAGAGTTGGTATTTCTAATCAGCATGATCGGCAGTACCAGCACGATCAGCATCACGGTTGCCACCGCACTTGCCATTGGCCAGTCCCGGTTGAGGAAAAACTCATCCCAGAGGACTTTACCTATCATCAGGGTGTCGGAGCCGCCTAAGAGGGCCGGAATTACGTACTCACCAACCGCCGGAATAAATACCAATAAACAACCGGCAATGATGCCCGGTATCGCCAGTGGCAAGGTAATCAGGAAGAAGTTCTGCATTGGCCGGCCACCTAGATCCTCAGCGGCTTCCAACAAGGTAATGTCCATCTTTTCCAATGCGGTATAGAGCGGCAAGACCATGAACGGCAGGTAGGTATAGACGATGCCGATGTACACGGCAAAGTCGGTCTGCAGCATAGTTAACGGCTGATCGATAATGCCGAAACTGAGCAGAAACTCGTTGATCAGGCCATTCTTTTTCAGGAAGCCCATCCAGGCATACACCCGCAACAGGAAAGAGGTCCAGAACGGCAGAATCACCAGCGACAGCAGCAAAATCCGTGTGGTGGATTTACTGCGGGCGATCAGATATGCCATTGGAAACGCGACTAATAATGTGAAGAAGGTCGAGACCGCCGCAATCCGGATGGAGCTCAAATAGGCTTCCAGATAGAAGGTGTCTTCAAACAGGTAGATGTAGTTGCCAAGGTTCAGCTTCAGGGTCGCAAACGACTCTTCCGGGTCCCATTCCAGCAATGAACTGTAAGGCGGAATCGAGATTGTCGGCTCCGCTAAGGAAATTTTGAAGACCACTAAAAAGGGTACAAAGAAGAACACCGCCAGCCACAGGCTGGGCAGGGAAATAACCGTCCAGCGACCAATGCTCAAGTGGCGTAAGGTATAGATCAGGCGCCCCAAGCCTGACACCGGCTTCTGGCCGGGAATATTCAGGGAAACCGGGGCGTTCATGAGGTCAGTACCACGCTGCTGTCCGCATCCCAGGACATGTACACCTGATCTTCCCAGGTGAAGCGCTCGCCCATGCTACGGGACAGGTTCGGCTGCGTGATACGGACTTCTTTACCGCTTGGCAGACGGATGCGGAACACCGACATGCTGCCCATGTAGGCAATTTCTTCGATGATGCCGACGATACAGTTAACGTCCTGATCCGGCTTACGGCGGCTGACTTTGATTTTTTCCGGGCGCAGTGCCACGTGTACTTTCTGATTCGGTGAACAGCTGATGCCGTGGTTAACATAGAGTTCGCCACCGGCTTCCTTGGAATGAATGCGCACACTGTCCGGCTCATCTTCAATCACCCGGCCTTCGAACATGTTCACTGAACCGATGAACTCAGCGACAAAGCGGCTGTTCGGGTATTCATAGACATCATGCGGCTCGGCCGTCTGGACGATCTTACCCTGATCCATGACACCGATACGGGTCGACAGGGTCATCGCTTCTTCCTGGTCGTGAGTAACGACCACAAAAGTCACGCCAAGTTTTTCCTGAATATTGATCAGCTCAAACTGCGTCTCTTCACGCAGCTTTTTATCCAGTGCGCCCAGTGGCTCATCCAGCAGTAACAGTTTTGGCTGTTTGATCAGTGAACGGGCCAGTGCGATACGCTGGCGCTGACCACCGGACAATTGATGCGGCTTACGCTTGTTCAGATGGCCCATTTGCACCAGTTCAAGCATCTGAGCGACTCGCTCCCGGACTTCTGCACGGGGAATACCTTCACGCTTCAGGCCAAAGGCAACGTTTTCTTCAACACTCAGGTGGGGGAACAGTGCATACGACTGAAACATCATATTCACCGGGCGCTTCCAGGGCTGAATACCTGCCATATCGACGCCGTCGATGATGATCTTGCCAGACGTGGCTGACTCAAAGCCGGCGAGCATGCGCAACAAGGTACTTTTACCGGAGCCGGAACCGCCTAACAGACAAAAAAGCTCGTTTTTGTAGATATCCAGCGAGATGTTATCGACGGCGGTGAAGTCACCAAACTTCTTGGTAATGTTCTCAATCCGCAGGAATGGCTGAGCGCCGTCCTGTTTCCATAAAGGGATTTCGTCCGGAGAAGATTGCGCCACTGTTGGGCTATCAATCACCTGTGTTTCAGTCATAACCTGCCTCGGATATCAGTATCGAACCTGCTCTCGCCCTTTGCCAGGTAGAGGCAAATCCATTTGTTATTATTCACCCGGTACGGTGCCGGGACACATAGAATTGCTACCACCAGCCGTAAGCACTTGTTTCTTATCTGCTTTGATAATAACAAATTGATCCAGCGTATCTACAGAGGATTAAAGCCCCCTCTGTCGTCAGTCTGCTCACACAGCTAAGGGGTATAAAAACATGATGCCTTAAGTTACCCCGTTCAGCTTTCCTGACGCTATACCTCTCAGTGGGTAGCAGCTAAATGCGCTATTCCGGTGAATAGTTCTACCAGAATAAGATAAGAAAACACAACTTTGTGATCACATTTTTATATTTTTTGTGATCACAATATACTTTCAGTCACTGCACTATTAACATAGCACTATGGATAAACACTCCCCCATCACTCTCAATCCACTTGCCCGGGACGAAAGCCAAACCGTTACCCAGTGGGTGTATCAGACATTACGTCGTGCTGTAATGGATGGCGACTTCTTGCCCGGCAGACAGCTGACAATTCGTGCGCTGGCACAAATGCTTGATGTCAGCCCAATGCCCGTACGCGAGGCATTACGTCAACTGGCAGCGGAAAACGCACTGGCCATTCAGGGTAACCGCCGGGTGATGGTTCCTCAGATGACAGCAATGAAGTTTACAGAACTGTGTGAAGCCCGCATCGCCATTGAGTGCCATGCAGCTGCCCGTGCCTTACCCTATATTGATGCCACGCAACTTAAAGCTCTTCAGCAGCAGGATGCCGCTATAAATGAGGCTCAGGCTAGCGGTAACCTGGCTCAGATCAACCATCATAATCAGGAGTTCCATCGCCTGATGTACAGTGCAAACCCTCACCAGGTCAGCCTGTCACTCATTGAGAGTCTGTGGCTGCAGCTCGGTCCTTTTATGCGGCTGGCAAGCAAAAGCATTAACGAGCATTATCTGGTTGATCGCCATAGCGAAGCCATGCAGGCGATAGAACGTAAAGACGCGATCGCCCTGCAACTGGCGATTGCCGCAGATATCCGCGACGGTGTCGCGTTTGCTAATAACCCACAACAATTACAAAGCTTCATAAACCACTCTAACGGCGCGTAAACTCTCAGCTCTCTTTGTAAAAATCAGTCTTAAAAGCCATGCTCATCTGCTCTTATCAGACACTCTTCTTAAACGCATTCCTCAGATTATTTACCTTCATCTGTTCACATAACTGACAGCCTTACACTGCCCGCTATTTCTACATTTAGGCCTTTAGCGCTCTGCTGATATATCACCTGTGCATAAAAAATGCACAAATATTCATTTGACATTTTAATTTTGTGATCACAAAATAAATTCAGAATTTAAGAACAATCCTTCGGGAAAAACATAACAAACAAACCTGCGCTGGTGTCGTACACCTGCCGAAACAGGAGATCAGAGATGTCACAGCAAACCAGCAGTCAGGAAATCCAGTCCCTTGACCGGGAACACCACATTCATCCGTTCAGCAACACTGGTGCTCTGAAGCAGCAAGGCACCCGGGTGATCGAAAAAGCCGAAGGTGTATACCTTTGGGACGGTGACGGTAACAAAATCATTGATGGTATGGCGGGCCTCTGGTGTGTGAACCTGGGATACGGCCGTCAGGAACTGGTAGACGCAGCAGCAACACAAATGCAGCAGTTGCCGTATTACAATACCTTCTTCAAAACCACCCACGCCCCTGCTGCAAAGCTGGCTAAAGCCATCGCAGAAGTTACACCGGGTGATCTGAACCACATTTTCTTTGCAGGCTCAGGTTCTGAAGCAGTAGATACAATTATCCGCCTGGTCCGTCAGTACTGGTGCATTGAGAAAAAACCTTACCGCAATATTATTATCAGCCGTGAAAACGCTTATCACGGCAGTACTCTGGCAGGTGCCAGCCTGGGTGGTATGGGCGGCATGCACAAACAAGGCGCTCCCGGTGTTCCGGGTATCGAACATATCCGCCAGCCATACTGGTATGGTGAAGCTGGTGATATGAGCGAAGAAGAATTCGGTATTGCCTGTGCACAGGCACTGGAAGACAAGATTCTTGAGGTCGGCCCGGACAACGTCGCGGCCTTTATCGGTGAACCAATTCAGGGCGCTGGCGGCGTTATCGTGCCACCGGCTAATTACTGGCAGGAAATTCAGAAGATCTGCCGTAAATACGACATCCTGCTAGCCGCCGATGAAGTGATCTGTGGTTTTGGCCGCACCGGCAACTGGTTCGGCAGCGACACTCTGGATATTCAGCCAGATATCATGTCGATGGCGAAAGGCCTGTCTTCCGGCTATCTGCCAATTTCTGCTGTCGCTATCGGTGACCGTATTGCCAATGCGCTGATTAATCACGATGATGACTTCAACCACGGCTTCACCTATTCAGGCCATCCGGCTGCTGCCGCAGTGGCGCTGGAAAACATCCGTATCATGAAAGAAGAAAATATCGTTGAGTACGTAGCTAACGATATTGGACCTTACTTTCAGAAGAAGCTGCGGGATACACTGGCAGATCACCCTCTGGTAGGCCACATTGAAGGGGTAGGCCTGGTCGCCGGTATTGCCCTGATGAAAGACAAGACCAACAAAACCCCTTTCGGGGATGACGTTGATGTTGGCATGATCTGTCGTGACCATTGCTTTGCGAACAATCTGATCATGCGTGCGGTCGGCAGCCGAATGGTACTGTCGCCACCATTGATTATCAGCCATGCTGAAGTTGATGAAATCTGTGAAAAAGCAAAATTATGCTTTGATAAAACCCTGGAGTCTGTCGCAGAATAACCACAGACCAGAGCGTTTTCGGAGATAACTATTATGCAGGCACTTCAACACCGCAGTCAGGATCCCTATTCTGCCCGCTTAATTGCCGGCTTGATTGATCATATCCGTTTACGCTCTTTCCCTCAGGTACTCAGTGAGTACCTGGAGGCACTCTGCCAATTCGACTCTATTCTTTGTATTACCTATAAACAATCATTCCGGCCGATCATAATCCATCCGCAAGATCCGGATCAGCACAGCCCGGCTTTGCACCGCTATATCGAACATTCCTATATTCTCGATCCGATTTACACATCCATTCAACAAGGTGTAAATGAAGGCATCTGCCGACAGGCGGACGTTGCCCCTGAAGGCTTTGAAACCAGCGATTACTATCAGGACTGTTACAAAAACTTCGACTTTGTAGATGAGATCAATCTGCTGGTTAACCTCGGACAGGACGTCTGCTTCGCAGTATGTCTGGGTCGCAAGTCCAGGCTGGGAACCATTACCCGTAGTGAACTGAACCGCCTGCAGGAAGCCTTACCGGTTATCAGCTCACTTATCCGGCAATTCTGGTTATCTCAGGCCAGTGAATACACCCGTCACGAAAAAGCCGAAGGTGCCATCGCCCAGGCACTAAGCAGTTTTGGTCAGGGCGTACTTACTCAGCGGGAACAGCAAATCGCCGGCCTGATTCTGCAGGGACACTCCTCCAAATCGATTGCGGATAACCTCAACATCAGCGCCGGGACTGTTAAAGTTCACCGGAAAAATATCCACGCCCGTCTGAAAACATCTACACAGTCAGAAATATTCACCCTGTTCCTGGCGCACCTGAAAGCTATTGATAGCTAGACTGGCTAACAAGCCTGTTTTATAACGGGTTTTAAAACACGCTTTATCCCCATAGACATAAAACAGCAGCAATATTTGTACTGCAACTCAGCTGTACATTGCTTAGAATAGCCGCCGAACCTCAACGGAATGATACTGATGTCCATTGCCCTGCTATCGCTGTTTATCCCAACATTTTTCTTTGTCTCGATTACACCCGGGATGTGCATGACTTTGTCACTGACACTAGGCATGTCGATTGGTGTGCGTCGCAGCCTGCATATGATGTGGGGCGAACTGCTTGGCGTAGGTTTGGTAGCAGCAGCGGCCGCATTAGGTGTTGCCACGCTGATGCTACAGTTTCCGGAAGCCTTTATATTTCTCAAATATGCCGGCGGCGCATACCTGGCCTGGATAGGCTGGCAAATGTGGCAGTCCCGCGGCAAGCTGGTGTTGCCTGAAGATGGCTCTACTCCAATAAAGCAAAGCCCGTTACAACTGGCTGGCAACGGCTTTATTACCGCTGTTGCTAACCCCAAAGGCTGGGCGTTTTTCGTTACGCTGTTGCCGCCATTTCTCGATAACAGTCAGTCGCTCGCACCACAGCTGGCAAGCCTGATAGCAGTAATTCTGACGCTGGAGTTTATCTGTCTACTGATCTATGCCAGTGGCGGTAAAGCGCTACGCCACCTGCTAATGAATAAGAACAACGTCAAGCTGATGAACCGCATTGCCGGTTCACTGATGATTGGCGTTGGCGTATGGCTCGCCTTTGGCTGATAACAATCATCTCTCCTGGTAGATACATTCGATTATGACCGTACTTCTGACCCTTGGCCCATTACTTCTGGCCATGATTCTCGGCTACATGATACCCGTCCGCGCACTGACGAATGCCCGCGTTAATCAGGGCCTGACCTGGCTAACGAATATAATTCTGGCATTTGTTGGCTTCGGCATTGGTAGCCTTGAACAGCTGGAAACTAAGCTCAGTGTCGCCGGCTATAACGCGCTATGGCTGTTCTTACTGATTACTGCATTTAACATTTCAGCGCTGTACATAAGCGGCCGAATGCTGGATAAAGCACACCGTAACCAGTCGCAGGAAAACACTAAAGCGATCCCGTTCAACTGGCAGAACCTAAGTGGTGCATTGCAGACGGTCGCCTGGGCTCTGGCTGGCGGTATTGCAGGTTATGCACTGCAACACCCTTTGCACGCTCTTGATCAGATAATTATCTGGCTACTCTATATCCTGCTGTTTCTGGTTGGTCGTCAGCTCTATCTGGGTAATTACCGACTGCGTAAGTTGTTTCTCAATCCTCAGGGGCTGATCATCGCTGCGGTGACTATTATCAGTACCCTGATTGCCGGCATCTTCGGTGCCTGGATTCTGGATTTGCAGCTTCGGGAAGGCCTTGCCGTTGTATCTGGCTTTGGCTGGTATAGCCTGACAGGCATTCTGCTAACAGGTATGGGATCACCGGTATTAGGAACCACAGCCTTCTTACTGGACCTTGGCCGGGAAGTAGCAGCCCTGATACTGATTCCTTTCCTTAGCCGGCTCAGCTGTCATGTGAACGTAGGTTACAGCGGTGCGACCGCACTGGATTTCACTCTGCCTCTGCTAGCGAAGTGTCATGGCGCCAGCGTGATTCCTAATGCGATTGCCAGCGGCTTTATTCTTAGCCTTGCCGTCCCTATTCTGGTACCGCTGTTGTACTCATTAAATCTGTAAAAAATACAAAAATAGTCATCTATCTACACATTTTGGCTATTAGTATTTAGTTTATTGAATCGCTAAAATGGCCATAGAGAACAGCCCTGTCCAATAAGAACGACAGAGCTAAGAGTGGTCCTAATAACAGAATGGATGTAACTGTGGCAGAAACTGTTTCAAAATATTACCGGGTGGCCGGTGAGCCCTTGGTACAGTGGCATGATGCCATCGCTGAAATTATTAATTCCGGGGTGAACGACACTGCTGTCGATCATCTCATTGACACCCTGCGCCTGCTGGTGAATGCCGACGGCAGTAGCCTGATAGTCTATCCCGAAGGGCTGCAGCCTTACTGTCCGTTCCGCAAGCGTGGCGACGGCAGCGATCCACGGATTCATATTGATCAGTACCTCGACAGCGCCTATCTCCTTGACCCTTTCTATGGCCTGACAGTCGAAAAGCCGGCAACCGAAGGCGTTTACCCTTTGAGCAAAGTTGCCCCCTCCGGCTTTAAGCAAACTGAATTCTATCGGGTTTACTATCGGGTAGTGGATTTTGGTGATGAGATTTGCCTGATAGTGCCCACGCCGGACAACGCCAGCATTCATATTTCCATTAGCCGTCAGGACGACAAAGCAAGGTTCAGTGAATCACAGCGCGCTCTACTACAGCGTCTGTTTTCTACTGTGCGGGCAATACTGTTGAAATGGTGGTCAGAATCCCAGCAGGAAAACCTCAGCAAGCAAAAAGTCAGCACTCTGAACGCACGGCTCGACAGCGCACTGGCTAACTTCGGCAGTTCAATTCTGACCCAAAGGGAAACTCAGGTATTACAGTTAATTTTGCGAGGGTATGCGGTGAAGTTTATTGCCCAGAAACTGGATATCAGTCCCGAAACGATTAAACATCACCGTAAAAATATCTATTCTAAACTGGATATCAGTTCACAGGCCGAGATGTTTCACCTGTTTATAGATTCATTACGTATGATGCGGGCAGACTCCCCGGCTGATCCGCTGGCAGAATACCTGCAACCAGCCCGGCAGTAAATCACAGAAGAAGCGCTTAGCGCTTCTTCTTCAGCGGTGCCAGTCCATCATCAGAAACCAGTGCTGCTTTCGCCTGACGACGACTTCGCTGATCCTGCTTAGGCTTAGCTTTTGGCTTAGGCTTAGCAGCAACAGGAGCTTCACCTGAAGCCGCTTTCTTAACCGGTTTAGCCGGCTTAATACCTTTAAACTTCGCTTCCAGCCCTTCTATCACTGCACGTTGCAGATGACGCTGCAAAAAGCGCTCGATACGCTTAAATGAATCCCAGTCTTTCGGGCCAACAAAAGAGACCGCTTCACCTTTAGCACCGGCACGGCCAGTACGGCCAATACGGTGAACGTATTCTTCTGCCTGCTTGGGCATGTCGAAGTTAATTACTAAGGATACCTGTAACAAATCCAGGCCTCGTGACGCCACGTCAGTGGTTACAAGTACTTGCTGATGGCCGCGACTGAAACCATCCATAATCCGGTTACGCTCACTCTGACTCATCTCACCACTGAGTGCCGCACAGCTGATATCTGCTGCCTGCAGCAATGCAGATAAACGCTCAGTATCCGTACGGGTAGCCGTAAAAATAATCGCCTGCTGATAACTGCGGTTAGCCAGCACGTTCTGTAACAGGGCTTCTTTATGATCCAGATGATCACATAGAATAACTTCCTGAGTAATATCTTTGTGCTCTGCGTTTGCCGCACCAATTGCCACTCGCTTAGGCGACTTCAGCAACTGATCAGCCATGTCATCAACCTGAGCATGATCCAGTGTGGCAGAAAACATCAGTGTCTGACGCAAACGGTGATCCGCAGCCTTATTAATCAGCGTCAGTTGCTCAGCAAAGCCCAGATCCAGCATTCGGTCTGCTTCGTCCATGATCAGCAATTCAAGCCCGTTAAGCTGCAAGCTACGTTCTTCAATATGGTTCGCCAAGCGTCCAGGGGTTGCGACCACCACGTGAGGATCTTTCTGTAAGGCTTTAATCTGGTCATTAAAATTTTCGCCACCCAGCACCAGAGCAATCTTAGTCTGACCACCACTGGTCAGTGCTCTTAACTGCGTAAACACCTGCTTAGCCAGCTCACGGGTAGGCGCCAGAATAATTGCACGGGGATCGCGCTTACTCAGGGCACGCTTTTTCATCAGCCGGTGCATCATTGGCAGTAAGAATGCCAGGGTTTTGCCTGAACCGGTTTTCGATGAGGCAATCAGATCGTGGCCAGCCAGCGCCAGCGGTATAGACTGTGCCTGAATCTCTGTTGGCGTTGTAATCGCCTGATGATCAAGATTCTGCAGCAGGCGATGATCTAATCCCAGATCCGGAAAATTATCGGTTTGCTCAGACAAGGTATAGCTCCGCAAAGTATAAAAACATACCGGGTATCAGCGCCCGGTATCAAAAGTATAATTCAGGCCAGCATGGCCAGAAAGGTAAAATCAGGTGGCTACAATAACCCGAATTGCATCCAACTTCAGCTGCAGGGTTTCCAGATAGCCTTCCAGCAATTCCTGACGCTCCACCAGTGCCGCAATTTCTTCAGCGCGAATATTCGGATTAATCTCAGCCAGTGCAACCATACGCTCGATCTCTGCGCCCAGAACATGGCTGACATTTTCCTGCGCCGCCGCATAAATGGCTGGCTGTTGCTTCTCAGCCAGCTCTTCAGCTTCGGCAACCATGGCATTAATTTCAGTGCGGGTATGCTTAACAATATCCACGGCCTGACGCTTACCAACCCGCTCTGCCAGATTATTGATATGCTGTTCTGTCAGCACCTTACTCAGATCCGTTTTGTTCACATCGACAACAATACGTACCAGAGTTTCAGGCAGGTAACGCTGAACTTGCAGATGCTTTGGCGCCGCACAGTGCAGAGTAAAGATACTTTCCAGCAATAGCGTTCCCGGCTTCAGTGGTGGCAATTTAATACTGCACACCGCAGCATTACCAAACTCACCGGACAGAATCATATCCATCGCACCGGCTACCATTGGATGCTCCCAGCTAAGGAAGTGCATATCCTCACGGCTCAGAGCTGTGGTCCGGTTAAAGGTTGCTGTCATGCCCTCTTCCGGTAAACCCGGGAAGCTTTCACAATGCATATGATCACTTGGATGCAACACAATGCTGTTAGTACTGTGATGCTGCTGTTCAACACCGAACTGATCAAACACTTTTTCCATGAACTTGCTCAGCTTACTGCTGGCGCTGGCATTATCGATATTTTCGATAAGCTCGGCAGCCCGCAGCGGATCACAGGAATTCATTTCCAGAAGCTTGTTACGTCCCGCCTGCAATGCAGCCATAGTTTCATCGGCAGCAGCACGGGTTTCACTGATCAGCTTCTCTGCTTCATCGTCATTGGCATGACCACGCAGCATTGTCAGCAACGGCGTTTCAAAACGTTCAAACAAAGCACTGCCTGCCGGGCAAGCAGTGGCAAAACAATTCAGTCCCTGCTCGTACCATGCCAGCAAATGCCCCTGGGCTTCAGTAAAGTAAGGCACGTGAAGGTTTACATCATTCTTCTGACCAATACGGTCAAGACGGCCAATCCGCTGTTCCAGTAAATCAGGATTCAATGGCAGATCGAACAACACCAAATTACTGGCAAACTGGAAGTTACGACCTTCACTGCCAATTTCAGAGCAGATCAGTACTTGAGCACTGTCGTCTTCATCAGCAAAATACGCCGCTGCACGGTCACGGTTTACCAGACTCATGCCTTCATGGAAAACAGCAGAACGCACGCCTTCATATAAACGTAAATGTTCTTCCAGCTGTTTCGCAGTGCTGGCAGCCGCACAGATAACCAGTGTTTTTTCATCGCGGTTAGCCGCCAGCCATTCAACCAGCCACTCTACCCGGGGATCCGCTTCCAGCCAGCGATCCTGAAATACTTTTTCAGGGTGCAGCAATAAGTCCAGATCTGCACCGTCAAGCAATTGCTTTTCGCTTTCCAGATAAAAATCAGGCTCCGGCAAAGGATACTGATGCAGAATACGCTCAGGGAAACCTTCCACGGCATCACGGGTATTTCGGAACAATACCCGGCCTGTCCCATGATGATCCAGCAATTCGCTGATGGTGGTTTGTAACAACTCATCAAAAGCTACAAAGTCTTCAAGGTTCCGCGCCGCATCGAGTAAAGCATCAATACGTGCCTGTCCCAGATACTCAGCCAGTGAGGCCTGTACTGCAGCATCCTGAATCTGCTCCAGTACATCATCAGCCAGTAGTGCTTCCATCAGCTTACGTACTGGCTGATAGCTGGCTTCTTCTTCACGGAATTTAGCCAGATCGTAATAACGGTCAGGATCAAGTAACCGCAAACGGGCAAAGTGCCCTTCCATACCTAACTGCTCTGGTGTTGCGGTTAATAGCAACAAACCTTTAATTTCAGCAGACAAAGCTTCGATACAGGCATATTCAGTACTGATTGCATCTTCAGCCCACTCAAGATGGTGCGCCTCATCGACAATCAGCATATCCCAGCCAGCCATAATGGCTTGCGCCTGGCGCTGAGTGCTGTTGGTCAGGAAAGGTAAAGTACAAAGCACCAACTGAGCAGTCTCAAACGGGTTTACCCCTTCATCGGACATTTCCAGTGCAGTACAGCGCAACTCATCCAGAATCGTAAAACGCAGATTAAAACGTCGCAGCATTTCCACCAGCCACTGGTGAATCAGACTGTCTGGTACAACGATTAGTGCCCGGCTGGATTTACCGCTGGTCAACTGCTGATGCAGGACCAGACCCGCTTCAATGGTTTTACCTAAGCCTACTTCGTCGGCCAGTAATACGCGTGGCGCAAAACGCTCGCCTACCTGATGGGCAATAAACATCTGATGCGGCAACAGTTGTACCCGGGGACCAATGAGTCCAAAACCCGGTGATTTAACATGCTGATGCTGGTGCTTCAGAGTTTCCAGCCGTAGCTGAAAACGGTTATTCTTTTCAACCTGACCGGCAAATAAGCGGTCATGGGGCTTACTGAAGTGAACCGAGCTATCAAGCTCCAGCTCATCAATACTGTGATCTTCACCTTCGGCATCAAAACCCAGATAGTACACGCCGCCATCTTCTTCTATTACTTCGCTGATGACAATTTCCAATCCCTGGTAGGACTTCACCTGCTCGCCTACCGGATAAATTACCCGACTAAGCGGCGCATTATCAATTGCATAGGTGCGCTCTTCCTGAACGGCAGGGAAACTCATCACGACACGGCGGTTGGCAACATCAACAACAACCCCCAACCCCAGATTTGATTCGGTGTTACTGATCCAGCGCTGACCGGGAATAAACTCTGACAAAGGACGACTCACTATTTTTGAAAATTCTGCGCAGTATAATTTTTGCTTGGCCCAAAACCATTCACACAGCATAGCAGTAAGAACGGCGGGCAGCGCATGATAGGGCTTGTTTCAATGTAGCTCAAGAGGCAAACAGCCCTGTTTAAGTATAAACGCTCCAAGAGTGACACAACGCAGGGAAATTCAGGTGGTCGGCAGCAAAATGGTGTATGCTTGCGGTTTAATTTTCACTGCCCATCTAAGCGAGCACTATGTCCTTTATCGATCTTGATCTGGACCTGGAAATCCTCGGCGCACTGGCCGACAACGACTTCCTCAAGCCTACTGATATTCAGCAACAGGCTATCCCTGCAATTCTGGACGGCCTTGACCTGCTGGCGAGCGCCCCAACCGGCACAGGTAAGACCCTGGCCTTTGTTCTGCCCGGGCTGCAGCACATACTCGATAACGAGCCGGACAGTAGCAGCGCACCGCAGGTTCTGATTCTCAGCCCGACACGGGAACTGGCCAAACAGACATACGAAGTCGTTAAACAGCAAACTGCCAACAGCCATATCAACAGCTGTCTGATTGTTGGTGGCGTGCCATTCGGTATGCAAAAAGGCATGCTCGCAGAACGCATTGATATCATGGTTGCAACACCTGGCCGTCTGCTTGAGCTGAATGCACAGCAATGGCTGGATATGTCCCTTGTAGACATGCTGGTAATAGATGAAGCAGACCGTATGTTGGATATGGGCTTTATTGACAGCGTTAATCAAATTGCCGATGTGTTGCCTCAGTCACGTCAAACACTGATGTTCTCAGCAACACTTGAAAGCGACAAGATTCAGAAGTTTGCCAGCGATTTGCTTAACGAAGACGCCCGCTGTCTTGAGGTCGAGCAGCCACGACACATTCCGGAACATATAAAACACAGCGTTTATCAGGCTGACAACGAAGTACATAAAGATCACCTTCTCAAAGCGCTGGTTAAAAGCCATGAGATTGATCAGGCAATCATCTTTGTAAACACCCGTAAGCAGGTTGATCACTGGGTACATGTTATTCGCGGCCTTGGTATCACCTGTGCTGGTTTACATGGCGACTTACGCCAGAGCGACCGCGGCCAGCGTGTTAAAGACATGCGCCGTAAGCGTATCAAGGTTATGGTTGCGACTGACGTTGCAGGCCGGGGTTTGGATTTGCCCGATATCAATCACGTCATTAATCTGCAATTACCTATGAAAGCCGATGGCTACGTTCATCGCGCAGGTCGCAGCGGTCGTGAAGGCAGCACCGGTTATGTCTGGTCAATTGTTGATGCGCTGGACTGGCCAAGCCTTGGCCGGATAGAACGTTTTATCGGTCAGAAACTCAGCCGGGCAACATACCCGGGGCTAGGATCGAAAAAACCTGAGCCGACTGAAAAGAAAAAGCTCAAAACCAATACAAAAACCAAGACCAAAACTAAGGTCAAGAGCAAGGTCAAAGGCAAAGCCGCCAAGGCAAAAGCTAAGCCAACCAAAAAGCCAAAAACAGGTGCCCGCCCTGCTACTCCAAAACCGGCCGCATCTAAATCTGCAGACAACAAAAAATCAGCGGGTAGCAAACCGGCTACAGCGCGTAAACCTGCTACGAAAAAGCCGGCACGAAAGCCAAAAGCTGATTAACGATTTAGCAGTAGTAAACACAAAAAAACGCCCGGCAGTGCAAACTGCCGGGCGTTTTTATTTGTCTTAATTTGCCTGTCTAAACAGGTTGAGTGTTCTAACCAGGAATCAAGCTGCCTGAGCGACTGCAGCCTGACTACGGCTAAACGCTGATAACAGTGCCTGCATAGTAGCAGCTGAAGTATCTTCCGCGACGGCAACACCGTGGTGTAACTGCTCATCGATCATCACTTCAATACATGCCTGAGCCTGAGCCGCAGTACCAGTACCAATCGCGTGCTGATCAAACTGCTGTACTTCAATACTGCAACTGAACCGTTGGCTCAACGCCTGACATAATGCTTCCAGCGGGCCAGTGCCCTGACCACTGAACTGGCTGTTACCTACACTGAACTGGCCATTTACCTGGTGGTCTTCTGTATGCAGATCATAGCTGCCCAATGCCCATTCAGGATCCACAGCAACAAAGTGCTGGTCGTATAACTCTTTAATCACCGTTGGAGATACTTCAACGCCCGAAGCTTCAGCCTCACCCTGAACCTTCTGGCTCAGTGCACCGTGCATCCACTTAGGTAATTCAATGTTGTAATCACGCTCTAACACCAGCGCTACACCACCTTTGCCGCTCTGGCTGTTAATGCGTACAACAGCTTCATATTCACGGCCAATATCACGCGGATCAATAGGCAAGTAAGCAACATCCCACTTATCCAGACCATTGTCTGTGTGGTAGTTCATTGATTTACGGATAGCATCCTGATGGCTGCCGGAGAAAGCGGTATATACCAATTCGCCAGCCCATGGATGACGGGCAGACACTGGCAACTCTGTGCAGTACTCCACCACTTCAATAATTTCTTTAATGTCCGAAAAATTCAGTTTCGGATCAATACCACGGGAGTAAAGGTTCATTCCCATGGTTACGATATCCATATTACCGGTACGCTCACCATTACCGATCAGCGTACCTTCGATACGGTCTGCACCGGCTAATACACCCAGTTCGGCAGCAGCAACTGCGCAACCACGGTCATTATGAGTATGTAAGCTAATACGGATATGTTCACGCTGACTAACGTTACGGCAGAAATATTCAATCTGATCAGCGAAAACATTTGGTGTCGACATCTCAACAGTCGCCGGCAAGTTAATCACCATTGGCTGACCATTCTCTGGCTGCCATTCAGCGATAACGGCATCACAAACTTCAACCGCATAATCCATTTCGGTGCCGGTAAAACTTTCTGGCGAATACTGGAATTCCCAGTCTGTCTGCGGGTAACGCTCAGCATAGGACTTAACCAGCTTAGCGCCCTGCACCGCAATCGCCTTAATACCTTCACGGGACTTACCAAAGACCTGCTCACGCTGAACAGTAGAAGTAGAGTTATACACGTGAACAATGGCGCGGCGTACACCTTCCAGAGACTCATAAGTACGGGAGATCAAATCTTCACGCGCCTGAGTCAGTACCTGAACAGTTACATCTTCAGGTATACGGTCTTCTTCGATCAGCTTACGGACAAAATCAAAATCCGGCTGTGAAGCCGATGGGAAACCTACTTCGATTTCTTTGAAACCCAGCTTAACCAGCAAATCAAACATGCGGGTTTTCTGATCAACATTCATCGGATTAACCAGTGCCTGATTACCATCCCGAAGATCAACACTGCACCAGTCAGGTGAAACAGTAATTACCTGATTTGGCCAGGTACGGTCGGTTAATGCTAATGGCTCAAAAGCTTTATATTTACGATGGTCAAACATGCTGAGTTCCCAGTGTCATGCCTCGGTAAGGCGAAATTTTTTTAATTCTTGTTAAGTCTGCGAGCGGTGCTTGTGGCAACAGAGGTAGGCAGTTTTTAGGCCCGCCGCCGACCGGGTAAGTCACGTGGCGGGCCTGACCGAAAACAGGGATCGTCCCGTCATTCGATAAGACATAGTGTAAACATTGCTGAGCGCAATTACTGTGCGCAATAACGGTGATTAAAACTAATTGCGCAATTTTTATAAATAAAATACGCTTAATGCATACAAATAATTGCGCGGCAGATAAAAATGCGTACAACCAATATCAGTTTAGACCCGTTTGATATAAAAATATTGCGCGAATTACAGCGTGACGCTAACCAGTCAAATCAAGAACTTGCTGAAAAGGTAGGTCTTACAGCAGCGCCCTGCTCCCGCCGGGTTAAACAGCTGGAAGAATCCGGCGTAATCCAGCAAAAAGTCGTGCGTATCGATGAACGGGCGGTCAATCTGGACCTTATCGCCATCCTGCATATCAGCATGGATAAGCACATCCCGGAACGTTTTGAAGAGTTTGAAGCGACTATTAATCGCTTTCCTGAAGTCATGGAATGTTACCTGATCACCGGACATGACGCGGATTATCAATTAAAAGTCGCGGTACCGGATATGGACCGCTACCACGATATTCTGCTCGGTAAGATCACCCGGATACGGGGCGTGACTGGTGTAAAGTCTGCTTTCATCATGCGTAAGATTGTCGATACAACCTCAGTACCACTGGATTACATCCAGCCCTGAATAAAACTCTATTCACAAAAAAAGGCGGCCCTCAGGCCGCCGTTTTTCTTAACACCTTAAAGCTCTATGATTTAGTCGGTGTATAAATATCCTGCAAAACAGATAACTGGCGAATCCAGCCACCTTCGGCAACAACAGCCGGTAACTGCGATTCCATGCCACGTTTAGCGGCACCATAGCTATCGAACTGATGGCTATAGAGCACAACGTATACAGGCCCCAAAACAGTCACACTGCGATAGTAATCAACCTTGCCTTCAAGACGATTAGCCTGCAAAAACTCAGTCATTGCAGGCTTATCTTTAAACTGTGCCAGCTGCAAAACAAAATTCTGCTTTGGCTGACTAAACAGCCAGTCACTGGTTTTGAGACCTGGCGCTGCAGAAAACCCTGCCGATGCCGGCTGACCAGCAGCTGTCGGGCCATAAAGATTTAACAGTCGCTCTGAAATAGCCGTATATAACACATCAGCTTTTTTATGGCCTGCAGCTTTGCTTCGCTGCGCATACTCCAGCGCCTGGGGCAGATCTGCATCAACCTGCTCACCATTAAAATAAATAGCGGCCAGGTTATACAACGCGTCCGGGTTTTCCTGCACAGCAGCCTTCTGATACCAGCTCAGGCTGGCATCATGGTCTTTACCGGCTAACAAAATTGCCAGTGTAACCTGTGCATCCTGATGACCCGACCGGGCTGCCAAACGCAACCAGCGCTCACCAAGACCTAAGTCTTGTTTTACACCACTGCCCTTCAGCAACATTTGTCCCAGTTTGAACTGGCTTTCAGACATATTGCCAGAAGCCGCCTGCCGGTAATATCCTACTGCCTGAGGTAAGTTTTGCTCTACCCCCCTACCATGTTCATAAGCAACGCCCAGATAATATGCTGCCGGCGTGTAGCCTGCCGCCACGGACTGAGTTAACAGCTCAACAGATTTAATCTGATCGCCGTCACGGCCCAGGCTTTCACCATAGATCCGCCCCATGGCAAACAAACCCTGGGCATCACCGGCATCTGCCAGTTTGGAACAAATCGTGTTGGCCGCAGCATAATCTTCATGGTTCAGGCGATCCAGGCACGCCGGCGCCTGTGGATCATGATCTGCCAGCACCGAAGCAGAGCTAACTGACAACAGTGCACTGAGTAATAAATATTTCTTAGCAAACATCACAATCTCCCTAACCGATACCTACGGCCAAATCCCTGGCCGACAAACCGGAATTTTCTCTGAATAATGACAGCGTTAAACTGACTAAAAAAATACGTTCTGGTTAACTTTCACCGTTCGGTGCGACGTAATCTGCCTGCAAGGTAGAAAAACGCCGGTACCAGACACCCTTCTGAACACCATCAGACAATACCTGACGTGCGATCTCTTTCGACTTAGTTACCGTTTCGTAGTTGCGGTGATACAACAACACGTACACTAACCCTGCCCGGGTGCGGGCCCTATAATAATCAACCTGATTCTGTAAGCTATATTTTTCGATATAACGGCTAATCGCAGCTTTCTCTGTAATCTGTGCTAACTGCATAACAATTCGCTGATCCGGCTGATTCATTAACCATTTTTTATCACGCAATGTAGCGGCTATCTGTTGAGGTGCAGCAGGCTTAGATGCTTTCTTTACTGGCTGTTTGCTAACCTCAGATGCCTTCTTTGCACTTACAGCCTTCTTGGTGCTGACAACCGGTTTAGCCACAACCGCTTTTTTCGCAGCCGTCTGAGCAGTTAATTGTTTATTGGCAGATTTTTCAACAGCCTTCTGTTTAGTAACAGGCTGACTGTTCTGCTGCACAGCCGGCTCTATAGGTTCCGGTGCTGATTCAATAACCGGCGCAGTATTCACAGCCAAAGCATTGGTTTCAGCCAAACGGTCTTCAAGCTTC
This sequence comes from Aliamphritea ceti, assembly GCF_024347215.1. NCBI lineage: Bacteria > Pseudomonadati > Pseudomonadota > Gammaproteobacteria > Oceanospirillales > Oceanospirillaceae > Aliamphritea > Aliamphritea ceti. Next base: position 3,671,258 of record NZ_AP025282.1, read on the forward strand.
TCTACTAAGCGTTTACTACTATGCCGACCTAAACTAAAACTTTGTTTCGCCAAACGCAGGGCTTTACCTAAATCAACCTGCTCACCAAGTTTACCTTCAGCGTAAATATCAGCCATCTGATACAGAGCAAAGGCATTGTTCTGTTCTGCTGCCTGCTGATACCAGTGTAATGCCTGCTTATCCTCTGCAGTCGCCTGTAAAATAGCCAGCGTTACCTGAGCATTAGGATCACCACCAATGGCTGACTTTTCCAACCATTCCTGCGCCTGCTGATAGTTGGCAGTAACACCGTCACCTTTCAGCAGCATTACACCTGTTTTTAGCTGACTTTCAATATGACCGGCTTCGGCACCACGCTGATACCAGCTAAAAGCTTCAGGAAGGTTTTGTTCTACAACTTCACCACTTTCATATAAAGCAGCAAGGTTGTAACAGGCTGGACCGTAATCAGCTTCCGCTGCAACTTTCAGCCATACAAGTGCCTGGCTGACATCGGCCTTAGCCCCGCCCAGTCCACGTGCATGTAAATTAGACATTACAAAGCTGGCGACTGCACCACCATCATCCGCTAATGCTTTACAGGCGGGATAAGCACTGGCATAACGGCCATCCTTATACAGTTGCTGACATTTGCTTTCAGCATCATCAGCTGAATAAACAGCAGTACTGCCTGCTGCTACCAGCACGAACATCAGAAAATTGGAAAACTGCTGTTTTATCATCTCATTACCCTGTGCGACCGCCGGCGACGATAGATTCAGTTCAAGAGTTCAGAAAGCGATATACGATACCTATGTGACATCCAGAACGCACATCTTTTTTCTATTCGGCAGGAGGTAATGAACCGGGAGTTCTGTATAACTTTTGCAAAGTACTGTACTGACGAACCCAGTGACTTCGCCGCGCTTTACGGGGCAATTTAGCCAATGCTTTCTTCGCTGCTGCAACAGTTTCGTATTCGCCGTATACCAGAACATAGTAAAGACCTGCATCTCGCTGGGTGCGATAAAAATGCCAACCTTTTACACTTTTCAGACCGGCACGGCGAATGTACTTCTCCATGCCTTCTTTAAACTCACCGTTTGTCAGCTGAATAACATAACGCTCAGCAGGCTGCTTCATCAGCCAGCCATCCGCTTCCATCCCATAAGGGCCAGACTCTTTCTCCATCAAGGGCTCAACGGGTGTAACAACAGGCAATTGCTTAGTAGATTCTTCATCCGCAGCATTCACTGCTTCAACTGAAGTTACAGCCAGCGTAATAGTTTCATTGTCAGTCGGTTTGACTGACTCTGTATCTTCCGTCACAGCACTTACCGCAACCGTGCTGGCACTGGCTGCCGGCGGTGCAGATTCCGTTATTTGTGTCAGCGTATCAGCACTCACCTCAACAGAAGCTAAAGCCAGTAAGGCTTTTGGTTCGTCCGGTGAAGAAGCAACATCTACTACTTCCTGACCGGCCGCGCCATTATCGGCTGACTGTTTTTCTGCTGCAGCAACAAGAATATTTTCCTGGGCAGCCGAAGCAGACGCTTCAGTAGCTGAGTTTTGAGCAACATTTTTTTCAGAATCAGGCACAACGGATGCTGCAGACTCTTCAGACACAGCAGCTACAGTGACAGAAGCATCTGCTGCTTTTGTAAGTTCTAAATCGACAGGACTGTTATTAACAGTTTGTTCTTCAGTAGCATCAAGCCCTGCAGCACTGTCAGCAATTACAAGCTCCGCAATCACTGGCTCTGCACTGACAACCTCTGTACCTTCAGGCTTCAGCTCTGCAACAATTTCAGCCCGTAAAGCTTGGGAAGAATAATTACCAGACTCAATAGCTTCATCCACCAGCGCCAGTGCTTTAGGTAAATCCCGCTCGACACCCTGACCGCTGAAATAAATTAAAGCCAGATTTTGCTTAGCAGATACATTGCCCTGATCAGCCGAACGCTGATACCAGCGCGCACTATCCTGTGGATCAATCTCAGCCAGCATTACGCCCAGCGCCAACTGGGCATTATGATTTCCGGCTTCTGCTGATTTACGAATCCAGTGCTGGGCCTGAACACGGTCAGCTTTAACGCCACGGCCTTCAAAAAACATTGTTCCCAAACGCAACTGTGCATCCGGCAAACCCTGAGCAGCTGCACGTTTATACCAGGCATATGCTTGCTGAATATTCTGTTTAACGCCGTAGCCGCCTTCATACATTGCGCCTAAACTGCGCTGGGCTTTCGCGTGATGGGCCTGAGCGGCCTGAGTATACCAACGGACTGCCTGAGTATTATCCTGCTCCAGCCCCTGACCTAACTGATAAGCCAGGGCCAGTCTGTAAGCGGCCTCAGCATGGCCATTTTCTGCAGCTATTTTATCCCAGAAAATACCACGCTGATCGCCAGCGTCAGTACCTTCCTGATAATAAATTGTCGCCAGAATAAAAGCCGCACGGGCATCATTCTGTTCTGCCAGCCCCTGGCAAGTCTGCTGAGCAGTAACTAAATCACGCTCAGAGTAAGACTGGTAACAATCAGCTTGTTGTGCCGCTTCCAGCGACAAAGGCATTCCACACACCAAAGGAATCATCCATGGAGCGGAAGGCTTAAACATCCGTTGTATAGCAACTTTAATAGCAGCCATTGATCATTTCCGTATTACTGTTCTGTTTGCATCATCAGTGATGATAACCGGTATAAGAATATCTAAGATTGAAAGCGAGCTGTCGGTATAACCGCAGCACAACTTTATTGCAGATAAATCCCTGCTGTGAACTGTTGCTATAAACCAACACATAGAATCAATGTATCAATTATTCATCAACAACTTAGCACAACATCAAAAATCTCTGCAGATGATACCACAACAGGTAAATATAAGGGGAATGGCTGTTTACGACATATGACCAAATAGCCATGACAGGAAAGCTGATTACAAGTAGTGATTCAATAGAAAAAACTGCCCCGCCAGTACGGGACGGAGCAGTTGGACCTGTCTGTCAGTCAGTGCTGACGGACCTGTTTCGACGTGAGTAGATAAAGATGGCAATAAATACTGCAACAGCGCTGAAATTGATAATCAGATTACCGTGAGGCCAGAGCATCGCACCCCCCGCAACACCACTGGTTATACGTAATACCGGGTTTAACGGACTTTCCAGATACCCTTCCATACACCCTACCAGCGCATAAATGCCAAATACCGAGAAAGCAAAAATACTCAGCACCTCAGTGGCGGTACCACCAATGAAAGGCGTATAAGCCAGCAACACCGGCACAATATACAGACCTTTGGCTACCTTCCAGGCAGTAAATCCGGTTGCCATGGGCGGTGTCCGGGCAATCGCCGCCGCAGCAAACGCAGTCAGACATACCGGCGGAGTGACGTTGCTGTCCTGAGAAAGCCAGAAAATAATCATGTGCGCGGAAACCAGCAACATAGCCAACACTTCAGGTGCCAGTGCCTGCTCTAATAACTGGGCTTTAAAATCACCAGGTACCATAGCTAACAGCTGTTGAGCCTGCACTTCAGACATTGGCTCGGCTAACAGTGCAACCTTTTCGGGAGCAATTAACAGAAAGATTGTCCTGGCTGTTTCCGGCAAATTACCTGTCACCAGCAGATCCACCAACTGCATCTCTGCAATCAGGTTATACAGTGCCGGTGCCGATAAGGTCGCCAGTACAATATATGACGCCGTCACCGGCAGCCCCATCCCCAGAATCAGTGACGCTAACGCGACCAGAACCAGAGTAATCATCAGACTGCCACCAGCCCATTCAGCCACCATCAACGAGAAAGTATTACCTATCCCGGTCATCGCAACCACATTCACCACTAATCCCACAGCAACCAGTAACATTGCTGTTGTCGCCATATTCTTAGAACCCTGAGCAAGTGCGTCCAGAACATCCTTAAAGTTCATCGGATGCTTGGATAACCATGAAGCGGCAATCACCGAAATCGTTGAGATACCAGCGGCATAAGTAGGCGTAAAGTTATTTACCAGCAAAGTAACCAGCACCACCAGTGGCAACAAATAATGCCAGCCCTCTTTCAACACCTGGCCAACCGGCCGGGTATCCAGCTCAACAGACTGAGCATGGCTACGCATCGCTTCTACCCGAACAAAAAAGCCTACCGATAGGAAGTAGAGTAACGCCGGTAAAGCTGCCACCGCGATAATGTCCACATAAGGCACCTGAGTGTAAGACGCCATAATAAAAGCACCTGCACCCATTACCGGAGGCATTAACTGTCCGCCGGTCGAAGCGGCAGCCTCAACGCCAGCCGCAAAGCGTGCCGGAAAGCCCGCCCGGCGCATCAGAGGAATGGTAATAACACCGGTAGACACAGTATTGGCAACCGAAGAGCCTGACACAGAGCCCATCAAGCCTGAACCCAGCACTGCCACAAAGCCCGGCCCACCAACAAAGCGGCCTGCGGCACAACGGGATAACTCAATAATGAAATCGCCGGCACCAGACTTCACCAAAAAAGCCCCGAACAGAATAAACATAAAGACGTAAGACCAGGATATTCGGGCTATCTGGCCAAACATTCCCTCGGTGGAGAAATAGCTCCGGTACAGCACCGTCTCCAGTGACAGACCCGGGAAACCAAAAATGCCGTCGATATATGGGCCCCACCAAAACACATACGTCAGGGCAACCACTATCATTGAGGGAATAAACCAGCCTGTGGTTCGCCGCGCCATTTCCAACGCAATAAAAATTGCCGCGATAGAGAACACCCAGTCACTGACCACAAAAGTAACACCGCGGTCATAGAGGGCATCCTCAAAGCCAATCAGGTAGGCTGCACACACCACAGCAGCTAATCCCAATAAACAATCCAGCAGCAAAAACCAGCGCCTGCTGGCAGCCGTTTTCCCCTGCATGACAGGTACCATCAGCGCACAAAGCAAGGCAAAGCCTGCGAAATGAATAGACGCTACCCATAGCTCGGGCAAGGTACCTATTGTATTGAAGTAGATATGCATAATGGCAAAGGCAACACCCAGCCAGTAAATGCTCTTACCAGCGGCAGAGTCGTCCGGCCGCTTGGTCAGCTCCATCGACTGAAGCTTTGCTGCTGTTTCAGCATCCGTTGGCCCAGCAGATTTCTGTTCAGCAACGCCCTGCTCAGCCGTATTGTTTAAGGTACTCATAAGAAAATCCTACGCACGATCACCCGCCTGCTACATTTGCCCAGGGCAAATATCAGAAACCACAGGAATAAGTGTAAATATCGGAGGCCGGCCAGAGCTATCGCCTCTCTGATAACTCTGACCGGTAGGCACTGAGATCCCAGTGCCAGACTGACTGCATCGCTATGTATCGGCGTGCACTCAGTCAGCTAGCAAGATCTCAGTTAGAAACTAAATGCTGTGGGATATCCAGACCCATTTCAGAGTAGAAACGGGCAGCGCCTGGATGCAATGGTACCGGCAAGCCAGCAATCGCTTTTTCCAGTGCCATCGCTTTAGTTGCTTTATGAATACCGTTCAGGAATGGCAGGTTTTCGTAGATAGTTTTGGTCAGCAAATAGACGTCTTCTTCAGATACATCATCGCGTACCGCCAGGAAGTTTGGCTGTGCCATAGTGTTGATGTCTTTTGTCTGTCCAGGATAAGTGTTTGCCGGAATCACGTAACGGGTCCACAACTTGTAGCTGCCGTTCGCTTTGGCGATCTGCTCATCGTTAAAGTCCAGTACTGTCATATCATCGCCCAGCGCAGCGTATGCACGGGTAACTGCACTGGTTGGAACGCCTGAAGGCACGTTCATCCCTTTAATAGAACCGTTCTGTAATGCATCCGCACTTGGACCATAACCCAGATACACCAAATCAAGATTGTCAGCTTTGACGCCTAAACCAGACAGAATCTGACGTCCGGAACCTTCTGTACCGGAGTTCTTCTTACCGATAGAGAATTTATCGTCATCCAGGTTATCCAGATCATCGATAGTGCCGCTTTTCACCAGATCAGACTTAACCACGAACTGTTCAACGTTCTGCCACAACATAGACACTGAACGTAAGTGCTCTTGCGGACCAGAGTTCGCCAGCGCACCTTCACCACTCCATGCCCAGGCACCGTATAAGCCTTGCATGATGGCAAACTGCGCTTCATTTTCACGCAATAATTTTACGTTTTCACCGGAACCGGCAGAGTTGATTGCACCCAGAGAGAATTTGTATTTTGGCTCCAGCTTTACTTTAGTCAGTGTCGCCAGCGCAACACCTACCGGATAATAAGTACCACCGGTTGAAGCAGTTGCCAGAATATAGGAGCGCTTATCTGCAGCAACAGCAGCTGTCGATACACTCGCCATAGTTGCTACGCTTGCAGCCATTCCTAAAGAGATGACCGTTTTCAGAAATGTACGCTTAGTTATGCTCATTGTGATTTCCTTTTAGAATTTTTGTTTTCACATAGCCTTAAGAGCAAAACTGGGGCCAACATTCAAAAAACGCACATAACTAATTGAATATAAATAAAAATACTCAATAAACCTTACTATAAAAAAACTCTGAATAAGCAAGAAGTTGCTTATCTGATATCTATTCATAAGCAAAAAACAGCCTATTCAGACAGACTATTCGCTTTTAAAACCTGTTTGCAGCACAGAACAGCAAAATCACAGAGGCTTTAATCGCCGTTTTTATCTCTGCTAATACACCAACCAGGCAGAATGAGCTGTTTTTTGCCTATTGTATTTATATTTATACCAACCAAACAGGTCAGAGAATCAGGTGTAATCACAACGGTTAATATCGTACTTCACCATTTTTTGATTAAGCGTACGCCGTGGCAATTCAAGCTGTTCCATCACTGCTGCAATATTGCCTTTGTGAGCAGTCAGAGCCGCACGAATAATCTGGCTTTCAAAGTTAGCAACCTGTGCACCCAGCGATAAACCGTTAATCTCATCACTATTACCCAGAAACTCTTCCTGAGGAAACAGTACATCCGCCAGAGATAACTCACCATCCAAGGCATAACGAACGGCAGCATTTTTCAGCTCACGAACATTACCAGGCCAGCTATAAGCCTGCATATTATCAACATCCTGCTGGGTAAACCGGCGCAGTTCACAGTCATGCTGTTGCGCAGCTTTACGGGCATAGTGCTCAAACAGCAGAGGAATATCCTCCTCCCGTTCCCGCAGCGGTGGTAAACGTAAGGCAGATACATTCAGGCGATAAAACAAATCTTCCCGAAAACCTTCTTCAGTACGCAAATCAGTTTTCGAAGCAGCTACCACCCGTAAATCAACGTCCACTGGCCGGTTACTGCCCACCGGCTCGACCTGCCCTTCTTGCAGCGCCCGCAGAATCTTCACCTGTAATGCCGCCGACATACTCTCTATTTCATCCAGAAACAGCGTGCCTTTGTCAGCATACTCAAACTTACCGATCCGGCGCTTATTAGCACCGGTAAACGCACCTGCCTGATGACCGAAAAGCTCACTTTCAATCAGATTTTCCGGTACGGCACCACAGTTCAGCGGCACAAAACCACTACATCGCCGACCGCTGTATTCATGCAGACACTGGGCAACCAGCTCCTTACCGGTACCGGTTTCACCATAAATAATGACATTGGTATCCAGAACTGCGTACTTAAGAATATCCCGTTTTAATCGCTGAATAGCCGGTGAAATACCGATCAGCTTGGCATCAATACCCGACTGCGACGCCAGATTTTCCTGTAAGCGTAAGTTCTCAATAGTGAGGCGTCTTTTTTCACAGGCACGGTTAATATTCTCGACTAAACGTTCTGGAACAAAAGGTTTTTCAATAAAGTCGTAAGCACCGTTGCGCATCGCGCTTAGGGCCATATCGATATCACCGTGCCCGGTAATCAGAATCACCGGAAGCTCAGGGTCACACTGTTGTGCGTGAGCCAGTAACTCTAACCCGTCCATACCCGGCATTTTTACATCACTGATAAGTACTCCGGGGAAAGTTTTATCCAGATAAGGCAAAACCTGTTCAGCGGTCTCGCACATGGTGACCTCAAAACCAGCCATGCTCAGCCATTGCTCGGTAGAATGGCGAATCAGTTCATCATCATCGACCAGCAGAACCTTACCTTGCATATGTATAATCTCCGGCATTAATCCACATCAGTTATTTCCTGTTATTCATGGGCGGCTATTCAGTAGTGACGGCAATCTCAGTTAAACCATTTCGTACAAAGGTAATACAACCCTGAACTCAGCACCGGTATCTGTATTAGCAGCCTGAATCTCACCATTCAGATCACGGCAAATTGAATGCACAATCGCCAGCCCCAGTCCCAGCCCTTCGCCTATCGACTTAGTGGTGAAGAAAGGCTCAAATAAATGCGCAGCGGTCTCATCATTAAAACCAGGCCCCGTATCTCTGACGGTAAAGCTTACCCGGTTATCAGCATCCGTCTGCATGTGCAGTGACAAACGCTTCTGCCCCTCAGCCTGTGAAAGCATTGCATCACAAGCGTTGTTCATTAAATTCAGAAAGACCTGCTCCAGACGTGGACTGTCTGCAGCAACTTTTACCTGGAAATCCGGCCGCTGCCATTCCAGCTGAATAGCCTCTTTTTGACAACGGCCAGCCATCGTCGCCACTACCTGATCCAGCACCTGCAACGGATCAATAGGGGCCAGCTGCTCAGGTTTTTTGAAGGCAAACACTTTCAGCTGCCGGGTCATCGCCGACATCCGCTCGGTCAGGGTTTCTATTAAATCAAAATTACCCTGTAACGCTGCTGTATCCTGCGATTCCTGTTCTTTACCCTGTAGCTGCAGCAATCGGTGTCGGGCGATTGATACATAAGTACGCATCGCCGTCAGCGGTTGATTCAGTTCATGCACCAGCACGGAAGACATTCGTCCCAGCGCGGCCAGTTTTTCCGCCTGTACCAGTTCAGCCTGCGCTTCCTGCAATGCTTCTGTACGCTGCTGTACCTTGTGCTCCAGCTGATCATTCGCCTGCTGCAGGGCTAACCGGGTTTCCTGACGAGACTGATTCTTTAAGTGCCGTTCCCGCAATAACAACCCAAGTAAAAACAACGCGACACAAGCCGCCAACGTATAGTTAGCCACTGTACGGCTGTCACTGATAACCGACTGTAGCGGGGTAATAACGGTAAAGGTCCAGCCCAGATCATCCAGAACCACCGACTGCACCAGCACATCACCCCGACCCGGTAAATTACGCAGTTCAACACTGGAACCATCGCTTAACTGGCGTAATTCTTTAGCGGTCAGCACATCTCCCAGTGCCCGGCCTGTCCAGTCACTGTTAGCCGCCAGCAATACTTCCTGCTGGTTACTCACCACAAATTCGCTGTGTAATGGTAAACCGGAACGCAACTGTTCAAGATCAATCCGTACCACCGCCGCTCCGGCAAATTGCTGACGTTCATAAATGGGGGCCGAAAGATAAACTGCCGCTTCATCATCCGGCGACATTGATACCCCCTGCAAACCTTTTTTCGCCTGCTGGAAGTACAGCTGATCAGCCTGTGTTCGGTAAGCCTCAGTATCATCTCGCCAATGGCTCAATGCCTGAACATTGCCATACGTATCCAGCACGAAAAGTGCCGTGGAACCGGCAACCAGATTGATCTGTTCAAGATAACGGCTAACCGCAGTAATTTTATGGGATGAAGCACTGCGCAACAGATTCTGCACGTCGCGGCTCTGAGAAATAAGAAAAGGTAAATAGCGGTATTCGTTAAGCCCATTACGAAACTGACTAACCAGCGTTAGCAACTTATCTTCGCCGGCAAGTCGTAACTCAACCGTCCCCCAGTCCCGGGCATAACGGTTCATTTGCAATGTCAGCAATGCTGATATCAGTACCACCAGAACAACAAATGCGACGGTACGCCCAGAGCGTCGCCGGGGTACGGACGCTTTAGCTAATACACTGTCTGCAATCATATCCCGCCTCCCTGAAAACAGTTACCACAACAAAGACTCCGCCGTTCAGTAACAGACTACCACTGTCGCAGTGGCGCTTCACCCAGCCGAACCTGCTCGTACCAGTCCGACGGATTCAGCAATTCAAAAGCCTCATTCACCGGAGGGTACTCCAGACCTTTGTCATGACAATACTTCGCCAGATCACCATAACCCCAGGCAAACAGGGTGTCATTGAATTCTGCAGCCGGCATTCGCGGCGCATCATACAACCCTGCCTGCATGCGCTGATTCTGTGCTTCAATAAGAATAATACCTGCTGCGGTAGAGACATTCAGTGACGCCACCATGCCCATCATAGGTATCAGAATATGCTCATCAGCCAGCGCTGCAGCCTCATCACTGACACCTTCTTTTTCAGACCCCATAAGAAATGCGCAGGGCTTGGTGTAATCAAGGCTTCGGTAATCCACTGCCCGGTCAGAAAAATGTGCTGCATAGACTTTCATCCCCTGGGCTTTAACACTGCAAATAGCCGACTCACAGTCCGCATGCAAAACGTTCTTCACCCAACGGTCACTGCCCTGAGTGGTCCCACGAAACCGGTAACCTTCCTTCGGCTCGACACTGTGAATCTCGCCGATACCAACTGCGTCAGCTGTACGAATCAGCGCCGCGATATTTCTGCCCTTATGCACCTGGTCAGTAATCAGGCTCAGATCAGGCTGACGGCGATTAAGAGTAGCAATGAATTTATCGCGGCGCTCAGGGGTCATGTCTATTCCCATATGAATGGTCATACATCGGAGCAACAGTAACAGCCCCGGCTAAAATGGCGCACATAATAGCAAAATTACAGGTAAGCTCACGGTAATCTATGCCATAATTGGCGCCCTAATTTTCAGAAGACAAACAAGAAACGGAATCCCAAATGTCGCAATTGCCGAACATTATTGCCTATCAGGGCGTCGAAGGCGCTTACTCTCACTTGTCCTGCCGACATGTTTATCCAAACATGACAGCCGAGGCCTGCGGCTCTTTTGTAGATGCAATGTTTATGGTCGAACGCGGCGAAGCTAAACTGGCGATGATTCCGATGGAAAACTCTACCGCCGGCCGCGTAGAAGAAATCTACCGTTTAATGCCTAAAACTCAGCTACACATTATCGGCGAGCATTACGAACCGGTTAATCACTGCCTGCTGGGCATTAAAGGTACCAGCATTGATCAGTTGAAAACGATCTCGTCCCACCCTCAGGCGCTGGCCCAGTGCCATGACAACATCCGTAACCTGGGACTGGAAGAAATCGCCGGACTGGATACCGCCGGCTCTGCATTTGAATTATCACAAAACCCTGATCCAACCCATGCATCCATTGCTTCCAGCCTGGCGGCAGAACTGTATGACCTTGATGTACTGCAGGAAAATTTTCAGGATGTCGACGGCAACACTACCCGCTTCCTGATTCTGTCCAAAGAACAGGGCATGCCAGCACTGGAAACAGAAAAAACCTACATCACTTCGCTGATGTTCACTGTGCGTAATATTCCTGCGGCACTCTACAAAGCGCTGGGCGGTTTCGCCACTAACGGCATCAACATGGTGAAGCTGGAAAGTTACATGGGCAGCGGTGCCACCAAAGGCGCCAGTTTCCACCTGGATGTAGAAGGCCATCCAGACGAGCGTTTCATGCGTTACGCTTTGCAGGAACTGGACTTCTTCACCAAAGAAGTACGTAACCTCGGCACCTATGAAACTCACCCTTTCCGCGCAGAAAACCGACCTCTGCCGGAATAAGCAGCAAATATTAAAAAGCCCCTTAGCTGCAAAGCTAAGGGGCTTTTTTGGATCCGGTAAACAGGCTCAGTAATGGCTGGCAGAGGCGAAACATAATTCATCTAACCTCTTAGCCAGTACTTATCAAAACTATTCAAAACTCCGTACTGGCCAGCTTCAGTTGCCGCCCCAGTAACTTAGGCGAACAGCCAAACTGATCTTTGACGTTTTTACTGAAATGAGAGGTGCTGGAAAAACCACAGGCAATAGAAATTTCAGTAATGCTCTTACTGGTTTTTTGCAGTAGATCCCGGGCCCGGTTTAGTCTCAGTTCCATATAATAGCGGGACGGCTGACTATCCAGATATTTCCGGAATAACCGTTCTACCTGGCGCCGTGAAATACCCAACAGGTCTGAAATCTCCTGCAACGATAAAGGCTCTTCTATATTCGACTCCATCAGCAAAATTGCATCCTGCAAACAAGGCGGCATATAAGTAGAATGCTGGCTGCTATGAGCCCCGCGTTGCGGCTCACTGGATAAACGGGTACGGCAAATCAACTTATCAGAAACTGCCAATGCAAGCTGCTGGCTATGATCTTCACCGACAAAATGCAGTAATAAATCCTGCACATCACTGCCGCCAGCACAGCTAAAGCGATTCTTATCTACCACATATAACTGCGAGTTAAGCAGCAATCGCGGATACTCCTCCTGCATCGCCGCCAGGTATTCCCAGTGCGTCGTACAGGCATAATCATCCAACAAACCGGCCCGCGCTAATGGATAACTCCCCGCACCGAAGGCACCAATGCTTAAATTGAAATTTCCCGCCTGCCGTAACCAGCGTAACAACTGTGGGTCATCACATCCCTGCCCACCACAGACAACAAGCTTATCCAGCCGTGCCGGATCAAGCCGCTGCATGCTCTGCTGTACACCTACTTCAAAACCTTCATCCGACATCACTGCCAGACCATCCCGGCTACATAACGTCCAGCGATAAAGCGTCTGTTCTGCCAGCTTATTCGCATTATTCAACACCCCAACGGCCGCGCTCAGACACGCCATAGCAGTGCCGGGCAAGAGCAAAAATGCCACCTCCCTCACCTGCTCAGCCACCTTCGGCACCCATTGCGGCGTAGCAACGGCATTACTCTCTACCATAGCTTTTGTTGTGTCTTTCCCAAAAGCAGGTCGAATCACCACCCCTTTAGATTCAACAGGCGGTAAGTCCCGGTCACGGTAAAGCAACGGCACATGTAAAGGCAGGGAATTAACAGACGTACTGACGTACACAGGTTTAGATATCAGATTCATAGGCGTGGGTCATACATCAGGCTGATTATTATTGTTTGCCGAAGCTCTCCTGATAATATCCCCAGCGCCCTTACCCGTAAATTTGATAATTCATATGGGAGCTATGAGAAATTCTGTTAGCCAACTTCATTTGATACGGCTGAAACTGATACGTTCCAGCACTGGTAAATCGATAGAAAACCCTGCAAAATCAAATTTATAGGAGAATGTTTTTGTAATAACGCGTTTGTATAAATGGTCTCCATTGCAGCTATCGACAATTCGGCCTTAACAAGCGTATGCCGTCACGCTGATTTGCCGCGGCACTCCAAACCAACCTTAAATTCAGGCGTTAAACACACAGGATACACAACAAACTAATGCATAAAAAAGTAGCTTTATACTCATTAATTTGGCCTTTTATAGCGATTATTTGGCTACATATTCCTATTGTAAATATTCCAATGGTTTTCTTGTCTATGCCGCTTTGGGATATAGCCCCGTTCGTATCTCAAACAAATGACTATGTTGAGTGGTATTTTTTCGGTCCAATTATTAAAAGCTTTTACGCTTTTATTGTATTTGGTTTGTATTATTGGGCTGTAGGTATTCCAGTGTACCTAATCATTTGGTGGAAAAAACGGGATAAGTGCATTTAAGAATCACTTTGCCCATTACTTGTTTTTGCCAACAATTTTTTGCCTGTTAATTATGCGCTATACCGAAGAGTAATCTTATGCCCCAACCCGATTCAGCGAAAATCATAACCTTTACCTCACCTAAAGAACTCAGTCTGTGGCTTAAAACTAATCACGCCATTGAAAATGAACTGTGGGTAAAGATTTTTAAGAAAAACACAGGCATTCCGAGTGTGACCTGGGATGATGTAGTGATTGAGTCGTTGTGCTGGGGTTGGATAGATGGCATCAAGAAGTCCATAGATGATCAGGCTTACCTCCAGCGGATTACACCAAGAAAAGCGCGCAGTAACTGGTCTAAAAGAAACACTGATCATGCGGAACGCTTGATAAACGAGGGTCGGATGATGGCCTCCGGACTCGAGCATGTTAATGCAGCTAAAGCAGACGGCCGGTGGGAAAAAGCCTATGTGGTAAGCGAAATAGAAGTGCCGGCGGATTTCTTAGCAGCTCTTGAAAGTGAGCCAAAAGCAAAACGCTTTTTCGAAACACTCACTAAATCGAATAAGTATGTCATCGCACACGGATTAACAAGTGCGAAGAAAGCAGAAACCAGGAAAAAGCGGTTTGAAAAGTTCATAAGTATGCTTATTCATGAGGAAAAACCTAAATAAACCGCATCCGATATAATCAGAATTTAAAGCAATAGCGTTAACAGTTTGCACAGTTAAACTTCTCTTAAAATTTATCAAAAAATGCTCCACCCCTAAAATGGACGCAATAATTTAAGGAGCATCCTTTGAGTTTTGAAGATATAGCACAAACGATTATTTTTATGTTTGAGTTTTGGATTCAAACAAGTTGGTACATTGCATTTTCAATGTCATTCGCTACTAACGTATTGATTTACATAACAGCCGCTTCATTCATTGACATTGTTACTAACACAATAATAGGCAATGGCTCATTAGGCACACACATTAACAATAATCCTTTGAAAAAAGGACAAAAGATCACAGAAATAAAAAATGGAATTATTTCATGTTTAATTTTTTCACTCGTAAGCCTTCTAGCCCGTAAATTATTTGCAGGCATAACTCCTGAATCGATTATTCAACTATCAATTGAGATACTTTTATTTACGATTTTTTATGAAACCTACTCTTACTTTGTTCATCGCTTGCTTCATACCAAGCTATTTATAAAGCCACATGCTGTTCATCATTACTCTGTACGAACAACGCCCTGGAGTGCCTATAGTGTGCATCCAATAGAAGCATTACTCATTAGTCTGAGCGCACCTGTTTTTATGTGGATATTCCCTGTACATCTTTGCGTTATTTTCGCATTTCATATTCTTGGTGTCATATTCACTATGGTTATACATTCCAATTTACAAATTAATAACCGTATATTTTTAAGCGGTATATTCAATCGCTACACAAGATACCATGCCGCACATCACTCTATTGGAAATGTAAACTTTGGATTTGTGTATTCGCTTTTAGATAGTTACTTTAATACAAAGCTAGTTGACAAAAAAACTGTACATGAACGCGTATAACAGGCCTATAAAATAGAACTGTTAACATGACTATTTCAGCGCAAGCTACGCCATTTAAGTGAGTACACATACATTTTTCAGGCCTAAAGACATGTCAAAACTTAAACAATATTTAAGAGATATGATTTTAGATATTCCTGCAGTGACTGATCAAACAGTTCAAGGGCGAAACGGCGAATTCACTTCTTTTTCGTTTAAGGGCAAAGAGTTTGCTCATTTTCATACCGGTGATGAGCTGGATCTTCGTCTTACAAAGAAAGTCATTGCGAGTGAACAGCTAGAACATCCCAGAAATTCTGAGAACCATCCTAAACGAACAGCAAACTCAGCATGGATAGAGCTAAGATTTACAAAAGAAGCGGATCTTCAGCAAATAATAGAATTAGTAACACTGGCGACCAGGCAAATCAAATAACAGCCGTATATTGATAGAGTAATCGCTACAACTATAGATTTTCAGCCTAAATAACTAAGGGCACTGCACCCCAATATTCGGAGCATCCAGATATCAAATACCTTGGAATAGTTATCTTTACAGTGGTTTTAATCTGGTCCGGGATTAACCCCAAAGATCAGTTCACCTGGTTTCTTGAAGTGGTTCCAGCCCTGATCGGAGGCGCTCTGTTGGCCGCCACCTACAAGTCCTTCAGACTTACGCCTATTTTGTATTTCTTTATATTACTGCACTGCTTAGTACTGATGGTCGGTGGACATTACACTTACGCAGAAGTCCCATTCTTCGATGGTTTATTCGGAGCAGAACGAAATAATTACGATAAAGTAGGCCATTTTTTCCAGGGGTTTGTACCGGCTTTATTAGCTAGAGAGATTCTGATTCGTAAACGTGTTGTAAACGGTGACCTGTGGCGCAATCTGATTGTAGTTTCTGTTTGCTTAGCCTTCAGCGCATTCTATGAATTAATTGAATGGTGGGTCGCTCTGGCGACCGGTGAAGGTGCTGAAGCATTTCTGGGTACTCAGGGCTAT
The DNA here is from genome assembly GCF_024347215.1 of Aliamphritea ceti. Lineage (NCBI taxonomy): Bacteria > Pseudomonadati > Pseudomonadota > Gammaproteobacteria > Oceanospirillales > Oceanospirillaceae > Aliamphritea > Aliamphritea ceti. The sequence continues at coordinate 3,687,426 of NZ_AP025282.1, forward strand.
GTTTGGGATACACAGTCCGATATGGGATGGGCTTTGTTTGGTGCTATATGCTCACTGCTCTTATTATCAAGACCTCACAATAGACAGTTACAAAACCTGACAGATCAAATGGACAAGGCGCTATAGACAGCTCCTTGCTGGATTGTCAGGCCTTGCCGCTAAGCTTTTTATACTTAGCAGTGAGGCAAAAGCCTACGTAAGTAAGCACTGTGCTTATTCTTCGCAGCCGTAACAAAATCACCAATACAATCTACAATAATTATTGGCTGCAAAAACGTAATCGCAATAAATCCAAGATTGAGCTGCTCAATGTCATTCTTAATGAAATGTGAAACCTCATCTATAACGCATAAATGAGGCACAACAGGTGTTCGCCCCTGACCCCAAACAACTTGGTAGCAAAGCCTTTTAATACTAAAACGTTTAAGGCCTAAGCTTTTAGAACTAGAGCTTTTAGGACTAGAGCTATTAGGACTAGAGCTATTAGGACTAGAGCTACTTAGCAAGGAAAATCCGGACGATTACGGCATGCCATCTTTAATGCCTGAAAGAGGAGATCCGGAATGCGTAAATTTTTAGTAACATGTACCTTTATACCGTTCTGTAGCATCGTATGGGCTACACCTGACCTGAATGCAGCTGCGGAAGATGTCTGTGATTGCCTGGAAGCACCTTACGCTCAAGTCCAACAAGCGATGGAACTCTTTAACGCTGCTCAGGCATCTGGAGATATGAGTGCTCTCGAAGCAGCACAAGGCGAAATGATGGGGGTTATTAATGCATCCAGACAGTGCTTTAAGGGACTTACGGTAAAATATCCAGAGATTAGTCTGAGCGAAGAACTACAGCATCAGGTTATGGATATAGCTGACGAGCAATGCCCAAACCCTGCAGCTGCGATGTCAGAAAATCAGTGACTAGCCTGTATCAGCCACATAAAGCCACAACAAAAAAATGCTTACCCGCCCCAGGTAGGCAGGTAAGCACTGAACAATTGTTCAAAAGCATGAGCGCTACACAGCGGTGCCGGGCAGACTACCCGCTGTGTAGCGACTTTCAGTAAAGCAGCATGGCTGCTTAGATTTCCGGATTAGTTCTTCGCTACTTTCGCTGCATCCTTCCAGCTCTGTAACAGATCGTCATATGCAACCGTTTCACCCTGCGGTTTTTCATTCGCTAGCTTAGCTTTTGGTGAACCTGGTTTAGCCAGCCACTCCTGCGGATCAACCTTAGGATTCAGCTTAGGACCACATTCACCCTGAACACCGGCACGCTCCAGACGCTTAAGGACTTTATCCTGTGCAGCTGCCAAACCGTCGAGTGCTTTCTGTGGCGTTTTTTCACCGTTTGCAGCTTCAGCAATATACTGCCACCACAGCTGTGCCAGTTTCGGATAATCCGGAACGTTGGTACCTGTTGGGGTCCACTGAGTACGTGCAGGGCTACGGTAGAATTCCACCAAACCACCCAGCTTAGGTGCTACATCGGTCATCGCCTGAGAGTTAATATCAGACTCACGAATTGGTGTCAGGCCAACCAGTGTCTTCTGCAGAGATACAGTTTTAGACACAGTGAACTGTGCGTATAACCATGCAGCCAGACGGCGGTCATCCGGCGTCGACTTCATGAAGGTCCATGAACCGGTATCCTGATACCCCAGCTTCATGCCCTCTTCCCAGTACGGTCCCTTCGGCGAAGGTGCCATACGCCACTTTGGCGAACCGTCTTCGTTTACAACCGGCAGGCCATCTTCGATCATGCTGGCGGTGAATGCGGTATACCAAAAGATCTGCTGTGCAATCGCACCCTGCGCAGGAACCGGACCAGCTTCAGAGAAGGTCATGCCCTGTGCCTGTGGTGGCGCATAGTCACGCAGCCAGTCCACATACTTAGATGTTGCATATACTGCTGCCGGGCCGTTGGTTGCACCACCACGGGCAACACTTGAGCCCACTGGCTGACAGCCTTCTACACGGATACCCCATTCATCAACCGGGAAGCCGTTTGGCAGGCTCTTATCGCCAGCACCCGCCATGGAGAACCATGCATCGGTGAAACGCCAACCAAGGGATGGATCTTTCTTACCGTAATCCATGTGGCCATAAACACGCTGACCATCGATTTCCTTCACGTGCTTAGAAAAGAACTCAGCAATGTCTTCATAGGCAGACCAGTTCTTCGGCACACCCAGCTCATAGCCGTAAATGTCTTTAAACTGCTTCTTCAGGTCGTCACGGGCGAACCAGTCAGCACGGAACCAGTACAGGTTAGCAAACTGCTGATCCGGAAGCTGATACAGCTTACCGTCAGGGCCAGTTGTGAAGTCCAGACCAATGAAGTCTTTCAGGTCCAGTGTTGGCAGGGTGAAATCTTTACCATCACCCTCCATCATGTCAGAAACAGGGAATACTTTACCGTAACGGAAGTGCGTACCAATCAGGTCGGAGTCGTTGATATAAGCATCGTAAATGTTACGGCCAGACTGCATTTGCGTCTGCAACTTCTCAACTACATCCCCTTCCTGAATCAGGTCATGCACGACCTTAATACCAGTCAGTTCAGTAAAGGCTTTTGCTAAAACCTTGGACTCATATTCATGAGTCGCAATGGTTTCAGAGGCGACGTTAATCGTCATACCACGGAAAGGTTCGGCCGCTTTCGCAAACCAGGCCAGCTCTTCCAGCTGCTGCTCCTTGGTTAAGGTGGACTGGCCAAACTCATCAGCTACCCACTTTTGCGCTGCGTCGCTGTATTGATCAGCGTGTGCTACTCCCATGGTGGCCATGGAAATCGCTGCGCTTAACAGCAGTCGCTTCGGCCAGTTATTATTTTTTTTCATGATCAACCCCATAAATGAAGATTGTGGTTTAGGGAAGCTAACGGTTAAGTCCCAAGCTTAACCGCAGATTCCTTTATTTACCGGCTCACCTTTAACTGCGCAGTCACCGGTGCGTCTTTCCCCTAATTGCAAAGTCCGTTCTTGTGACTCGCACTAGCAGCACACAGAACCCTTCACTCAACATCCCAGCAGAGATGAATTACCCCCAGCGCATGACTATGAACAGCCACACGCAAGAAATACCTAAGGCTATCCACAGGGTCATTTCCGTTAACCCGACGTATAGCAAATGAATATAAGCACTGGTCAGCAGACCAATGAATAAGCGGTCACCCCGTGAGGTTTCAATCGGCAAAAAGCCTTTACGCTCAACACACGGAGATCTAACTTCGTACACCGTCATCACGATTAAAATCACCGCAATAGTGGCGAAAAAGATCGCCGTCGGCAGAGTCCATGCCATCCAACTCATAACAGACCCTCCTCTTCTGCCCGGCCCGGGGCGAAGCCCCTGAACATATGAGTGACGTGATTACGGACAAACCCGCTCGCCTGTTGCCCGGTTCTGGCAAACCCCGAAGTCAGGTCGCGTTTCATGGTCATAATGTTCTCCATAATCCGTCTCCTTATACCCGGCCCAGGGCGAAGCCCCTGGCCATATGAGTTACGTGATTACGAACAAACCCGTTCGCCTGTTGCCCGGTTCTGGAAAACCCCGAAGTCAGGTCGCGTTTCATGGTCATAATGTTCTCCATAATCCGTCTCCTTATACCCGGCCCAGGGCGAAGCCCTTGGCAACGTGATTACGAACAAACCAGATCACCAGCAAACCCGGAATAATGGTCAGCACCCCGGCCGCAGCCAGTACCCCCCAGTCGATCCCCGAGGCCCCGATGGTTCGGGTCATAATGGCGCTGATAGGCTTGGCTTCAACTGAAGTCAGCGTCCTTGCTAACAACAACTCCACCCAGGAGAACATGAAGGCAAAGAAAGCTGTCACGCCAATACCAGACCGGATCAGTGGCAGGAAGATCTTCACAAAGAAGGTATGAAAGCTATAACCATCGATATAGGCAGTTTCATCAATTTCACGCGGCACGCCAGACATAAAACCTTCCAGAATCCAGACCGCCAGTGGCACGTTAAATAAACAGTGCGCCAGCGCGACCGCCAGATGGGTATCAAACAAACCCACAGAGGAATACAGCTGGAAGAACGGCAGCAGGAAAACCGCCGGTGGTGCCATACGGTTGGTCAGCAGCCAGAAGAACAATTGCTTATCGCCGGCAAACTTATAACGGCTGAAGGCATAAGCGGCAGGTAAGGCAACCATCAAAGTGATAATCACGTTAAGTGACACATAGGTCATGGAGTTTACGTAACCCATGTACCAGGTCGGATCACTGAAGATCACCGCGTAGTTATCGAAGGTGAAATCTTTTGGCCAGAAGGTCAGATCACCCAGAATCTCCGCGTTACTCTTGAACGACATGTTCAGCAGCCAGTAAATTGGCAAGAGAACAAACAGGATATAAGCGCTGATACCCAACTTCTTTTTACGACTGAAATTCATACTTATATCCCCTACTTCGCCTTATCCAGATGGGTAATAGTGGTGAAGAACAACCAGCTCACCAGTAATACAATCAGGAAGTAGATTAATGAGAAGGCTGCCGCCGGCCCCAGATCAAACTGACCAATCGCCATCTGGGTCAGGGTCTGACTCAGGAAGGTCGTCGAATTACCCGGTCCGCCACCGGTGAGTACGAAGGGTTCGGTATAGATCATGAAGCTGTCCATAAAGCGCAGCAAAATGCCGATCACCAGTACACTCTTAAGCTTCGGCAACTGGATATAACGGAAAATAGCCCAGTTAGATGCACGGTCGATACGCGCCGCCTGATAGTAAGCTTCCGGAATAGCCCGCAAACCTGAGTAGCACAGTAAAGCCACCAGCGAAGTCCAGTGCCATACATCCATCAGCAACACGGTAAACCAGGCATCCATAGGATTAGAGGCGTAGTTATAATCGACGCCCATACTGTTCAGCGCCCAGCCAAACAAGCCAATATCCGCCCGGCCAAACACCTGCCAGATCGTGCCGATAACGTTCCAGGGAATCAGCAATGGAATCGCCAGCAAAATCAGTGTCGCCGAGGCAGTCCAGCCCCGTGTCGGCATCATCAGCGCAACTGCAATGCCTAACGGAATTTCGATTAACAGAACACAACCGGAGAAAATGAACTGGCGTAGCAAAGAATCATGCAGGCGCGGATCATTAAGTACCTCCCGGTACCATTCCGCACCCACAAAGTAAGCATTATTCTGGTCGAAAATATCCTGTACGGAGTAGTTCACTACGGTCATCAGAGGGATAACCGCCGAGAACGCCACCAGCAGGAATACCGGAATTACCAGTAACCATGCCTTGTTGTTCTCAACCTTATTCATCGTAAGTGTCCTCCACCAGGTATTCGTCGACGTACAGCTTCAGCCACTGTTTAGGAAAGCTGACATACGCCTTGTCTGACGGTATTTCCTGATCTTCATCCAGGCGGGCTTTCATCACCGCGCCACCCAGTTTGAAGGTCAGAATTTTATAAGTACCCAGATCTTCCACGTGACAGATTTCTGCTTCATAAGCACCCAGCACAGACTCACTGGACACGTGAACAAATTCAGGACGAATGCCTACTTTGAGATTGTTACTCGGGATCTGATTGAGGAAATCCACCAGACCATCTTCCAGCGCAATATCCACGCCGTTGAAGATCACCCCGCCGTTGTGCCTTTCAACCTCAACCACGTTCATACCCGGGCTGCCAATGAAGTAACCCACAAAGGTGTGATTAGGCGACTCAAATAATTCTCTTGGCGTACCGAACTGAACGATCTGACCGTTGTACATAACGGCGATTTTGTCAGCGAAAGTAGAGGCTTCCAGCTGATCGTGGGTGACGTACACCATAGTGATATTGAACTGCTCGTGGATTTGCTTGAGCTTACGGCGCAGTTTCCACTTCAGGTGCGGATCGATCACCGTTAACGGCTCATCAAACAAAATGGCGGAGACATCGTCGCGTACTAAACCACGCCCCATTGAGACTTTCTGTTTCTCATCAGCCGTGAGGTTCTTTGCCTTGTTCTTCAGCATGTCCTGCAGCTCAAGAATCTCAGCAATCTCCAGTACTTTGGCCTGCACTTTAGCTTCCGGTACTTTCATATTCCGCAGCGGAAAGGCCAGATTATCGAACACCGTCATGGAGTCGTAGATCACCGGAAACTGAAACACCTGTGCAATATTGCGGGTTTCCGGTGGAATATCATTTACCCGCTTGCCATCAAACAGCACATCACCATCGGAAGGCGATAGCAGGCCAGAAATAATGTTCAGCAAGGTGCTCTTGCCACAGCCAGAAGGTCCTAGCAATGCATAGGCACCGCCCTGCTTCCAGACATGATCCATTTCGCGAATGGCATAATCGCCCGGACCTCTGGGATTCTCAGAATAGCTGTGCGCCAGAGATTTAAGATGTATTTCTGCCATGACTTATTCCCCCGTATACATCCGGCCCGGCGCCTGCAACATGCGGCCATCCAGACTGAATACAAAAAGTTTATGAGTAGGCAGATACACCTTGATGGAGGTATCCGTTCGGTATTCATGTACCCCGGAAAGCTGGGCTACTAAATTGAAATGATCATTACGCACATGCATGAAAGTTTCCGAGCCACTGATTTCAGCAATCTCAACTTTCACCGCCACTTCCAGATCATCGTCCCCATGGGGAACCAAACCAATATGACTGGGGCGTACACCGAAGTAATAGTCACCGGGCTTTAAACCCCGAATATCTTGGTTAAGTGGAAAATGTACGGTGCTGTCGAAGGTCACTTCTGCATCAGAAACCTGACCACGAATCAGGTTTATCGGTGGTTCGCTGAATAATTCAGCCGCATCGATATTCACCGGATAGCGATACACATCTGAAGAAACACCGGTCTGAATCACCTTACCCTCATGCAGCAGCGTGGTTGTGCCGCCCAGCGCCAGTGCTTCATTCGGCTCGGTTGATGCGTATACAGCAATTGAATTACGGCTGATAAGCAACTCACGAATTTCCTGGCGCAGCTCTTCACGGAGTTTGTAATCGAGATTCACCAGTGGCTCATCGAACAGAATCAGGCTGGCATCTTTAACCAGTGCCCGGGCCATTGCTGTACGCTGCTGCTGACCACCGGATAACTCCAGTGGGCGACGCTGCAGTAACCCTTCAATATGCAGCATCTCTGCGGTTTCATTCACCCGACGGCGAATGTCTGCTGCTGAAACTTTTTCCAGCCGCAGCGGCGAAGCGATATTCTCGTAAACAGTCCAGTTCGGATAATTAATAAACTGCTGATACACCATGGAGATGTTGCGCTTCTGTACCGGCACGCCGGTTACATCCACACCATTCATAAGAATCTGACCGGAAGTGGGTTTATCTAAACCGGCCATCAGACGCATCAGTGACGTTTTTCCCGCCAGCGTACGCCCGAGTAAGACATTAAAAGAGCCGGGCTCTAATGTCAGATTAGCGTCGTCAATATAGGTGTGGCCATCAACAACACGGGTAACATTTTGCAAACAAAGCGACATAAACCGGCCTTTATTGTTATTAAAATATCTGCCACATGCAGCCCGTCTACTCAGGAGTGCATGGCGAATTCAGCCTTAGTTCGAATTCGAACCTGAATACTGTCATTTTCTGCAATAAATCAGCAACAATAAAATCAAAATAAAACATAACTAATTGTTTTATATAATTAAAAACACAAAATTCACCATGTAGAATATCGAACATTATCACTCAACACCGAAACACAGTGTTCAGTTCAGCATTGACCCTGAACAGTATTGAACATATATTCTGAACACTTTACCGACCACCTGAAGCACTTGTTTACTATTCGGTAAAGATCAGCTAAAACAGCTCATTCCCTTATCCATTCAGATAATACGTTTCGGATGAAAGATAACGACCAGAAACCCGGCAACCTGGGCCACGACCTGCTCATTAAGAGCTCATGGCAGCGTTGCGACAGCTACGGCCTGGAACAGGACGCCACACCGGCGGACTTTGCCCTGGCTAAAGGCGAGATCAGTCATCTGAAGGATAAGCATCACTATCTGATTGATACCACCGGGCACGAAGTGCTGCCCTTCTACGAAAACATTCTGAATAACTCCAGCTGCCTGATCATTCTTGCCGACCGCGAAGGCCAGGTACTCAACTGCTGGGGTGACAACCGTTTTATCGATTCAAAAAAACGCCCTTACTTCCGTGACGGTAACAGCTGGCTGGAACGCAGGAATGGTACTAATGCCATTGGCACCGCGCTGGAAACAGGCCAGGCAGTTCAGGTTCAGCGGGACGAACACTTTCTTAAATCCAACCGTTTCATGATTGGTTCTGCGGCACCTATCTATAACACCGAGCGCGAGTTAATGGGGGTGCTGGACGTTTCCAGCGATGCTTACCTGCCCCAGGCACATACCCTGGGCATGGTAAAAATGATGTCACAGTCGGTAGAAAACCGGCTGATCTTCAGTAAGTTCGGCGACACCGAATTTCTGATGACCTTCAATACCCATACCGATAACCTCGACAGCCAGTGGGTCGGGCTAATTGCCTTTAACGAAGAAGGCACCATTATCTCAGCGAACCGCCGGGCAGAAATGCTATTACGGTATGAACTGGCGCTGCTCAGTGTTGAAGAAGTGTTTGGCATTCCACTCTTTGAGCTGAAGAATCAGCCTGAAGGTATACCTGTCGCTATTAGTGCTTTAGGCAAATATAAGATGTACGCCCACGTACGTAAGCCATCTCAGGCGCCTATCATTGCGCCGGACTTTCGTGAGCGTCAGCAACAACATCAACCACCCGAGCAGGCATCTCCATGGCAAAGCATTAACTATGGTGATGCCAGAGTCGAACGTTGCATAAAAATGGCCAGCACCATTATGGAACGGGATATTCCTCTGCTTATTCAGGGCGAGACAGCTTCCGGAAAAGAATCGTTTTGCCGTGCCCTTCACCGTGCCAGCCAGCGACGCAATCAGCCCTTCATTGTTATTAACTGCGCCTCGCTTTCCGGCAGTACCATTGAAGAAGAGTTGTTTGGCCATATAGATGAATACACAGAAGAGGCTGTTCCCGGCCTGATTCAGCAAGCAGATAATGGCACCCTGCTGCTTAAAGAAATTGGTGATATGCCACTGGATATGCAAGCCCGCTTCCTGCGTATTCTTGAAGAAGGCAGCATTAACCACAGCGGCAGTAAAACCCGGCACCCAATTGATTTTAAACTGCTGGCCTCAAGCCACAGTAACCTTAAAGACCTGGTCGATACAGGCCTGTTCCGGCAGGACCTGTATTACCGCATCAGCGGCCTGAAGCTGGACTATCCACCATTGAGTCAGCGCACCGACAAAGTACAAATTATCCAGCAGATACATACCGATTTGCGGGAAGACCACCAGCCAAGATTCCTCTCCGAAGAGGTGATTCAGTTGCTCGACAAACATCCCTGGCCGGGAAACTTTCGTCAGTTGGGTAACGTGATTCAGATTGCTCTGCTAATGGCAGATGCCACCGAAATTAAACCCTGGCACTTACCGGACGACTTCTTTGAAGATCTGAAGAGCAGCGAGCCGATGTCCCCTGCCACCGCTACTGATGCAGCCGTAGCAACCGACACAGTGCTGACAGCAGCTGAGCTTATTTCAACCTCAGCTTCAGCTTCAGCATCGGCATCGGCATCAGCTCACCAGACAGCAGCAGCCATCGACCCGCTGGATGAAACCCTGAAGCAATATAACCTGCATCAGGGCAACATTTCCCGCACCGCTAAAGCCCTGAATATCAGCCGTAATACCCTGTATAAGCGGTTAAGAGAATTAGGTATCAAACAGTAATCATCAGATTACAAACAGGTACATCAACACACCTCCCAACGCTAAGCGATATAACACAAAGGGCCAGAGTCCCATTTTTTCGATCAGCTTTAAAAAACAGCGAATACAGAGATAAGCACTGATAAACGCAGCGCCAGCACCCAGCCCAAGCATGCCCCATTCAACAGTCGATTCAGACAGACTCAGGTTCACAACCTGCAACATACCGGCTGCGGCAATAACCGGTATCGACAATAAAAACGAATACCGTGCTGCTGCCTCACGGGTAAGGCCCAGCATCAGCCCGGCGGTAAGTGTTATGCCCGAGCGGGAAGTACCCGGCACCAGCGCCATCGCTTGTGCCAACCCGATTAACAAAGCTTCCCGAAAACCAACATCTTCCAGCTCGCGTATCTGACGGCAGCGTAAATCGGCCCAGCCCAGTAATACCGCAAACCCCAAAGTAGTCATGGCAATTACCTCCGGGCGGCGCAGGTAGAGTGCAATTAAGTCCCCGGCAAAAAAGCCCAGCAAACCTGCCGGAACACTGGCCACCAGCAACGACCAGGCCATACGGGCAGCTGGCCTGTCATCAGAAGGTAAACACTGCCCCGGCACCCAGCTGGAAAGCCATGCAGAAGTCAGCCTCAGTAAATCCTCGCGGAAATACCAAACCACTGCCGACAGCGTGCCCATGTGCAACGCCACATCAAATGCTAGCCCCTGATCCGGCCAGCCAAATAAATATGCCGGCAGGATCAGATGTGCGGAACTTGAAATCGGCAGAAACTCAGTAATGCCCTGTAACAACGCCAGTGTAATGGCGATCAGCCCATCCATTTTTTATCGTTTACCTGTGAATTGCCTAGATTTTAATGGCTGATATAACGGCTGTTATAACTGCATGTCCTGAGCTACACATGGCTTACTGCATACCCAGAAAACCATCACGAACAAATAACGGATGGTCATTCATATAAGCGACCCGCTCTGCTGCATGGCACGCCATACAGGCATTCTTCGCCTGCTGAAAACCCGCCTTAACAATTGCCGGATCTTCAGTTGCCAACGCATCGTTCACTTTTGCCCAGGTGCTGTTAAGCAAAATTGCTTCAGCATTTGCCCGTCGTCCGGGACGCTTCATCAGGCCGTTTTCCAGGGTGATTTTTATCTTTTTCCAGTGATACTGCGCCAGTTCATAATTCTCATCGATCAGCGCCTGTTCCATCCGGTCATAACGCTCACCCACCTCCCACATTGGCTGATCAAAACCGCGCAGGTACTTTTCCAACCGCTTATCTTTCGTCAGCTGATCCGGTGCTCCGGAAACCCAGTCTTTTGCCCCCTGAAAACCCTCTTCGGCATTTACGCTGGCTGCCGGCACACTTACAAAAACCGCCAGAACAACTGCGCTGGCGAAGCTATTTTTTAATTGTTTTATCAACATAGAACTGTCCTCTTGCATAAGTTCACCGCCAACCCTAAGTCCGGCCTTGTCAAAAAAACGTAGAAGCTTCGGCGCCAGTCACTGCTCAATCGTGCAAAGCACGCATAGCTGATTCAGCTTTGAGATATTTCACATTTTTTTAACCGAATAATTGCAAGAATTGATAAATGCTAAACATTCTCAGATGCATTTAATTTATCTTGATGCGAAATAGCTCTGTGACAAACAGATTTTTACTTGTTTATGCTTCCGATAAAGCAGGACCGAATATGACTCTGGATCAACTCCCCCAAAACACCCCGGCGCAGATCACCGGCTTCACCGGCGACCAGCAAAGTTTCTATCCCCTGTTAGTGATGGGTGTCAGCCCTGGCGCAACCGTCACGCACCTGAACACAGCCCCACTGGGCGATCCAATACAGGTTCGGGTAATTAATACTTACCTGAGCATTCGTAAGCAGGATGCCTGCCAAATTCAGGTGGATCTGTTATGACTACCACTATCGCGCTGGTCGGAAATCCTAACGCCGGTAAGTCCACCCTTTTCAACTGCCTCACAGGCGCACGTCAGACTGTTGGCAACTGGGCAGGCGTCACCGTTGAACGTAAATCTGGCAGCTTGCAGCTTGGTCAGGAAGCAGCAGAGCTAATTGACCTGCCCGGACTCTATGCCATACATAAAGAGGCCGATTATTCACCGGGAATAGATGAAGCTATCAGTGTTGATTACCTGCGCAGCCAACAAGCCGATTTACTGATCAATGTTGTCGATGCTTCTAACCTGCAACGCAACTTATTGCTCACCCGCCAGCTGCTGAATACTGGTACACCTATGGTGGTTGCCCTGAATATGCTGGATGTCGCCAGCCAACAGGGTATAAACATTGATATATCCCGCCTGGAAGCACGTTTAGGCGTACCGGTTATTCCACTGGTTGCCAGCAAAGCTCAGGGCATTCCTGCGCTACTTTCCACACTGGCCGAAAAGCTACACCAAAACTCGTCAGACGCTGCAACCTCATCAGCCACAGTAATGAGCCCGGCACCCGCTTCAACAACCGCCACCTATTACGACGCCAGTATCAGTGAAGATTTTACCTGGGCCAGAGAACAGGTTCAGGCAAGTTCAACCCTGCTCCACAGCCGGCCATCAGTCACCGAAAGGCTGGACCGGCTGGCACTGAATCGCTGGCTGGGAATACCGATTTTTCTGCTGGTGATGTATTTGCTGTTTGTGTTTGCGATTAATCTCGGCGCTGTCTTTATCGATTTTTTCGACATTTTGCTGGGTGATATTCTCGTCACAGGCTTGGGAGAATTACTCACTTACTGGCAGTTACCCGCCTGGCTGGTAACTCTTCTCGCCGATGGCATAGGCGGTGGCATTCAGTTGATCGGTACATTCATTCCGGTCATTGGCTTCTTATACTTGTGCCTGAGTATTCTGGAAGACTCTGGTTACATGGCAAGGGCTGCTTTCGTGGTAGACCGCCTGATGGCAGGCATTGGCTTACCCGGCAGTGCTTTTGTACCACTGATCGTTGGCTTCGGCTGTAATGTACCTTCAGTAATGGCATCCCGCAGCCTCAGCCGGGAACAGGACCGCCTGCTCACTGTTGCTATGGCACCCTTTATGTCATGCGGGGCCCGGCTCACGGTGTACGCTCTGTTCAGTGCAGCTTTCTTTGCTGAGCTGGCCAGCCTGATGGTCTTCCTGCTTTATCTGCTTGGCATAGTCGTGGCGGTTTTCACCGGCTGGCTGTTCAGACGCACCATTTTTCCCGGCAGTAACGCAGCTACATATACTGAAATGCCCCATTACCATCTGCCGGTTATGCGCAATATCATTGCCACTACCTGGCATCGCCTCAGCGGCTTCATTAAACGCGCCGGCAGCACCATTGTACTGATGGTTGCTCTGCTCACAGTCATTAACTCCATTGGCACTGACGGCAGTTTCGGCAATCAGGGCAGTAAAGACTCGTTACTCAGCTACAGCAGCAAAGTTCTGACACCACTGCTTAGCCCAATTGGCATACAGGAAGAAAACTGGCCGGCAACTGTCGGTATATTTACCGGCATCTTCGCCAAGGAAGCCGTTGTCGGCAGCCTGGATGTGCTGTATCAAAACGCTCTCAATCCGGCAGCAGACAACAACGCTGTCGAGCCTGATGCATTCAGCTTTATCGAAACGGTAAGTGCTGCACTGCTCTCCATTCGGGATAATGCTTACGGCTTGCTTGGTGGGCTGGGGGATCCGCTGGGGCTGGCAGCTATCAGCGACAGCGCCGATGATCAGGGCGTCAGTAACCAAAGCCTCAGTACCATGCGGCAACTGTTCCCGAGCAACTATGCTGCATTTTGTTATCTGGTGTTAATACTGCTCTACACTCCCTGCGTCGCCGTAATCGGCGCGATGAAACGAGAATCAGGGCGATTCTGGGCAGGAGTGGTCGTAGCATGGTCCAGCTTTCTGGGTTACTGGCTGGCCAGTGTGATGTATCAGTTAAGCAACATCAGTAATAACCCTGGCTTTGCCCTACCCTGGTTATTTGCAGCAGCAGTCGCGATGTGGCTAGCCACTCTTATGTTAAAAAGAATTGGGCTAAAAAAGGCGAGAGAATCATCAGCCGGACTACCGCCAAATATCATCGCCCGTCAGAGCTGACGGGCTACTTTAACGATTGTAATCTCAAATGGGCTAACGCTTATAGTTAGCCCTCGCTAACGACCAAACCCTTATCTATCAACTCGCCAGCCAGTTAAAGAGTTTGATACAGCGTAATTCGGGCCGGCTCTATCGGCCCCTTAACGATCAGCTCTTCGGTATGCAATGCGCACTTATTCAGATAAATACGTAGCTTAGTTTCCCAATACTCTTCATCAAAACCAATCACACCATTGGCATTCTTTTTCTCTTCAATGTAACTGAGAATCTTCGAGTTTGGATTAATCGCACAGCCGGGAATCTTAGTATCGAGGTCTTCCTCAACATCTATATATTCAAGACCTTTTGCACGAATACTGTACACATAGACTTTTTCAGGAGTAGTCGGATAAACACTGCCCATACTACTGTTTAATGGCCCGACCGGACGCTTGCCCGCAGCATCTATACCACTGGCGCCCATATTCAACGCAGACTCAAGAAAGAAGCGGGAAATACCCCGCAAAGTACGTGCGCAAAAAACAGTACTGGTTCCGTAAACCGTATTCATCCACTCGTTATTCGTACCCGCAAAACCATCCTGAAGAATGGTTGCCGGCGGCCGGAAGTCCATACGGTAAATAACTTTCTCTGTTACTTTTTTACGCTTCGGCATAACACCTTCTTTTTACTGGATTTTTTAAATACAGTAATACAGACACAAGCCCAAAGTAAGAGTTCAATCCTCAACAGGAAAGCCAATAACGGCGGTACATCCGGAACTGCCGTATGTACTGTTATCGGTTAATTCAAAGCTCCAGCCATAGCGGTGACAAATATCCCTCACAAGCAGCAAACCTAAACCAAAGCCCTCGCTGGCAGCCGATTTACCATACAAGCCGGGGCCGGTATCACACACCTGAATCCCCTTACTGTCTACCACCACATTAACAACACCCTGCTCCACACAGGCAAACGCATTCTTCACCACATTACCCAGCAATATATGAAAAGCGGCCTCAGGCATGCGGATTACGGGTTTACCTTCAACCTGCACCCACCACTTTACCGGCTTGTTATTCAGTAAATGCTGATGGTTAGAGACAATGTTCTGCAGCTCAGCTTCAGACAATGTTCGCGGCGTGAGCTCTGCCCCTTCAACAGCTTTCGTCAGGCTCAGCAGGGTCTCAATGAATTCACTGATCTCACCGGTCGCTTTCTCCAGCCTTATCCGTTGCTTGTTAATAAACGCTTCATCCTTAGACTCGCCCAACAGGGTGATTGCCCCTTTCATGACCATCAGTGGAGTACGCAGTTCATGGCTGGTATAGCGGTTAAATGCCCTTTCACGCTCGAGTAAATCCCGGATACGCGTCTGGTAATCATTAAAGGTCTCTACCATTTTCAGCAACTCACGGGTTGCGGTTCCCGGTGGCACTTCCACCGGCTCAAGGTCATCCGGGGACCTTTCCGAAAGTGTGTTGGCAAAGCGTGAAATAGGTCGGGTAAGCCGGTCGGCAATCTTCATAACCACGAACAGGCTAATAATCAGTAACAGTAGTGATACTGCTAATTGCTTGGCATGCGCCCCAAGCAACTGCCCTTCACTGAATTCATATAACGTATTGTCGATAACCAGGAGTGCCTGATAACTTTCACCGCCGGCTGGCAGTTCAATCAGCTTCAGAAAATATGCCCGCTCTCCTAAGGCCGGTGAGAACTTTAACTCCCGCTGTTCATTCAGCGTCATTTCAGTAGGGTCAGGAAACCCCTCAGGCAAAACCTGCCAGTTCAGATAAATAACCGGCGGCGTATTCACATCTGAAAGCTCTTCTGTAGGCAGTTCAATCTTATCCAGCCCGGTTAAATCTTTATCCGCAAACTCTCGTAACGCAAAAGCTTCATTCGCCATTAACCGGTTATTACCATAGAGGTGCTCGATATCTTCTGTGGTGAACTCAAAGACCGACGCATGGATCGTCACCAGCGCAATGGCCACAATAGAGAAATAGAAAAATGTTAAACGCTTAGCGGAAGGGACTGATTTCACAATTAGGACTCTGCTGCCAACTGATAACCAACTTTAGGAACAGTTTTAATATACGCATGCCGGAACGGCTTATCGATCTGGTTACGTAGCTGATAAATATGGCTGCGCAGTACATCACCATCCGGCTCATCATCCTGCCAGACTTCCTTAATCAGCTCGTCACGGGTAGCAACATCCGGTGCACGCATCAGCAAGGTTTTTAAAATAGTAAACTGGGTTTGGTTTAGTTTAAAGCGACAGTCATTACGCTCAACAACCCGGTTTACCAGGTCCAGCTTCAGCTCACCGAAATGCAAAAACTTAGTCGCAATCGCACCAGTTTTCCGGCGGTTCAATGCCTGTACCCGCGCCTCAAGAATGTTCAGGTCAAAAGGCTTCACCAGATAATCATCCGCCCCCTGCTCAAACCCTTCAAGAATATCTTCCCGGTCACTGCGGGCGGTAAGCATCAATATCGGAATATCAATTCCGCGGCTACGTAACGTCCGGCAAACATCAAGGCCATCCATCAGTGGCAGCATAATATCCAGAATGATCAGATCGTAATGATTCTTGCTGGCCAGCTCCAAGCCATGACGACCGTCACTGGCATAATCCAACAGGTAATCCCCACGGATCTCAAAAAAATCGAAAATGATTCCGGCAATGTCCTGATTATCTTCAATCAACAATATTTTCATAACAGATCACAACTCCGCAGCCGGCAGCACCTTAAGCCAACAGCATAACAATAAATGGTCGCAGCTTAGTTCTAAAAATGTGAAATAAATGTATAACAGGCTACCACTATGGCAATGAAGGCCAGCGCCTAAAATGTGATAGACAAGCCCAAAGCTTAAAGAAGTTGCAGTTAGCTACAGAGAAACTGTGGCGGATATGTAATAGTGTAATGAATAAGGAACGCTGGCTAGTCTAGTCAGCGGAGCGCATGCAAAATAGGATGCTAAAGGAAGATTCCATGCTTAAACCACTCATTCAAGTATTCTTCATGTTATGGATGCTTACTACTCTAATAAGTTGTACCTCAGATGAAGACCAGCCGTTCAAATCTCATGGCACCTATAAAATGGCGGATATCTCTGTTCATCAAAAAATAATAGATGAATTAAACAAACAACATATTAAGTATCGCTTATCAGATGACGGATACATTAAATATTCAATGTATGACTACCATTTACATCTCCGCATAACAAGAGAAGCGCTAGACGGTGATAAAAGCCGAGAGAATGATCTTGAATCAACCTTTTTTAGTAGTGAAAAGCACAAAAGTTTTTTAATTAAAGAGCTCGATAGAATAAATATTTGGTACCAGATCAGCACTAATTCTCAAGGCCGTGAAAGTGTTATGTGGGGAGCTCCTGATTCACCAAAACTAGATTTGATCAGACGCAACGCAATGCTATACCGTTTGGGCATGGAGATCCCTAAAGAAGACGAACAACATATGCAATAGCGCAGAGAATAAGGGAACGCTGGCTAGACTAGCCAGTTGGGCGCAAGCAAAACATGGATACGTATAGGCAACGTAATGGACTATCTAATCACAGGAATTATCTGTTTTCTTATCTACGTCTTTCTGAGACGTTTAATCGAAAACACGACCTTCACAGCGCCAAAACCACGTAAAAGTAACGTTTCCCTTCTACTAACAGGGACGCCAATCAGCCTGATATACCATCCTCCCTGGAAGAACGTGATCCAAACCCATGGGTTGCTGATCCCGATGGCCGTATAAAAACACCTGATAGAGTAGCTACCTCACACAGAGGAACAATCCGGCCTTCAAAACCTGATAAGCCTTTCTCTAAAGTCGTTAAGCAGTTCTTGTATGACATTACATTACCGGATAGCCATAAACGCGGTAAACGAGGTGAAAGATTAGTTCACAACTCTTTAACTAAGTACATGAATTCAAAGGGCTACCATAACCACTTATTGCAGGATGTAACGCTAGAGGTAGACGGCAAGACAACTCAAATTGATCATAGCCTGATATCCCTTATCGGCATCTTCGTCATAGAAACAAAGAACATGGATGGTTGGATTTTTGGGAATGCTAAAAGCAAGGCATGGACACAGTCTATCTATGGCAAAAAACATAAGTTCATGAACCCAATCCACCAGAACTACAAGCATCTGGTATTCCTCAATAAGATTTTCGATGCACCTCAACGGCTGAATAGCTTAGTCATATTTACGGACGCTAGTTAGTTCAAAACCGAAAAACCCAAAGACGTGATCAACCTGATACAGTTTTTTTCATACATGAAGCAGTACGACTATGCGGTTCTGACTTCAGAGCTGTGTGACAAACTAGTTCAACAGATCGAATCAGCACGACTAGAAGAAGGCTACGAAACAGATTTAAGGCATGTAGCTGGGTTAAAAAGCAATAGATAGCTAAGGAGAAAAAAGACAGATTCGCAATAGCGCACAGAATTAAAGAATGCTGGCTAAATTAGTCAGAGGGACACATACATTAATATAAGGACATATCATGCACATCGGACACTACATCAGCTTATCAATCGCAATAGCTGTCGGCATTACCATCGGAAACTTCTCTTCAGAACGCGCATCTGCTGCATATCATGAATACCAGCTTCAGGAAGCTAAAGAACAAAAACGACTTAAAAAGAGCCGTGAACGTAAAATCAATCAACAACTGCTCAAAGAAGCAATTGAAGACGAAAAGCGAATGCTCTCCGAAAAAGGCCAAAAATTAAAAATCACATGTGACGCTTGGGTTAAGAGCTTTGAAGAAACGCAGAGCTTTAGGGCAAAAGAACTCATGTTTGAACACTGTATTAAGTATCAAACCTACGTTAGAGAAGGTGTGTACAACTAACTTAATTAAATAAAAACAATATTCAATCATACCACCTCTCAACGATTCTAAATATTATGTAATGAATAAACATTCACTTTAAACTTTTCACTCTATCCCATTCTTTTTTAAGAATTATTCCTGCAGCCTTTTCTATCGGCGGAATTTTCGAAATAATACTAGATTCATCTTTTGTCTCCTTCATCGCAACAGCTATTGCCTCTATCAAGAACTCACTTTCTTCTTCTTTTAAATTCAGCATTAGTTTAATTTTAGTATATAAATATTGAATATCACTAAGTACTAACTCTAATAAATTTGCATTTTCCGCATGAATTTCTAATATTTTTAAATTACCAACCTCTTGGCTAATTTTTTTATTATGAATAAATCCTTCAATAACGGCCGTATGATCAACACTACCATCAATGATGGTTTGCTGACGTATTAAAGCCTCTACAATTTTTGAAACATCATCTCTTAAAATATTAATCCATGCTTGCCTGTTTTTAGATTCAGTTTCAACTCGTATTTTTCTATTTTCTAAATCATCTTTTTTCTCTGCAATGCGTTCTTGACTAGATATTGTTTTTTGAAAATTTTTATTAGTACTTTTATTTGTCATGACTACAACAAAGGCAGTAACAATCATAGCTACAATCATACTAAATATTGCAGTCCAATCCGTACTTACGGTTACAAATAAATCTGGAAAGTCTAAGCCTATTTCATTACTATTTTTTTTCATATCAAAAATTGAAAAAATATTAAGAACAACAGTTTTAATTTCATAAAAAATCAATTCAAGAGTTTCATTTATGTCTATATTCATCATGTTATCTAACTTTACTTATACGAGTATATGCTTCATATAAAACATCATGAAGATCTAAAAGAGCTGACACCTTTATTCCAAACTTAAGCTCATTAATTATCAAATCAATTTCATAACAAGAATCTTTAAGAAATTCACTCTCAGCACCAAAAATATCATCTATATTACTAAAACGATATCTAGACTTCATATACTCACAGAATCTATGAACTTCCTCTTGATGCCAATTATTTAGTGAGCCTACAAACTTAGACATGGATATATTATTAAAAAATGATTTATGCGAATAGGATCTATTAATTTTTTCCTCAACATCATGCCATGACATAAAAAACCTACCAATCAAATCTTCTTTGTCTAAATCATATAAATAATCAGACATCTCCTTAAACTTCAAAGCATAATATCTTTTAACATCATCACAATAAAAATCATTTTCTGCACTATATTTCCCAGAAAAATCCTCTAAGCTAAAATCAGTTTTTTCTTTTGAAGCACATTTTTCAAGTATTTCATTTACAGTAAACTTTCCACTTTCCACCATTCTTCTTTTTAACATATGATTATAAGTATCACACGCCTTAAACCACTCATAAAATTTAACATTATTTTCATTATCTATTATTTCTTCTAAAGACTTTAGAACTGAAGGTAAATCATCGTCTTCTAGCGAATAAAGCCTCCATATAGCAGAAGCACTTTCTTCAACCGTCATTTTTCTAGGCAAAGATAATTCATAAGAGATATCATTAAATTTAAAAACTCCTTCACAACAATAATCAATTATTTCTTCTCCCGGATTATAATATGCACCATTAAAAATATTATCTAGTATTGTATATTCTTCTTTCTCATCATTATTTTTCTCATAATTACGAATAAACCTGCTAGTAATTGAGTCTTTTATTGTTTCAATTGTAAATTCGCGTTCAAACCGAGCATAGCTAATCCTTATCACAAAATTAAGTATTTTCTTATACGCAACTGTAAAATCCACCTGATCAGATTCAGGGATTTGCTCACACAAATAAATAAATTTTCTTATAGCTCTCTTTAAAACTCTGATGTTACTAATTTTTAAATCATTTATTATCAACTTTATATCTTCTTCGATATACTGATGATAGTGAGTTGGCAACAATGACTTTGAAATTTCAAAAATATCACTTTCAGATAAACTAAATTTTATTTTATCTACAAATACTTTTTCAACATCCTCACTACAGTCTAATTTTTTTTCATTGGCTACAATTATAACTTTAGTGTTTTTCCTCTCTGCTAAGTTTAAGCATTCACCTAGCACATCTCTTATAACTTTTTTATCGCTAATTCTTTCTAAATCATCTAATACTATTACTTTATCTTTGAAATCAGAGTATAACTTATACTTATATGCACCAGACGCGCCACTTAATAAAGCACCTAACCCTCTCTCACCTGAAATTTGTGCAAGCCCATCTGTAATTTCTTTAGCCACTTTCCCTAATTTAGTAGTATCTTCTGATTCATTAAAACTTAGTGATATTATTCTATCTCTAAAATCACTTATACTATTCAAACCATACAATGAAAAAAACAAAGATTTTGTTTTATACCTTTCATTTAAAAAACCAATCAATTCATTTTCTATAAAAAATGTTTTACCACTCCCCCAATCACCATCAATCAACAACATTGGAGGGAATGAATCATCTTCTAAAAAATGAGAAATTTTACTTTTATTAGGCAAGTTAATATCCAACTAAATTTTACAATCTATCCATTTAACACTTTTTTCTCTTAAAAAACAGTATCATATTGGTATCAATTAACCTTCTATTGACCTGCCTTTGTACATAAAACGAACGCATATAAATCAACCTATTTAACCTAAATACTTTTCTTATAGGTGACACACGGCTAACACTTTCGATAGTCTCACCTATACGGCATGGAATAATAAGGATATTTCATGTCTGTCAGAAAGAAGGATCAAGCTTGGATTGTGGATGTACGACCACAAGGCACCCACGGTAAGCGCGTTATTCGTAAATTCCCGACTAATACTACCCCATCTGATAGAGTCATTAGCCTCCAAGCAGAACACACAAGCCCAGAGCTTTAAGAAGTAGCGGTTAGCTATGGAGAAACAGGGACGAATACGCAATAGCGCAAAGGATAAGGGAGTGCTGACTAAAGTAGTTAGCCAGCGGGGCGCTAGTAAGGATATAAATATGATTTTACACTTTAGGTCCCCAGCCATTTCTTTCTGCTAAGATTTGCCATTGTGGCTTTTTACTACCAATTATTTTTTCGCATGAAAAAATCAGATTATTAATTTCTCTAATACCTGATTTATCTAAAGACAATGGTGTACTTTTAGATTTACTTACAGCATGAGTCCTTTGCAAGTGAGGAGTAATACTATCAATTGCTTTAATTAAATTCTCATCTTCAGTAGAAGCCCTAATTTTTCCTAGAGCGCTCAAGTGCGCAGAAAGTGTTTTAATTTCACGCACAGACCTCAAAAACTTCTCATAACAGTTCATTATAAATTCCAAACAGTATTACAATAAATTAATTTTTATTACAAAACAAACAGATAAATATCATCTACCAACAAAATATTTATCTTTCAATTCATAATATTTATCGATTGATATTTTTATTACTACCGAACCAACTTCTTTAGCATAAGCTCCAATCGTTCCATCAGGGTAATTTTTTTTCCACTTATCAAAATCTTTTTTTTCAGAAACTCCAAGCGTGACAACTCCAACAACAGGTATAACTGAAACTGCTTTTTGAGCTTTAGATTGTGCGCGAGTTTCCATTCTAATTATTTTAATTTTATTATTATAATCATTATTCAAATCATCAATCTGGGTTTCATAGTTTATTTTAAGATCATTAATTTCTTTAACATAAGCCAGCTTATTTATATTCATTAATACTTTGTACTTTTCAGCTTCTCGATCAACCAATATGTTTGCTCTATATTTCTCATAAAAAACAATCGTCATCAAAAAAGAAACCAATAGCACCATAGAATATTTTTTATAAATCATAACAATGCTCACTAAAATCTAACTACAACCTTATTCAAAAAATATTTTATTTTATTTGTCCCGCTAGAAAAGCGATATAAATCAGCAATTAATTAAGCACAATCTAGTACCAATGTTGAACTAACATTCATTAGTTCATTTAATTCTTTAGTCCATATATTTTGACCTTTCATTGCTAAAACCAAATCAATAAACTTAGAATCATTAAGCAAATTTGTTGCAGTAGAAGCGGCATACCCTGCTTTAGGCTGGCACTCCTCTAATAAGCCTTCAACTATGCTTATTAGTCTATTTCTACTGCGAGTATCCTTTTTTTCAGTAAATACTATATAACGATCCCAAGAAGTATCTAGTAAATCATCAATTTTCTCACCGATTTCAAACCGACTTAATACTAATCTTTTAGAATGATTAAGATCAGTCACCTCAATAGTATTATTCCCCTTTATTGTTTTTCCTCTAAACCTATAAGAGCGCATATATAGATGCTCTTTTGGGTCATCAATATATGGGTTAACAATTGGCTCTTTAATTACATCATGTGTGCTTTTCGTGCCATTACATTTTTTACATGATGGCAAGAGATTTTCCCACTCAACCACCTTGTCTGGATTATGTTTTTTGTCTTCAAAATGCTCCACTTCCATGTAATTACTTTCAGATGTTAAAAGACATTCACAATAGGCACATTTACCATCACTAGATGCTAATAAGGGAGTTTTAATTTGTTCTTTATTCCATACAGAAAGACTTTCTTCTTTATAGACACCTGTTAATTCTAAAACCTTAGAGTCCGATAAAAAAGCAGGCCTAGAGGCTCTTATCAACTTAATCAAGACACTCCTCCTTAATTGTAACCAACTCCAATTTAAGAAGTTTTCTCATATGATTATTTGGATGAAGCAAACTATCTAATTCTTTATAAGCAGTCTCTGCTTCTTTATAATTTTCGTTCAAAATAGCATTTTCAAAACTGTTAATTTCTTTGTAATAAATATCAGTTCTTGTGTCAGTCATGCCCATGACATCTGTTAAAATTTCCTCTACTGTCCAGCCTTGATAACCATACTTCCTACCTTCTAAATCTCTACGATAAACTTTTCCACCTTCAGTAGCCAAGGCAATTATTTCATTTGAGTTTGCATTTTGTAGAATATGCGGACTATGCGTTGTGGTAATAAATTGTGCTTTGGGAAAAATCTCCACTAACTTCTTTGCTATCTTTGCTTGCCATTCAGGATGTAAATGAAGTTCTAGCTCATCAATCAATATCACTCCATCAAAGTCACAAGCATTTATACAAGGATTTTTAAATCTAAACTCTATTTCCTTAATGATCCCAAATATAATTGATAGGCATGATTTAAACCCTGACGATAAATATTCATAATAAATTTCACCATTAGGAGTATTAATCATTATTTCATTAGATGCTGCAAGTACTCTGCTAAAAGTATAGTTATCATCTAATATAGAAAAGCTTTTTTCAGAAAGCATTAAATTATTCATTTGCTCTTTAGTTAGCGCTTCTTTATGTACGGAGTATAAATATCTATTTACAAACCAATTTTTAACTTCATTAATATTAATTCCATTCTTAGCCTCTTCATATGACGTGTTTTCATCTTTATTTATATCTTTACCAACTGAATTCAAGGATTTATATTCAAATGATCTAGAAACCTTAAAAGACAAAAGCTTTATTGAATTTCTATACAAACCGTCAATTCTTACAGTTTTATCTGGATCAAAATCTTTTACTTCATTACTCGTGTTTTTTAATTTACCGTCAATATCTACTACAGTTTTAAAAACACCTGTATCTGAAGAAACATTTCTCTTTAATATATTAGTACTAAACATTGAAAAAGTATGCGCAACACATTCCAATAATGTTGTTTTACCAATACCATTAGGTCCACAGATAAAATTCATATTATCATTAAAGTTAACATGAAGATTTTCTACCCCACCAACCCCTATAACATTAATAGATTTTATTTTCATAAATCCTCAAAAAAATTACTTTATTGCCAATAACAAAAATCAATATTCATTAGAAAAACCATTGCCTATCTAACACTATTCTCCATTTAAAAACAGTATCATCTTGGTATCAATTAGCCTCCTATTGACTTAGGTTTGTACAAAAAACAAACACCCATATAGCCTCCTGATTAACCCAATATTTTTCTTATAGGTGACACTGCGTACACAACTTCGGTAGTCTTACCTATACGGCATGGAATAATGAGGATAATTTCATGTCTGTCAGAAAGAAGGATTCCGCGTGGATTGTGGATGTACGGCCACAAGGTACCCACGGTAAGCGCGTTATTCGTAAATTCCCCACTAAGGCTGAAGCCGTCCGGTTTGAGTCATTCGTTATTGCTGAGATCGCTTCCGGTAAGCCATAGAATCTGGAGCAGGACGACTCCCGTCTCTTAAGTGAGCTGATTGAGCTTATGGAGGGTTGGAACAACTACCAAGGTATGACGCTAGCCATGAACGGGGGAAACGGCTGATGATGGATAGGTTCTGTCAGGTGACTGATAAAGCGATAGGAACGCTGACTAAGCTAGTCAGCGATATTCAGACAAAAGATATAAATTGCACCTTTCTCAAGGAAACTGCCCTCTGACACAATCCCACTGGCCATCTAAGTCAGGATAAAATGTCTTTAATAGCGCACCCAACATGTGATCAAAATTCCCGCCTCTCTGCTTACCCTCAAAGATAATTAATCCGTAGTTAGGGTCAAACAACTGAATCGAGTCGCCAGTGTTAAGGAAAGCAATAGCATGGCCTGAGCTAGTTGTAGATGACTGAAAGTGAAGCTGATAAAAGCCTTTACCTTGCATCACAAACTCTCTGACTACACCAGAATTACGCGACACACCTGTTTTTTGCACGTTATCATCGCGAATTGAAAAGATTCTCCAAATCTCTTTGATATAACCGGTGTAATACCCTCCAAGCGCACTCGCAGGTCCGGAAGCTGCCATTGCCAGACCCTGAAAGCCCTTAACCTGGTTTTCACCAATCTTTGAATTAATAAACTGCTTGAAAGTAGAAACGTTACCTTTGGATAAGATCCAACAGCAGCATAAAGTCATACAACAACCGGCGCGTAATTCAGGCTTAAAGCGTGCAATATAATTGCTTTGATCAAACTCCTGGATAGAGCGGCCATGATAGTGCACAGCCCATTGCGACATTATATTTGGCATTTACTATTCCCTTAAAAATTAACACCTTAAAAAATTATTGTATCGATAAATTTCCAAGCCTGCGAATGAATACTGAATAACCCGTTTCTGGTAACCCATACCTGGCCATAGCCCCTTAGGTATTACCCTGAGCTACGATCTCTTCTTCCCTGAATAGCTCTCCCCTTAATATCGCCCTGAATATTTTTTCCTAAAAAAGCTGGAAGACGCTGCTCTGCTAGACCCTTTTGAGGAAATTCAAAAATATTAGATGGAAGGTGGAAAGAATCTTCTGAGCGTATCAGCTGGCATCAGAATTTCTTGCTGTATCTCATCGCCTTATGAAGCACTGATGATTTTTGTGGAAGAAATGTCGAATACATTTCTTCCACTCCACCATTGCTAGTCTTGCCGCAGTTTAAAACCAACAGAGATTAGCTATGAAATATGCCCTTGCAGGCCTCAGCGCATTAGGTGTCGCAGGTCTTATCTTCCTTGCCAGCAGTGTTACTTCTGAAATTGCATTCGCTGCAGATCTGAATAACGGTAAAGCCAAGTTTCAGACTAACTGTATGGTTTGCCACGGCAACAAAGGTTTGGGAGACGGCCCTGCTGCTGCCGGTATGGCGAAAAAGCCCGCTAACATCAGCAAAAAACTGAATTCCATGTTTCAGACAGATTCTAAACTGACGCAGGATGTTATGGGTGGTAAGACAGGTATGCCAGCGTTTAAGGGCATTCTGAGCCAGAATGACGTTAGCGATATATTCGCGTATATCCGCAGTATTAACCCTTAACTCCCCTTCTTTAAACCTGAAAGCCCCCTCATAAACAGCCACCCTAAGGGATGGCTGTTAAAGAATGGCTGCTTAAAGAAAGACTGTTTAAAAACGCTTTCAGGTTTACCTTATTCAAGTTTCTCAGGTGTCTGGTAGTAGCACGACATGGCTTCTGTCCCCCGGCAATAGAGTCTCCGTATTACACAGACACCTGCGAAGCTTTCTTTGCACAAGCTTCTATATACAGCCAGCTGAACAAACAGCTTTAACAAACAAACTTTGCACAACAACAGTTATTGCTGCTGCACGTACACCGGTTGCCCGCCGAAATAGGTTTTCCTAACCTGTGTATTACCAATATCCGCCGGGGCTATCGCAAAAACATCCCTGTCCAGCACGATAAAGTCTGCAGCTTTACCGACCGTGATTGAGCCGGCACGGTCTTCTACCCGCAGCGCTTTAGCGCCATTCATGGTAAACATCACCAGCGCCTGCTCAAGCGTTACTTTCTGATCTGCCCATAGTTGTTCACCGGGGCGTGATCCATCAGGTGCCTGACGGGTTACAAAGGCTTCAATCCCCGGCCATGGATTCACGCTGGCAACCACCGGCCAGTCTGAACCGGCAGTTGGGGCAGCGCCCGCTTCAATCATGCTTCTGGTGGCACAATAACGCCCTGCTCGCTCTTCACCCAGCAAGGCCTTCATGCCGTCAACCAGGCCACTAGGAAACCAAAACATCGGCGAGTAGTTCGCGACTGCATTTAACTCAGCAAAGCGCGCAACATCATCTGGGTCGACCAGGCAGGCATGGGCTAAATCGTGGCGCAAGCCACTGTTACCGTTTTGTTTGCGTGTTGCCTCTACGGCATCCAGCATAACTCTAACGGCTCGGTCCCCTACAGTATGCGCCTGCACAGTAACGCCAAGGGCATCCATCCAGATCAGGTCTTCTGTCAGCTTTTCAGGGGTAACTTCCAGCGCTCCTCTATTATCATTACCGGCAGGCAGATAAGGCTCAATAAAAGCGGCTGTTTGTGTCGGCGGAATACCATCAACGGCGATCTTACTGAAACGGGTATTTACTTCAGGGTTATTATTCCCGGCATTGATACGGGCAATAAAAACGGCTTTGTCTTCTTCTGTCGTTACCTTACCTGCATGCCAGCCAATAGATAACGCCGCGTGTAAATTCAGTTCACCCTGATTATCCAGCGCCAGATAGGTGTCTATTTCAGCATCGCCGGCAAATGAGTCTTTCACCCCAACAATGCCGTAGCCGTGTAGCGTATCTACCGCTTTGCGCATCGCCATCTGATATTGCGCTGCTGTACGGCCAGGTACTGCACGGCGAACCAGCATACCCGCACCTTCATGAAAGAAACCTGACATTTGCTGAGTTTGCGGGTCCCGCACGATCAGGTCAGCAAATGCCTGTTCTTCTGCCGGGGTAATATTGGCAGCCGTCATCGCCACACTGTTAACCAGTACGTTGTGATTACTGAAATCCCGCAATACCAGAGGATGCCCCTGTGCCGCCTCATCCAGCTTTTGCAGAAAGTCCGCCGCATTCGCAGTAGCCTGCTGCTGTAAACCTGGCCCCCAGGCACCACCTTCAATCCAGCTTCCTGCAGGCGTTTTAGCTGCGCAGTCTGCAACGGCTTTTAATAACCCGGGAATGTCGGTGTCGTTAGCAAAGTTACAGGTAAAAAGGGCTTCCTCCCCTCCGGATAAGGCGTGAATATGACTGTCATATAATCCGGGGATAATTCGCTGATTCGCCATATCTTCCGTGACAGTACCCGGATGATCGGCAATATATGCCTGCACCTCTTTATTACTGCCAACCAATGCAAACTTGCCATCTTCTACAACAAAAGCCTCAGCTGAAAGATTCGAGGAATCCGAGGTAAATACCTGTGCATTTACAAATGCTTGCGGAGCAGCCGCCAAAGAAAAGCTGTAGGCTGACGCGATAGCGCCCACCAGCAAAAGACTGCTTAATTTTTTAGACGCAATGCGCGGTGCGACAAGCCTTAAGTGAGCTGACATTCAATTACCTGCATAATTAATACAAAGAAATATCTCTCACCGATATTACTTGCTCTGTAAATGCACAATAAACCACATTTCTTTCACATCTTTGTTGCATAATATGCACGATAAAGACGTATTCTGAAGCACAAAGGAAGTAATAAATGGACCGCATACTGGCTGCTGAAGTGTTTGTTGCCACTGTTGAGCAAGGCAGTATTACTGCGGCAGCAACAGCACTGAATATGTCCCGCTCTATGGCATCACGCTACCTTAGTGAAATGGAAAGTTGGGCGGGTAACAGGCTGCTGCACCGTTCCACACGGAAGATATCGCTAACCAGTACCGGAGAAGATGTGCTCAGTGACTGCCGTCAGTTACTGGCAATTGCCAACAACCTGCCAGACCAGCACACCACGGAAGATCTGCCACCAAAAGGCAACTTACGTATCAGCTGTTCACAGTTTCTGGCGCAAAGTATTTTACCGACGATTTTGCAGCGTTTTCTGCGGGACTATCCGCATATCTGTATTGATATTCATATCAGCAATGATGCTGTAAATCTTGTCGAACAGCGGATCGACCTGGCTATCAGAATTACCAATGCTCTGGACCCTAATCTTATCGCCCGACCTTTAGGTAAATGTTCTTCGGTGCTCTGTGCAACCAGTAGCTACCTGGAGTCAGCAGGTGTTCCTCAGACCCCTCAGCAACTTATTGATCATAACTGCCTTACCTACTCATACTTCGGTAACAGCCTTTGGCATTTTCATGATCAGCAAAGCGATAACCAACAAAGCAGTGAAATGACAGTACCGGTGAGCGGCAATCTAAGCGCAAATGAGTCCATGACCCTGATGGAATCGACTCTGCTAGGTATGGGAATCAGTCATCAACCCAAATTTGTTGCTACGCCTTATCTGCAAAGCGGTCAGTTGCAGCAAGTGCTGGTTGATTACACGCTGGAGCAAATGAATATTTCCGGTATTTATCAGTCACGTAAAAATCAGCCGCGACCTTTACGACTGCTACTTGACCACCTGGTTGAAGAATTTGCCGTGCTTGATCTCTGATGCAACCCATTGACCCTGGTTGCGAGGACTCTGATAGCAAGAATAAGAACAGGAACAGCCGCTGAAAGTCAGTGCAAAGTATCAAAGACAAGTCTCTGAGATACCGCTGAAAAGATCTGCGAATAAATGCCTGAAATTGAAAATTGTCTCCGGGCCTTAACCTTTTATTTACCTTTCCAACTGTATAAATGTTTTCCTACATTTCTGTAGCACATAACTGGCGTTTTGCAGCTCTGTATATGAGACATATAAACAAGCCGTATGCGCCAGCAGTAAACTCTCATACCCGTTTACAACAAGCCCTGTCAGCATCTGCTACATGAAGGAGTGCCCCCCCGTATTCCCTATCGGTTAAGTTGCTTCAGGGCTTGTTTTTTCTTTTAGAAAAACCAGCCCGTCTTAAATGACACACCAACCACGACAAACAGCACTGAGAAAATCGTCACCGGAATAATATGCCACGCCAGTGAACCAAGGTTATCAGCAGACAGTTTAGGAATGACCCGCAGGCGGGCATCCAGCGCAAAACCCAGCGTACACAACAGTAGAATGACTTTGATGCTTATGACCCGGGAAATCGGGTGAGAGAAATCAAACCACAGTGAAAAGTCAGGCAGTAATCGGAATGCCAGGTGCAATCCCGTTAATACTTGAATGATCAGCGCCGGGATACCAACCTTTTCAAACCCGGATTCAAATGCCTGAATATAAGCAACATCAGAATATTTAAGCACCCTTGGCAAAACTCCCAATGCCAGCACCAAATGTCCACCTGTCCAGACGGTTGCCGCTAAAACATGAAGCAATAAAAAAATTTCGTACATTGTGCAGCGCCCCATAAAAACATACTGAGAATGATTCTTAACTCTCTACCTTATACTCTCTGCGGGCTGGAGAAGAATTGATATAGCTCAGGTGAATCAGATTGCTGGTAAATTTATGGCATTTTTTGCTGCAGCCGCAAACAAAAATGTAAGGGATCACTTCGCTTAAAAAGCTATGTTTTCGTCAAAGTTCTGAACATAGTCCACAGTCAATACCTAACGCTGTTTATTTTGTTATTTTTTTTGCCATAATTTCTAATATTTATTATTGATATATATAACTATTTGATTTTAATAGATTTATTTTTAGATGGTGCGAATATGAACGATTTGTTAAAACCCCTGTAATGACGCGGCCTGAAGCCATCTACCCAAATAATACTCACAGAGTTATCCACAGATTTTGTGAGTAATCTCTTTCTGCTTTTCTCCTTTGTTCAGGCATAAAAAAAGAGGCCCTCAGATTTCTCCGGGAGCCTCTTAAAGAGCAAAAAAATTACACCTTTACTGGCCGCTCTGCACTCTTCTTACTGCGTCTTTCCAGCCAGCATAAAAACCGTCACGTCGGGATTTTTCCATACTCGGCTCAAAGCGCTTATCGCAGCGCCACTTCTCTTCAAGCTGTTCCAGTGATGTAAAAACACCCGCCTGAAGGCCGGCAAGATAAGCCGCACCTAAAGCCGTTGTTTCTATAATCTCAGGCCGGTCAACATTGGCACCGAGAATATCGGCTAAAAAGTTAAGCACCCAGTTATTAGCCACCATGCCACCATCTACCCGTAAGGTTGTTGGCCGGACTCCATCGCTTTCCATCGCCTTTTGTAAATCTTTGGTCTGGTAGCACACCGACTGCAAACCGGCAGTAACGATTTCTTTAATGCCAGTATCGCGGGTTAACCCAAAAATCGCGCCGCGGGCATCAGGGTCCCAGTAAGGTGCGCCCAAACCGGTAAAAGCAGGTACCAGAAATACACCATGATCCAGCGGTGTCTGCTCCGCCAGTGGTTCGGTTTCGCCCGCCCCCTGAATCAGCTGTAAACCATCACGTAACCACTGCACAGCTGCACCGGCCACAAATATGCTGCCTTCCAGCGCATAGGTAGTCTTGCCATTCAAACGATAAGCCACGGTTGTGAGTAAGCGGTTTTCAGATTTCAAAGCCTGCTCACCGGTATTCAGCATCAGGAAGCAGCCGGTACCGTAAGTACTCTTTGCCATACCCGCCTGGAAGCAGGTCTGGCCGAACAGTGCGGCTTGCTGATCGCCCGCTATGCCCAGCACTGGTACTTCAGCCCCGAGTAACTCAGCATCTGCAATGCCGAAATCAGCAGCAGAATCCATTACCTCAGGTAACATATTGGTTGGAATATCTAACAGCTGTAACAGCTCGCTATCCCATTCCTGAGTGTGAATATTAAAGATCATCGTGCGGGAAGCATTGGTCGCATCAGTGCGGTGTACTTTACCGCCCGTCAGCTTCCACAGCAGGTAACTGTCAACGGTACCAAATGCCAACTCCCCTGCTTCAGCACGGGCACGGGCACCAGGTACCTCTTCCAGAATCCAGCGCAGTTTAGTGGCTGAAAAATACGGATCCAGCAGCAAACCGGTTTTTTCCTGAACACTGTCACCATGCCCCTGATCACTCAGTTGGCGACAGTATTCCGCAGTACGGCGGTCTTGCCACACGATTGCGTTGTAAACCGGTTCGCCGGTCTGCTTATCCCATACCAGGGTCGTTTCCCGCTGGTTGGTAATGCCTATTGCTACCAGCTCGCTGGCGCTTACAGCCGCGTCTTTCAATACCTGACGCGACGTACGTAATACGGTGTCCCATAAATCTGCCGGGTTATGCTCGACCCAGCCATCATTCGGAAAATGCTGCGCGAACTCTTCCTGAGCAACCTTATGAACCCGGCCTTCAGCCGTAAACAGAATCGCTCTGGAACTGGTTGTCCCCTGATCGATTGATAAAATATAGCCTGACATAGGAAAGCCTTTCTAATGGACCTGCTGCGGCAATAAACAACCGTCAGCAAAAAATAATTGTTCTTTTCGGTATTTCACTATTTAGGCTAAATTAACACAGTGATTTTCGAATATGAACTTTAACCGCATTTACCGGTGAAAATAATGACGCAATTTGCCCCGTATGCGATAATTTTCAACCGTTCGGCCCCATCAGTTTCAGATGAGGAATACACCGGCAAACATTCCCCCAAGATGGGTAATTAACCGGTACGAGACGTAACCGATAAACAGGGTCAGCCAATGAATCAAAGCCAGCGCCATGCGGAAATTCTTAAACTTGTGCAACACAAAGGCTTTGTCAGTATTGATGAGCTGGTGACACATTTTCAGGTCACTCCGCAGACCATTCGCCGCGACCTGAACCAACTGGCTGATGAGAAAAAATTGCTTCGTCATCACGGCGGTGCCGGCGGCGAATCCAGCACAGTGAATGTTTCTTACCAGTCGCGTAAGATCATGAATCTGGAAGCAAAAGAACGTATTGCCCGGGAACTGGTAAAACTGATCCCAGACGGCGCGTCTCTGTTTATCAACATTGGTACAACCACTGAAACCATTGCCCGCGCTTTACTTAACCACCGGGACCTTAAGGTTGTTACTAATAACATCCATGTAGCAACAATTCTGGCCACTAAAGAAGACTTTACTGTCATTATTGCTGCCGGCGAAGTACGCCACCGCGACGGCGGTATCGTGGGTGAAGCCACCAGCGACTTTATCAGCCAGTTCCATATGGATTTTTGTATCATTGGTATCAGTGGTATTAGCCCGGACGGCTCATTACTGGACTTTGACTACCGTGAAGTACGGGTTGCCCAGGCAATGATTGAGCATTCCCGCAGTGTCATTCTGGCGGTCGATAATTCTAAATTTGGCCGCAGCGCTATGGTAAAACAAGGTTCGATTACCCAGGTAGATCACCTCTACACTGACATGCAGCCACCACAGGCGATCAGCGAAATTCTCGACGAGCACGAAATTCATTTACAGATTGCCTGACCTTACCGGCCTGACTCTGCCTTCCTTCTGCAGGAAACTGTAAACCTCAGATTTCCCGAGACTAATGCACCTTAACTCTTCTTCTGTAGCTGTCTGATATTTTTACCATTCAGACAGTTTTAGCGTCCTCCTGAGCCGATTTAAGTACCTTCTGTGACAGTTATGTTACCTAGCTCATCTGCAGGCAGCAGCGACGCCAGTGCTTAACTGCACTTTTCTTTCCGGATATTCATCCATTACCTGCGTATCTGTACCGTTAAATTTTCATGAAATATTCACTTTTTGTTCTTTTATAGTTGATTTTGTTCGTTAACGAACATTATCATTAGTTCATCGAACATAGATTGCACGCACAGCTCGACTAAAAAACTCGGCTAAAAAGTTCTACTAACCAGAGCTTGTCATCATGTGCATACATCCGCTGGAGGAAACAAAGATCATGGCTAAACAGCACCAAATATACGACCTGTTTGTCGTCGGTGGCGGCATCAACGGTGTAGGCATTGCTGCCGACGCTGCAGGCCGGGGGCTTAGCGTATTTCTCTGTGAAATGAACGACCTTGCATCAGCAACTTCGTCGAACAGCAGCAAGTTGATCCACGGTGGCCTGCGCTACCTTGAATACTATGAGTTCCGGTTGGTTAAAGAAGCACTGGCAGAACGGGAAGTACTCCTGAAAAACGCACCGCACATCATGTGGCCACTACGCTTTCGCTTGCCTCACCGACCACATCTGCGTCCCGCCTGGATGATTCGTGCCGGTCTGTTTCTGTATGACCATCTGGCAAAGCGCGTGACTCTGCCAGCCTCAAAAAGTATCAAGTTTGATCCCTCCGGCCCGCTGGTTAAAGGCATTACCAAAGGCTTT
Organism: Aliamphritea ceti; assembly: GCF_024347215.1. NCBI lineage: Bacteria > Pseudomonadati > Pseudomonadota > Gammaproteobacteria > Oceanospirillales > Oceanospirillaceae > Aliamphritea > Aliamphritea ceti. The sequence continues at coordinate 3,721,877 of NZ_AP025282.1, forward strand.
GAATACTCAGATGGCTGGGTAGACGACGCTCGTTTAGTGGTTCTGAATGCACAGCAGGCTCAGGCCAAAGGTGCAAAGATTAAAACCCGCTGCCGTTGCATTGCCGCAGTCCGTAAAGATGAGCTGTGGGAAGTCAGTGTTGAAAACATACTGACAGGTAAGGTTAAAACTATTCGTAGCAAGGCACTGGTGAATGCTGCCGGCCCCTGGGTGTCCAGCTTATTCGCCGACACTATGGAAATTCCTGCACCGAAAAAGATTCGTCTGGTTAAGGGCAGTCACATCATCGTGCCGCGTATCCATGATGAAGAGCAGGCTTATATTCTGCAAAATGAAGATGGCAGAATAGTATTTGTGATCCCCTATGAAGAAGCGTTTTCATTAATCGGCACTACCGATGAAGAATATCAGGGTGATCCGTCTGCAGTGACTATCAGCCAGGCTGAGATTGATTATCTGATAGATATCAGCAATCAGCACTTCACCACCCAGATCGATAACACCCAGATTATTCGCACGTATTCAGGCGTGAGGCCTCTACTGGATGACGATGCAGAGAACGCTCAGGCAGTCACCCGTGATTACACTTTTGAAGTGGACGCACCACTGAATCAGGCGGCGCTGTTATCGGTATTCGGCGGCAAGATTACGACCTACCGTAAACTGGCACAGGCTGCCGTCGATAAGCTCTGCGAGCATTTCCCGCAAGCCGGCCCACAGTGGACGGCTGACGCCGCCCTGCCCGGCGGTGACTTTCAGAGCAAGACTGAATTACTCGAGCAGCTGCAACGCCAGCACCCATGGCTGCCACAACAAACTGCACAACGCTATGTACGCAGCTACGGCACACTCAGCCATAAGCTATTGCAACATATCGATAGCCTGGAACGTATGGGCCAGCACTTTGGGGCGGGGCTTTATGCCTGTGAAGTGGAGTATCTGCTGAAACACGAATGGGCTGTCAGCCTGGAAGACATCCTCTGGCGCAGAACCAAACTGGGTCTGTTCCTTAATCCGGCACAGACATCCGCATTGCAGGAATATCTGAACCGGTATTTCAACTTTAAAAACCTCGACGCAGCCTCATGATGGGCACTTTAAAGCAGGTATCTGCCTGACGTACCCCGATGCTTATGCTTAAGTGCTATTAACGAGAACCTTAGCTAATCAATTATATAAGCACTTATATAAGCCACTTATATAAAGCCTTTATAACAAGCACTTATAGAAAATTTCTTATAGAAAAAGCGCTTACAGAAAGCTCTTATAGATAGAAAGCATCGGAAAAACCTTTGTACAGCCTGCGTTGAAAACTTTGTCACCAGACAGCAACTTTAAGTCAGTAAGGGGTTAAGTATGACAATACGTGTAGCTATTAACGGCTTTGGCCGTATTGGTCGGAACATTTTACGGGCGCTTTACGAGTCCGGTTACCGTGAGCAGATCCAGGTCGTAGCGATCAACGACCTGGGGAATGCCGCTATCAATGCACACCTGCTCAGTTATGACTCTGTACACGGTCGTTTCAATGCTGAGGTAAGCGTCGATAATAATGCTTTGCTGGTTAACGGTGATATCATTCGTATTTATGCAGAGCGTGATCCCGCAAAGCTCCCATGGCAAGCTCACAAAGTTGATGTCGTCTATGAATGCACCGGATTGTTCACCAACCGCGAACAGGCCGCAGCGCACATCAGCGCAGGTGCCAGGAAAGTCCTCATTTCGGCCCCCGCAGCAGACGTCGACGCAACCATTGTGCATGGTATAAACGACCATATACTCAGCGCTGAACAGCAGGTTGTTTCTAATGCGTCCTGCACTACTAACTGTCTGGCACCGGTAGCAAAATCACTGAACGACAGCATAGGCATCGAAAGCGGTTTAATGACCACTATTCACGCCTATACCAACGATCAGAAACTCAGCGATGTTTATCACACGGACCTTTACCGTGCCCGTGCCGCTGCTCAGTCAATGATTCCAACTAAAACAGGCGCAGCTGCTGCTGTCGGGCTGGTTCTTCCAGAACTTAACGGCAAGCTGGACGGTATGGCTGTTCGGGTACCAACGATCAACGTATCACTTGTCGATCTGAGCTTTATTGCCGAGCGCAGTACCAGTGTTGAAGAAGTAAACCGGATCATCAGCGACGCAGCTGCCGGACCACTGGGTAAAGTGCTGAAGGTAAATACACTGCCACTGGTATCTATCGATTTTAATCACAACCCTGCTTCATCCATTTTCGATGCCACCCAAACCCGGGTAAATGGCCGAATGGTTAAAGTTATGGCCTGGTATGACAACGAATGGGGATTCTCAAATCGTATGCTGGACAATACTTTAGCCTGGAATCTGTGATGAAACTGTAACTTAAACACTATATCCTTAAAGGCCTACTCCATTCAGGGCCTTTTTGGATAAGGCCCACTTTCGATGTAAGGCTAAAACATGCAACGCAGAACGAAGATCGTCGCCACCTTAGGTCCCGCCACCAGCTCCCCTGAAAATATCGCCGCTTTAATTACCGCCGGTGTTAACGTCGTCCGTATGAACTTCTCCCACGGTTGTGCGGAAGACCATATGGAACGTACCCGCGTAGTACGTGAAGAAGCCGCGAAACAGAATCGCTTCGTCGCCATTCTCGGAGACCTGCAAGGCCCTAAGATCCGTATCTCACGTTTTGCCAATGACAAAGAAACCCTCACCGTTGGCCAGAGCTTCGTTCTGGATGCAGAACTGGACGGTAACGCCGGTGACAGCACCCAAGTTGGGATTGACTACAAAGAACTGGTTACCGACAGCCAGCCGGGCGATATCCTGCTGCTGGATGACGGCCGCTTAGTCTTCGAAGTCACCTCTGTAGAAGGTCAGAAAATACACTGTATCGTTCAGGTAGGCGGCGTGATATCTAATAATAAAGGTATCAACCGTAAAGGCGGCGGCTTATCTGCAGCAGCCCTGACCGAAAAAGATAAGCAGGATATTCTGCTAGCTGCCAAGCTAGATGTGGATTTCCTGGCGGTCTCTTTCCCACGTGACGCGGAAGACATGAACAATGCCCGCAAACTGATGGAAGCGGCTGGCTGTAATGCTAACCTGATTGCCAAAATTGAGCGCGCTGAAGCCGTCGAAGATGACGCACTGGATGGCATCATTGCAGCCTCCGACGGTGTGATGGTTGCCCGTGGCGACCTGGGTGTTGAAATTGGTGATGCTGAACTGATCGGTGTTCAGAAGCACATCATTGAACGTGCCCGGACCGGTAACAAAGTAGTTATCACCGCGACACAAATGATGGAGTCTATGATTAGCTCACCACTGCCAACCCGTGCTGAAGTATTCGACGTTGCCAACGCGGTACTCGACGGCACCGACGCAGTAATGCTGTCTGGTGAAACGGCGATGGGTGATTTTCCAATTGAAACCGTTGAAGCAATGGCCCGTGTCATTGTCGGTGCCGAACAGCACCCTAAGAGCAACGTTTCTCAACACCGTATGCACGAGTCATTTACCTACATTGATGAGTCTGTTGCCTTGTCGGCAATGTATGTGGCCAACCACCTTGAAGGTGTTAAGGCGATCATCTGTATGACAGAAACCGGTGCAACACCGCTGATTATGTCCCGGATTCGCTCACAGCAGCCAATCTACGCATATTCCCGACTGACCAAAACTCAGCACCGGGTATCTATGTACCGCGGCGTTAAAACCATTCCATTCGATGTTAGCGCAGTGCCTAACGCCGAGATTAACCAGCGAGCTGTTGATGAGTTGGTAGAGCGTGATGTACTCGAAGAAGGTGATCTGGTTATCATCACTAAGGGCGACTATGTAAACGCTCAGGGTGGTACTAACACCATGAAGATCGTCAGAGTGGGTGCGAAGATCCAGTAACGGACTCTTATACCGCGCTAACCCGATACCTAATAAGCCCTGCACTGCAGGGCTTTTTTGTGTCAGCAGCTTCTGATTAGCCGCTTCGGTTTAAAGATCTCTGACGGGCAGTTATTGACGTACAGACCCAAATAGATAATCATATTAACCATGAACCTACACCGAAACGACAGCCAGAATATTATTATCATCATTTCTCAGGAAGTGGTGGGATAGCGCGTGTCGTAGCTAAATTGGAAAACCCGCCCAGCAAGGCGGGTTTTTTTATAGCTAAAGAAAGCCTCGCCAGACATTGCCGATGCGGGTAACCGATTTTTCAAACACTGAAAATACGGAGCCACACAATGCCTGAAGCCGCTAAAAACAGCAGCCTGACAGCCACCTCTTTACCTACAGCCGGTACATATTATCCGCAGCTGGAAGATATCATTGCGGCCGAAAAACGCTTACGAAGCGTAGTTAACCGAACCCCACTTATTCGCAGCCAAAATCTGAGTGAACAGTATGGCGCAAATATCTACCTTAAACGAGAAGACCAGCAAGTGGTCCGCTCCTATAAGATCCGTGGCGCCTACAATAAAATCCTTTCCCTTAGCACCCAGCAACAGCGCCAGGGTATCGTATGTGCCAGCGCGGGCAACCACGCACAGGGCGTTGCATATGCCTGTGCCCTGCTGGGCTTGAAAGGCACCGTGTTTATGCCCGTGCCTACTCCGGCTCAAAAAGTGCAGCAAGTCCGAAAGTACGGCAAAGACGCTGTTGATATCAGATTAGTCGGCGACACCTTTGATGAGGCTTATCATCAAGCTAAGGTTTTCTGTGAGGCTCAGCAAGCTTCATTTGTGCACCCATTCGATGATCCGAAAGTTATCGAAGGCCAGGCCTCAGTCGGTGTAGAAATACTTGATCAGCTGGATCAGCCTGTTGATCTGATGATAATGCCCGTCGGTGGTGGCGGTCTGGCATCCGGTTTATCTGCTTACTTCAAGGCGCAGTCGCCAACAACACAGCTAATCGGTGTCGAACCCGAAGGCGCAGCTTCGATGAGCAGCTCTATTGCCACAGGTAATAACCAGACACTTGCAGAAATCGATACCTTTATCGATGGTGCTGCCGTGCAGCGAGTCGGCGAAAAAACCTTTGAGATATGCCGGCAGAACCTGCAACAAATGCTCACAGTACCGGAAGGTAAGGTATGTTCAACCATGCTACAGCTCTACAATCAGGAAGCCATTGTCGTTGAACCCGCTGGCGCATTGTCTATCGCAGCACTGGACAGTTTAAAAGAAGAAATCCGCGGCAGAACTGTTGTTTGTCTGATCAGTGGTGGTAACAACGACATCCACCGTACCGAAGAAATCAAAGAACGGGCTATGCTCTATGAAGGCCTTAAGCATTACTTCATGGTTAACTTCCCGCAACGTGCTGGCGCCCTGCAGGAATTTCTGGCCAATGTTTTAGGCCCTGAGGATGACATTACCCACTTCGAATACTCGAAGAAAAGTAACAGCAGTAAAGGCCCTGCCCTGATCGGCATAGAGCTAAATAAGAAAGAAGATTTTCAAAGCCTGCTACAGCGCATGGAAGAACAGCGGGTACGCTTTGAATATCTCAACGACAAGCCTGACCTGTTCCGCTTTCTGGTGTAATAAAAGTGTAAATATCTTAAACAACATATAACTAAGTAGAACGGCTCAGTGGCCCCGGCCACTGAGCTTAATTACTCAATTGCTTTGTTCTACTGCCCTACTCTACTGATTTGTTCTACTGCCCTACTCTATTACCGCTCTCTACTATTAAGCACACAACTATTCAGGCATTAATTGCCAGCTTAGCCCCCAACCCCACTAAACAAGCTCCTGTTACTCTCTCAATCCAGACCCTCGCCCGGGCAAACATCTGATTAAATCGCGGATGAGTTAAAAGCAGTGCCACTATGCCAAACCAAACAAAGTGCGCCACTGAAATAAACACACCGATTAACACCTGAATAATCAGCGGCGTAGCCGGATCAACCACCTGAGTGAACAGTGCGATGAAGAACAAAGCAGTCTTGGGATTCAACGCGTTACAGATAAAGCCATTTTTAAAAGCCGTCCAGCCTGCGACACCTGAAACAGCCAAACCCGTTTTACTGCCCCCCTCCCCTTTACCAGGCAGAAAAGCACTTACGCCCAGCCATATCAGATAACCGGCCCCTAAATAACGCATGACCTCCAGCAACCAGACCGCTTCTGCCATGATGTACCCCAGACCAAACAAGGTATACACCACATGCACCGACACACCAGCTGCAATCCCAATCGCAGTTGCGAGCCCTGAACATCGGCCATACATAAGGCTGTTACGGGTTGTGATCGCAAAGTCAGGCCCCGGGCTGATCACTGCAAGCAAGATGACAATTCCAATCAGTACAAACTGAGTTTGCGCTTCTATCATGATAATAAACCTCACACTAATGCTTGATTGGTTTAATTATCAATGTTGAATTATTAATTAAAAATCGAAATAAAATACGAATTTATGTGAGTTATACTCACACATATGAAACTGAATAACTTACCCCCTTTAGGTCCCCTGAAAAGCTTTTGCGCTGCGGCAAAACACCAAAGCTTTACTAAAGCAGCTCAGGAACTGAACCTGACACACGGTGCTATCAGCCGGGCGGTACAACAGCTTGAACAACATTTTGGCCAGACCTTATTTCTGCGCCGAAACAGACGTATTTATCTGACCGAGAGCGGCCGTTTCTTTGCTGATAAAGTCACTGCCATGCTGAAACAGCTTGAAATAGCCAGTGAACATATGCGTGCCAGAGAAACTGAAACCTGTATCTCTGTATCTTGTGAACCGTCACTCGCCATGCGCTGGCTGATGCCCCGGCTCAGTCACTTTTATGCGCAAGTTCCCGGCGTAGAGGTACATCTTTCAACGGCCGGTGGGCCTGTCGACCTTGCCGCGCAGAATATCGACCTGGCCATTCGTCGCTCGGACTTCCAGTGGCCGGCAGATTACTGGGTAACACCGCTAACCAAAGAACGAATTGGCCCAGTCTGCCATCCCGGCTATCTTGATAAGTTAAACCAGCAAACGGCAGTGCTTCTGCATACCCGCACCCGCCCGGCAGCATGGGCGGACTGGCAAACACTGAGCGATCAGGAAATTACCTTTACCGGCGAGCAGTACTTCGACCATTTCTATTTCAGCTTACAGGCTGCGGTAGCAGGATTAGGCATCGCTATTGGCCCGGAATCACTGGTCACCGATGACCTGAACATGGGTCACCTTGTAGCCCCCTTTGGCTTCATCACAACTGACACTGACTATGTGGCTCTGACTTTAAAAAACCCGCAGCGCACTGAGCTTCTGAATAGTTTTATTAGCTGGCTGGAGCAAGAGTTATCGGTGCCTCTTCAGGTTTAAACAGTGAAGCAATCACTGTGCACAGACGGCATCTGTTACTAAACTTAAAGATGTTCAGAAATACTGAGAATTTAATCACTCCGCAGTCATCCTGATAATTACGCTACAGTGCAGGCGAAGATAAAAGCATTCAGATATTTGTACTGTATGATGAACATCCGTCTTAAACCGACGTCTGATAAGTTAACCCTAAATAGCAGCAACACGGACACTTCCACATGCTTTTTATCCTGCTTGGTCTGATACTGATGATTTTGGCGTTTGGCCCTCAGTACTGGGTCAGACATATTATCCGTAAGCATCATACGCCGATGGAAAATATGCCCGGCACAGGCGCAGAGCTGGCAACACATCTGATCGAACGGTTTAAACTTGAGGGCGTACAGGTACAGGAAACAGGGCCGGATCAGAATTATTACTCACCGGGCGAGAAGATCGTCGGCCTTTCTCCGGATGTGTACCATGGCAAGTCACTCTCCGCTGTTGCTATCGCCACCCATGAAGTTGGTCATGCTATTCAGTACGGCCGTGAAGAAGCTGTTAGTAAATTACGCAGCAAATATACGGTGCCGGCAAAGATGGTACAGGGTATTGGTATTTTCATTCTATCCAGTACTCCTTTTATCGGCTTGCTGGCCAAAGCCCCCGCCGTTATGGCGCTGACCATAGTGGCCGGCATCGCTACTATGCTGGCATCTGTGGTTTTCCATGCGATGATCCTACCCGAAGAATACGATGCCAGCTTTGGTAAAGCGCTGCCTATTCTCAGCGAAGGCTATGTGCCAGAAGAGCATTTACCAGCCATACGGGAAGTACTAAAAGCCGCCGCTTACACTTATGTTGCCGGAGCACTGGCTGACATTCTCAGCGTCTGGCGCTGGCTGCTGATTTTACGCTGAAATTGTTGTTTTCACTTCCGTGCTCTTATTTCTTCGCTCGCATTTCTGCAAAAGCCACTAAGCTTATCTGACACAGATAACGCGAAAGGAATTCAGCATGACGCAATATATGATCACCTATCTGGGCGGCAACCAACCGGCAACGCCGGAGGAAGGCAAACAGCACTTTGCCAAATACATGCAATGGCTGGCGTCTTTAGGCAGCGCTGCGGTGAGCCCTGCTAATCCCTTAAAAGCCACTTGCGTGATGCATCCTGATGGTCAGGTAACCGAAGGCGGTATGACCGGTATGTCAGGCTTTACACTGATCGAGGCTGAATCCATGGACGCTGCACAGGCAATGGCTAAAGACTGCCCCTTTCTGGAGATAGGTGGATCACTGGAAATATCAGAACTGATTAAGATGCCGAAGCCAGACTACTAAGTAGTCTGGCTGTTACTCTTCAGGCGGTTGAGCGATCACTGCATCACCAATACGAATGGTACCTGTGCGCAGAATTTTGGCACATAGCCCGCCATGCCCGAGCATTGCAGCTACCCCACCCTTCCCAAGAGCAGCTTCCATTCTGGAGCAGGGATGACACAAAGCTGTCGCTTCGAATAACGCGTCGCCAATAGTGAATTGCTGATGACGCAAAGCCGTGAGATTAATATTCTTTACCACTAAGTTGCGGCGCAACACACCCGGTTGCAGATCATCCAGCCCGGTAAAATGACGAATCATCTGAATATATTCTTCAGAGATAATCGTTATCTGCCGGCCTGACCCAGGTGTTTTGTCACAACGGTGGTCCCCCTGTAAACCTAAGGTTTCCAGCGCCTCTGCTTCCGTGACTTCCAGCATATCCTGCTTACGCCCCGGACGCAGACCAATCCAGCTGAGCTCTCCTGGCGGCAAATCTTTTACGAAACGTCCGAACAGAAATTTTTGCGCTTTCATCAGCTGAATCCCCTTTTAGTTTTTTAAGACAGTACTGCTCAATATAATGCCCGGGTCTATTAAAGCATTACATCGCAAGCCTGCTACTTTGCCGATGCCTCTTCAGGTGCATTCCAGGGGGCAACCTTGAATAACAGCAACATACCCGGAATCGCCAGAACAGCACACAACAGGAAGAAATGCTCCCAGCCAACCGCATCAACAATATAACCGGTTATGGCATTCACAAAGGTCCGCGGCAATGCTGCCAGTGCGGTAAACAAAGCAAACTGTGTTGCTGCAAAAGCCACACTGGTGGTTCGGGCAATAAAGGCGGTAAACGCCGCTGTTCCCAAACCAACACCCAGATATTCAAAGCTGATAACAACTGCCAGTGCCAGCTTATCCGGCCCCATCTGAGCCAATATAGCAAAGCCCAAAATAGTCACTACCTGCACCACACCAAAGATCCACAACGCCCGGTTAATGCCCAGCTTGATCATCCACAGGCCGCCTAAAACACCGCCAACAATCGAGGCCCACAATGCGGATGCCTTAGCAATCACACCGATGTCTGTCAGGGTAAAGCCCAGGTCTATATAAAACGGCGTCGATAAGGCAGTTGCCATGTTATCGCCAAGTTTATACAGAAACATAAAGCAGAGAATTTGCAGCGCGCCCATCCAGCCAAGCCGGCCGACAAACTCCCGGAAAGGCTCAATAATCGCTTCTTTGAGGGTTTTCGGTGCCGCAGGTTCACTCACCGGCTCTTTTACAAACAACGTCATGAGCACGCCAAGCAGCATAAAGCAGGCCACAATCACGAACACCGTTGACCAGGGCAATATATCCGCCAGAATAAGCCCCAGCGCGCCCGGCACCAGGCCGGATATTCGGTAAGCCTGAACATGTACCGAGTTTCCCCAGCCCAGTTCTCTGTCCGGTAAGAGCTCTCGGCGATAAGCATCCAGTACTATGTCCTGACTGGCACTGAACAGCGCAACAGCCGTGGCCATATAAGCAATGGTCATAATGGACATCTGCGGATCAAAGCTGCCCAGCATGGCAATCGATATCAGCAGAGCAATCTGCATTATCAACATCCAGCCTCTGCGCCGACCAAGAAATGGCGGTACATAGCGATCCATTAACGGTGCCCAGAGAAACTTCCAGGTATAAGGAAAAGTAACCAGTGCGAACAGGCCAATCTCTTTCAGACCCACGCCTTCTGAGCGTAAATAGGCAGGCAACATCTGAAAGAGTACGTATAAAGGCATACCGGATGCAAAACCGGTAAAGATACAGATCAGCGTCCGGCGGTTAAGGACCGCATCCCACCAGTTGTCTGTTGCAGGCTGGCTATTCTCCACTGCGTCTGTTTCTGATGTAGCCACCCGAGATGCTCCCAAAACAATTTATTCGTACAAAAAAATCAGGTTGCAGAAATACTGCAACCTGACTGACTGGGATATGAACCCCGGGATTAATCGCGGAAATTATTAAACTGCAACGGCAGTTCTAAATCGGCTTCGCGCAGAAAAGATATAACGGTTTGCAGATCATCACGCTTCTTACCGGTTACCCTTACCTGCTCGCCCTGTACCTGAGTCTGTACTTTGAGCTTGGCATCTTTAATCTGCTTGATGATCTTTTTGCACATTGGCTGATCCAGCCCCTGCTTCAAAATCACCTGCTGGCGGGCTTTCATGTTTGTTACTTCAACGTCTTTTTCTTCCAGACTTTTAACGTCGATACCGCGCTTAACCAGCTTGTCACGCAGAATCTGAGCCATTTGCTGCAGCTGGAAATCCACATCAGCATGCATGGTGATCATCTCATCAGCCAGCTCAAACTTCGCATTAATACCTTTAAAATCAAACCGGGTGGTTACTTCACGGTTAGCCTGATCAACCGCGTTATTTACTTCGTGCATATCCAGTTCAGAAACAATATCAAATGATGGCATAGGGGTTTTCTCCTCTGTTACCGGGACAACACACGGCAACCTGTAAACACATGTCAGATCAGGGACAGGCCCCGAGTGATTTATTTGCGCTTATCATACCGTTATGATGCGCAGGACTACAGTACATTCAACAGGATTACTTATGCAGTGGCATATCCTCGGAGCCGGAGCAATCGGCCTGCTCTGGGCGGCAAAATTTCAGCGGACAGGGTTTAATACAACTCTGCTGTTACGTAACCCCGCTAAACTGGCTACATACAGGGGGACTTTCACAATTGTGGAAAGTTCGATTCAGGAAAGCCCGACTCAAAAAGCCCAGCAAAGTAGTCAGATCGCCGTACCTGCCCAAGCGCTTGATGCTCCTGACTGTGGATTAATCCACAACCTGCTCATTACCACTAAAAGCTATGATTCGCTTAGCGCTTTTAACAGCATCAGACACCGGCTCGCCGACAATGCCCGGATTCTGTTGTTACATAACGGCATGGGGCCTCAGCAAGCTATTGCTGAGCAAAACCCGCAGCTACAGGTATGGGCAGGCAGCACGACTGACGGCGCTTATCTGAACAGTGCTTTTGAACTGATCCGTGCTGGCCATGGCCATACACGGATTGGCAGACTGAACGATCCACAGGATCAGTCACTCAGTAACCAGCTAATCAGCTGCGAACAGGCACTAAGCCACAGCCCTGATATCCATGCGACTTTATGGCAGAAACTGGCCATAAACTGTGCAATTAATCCCCTGACTGCTATTTACCAGTGTCGCAACGGCGAACTCTCCAGCCATGCAGAGTACCGCGCGCATATGCAGATTATCTGCCACGAAGTAGAACAGGTTGCCAGCCACTTACAAACTCCTTTGTTTGATCAGCCACTGATCGACCAGGCATGCTTAGTCGCTGAACAAACTGCCAACAACTATTCATCCATGTATCAGGATGTTATTCACCAGCGCCGCAGCGAAATTGAGACCATTACCGGCTACCTCTGCCAGCAGGCAGCTAAACACAAGATTCCTGTCCCGGAAAACCAGCGTCTTTACGAACAGATTATCCGGCTACAGGCGTAATTCCAGCGCTGCTATGACCCCGGTCATCCCTGTCAGGAGATAACCGGCATATACTGGTAGCACCCGTTCAGAGAAGGACATTCAGTGAGTAATATGGACACCGCGACTACCGGATCAAAAGCCAGAGGCCTGGGTGACGACTACCCATACGATCAGAAAATCTCCCGCGCGGATTATGAAGCGGAAAAACGCCTGCTGCAGATTGAGCTTCTGAAAATGCAGAACTGGGTTAAGCACAGTGGTGAACGGGTGATGATCATTTTTGAAGGCCGCGACGCAGCCGGCAAAGGTGGTGCAATCAAACGCTTTATGGAGCACCTCAACCCACGGGGTGCCAGAATCGTCGCACTGGAGAAACCTTCTGCCACAGAACAAAGCCAGTGGTATTTTCAGCGCTATATGCAACATTTGCCCAGCGGTGGTGAAATCGTATTATTCGACCGCTCCTGGTATAACCGCGCCGGTGTCGAACGGGTGATGAACTTCTGCAGCAATGCCCAATACTCTGAGTTTATGCAGCAAACACCTGCACTGGAAAAAATGCTGGTACAAAGCGGCATAAGGCTTTTTAAACTCTGGTTTTCAGTTAACAAACAAGAACAGTTTCGCCGTTTCCAGCAGCGCAGGAATGATCCTCTAAAGCAGTGGAAACTTAGCCCGATGGACCTTGCATCGCTGGATAAATGGGACGACTACACCAAAGCTAAAGAAGCTATGTATGCCTGTACACACACGCCTGAAGCTCCCTGGACAACCGTTATGTCTGACGACAAAAAACGTGCCCGTCTGAATGCGATTAAACATGTCCTTCATCATCTGCCTTATGACGATAAAGACACTCAGCATGACTTATCGCCCGATCCGCTTATCATCGCTGATGCCTTAACCCGCAACACTCAGCATTCGATGGATCACCCCGCCCCTGGCAATCGCTGAATACTGCTGCCAGGTTCTGACCTGGCAACATAACCGTTGTATTCTGCCGCAGCTAACAGAAACGTATAACAATAGCGGGAATCCGACCCCGACTTTTCCCTGTGCGTCCCAACTTTCAGAGCACTGCAACAACTGTTGACCATTCCCTCCAGCCAACTCATTATGACTGCAATACTTATCATCTGTTGGAGTCACTTATGGTCGCGCGCCGCCTGACAAAAATTTATACCCGCACCGGCGATAAAGGTACCACCGCCCTGGCAAATGGCAGCCGGGTAGATAAACATCATCCCCGCATAGAAACCATGGGCGATGTGGATGAACTCAACTGCTTACTTGGCGTTCTGGTAGAAGAACTGGCAAGTGATGATCCAATCCGGGAATTTCTGACCCTCAGTCAACACTGCCTGTTCGATATCGGTGGCGAAATAGCCGTTGCTGATGCGGGTTACAAAGTTATTGCCGCTGAAGATATTACTCAGTTAGAACAGCAGCTCGATCAACTCAACGAAGATTTACCGCCGTTACAGGAGTTTATTTTACCCGGTGGCAACCGTGCCGCAGCACTGTGCCATCAGGCCCGCAGTGTATGCCGCCGGGCAGAACGCCGTCTGGTTGAACTGGTACAGCTGGAAAATACCCCAGCCGAAGGGGAACAGGAGGCTGTAGAAATGGTCAATAACTATGCCGCTGCATATGTAAACCGTTTATCAGATCTGTTGTTTGTCAGCGCCCGGGTTCTCGCCCGCCGAAACGACGGCAACGAAGTACTCTGGCAGCCAAAACAAAAGCGAACTGCCGGAGAAGATTAAGGGTCGATTAAAGCGGTTTGTTATACTGTGCTAAGAAGAATCAACTGAACTTCATTTATTACCGAAAGCGCGAATATGAACATAACCGTAAAAATACAGACTTTACTGGCTGGCATCACACTGGCGATCAGCCCAATGGCGATGGCCATGGGAGATTGTAAGGACCAGCAAAGTTTCTGCGAAGCTAAATGTGAAGTCCGCCATCTGGGTGACGATGCAGCTATTAAAGGCTGCTATGCAAAATGCACCGGTAGCCGGGCAGTTTGCAGCACTAAAGAAGGCGCTATAGAAGCCTATGAAGCAGGTGAAGAAGGTGTAGGCACTGTCTACGAAGCCGGCAAAGAAGGCGCTAAAAGTGCCGTTGAAGTCGGTAAAGACGCTGTAGACTCTACCAAATCATTCTTCAAAGGTATTTTCGACTGATACCTGCAAAGCATTAAAGACCAGAGCTTAAGCGGGTACTGATCAATAAAAAAGCGCAGCCATTTATGACTGCGCTTTTTTTATACTTAGTACTTTTTTATGTTCTGTACTTGGCAACCGCATTCAACGGTTAATAAATGCCACGCTGTACCCCAACTGATCGGGTTCACCGATTATGTGAATACGGCTCAGCGATGCATAATCCAGTTGCAGACAATTCCAGTTACCTGCAGGTATAGCCAGTATTCTCGCCAGTAAAGCCCGGATTACACCGCCATGTGTGACCCACAGATAATGCCCCTGTGAATGGGTGCGAACAAAATCATCCAGACATTCTTTCAGGCGCCCTCTGAAAACTTTCAGCGTCTCACCTTCAGGAGGTGTGAATTCTTCCGGGTCTTCCCAAAACTGAGTAACATCTTCAGGAAACTTCTCCCAAATATCGGCCAGCAGTTCACCATCCCATTCGCCAAAATCAATTTCCTGCAAACGTGGTTCTAACTGGCAACTGATGTCATGCTCCGCCGCATAAGCAACAGCTACTTTAGAGCAACGCCGCAACGGTGAGCTAACTACTCCCCGCCAGGGCTGACCTGCTTCTGCTAAAGTCCGCTGCATGCACTTCATGCCCGGTTTACTCAGTTTAGAATCTGTACGGCCACGATAAATGGCCCCGTCTTCTGTCTCACCATGGCGTAACAGATCGATAGTCAGATCAATACTTGGTTCTGTCGGCATATTTTTTGAGCCTCAGGCTGATTTGTCGGCAACACCCGCATCGGCAAAAGTTGCCATATTCCCATGCAGTAAACAAGCACTGCGTAGCAGATCAACCGCCAGTACCGCACCGCTGCCCTCTCCCAGACGCATACCAAGGTTCAGCAACGGTTGCACTTGCAGTGCCTGTAGCATAGCCCGGTGGCCAGGTTCTGCAGAATTATGTGCAAATACCAGCCACTCCTGAACTTCCGGATGCATACGACACGCCAGCAACGCCGCCGCGGTACAAATAAAGCCATCTACCAGTGCAGGAATACCTTGTTGTGCGCAGGTCAGGTAAGCACCACATAAAGCAGCAATCTCAAACCCACCGACGCTTTGCAATACACCCAGTGGTGTATTCAGTTGCGCAGCATGCAATGCCATCACTTCTTCCAGAACTGCCTGCTTAGCGCGTACACCGGCATTATCCAGGCCAGTACCCGGGCCAACTAACTCTTCCAGAGTACTTTCTGTCAGTGCAGCCGCGATCATTGATGCCGCACTGGTATTGCCAATGCCCATCTCACCGCCGATAAACAGTTCAGCACCTTTCTCCTGTGCAGATAAAACCCGCTCACGACCAGCATTCAGCGCCAGCGCCAGTTGAGCATCGGTCATTGCCGGTCCCTGAGAACAGTCTGCAGTTGAAGATGCAATTACTGCCTGAACCACCGTAGGATGATCAGCAACCGGGCCGACAGTACCAAGGTTCACTACTTCAAAATCTGCGCCGCGGGCTTTAGACAATACCGAGACAGCCGCGCCACCGTGGGCAAAGTTACTCACCATCTGAGCAGTTACTTCCTGCGGAAACGCCGACACACCACGGCCAGCCAGACCATGATCCGCCGCAAAAATAGACACCTGAATATTATTAATCTGCGGCTTTAACTGCCCCTGCATACCGGCAAACCGGATAGCCAGTGCTTCCAGCTGTCCAAGAGAACCGGCAGGTTTAGTCAGAATTTGCTGGTGTTCACTGGCAGCGCTCATCGCAGCCTGATCAATTGCCTTTGGAGCCTGGGTTAACCATTCAAGGTTGGACATAATTAACTACCTGATCCTGAAATAACCGGCCTCACCTGAGACCCGTCTGAATAAATTGGTTACTGGCTCTGAATTACATTCCAGAACCTTTCTGATATATAACAAAAAGCCTGACGTCAGTTACAAGTCAGGCTTTAAACTCCATCGGCAAACCGGCTACCGTTAATGTAACCCGCTCGCATATTTGCGCCAGTCTCTGATGCAGGAATCCGGCCTGATCCTGAAACTTGCGGGTTAACTCGCCCATAGGCACTATTCCCAGCCCCACTTCATTACTGACCATAATGACTTCCGCCTGACAATTAGTCAGCGCCGCTTCAAACTCAGCAATGCTGGCTTCCATACGTGCATCATCTTCCAGCATCAGCAGGTTCGTTACCCAAAGCGTCAGGCAATCGATCAGTAAACAGGTATTAGCAACATTATGCTGTGCCAGCACCGCCGCGAGATCAACAGGCTCTTCAATGGTCATCCAGCCTTCCGGGCGTAAATCCTGATGTCGCTGAATACGCGCGGACATCTCACCATCACCAGCATTCGCCGTTGCCAGATAATACACCTGACGGCCGTCTTCAGCGGCGTGCCAGTCTTGCGCCCGTTGCTCCGCCAAAGCAGTTTTGCCGGAACGGGCCCCACCTAAAATTAGTTGTTTCATAGTGCTATAGCCTGAAATATTCGACTGCCATTTTTCTGGCAGGTATGCAGGTTCCTAAGCTAACGGCTATCCTGACCAGAGACAAGCAACTATACATTCTCAGGGCGACATAAAACGTCGTAGAAGGAACCGGACTGGCTGACATGTCTGACATATTCGACAAAGTTTTCTACATCCTTAATAACCTAAACAAAACAGCTATCTGATGAAGCTTTGATTTAGCGCAGATTGTTAAAGCACTTAAAGATGTATTTAAAAAACATTTTATGATTTAATCCACCCACTGAAGTAACAGCATGAATCGAGAAAGGTGAGCCATGCAAATTCAAATTCAGGAACCCAGAACCTCCGGTTCCATTGCTCTGTTTAATCTTGGTTTCAGACCATTCTTCTTATTCGGTGCACTCTCTGCATTAGTATTAATGCTGATCTGGCTGATCATGCTAAGTACCGGACAGGTCACCCAGGATTACTATCAACTCAGTTACATCTGGCATGGACATGAAATGCTGTTCGGCTATTCAGTGGCGATTATCGCGGGCTTTCTGCTCACTGCCGTTAAAAACTGGACCTCACAGCAAACACCACACGGCAGTTGGTTAGCTATCATATTTGCGGTCTGGGTTGCCGGCAGGATTATGCCATTCACTGCGTTACCTGCTGTGCTAATCGCAGCCGTTGATTTGCTATTTCTACCACTGGTTATTCTGGGAATTGCTATTCCGATTATTCGCAGTGGTAATCACCGCAATCTGTTGTTTATTGTCATCCTTTCGGTCATGACGCTGGCAAACGGTCTGATGCACTCGCAACTACTCGGTTACACCGAGAATACTTTGTTGCAAGGTATGCAATTACAGCTCGGTCTGATTATTTTGATCATTATGATTCTCGGTGGCCGGGTTATTCCGTTTTTTACCGAACGGGCACTGGGTAATTTCACAGCACGAAAGTTCACCTGGCTGGAATACTTTACACCGGCCATCACTGTAGCCTGGCTTGGCAGTCATTTTGCTGGCTACCTGCAACTGGCAGGCGTACTGGCAGTACTCGCGGCAGCCTCTCAGTTCTTACGTCTATACGGCTGGTTTCACCCACGTTTACTGCGTAATCCTCTGCTATGGATTCTACAGCTGGCTTACCTGTTCATTCCTCTGGGATTCGCACTTTATGCGGCCAGTGTGTTTACCGGTATTTCTCCATACCTATCTACGCATGCCTTCGCAGCCGGCGCTATTGGCTCAATCACTATAGGAATGATGGCCCGGGTATCACTTGGTCATACCGGTCGGCCGCTGAAACTGACCAACTGGGTGAAAGTCGGCTTCGGCTTCATGATTCTCAGTGGCCTGATCCGTTGCCTGTTGCCACTGGCGCCGGAACTGTACACAGTTGCCTTACATGCCTCGGCAACCTTCTGGGTCATCGCCTGGGCACTGTTCCTGATTCCGTACAGCCCGATTTTGTTACAGCCAAGACTGGACGGCCAATACGGTTAGAAGCAGCTTAAATACAAACAAGCCCGTCGCATAATTGCCACGGGCTTTTTTATTCTTTTTGTGCAAACCACAATTATTCCGCCCTGGCTTTAGGCTAAAAGTCCTCGCTTTCATTTGATTTCGACCAGAGGCAAGCGGTTAAGGCATAAAAACGCCATTCAAACGCACAAAAATTCCTTTGATTCATCCCTGCGTATTTCCCTCTTCAGGCAACTTGATATAATGCATGGACACCTGTTACACGCGATTTATTGAAAGGAGCCATTGTGGAAGATAACAGTATCTGGATTATCAGTATCCTTACCCTGGTCACAGGAGGCGTTATCGGTTACTTCGCTGGCCGGTCTGGAACCAATGCAACCAAGCAACGGGACCTTAGCCTTCAGCTAGAAGATTCACAACGTCAGCTGGATGCTTACAAGCAACAGGTAAATCAACATTTTGAGCGCACCGCTGAGCTGGTCAATGACATGACCGAGAGCTATAAAGCAGTACACACTCACCTGGCTACAGGCTCAGAAGCACTTTGCGACGCAGACACCAGCAAACTCGATGCCGCACCGGTTAAACCTGTTATTACTGACCAAACAGATAAAGCACCGGAACCTACCGCGGAAAAAGCTACACCAGCCGCTGAACCAGCTAAAGCTCCAGCCGCAGACACTAAAGAACAGCCTGCCGCAGACGCTGAAGCCGAAAATATGCCTGCACCACCACTGGATTACGCGCCAAAGACACCAGATCAGGAAGGGACACTGTCGGAAAACTTCGGCGTTAAAAAAGACGCTGAAGAACCACAGCCAGAACCTGTACCGGCTGATCATTTCGCGAACAAGAAAAAAGCCGAAGAAACTGCCTGACAGCAGACATTCTCAGCTACCAGAACGACAAAGGCCGTTGCTCACGCAACGGCCTTTTTTATTGGCGAATGAAACGCTTTACAAGCTCTAAACAGCCGCTTATGTATTCTGAGTATTCACAATGCAGCTATTTGTTATAGCATCATAACGACCACCCTGATTTTCACAGGAATTGCTAACAAACTGCTCAGAACTCCCCAGAAAATACACAATTACAGCAGTGAACAGGCATAACATAAGCGCCTTACCCGACTGCATATTTTTTTTACGCAGTATCATAACCAACGCACTAAGACCACTGACGACTGAAACAACCACCAGCAGATAAAATAAACTCATCATAAAATCAGGTCCGAAAAATCAGTTAATCAGGCAGGATTATCAATATCAACAAAGTGATGTTCAACTGCAAATACTTCTGCTAAATGCTCACCTAATGCCTTAGCACCGTATCGCTCAGTAGCATGATGCCCCGCTGCAAAATAATGAATATTTTCTTCCCGGGCGCTGTGAGTTGTGGGCTCAGAAATTTCACCGGAAAGATATGCATCTACACCATGTTCTATAGCTTTATCGATATAGCCCTGAGCCCCGCCGGTACACCAGGCAATCGTACTTATAGTTTCAGGACCGGCATCAACGTGAAGTACATCACGCCCCAGTACTTTCGCCACATGTGCTGAAAAATCAGCAGCTGGCACTGGCACAGGTAAGCGGCCAACAGAACCGATACTCAGCGGGTTATCCGCTTCCAGCCCACCTTCAGTAATAATACCCAGCTGTTTTGCTAACTGCGCGTTATTACCCAGTTCAGGATGACCATCTAAAGGTAAATGATAAGCCAGGAGGCTGATGTCGTGGCCAAGCAAAACTTGTAAACGTCGCTTTTTCAGACCTTTTATAACTGGATTTTCGCCCTTCCAGAAGTATCCGTGGTGCACCAGTACCAGATCTGCCTGCAGTTCCACCGCTTTATCCAGCAATGCCTGTGACGCTGTCACCCCGGATACGATGCAACTGACATCAGTTTTACCTTCTACCTGAAGCCCGTTCGGGCAGTAGTCCCGATAACGCTCAGGGGTCAGCAAGTTATTGGTATAATTTACGATTTCGTTCAGCTTAACTGCCATAATTCTGCCGCAATAGTTCCCATTGATAGATAAGTATCCGTATAATTCTAAATCCAGTCGATCCTGATCGCACCTAATTAAAGGTAAACCTTGCGCATGCGTAAACTTTCGTTTCTTATCTGGCCGACTATTTCTGGTGTTCTTGCGGCAACTTTTCTTCTGATGTACGTCCCTGGTCTTTTACCCAGCAACCAGGTGACAGATCTTTTTGCCGACGCCAAACGCCCTGTTACTCCGACAATCACAAGTGTGGGCCCTGCATCCTATGCCGGAGCTGTCGATATTGCATCACCCAGCGTGGTAAACATCTATACCCGGACAGTTGTGCCGCCAAAAGAATCTGCCACAGTTACAGATCCGTCAGTGAAGCCTGAAACTGTACCTGAAGCAACACCCCGCAAGAAATATGAAGGCGATAATTTACAAGGACGTGACAAAGTTCACACCAGCTTGGGGTCAGGTGTAATCCTTACCCACGACGGCTACATTGCCACGAACAACCATGTTATTGCGAATGCTGATGAGATCACAGTCGCACTTAAAGATGGCCGCGAAGCGCTTGCACAAGTTATAGGCCGTGATCCGGATACTGATTTGGCGGTTCTGAAAATCGACTTACCAGAGCTGCCAATTATTACCATCAGCACATCCAACAATCTGCGAGTTGGCGATGTCACTCTGGCAATCGGTAATCCATTTGGTGTTGGCCAGACGGTTACTATGGGCATTATCAGCGCAACTGGCCGAAACCAGGTTGGCCTGAATACCTATGAAAACTTTATTCAGACGGATGCAGCGATTAACCCTGGTAACTCTGGCGGCGCGCTAATTGATCCTTACGGAAATTTAATCGGCATCAATACAGCCATTTTCTCCCGTAGCGGTGGATCACTGGGCATTGGTTTTGCCATTCCATCGAATCAGGCCATTGTCGTCATGAAAGACCTGATTGAACATGGTCGGGTAATCCGTGGCTGGCTAGGCATTGAAGCACAGGAAATGACCGCGCAACTGGCTGAATCATTTGCGCTAAAAGAAAACCGTGGCCTGATCATTGCCGGCATTTATCGCGATGGTCCGGCACATCTTGGTGGTCTGCAACCTGGCGATATCATGCTGGAAATCGAAGGTGAGAAAATCATCGACGGCCGCACCTCAATGCGCCAAATCGCTCAGGTACGTCCAGGCAGTCAGATTCAGATAAAAGCCCTGCGCGATGGTGAGATGCAGGATTTCAGCGTTGAAATCATCGAGCGACCGACCCCACCAACACCGGATGCAGCGGCAGCACAGATACCAGAAACAGTGCCTGCTCCTCAAAAGCTGCCTGAACAGCCAGCGACAGAATAGTGCGCGAAAAAGCAGTAACAACCTCCGCCGTTATATAATAAGAAATCCCGGAAACGCTTAACGCCTCCGGGATTTTTTGTATAACGCCTGTTCTAGCCTAATACTGCCAAAGGCCGGTCAGGATAACTGCTCTGCCGATACCTGCTTTTGCCAATATACCTCTCTACCCGGCTCCGGATTCTCCGGCACCATTCGCGCCAGCACCAGAGATACCGCCGCCATAGCTGCACCGGTTAAGAACACTGCCGCCGGTGACACCATCCACAACACACCATAAACGGCTGGTAAAACTACCGCAGCAATATGATTAATTGAAAAAGCTACGCCTGCTGTAGAGGCCATATCTTTAGGATCGGCAATCTTCTGTAAATAGGTTTTCTGGGCAATAGCCATGGAAAATAACAGATGGTCCAGTATATACAGGCCCACAGCAATCCAGGGATCAGACACAAACGCATATGCCCCGAATACCAACATTAAGCCAATGTACTCAAGCGTTAGCGCCCTGCGCTCTCCCCAATGACCAATTAACTTGCCAATTTGCGGCGCCAGTAACATGTTCATGAAACCATTCGCCAGAAACAGCAAAGATATTTCCCCGGCGCTGAAGCCAAACTTTTCAACCATCAGGAAGCCAGCAAAGACAACGAATATCTGCCGCCGCGCACCGCCCATGAACGTCAGCGCGTAATATAGCCAGTAACGCTTTCGCAGTATTAGCTTTTTATGTTGCTCTACTTTCTCCGGAAAATGTGCAAACCAGCGCCAGCAAAACAATGCGATCAGAATCGTAATACTGCCTCCCAGCAAATACACCAGCTCCATGGCGATTCCAGCAACATCCAGTGCCAGCCAAACCAGCCCGAAAGCCACCAGGCTGGCAAATGAGCGAACAGCTACCAGCTTGCCCAACTTATGCGCGGCAGTTTTCTTATCAAACCACTGTAACGACAACGATTGATTCATCGTCTCGTAGTAATGAAAGCCAATAGACATCAGCACAGTCGTACAGTAGAGGCCGATTTCAGTCGGGAAATATCCCGTTAAAGCAGTACCTATTCCCAATAACAATAAAGATACCAGCGCCAGCGTCTGTTCCCGCATAAACACCAGTAGCAGAACCGCAGCGAATGCCATAAAACCTGGTATTTCACGCAGCGACTGCAGAATACCTATCTCCACACCGCTGAATGCGGCCCGCTCTATCACGAAGTTGTTTAATAGCGCCTGCCATACACCAAATGAAATCGGCATAGAAACGGCCATCAATATCAGCAGCATTTCCGGGCTACGCCAGTCTACTCCCTGAAAAATCTTCATAAATCACCCTGATCTGTCTGAATTGCTCTAAATTGCTCTTAATTACTTGAACTACTTTAAAAGCTCACGAATATGTCGTATACAATCGACTATGACAAAAAATAACGATAAACAGACAAAAATAGCACCCTGGCCTGCTCACTGGGTCAGTAAGGCAGATATTCAGGCCGGAAAGCCCGAAGAAGTCCCCCGTAAACTGGTTATTCGCCACTTTGGCCATGAGGCTAACCATTACTCTCCTTACCATTGTCATAGCTGGGGACAACTCCTGTTTATTTCGGAAGGCTTGGTACAGGTCAGTGCCCGGGACATTGGCCACTGGATCGTACCGCCGCAACGGGCCGTGTGGATTCCACCTTTCATTGAACATGACGCCTTAGCGCTGCAACGCTTACAAATGCACAATGTTTACATCTGCCCTGAAGCCGCGGCAGGCATGCCAGATAACTGTCAGGTTGTGCATATAACGCCATTGCTCAGAGAGTTAATCATGGAGCTGTCTAAACTGCCCCGTCTCTATGATGAAAACGGCGCCGACAGCCGCATGGTGGAAGTATTTCTCGACCAGCTCAAAACCACGCCGGAAGTGCCATTGCATCTGCCACAGCCTGGCAGTGAACGCTTACAAAAACTTACCCTTAGCTTGCAGCAAAACCCGGATGATAATCGCCCGCTGCAATACTGGGCTGATCAGATAGGATGCAGTGAACGTACCCTGGCCCGACGTTTTCACAAAGAAACCGGAATGACCTTTGGCCAGTGGCGCCAACAGGCCCGCCTGCTGGAAGCCCTCAGCCGCATTGCTGGCGGGCAATCTATTGCCAGCATAGCGCAAGATCTTGGTTACAGTAGCCAGAGTGCTTTTATCAGTATGTTCCGCAAAGCACTGGGTAAAACTCCGGCACGCTACTTTCAGCCAACAGATACAAACTGAATTCTTTTTTGTCCGTTAAAGAGCGCTCAGATCTGACAACGATTTAACAAAGCTAAGAGTATCATTTCATTCATATTTACCTGCAAAACTCTCATATAGAGGCGTATCCGCACCGGAATTCTTGAGTTAGAATGCGAGCAATTATTGTCTCACTGTAAGGCTGTTGCTATGTCTAATTTATTCACCCGTTTGTTAAATGAACGCCCTTACCTGCTGGCTGACGGTGCCCTTGGTACTAACCTGTTTAAAATGGGCCTGCAAACCGGTGATGCGCCGGAGCTCTGGAACACAGATCACCCTGACCGTATCCAGGAACTGGCACAACGCTTTATCGACGCCGGTTCAGACATCCTTCTGACCAACAGCTTTGGTGGCACCCGTTACCGCCTGAAACTGCACAATGCGCAGGACCGGGTAGACGAACTGAACGCAAAATCTGCACAGCTTCTCAAGCAACTGGCTGATGCCAGTGACCGCGATATCATCGTCGCCGGCTCTATGGGCCCTACCGGTGAGATTATGGTTCCTGCCGGTACACTGACATTTGAAGAAGCCTACGACGCCTTCAAAGAACAGGCTGAAGCGCTACAGAAAGGTGGTGCTGACGTGCTTTGGATCGAAACAATCTCCGACGCAACAGAAGCAAAAGCGGCTTACGATGCAGCAGCCAGCACAGGCTTGCCAGTAGTTTACACCATGAGTATCGATACTAATGGTCGTACCATGATGGGTGTAACGCCTTCCGAGCTGATCAAGCTCAGTACTGAACTGGACCACCCACCGGGTGCCTGCGGGACTAACTGTGGTATCGGCGCGTCTGAAGTTGTTGCAGCAATCATGAATATGAAACTGGCCGCTGAACAGCAGAAAACCGATCCGGTACTGGTTGCTAAAGCCAACTGCGGTATTCCTGAGTATGTTGATGGCAAGATCGTTTACAGCGGCACACCGGAACTGATGGCTCAGTACGCCCGACTGGTTCGCGATGCCGGCGCTAAAATCATTGGTGGCTGCTGTGGTACTTCACCGGAACATATTGCCGCTATGCGTGATTCACTGGACGGCTATGAGCCAGGTGAAGCACCTGATATCGACGCTTTAGAAGCACAGCTTGGACCAATCACCCAGGGCGCAAAAGCTCAGCTGGGCGGTGACCTGAGTGTTGCCGGCGGTTCCCTGAGTGGCGGTGGTCGCGAACGTCGTTCACGTCGCGGTGCCAAAAAGTCATAACTGACACGGCCTTTACATCTTTTCTAAAAGCCCGGTTATCCGCAGATAACCGGGCTTTTTAACGCCTTCACAAACGCAACCCCTAAAGACTTAACCAGAACATCTCACTGCTCAGCATTACCCACCGGATTTCAAACAGACGCTCTTACCTTATAAATTTCATAAACCCAATATTCGCAAAGGTTACTGACTTAATAGCCGGAATCTGTTTCAAACCTTAGTAGCAGCAATCACGCAACTAAAAACCAACGAGTACCCACAACGGGGAATCCTGCTGTAACACAGGTTTTATATATAGTATGTTAAGTCTTTAGTTTAAAGGCGATCCCCTAACGGACGAGCTAAACAGTGAAGTTGAAATGTCCGCCGCAATCCTGGCAACAACTTCCAAACAGCCCTCAGAAGCGGGCTGATTAAGCGTTTTCATCGGTTTCCTTACCCACGCAAAGGATGGTAGTACATGAATCGCAAGACCGGATTTACCCACAGAATGTCTGTACTCATGCTGTTCGTATCCAGTCTGTTTTCCTCTTCCTTATTGGCAGCGTCTGATTTAAAGATTTTTGCCAGCCATTATCCGCCTTTTAACATTGCAGATAATCCACTGACACCCGGCTTTGACGTAGAAGTCACAGAAGCTGCTTTTGCCGCATCAGGTGTCAACGTTAATGTAGATTTTCGCCCCTGGGCGCGGATCATGCGGGATGTCCAGTCGGGCAATGCCACGGCAGCGGTCACCTGCAGTGAAAACGCCGAACGGCGTAAACAACTGAATTACAGCGACCAGATCAGTAGTAGCCAGATCGGACTACTTAGTCACACTGAATTGGATACAAGCAAGATCAATTCACTGGAAGATCTCCGCGATTACCGGGTAGTTTCAGTCAATGGGTATGCAACCCAGACGGAACTGATAAACAAAAGCATAAAAACACTGAACGTGAATCGAATGGATGAAGCATTAAATCTAATCGCCCGCCAACGTCAGGACATCTTTTATGTAGGTCGGGAAGCAGCTCTGTTTATCGCCAACCAACTTGGCCTCGCACAAGATATTAAATTTACCCCACTGCCAGAAAAACCCATTCTCAAGCTTTACGTTTGCTTCAGTAAACAATGGCCTGACAGCCTACAACTTATTAGTTTATTCAACCAAGGCTTACAACGGATCCGTAATAACGGTGTTATGCAGGAGATACACGCACGCTATGGTCTTACACCCTTTTAACCCGTATTGGGGACTGCTCAAATGATCCCGCTACGACGACAACTGGGATTCAGAAACTTTATACTGGCACTGATCATGATGCTGGTACTAAGTCTCGTCTCCTCAGCCATCCAGATTTACTCTGACTGGCAGGCTACTTACCGAAACATGGAAACCCAGGTTGAACAAACCCTTGGGTTACTTGAAGAATCGGCAATTCAGGCGGCTTATCAGCTGGATCGGGTACTGGCCCAGCGAATTGTTGTCAGCCTGATGAAAACGCCGTCAATCTTTAAAGCAGAAATCAAAGATGACTGGGGCAACAAGCTGGCTGAAATTGAACGGCCAGTGATGAATACCAGCGTTTACTGGCGCGACAACGGATTCATCGATCGCTACCGTACCTTTGTGCACAACCTGACCCTGCCAGACAAACAAATTGGTGTTGGCAGCCTGGAAGTATCTATTGATCAGGCTGAAATAATGAAGGACTTCACCCGCCGCAGCTGGCAGGTAGTGTATTTCAAACTGTTCGAATCACTGATTACTGCGGTGCTGTTTTTCGGCGTATTCTTCTTCTTTGTAACCCGGCCGATCATCAACATTACTCACAATATTGCCCGTGTAAATACTGATCCGGAACACCCGGAGCTGCTCGACCTGCCGAAAAGACATAAAGGTGATGAGCTTGGCTTCCTGATCAAAAGCTTCAACAACATGCTGGATAAACAGCTACGTATTGAACGCTCTCTTACCGACAGTGAAGCTTACTTCCGAGCAGTAATGGAGCAAGCAAGTGACGGCATATTCCTGCTCGACTGCGAGGGGAAACTACTGGATGTGAATGCCAGCGCCTGCTACGCCCTCAAGCTCAGTAAAGATGAACTGCTCAGCGGTAGCCTGTTTGATATCTGTAACGAAAAATATCACGACGACCTGCGCGCAATGATCAAAGAGGCGGATCTGAATACCTCGATCACCAAAGAAGTAGAAATGTACCGCCGGGATAAATCTATCAATCTGATGGAAATCCGTACCGTACAGGTAAAAATCAATGACGAGACTCTGCTGCTCAGCTCAGCGCGTAATATAGGTAAACGTAAATCTGCCGAAGAACGTATCAAGTACCTGGCTTTTTACGATTCGCTTACAGACTTACCTAACCGCCAGCTACTCAATGACCGGATCACCCAGGCACTGCGCATTGCTAACCGTCATGACCATACCGGCGGCATTCTGTTCCTGGATCTCGACCGCTTCAAGCTGATTAACGATTCTCTGGGGCACAGCGTTGGCGACAACCTGCTCAAGCAAGTTGCTCTGCGGCTAAAATCCAGCCTGCGCAGTGAAGACACCGTTGCCCGCCTCGGCGGTGATGAGTTCGTCATACTGGTGCCTGAAGTACCTACTGAAGAAAGTTGTGCAACAACAGGTATCCAGCACTTGGCGCAGAAGATTCTGCAATTGTTTAAGCAGCCTTTTGTGATTAACGGCCACAAACTCTTTGTGTCCACCAGCGTTGGTATCACTCTGTTTCCGCAAGCGCATGCGGTAAGCATTGATGATTTGCTGAGGCAGGCCGACACGGCTATGTATCAGTCCAAGCGTCAGGGTCGTAATCAGCTGTGCTTCTATCAGCAACAGTTACAGGAAAGCGTTAACGAACGTCTGACCCTTGAAAAAGACCTGCACCACGCCCTTGAAAATGAAGAGTTTGAACTCTTCTACCAGCCTCAGGTGAATGTTCAGGGTCAGCTAATTGGTATGGAAGCCCTGCTCCGCTGGCGTCATCCGCAACATGGTTTAGTTGCACCGGATAACTTCATTGGTGTCGCTGAAGAAACCGGGCTGATTCTGCCTATCGGTCACTGGGTAATGGAAGAAGCCTTCCAACAGTTGATCCAGTGGCAAAAACAAGAGTTACCGGACAGCTTCCGTCGTTTGTCGATTAACATCAGTCCGAAGCAGTTTATTCAGCCTGACTTTGTTGATCAGCTGGAACGCCTCCAGCAACAGGCTGGGATCGATACCTCACTGATCTGCCTGGAGCTCACTGAAAACATGCTGATCGAGAACATCGAAGCCGCTGCCAGCCAGATGCGCCGCCTTAAAGCGCTTGGGGTTCATCTTTCAATTGATGATTTTGGCACCGGCTATTCATCCCTGCGCTATCTGAAAACGCTGCCGTTGAATGAACTTAAGATTGATAAATCCTTTGTTCACGACATCCGTACCGATGCCAGCAGCCTGACCATTGTAGAAACGATTATCGCAATGGCCGGAAGCCTGGACCTGGAGATCATCGCCGAAGGCGTTGAGACACAGGCTGATCAGGAATTACTGGAATCACTTGGCTGCCTGCATTTCCAGGGCTACCTGTACAGCCGCCCTGTACCTGCTGATGAATGTACCAGGATGTTCACTGCTGAACCTCAAGCCATAGTGGAATGATGCCTAAGCCGGGCTTAGCAGGCCCGGCTTGCTTAGCCTTACTAAATAAGCCTTACTACACAAACCTCATTAAATAAGCCTGACTTAACAAGCCCGTTAAGCCAGATGAATTAAATCAGAACAGTTAGACCAGAATAACTCAGTCCGCCATATCTTCCGCAGTAATCCGTAACCAGTAATCACCACAGAAGCGATACAAAAAAGCCGGTGGCCTTAACAGGACACCGGCTTTTTATTCTCTGCTTATTTACACTCAGTCGTCAGACGACCAGCGGCATTCAGAACAACTCAATATCATCTTCTATATTACCCGCTGCTACCGATCCGTTACCTTCCATTGGACGGGTCTTGGTTCTGCGCTGAATGTGCCAGTAGTCGCCTTCAAGACTAAACACCTGCAACTTGTCACGCAGCTGCTTACCAAGTGCTTCCAGATCATCTTTAGAAATAGTATGCACCTGAGATTCCTGTAAGGTCTCACGGTTAAGTGCTGCCAGCGTATCACTTGAGTTACGTACCTCAATCGCCCGCTGTTGCTGATTCTCCGCAGACTCACTGATCGCACCCGCCGCTTCATGAACCCGGCCAATAATATTCACTAAATCAGTCAGCTGATCACCAACTTCGGTTACCCGGCTGTTATTTTCTTCTGAGGCATCACCACCTTCCTGCATGGCTTCCGCCAGGCTACCGGCACCAATCTGAATCCGTTCCAGCATCCCCTGTACTTCCAGAGTCGACTGGCGAGTACGCTCTGCCAGGTTACGCACCTCATCTGCAACAACCGCAAATCCGCGCCCCTGCTCTCCGGCCCGGGCTGCTTCTATCGCTGCATTCAACGCCAGTAAATTGGTTTGTTCCGCAATACCATTTATCACTTCAACAATGCTGCCAACCTGATCCGTTTCAGTTTTCAAACCATCCAGAATCGTTTGCGCCTGACTCATATGGTTTGATAAACGATCCACCACTTCCTGCGCAGAAGTCATAGACTGCTGGCACTCCATCACCGCGGCATTACCGGAAGATGCTTCTTCGACAATCAAACGGGCGCTGCCCGCCACTTCTGTTGAAGCAGTTTTAATGCTGTCCATCGCATATAAAATTTCATCAGAACGGCTGTCCTGTAGTGAGGCTTTTTGTGTCGCATCACCGTAACTGTCAGCCAACTCATGAGACATAGGAATCAGACGGGCAGCGGAGCTGGTTACCCCTGCAACCGCTTGTTCTACCCGCTGCTGCATCTCATTCATATTATCCGTCAGTGCATGAATTTCCGGATGTTTGCTATCAAAGCGCACCCGTAAATCTATCTTCTCTTCAGCCAGCACAGCATCAATATTCTTCAGTAAAGAACCGATACGATTTTGGGAAACCAGAATAGCGCCCCAGAACAGGCCACCAAATAACACCAGATCACGGGCAATCCGCACATAGAGATCGCCGAGATAAGGGTCTAAAAGAAAGTTGCTAGCGAACAACACTACCGCCGCAATCCAGAACAACAGTTTACGAGTCATAACATCCACACCATCCTGAGTGTTTGAAAACTTTCCACACACGTAAAAACATGTAACACAATGGTAGCAACAACCCCCTGTAAAAAGTAAGGAATTACAGCGTTTTCAATTAGATATAATAACCAAAATGAGTTGTATCACATTCAGCCCTACAAACACCTATAGGTTTGTCGCCTATAACCAACATCCGCCACATACCACCAGCACCGAATACCGCACTCTGCCTGTACAGTATCAGCACAATGTATTTTCGCTGATTTTCCGGCGCTGCCAAACCCCGTTTTGCCTGATATAGTGTGCGGCTGGTAAATCACGTTTTGGTTATAAAGGAAGCGACATGTTAAAAAACCTCTTTGCCCGGATTGGCGTCGGTGCTGCCACTGTAGATACAATTCTGACCACCGAACATTTTCTCCCCGGTGCCCGGGTCGAAGGCCGTATTGAAGTTAAAGGTGGTGACGTCGAGCAGGAAATCTCCGCTATCACGCTGAAACTGATGACCAATGCAAAAGTTGAAAGTGACGACACCGTCAGCTACGTTGCGCAGCCTTTAAACCAGTTTCAGGTAACCGAAGCTTTTACTTTACAGCCAAATGAGTTCCGCAGTCTCGACTTCAGTTTTGACCTGCATCCGGAAACTCCCATTACCGTGCTGGACACCCATAACAACCAATGCCGGGTATGGGTAGAAACCGCACTGGATATCGAATTTTCTGTCGATCCGACTGACCGTGATCCAATGCACATCCACCCGCCAGAAGCGGTTTCTCACTTCATTCAGGCGATGAATGCCTGTGGCTACGCCATGGTGAAGGCAGATGTTGAAACCGGCTACCTGCGAGCAAATAACTTCCAGTCTCAGTCGGGCTGCTATCAGGAAATGGAATTCAGACCCGGAGGCTTCGGCTCACTGTTTGGTCATACTCAGGAAGCGGAGCTGTCCTTTATTCTGACACCAGACACCACCCATGTACTGATCGAACTGGACCGTACATTTGGCGGCGACGGCTATCGTGAAATCAGCGTCAGTAACCAGACCAGTTACCCACAGATTGAAGCCGAAATTAAAAGACTGCTTGGTTAAACCACACGTATTTTGAATACAAAAACCGGACTATTGAGTCCGGTTTTTTATACTTATAAATCGACTTCAGCAGCTACACTTTAAGCTTTTCCAACTGCTCATTCAGGCTGGCAACTACTCTGGTCATATCCTGACTAACAACCTCTACCTGCGCCACCTGATCCGCCATTTCACCGGCAGCATCGCCAATCACCGACACATTACGGTTAATGTCTTCTCCTACCTGACTCTGCTGTTCAACCGCCGTGGCAACCTGAGTAGCATTGTCTGATATAGACACCAGACTCTCGGTCACCTTCTGGATCATGTCAAAGCACTGTGACGCTTCATCAGCCACAGTATTCACCCGCTCGCGGTTCTTACTGATTTGCGTAACGGACGCATCAACATCCTCCTGCAAGGTCGATACTAACGAGCCAATTTCTTCTGTTGCCTGCTGGGTACGGGCAGCCAGCGTACGTACTTCATCCGCCACAACAGCAAACCCACGTCCCTGATCGCCCGCCCGGGCCGCTTCAATAGCTGCATTCAGTGCCAGCAAATTGGTCTGATCTGCAATCGAACGAATCGTCTCGACTATGGTATTAATGCCTTCACTGCGCTCAGCTACCTGTGTAATCCGCTCACTGCTCAGTGCCATTTCATCAGCGGTCAGCTGAATCTGTTGCAGATTCTGTTCAATTGCATGCTTAGTTGTCACTAAATCCTGACTGGAACTCTGTGCTTCAGTTGCGCTGGCAATCGCAAAATCTGTTACTTGCGCACTGCTGGTCGACATCTCTTCCATAGCGACCGCAACGCTATCAATCTGGCTGGCCTGCATGCCCACAGAACGGTTAGCATTATTAGCCGAACCACTTAAGCGCCCGGAAAACTCAGCCAGCTCATCAGACTGCTGTTTAAACACCACAATCATTTCCCGCAACTTCTGCATGAACTGGTTAAAACCGTCACGGATTTCAATTAACTCTTTATGATGGGCAATATCCAGATGCTGAGTGAGATCACCATCGCTGCTGACTAAGCTCCATACTTTGTCACGCATACGGTTCAGTGGATTCGTCACTGCACGAACCACCAGATAAATCAGTAAGATTGCCAGTACAATCAATCCGGCCGATAAGCCCAGCATGCGGGTCATCGCGGTATCTATTCCGGTATTCAGATCTTGCTGTAATGCCAGTAAATCTTCCATGATGACTGAATCAGGCACTGAAATAATCAACGGCCACTGAGTAGCTGTCGCACTGATGCGTATTTGCGCCACGGCCATCAGCCGGTCTGCCGTTCGGGATACCTGTTTACCTGCACCTTGAATAACACTGGCTAATTCAGCATCCACCTGACTCAAAGGCTGCATCAACTGCTCTTCATAAGCAGTACTGGCAACTAATCTGCCGGCAGGGCTAACAATATGAATATCCCCCCGCCCCTCAAACATCGATTCAGCAATCAGCGCTACCCGTTGCTGAATAGCGGGTAGATTCAGATCCGCTCCCGCGATACCCACCGCCTTTCCAGCACTCATTACCGGGGCTGTTAACGTTGTCATTAACTGACTATTACCCGGTTCAATCTCGTAAAGGTAAGGCTCCAGTGCACAGTTTGCTGCCGACTCAAAGCTACACAAATACCATTCAGATTCTCGCTGACCTGAATCTGTAATAGCCGTCAGATAACGCCCTTCCGGATCACCTTCGTATTGCTGCAGCCCTTCGGGAGTGCGCACCCAATACAACCCCAGACTGCCATCCTTAGAACTGCTATGCACACCGCTACCAACACTCTGTTTGTCCAAACCATCATAACCATCCGGCTCAAACTCAGAATACAAGGCACTGACATGGCTGTTAGATGCCAGACTTTGCTGCACCAAGCGCTGTACCTGATCCCGGCTCAGAGATTGATCTTTACCGCCAAGACTGGTCGCCGATAACACCGATGCCAGCGCCACAGGTACATCGAACGCCCGGTCTAAATAATCACTTACCTGTTGCGCCGAATCTGTTGCCATAAACGCCAATAGCTCAGCAGCACTTTCCTGCTGGCTGGCACTGATCGCCTCCAGCGTGTACTGACCACTGCGCTTCATCGACTCAATACCGGTCAGCACCACCAGCGACTGTACCAGCAATAAAATAATCCCTGCTGCCAACAACAACTTACGCTTCAAACTCCAATGAGACATCTACACCACCTTTTATCTTTCTTATACAGAACAAGATCGCGGATCAACCGAACGCAAACAACGAGAATAAATTAATGCTATAGATAGGTTTTAGATATACCCCCTAGTACCTAGGTTTGAGGCCAACGGAGTGGTGTTCAGAAGTGAAACAGAGGTACCCATCCTGTGGATGGGCTGGAGAATTTATTCGACGATCAGGCGGTCAATCCGCATATGCATCGTGTGTAACGTGGTTTCCTGTTGACGACCATAATGCAATTCACGGTGGCAATTAGGGCACAAAGCAACGGCATTAGTTACCGTATCAGATTCTTTATCTACCACTCAACGCAAATGGGGAACTTCTAAGAAAGGCTCTCCAGAATAGCTTTCAAAAGGCGACGGTTCACAACAGGACTCACAAATGCCATTAGTTTGTCTCTAAGCCTGCTCTTAACCGACAACCCCAGTAAGGGAAAAAAACAACCGAACTCAAAGTGTCAGCCTGTCAGCATACTTATCCAGTAACTTTGCTAATACTACAGACTGTTTTTCTGAAGGTAATTTAGTTGGATGATTCGCGATCTTCAATATTCCTATCAGGTTATGCGTTGCCGCATCGTCGTCATGTAGACAACTCACGATCTCACTCCATACCCGCTTATCTGTTTTTAGAACCCTTTCTTGAGCATGAATTCCATCATCCGTTTTCTGCACTGCTTTTGATTCATCAAATTGCTCCTTTGCTTCTTCTTTGCTTATTAGAAGATTGCCAATATCCTTAATATCGCAACTCAATCTCTTAACCTTATCCCAGAACATCGCCCTCTTAGCATATTCACTAGGGTTGCCAACGGGACGATCATCCGCAAGAAGAATACCGTTAATCTTTTCTCCTAGGCTCAAAAGTTCTTTCAAAATAGCTTCAGGAATAATTTGCGCCCTCCAAAGCACATCATTATTCCACTCCAAAGAACAGGCACAAACCTCTTCAGAAAGCCTAGCAATTGCATAAGTCACTATATTGGCCCTATACCCGCAATACCAAGGCTCCTTCATAACAACCTTTTCAAAGGTTCGGAAAATCCATGCTCTTGTTATCAACTGGCGGAAGTAGGCCTCATTATAGAACAGGTCATCCTTTTCCCACTGAGCATCCACTTGTTCAGCAAACTTTGCAAAATTCTTTTGGGCTCCTTTGCTTACCTCATGAGGTAAACAATCCCAAGAGTTCATAATTTTGGCAACATCGGTCTTAGTAAGGAGCTGCGCTCGGGGATTAAGCAACTGAAAATGCCTTTTCTTGGCCGGTGTCAGGTAAGCCTGAGCATCCAGGTACTGTCCCCTGGCTCGCTCATAAAACCAGTGAGTTTGGGCATTCTGCCCAGCTCGAACCGGAGTCCAGATTCTTCTTGAAAACTCCTCTAGCCGAACATGGTAAGAGTGATTTGAGAACAGATCTGCATCAGATACTTTGTTTTGAGAGTTAGCAAACCTGGAAATCTTAGGTACCAGTTCAGACGAAGCTTCTTCAGATAATACTGTTAGCTTCATCTGTACTGAAATGTTGGAAAGATCTGCCTTATCCTTTACATAAGCGCTGTAGATAGAAGCGGTAGTTTGCCCTCCATTAACAACCTGAAGATTTTTCAGCCCAACTATCATAGGGCCTCTCTCGGTATACTCAATCGTTACGTCTTGAGCAGTGGTCGTTAAACCATTGTTATAGGCAAAGAAGTGAGTAGAATCACGCAATATAGTAGATCTGATACCTTTATTTACCTTTCCTCTGTGCTGAAGAAAGCTACGGACATTCTGCTCCAACAACCTTGCCCCCCACTGCCCATACAGCGATACCAGTTGATTACCAGACATTACTGCGAGAATTGACTTCTCACCTTCTGCTTCATGTGCAACAAGGCATGGGAGAGGGGCATCCTTCAAATCGATAACCATTTCCTCCCTTTCATTTCGAGAGGACTCAAGATTATAGATCCGTTTTAAATCCCACCGACTGACAGTACATGGCCGACCCTCAATATCACTGATCTTTATTTCCTTCATCCTATCAGCAGCAGGCCGATTAGAGACAAGGATAAGCCTTATATTTGAAACCTCTCCCCACTTATCCTTTATAAACTGCGCTACTTGGTAACAACTGCTTGTGGGCTCAAAAGAAGCCGACAGGAGTGGTTCATTTAGTGCAATATCTATAAATTTTATCAGACGGTTTAGTGAAGGCTCGATATCTCTTTTGGCAAAAGTTAAAGGAGTTTCATCTGAGGTCAAAACAGTAACAAACAGAGCTAAAGAAAAGTTACTTGTGTCATAGGAATACCCATCAACTAGCCACCTCCCTGCACTATCCCGTCCATCCTCAACAATTGTATAATCATCAAACTCTCCTGCATCGGAAAGCAGATCAAGAATATAGTTAAGAAATTCAAACTCAATTAATCGACCCTCAACATCTGATGATGCTTTAACATGTTCAATCAGAGAAGTGTAATACTCCATCAACTCATCCATGTTTTTAGCTCCGTTCTTTAATCTATATCCGAAATTAGACAAATCCAATCTGCAGCTAAGGCTAAATCAACTTCATAACGAATCCGGCTTATAGCTACTGGCAGAGAATATTCCGTTAGTCTCGGAAAATCACCTTCTATTTTATAGGCTTTTGGCTCTCCGATCTGAAATTCCATTTCATCATAATATGGATCATATACATAGCCGACAGTAAGCAGACGCTCATCAAAAACCGAATACTCATTGGGAGAAAGTATTCTTCTTACTTCTTCCACATACTCATTCAGACTTTTTCCACCAGCCTCACCAGAAGACAAGCAACCTGGGTAGGCAACAATAAACAGCAGGTCCTCGGAATCAAGCTGTTCTTTAGAAGAAATTTTGACAATATTCGAGTCAAAAGAATGTGATTTGATTTCAACTGATACCCCCAATGTTTCATCTCTAAAATCTTGCGAAGCGCCTGTGGGTCCAATCCACCCACTTACACACCGTGATGGCTTATTTTGAATCCAATAATCTTTCAGGAACATTAATTCAGCAATCAGCCCAAGACACTTTTCAACAGATAGTCTTCTATTTCCTTTTTCAAATAGCCGTTGCCAGGCGAGGACTCTCCGCTTCAAGATAGCGATGATTTCAGATGGATTCTCCGAATAGCGGCATGCTGACATCAAATCCAAACAGAGCCGATGAAAAACAGTTGCTAATTCAGATGAGTTAATCACTACACCAAGATAGTGATCCCCATTGGAGTCGTTGATCCTAACTATATTAATCTTAGCCGTTCCCTGAACAGTGGATGCAATTTCTTCCTCCTTGACTGGAAGCTGGATAGCCGCGCCATACGCCCCACCATTACTTTTAATCCAATACCAAGGGTTAGACTCTTCATGTCTGACACGCAGGGTAGTAAGACCTTCTCCGAGAGGAGATTTCATGTGAGTCCAAGGTGTTTCAATATCAGTCATGATTCTGCTTCGTCGGTGAGTTCGGTGCCATATTTCTCAAACCAGTCAATCGTTACATTCCAAAGAATATCCGGTTGAGCTGCAGAAGAAGGAGGAATAGAAACGGCCCAGCCAAGCACATCCAACTCTGAAGCTATATTTGCGCTACTTGATGGGCCTGAGTATTCACATGCCCTTATGACATGAAAAACGAGAGAAGGCTTTTTACGTACCTTGCGATATTTCTTATCCGCAACCAACCCTAAGCCTTTCTCTACGTGGTCAATCTCTCCCTGTGTCAGACCTAGTGCCTCAACCCCCCGACTTGTAATGGACTGCTTTCTACTTAATCGAAGCTCGTGCTTATTTCTCTCATTACGGGGCTTGTTTGTAACTATTCCACGGCGAAGGCGCGAGTATACCTCTCCGTCCTTTGCCTTCCACACTCCTTCGTCTGCTTTATTAGGTTGGTATACAAAGACATCCCATTTCGCTAGCTCATCTCTAGAACGTCCTTCTATGTATTGAAGAAAAAGATCATTCTCTGCCCAAAAACCACAGCTTGGATGATTCCTTAGAGTTTTGAGACAACTCACAATGTCGCTTACATCAATATCCCTGAATTGAATATGCTGCTGATGGTGCTGTGGGATATCTGCACCTTGGTATTTGTTATTGCTAATTTCTGAAATAAAACGGCTAAACTCATCAAGGTTTGCTTCTATAACCTCTGGCCTTGAGTCTACACAGTCTGTTTCCCAAAGCTTATTGTCAAAACGCAATCTAGTGGTAATTGTTCTAGCTGTTCGCATCTTGTTTGCAGCGGTAACCATCAACGCGTCAGGAGAAGCCTGAACACGAAGCCCGAATTCGCTAGGGGTCATTTTCCGTCGCTGCATTTCTGCTGCCTGCTCACGGAGGTCATCTGATGCTTTAGATATATGCGCGTACCAATCCAGTGACTCGGATGTTATCCAGATCCGTAATAAATCCTGATAACCATCTCTATATCCGTACCAGCGCCCCATCTGCATAAGGCTATCGTACATGGCAGACCGGCGGTAAAAATAGCTTATTACCAAACCTTCAAGTGTTAACCCCCGGCTAAGCTTAAGACCGCCAATAGCAATCTGCTTCTTGGGACCTTCATTATCATAAACAAGTGCATCACCAGATTTACTGTGTACTGTAACTGTCTGGGGTCTTTCCATTTCAGACAATGAATAACAGACATCCTCCCAACACTCATCACATATACCCTGATAATGTTGCATCCAAAGCTTATGTAGGTTCCCTATAACACCTGACCTAGTTTCCGGGCTTTCCTTGCAGGTATGCACAGTGATTGCATCCCAATATGAATCCAAACAAGTATCCACATAAGGTGTAATATCAGACTGCACAGTAGTAAGCCTGGACATATTAATGAGCATCGAATCATGCTCATGTTTAATTATATGCTTCTTACGCCTTATGTCCTTTACGGCGCATGCGAGCAAAAATACTCCTATAGCACTTTTTAACGATTCTGGAATCGAATGAATTGCGATTCCGGGTTTATGCTGGATAGGCAGGTGTTCATGCGCATCTTCAATTTCAACGCAAACTCTCTCTGTTACCCCCTCATTTCGAAAAAAGAAGCTGGCTCCGCAGTAATTATTCGGCGGCTCTAAAGCAACGATGAAGTCTTTAGGAAACAGATCGTCTGTGTCTGATCGATCACCTTCAGAATCTGGATGGATAAATATGTTAGCAAAAGGTGTTGCCGTATAGGCGACATAGCTAACCCGCCTGCATGCGGCGACAACTTCTCGAATAAGTCGGTTAATTGTTTTTGGATCTTCGTCTTCGGCACCTGTATTTACTGATGCATTATCGGCTTCATCGTCAATAATAAGAACGGGTTGATCTACCTTCCCGTTCTTGGCATTGATTTCAGATGTCAGCCAAGTGACCAAGCGTTGTAAAGGGAATTTATTTTTCTTGGTTACGACAAGAATCGGCTCACTGATAGTCGCTATACGATATCTAGGATCCTTCTTAATATCATCATCCCTGTCTGTAAGGCAGAACGGTAGCCTGGAATCATCAGATCGCCCCACTCCTATTATCTTGGTCTGTTTGTCTTTACTGGATCGACCAGCAATTGAAACACTGCCTACGAAGTCAGAGTCCAAACGCTCTTGAGTCTGTTGTCTCAAGTCCTCAACAGTACCAGTTAGAACGATTACCAGCTTGTAGCCTACATCAGCAGCTTTGTTAATAAGTGCAGAGTAGTTATTTGTTTTTCCTGCCTGAACATCTCCAATAACCATGCCTCTGCATGGAAATCCGCCATGTGAATCTGGATCCCCTAATAAAGATAAAACTCGATCAGTATCGGTATCAGTTCTCTTTAAAACACTTTCAGGAATATCTTTTGTTTTAAAATGATCTTTAAAACGCTTCCAGTAATACCAGTCAACTTGCTTCTTTTTATCCGAAGTAAGCCATTCTGTACGTGGCTCATCGCTTACTAAAATAGCAGCCTCACCCACAGTAACTTCTACTTTTGTCCGAAGAAGGTTAATAACAACTTTTTCGTCACCATCATCAAGATTGAAATTTGAACAGAACTTCTTTGCCTGTTCTGAAACCCAATCCATTGAAGGTGTGTTATCCAAACGATGAGCTTCTTTTTCAAGCTGTCCCACCACCATTTCGATAATTGTGTCCTTTGAGAGCATCATAACGTCCCTAATTTTGAAACTATCTTATTTGCTTTATCTGGAGTTAATCCAATGTTGCTATCGTTAACCAAAGCTCTTTGAATAAGCTCCTTGTCTATTCCTGCATTAAATAACTCTTCTGCAAGATCTATGCAGTGATGAAAAAGGTCATCTGGTTCCTGTTGCATCTTTATGTTTGTTGCAGACATATCATTTTTTATAAGTTCAACAGGTAATGATGACTCAATCAGTTTTATAAGAGCGCTTCTCGTATCCGAATCCCCAAGAACAACCAACATCTCAGAAAGAGCGGAATGTTTTCTGTTCAAAATGTAATGAACCCTCGACTTATCTCGGTCGAAGACACGCTGCCAGACGGGTTCCGGATCAACCGAGGGCATCTTGGCTCGACGTGTAAATGTCGTCGAGGACTTTTTTGCGCACTGCGTAATCACCCGCCTTAGCTGTTCTCTAAGTGATGACGGAAGATCTACCCTAGATTTGCGTACATCTATCCTCCACAAACTGTCTGCATCATTACCAAAATCCACTTGGATACGAGCTAGCTTATTAGCTTCAGATGCCTTGGCCAGCCGATGCCAGCCTCCTGATACTATTAATCGCCCTGCTCGGTAGATGTAAATTCCTTGTCCTGAATGGTGATCACCACCTTGAGAGACTTTTTTGGCAAAGGAGTGAGAAAGATTCGTTGGATGCGGAAGCAGATATGCTTTGACACCAACAGAGCAGGCTCCCAACCGGATAGTTTCATTAGAAAGAATGGTAGAGGCCTGCTTATTGGGCTCAGGCTTTGTCGCAAATGGATCTTTAGCTGCAATAGACTTGCCATTAAGCCGCAGGTTAACTTTTCGAGATACCTCCTCACCTCTGATAAAACGGTGAAATGTAAGAGCCAAATGATCAATCAGCGCAACGATACGCCGATCATAATCTCTTTCCCCACTAACGGCAGTAGGGTCAATGGCCCTATCGAAAGTATTCCAAATAACAGCTGTTCCCTTTGAAAATGATAATTCAACCTCATTCAAAAAGTCTTGGCATTCTGCTGGATCCATCTCCACAACAAGCCAACTATTTTCTCTCTCGACTAAATCTAAGTCCCAACGAAGTCCATACCAGTCAAGCGCAGCAGACTTCCGGGTTATCAAAGTAAGGCTTTTACATTGGGAAAATGAAGCAGTTTTAAGCCCCATACCAAATCGGCCAAGATCCTCACTCGACCTGGAATCAGCAGGACCAACAGCACCCAGCTGCATAGCAGCCTGCGCTTCATTTGGTGACATTCCATGACCGTCATCCATAACAGCCAAAACGGGATCACTATTTCGCCATTCTGTATAGATATCAACAGTGTTTGCCTGAGCTGATATAGAATTATCGATCACGTCAGCAACAGCTGACTCAAGGGAATAACCAATACTTCGCAAACTTTGAATGAAAGGCCCGGCTACAGGGGGCAACGGCAGCGTAGCCATATATTACAACACTCC
Organism: Aliamphritea ceti; assembly: GCF_024347215.1. Classification (NCBI taxonomy): domain Bacteria; kingdom Pseudomonadati; phylum Pseudomonadota; class Gammaproteobacteria; order Oceanospirillales; family Oceanospirillaceae; genus Aliamphritea; species Aliamphritea ceti. Next base: position 3,763,135 of record NZ_AP025282.1, read on the forward strand.
TTATCGTTTGTTTTCATGCGGCTATAGCACATATTTAATGAATCCTATAGCAACTACTGAATAATCGAAATGGATTAGTTCCCGTTATGCGATATAGAGCATTAGTTTAATTTCTTCAGCAGAATTCGTTGACCGCTACAAGTCCCATCTTACAAGAGATACTGCCAATCTTGTCATTGATAACAATACTGATCCCTAGTATCGTTCACCTTAAGTACAACGGAAGTCCCTCACCATGACACCAATCAAAATAGTTGACCTTTTCGCAGGGCCTGGCGGCCTCGGCGAAGGCTTCTCGTCTCTAAACAATAAGTTTGAAATTATAGTCTCAGCTGAAAAAGATCAGTTTGCACACAAAACACTTCGTTTAAGAGCTTTCTTTCGATTACTCAAACGACATAGCCCAGATGCAATTGGTGACTATTACGCTTTCTGTAAAGGTAGGTCTGAAACCCCCTATTCAGAGAGCACACAGCATTTATGGGAACTAGCTGGCAAAGAAGCCAGACAAATTGAGTTGGGTACTACAAAAGGTAATGACGAACTCGATACAATTATTACCACTTCTCTTAAAACCGATAACAATGCTGTACAGGAAGACTGGGTTTTAATTGGGGGGCCTCCATGCCAAGCGTACTCACTGGTAGGACGCGCACGAAACAAAGGCATTGCAGACTATAAAGCTGAAGATGATCACCGAAATTTTCTTTATAAGGAATATCTTCGAATCATTCAGAAATACAAGCCATCTGTATTTGTCATGGAGAACGTCAAAGGTATTCTTTCCGCAAAAGTGGCAGGACGCCCGGTGTTTCATGACATTTTACGAGACTTGTCGTCTCCAGACGAAGCTCTCGGATTAGAAGGCTCTAAAGAAAAATACAGAATCTGTTCATTAGTCACCGGAGATACGTTTCACTATGACAATAATCCCGCTGACTTTGACGCTCGAAAATTCATCATTCGATCGGAAGATTTCGGAATTCCCCAAGCACGGCACCGTGTAATACTACTAGGAATTAAAGAAAGTTTGCTTGCAGAACAAGGGATTCTCACCCCAAGCAAGCAAGTCTCTGTAAATTCGGTCATAGATAATTTTCCTGCTTTAAGAAGTAAAGTAACAAAACAATCAGATAGCCCTTCAGAATGGCAACAGATTGTTAAAGATCATATTGATGATCTTGTAAGTGATATTGAGATACATGGCAAAAACTCGTCTTCAATGCTGAGCTTGCACGGTAATGATTACAACCAACTCATACCTTATCTAAAAGCAGCAAAAACGGCTATTACGCTACAACGAGATCATGGAAGCCTTCGCTATCCAAAGAATCAGATAGAAAACAGCTTGAGTAAGGAACTGACAAAGTGGTTCGAGGATAAAGACCTCGACATATGGCTAAACCATGAATCCAGAGGACATATGTCTGAAGATTTACGACGCTATGTTTTTGCTTCCTGCTTCGCTAAAGCGTTTGGTTATTCTCCAAAAGGCCATAAAGATTTTTGCTTACCCAGCTTACGTCCTGAACACAAAAACTGGGAAACAGGTAAGTTTGCCGACCGATTCAGAGTACAGCTTGAAGGCTCTCCATCAACAACTGTCACTAGCCATATTTCTAAAGATGGTCATTATTTTATTCACCCTGATCCCGGCCAGTGTCGCAGTCTTACGGTGAGAGAAGCAGCCCGGTTACAAACTTTCCCGGACAACTATTTTTTCCAGGGAAATCGTACACAACAATTTCACCAGGTTGGTAATGCTGTTCCACCTTTACTTGCTCACCAGATTGCTAAAATTGTGAAGTCTATAATCCATAGAGAAAAGCCAGAAAATAAAGCAGTGAAGCCTGAGCCTAAAACTCAAAAGGCTAAAATAATTAGCAAGCAGATAGAGATGATCTGATCCAATGACTGACATACACGACAAGAAAACCAGAAGTCGCAATATGTCAGCCATTAAAAGCAAAAATACCAAACCGGAAATCTGGCTGCGAAAGCGACTGCACGCACAGGGTTTTCGGTATCGTTTGAATGTCCCTTCTCTGCCCGGTAAGCCCGACATAGTGCTTCCAAAATACAAAGCTATCATTTTTGTGCATGGCTGCTTCTGGCATGCCCATGAATGCCACCTTTTTAAGCTTCCGTCCACCCGCACTGAATTCTGGAAAGAAAAGCTATATAGCAATAAATCCCGGGATAAAACAACTAACCAAACACTGATACTTCAGGGATGGCGGGTTCTGACTATCTGGGAATGTGCAATTAAAGGCAAAACTAAACTCCCTGAGGCAGAAGCACTGAGCAAAATTACAGACTGGATATTAAGTACTGACTCTTCCTGTACGATTCCCTGATATGCTCAGGCAATCACTCACCTGAAAAGCTTCCACATGAACATTCAGCGACACGGCATCATCCTCAACGTCGAGAATTTTGACGCTTGCCTCCACTTCTACAAAACTCTTTTTAATCTACCGGTGATGTTCGAAAAGCAGGAAGGTGACTTCCGGCTTTGCTGTCTGGAATTTGGTACAAGCTATCTGATGATTGAAACTGAAGGCTTCGCTGAGCCTGAAGGTAAAAGCATTGCAACCTGCCCGCACAAGCTCCGCTTCAACGTTAGCAATATAGATGCAGCCTTGAAGGATGTACGTGCGTTAGGAATAGATGCTGAAATATCTATGACTGACTGGGGGTCAGTCATTAATATCCACGACCCGGACGGTAACCGTATAGGGATCAGAGACGAAGCAAGCTTTGCGCAATAACGCTCAGTGTTTATCACGCAAACGGGGCCGGTAAAGCGCACCTAATATCCGCTTAAAAGTACCATCCCGTTTCATTGTGTTCAGGTGGATATTAATTTCAGGCAACCGCTTAACCAGAAATGATTTCTTTGAAATACCAAAGCGCAACACTGTTGTAAAAACAGGCTTTTCAGCAAAGCGAATACGTTCGTACCCATGACCCTTTAGCAGACTTACGCCGTTGGAATACAGCAGCGGCGTAAGCTCTACTCTTCCCTGATCAAGCATCTTCAGGTTTTGCTCATCTGTTGCGGATTCACTCACCGTTAAACCATATTCCTGAACCGCATCGCGCCAGTTATCGCCATAGTGATAACCCCGTACAGCGCGGATTTCGTAGCCACTAAGGTCCGCCCAGTGCTGCCAGCTAAAGTGCTTATACGTATCGAGAGAATACGCCAGTAAAATAGGGTCCCGGTATACCGGTACGGTAAACACCATATACGCTGCCCGTGTCTGGTTTTCAGCAACCATAGGCAATAAATCGACTTCGCCGGTTTTAATCAACTGTAAGGCACGCCGCCAGGGAGCATACTGAAACTCAAGTGGAATGCTCATCCTGGAGAACAACTCTGCAATTATTTCGATCGCATATCCACGGGTGACCTGCTGACGTTTTTCATCATCAGCTATTTCCCAGGGAGGCCAGTGCTCAACCACAATACGCGCCGCCTGCTGATCAGGATTATCCCCTGCTCCGTTACTGAAAGCCGGCACGCAGTAACACAAAACCAACGCCAACACAGAACGATATGCACAACGAAAAAAACGAGAAGAAACCAACCGAAACAAACCTGAAACCACCAAACGCACTTTAAAACATTACTTTTGATTGAACAAAAAATAGCCAACCAACTTTAAGAAGGCAGGCATTATAATGATTCGCACGCAAAGATATAGACTGCTGACGATCTATTGCCCTTACTTTGTCCCCACAATTTGTAAATTAATGAACAGACTCCTAAAAAGTCTGAAAATAACAGGCAGCAGCACTGCTACGAATAGCTGGTAGCTTTAAGTTTTTCCCGGAAGAATTCAACAGAGCGACGAACTTTTGGTAGCTGAAAGCGGTTTTTTAAATACAGTAAGTAAATCCCCATCGACTGATCACGAATCATTCTTGGAGGGTTATCGAAATCGACCTTAACCAGCTGTTTGTTTAACAGATACGGTCTGATAGCCCACATGGGCAATAAGCACATGCCCTTGCCAGCAATAATATTATTCAACATCAGCTGAAATGAGTTGGTTATTGCCGCCGCTTCCAAATCTAAAATTTGCTCACTGGGTTGATCAACTATCCACCAGGGCATCTGTCCGTCAGGACCTCGAAAGTAAATGACCTTATGTCCTTCAAGCTCGTCGACAGAAGTCGGAACGCCGAATTGCTCTAAATAACCCGGGCTGGCACACACATGTAACTCATTCTCCATTACCTTTTCAGCCATCAGACGCTTATCAGGCATAGGCCCTCCTCTGAAGGCAATATCCACATCACTCAGCGTTAAGTCTTTAACCTGATCAGAAAAGTCGGCATCAACTATGATCTTAGGATACGTATCCTGTAATTCTTCAATTAGAGGCACCAGAACCCGTTCTCCAAAAAACGTCATGGCACTAATTCGTAATGTTCCACAAGGCTCGCTCTGGTAATTAGCAACAAGTTCATCAGCAGATGCCAGCTTATCTGCTACATGTTGGCAACTGTCTAAATACAGCAGTCCAACCTCTGTCAGACGTATTTTCCTGGTAGAACGTATAATTAGTTCCGTTTTGAGCGAAGACTCTAAGGCGGATATTTGCCGTGAAACACTTGATACAGGCATATGAAGTTTGTCCGCAGCACGGCTAAAACTTCCGACTTCTGCAACACAAATAAAACACTTAATCGCCTTCAGCTGATCCATCACACATCTCACTTATTGCAGAATATGCAAAATAGATTATCACTTTACCCTCTAAATCAGCAAAAAACTCTATGTTAAGTTTTTACAACGCCAACGCTATCGAGGCTAAGGAGCACATCACTTTGCTCTCGCCCCGGCAATGATATTTAGCAGCCTGATTTCACTTACAGATCAGACCTTAAACTCAAGAGAGAGCCCGAAAATGAAACTTTTTACTTATGCCTTTATCGGTCTAAGCCTGACAACACTCCCCTTAACCAGCCACGCTGATGCCGCCAAGCAACGGACGATTAACACTGGTTATACAAATGCTGAGGCAGTGTCTGTCGACCCGAAAACTGAAATCACATACATCTCTGTGGTTGGGCAAATGAACGGAGTTGATGGTGATGGTTTTATAGCTAAGCTCGAGCCCGGAGCAAGTGAGCCGACTAAATTCCTAAGCGGATTAAACGGACCAAAAGGTTCACAAATTAAAGACGGCAAGCTCTATCTTGTAGAAGTGGATAAGATACTGATCATCGACTTAAAAACCAAAGAAACAAAATCAGTCAATCTGCCACAGGCTGCCTTTCCGTTAGACCTGGCTCTTGATAGCAAAGGCAATATCTTTGTGACAGATCCGCCAAAGAATTCTATTTATAAAATTACAAATGGCACTGTCAGTACACTCATCGAAAATAAGAAGCTCAGTTACCCAAATGGTATTGAGGCCATGCCGAATGGTGACCTCCTTGTCGCTTCATGGGGCGAAGTAACCAACGAGAACACCTGGGAAACGTCAGAGCCGGGCCGAATCATCCATGTAAACGCAACGGGCCATATTATTGACAGAACTGAGCCTCTGGCAAATTTTGACGGGCTGGAAACCGCTGCTGATGGCTATGTTGCAACCGGTTTCAATGATGGAAAGCTATACCATTACAATGCTGATAACCGCAAAGTTTCAACTATCAAAAAATACCAGGAAGGATTAGCCGATATTGCCTTCGGTAAAGGTGTGACATATACCGTCAACTTCAATAATTCTGAAGTGGGTATAGAAGTATCCAAATAGTAATTTAAGGCTAAAGATACCAAACCTTAAATAAGTGTTTGCACATTGTATTCCTGATTCATGTGATCTTTACCCAATGAACTTCATTGGGTATTTTTTTAGATCTTAATAATCATTAACACGGCAACTGCTGGTAGCTTCATACTTTTCACTGCACCAGTAGCGTTTTCATTCAGGAATGACAGCACAGAATCTCTGCACTCACACAGATGTAAAGACGTGACGATTCCCTGACCAACGTTTCACACAAAAGCACATAGTAAATCGAACTGTCAGCAGCTCAATAGCGACGCACTGACCTGATATTGGGTTAATACATAAGAAGAAAAACTAAAGACAGATAGAAGATAATCTAAACATAATTTAATTATTCTATTATTTATCAGTAAGTTATCGAAAGATCAGCTAATACAAAATACCAGCACACTACCCAAGTTGGGTAATGGGTAGCTGGTTATATGCCCACGACCTCCATAGACTTGTCGGGTCGCTGTCAGTCCTAACCCCCCCGTCAGCCTGACGGCGACCTCATGTAAAGTTACGGAACGCAATTCCTTTGTTGAGCACACGGACTGTGCACATGACCCTCTGCTTTCAGCGATAAGATTCAAACACCAGCATCAACAATTGATGATGCTGAGTATTTATCATTATTCTGTCCTTACACTGCGCTTGTCAGAATTTTTGTTTACCATGCTCGCAGGCCCACAAGGACTCAACATGAACACAATCTCACTCTCAATAATGCTGAGCCTCAGTATGCTTGGAAGCCAAAGCGTCGCGGCTATCGAATATGCTGACACTCTGATCACCGATGCAGTGGTATACGCCGATCAGCCTGCAAACACTATTGCCATTAAGCAAGGGGTTATTACCTATGTTGGTAACGACCATACAGGCCAAAAGTATCTGGGAGCAGACACTGAAGTTCTCGATATGCAGGGCGCTATGGTATTGCCCGGTTTCATCGATAACCATAACCATGTCTTTGAAGCAGCATCTGAAGCCGGCGGGAATTGTGAAGTCAGCCCTGATGCCAACCTTGAAGGCCAGATCCCTTATCTTGAGGATTGCGCCGCACAGGCAACAGAAGGCCAGTGGCTCATCGGCTATGGCTTCACACTGGAGCTAATACTCAGTGAGAACAACAAACAAACGCCGCTGGAAGTACTTGATGATATTTTCCCTGAACATCCGGTCATCATCATGGAGCAGACCTCTCACTCTATGTGGGTGAATTCTGCAGCCTTAGAGCTGGCAGGTATCACTGTCCGTTCAGAAGAACCCCAAGGTGGCAAATACCTTAAAGATCCACTTACCGGCGGGCTTAACGGCATTCTGCTGGATAACGCCGGTGACATTGTGATGGAACAGGCCTGGAACAGCCTGAATAATATTTTCCAGCAAAGCTATCAGGGCCTGCAAAACGGCTTAGCGGAAGCAGCAGCCAACGGTATAACAACTATTGGCGACGGCCGTCTGTACTGGAAACGTGGCTGGTTTGATGTCTGGAAAGCTGCAGAAAACAATGGCGACCTAACGTCCAGGGTGTCGTTACGCCCCTGGATTTACCCGCAGGATGAACCGGAAGCCCAGCTGGAATTTCTCAAAAAAATTCAGTCACGTAACCCTGAAAACCTGCTGATTATTGATCAGGTAAAGATGTATAGCGACGGCATTTTGATAAATGGTACGGCCAAAGTCGTCGCACCCTATAGATACAAGTTAGTGGAAAACCTCCCCTTCGGTCTGAACTATATCCCACCAGAGGACATGCAATTCTGGCTAACCAAGCTGGATAAAATCAATTACGGTGCGCATATTCACGCGATTGGCGACGGGGCTGTTCGTGAATCCCTTAATGCGATTGAATACGCCCGGGAACAAGGTTCAGAAAGGGATTACACCCTTACCCATGTTGAAATGATTCAGAACGTTGATATCCAACGCTTTAAACCACTAAAGGTAACCGCTGACTTTCAGGTAGGTTCTGACTATATCGTCGCACAGGATCACAGTTGGGCAGAGCCTTTTATTGGTCAAAAACGCGCCCATTCACTTATGCGGCTGCGGCCTGTTTTTGACACTGGAGCAAATCTAACACTAAGCAGTGACTGGAATGTAAACGATATTAATCCCTTAGTAGGCATTGCCAACAGCCTGAGGATGGCAAAAACTGGTTTACCGGATATCAGCTCTGCAATAGATGCTTACACTATCAACCCGGCAATCAGCTTAGGGCTGGATGACATTACCGGCAGCATAACTGTAGGAAAGTCAGCTGATCTGGTTGTACTGGATGAAGACATTACCGAGCTACCAGCCAACAAGATTGCAGATACAGAAATTCTTATGACCATACTTCAGGGCGAAGTTGTATTTGATGCTGAAGAATAAGCGACTGAGTAAATGCATGCTGCCAGAACAGTTCAGCAGGCGGTTTGCTACTGCTGAACATCGGCTTAGAAAATGACTAGCCATCGCCTTATTTTCCCACCGACAAACATTGCTTATGACAACCTGGAAAGCTGCCGAAATAGTCGGAACACATAAAGAAACAATCAGCTAATGCCTTCCATCAAGGAAAGTATAAAAGGAAGGCATAAAACAGGAGACGCGGGCACGCCTCCAGAGATAAAAATTATGCGCCGTAAATCACATACACTTTGCGCAGTGTTTCATGCACAGTCCAGTTGCCACACCAGCCAACTGGGAACACAGCACTTGAACCTGCAGTCAGTTCTACGGCTTCACCGCCATCTTCAACGACCGTCATCCGACCAGACAATACGTAAATAACTTCGCCACGGGTCATAAATTCCCAGCGTGACTCACCTGGTTCACACTCCCATGTACCAGACATAACATTTTGTTCTTCTGTATTAAAAAACACCTGACTACGGGTCGTGATGTCACCGGAAAGTGGTTCAGCTGTTGGTTGTGCCAGTGGTTTTTCATTCAACTGATCAGCTGGAATTTCAGCCGCGCGGTAAGTAATTGTCATGCAATATCTCCTGTAAACATATGGTTTACAGCAAAATAACATCAAGCCCATAACAGGATTTGCTTGTTTGCGGCAGAACCAGTCTAAGACCTATAAAAAAAGCGTCTGAACTACCGCTCAGACGCCTTATAAAATCAATGCATTACCGCTTAGCTTATTGCTTTTTCAACTTCAAATAGTGATCTCAGTTAGCATCAAAGAATATTTCCCTGAGTGCCTGATGTTTAGCCCGAATATACAGATCCCGGGAAAGTTCTTCGGGTAAGGTGATCCGTTCACCATCACGGGAAAGCGCTATTTTCTCCAGCTCTTTAAACTGCAGAGAGTCTATCTTATATTGCTTCATCTGCCGGGCCGAGATACCAATTAAAACCAGCGGATAGCACTCACCTGTTCTACAAACAAAATCTGAACCTGTAGGCGCCTGATTGCCAATTTTGACACCCTGCCAACTGACACCTTTCTTTATCGTATAAGCAGAATCAGCCTGAACCAAACCAGCTATAAGCACCAGTATTAAAAGACTGTAACGCATACCTAACCTCCACATCTTTGCTCAACTGAAACTGCTATACGCAGGCTTCCTGAAATCAGTTCAGCCATCAGCGTTGGCTGACATAACTACAAGCTATTTCGAATCGGAAATTTTTGCCCGCTGTACTTTGTCACGGCTGCGTTTGAATAGCACACTGGCCAGATCAGCAGGCAATGTAATGCGATCTCCGTTAGTTGATGTCGCCACTTTCTGCAGGGCATTAAAGCTCAGTGAGCCCAACTGATACTGTTGCTTCAACTCACGGGGAACAGTGATATTTTTAAACAATGGATAACACTGATAATTACGGCAGATATGATCAGCACCGGAAAGAGAGGAAGAACCAATTTTAACGCCCTGCCAACTGACGCCTTTTTTCACGGTATAGTTTGCATCCGCATGAACCAGACCAGCTACAAGAGCCAGTATCAAAAGACTGTAACGCATAAGCCACCTCCACAAAAATCATGTGCGCCGAGTATGAATTGCTATATGAGTGTCTAGACAGTACAGATCTGTAAACGTTCATGCCGGCTAAACAGCCTGCTACAGAAACAGCGATGTATCCGTATCAAAAAAGTGTCAGAAGCACTTATATAAGAAGAGGCAGTAAAGAAGGAAAAGAAAACCATGTAAAACAGGCTTTAGCGACCTTGCGTCGGCTAAAAAAAGACAAAAAAAAGCAGATCCTAAGATCTGCTTTTCTATATAAGCTGAATATCAGTTGTTACAGAACAACGATGTTCTCAGCTTGTGGGCCTTTCTGGCCGCTTGTAACTGTGAATTCAACTTGCTGGCCTTCAGCCAGAGTTTTGAATCCTGAACCCTGAATCGCGCTGAAGTGTGCGAAAACATCTGGGCCAGACTCTTGCTCGATGAAACCAAAACCTTTAGTTTCGTTGAACCACTTAACAGTACCGGTAGTTTTAGACATGATAAATATCCTGAATTTTAAATTTAATATGTGCCCACATTAGCAGGCGATAATCGCATAAAAAATAGACTGAAACTTAAACTTAAAAACTGCAGGACCAGGCTTACGAATAAAACTGCGAAATGTAGATTTGTAAATAAAAGACTTCTTTTTAGCTGCTGCGAACTTTATAGATATCCCTTTCGCTTGTCCAGTACTTATTTCAAAATATCTAAAGTTTTTTCCTAGCAAACAATCACCTATAGAAAATCACAGGAATTCACCGTGGTAAAAAAAGCTAAAAGAATCGACTCTTCATGATCTTAGCTATCCCTCAGCGACCAAGGCACAGCGTTCATTGCTGTTTGTGCAGCCTCTTTGCGGCAAGACGACAGCAAGTTTTACAGCCTTTTCTCAATAAATTAGCCGGGCTCACGTACTAACGCATCCTGATAACGTGCTTCAAAATGCTCTTTCAGCCATTCCATCAACACTCTTACCCTGTGCAACTGATGACGCAGCGGCGGACAGAGCAAGGTCAGCTGAGTTTGCTCAGACCATTCTGGCAACACCTCAATCAGCTTGCCAGCTTGCAGGTCTGCCTGTACATAGACATCAGCCAACCTGGTTACGCCTAATCCGGCCAGTGCGGCTTGTCGCATTACCCGACCACTGGTCACTTTAATCCCCTGCGCCACGTGAATTGTCTTTTGCTCCGCCGCCCGGCTAAGCGTCCAGTGATCAACGCTGCCACATATCAACGGCAGATTTTTCAGATCATCCGGTTCTTTAATACCATGATGCGTCTGCAAAAATTCCGGACTGGCCACATAACGTGTGGTTACCGAATGCAGCCTTCTGGCAATCAGGCTCGAATCTGGCAGCTCACCCATCCGCATTACCAGATCATAATGGCTGGCAATCAGGTCGACATGTATGCTCGAAAAGTCCAGATCGACACGTATATCCGGATGCTGCCGCTGAAAATCAATGATAAGCGGTGCCAACAAATCTTCACCAAAAGGCCCGCCAACGGCATTCATACGAATTAAACCTTTGAGTTCATCTGTAGATTGGCTCGCCCATTCAGCAGCCGAGTCCAGCTGCTGCATAGCTAGTTTACAGCGCTCATAGTAACCCTGGCCGATTTCCGTCAGCCGCAACTGTCTGGTTGTTCGATACAGCAACTGCACACTCAGCGCCGCTTCCAGATCCGTCACCAGCTGACTCAGGTTAGCTTTAGAAAACCCTGAGACCTCTGCCGCAGCAGTAAAGCCACCATGTTCCGCAACATATATAAATGCGCGTATGCCCCGCCAGGAAATATTGTTCATATAAACCAAACAATGTTTTCAGATTAGTGATATTTATCACACTAATATCAAATCCTATCATGTGCAACATCCAAATAGCTTCATGCCATGAAGGCATTCAAAAGAGATAAACACATGACTAAATCACTGGTAGTTATCACGGGCGCAAGTTCAGGTATTGGCGCGGCTATGGCACAACAGTTTTCAGCTGCAGGTCACCCTTTACTCTTAGTTGCCCGCCGGATAGAAAAACTGCAAGCACTGAACTTGCCTAACGCTTTATATCGTCAGGTTGATATGACAGATGCCGCTGCTTTTCGAGCAGCCATCGCAGAAGCTGAGGCGATCCACGGCCCTGTCGATTGTCTGGTCAATAATGCAGGCTTAATGCTGCTTGGGCAGATAGACACGCAGGATCCAATGGAATGGCAACGTATGTATGACATTAACGTCATCGCCCTACTGAACAGCATGCAGGCGGTACTGGGTGATATGAAAGCCCGCAATGCCGGCACCATTATCAATGTCAGCTCTATCGCAGGGAAAAAATCGTTCCCGAACCATGCCGCTTATGTAGGTACTAAATTTGCGGTATCAGCAATGAGTGAAAATATCCGCGAAGAAGTCGCCGACAGCAATGTACGTATCATGAGTATTTGCCCAGGCGCAGTAGAAACCGAACTGCTGGGGCACACCACTTCACAAGACATCATTGATGGCTACGAAGACTGGAAGCAGGCAATGGGGGGCGTATTAGTCGCGGACGATATCGCTCGTACCGCAGCCTTCATGTATGCGCAGCCTCAGGGTGTAAACATCCGCGATGTTGTTATTACCGCAACCCGTCAGCAACCGTAATTTATATTATCAAAACCATGATTCGAGTTTTATACCGAATCAACTGATAAGATCAGTGAGCCTTTCTGACTCACTGATTTTTCGACTTTCCCTTCTATACAGAGCTCAGCTGGCAGTGGTCTCTACACTTTGCTGCAACATCTCATATATTTGGGAAGCCGGTACCGGTTTAGAGAACAAATACCCCTGAAAGCAGCAACAGCCAAGCGATTGCAGAGCAAATCGTTCTTCTTTCGTCTCAACGCCTTCTGCAATCACCTGTAAATCAAGCCGATCTGCAGTCGCGATGATAACCTCGATAATCGCTGCTTCTTCAGATAAGGAGCGTAGACCTGCAACAAATGAGCGATCTATTTTAAGAACATCCAGTGGCAAATACCGCAGATATTTTAATGATGAATAACCCGTGCCAAAATCATCAATAGCGAAGGAGATGCCTCGCTGTTTTAGCAGATTCATTTTGTTACTGGCCACCTCAAACTTGTTCAGCAGCATATTTTCAGTAATTTCCAGTTCTATCATGTTGCCGGAAATTTTCGAGGCATCTAACAAAGCGAATAAGGTTTCAACAAAGTTAACCTGCATAAACTGTAACGGACTGATATTAATCGACAGCCTTCGAAATGACTCGGGTAATCCCTGGACCCGCCACTGCGCTAATAAACGCAAACTTTCTGCTATGACCCATTCACCCACTTCAATGATTTGACCGCTGTCTTCAGCAACAGGGATGAATTCACCAGGTAAAATTAATCCCCTCTGAGGATGATTCCAGCGCACCAGAGCTTCCGCACCAATAATCTTATCGTCGATATCTGTTTGTGGCTGAAACCACAGCTCTAACTCTTGATTATCAACCGCCAGATGCAAACCTTTTTCAACATCCAGCCTTTGTTGAGCAGATGATTGCATCTCCGGATCAAAAAACTGGAAGCAATTTCGCCCCAGAGCTTTCGCTTTATATAAAGCGGTGTCGGCGCAACGTAATACATCACTGGCAACATTGCTTTTATCCGGAAACATACTGATACCAATACTGGCAGAACAGTACAAAGTATGGCTGTTCACTTCGAACGGAGCCCTTATTTGCTCTAATACCTGTAAAGCAAGGTTAGCGGCAATTTCAGCACTGACTTCTGCATTCTCGCCAATCTCAGGCAGCAGTACGACAAACTCATCACCACCAAATCGTGAGCATGTACTGGTAGCTGGCAGTATTTTCTTTATGCGGTTTGCAATCTCACAAAGAAGCGCATCTCCAACACCGTGCCCAAGTGAATCATTCACCGTTTTAAAACGGTCTAAATCCAGATACAGAACAGCGCCAAATTTATGATTGGCATTGTGCAATTCTAAAGAAGAAGTAAGTCTGTCCATAAACAGACGACGATTGGGCAAAGCTGTTAGCGGATCGAAAAAAGCCAGATCATATATTTGCTTTTCAGCTTCTTTACGTACAGAAATATCCCGTACCATAATCAGCAAATAATCAGACTCTTCTAATACCAGTTTAATGACCCGGGCTTCTATAGGAATCAACGTCCCATTTTTACTCCTGTAACTATCTTCGAAACTGGTTACCTGCTGTTCGTCCAGCGAAGCAAAAAGTGACACTAACTCATCATGAGAATAGTTTTGACTGAACTCAGACATATTTCTCTTCAGCAAACATGCCTTGGTTTCAGCAAGATACTGAGCAGCCCGATTATTCACCTGCACGATACGGGTATCAGGAAAGCATAAAAACATTGCATCGCCGGCATTATCCATGAGCGTCCGGGAAAAACTCTCACTTTTAGACAACTCCTGAATAGTCTCATTCAGTTTGTCAGTAACCTGTTTACGCTCCTCCCAAAGACGGGAAAAACCAGCCACCAGATCGCCGATCTCATCAGTTTCTGTATAAGGTAACTGGCCCTCTTTACCTTCCCGAAGATCATTTACCCATGCCACAATATTTTCGATCGGCTTTGACAACCAGCGGTAAAACAAAATTAAAAATATTGCCGCTAAAGTTACGTCATAGAACAGGCTAAACAGAAGGCTGGTAAATGCTCTGCTGGCAAAGCTGGAAGCTATTAGCGCGGCATCTAAGTCAATACTCAGGCGAGCAGTGTTATTAGCTGACGCATCAACAGATAAAGATTCATGGATTTGTGTCTCAACTCTGAAAAAATAACTTCCCAGTAATGAAAGCCAGGAACTCTCAGTCTGCGGGCGAGAATGCTCTGCCAGAGGATCACCAAAATCATCCACTAACTTAGCACTGTAGATTTCCGGATAAGCGATCAGAGCTTTAGTAATCTCTTCTGCCTGTCCCTGGTTAAGGTTATACACAGCTAAGCTTGCGGTTTCCCGGTGCAGCGTCAAAATCCGCTCAATACCCGCTTGCAAACTGCGCCTTTCCTGTTGAAGGTCAAGTGTAATTTGCCAACCGGTGGAGACTAAGCCCAGCAATATTGATATCAACAGCACTACACGCGCTTGCTTGAACGCAATTCTATGCTTGCTATTAAGTGACATAAATACCGACCGTATTCGACATCATCAGCATTTTATAAATACTGCTCATAAATAGCGTCAAACCTGCCGGAAGCTTTTATTTTTGCCAGACCGGTATTAAACAACTGCAGCAAACGCTGCGAATCAGGGTAACCTTTGCTCAAACAGAGATGAAAAGAAGAACTTTCCTTATCAGTAAATCTTTTTATTTTTATATCGTCCTGTATGCCTAACTGCCCGGCACGATACAAAGTGGTTAGCTCGCCACTATAAAAAACGTCAATATCACGATAAACAACCGACTTAATTCCGTTGTCCATTTCTGCAGTTGTAGTGTGAGGAATATTCTTACGCACCAGCTCACGCTGAATCCCCCACCCCTCAACGGCTATTACCTTAAAGTTACTAAGGTCCTGGAAGTTCACCAGCTTACGATCATCTAACCCTTTAGACATCACCGCCACTTGGTTAGCCTCGCTCACCTGATCACTAAATAGCATAAAGCTAACCCTGTCAGGCCGTTTCGAGCAACTCAGCGCGCCCAAAACCCGACCATGCTCAAGGTTCTTCAGTACCCGTTTCCAGGGCGCAGTATTAATTTTTGCAGTAATACCCACAGCCGCGAATGCTTCCCGGGTAACATCGACATCTATTCCAGATATATTGTTAACGTCTGAAACAATCATGTAAGGAGGATAATCGACAGCGTACAGCTCAATAACATCTTCTGCAGCAACTACCACTGAACATAAGCAAAGCCAAATAAAAGCGAAGCAATTACGAACGCCTACCAACATTCTGGACCTCTCCATTTAAAATCCATCTTTTAGGGTGCTTACGGCTAATACAACTTAAAGAAACCAGCAATGTAAAACTGAGATGATTCGATGAATGAAGAAACATATCAACTCCAAATATCCCAGTATGAGATAAATGAAACATATGTTTAAGCTTGCGAATTAGTGACCAAACTGAAAAAAATTAGCTCAACAGCACCTGCAACAGTGCTTACAACAGTACTTACAACAAAAAGTTTTATTCAAAAAATAAACTTAAGCCTAAGCAGCCTCTGCTTACTCTATAAAGATGACTTTCAAAGTAAGGCTGAAGCGCTACAAATACAAAGCAGCCTGACCGGCAAGCAACAACAGATGCTACCAAACGCTACAACCTGAGAAGATAAAAACCGCCTAAGATATAAACCAGTGCCAGAACCAGCATTAAAAACCGCGAATATACATTTTTATAGCTGGCCGTCACTTCCCGTACTTTATTACTCAGCAACCCAACCCGCATGTACACAGCTTTTCCGTGCATTACGTCATACATAATTTTGCAGCCCATATAAGGAAGAATTGGCGCTGCATAGGCATACAACGGCAGGCTGTTTTCTGACAGCAGAGCTTTAATAAAAAGGAAGATAAATAACCCTGCGGTTACTAAGATACTTGCCAGTGCTAACGGCCTGGCCTGCTCACTGGTTCCCATGGTGATGCCCGCCAACCAAAGTTCCAAAGCACCTTCTGGAGCTTGCTCAGGCTCAGGAGCAGCCTTCACAGGTTCAGAAACTACTGACTCATTAGCTTCTGGCTCAGTAGTTTTTGGCCTCGTAGCTTTTAGCTCAGTAGTATCGTTACCAAGTAACACCTCAGTATAAGCTCCAGTACCAGCTTCCATATCTACACCGCTCAGCTCAGCGTTAGCACCACAACCAATACACTCAGCAGTATTCTGTTGATTAACCTGTTCACACTCACTACAAACCCATTCGCGCTTCATCATAATTCCTAAATCGCCTAACACTTAACACTTAGCACTTAACACTTAACAGGCGCAAAATGACTTAAAACCGGACTTAACTGCATCAGTTTCATCAAACGGGTTTCTCACTATCAGTTGGTTTGCTTTCATCACTAAAATCATCCAGATAATCCTTAGGCGGCGGCGTCCATTCCCGTTCAGACAAACCATGCCTGTCCATATGATCTTCATCCATCGCCGCCCGGATGGTTTCTTCAAACTGGATAAACAAATGCCGGAAGTGCATGTCGTATGACTGAGACTCTTCTCCGCCTAACCAGGTCTCATATAGTTTGTCTGAACTGGTGTCTTCAATGCGCTTAAACTTAACTTTCTGCTGCTCAACCAGGAAGGGATGCACACCCAGGCAACGCAAAGCCTGCGACCCTACTTCTAATGCCGAGTGGAAGGTTTCTTTCTCCACATAATCTGCCCCCGCCTGCCGGAGCATGTAGAAATGGCGGCGATCAAACGCACGGGCAATCACTTTAACCTGTGGATAGGTATGTTTCACATACTTCACAAGCTCTGTGGTGGCCTCCTGGTTATCCATAGAAACAACCAGCATCGATGCACCATCAATACCTGCCGTATGCAGCAGATCTGGGCGTGTCGCATCGCCAAAGTAGCTTTTAATATTTATTTGACGAAGGTTTTCAACCTGTGAAGCTTCATAATCAAGCACCACAGTTTTCACACCATTTGCCGTCAGTAAGCGATTAACTACCTGCCCAAAGCGGCCAACACCGGCAATAATCACAGTACCTTTTTCATCAATCTCGTCGGCTTCCCTATCATTCGACGCGTGTTCATAACGGGGCAAAATCACCTTGTCATACAAAATGAATAAGCCCGGCGTGAGAAACATAGACAGCGCGACAACCAGTGACAGTAACTGAAAGATCTCCATCGGAAGCACGTAGTTTTGTGTGGTAAAGCTCAACAACACAAATCCGAACTCACCGGCCTGCGCAAGGCTCAATGCAAACAGCCAGCGGCCAGAGCCTTTAATTTTAAAAATCACACTTAACAGCAGTAACACCAAGGCTTTTACCAGCATCACCCCAAGCGTTAGCCCGATGATCAGCGCAAAATCATCGAATAAAATGCCAAAGTTAATGCCTGCACCAACAGTAATAAAGAACAAGCCTAGCAATAAACCTTTAAACGGCTCTATGTTCGATTCCAGCTCATGACGGAACTCACTGTTCGCCAGCACCACCCCTGCCAGAAAAGTCCCAAGCGCCGGTGATAAACCGACCAGGCTCATCAATGCCGCTATACCTATCACCAGCATCAACGCCGTGGCGGTAAAAATCTCCCGTAAACCTGAACTGGCAACAAAGCGAAACAAAGGGCGACTCAAAAAGTGCCCGCCGACAACTACCCCAGCAATGCTGGCTGTAATCACAATGCCCATTGCCCATCCGGGCAAGCCTGCCACAAGGCTCATTTCTTCATGATGCTCAGCAGCACTGGCAGCCGCACTCTGCGCTTTCGCCACCAACTCCGGTAATGCCAGCAATGGAATAAACGCCAACATCGGAATCACAGCTATATCCTGAAACAGCAGAACTGAAAACGCGTTCCGCCCACCCTCTGTTTTCGTCAGCCCTTTCTCGTTAAAGGTTTGCAACACAATAGCAGTGGAAGACAGGGCAAATATCAGACCGATACTCAGCGCGATGCTCCACTGCTGATCAAAAAATAACGCAACTCCCATAACCGCTGCAGCGGTCAGGCCAAGCTGCAAACCACCTAACCCCATCAAACGGTTACGCATTGCCCACAGCATCTTTGGTTCAAGCTCTAAGCCAACCAAAAACAGCATCATCACGACACCAAACTCGGCGAAGTGCTGAATCGTTATTGTTTCATCGCCCACGAGTCCAACTACCGGCCCGATCACCACACCTGCAATCAAATATCCCAATACCGAACCTAAGCCAAAGCGCTTAGCTATTGGCACCGCAATTACTGCAGCCACCAGATAAATAAAAGCCTGCAAAAATATACCGGTCATTCGCTTGCTCCTTTCATCATGCTGCCGAGGTTTGCCGCATTCACCGTTTCATGCTCAGCCACAACATCCAGATCTAACACATCGTCAACCAAAGCAGTCAGCAGCTGACGGTAACCATCCGCATGCTTTTTTACCCGGCAATCTTCCACCGCAGTACGGGCACCAAACAACGCATAAGGCGCCAAATAACGCATACCGACTAAGTTCGACATTTGCTCCAGAGGGTGCAGTAATTCGCGGATATTAAAATGATTAAAACCTTCTGCCCGGTAATAATCCTCCTTACCTCCCGCAGTGATCGCGCACATAAAAACCTTGCCCTGCAATGCCGTGCCGCCGGTGCCATATGCAAAGCCATACTCCAGCACCAAATCCTGCCACTCTTTTAAAATGGAAGGTGTGGAATACCAATACAGAGGGAACTGAAAAATAACGACGTCATGGGCCAGCAGACGCTTCTGCTCCCGGTCGATATCAATATGAAAGGTTGGGTACTCAGCGTATAAATCGATAAAGGTGACACCATCAAGGTTATCCGCCACATTAAACAGCGGTGCATTCACCTCTGAACGGCGTAACGAAGGATGTGCGAACAATACCAATACCTTTTTAGGCGCATTTACCACGCCGTCATGCTTTTCCTGCTCCACACCCTTCCCCTTCTTACAACCGATCTCAGATCTACAGCCAATACTGAATATTCAGAGTTAGCTGTACAGAACTTTATACGCCACAAAACAAATACCCGGCGCTTTATGACAGAGGTGAGTATATCAAGCCCGAAGAACACTGCTCTAAAGATATTTAGGAGAAGGTGTATCCAGCGTTTGCGAAGATGATTTTTGGAAACGCGTAACGTACTGGCAACAACCTAAAACAGATAGCAAAAATACGTTGATTACGGTTGTTACTACAACGAAAAAGGCACGGACATTCAGACAACTAGCATCAGAAACACCTGTTCTGGAAATCATCTTTTAAACGAATAAATACCTGTTAATTCCCACTGTATTTCAGGATCAGAAAAAACGATATAAAAGAGAGTTATATCTGTATTTTGAAAGATTCAGGGGAAGATGGTCGGGATGAGAGGATTCGAACCTCCGACCCCCTGCACCCCATGCAGGTGCGCTACCAAGCTGCGCTACATCCCGACGATGACCTAGAACGGCCAAGAAAGTGGGCGTGATAATACGCCAACTTAATGATTATTAAAAGATAAAAATTATGAGGATTTAAGCTGTTTGTTGATATCTTCAAGCTCATTAATCATCTGCCGAAGCAGTTGCTTATATTTGCCTGAATCATCACCGGCCTGTTCACCGCTAAACCATTGGCGGGCACCACTGATGGTGTAACCCTGATCGTAGAGCAAACCACGGATCTGGCGGATAATCAGAACATCCTGACGCTGATAATAGCGCCGGTTGTTACGCTTAACCGGGCTGATCTGTTCAAACTCCTGCTCCCAATAGCGCAGGACATGAGGTTTGAGATCACATAAAGACGCTACTTCACCAATGGTGAAGTAGCGCTTATTTGGTATGGGTGATTGATCTTCGTAGCTGGGTTCAGTCGCCGTCATAGGCCTCAACACGGTCCTTTAATTTCTGTCCCGGCTTAAAGGTCACAACCCGACGGGCAGAGATAGGCACCTCTTCTCCCGTTTTTGGATTACGACCCGGCCGTTGCCGTTTGTCACGTAGATCAAAATTCCCGAAGCCCGACAGCTTTACCTGCTCATTATTTGCCAGGCTGCTGCGAATCTCTTCAAAGAATGCTTCGACAATATCTTTGGCTTCACGCTTGTTAAGGCCAAGTTCTTCATACAGACGTTCGGCCATTTCAGCTTTCGTTAAAGAACTCATGAAACTTACCCCTATCGATTACTCTCGTAATATAGCACCGAACTGTTTCTGCAGTTCAGACACAACAAAATCAATGACTTCGTTGATTTCTTCATCATTAAGAGTGCGCGATGGATGCTGCCACGTCAAGCCAAGAGCCAAGCTTTTTTGCCCCGGTTCAACACCTTTACCCTGATAAACATCAAACAAGGTCACCGATTTGAGGAATTCACCGCCCTGCTGGCTGGCAACTTCACGAATCGATTCGAAGCTGATTTTCTCGTCAACCAGTAATGCCAGATCACGACGGGTTTCAGGGAATTTAGACAGGCTGTCAAAGCGTGGTAGCTTTCCGTCCAGCACAGAAGCCTGATTGATCTCAAATACGAATACAGCACCGTTGAGGCCTAAAGACTTCACCAGCTCAGGATGCAAAGCACCCATATAGCCAACGATTTCACCGTTACGCTGGATCGCTGCAGACTGACCAGGATGTAGTGCAACGTGACGTGCAGCTACAAACGTGAACTCTTCAGGAGAACCGCCTAACGCCAGCACAGACTCAACGTCACCTTTCAGGTCATAGAAGTCGACCGGCGCTGCGTCGCTTGCCCAGCCTTCAGCCAGACGTGGACCGCTAATAATACCTGCAATGACGTTTTCCTGAATCAGCTCGTCGCCATTAGGAATAAAACGCTGGCCTGTCTCAAACAGACGTACACGGCTCTGCTGACGGTTCTGGTTGTACTGTAGTGCTTTCGCCAGCCCCGGCATAATAGTGGTACGCATGACCGCCATTTCTGCAGAGATAGGATTCGCCAGTGCAACCGCTTCATGCTGATCATCAAACTGAGCAGCCAGGTTCTTTTCAATGAAGCTGTATGTAATTGCTTCCTGATAGCCACGCGCAACCAGCTGGCGGCGCACATCGTGCAGGCCCAGCTTGGATTCATCGTCGGCGATCATGTTCAGTTCAGCGGTCGGAACTTTAACCGGCAGGTTGTTGTAGCCGTATACCCGCGCCAGTTCTTCAATCAGATCTACTTCGATGCTGATATCAAAACGGTAAGATGGCACTGCAAATGTCCAGGTACCTTCACCACGTTCAACGATTTCCAGACCCAGACGGGTCAGGATCTCTTCAATTTCCGCAACTGGCATTTCAAACGCCAGCAACTGGTTAACTTTGCTCTGACGCAGAGTCACCTGACGGTCGCTAGGCAAGTCAGCTTCGCTCACGGCTTCTACAACCGGGCCTGCTTCACCACCAACAATGTCTAATAACAGCTGTGTGGCACGTTCAGTGGCTTTACGCTGCAGTTGCCAGTCCACACCACGCTCGTAGCGGTGTGAAGCATCTGTATGCAGGCCGTAAGAACGCGCTTTACCCGCGATCGCAATCTGATCGAAGAAAGCACATTCAAGGAAGATATCTTTACTCTCAGCGGTAACTCCGGTCGCTTCACCACCGAAGATACCTGCCATTGCAACCACACGTTCTTTATCGGCGATTACCAGAGTTTCACTGCTCAGCTCAACTTCGTTGCCATCCAACAGCGTCAGTTTCTCACCGGCTTCAGGATAGCGAACCACGATGCAACCGTTCAACGTGTTCAGATCGAACGCGTGCATTGGCTGACCAAGCTCCAGCAGAACATAGTTGGTTACATCAACCACAGGATCAATGCTGCGAACACCACAACGGCGCAGCTTTTCAACCATCCACAAAGGTGTCTCAGCAGACATATCCACATTGCGGATAATACGGCCCAGGTAACGCGGACAGGCAGCAGGCGCTTCCAGCTCAATGCTGAAAGTGTCATCAATCGCCGGTGCAACAGGTTCAACTTCAACGAAGCTAACTGGTGCTTTATTCAATACACCTACTTCACGGGCCAGACCTGCAATAGACAGGCAATCACCACGGTTTGGCGTAAGGTCTACGTCGATGATCTGATCATCAAGTGACAGGTATTCGCGCAGGCAGGTACCCACTGGCGCATCAGCTGCCAGTTCCATGATCCCAGCACCTTCATCAGAGATGCTCAGTTCGCTTTCAGCACACAACATGCCGAATGACTCCACCTGACGCAGCTTAGCTTTTTTGATTTTGAAGTCTTTGCCATCAGGACTTCCCAGCACAGCACCGACAGTTGCAAATGCAGTCTTCAAACCAGCACGGGCATTTGGCGCGCCACATACAACCTGGACTTGCTCGCTGCCATTATTAACCTGACAAACACGCAGTTTGTCGGCATTAGGGTGCTGCTCTGCACTGATGATCTCACCAACAATAACGCCGGTGAACTCACCAGCAACCGGCAATACTTCATCTACTTCAAGGCCTGCCATGGTGATCTGGTCGGCGATGCCCTGGGTATCTACCGCAGGATCAACCAGTTCCCGCAACCACTTTTCACTGAATTTCATAGTAATAATCCGATATCTGTAAGCGTAATTAAGTCACTCAGGCTCAGTTAAACTGGCCGAGGAAACGCAAGTCATTTTCGAAGAACAGACGCAGGTCATTAACGCCATAGCGGAGCATCGCAAGACGCTCAACACCCATACCGAAGGCAAAGCCGGTATATTCTTCAGGGTCGATACCAGAGTGTTCGAAAACTTTAGGATGGACGATGCCGCAACCCAGAACTTCCATCCACTTACCGTCACCACGATCAATATCTACTTCAATTGAAGGTTCAGTGAACGGGAAATAAGAAGGACGGAAACGTACTTTTACATCTTCTTCAAAGAATTCACGCAGGAACTGTTCCAGCGTACCTTTCAGATCTGCAAAGCTAATGTTCTTATCAACGATCAGGCCTTCAACCTGATGGAACATTGGCGAGTGAGTCTGATCGTAATCATTACGGTACACACGGCCCGGGCAGATAATACGAATCGGCGGCTTTTCGCTTTCCATTGTCCGCACCTGCACACCAGACGTGTGAGTACGCAGCAATGTATTAGCATTGAAGAAGAAAGTGTCATGCATTGAACGCGCAGGGTGATGCGACGGAATATTCAGCGCTTCGAAGTTATGGTAATCATCTTCGATTTCCGGACCTTCAGCGACGCTGTAACCGATACGGGCAAAAAACGACTCAATCCGCTCCAGCGTTTTTGTCACCGGGTGCAAACCACCCTGCGACTGACCACGGCCTGGCAGTGTGATATCGATCGTTTCTTCAGCCAGCTTCGCTTCCAAAGCGGCTGATTCCAGGTTCTGCTTACGGCTGTTCAATACATCCTGCAGGGCCTGTTTTGCTTCATTGATTTTAGCACCCGCCT
Source organism: Aliamphritea ceti (assembly GCF_024347215.1). Classification (NCBI taxonomy): domain Bacteria; kingdom Pseudomonadati; phylum Pseudomonadota; class Gammaproteobacteria; order Oceanospirillales; family Oceanospirillaceae; genus Aliamphritea; species Aliamphritea ceti. The sequence goes on from NZ_AP025282.1 coordinate 3,786,998, forward strand.
GTGGGCGTTCCTCGGCAGATAATGCGCCAAGGCCTTTCAATAGCTGGGTAAGATGACCTTTCTTACCCAGATACTGAACACGCACCTGATCCAGGTCCTGAGTACTTGTGGCCTGTTCAGCAGCTTCTTTGCCTTCTGCTAACAGGATTTCAATGTTTTCCATTTACGGCTCCAAATAAAAATAGGGGAAGAGCTTGCACCCTTCCCCTATTACACAATCAAAACTTACCTAAAAAGGTAAGGGTGTCTTACAGTGCAGCTTTAGCTTTTTCGACGATAGCAGCAAATACATGCGCTTCGTGTACAGCCAGATCAGCCAGCACCTTACGATCGATTTCGATAGATGCTTTCTTCAGACCAGCGATAAAGCGGCTGTAGGACAAACCATTGATGCGAGCAGCAGCGTTGATACGTGCGATCCACAGCGCGCGGAACTGACGTTTGCGCTGACGACGGTCACGGTATGCGTACTGACCTGCTTTGATTACTGCCTGTTTAGCAACGCGGAATACCCGGCTGCGAGCGCCGTAGTAACCTTTTGCTTTTTTCAGGATTTTCTTGTGACGACGGTGTGCTACTACACCACGTTTTACACGTGCCATGTTATTTCTTCCTAATTAAAAATTTTTGACTACTACGAGCTTAGATATAAGGCAACATACGCTTGATCAGCTTAGTGTCCGCTGCATGAACCTGCAGCATTGGACGCAGCTGACGCTTACGCTTAGTAGACTTTTTAGTCAGGATATGACTTGTGTGAGACTGCTTGTGCTTGAAGCCATTTGCAGTCTTTTTAAAACGTTTCGCAGCACCGCTGCAAGATTTCATTTTAGACATTACTAAATCCCCACGCATTCGTTAGTTATGTTTCATCTCAGACAACAATAAAACCCGCACCTACTCCGAAGAGGTGGTACGGGTATCTATGAAGTAACCGAGATTACTTTTTCTTTTTCGGAGCTATGACCATAGTCAATTGGCGGCCTTCCATTTTTGGACGCTGCTCAACAGTACCAAGCTCGACCAGGTCTTGTTCGACCCGGTTTAATAGCTTCATACCTAACTCCTGGTGTGCCATTTCACGGCCGCGGAAACGTAAAGTTACCTTGGCCTTATCGCCACCTTCCAGGAAACGTATCAGGTTGCGTAGTTTTACCTGATAATCCCCATCTTCCGTATTCGGACGGAATTTCACTTCCTTGACCTGCATCTGCACTTGTTTCTTCTTCTGTGCATTTGCTTCTTTCTTCTTCTCGTACTGGTACTTACCGTAGTCCATTACCTTACATACGATAGGATCAGCATCAGAAATTTGAACCAGGTCAAGTTCAACACCTTGGGCCGCCTCTAGGGCATCCTTAATAGGCACTACACCTAACTGTGTTCCATCGGGACCAATCAGTCGACACTCGCGGGCGCTGATGTTTTCATTAATAGGCGGTTTGGACCGCTCATTGCGCCCTCTTCTGTTATCGCGCTTGATAGTGGTATCTCCGTAAAAATTAACTAAACTTTGCGACCCTTGCTGGCAACATCTTGCCCCAGGTGATCACAAAACTCTGAAATCGACAATGTGCCGAGATCTTCACCGGTCCGGGTGCGTACTGCCACGGTGCCGGTTTCAACTTCCTTATCACCGACAACCAGCAAATAAGGAACCTTAGAAATTGTGTGCTCGCGGATTTTAAAGCCGATTTTCTCATTTCTCAAGTCCGCTTGAGCAAAGAATCCAAGTTCTTGCAACTTTTCTTCGATTTCACGGCAATAATCTGCCTGTTTATCGGTAATATTCATAATTGCAACTTGCTGAGGGGCTAACCAGGTAGGTAATGCACCCGCAGAGTTTTCAATCAGAATTCCGATAAAGCGCTCAAATGAACCCAAAATTGCACGGTGTAACATCACCGGCGTTTCACGCTCACCTGCTTCGTTAACAAATTGTGCATTCAGACGACCTGGCATAGAGAAATCCACCTGAATCGTACCGCACTGCCATACACGTCCCAGGCAATCTTTCAGAGAGAATTCAACTTTAGGTCCGTAGAAGGCACCTTCACCTGGTAATTCAGCCCAGTCCAGACCGGCTGAATCCAGTGCATCGCCCAGTGCTTTCTCAGCCTTGTCCCAAACTTCATCTGACCCCACACGCTGTTCAGGTCGGGTAGACAGTTTGTAGATAACTTCTTCAAAGCCGAAGTCAGCATACACTTCGTGCAGGAAGCTGATGAAACGGGAAACTTCTTCCTGAATTGCATCTTCAGCACAGAAGATATGCGCATCATCCTGAACAAAACCACGTACACGCATAATACCGTGCAGTGCACCGGATGGTTCATTACGGTGGCAGCAACCAAACTCAGCCAAACGTAAAGGCAGGTCACGGTAAGAACGCAGGCCCTGATTGAATACCTGAACGTGACATGGGCAGTTCATTGGCTTAATCGCAAAATCACGGCTTTCAGAATGCGTGGTAAACATTTCTTCTGAGAACTTATCCCAGTGACCGGATTTCTCCCACAGAGTACGTTCAACAACCTGTGGCGTCTTAATTTCGTCGTAACCGTGCTGACGCTGCTTCAGACGCATGTACTGTTCAATAGTCTGATACAGTTTCCAGCCATTCGGATGCCAGAAAACCATACCTGGTGCTTCTTCCTGAAGGTGGAACAGGTTCAGCTGCTTGCCCAGTTTACGGTGATCACGCTTTTCAGCTTCTTCCAACCGTAACAGGTAAGCTTTAAGTTCTTTCTTATCACGCCATGCGGTGCCGTATACACGCTGCAGCATTTCGTTTTCAGAATTACCGCGCCAGTAAGCACCGGCAACTTTCATCAGTTTGAATGAACGCAGTACACGGGTGTTAGCCACGTGTGGGCCACGACACATATCAATGTATTCTTCGTGGTGGTAAAGGCCAACTTCAGTCACGGACTCATCCAGACCATCAATCAGCTCAACTTTGAACGCCTCACCACGATCAGCAAAGATCTGACGCGCTTCAGCAACCGGCGTCATCTTTTTAACAACGTCGTAATCTTTTTTGATCAGTTCCTGTACGCGTTTTTCCAGTACCACCAGGTCATCCGGTGTGAAGTGATGTTCGCTGGATACGTCGTAGTAGAAACCGTTTTCAATAACCGGACCAATCGCCATTTTGACATCAGGATAAAGCTGCTTCATCGCATGCCCTAACAAGTGTGCAAAAGAGTGACGAATAATGTGCAGACCGTCTTCATCCCGTGGGGTTACGATAGCAACGTCAGCGTCCGTGGTGATCAGTTCGCAAGCGTCAACCAGCTCACCATTAATACGGCCGGCAACCGTGGCTTTAGCCAGGCCAGCGCCAATATCAGCAGCAACTTCTAAAACAGTAACCGGGTTGGCAAACTCACGTTTGCTCCCATCAGGAAGAGTAATAATAGGCATTGAATTTCCTTTTTTTCTCAGTGGTGGCCCATACCAGAGGCCACTTAAGCACAGGAGTGCAGTGCGACGAAATGACAGGAAGCCAGCCGACGAACCTACACGACAGTACGGTATCTAAAAATGAACGCGGAATTGTACGTGATTGTTCTCTAAAGAGGTAGTCTGCCGGGGCATACTGCGGAGGATTTTTTTACATTTCCAACATGTTACTAAGTACTCCTGATCATGCCCTGATAATTACCCTCCAAAAATATCTGTGGCCTGCTGCACTCCGTTAACAAAACTACTATTATCAGGCTTTCATTATCAGCAGCAGAGGTACTCCCGTGAACCCGGTATATCAGGATATACATACGCAACTGGACGGTTTGCTAGAAGGTGAAACTAACTGGATCAGCAACCTGGCAAACACTTCTGCCCTGCTCTGGATGTACCTGCCAGATATTAACTGGGCTGGCTTTTATATCCGCAAAGGCGACGAACTGGTACTGGGGCCATTCCAGGGCAAACCTGCCTGCACCCGTATTCCTATTGGCAGAGGTGTTTGCGGCACCGCTGCTGAAACGCTGGAGTCACAACTGGTCGCTGATGTGCACGAATTTCCCGGACATATTGCCTGTGATGCAGAATCCAGGTCTGAAGTCGTAATTCCAATGATCCGTAACGGCAAACTCATTGCTGTTCTCGATGTAGACAGTCCGGAAACGTCACGTTTTACCAAAGGTGATGTTGAAGGCCTGGAAAAGGTTGTCGAAATCATTCTGCGCCACCAAACAGCAGAGTAAAGCTATGCTGCCTGAAGTTATCCAGCAATATCCTGAGATTCAGGCGCCTGCCAATCAGGCACTGTTAACGCAGGGGCAACATTGTGAGAATTGTTTTGTAATTACTCAGGGTTGTGTAAAAGTTTTTGGCCGCTCCAGCGAAGGCCGGGAACTGGTTCTGTACAGAATTAACAGCGGTGAAATTTGTGTTCTCACTACTGCCTGCCTGCTCAGTAATGACAGTTTTCCAGCGGAAGCCGTCAGCGAATCCCCTGTTACAGCACGGGTTATTCCATTACAGGATTTCCGGCGCTTACTGGGGGAATCAGAAAGCTTCAGAGAATTCGTTTTCGACGGTTTCAGCCAGCGACTCGCTAACCTGATGCAGCAGCTGGAAAGCATTACGCTGGCAAGTGTCGATAAACGCTTGCTTAGCTACCTGCTGAATAATGCAGATTATAAAAACCAGCTAAGCGCTACTCATCAGTTCATTGCCATAGAAATTGGCAGCGCCCGGGAAGTAGTTAGCCGTCATCTGAAAAGTCTGGAAAAGCAGGGCTTACTCAAACTCCAGCGCGGCAGTGTTTTATTGCTCGACAGAGACGGCCTGCAAGCCCTCATAACATAGCATGACGTATCCATCTTAATGCCATGCTATGTCATGCGAACGTCTTTAGGACCAGTAATTATTTGCCATCGCAACCGTCTGAAAGTTCGTTGCGATTACCTGCGAGGAAGCAATTAAGCTATTTGCATCCTGTTCGTATACCGGCCGTAATTTTTGCCTCACCTCATCCTTAGGCTGCGTGTATTTCACTCCCATTCTCGCCAGTTTTATCGCCAGCTCGTAGCCTGCCTGTGGGTCCTCGGTCTTCAAACTGGTTAGCCATTGCTGCTGCATATTTATGCCCTCCCGGGGTCAGTGATAATTTTAATAGCCGATCTGAGAAACAGACCGGTAAAATGCCTTCTACTTATTGCTCCGACAGACGTCGGCCAAATGAAACGGCATACGCATCACGTCGGGCCTGTAGAAGCGGATCGTTCGAAGGAAGAAAACCATCAGACAGTAATAGCGGATCATAATTAATGTTGCCGCACGTTCCCGGATGCTGGTCACTCACCGCATTCACTTTCAAGGTAGCCGCTACCAGCGTTTTATGATCTCCAGTCCATGCTATTGCGGCGTTATCAACAACATCATCCGGGTTAGCAAAGGTTACAACCATATCCCAGGCTAGCTGCTGGTCAGACATGTTCTGCTGCATATTCTTATAAAAGAAATCTTGCGCTTGTGGCTTAACAATACCTGGCAGGCCTCTTGGCACAAAAGCCCACCTGACAGCTGTTTTTTCACCTTTTTCACTAACCAGATAAAAACTGTTGATACTGTTATAAGTTGAAGCTTCATAAGGTGTCAGTTGCGTAGTCTTTTGTTTGGAATGCGCACTGAAACGCTGCAAGTCAGTATTTGAAGCTTTGAATGCTTTCACTGCCGCCTTACCTTGCGCTTTGGCCTGCATGAGCTCTGCAAACGCTTCTGGTGTGGCAACCGGGAAAAAATCCAGCGTGTTCATCGACATTCGGTGCTGCCTACCATCACTCAGGCTGATCGAAAGCCCCATTCCGTACTCTGCCGGTACGTTATCAGCAGCTTGCGCATTTCCACCCTTATGAGAAAGCCGGCCAATCACCTGCGAGTCCTGTATAAACAGAGGACTTGCAGAGTACTGCTGTATTGCAGTGCCTGCCGGGCTTAATGTTGCCGTGAAACAAAACCCTTTGGTGTGGTTACGCCGTTCACCGGCGGTTACACCGAATACCTGTTCGAACGCATCAACCGTTTTCACAGCTGTAGATTCTGCAATGACTGGCATTGACTGAAAGATAAGTACCGAAGCACAAATTGAACTGTATTTTTTAATCATGACATCACCCTTTAACTGCAAATATAAAGCTCGTTTCTATTAACAAACGATCAATCAAAATTTATTAGCTCACGAATAGTTAGTACACTAACTATACGTCAGCAAATCTTGCATGTCTAATGATTAGCCATCAGAATATCTGTCATCATTGACCAATCAGGGATCAGACACTTTGTCGGCAGCCAAGTTAAATGACCAGCTTTGCTTTGCAATCTACTCTGCTTCAAGCCATATGACCGCGATATATCGGCCGTTACTTGAACCTTTAGATCTCACCTATACACAGTTCATCGTGCTGATGGCGCTCTGGGAAGAGGATCAGGTTTCCATTAGCCAGCTCGCTAACCGTGCTGGACTAAGCAAAGCAACTATGACGCCTCTCTTAAAGCGCCTGGAACAGAAAGGTTTAATAAAGCGTGAACTCAGTCCGGACAGCGAACGGCAAAAACAGATTGTGCTGACAACTGAAGGGCAAAAAATCTCTGAACGCAGTGAAGCCATCACCAAACAGGCTTTCTGCGATACAGGTTTAGACGCTGCAGAAGCAAAGCAAATGATTCAGCTATGTAATAAATTACTCAGTTAAAAGCTGTGTGACTTAGTCACAGATCTCTCCCCTTCCAGCTATATACACTGCTGGTAAAACTAAAGGAGAGACACCCATGCCTAAAAATCTTGGAAACCTGGACCGTAGCCTGCGACTTATTGCAGGCCTGATATTAATCAGCCTGGTATTTATTGGCCCGCAAACAGCCTGGGGCTGGGTAGGAATAATCGGAGTGCTGACAGCAGCTATCGGATACTGCCCGCTTTATAGTCTGTTCGGGTTCAAGAGCTGCCCGCTGAAGCACAACAGCTAAATATAGCCAGATAGCGGGCTTTACGGCCCGCTTTTATCTTCACTTCCTCTAAGACGCACTTATACCCAGCTGCCGTAATCTGGCCTTAACTGAAGGCACCTCATCCCTCATGGCTATTCGGATGAATGCATCTGCTTCTTCCCTGTACTGCGGATATTGCTCACTCAGCAAATAAAACCCACCGTAACTCCAGGCACGAACGAATTTATTGCTGTCCTGCAGCCCACTCCGTAACCAATATTCCAGCACTGTTACCGATTCAGCCGGAATCTGAATATGCGGCAAAATCTGCAGCAGATGTAACCGGCTCTGCCAGCTCTGCAATTGTCCGGCCTGAGCCAACAGATCCGCCAACTGCTCAGCAGACAGATCAGGTGATGTCTGCCGTTCGGCCCCATACTTTAATAACCAGCTGGCCCCTGGCTGGCAGTTCCCATAGGCTAATAAAGCAATTAACTGATCGGCAAAATCCGGCGCCTCTACATATTCCCGGTAAGCCGTTTTCAATGCTTCGGTATCGTTACCATCCCAGGTCTTTATGACAGTCTGCAGGCTCACAACAGCCTCCGCTTATTCATTCGCGCTCAGCTGCTTAAGCGTATAGAGAATATGATTGGTTGCAGCTTCTCTGGCAGCATCCGGATCCCGCGCCATAACAGCCTGATGAATGCTGGCATGCTGGGCCCGAATACCATCAGGATAACGGCCACGTTTTTTCAGCGTGCGGGAAAGCACACCGTAAATCGCATTAAAAAACCGGCTATAAAAAATTTCGCTGAACGACACCACTAATAAGTGCTGAGATGCTTCTGCGATCAGCATATGAAAGCGCAGATCTTCCTTCGCCTTGGCTAAAGTTGTCTCGCCTTTATCCCGCTTCAGCAATTGCTGATATTCCTTATCAACCCGCTCCAGCTGAGCATCTGTAGCCCGCAGAGCAGCATAGTATGCAGCCTCTCCTTCCAGCATCGCACGAACCTCGAGCACCTGCTGCTGAAACTCCGGATTATCGCCAAGCCCTTCCAGCGGCATATCGAAACAAACTTCCAGCAAGTTATTACAGTATGTTTTGCCACCCGGCCGTACGTTGATAAAGCCTTCACTTTCCAGTTGCCCCATGGCTTCACGTACAGTTGAACGCGACAAGCTAAGGCTTTCAGACATGCTTCGCTGTGACGACAACGCCTGCCCGGGCAGATATTCGCCGCGGAAAAACGCCTGTTTTATGTCCTGTACTAACTGATCGCTACGCGAAATAGCCATACTTTCACTTTCCTGAATTCAAAGCAGAAATAGCCGTATATCTGTGACTGGCCCGTTTTTATTCCGAGAGTATAAACCAAAATTGGTCAGACCGGTTTTTCAGGTAACGTTTCTTTTTATCCGCCCCTTCTCTATCGTGCATAAACAGACCGGCTACATGACCGGATCGATAAGAGCCAACAACAAGAAAACGATATACGGAATTCCGGCTTAAGTTTGCCACCGTCATTATCGGGGAAGTGCCATATGCCTCAGCAACACCCATCAGAAAAGCCGTCACCGAATGTCGGTCTGTTCATTACCTGTCTGGCAGATATGTTTCGTCCCAGCATTGGTTTTGCCACCGTCAAACTGCTGGAACAAACCGGCTGCCGCGTCAGCGTACCGGAACAGCAAACCTGCTGTGGCCAGCCTGCCTATAACACCGGTGACCGGCGTACCAGCGCGGAAATAGCCCGCATGACTATTGATGCGTTTGCCGGTTATGAATATTTGGTAGCGCCTTCCGGTTCCTGTGTTGGCATGATTAAGTATTACCCTGAGCTATTTGATAAAGAAGATCCTTACCAGCAACTGGCGCAGGAACTGGCGGATCGCAGCTATGAAATTACCAGCTTCCTGTTCGACGTTATTGGCCTGGAAGCCCTGCAACAACAATTACAGCAATTAAGTATTCCCCGTACGATTACTTATCACGACTCATGCTCAGGCCTGCGACAACTAGGCATCAAACAACAGCCCAGAGAGCTACTGAAACAAATCGACGGCCTGCAAATTGAGGAAATGACTGAAGCTGAAACCTGTTGCGGTTTTGGCGGCACTTTCTGCGTCAAATACCCGGAAATATCCAACCGGATGGTAAGCAACAAATCCGAATTCATTAATGACAGTGGTGCCGACACCTTAGTCGGTGGCGACCTTGGCTGCTTGCTGAACATGGCAGGCAAACTGCAGCGACAAACCAAAGATGCACCAGGAGAATTGGTTGAAGCCCGTCACGTGGTTGAACTGCTTGCCGATATGCTCGACATTCCAGGCATTGGCGAACAAGAAGTTCGCCAGTTAAAAGACAACGTTTCCGCTAAAAATTATGCACTTGCTTCTGAATTAAAAAGCTCTGAACTAACAGGCTCTGAATTAAAAACTTCAGCAATCACAGCAGAACAGGAGGCAAAATAACATCATGGATATTAATACTCCGTTCTTCAAAGCACGTGCCAGCGAAGCGCTTCAGGATGAAAACCTGCAACAGGCGTTGGGCAATCTGAAACAGGGCTTTCCTCACAAGCGCGCAATTGCCGTGGAACGCATGCCGGAATTTGACGACCTGCGAGACCAGGGCCGGGATCTGAAAAACCATATTCTTGAACATCTGGATCTGTATCTGGAACAGTTTGAAAGCAAAGTCACTGAAAATGGCGGCCATGTTCACTGGGCCCGTACCGGTGAAGATGCTAACCAGATCATTCTAGACATCTGCCAACAAGTAAATGCCAAAACCGTCACTAAAGGTAAATCGATGGTTTCTGAGGAAACCGGACTCAACGATTATCTGGAAAAGAATGGTATCCAGCCGGTGGAAACAGACCTCGGCGAATACATTTTACAGCTGCGCGGCGATCACCCAAGTCATATCATCGCACCGGCCATTCACCTAAATCTGGAAGATGTTTCTGAAGCCTTCCACCAGCATCATAACAAACCGAAATCTGATGATCCGGTTACCCTGATGCAGGAAGCCCGGGATGCATTACGGGAAAAGTTTGTCGTTGCTGATGTCGGAATTACCGGCGCAAATTTCTGTGTCGCAGAAACTGGCTCAACCATTATTGTCACCAACGAAGGTAATGGTGACCTGACCCAAACCTTGCCAAAAACCCATATCGTCATCACCTCTATCGAAAAAGTGGTGCCAACACTGGAAGACATGACGTTGTTCCTGCGTTTGCTGGCCCGTTCAGCAACCGGGCAGGAGTTTACTGTTTATAACACGCTGTCATCGGGCCCGCGCCGCGAAGGTGATCAGGATGGTCCTGAAAACTTCCACGTAGTACTGGTAGATAACGGCCGCAGTGAAATGGTCGGCAGCCAGTTCCAGGATATGCTTCGCTGTATTCGTTGCTCAGCCTGCATGAACCATTGTCCGGTGTATGGTGCTGTTGGTGGCCACAGCTACGGCTGGGTGTACCCAGGCCCGATGGGCTCAGTACTGACACCGAAAATGATCGGCATTGAAAAAGGCGCAGCCCTGCCAAACGCCTCAACTTTTTGCGGAAAGTGCGAGTCCGTCTGCCCGGTACGTATTCCGTTACCTAAGCTAATGCGTCACTGGCGGGAAGATGAATTCAGTAAACACCTGACACCTAAGGCAGCCCGTTACGGCCTTAGCAGCTGGGCCTTTTTAGCAAAACGCCCAACGCTTTATCGTCAGTTCACCAAGCTTTCAAGCTGGGGGCTGAAGCTATTAGCCAACAGCAGCTTTGGCGGCGACAAAGGCAAGCTGGAGAAAATCCCGCTGGCAGGTGGCTGGACCGATTTCAGGGACATGCCAGCTCCTCAGGGTGAAACCTTTATGCAGCAGTGGAAACAACGCCAGGCCGCCAACCAGACTGACGGAGAATCCTCATGAGCCGTGCTGAAATTTTTGCCAATATCCACCGTGGCCTTGGCCGTGAAATACCAACAGATGAGCAGCGTCAAACCGTACAGAACCGGCTCAAAGCAAAGGCTGACAACATTATTCCGGCCCGTGCACAATTACCTCAGCCACAGCAGATAGAACTGTTTAAAAGCATGGCGACAGAAGCCGCCGCTGAACTAATTGAGTTGGACACACTGGAACAATTGCCTGCCGCTTGCGATGACTGGCTGAAAACACAGAATCTTAACGAATTTATCTGTGCCAGCGACCCACAACTGGAAGCTCTGGACTGGACAGTTATCAGCGCAGCCCGACAGCAGAGAGTGGCACAGGTCGGCGATATGGCCGCTCTGACCACCAGCTTTGCAGGCATTGCTGAAACCGGCACGCTAATGCTGTACTCACGGCCGGAGAGCCCGACAACGCTTAACTTCTTGCCAGATAATCATCTGGTGGTATTACACGAGAAAGATATTCTCGGCGTATATGAAGAAGCCTGGAAGAAGCTGCGCAACCATTGCCAGACTGATGACGGATTACTGAAGCTACCCCGCACGGTAAATATGATTACCGGTCCTTCGCGCAGCGCAGATATTGAACAAACACTACTGATGGGCGCCCATGGCCCTAAGCAACTGGTGATCTTTATCATTAAAGGTTAAGCAGCGCTTCACAATACTAACGATATTGTCAGTAACTGTATTCAGCAGGTTTGATGATCTTTTGCTGAAGCTAGCAAACACCCGCCAGTCCCCCGGCGGGTTGTTTTTCTAATAAGAAATACTTAAGAATACAAAATGGTTATTGTAATAAACTGAGTATTTGTTGAGGCGCAGCATTCGCCTGGGCTAGCATAGCAGTTCCTGCCTGTTGAAGAATCTGAGCACGGCTTAAATTAGCAGATTCTGAAGCGAAATCTGCATCTAAAATACGCGACCGTGCCGTACTGGCATTTTCAGAAACGTTGGACAGATTAGAAATAGTAAATTCAAGCCTATTTATAACCGCACCTATTTCAGAGCGGGTCTCACCAATACTGATAATTGCGTTATCAATCACACCAATTGCTTTCTGAGCACCAGCAGCGGTGGTAATCGACTGGCCTGCTAAAGAACTTCCCGAACCACTGCCAGAGAGTGAATTCATATCCGCTAAGCCTGTAGCAGTTTTACCATTATCAGTCACATCGACACTGATAGAATTGCCGCTGGCTGATGCCAGCTTTATTCTTGCTTCAAGTATAAATACTTCATCGCCCAGCAACTTATCACCATCATTATCAAACAGGTTTTCTCCACCATTAACGCCAAAACTGATCCCCAAAGCCTCCAGGGTTTGCAATCCATTTGTATTACCAAGCGAAATCCGTACTGCCGTATTACCCGTAAGCTGTAGCTCACCATTATCATCCAGCTTAGCCGTTACACCGGTGTTGCCACTGGCAGCATTGAGTTCTGTCACTATTGTTTGCGCATCGCTTAAATCACTTAACGCGACTTCTTCGCCCCGAATTTTAATTGAGCCATTTCCTGCAGCACCGCTGTTCACAAATCCCAGCTCAGTGACTAAAGCGCCACCGACACTGTCGCCAAGATTCATAACTGATTCTGAAAACACGTGTAGCTTGCCTTCATCACTAACATAGGCACTGGCACTGTGTGCAAATGTGTAACTGTTAATCGTTGCAGCAATGTCTGCAGCTGTATCATTGGCATTAATCAACATACCCACGCCATTGATACCAAAGACACCATTGTTCACAATACTGATACCACCAGCCGCGGTTGTATATGCGGTGGTTGAATCATTACTTATCCGGAAAGACTCATCGGCAACAATACTTGCAATAACACCCGTCTCACTGGTCGCAGCATTAATGGCATCGATTTTACCCATAAGACCGCCAGTCGATTCTACTTTAGCGATTTCAATATCATTGATAATCAAATCACCCTTAGCTAAGGCAGTCTGTTGCTCTGTTGAATTAAGACCTTCTGAAACAACCTCACCCTGTTTAGCTATCTCGCGAAACCCAAAGTTCTCAAGATCTAAATCTGATCCGCTGGCAGTTTTGGTAACGGTTACAGCACCGCCATCATCTGCTGATAAAACAAGTTGGGCATCCGCAGTAAAATAAGTCCCTGAATATTGATCCGGCACAATCAGGTTAAAATCCTGCGCAGGCTGGTTCGCCACATTTGCAAATACACTGCTCGAACTTAATGAAGCATTACCATAATCAGAGCCACCAATTGAGCCGGTATCCGCATCAACCAGATTCAATGTAGAACTAGCAAAAGGCCCCGCGCCGGTTGAGTACTCAAAACCATTCGCTCGAAAATACGTTTCAAAAGCTGCAAGATCGGTAAACTGAGTTTTACCTGCAGCATTCAGATCCTGAATAGCCTGATCTAAAGTATCACCTGTTTCCAACTCATCGAATAAAAGCTTAATACCATCAGTGTCATTGGCATAAATATCATCTTGCAACATTTTCGCAGCAAGGTATGCAACAGAATAGCCACCTGGATCAGTAGGTGAACCACTGGCCTTTGTCGCATCAAACAACGTTTCAAATTCAGCTTCAGTATCTATATAACTGTTTTCCTGAACCACCCTTTCGTCAGCACCATGAATCAGCTCAGCAACCCCCTCAGTGAACCATCCAGGCAAAGCAGCGCCGCCGGTAATACGTACGCCCCCACCCACATCAGTTAAATCCATGGTCACAGCCATAACTGCGTGCACCATTTCGTGGGCAATAACTCGCTCCAGGCTGGCATTTCCACTGCCACCATCCGGCAATGTGATACCAACATAGTCAGCTAAATCAATATTTAAAGATAAGTCTAATGCCTCACCTGTCGCCGGGTTAACCATAGTCCAGCTAACCGACGCTACCTGACCAAACTGCGCATCAGTAAACAGATTCAAAGTTATATCTTCACCCGAACCTTTAATTCCAAAAAACTGTTCGATTCTATCTTCAGCTTCACTGACCCAATAGCTATTCAGACCTTCAACTATATTGGCAATATCCTGATTGCTGATACTCGTCGTATTAAAGCCACTGGCAGTTCCAGAAGTTGAATCCTGAATTAAAATGGTCGATACAGAATCGCTGTTAATAGCCAACTTTCCGTCATCTACCGTGGCCTGTAACTTACCTGACGTTTGCAGATTAATTTTTTCAGCAAGCTCATCCAAGGTATTTGTAGACGAAACGGTATACGTGCTGGCACTGCCATCCAGCCCAAACACTTTCAAAGTAACACTATCAGAAGCGATTAGAACTCCATTACCGACAGATGTCGCTGTAACACCCATTACAGTACTGGCACTAACACCGTCGATATCGTCATTAATTCGTTCTAACAGGGTGTTTAAACTATCACCCGCGTTGATGTTCCCGATATTCTGACCATTAATAGCAATCGCATGGCCCAGATCAGTCGCTAATTTACCGGTATTACTATCAATATTGATTTCAGCACCGGTAAGCCCAGCAGCACCACTACTCAACCCCAATGTTTTAGAATCCATTGACTGAAGCTGAAAAGAAATTGTCTGATCTGAATCGGAACCGACCTGTAGAGCTACATCAGACTGAGAGCCATCAAGAATTGTCTGGCCATTAAAACTGGTTGTTTCTGCGATTCGGTCCAACTCTTTGGATAACTGTTGAAATTCCGCATTGATCGCCCCACGGTCACCACTTGAATAGGTACCTGAAGCAGACTGTACCGATAATTCCCGCATCCGTTGAAGTATATTCGTGCTCTGATCCAGTGCGCCTTCCGCTACCTGTAACATTGAAACACCATCATTGGCATTTCGCACAGCCTGATTCACACCACGAATCTGAGATGTCATACGGTTGGAAATAGCCAGTCCTGCAGCGTCGTCTTTAGCGCTGTTAATGCGCTTTCCAGATGACAATCGCTCCATAGCATTGCTCAAGCTACCGGCGTTATCTGCCAGTTGCCTGCGTGCATTCATGGAAGCAATATTGCTGTTAAGAACTAATGCCATTAAATCTGCGAACCTACATTAAAGAGTATATCCTTAATTGTTTTCGGCATTAAAACCTATAACTTGATGATTTAATTTGTAACAAACATCAAAGAATTAAAAACATTTTTAATGTGGTGTGCGTTAAGAAACGTATCCAACAAAAGCGTTTCCAGGCAAGTGTCGAGCGTACTCATCCCTGAGTCTTCAAAATACATCCTGTACACGCCTGACTTCATACTCACTTTGTATTCTGTGAGCAATTACACTCACTATTCTTGTTTTCGAAAATCACTCTGAGTGAACTCTAAACGGCCTGTTTATTCTCCCCTTCTTCGGAGTTATGTTCTGAAGATGTTTCACGACGAGTATCGACCACCTTTTCACCTGCTCCATTTCTATTCACTGATAACTGGCTTGTTGAAGATTCCGCTGTATGTAATGTCTGAACAGTTGCAGTCGCGTTCTTTTGCTCATACTCAACATCTGGCAAACCAATTTTTTTAAAGTGCGCGAAAATCGCTTCGCCGATCTCAGACGCCAGCGTCGGGGTAAAGCGACCGCCTTGCTTAAGATGGTTATTACGCTGATCGAAAAGACCATAGAGCTCCCGCAGGCGTTCACCTAACGGCGCTGGCTTATCAAATACACCGGAAATAATCTGATTCAGTGAGGTTATCCACATGAAGTGATCCATATTGCGGGTATTCACAAAGATCTCCCAGGGATAATGCATTTCAGCATCACTGCCCGGGTTAAGTATCAGATCATTAACGGTGACATACAGCGGATGTTCCGACCGGGGTGTTATGACTCTGTATGTTGAGCCCGACAGGGTTTCAGGCCGGTCAAATCCAGCACTCGCTAACGCCATAATGTCAGGGAATTCCTGCAGGTGTTTAAGTACTTTGAAAGCGACAATCGGCGCATCAATGACAGCGATCTCTGAAGTGTGAGCTGACGTGTTTTGTGCCTGAACAGGCTGAGTAGTTTTAACAGACATATCCATGTTTCCTTTGTTCCTGGTAAGAGGTGATTAACTCTGAATTTGCAAAGTAAATCGCGACTTATAAACGGCCGTAATAGCCTTCTTTGAGGGCATCAAACAGATTGGCCGCAGTATGCAGTTCTCCGTCATATTCAACCTTTGCATCACCGGCAAGCTCCACTTCCCGGCCATCCGACAACGTGAACTGGTAGCGGGTATTTTTCAGGTCGTCTTCCTTTACTAATACGCCCTGAAAAGCTTCCGGATTGAAGCGGAATGTCGTGCAGCCTTTCAGGCCACGACGGTAAGCATAAAGATAAATATCCTTGAATTTGGCGTAAGGATAATCGGTGGGAACGTTCGCTGTTTTAGAGATAGCAGCATCCAGCCAAAGCTGTGCCGCTGCCTGTATATCCACATGCTGCTTTGGATGAATATCATCCGCACTGATGAAGTAATCAGGTAAGTCGTTATCAGCTGAATCAGCATTTATCAGCTGTCGGTAAGCCAGTAACTCGTATGAGAAAACCTCTATTTTTTCCTTACTCTTCTTACCTTCACGCTGAATGTTACGGCTGTACTGATGGGCAAAACTTGGTTCAATACCATTACTGACATTGTTACCAAATGACAGTGCAATAGTGCCTGTCGGTGCGACCGAGCTATGGTGTGTAAAACGACTGCCGAACTCCGTCAGTTGCTCCACCAACTCAGGCTCTTCAGCTGCTATTTTTTGCATATAGTGACTGTAACGGGCATGCAGAATCCGTCCCGGCAACTGGTCACCTGGCTGATGTCCGTCCCGGCGCATTTCAGGACGTTTACACAACATGGCCTCCGTCACCGTAAACATTTGCTCCATGATAGGCGCAGGTCCCTTTTCTTTAGCCAGATCCAGCCCTACCTGCCAACCGGTCAGCGCTAAACGCTTAGTGACGGCCTCAGTAAACGCCACTGATTGTTCATCGCCGTAGCTCATCCGTAACATAGTGACTGCAGAACCCAGCCCCATGTACCCCATACCATGGCGGCGCTTATGCTCAATTTCGTGCTGCTGCTCCGGCAAAGGCAGGCCGTGCAGTTCCACTACGTTGTCCAACATACGGGTAAATACGGCGACTACTTCGGTGAAGCTTTGCCAGTCAAAACTTGCTCTGGCCGTAAACGGGTTACGTACAAAATGTGTCAGGTTTACTGAGCCCAGTAGACTGCTGCCAAAAGGCGGCAATGGCTGTTCGCCACAGGAATTAGTCGAACGGATATTTTCGCAGAACCAGTTGTTGTTCTGATCATTCACCTGATCAATCAGAATAAAACCCGGCTCAGCATATTCATACGTGGACTGCATGATCACATCCCACAATTCACGGGCAGGCAAACGCTCAGTAATCTTACAGGCGACTAAGCCCTCTTCATTTGACACATAATCTTGCTGCAGCGGCCATTCCCGCCAGATAACCTGATCAGAATCACTCAGATCCAGTTGTTGCTTTGCCTGCTCCTGGCGGCTCAATGGAAAAGCCAGCGGCCATTCGCTGCCACGCTGTACCGCATCCATAAACTCATCGGTAATCAGCAGAGAAAGGTTAAATTGTCGCAGGCGCCCGTCTTCGCGCTTGGCTTTAATAAACGCCAACACGTCTGGATGGCCCACATCAAACGTCGCCATTTGCGCGCCGCGCTGGCCACCCGATGAGGACACCGCAAAACAGGTCTTATCAAACACATCCATAAACGCCAGCGGACCGCCCGTCAGCGCGCCGGCACCCGCTACAAAGCTGCCATTGGGACGCAGTGTTGAGAACTCATAACCTATGCCGCAACCGGCTTTTAAGGTCAGGCCAGCCTGTTGATTCCGCCCCAGAATATCCATCATGCAATCGCCGATTGAACCGGATACCGTACAATTAACCGTCGAGGTGGCTTTTTTGGCCTGCTGGGCACCGGCATTCGCCAGTATTCTGCCAGCGGGGATCGCACCGTTTCGTAACGCCCAGAGAAAACGGCTATACCAGAAAGCCTGAGCATCACTGCCTGACTCAACCTCTGCAAGTGCCTGCGCAACCCGGACGAAAGTATCGTCCATTGTCTGATCCAGCACTTTACCTTCAGCATTACGCAACCGGTACTTAGTGTCCCAGATATCAATTGAAGCTGGTTGAAAGTCAACCAAAGAAGAAGATGAAGAGAAAGAAGAGAGCCCGTCAACAGGCTTCGTAAATGTATTCATGTGCTAACACTCCATATCAGTATGAAAAAGCGCTACAACAGCTGTCGTAACGCTTAAATACTAGCAGTGCCGCAATGTAATCCTCGTGTTACAGACGCGTATGGCCCACTCTGTTTCCACAACCCAGATTGGTGGGTCAATTCTCGTCAAAATGTTACTTAACCGCACTTACTCTCTGCACAATTCAGGCAGGTGTAACAACCATCCATGAGAATAGCGGCCTTAACATGGCAGGCAGTACACAACTGAGCGCCGGCAGGAAAGCTACCTGATTCATCTTTATCTGCTTCGAGAGTACTGGCTTCAACCTTAGTTTCACTAGCTATGCTCTGCTTCTGATCACGCTGTTCATACTCAGCCCGTTTGGCCGCCAGTAGTTGACGCTGATTTTCATCCAACTGATCATTTTCAAGTAAACCAATAGCCTGCAGATGGTCTTCAATGGCATAGCCTATTTCTGCAACAAGTGACGGCATGTAACGCCCTCCCTTTTTGAAATAACCACCTTTGGGATCAAATACAGCCTTAAGCTCTTCCACCATAAAGGTGACGTCTCCGCCTTTACGAAAGACCGCAGAAAGAACCCGGGTAAGCGCCACCACCCACATAAAGTGATCCATGTTTTTCGAATTTATAAAAACTTCATAAGGATGGCGTTGTTCAAATTCCGTTCCCTGATTCAACAATACATCGTTAATGGTGATATACAGCGCATGGGGCGACACTGGCGTTTTGATTTTGTAAGTAGAGCCCAGCAAACGCTCAGGCCTGTCCAGGTTCTCGTGTACCCGCTCCATTGCCAGTTCATTAACGGGTACTGTTGATGAAACTTCAGATCCCGACTCTTCAGATAAAGCATCCGCGGTATCTTTACATTCTTCTTTAACAACTTCGCAGGCAATAATTTTTCGGTTAATAGAGGCTGATACAGACGCCTGACCGGAAGACATAAGTTGTGACATTTTAATAACTCCAAAGTATTCAGATCAGTAATTACAAACGGCCGTAATAGCCTTCTTTAAGTGCATCAAACAGGTTCGCAGCAGTATGTGTTTCACCGTCATATTCCACAGTTTCATTACCTGCTAGTTCGACGCTGCTACCGTCATCTAATGTAAAACGATAACGGGTGTTAGCCAGATCCTGCTCTTTCACCAACACCCCCTGAAACGCCTCCGGATTAAAGCGAAAAGTCGTGCAGCCTTTTAGCCCCTGTTCCCAGGCATAGTGATAAATGTGCTTAAACTTCTCGTAGGGGTAATCAGTGGGTACATTCGCCGTTTTGGAAATAGACGAATCAATCCATTTCTGTGCGGCAGCCTGAACATCTACATGCTGTTGCGGATGAATATCATCAGCGCAAATAAAGTAATCCGGCAGCTGTTGTTCAGGTGCAGAACTGAAGGGCATAGCCTGAGGGTTAATTAGCTGTCGGTACGCCAGTAATTCATAAGAAAAAACATCTACTTTTTCCTTGGTTTTACGGCCTGCACGAATAATATTCCGGCTATAGTGATGGGCAAAACTCGGCTCAATTCCGTTGCTGACATTATTCCCCAGCGACAACGCAATTGTGCCTGTGGGAGCAATCGAACTGTGATGTGTAAAGCGGCAACCATAACGCGCCAGTTGCTCAACCAATTCAGGCTCTTCACTGGCAATCTTCTGCATGTAATGGCTATAACGGGCATGTAACACTCTGCCCGGTAACTCATCTCCTGCCTGATAGCCATCGACTTCCATTTCAGGACGTTTACGCAACATTTCCGCAGTCACAGTGAAGACTTCATCCAGTATAGGTGCAGCGCCCTTTTCACGGGCCAGCCCTAAACCTGTTTGCCAGCCAATAATCGCCATTACTTTGCTAACTTCTTCGGTGAATGCCAGCGATTCCGGATCACCGTATTTATGCCCAAGCATAGTTATGGCCGAGCCTAACCCCAGATAGCCCATACCATGACGGCGCTTGCTCCATATTTCCTTTCTTTGCTGTTCCAGCGGCAGGCCATTTATCTCTACCACGTTGTCCAGCATCCGGGTAAATACGGCCACTGTTTCTCTAAAACCTGACCAGTCAAAGTGTGCGTATGCAGAAAATGGCTGGCGAATAAAACGGGTCAGATTAACCGACCCCAGCAAGCAACTACCATAAGGCGGTAACGGTTGTTCGCCACAGGGATTCGTCGAACGAATCGTTTCGCAGAACCAGTTATTGTTCTGTTCATTCACTTTATCGATCAGGATAAATCCCGGTTCAGCAAAATCATAAGTGGCATTCATAATCGAATTCCACAGGCCTTTCGCCTTAACCCACTTACTTACCTTACAGGCCACCAGCCCTGAGTCGTTAACCACATAACCATCCTGCAAGGGCCATTCCCGCCAGATGACTTGCCGACTATCATTCAAGTTCAAAGGCTCTCGCTGCTGAGTCTTCAGGCTAACCGGAAATGCCAGCGGCCATTCAGCATCGGCATCGACCGCTTGCATGAAGGCATCGGTAATCAGCAGAGAAAGGTTAAACTGCCGCAGGCGACCGTCTTCACGCTTAGCTTTAATGAACGCCAGCACATCCGGATGACCAATATCAAAAGTCGCCATCTGAGCACCACGACGACCACCCGCAGAAGACACGGTGAAACACATCTTGTCGAACACATCCATGAATGAAAGCGGGCCTGATGTATAGGCCCCTGCGCCAGACACGTAGTCCCCGGCCGGACGTAACGTCGAAAACTCATAGCCAATGCCGCAGCCCGCTTTCAGTGTTAAACCCGCTTCGTGATTACGGCCAAGAATGTCATCCATAGAATCGGCAATGCTGCCGGACACCGTACAGTTTATGGTAGAAGTTGCAGGTTTATGCTGCTGAGCACCAGCATTTGCGATAACCCGCCCGGCAGGCACGGCACCATTACGCAAGGCTTGCAGAAACTTCTCATACCAGTACGCCTGTAACTCATCTCCCTGTTCAACCGCAGCCAGCGCCCTGGCAACCCGCTGCAGCGTGTCATCAATATCTGTATCGACTACCTCACCCTGTCTCGATCGCAACCGGTACTTACTGTCCCAGATATCTCGGGAAGCCTCTTGTAAGGTTAATTGAGCCAGCTCCGTATCGCATTCAGATTGCAGGGTGTTCATGCACAGTTACTCCATCCAGTAGTAATTCACAAAGAATAACCAGACGCACAACAAGCACATCTAGTGCATGGATAGTAATTTACATACCAGATATAGTTGCTTGATATAAATCAAGCGACACATAAGAGAGATCAAAACAGGCGCATAGATAAGTAGGAATTAAAAAGAAATATGAAGAATAAACACGGAATAAGGAAGAGTAACACGGTGCTGAAAGTGACAATAATGACCTGCTTAGCTAACAGACCAAACACTTAAAGCCCCGTTTTATTTATCTTCAGAAAGACCGGAAATACTTAAGTCAGGCAGATCAGCCTTTCCAATAATAATCATTACAATACCGCAGGTAGAAAAGAAAAATGTAGATGCTAGATAGCTGGCCGTAATCACATCTTCCATGCCAAGCGTTTGTGATTCCAGATAGGTCATCACCAAACAAAATAACGCTATGATCTGACAGAAAATACCTGCAGCCATAGATGTTTTTTGTAACAAACCTTTTTTCTTTAAGGGCCGGATACTTTCAGCGCAACTCTTAACAGCGCCGTTATTCACAGATTCGTTTTTACCAGATGAGTGTTTCATGGGGCACAGCTCTCAGACAAGTCAGAGCTAAGATACTAGCACCTCAGGCATAGGCATTTTTGCAAATACACGCGTTAGTTGATCTGAGTCGCTTAAAGCATTTATATCGCGGGCCAGAACTTTCAGTATTACCCAACTTCCTCAAAGCTCTCACCCAAATACAAGCATGTAGTAAACGGCAAACTGAAAAATGCGTTCAAGTATGTTCTGACGACAGCAACTCAAGAAACTCACGAACTAATGGCTGCTCACTAGTATTCGTTTTGCATAGCCCGTAAATAGAAGACATCAGATATAGCTCATCAATAGCCAGTTTTTTGAATTGATTTTTATCTACCCAATACTGAGCATAATGCTCGGGAAGCAAACCAATATATTCTCCACTTAACGTCAGCAAAGATACACTGTCTAAGTGGTTGCAAATATTAATATTATGGAAATATCCAAGTATTGGATTGGACTTTTCATGCGTACAGGTTGCTAAGCCTAATTCTTTTACATCCTCTAATGAGACTAAGCCGTTTTTATATGCACCATGATTGATCGCAGAAATATACGGAAATGAGCGTTCTTTATATAAAAGTGTTGATTCCAGACCTGATATTCTTCTGGATATATAGCTAATACCAATATCTATTTCGTTGTTAATTAATTTCAGAATAATCTCATCTGCTGAACAAGTCACAACTTTAAAATTAACGTTAGCCTGTTTAGATTTAAAGCTGCGCATAGCATCATGAACATGGCACCCAGAATCCTGAGCAATATTATCAATCACACCCAAAGTAATCGATGAAGCAGATCTGTGTTTTAAATTATTAATGTCTATTGAATGCTGATCAATTGATTTCAATAGCCTCAACGCAGACTGATAATACTCTTCGCCTTCAGGAGTTAATTCAAACCCTCCCCGTCCCCGGTTACACAGCCTTACACTTAACCTGGCTTCCAATGAAGAAATATATTTGCTGATCGATGAACAATTGAGATCCAACATTGCTTCAGCATTGGTGAATCCCTGGCAATCAACGACCGTAACAAACACTTTGAGGTATTTAAGATCAATATCATGAAATGCAATCATATCAATGCCTGCCCGATTCAATAATGTCTGATAGATACCCTGATTATATGATAAAAAAAGTGGAGGATTACCCTCCACAAAGTCTGACAAAACTTTACTTACCGCATAGCTACTTACCTAAACGACATCCTTTCTATCCACAGACTTCAGACACAGATATTCGAGTGCTATTTGCGCTGCAGCAAAAGACGTTATATTCCCTACATCATAGGTAGGTGAAACTTCAACAACGTCCATACCTATAAAATTAATGCCTGTCAGGCCGCGTAAGATGCCCAGAACCTGATCCGATGATAACCCTCCCATAACAGGTGTTCCGGTACCCGGTGCAAACGCAGGATCTAAACAATCAATATCGAACGTTAGATACGCTTTATTACTACGTACTACATTTTTAATTTCACTGACAGTGGCTGAAATACCGTGTTCATGCACCCACGGCGAAGACAACACAACAAACTTATCCTTTTTATAATATTCAGTTCTTATACCTATCTGCACTGACCTTTCAGGATCAACCAAGCCTTCCTGAACAGCGTGAAAAAACATCGACCCATGATCATAAGTATTACCATGTGGATCCGTATCAGTATGTGCATCAAAATGAATCAGCGATAAAGGCCCGTGCACCTTTGCCAGCTCACGCAGTACAGGCAGAGTGATAAAATGATCACCTCCCAGACACAGAGTTTCAGCACCTGATTTAACTATATCTGCCACATCTTTCTGCGTTTTCTCGACCAGATCTGCCGGATTACCATATTCAAAATTCACATCGCCATAATCAACAATGGCAAGCCTGTTAAATGGATTAAACTCCCAATGAAACTGTTTATTCCACCAGGCCATATCTGCACTGATCTGACGAATAGAAGCCGGACCAAAACGTGCACCCGGACGGAAACTCGTAGCTAGGTCACAGGGAACACCTAAAACAGCAATATCCACACCTGTCAGGTCACGGGTATATCGGCGGCGCATAAAGGTTGGTAAACCCGCAAAAAGCAACTCCTGGCTCGATCCGTATAATGCTTTTAATTCCGGAGAATTATTCAACTCTGTCATTTTCACATCTCACTTTTATATCTTTTCAAATGGCTGCCGAGCGTTATTAACACCGCTGAAAAACAGCAGCCGGTATCGGTATCAGCTGCCAGAAACAGGACTGTTAAGAGTGGTCGTTTGCTGCGAATGCCTGAGTAGCGGCAGAACAAGAAGAAAACCTGCTATCATAAAACCAGTCGATACCGTAGCAAGAATGCCGTAGCCATTTTCACCTACCAGGTTTGCAGCAATGAAAGGCCCAAAAGCTAAACCGGCACCTATCGCAGCATTGGCCATAGCAAGCGTTCGACCTGAAGCATCAACAGCGGCGCAAGCACCCATAAGATAAGGCAGTAAGAAACTCCAAAGACCAAAGAAAAGACAGCAAGCTGCTGCGTAAGTAGCGAACGCTACCTGATCGATAGTGAATAAATAGAAAGACAAAATACAACCGGCCGTGCCAATAATTACAGGTATGCTTCGCCCACAACGAGAACCCATTTTTGCTGCTAATCCACCACCCAGAAGACCAGCGACAGACATTGCAGAAAAACTGATTCCGATATCTTCAGGGCTCAGGCCTGCCTGATTCCCAATTCTTTCTAAGTAAGTGTAAATAGCCATTAAACCTATATATACAAGGAATATGGCAACTACTCCTGATGCAGCTTTTTTAAATACTGCCGGGTCAACTTTACTGATATTACGATTTTGAGACAAAGCCTGTTCTGGTATGAAACTGAATAGCAGTCCACCCAGTAATAACAGCCCGGTTAAAACCAGAAAACCGCCATTTACACTGATATCCCAAAAATACTGGAAGCCCACCAGTCCAAATCCAGCCTGAAAAACCAGCCACCAGCCATAAGCAGAATCCGGATCACGCATCTGACCAATAACCGCAAAAGTCACCGCCGTTAGAACACCACCTCCCAGACCTGAGACAAACCGAACCGCCAGAAGCGTATCGTAGTCCGATATGTTTCCAGAAAGAGCATTCGCGGCAACCATCAGCGCGATACAGGCAAGACTTAATTTACGCCAGTTCACTTTATGGATGAAAAAGAATGATGACAGGGTTCCAATGGTATATCCCAACATATCGGAAGTCGCGACAAAGCCAGCCTGCTGATCCGTCATCCCCAGATGCTCAACCATCCCACCAACAAGCATTGGTAAAAAAATGATTACAAGCGCTGGTAAAGTACACAGATAAACATTAGCGAAAACGGACGGCCATCCATTTATGTCATAAGATTTCGAGTTATTCATAAGTCATAGTTCCACTTCTTATTTTTATTAACGAAAAGCATAGAACTATTACTTTCTTACACTTCAAGCCTTCTTAAAATATTCAATATTTAAACCTCTCTTTCATTAAAAGAAAGTAATCTGGAGTGGGCTTACAAAACTGATAAATCGGACACTGAAAACGCTTACTGAATAGTCTGTTCTGAATAACCTATGCTGAAGAACCTTTTTCAATAACCTGGCCATTCCATTGTTGAATGTTCAACAAACAACTAAGATGCCTGACTGAATACCCTAAAGTCAGTCATGCTGAGAACACTGCAAAGCTGATGCGATAACGTATAAGTAAGCATTCTTCCAGAATTTACAATCAACGCACTCTTCACTCCCCAGAGCGATATACCAATATCATGACGCGAAAAATACTATCGCTGAAAGGCAAAAGAAAGACTCCGTCCAAACCTGTAGAAGAAACGACCGAAGAGGTCTTTGATAAAGACCCTGTAAAGCGTTTCATGAATGGCGTTGCTGTCCATCCGTCGCCAGGTATCCGCCTGGAGTCAGGCTCGGAGCACTTCGCCGCTCGCGCAATGGATTTAATCACCCCGATTGGAATGGGTCAGCGAGGCTTAATTGTTGCCCCCCCAGGTTCTGGCAAAACAACTCTTTTGAAACATGTCTGCCAGGCGGTAAGCGAAGCTTACCCTGACATAAAGCTTTATGCGTTGCTCATTGATGAGCGACCGGAAGAAGTCACTGATTTTAAACGCAGTGTAAGCGCCGATGTGCACGCGTCATCCTCAGATGAAAGCTATGCTCAACACGTTCGCGTGGCCAACAATCTTCTTAACATTGCCCGTAAGCAAGCTGGCGAAGGTCATGATGTCATGATTGTTATCGACTCGCTGACACGGCTATCACGCGTCCATAATGCCGAACGCAAAAGCAGTGGCCGTACTATGTCGGGCGGCGTTGACGCCAGAGCACTGGAAATACCCCGAAAACTGTTTGGCGCAGCAAGAAAGATTGAAAACGGTGGATCACTGACAATTCTGGCAACTGTACTCGTTGATACCGGCAGCCAGATGGATCAGGTGATTTTTGAGGAGTTCAAAGGCACCGGTAACATGGAAGTCGTGTTATCACGGGAAGCGGCTGACCGGCGGGTATTCCCCGCACTGAATATTGCTAAAAGCAGCACCCGCCGTGAAGAACTGCTGCTGAACTCAAAAGATATTCAAAACATAAAAGCGTTACGCAGAGCACTGACCAACCTTAAACCGATAGAAGGTGCCAAAAAACTTATCGCGTTACTCGAAAAATACCCGACAAATGCAGAGCTATTAGAAGCATTTTCGCTCAAAGGCTGACACTTCCATCGGCAAAATGAGGTAGCGAAAATTGACGCCTATCTCATTTAGATGATTCTCATATCAGCAATTATTCCCTGCCTTTCCTTAATACATTCAGCGCCCCCTTTCCTCTGGATAAACAATAACCAGAAAAATTGATCTGCCTCAGCTCTTTAGATATCAAATCGCTGTAAGCCCCGTATTCGTTACTACAATCAAGTTATCTAATATAACGAAAGAAGGAAGCAATGATGTTTAACAAAATTTTGATTCCTCTGGATTTTACCGATTCGGATACACAGAAACGTGCTTTATCTATTGCGACTGACCTGGCCAAATCCCAAGGTGCTGAACTCCACGCGGTAAGTGTCGGTAGCAGCCTTCCCGGCGCTACCGCCCGTACAGAAGAAGAACGGATATCTCATCTCGATGATGTAGTCGCAAGCATTCATGCTACTTATGGTATTGAAGCGATTGCGCATGAAATTCATTCTGTCGATCCTGCCGCTGAAATCGATAAGCTACTTCTGCAATCGATTGATGACTTAAATATCGATCTGGTGATTATGTCTTCTCACGTACCGGGAATCATGGAATATTTCTTTTCCGCACACGCAGGATACGTCGCCTCACACGCGAAAGTATCTGTTTTTGTCGTGCGCTAAAAACTCATGGATAAACGGGGCAGCAAATACACAGCCCCGTTTAGTTACAACAACTTAGTAGAGTAAAACTTGCTGCTAAAGCAGCTATTATCCCGCATGCGTCCGCACTTTCTGCGGATCATAAAACGGCATTTCACTCACCTTCGCTTTATACTCCGTACCATCTTCAGCAACGGCCGTTAGCTCAGTACCTGGTGCAGCAACCTCCGGCGATACATGCCCCAGTGCCAGTGATTTATTCATTCGGTGTGACCAGCACGGGCTGTTTACCACACCAACCTCTGCACCGTTGAGTTTCAATACCTCACCTCCGGCCAGACTGTCGTTATGATCAATCACCAGACCAGCAGGTAATATTTTTGGTGAAAGCTCTGCTGCTAAAGCAGCTTGCTTGCCACGGAATTCACCCTTATTACGATTAACCGTAAAACCAAGCCCTACTTCCCAGGGCGTATGTTCGGTGGTCATGTCATAACCGTAAAACAGTAATCCGGCTTCAATACGGACTTTATCCAGCGCGGTGAATGAACAGGGCAAAACACCCTCAGCAGCCCCTTCGGTTAACAGGCTGTCCCAAATACTGCCGGCACAAGCTTCATCCACTAATATTTCATAGCCGCGCTCACCTGAATAGCCGGTACGGGAAATCCGACATGCATGCCCAAACAGTTCGACCGCCTGATGGTGAAAATATGCCAGGCTGTTCAGATCTGTTGAGCAAAAACGGTTCAGCAACGCCAGCGCTTTTGGTCCCTGCAAAGAGAGATTATGCAGCGTATCATCCAGTTCAATACTGACATTCAAGCCTTCTGCTGACTCCTGTAAGCACGCCATACTGTCACCGGAACCATGACAAAATAACCACTCATCGCCACCGTTATTGGCGATAATAGCATCATCACATACCGTTCCCTGTGCCGTCAGAATGGCCCCATAGACAGACTTACCGGTATAGATACCTGTCATATCCCGGGTAATCACATGATCCACCACCTTCAGTGCATCCGCCCCCCGCAAATACACTTTTTTTAAGGGTGACATGTCGAATAACCCGGCAGCTTCACGCACCGCATCATGCTCTGCACAGGGGTCCGATGAATACGACCAGGCAGTGCCCATACCATTCCAGTCTTCCAGTTCAGAACCCAGCGCACGGTGACGGCTTGCCAGTACAGAATGTCGTGTAGATTCGCTCATAACTGCTTTTCCTTATTTTCAGAATGCTTGTTGAAAGAGGGTTTTGATTAAAATACTTGTCTTAAAAGCACCCGCTAAACACATAGCAGGTAAGAAGGTGGGTCAGTACCACATGTCCGGCATGGAAGCCTTACGCTCTTCAATGAAAGCCTTGAGTTCACGGTCGATAGCCGGATCAAACTCAGGCAAACGATATTCAGCCAGCATTGCTTTCCAACGGGCATTGGCACGCTGCTCAATGGTCAGGCTGCCATCTTCCGTCCACTGCTCAAATGAATTGGTATCCGCCAGATCAGAGAGATAATTCGCGTCACGGAAATTGGCCATTGTGTGATCTGTTGCGAGAAAATTCTCTCCGGGACCTGCCTGCAAATACGCCTGCGTCCCCAGGCTATTGGCATCAATGGTCAGCCCGGCCAACTGGGTATGAATCATGCCGCAGCGGTCCAGATCCATAACAAACTTTTCATAACCGATAGTCAGCCCACCTTCCAGCCAGCCGGCTGCATGCAGAATGTAATTCCCCCCCGCCAACAAACCGGCATTCATACTGTCAGATGATTCCTGCATTGCCTGACCATCCGCCACTTTCGAGGCTGTCAGATGTCCGCCACAGCGTAACGGCAATCCAAGCCGGCGACATAATTGTCCAATAGCCATTGCAGAGAGGTTTGCTTCCGGCGTGCCGAAGGTAGGTGCCCCGGTTTTCAAATTCATCGTCGTTAAAAAATTGCCATAAACCACCGGTGATCCCGGCCTAACCAGCTGGCCTAAAGCGATTCCTACCATCGCCTCAGCGTGAGCCTGGGCAATCAATGCCGGCTGAGTGACTGGTCCCATGGCACCACCAAGAATGAATGGCGACAACACGATGCCCTGATTCGCTCTGGCGTACGCTTTCAAAGCCCCAGTCATCACATCATCGAACACCAGCGGTGAATTAACATTGATATTGCCCTGAATAACACAATGGTTTTCCATGTATTCATGGCCATATACCAACCTGGCCATTGCAATAGAGTCTTCCGCACGCTCAGCATTGGTAACGGAACCCATGAAAGGCTTGCTGGAATACCGCAGATGGGCATACACCATATCCAGGTGTCTCTTATTAACCGGAATATTCACCGGCTCACAGACAGTCCCCCCGGAATGATGCATCCAGGGGGATACATGGGAGAGTTTTATAAAATTTTCAAAATCATGAAGTGTGGCATAGCGGCGGCCATTATCCAGATCGGTCACAAAAGGCGAGCCGTAAGCCGGTGTCAGTACCACTGAATTACCGCCAATGCTGATTTCATAACCCGGTTCCCGGCCGTACATCTGAAACTGCTGTGGCGCGGTTTTACAAAGCTCTCGCGCTAAACCCTGCGGAAACTTTACCCGTTCCCCATCAACAACCGCCCCGGCAGCGGCAAAGAGCGCCAGCGCTTCTGCATCGTCTTTAAAAACGATACCGATAGTTTCTAAAATCCAGTCTGCCTGAGCTTCCAGTGCATCTAACGCTGCATCATCCAGAAGGTTATAAATCGGAACTTCACGTTCAATGGCACGGGCTTTTTTCGGGCCGTTATTTTGTAATGCACGATTACGCTGTTTAATACTTCCCTGACGTCGATTACGGCGCCCTCTTTCTGATGCAGGTACCGCTCCTGTCGAACTCATTTCAGACTGACTCATACCCTTTCCTCTAAATCAGCAAGCAAAGTAAAAACACCTTGCTTCATTAAGTTAAGTCGGTAATAACCCTGCACTTCAGCACACATCCACGTCGTAAAAAGTGCAGTACTTGAAAGCTCAGTACTTGAAAGCTCAGCAGTAATCAGTTTCTGATCTTTCCTGACGTTCATTTCCCCTGATTTCTTATCCCACCTGAATTGGCTAACACCACATTCAGACTCGGCAGGTAACTGGCACATCTGACGGTCGAATCCCAGGTTAAATACTGCGCCTTGTTCAGAACGATACTTCATCCCCTGCATCATCACTCCCCCCTGTCAGCTGACTGATAACCAAACTAAAACAATGAACAATAAAATTAATCCAAATTTCAAAAACAGCTTTATAACGCAGCGTTTTTTGCTGTAATTTAAGGTATCACCGCTAAACTAAACCGCACAATGCAAAAGATTTGCTCAAACTGTTCAAATAATTTAAACCTAAATATTCATAAATGAGTGGCTAATATGCGTTTTCGACACTACGACAGTTTGCGATTATTTGACGTTGTGGCCCGCCACCTGAGCTTCACACAGGCAGCAGAAGAATTGCACCTGACTAAGGGCGCTGTCAGTTATCAGATATCCCGACTGGAAGAAGCGCTGGGATTCAGTCTGTTTATCCGTAAACACAAAGGCATATTGCTTACGCCTAAAGGCAAGCAACTCTGGCACGCATCTCAAACCGCATTTCATGACCTGGAAAACCTCATTACCCAGCTAAGAGAAGATGACACCAGTCGAATTACTGTGGGTATGTCGACCTACTTCGCATCCCGCTGGCTATCTCCCCGTCTCATGAATTTCATGGCGGAATACCCCAATATCAGCCTGCGTTTACAACCAATGATCGATCTCGCAGATTTCCATACCGAAAATATCGACATGGCTATTCGCTGGGGTAAAGGCAGTTGGCCCGGTATGAATGTAGAGCTGTTACTGCAGGCACCGGTGCGCCCAGCCACCAGCAAAAATACTGTGGCTAAGCTGGCCGGACAGCCTGCCCATGAATGGATTAACAAACTGACACTGCTACATGACCGTGAAAACAGTCCAGCCTGGCAGGAATGGCATCAGCGCGCAGATGAGCCTTACCATGCGAAAAAAGGCGGTCTGGTTATTCAGGACCCGAATGTCAGAGTACAGGCGATGATTGATGGTCAGGGCGTCGCCCTATATGACGACCTTATAGCTGCTGAATTAAACAGCGGGCAGTTAAACTGGTTATCAGACATAAGCATGCCGGAGTACGGCTATTTTCTGGTGTATCCGGCCAACGCGCTGAACAATCCGGCGTTGCAGGCATTTCGTGACTGGATAATTGATTCTGCTGAAATGGCGAACTAAATAGATTGATCAGTTACCCCAATCAGACAGACAAAAAAATCCCCGCTGCTTAAGGCGGGGATTTTTATGATCTCATCTCGATTAGGCATAAACGTTTATGTTTTGCCCTAAAGAAGGAGACGAAAGGTCCACTGGCGCAACAGCAGTGGCGTTAATCAGATCTAATGCCATCTGACCTTCATCTTCAATTTGCTTAATCGCTTTTGCTGTCATTTCAACACCGACTTCAGACTTAATACTCTGTTGCTGATGTGCAGATATTGAAGCTGCAGAGAGTTCCATTTATATATCCTCTACTGAATAACCATACTTCAATGTTAACGGCAGGCAGGGCTGCTACTTTACCTTCATAACTAACGACGTGAATGAAAAGAATTCATCTTGCGATTATATCGCTGAACAACTCTTATATTGCTCGCTATACATAACCATACGGCGTTCAACTTTAGAAGCGACACCCAATAACCAGAGTTTCTGATTATAAGTGCCACGCCGGTAGCCACTGCGCCCTTCGTGATACGCCAGATATTGTCCGTAAGCATCACTGCGTGACACCCCCGTCAGACGCTCAGTATCACGGGTATACCAACCGACAAAATCGATTGCGTCAGTAAAGTTATCCCGACGGGCCTGGGGATTATCAGTACGCTGCTTATAGTCACCCCAGACACCATCCAGTGCCTGTGCATAACCAAATGCACTGGATTGCCGGGTATAAGGAAAGACGCCTAAAAACCATTTATAGCCAGGACGGGCATCAGCAACAAATTTAGACTCCTGATGCATAATTGCCATCATTACCGGTATAGGTGTTCCCCAACGGCTGTGGCTTTGTTGTACCGCAGTATACCAACCATCACGGGCATCCAGAATTGAGCAGATATTATCCAGATTTATCGGCCGAAGAAATGCAAACCCGGCATATACAACCAGCACACACAGCAAACATACTGCGCTCATCCAGCTAAGTAATGACACTTCTCCCAGACCACGCTGCAAAGCCCTGCCACGCAATATCGCGCAACCTTGCTGCAATGAAAGCATTGATCTGACCGGGCCTGACCGTCTAAACAACATCACTCCAACTCTTTGCCTTTAAATATTGAATACGCATCTAAAATTAAGGGCCACATATAGCAGCCACTCAACAACAGAGCAAACTGATCGCCAGCGATACTGATCTATCGCAAGGCCCTGATCAATTCGTACAACAAAATTCTTTTAACGACGCCGGCCACGACGTTTGTTCGCCGGCTTTCCCCTGAGTCCCAGCGCTTCTGCACGAGCCTCTTTTTTAGACATTGGGCGACGCTTCTTTTCAGTCGCGGGCTTATCCAGATCCGGTTCAAATCCCGGATACCATTCCTGGTTAAGCTTCTCATCCAAAAGGGTTTCGATTGGCTCCAGCAAATACAGTTCCTCACTACTCACTAAAGTAACCGCCAAACCTTCTTTGCCAGCCCGGCCGGTACGACCAACGCGATGAATATAATCCTCTGCATTATATGGCAGCTGATAGTTGATCACGTAGTTAAGGCTATCAATATCCAGGCCTCTGGCAGCAACATCTGTGGCTACCAGCACCCTAATCTCACCGGCACGGAATGCCTCTAGCTCACGTTCCCGTGCTCCCTGTGACTTATCACCATGAACAGCTTTAGTGTTTAAGCCATCCTGGGTCAGCTCTTTGGCGAGAAAATCTGCGCTCTGCTTAGTACGCGTAAAAACCAGCACCTGCTGCCAGTTATTACTGCCAATCAGATATGACAACAGCGGATGCTTTTTATCCGCATCAACTTCGTAAACTTTTTGCTCGACGCCTTCAGCGGCACTGTTACGGGTATCTACCTGCAGAATTTCCGGATCATTCAGTAAGGTTTTACTGAGTTTAAAAATGGCGTCATCAAAGGTGGCAGAAAACAGCAAGGTCTGACGCTGTTGCGGCAGTTTCTTCAGCAACTGATTAATCTCACCAATGAAGCCCATATCCAACATCCGGTCAGCTTCGTCGAATACCAGACTCTCAACCCGGCTCAAGTCCACAGCACCTTTAAAAATAAGATCCAGTAAACGTCCAGGCGTTGCCACCAACAAATCTACACCATCCTGTAAGGCAGCAATCTGCACATTCAGACTGGCACCGCCATAAACCAGACAACTGCGTACATCTGTCGCGGCGCCATATTGCTGCGCACTTTTAAATACCTGCTGAGCAAGCTCACGGGTGGGCGTCAGTATCAAAACGGCAGGCATATTAACGTTACGATGCTCCGACGACTTAACTGTCATCAAACGCTGTAACAGGGGTAATACAAATGCAGCTGTTTTGCCGGTTCCGGTGCGTGCTCCCGCCATGACATCCCGCCCATCCAGAACCAGTGGAATAGCGGCTTGTTGCACTGCTGTTGGCTGTTCGTATCCCCGCCCTGCGAGCGTTTCAACCAGGGCCTTATTCAGGCCTAATTCTGTAAACACGTATTTATCCTAAATTGTGAGTCTAAACTGTAAATCCGGGCTGCAAATCTGCACACGCATTCTGTTTTTTCAATCCAGATGAAGCAGGTACAAATTCCTTGTTTATACATTATGCGCCAAGTGTATCAGCTTGCCCCCCAAGAGGTTCAGATAGGCACTCAGAAGTTGCTGATTCTTCTGAAAAACCCGTCTGCATTGCACTTAAGTCGCAACTATTGACCCAGATCAATTTTCCCACCTGCAACCCTTGATGCACGTCAAAGAGCGAACAGCTCTGTTTGCTACTATTCTTTCTAAGCATTTTTCTTGGAAGCCAAAACGATGAAAGAAGCAGCAAACGCACTACCGCAGGAAGAGTCCGGCGGACAAAACAGCTCCCGGTTTCAAGAGACCAGAGCATTCCTGTTTCTAACCGGAATTATCGCACCAGCCGTGGCTGTATCGATAGTTGTGGGGTACGGATTCATTGTCTGGATTTCCCAGATTCTGACTGGACCTCCGGGAAGTTAATCCCATGGTCGATCTGAGCCGTCGGGCACTATTCAGAGGTAAGGTGTCCAGAGATCAAGCCGGAAAACCTCTTCGCCAGAACCTTCCCTGGATCAAGGATGAACAGCTGTTCCTTGCCGACTGTCACCGCTGTGACGCCTGCATCAAACACTGCGAAACCCAGATAATTACCCGGGGTGATGGTGGTTTCCCGACTATCGATTTCAGCCGCGGTGAATGCACTTTTTGCTATCAATGCGCTGCAGTTTGCGATCAGCCGTTGTTCCGGCCAGAAACTGAACAGCCCTGGCAGCAGCATATAGAAATCGGTACCCAATGCCTGACCCAATCTGGCGTTGAGTGCCGTAGCTGTGAAGACAGTTGTGAACCTGACGCCATCCAGTTCCGACCAAGACTTGGTCAGGTCAGCGCCCCTCAGATCGACACCGAACAATGTAACGGCTGTGGCGCCTGCATCCGCACCTGCCCCAGCAAAGCCATCACCATAAATTATGGAGTCCAGCTATGAACGCGCACAAGGATGACTCATTCCAAGACGACAAGGACTTGCATATTGCCAGCCTGGTTGTCATGAGCCACCCGGATCACCTGCAACAAGTACAAGACACGATTCACAGTATCCCCGGTGCAGAAATACCAAACGCCACACCGGAAGGCAAGATGGTCGTTGTACTCGAAGCAGATGATCAGGCCCAGTTACTGGATAAGATCGACCATATCCAGATGGCCGACCACATTCTTTCAGCATCACTGGTGTACCACCACATTGCGTGATGTTGCTGAGTAATACCGAATATCGCGGTTCGCCGCAAAGACAAGAGTGACCCGGCCCCCGCCAGATGGGACTGGGCCTGAAGAATAAACACAGGTAATAAGAGAGGATCACCATGAAGGTATCCAGACGTGACTTTGTAAAAGCACAGGCAGCATCTGCTGCAGCTGTTGCCGCCGGTATTAGCCTACCCAGCCAGGCGACTAACCTCATCACTAAGTCATCCGACTCAGAAGTGAAGTGGGACAAAGCGCCATGCCGTTTCTGCGGCACCGGCTGCTCAGTGCTGGTCGGCACCCAAAACGGCAAAGTAGTTGCTACTCAGGGCGACCCGGAAGCACCGGTAAACCGTGGCCTAAACTGTATCAAGGGCTACTTCCTGTCAAAAATCATGTACGGCAAAGACCGTCTGAATACGCCTTTACTGCGCATGACAGATGGCCGTTACGACAAGAATGGCGAATTCACCCCAATCAGTTGGGATCAGGCATTCGACATCATGGCAGAGAAATGGAAAGAGTCGCTGGTGAAAACCCGCAACTCTGACGAAATGCCACCTATCGGTATGTTCGGTTCTGGCCAGTGGACAGTTATGGAAGGCTATGCCGCTTCCAAGCTGATGAAAGCCGGCTTCCGTTCTAACCACATCGATCCAAACGCCCGTCATTGTATGGCGTCCGCGGTAGGCGGTTTCATGCGTACCTTCGGCATCGATGAGCCAATGGGTTGTTATGACGATCTGGAACAGGCCGATGCATTCGTGCTTTGGGGCTCCAACATGGCGGAAATGCACCCGATTCTGTGGTCCCGTCTGACTGACCGTGTCCTGAGTGCAGATCACGTTAAAGTTGCCGTTTTGTCTACCTTCAAGCACCGCAGCTTTGAACTGGCCGACAACCCAATCATCTTCACACCGCAAACTGATCTGGCGATTCTGAACTACATTGCCAACTACATTATTCAGAATGATGCGGTTAACAAAGACTTCGTTGAGAAGCACACTAACTTCCGTAAAGGTGTGACTGACATCGGCTACGGTCTGCGCCCGACTCACCCGCTGGAAAAAGCGGCGAAGAACCCTGGCAAAGGCGGTTCTGACCCAATCAGCTTTGAAGAGTTCGCTGAGTTCGTTAGCACTTATACAGTGGAATACACATCAGAGCTGTCCGGTGTTCCGGAAAAGAACCTGGAAGAACTGGCTCAGCTGTACGCAGATCCGAAACGTAAAGTTGTTTCATATTGGACTATGGGCTTCAACCAGCACACCCGTGGTGTTTGGGCTAACAACCTGGTGTACAACATTCACCTGTTGACCGGTAAGATTTCTGAGCCAGGTAACGGACCATTCTCTCTGACTGGCCAGCCATCTGCCTGCGGTACTGCCCGTGAAGTAGGTACTTTCTGCCACCGTCTGCCTGCAGACATGGTCGTGAAGAAGAAAGCTCACCGCGATATCGCAGAAAGCATCTGGAAACTGCCAGAAGGTACAGTTCCTGCAAAAGTTGGTTACCACGCAGTTAAACAGAACCGCATGCTGAAAGACGGCAAGCTGAACTGCTACTGGGTAATGTGTAACAACAATATGCAGGCTGCGCCAAACATGAACGAAGAAGGCCTCCCAGGTTACCGTAACCCGGACAACTTCATCGTTACTTCTGATCCGTATCCAACGGTTACTGCTCAGGCATCCGACCTTATTCTGCCAACTGCAATGTGGGTAGAAAAAGAAGGCGCTTACGGTAACGCTGAGCGTCGTACCCAGGTTTGGTACCAGCAAGTTCCTGCAGTTGAAGGCGCTAAGTCTGATTTGTGGCAGTTAGTTGAATTCTCTAAACGCTTCAAAGTTGAAGATGTTTGGTCTGACGCCCTGCTGGCAGCAAGCCCTGAATTGCGCGGCAAAACTTTGTATGAAGTGCTGTACATGAACGGCAACGTCGACAAGTACCCACTGTCTGATCTGCCAGAAGGCCAGATCAACGATGATGCTTACGACTTTGGCTTCTACATCCACAAAGGCCTGTTTGAAGAATACGCCGAATTCGGCCGTGGTCACGCACACGACCTGGCGCCATACGACATGTATCACAAAGCCCGCGGTCTGCGCTGGCCTGTTGTTGACGGCAAAGAAACCCTGTGGCGCTTCCGTGAAGGCTACGACCCATATGTAGAAGCTGGCAGCGAAGTTCAGTTCTACGGCAAGAAGAAAGACAAGCGTGCCATCATCTTCGCCCTGCCTTATGAACCAGCGGCGGAATCTCCGGATGAAGAATTCAACCTGTGGTTATCCACCGGCCGGGTTCTGGAACACTGGCACACTGGCACCATGACTCGCCGCGTACCTGAGCTTTACCGGGCCTTCCCGGATAGCGTTGTGTACATGCACCCTGAAGATGCCAAAAAGCGCCAACTGCGCCGTGGTGATGAAGTTCGGGTTGCATCCCGTCGTGGCGAAATTACTACCCGGGTTGAAACCCGTGGCCGTAACCGTCCGCCGGAAGGTCTGGTGTTCATGCCATTCTTCGATGCTAAGCAGTTAGTTAACCGTTTGACACTGGATGCAACTGATCCGCTGTCAAAAGAAACTGACTATAAGAAGTGCGCTGTGCGCATCGAGAAGGTTTAACGCCAGGCGCGTTAAGAATCTGATTAGTGAAGCAGACCATGGACAAGCAGCGTCACTCTGAATCATCTGCCAGCAAGGCTCCGTCGAGGCGTCAGTTTTTTACTGACGTCGCGCGCGGTGCATCTGCTGCCGGAATGGTTGGCCTGGGCCTTACCGCCTGGGCGAGCAGCGCAAAGCGCAGTGATCCCCAGGCAATCCGCCCACCCGGCGCATTGTCCGGAGATGACTTCCTGAATGCTTGTCTGCGGTGTGGTTTGTGTGTGGAAGACTGTCCTTACGACACCCTGAAACTGGCAACTTTATTTGATCCCGCCCCCAGCGGTACACCCTGGTTTGAAGCCAGACAAGTCCCCTGCGAGATGTGTGAAGATATTCCCTGTGTAGCAGCCTGCCCGAGCGGCGCGCTGGATCCTGCACTGCAGAATATCGACGACGCCCGCATGGGCACCGCGGTGCTGATTGATGAAAAGAACTGCCTGAACTTTCAGGGCTTACGTTGTGATGTTTGCTATCGGGTATGCCCGTTAATCGACGAAGCAATAACCCTGGAGCGCCAGCGCAACAGTCGTACCGGCAAGCACGCTTTATTCATTCCTACCGTACATGCCGATATTTGCACCGGCTGCGGTAAATGTGAAGAAGCCTGCGTACTGGATGAAACTGCTATTAAAGTCCTGCCAATGGCATTAGCCAGCGGCTCCCTCGGCCAGCACTATCGGCTGGGCTGGGAAGAAAAGGCCCGCAATGGCGGCTCACTGGTACCGGAACAGTTAAAGCTGGAAATCCGCAGACCGGAGAACAGCAATGCCAACTGAACGTCAGGCAGATCGCCGCGTCGGTGCTGAAGCGTTAGCACAACTGGGATGGTGGCATGCTCACCGTTTCCTGTTACTGCGTCGCTTTTGCCAGTTGAGCATTCTGGCTTTGTTTGCAGCCAGCTTTTGGTATGAACTGGATATTCTTAAAGGCAACCTCAGCAGCTCTACAGTGCTGAACACCGTTCCTTTAAGCGATCCTTTCGTACTCGCACAAATCATCGCCAGTGGTCACTGGCCGGCAGAAACAGCATTACTGGGCGGCTTTATCGTCCTGCTGTTCTACGTGCTGATCGGCGGACGCAGCTATTGCAGCTGGGTTTGCCCGGTCAACATTGTTACCGATGCCGCCAGCTGGCTGCGCCGTCGTTTAGGCATCAGCAAAACCACCCGTATATCCAACAGCCTGCGCTACTGGATGCTCGGATTATCACTGCTGTTACCTATGCTTGGCGGTTTGCTTATATGGGAGCTGGTGAACCCGGTTTCCCTGCTGCAGCGCGGACTGATTTTCGGTTTGGGCAGTGGCTGGGTACTGATCGCCATGATCTTCATGCTGGACTTATTTATCAGCCAGCGGGCCTGGTGTAGCCACCTTTGTCCAATGGGCGCCTTTTACGGCCTGATAGGTAAGCTTAGTGTGATCCGGATCAATGCCAGGAATCGCGAACGCTGCGATGATTGCATGGACTGTTACAAAGTCTGCCCTGAACCTCAGATTCTGAAACCAGTATTAAAAGGCGCTGCCAATAGCGTCAGCCCAATTATTTTTGCCTCAGATTGTACAAATTGCAGCCGCTGTATCGATGTGTGCGCCGAGTCTGTATTTGAAATCAATACCCGATTTACCACCGAGGTGGAGAACAAAAAATGAAAAACCTATTGCTACTATCTTTAATTGCCATCCTTTCTGCCCCTGTTGTTGCTGAAGAATTTGGCGATCTGGGTGGGTCTCTGCGCAGCCATGACCTTAATAGCCAGTCAGAAACGGCTGAGCTGAAAAACTATCCAAAAGAAAATTCGAGCCTGGAGCTGAACTACGTCCAGCAGCCTCCACTGATTCCGCATTCCATTCGCGGCTATCAGGTAAATAAGAACTCTAATAAGTGTTTAAGCTGCCACAGCTTTAAGAACTATAAAAAGTATGGCGCAACCAAGATCAGCATCACTCACTTCAAGAATCGTGACGGTGTAGAACTGAGTGATGTATCACCACGCCGTTACTTCTGCCAGCAGTGTCATGTACCTCAGGTAGAAGCACCACCACTGGTTGATAACACTTTTAAACCAGCTGGCGCTATCAGCGAGTAAGGAGCACTGCCATGCAGTTAATCAAATCGATTTGGCGCACCCTGACCCGCCCTGCCGTACATTACAGTCTGGGCTTTCTGACTATTGGTGGCTTTGTTGCCGGCATCATTTTCTGGGGTGGCTTTAACACCGCACTGGAATTAACCAATACAGAAGAATTTTGTACCTCCTGCCACGAAATGCGTAACAACGTGTTTGAAGAGCTGAAGCCAACCATTCACTATTCAAACCGTTCCGGCGTACGTGCCAGTTGCCCGGACTGTCACGTACCGCATAACTGGACCGACAAGATTGCCCGTAAGATGCAGGCATCTAAAGAAGTCTGGGGCAAAATCTTCGGTACTATTAACACACCTGAAAAGTTTGAGGCAAAACGCCGCGAACTGGCTGAGCACGAATGGGCACGCCTGAAAGCCAATGACTCACTGGAATGCCGTAACTGTCACGAATTCGACAGTATGGATTTCACCCTGCAGGCTGGCCGGGCTGCTAAACAGCATTCAACTGCTCTGGCATCCGGTGAAAATACCTGTATTGACTGCCATAAAGGTATCGCTCACCAGCTACCTGATATGACCGGAGTGGAAGGCTGGCACTAAGCCAGATAACCGCTGACACAATTGCCGTGCCCTGTTTCGAATCAGTGCGCGGCAATTTTCTTTTTGGCCACATAAGTTTCCTGAATTGCACAAAGTTTCGGCACATCTGTCGTCAAAAAGAACGTTTTTTCCAAAGGTGTCGCAGATACACAAGCTAATGGCTAAAAGAGATAAATTCTACTGCCCTGAAAGTGATTGACTACACGCATTGGAGTCGTCGCATTCTATTCATGGGAGTAAACGCAGTTTTACTTGATGCAACTTGCCTGTAGCCATTGAAAAATTGCCTCAGGATATGCATTATAACGCTGCTTTTTGCTTTGGAGATTCTTGCTAAGACGCAACACATTAGAATGCTGCGCTTAACGACCCAATCATTCTGAATGATTACATATAAATACTGGCGCTCTCGCCAAAACGTGATTCTCTAACAGAGGTATAAAAGGTGAATACTGATATCGATATTGCTCGCGCGGCAAATAAACTGCACATCAGCGAAATTGCTGCGAAATTGGAGATCCCAAACGAGCATATTAGCCCTTACGGCCACGATAAAGCCAAGGTTAGCCTCGACTACATCGAAACTCTAAAGGATCGCCAAGACGGCAAACTGATCCTGGTTACTGCAATCAGCCCGACTCCGGCTGGTGAAGGTAAAACAACTACTACTGTTGGTCTGGGCGATGGCCTGAACCGCATTGGTAAAAAAGCAATTATGGCACTGCGTGAGCCTTCTCTGGGCCCATGTTTTGGTATGAAGGGTGGCGCTGCCGGCGGCGGTAAAGCTCAGGTAGTACCAATGGAAGATATCAACCTGCACTTCACAGGTGACTTCCACGCAATCGGTGCTGCACACAACCTGCTGGCTGCTCTGATCGATAACCACATTTACTGGGGTAACGATCTGGGTATCGACAGCCGTCGTATCGCGTACAAGCGTGTTATCGACATGAACGACCGCGCACTGCGTGAAATCGCTAACGGTCTGGGCGGCCCAGGTAACGGTTACTCCCGTACCGACGGTTTCGACATCACTGTAGCGTCTGAAATCATGGCTATCTTCTGCCTGGCT
Organism: Aliamphritea ceti; assembly: GCF_024347215.1. Taxonomy (NCBI): domain Bacteria; kingdom Pseudomonadati; phylum Pseudomonadota; class Gammaproteobacteria; order Oceanospirillales; family Oceanospirillaceae; genus Aliamphritea; species Aliamphritea ceti. The sequence continues at coordinate 3,828,676 of NZ_AP025282.1, forward strand.
AGCGACATGAACGATCTGCGTGAGCGTATCGGTAACATCATCGTTGCTGAAACTCGCGAACGTACTCCAATCCGTGCTAAGCAGCTGGATGCAGATGGCGCAATGGCGACTCTGCTGAAAGATGCCCTGAACCCTAACCTGGTTCAGACTCTGGAAAACAACCCAGCGTTCATCCACGGTGGCCCATTCGCTAACATCGCTCACGGCTGTAACTCAGTTATCGCAACTAAAGCGGCTCTGAAGCTGGCAGACTACGTTGTAACTGAAGCTGGTTTCGGTGCTGACCTGGGTGCTGAGAAGTTCTTCGACATCAAATGTCGTAAAGCTGGCCTGAAGCCTGAAGCTGCTGTAATCGTTGCTACTGTACGTGCTCTTAAGATGCACGGCGGTGTTGCTAAAGATCAGCTGACTGGCGAAAACGTTGAAGCTGTTCAGAAAGGTTGTGCAAACCTGGCTCGTCACATCCAGAACGTTAAGAAGTTCGGTGTACCAGTTGTTGTTGCTATCAACCAGTTCATCCATGACACTGAAGAAGAAATCGCTGCTGTTAAAGCTGCTGCTGCTGAAGAAGGCGTAGAAGCTATTCTGGCTAGCCACTGGGCGAACGGTTCTGAAGGTACTGAAGAGCTGGCAACTAAGGTTGTTGAGATGATCGAAGGCGGTTCTGCGCAGTTCGCTCCTCTGTACCACCTGGACCTGCCACTGTTCGAGAAAATCGAAACTGTTGCTAAGAGCATTTACGGCGCTGGCGAAGTTGCTGCAGACAAGACTGTTCGTGACCGTCTGCACCAGTTCGAAGAACAGGGCTTCGGTAACCTGCCAGTATGTATGGCTAAGACACAGTACAGCTTCTCTACTGACATGAACCTGCGTGGCGCGCCAAGCGATCACACAGTAACTGTTCGTGAAGTTCGTCTGTCTGCTGGTGCTGAGTTCATCGTAGCGGTATGTGGTGACATCATGACCATGCCTGGTCTGCCACGCGTACCAGCTGCTAACAGCATCCACGTGGACGAAGACGGCCTGATCCAGGGTCTGTTCTAAGATTTTTTAAATCTTAAATAACGTCTAAAAATGGCTCCTTCGGGAGCCATTTTTGTTTCTGATATATACAAGCATAAACAAGAACAGGCATATGATGTCAAAGAACGCCATCATGGCTCCAGTGGCCTGGTCTGCCACGCGTACCAGCTGCTAACAGATCCAGGTTACCGAAGACGTCCTGATCCAGAGTCTGTTCTAAGCCTTAGTAATTTATGACTACAAAAAAACGGCGCTTAAAGCGCCGTTTTTTTTTGTATCTGGTTTACAGAAGTCACTCAATAACTGAAACACCTGAAATCTCTAAAACTGTTTTCGCATCTGCCCGCTCAATCACTTTTAACAAGGTCGTCTGAATCGTTTCGTCTTTTCTGGCATCACTTTTACAGGAAAACTTTTGCTCTTGGGCTGCAGCGCCTTCTTCTGAAATAAACCCAACAACGACTTCAGTTGCGCAACTGGTTGATTTACCAAAGTAAGCTATCGATATCTGAGGATAACCCTGAAATCCTTTTTTAACTCTTTTTGCTATACGTTTTGTTGATTTATCCAAATTCATAATAAGTACCCAAAAGAAATTTAACGTCTAAATCACAAATTCACCGGAGTAAAAGCGATTATTGAGTATAAGCGAAGCAACCACACATTCGACCTAACAAAGTTAAGTCCTATGTATGCTTTCGTTACACCTCGTACCAGCCATACCAGAAATATTCCATTTTTCTATAATGTACGGTTTTAGAAACTTCACTCACCATGGAATGAAATTCTTCTTCCGTTATAAAGTTTTTGAGTATTTCGTGCTGGCTACCATCTTTCAGTGTTCGCACCTGGTAAGTATTACCATCTGAATCCTGACTGCTTATCGGTGTACTATTGCCTTCCACATAAAGATTATCGGCAAATATCACGAGACTTCCGGGCTCAAGATTCACGTGTAGCATTCTTAGAAATGCATTAACGTCACTTTTCTTAATGTGCGACAGCCAAAACCCAGCATAACAAGCATTAGCTTTTTCCGTGACCTTGCTAAGACGAAAAGCGTCATCGACTATAAACTCAACATTACAATTTTGGAGCTCCTTGCCTCTGGCGACCTGAAGCACTTCCTGGTTGTAATCTATCCCCAGTACACTTGCCGCATCAGTACAATACTTCTGCGTCCAAAAACCTGTGCCACAGGCAATTTCCAAAACATCTTTTTGAATGAAGTTATTCTTTAAAAAAAGTGAAAGTGCCTGAATATCCTTTTGACGCTCTGGCTTAGCGTAAATGTCTTCATACTCTCCAGCACGGGTCTTGTAGTATTCCTTTAGCTCAGCTTCCATACCTTTGTCCTTTAGAGAAGTAACGCCCTTAACAATAGGTGTAGGGCGCAGCTCTACATCCTTTTTAATTTGATCGTTATGTGCCGATGACTATCTTACTTCGGCTTTTCTTTGTAATTCTTCATACTCCCCAAGCACCCTGCTAGTAACTGGGTGAGAGTCATCACTTAAGCTTCGAAATATCCGTATCGCGAACTCGTAGTGTCCCAATGCTTCGTCAACATTTCCAAGCTCTGCCTCAATTGCCCCAATGCCTATGCGAGCTGATGCTGAAAAGTGAGTGTTTTCCATAGATAAATCTCTAAGAATATCTAACTCGATTTCGTATCGCGTTCTCGCAGAATCATACACGCCCTGCTTTAACAGAGCCTCACCAAGATTGCCATTCAGGACAGCTAGTTGTAGTCGATCGCTGGTAGGATTTGAGTCCAATAGCTCAAGGGCCCTTTCTAGCTCGACTTGAGCATCTTTTGGCTTATTTATTAGATTCAATACAGAAGCCAGATTACTCAATTGCCTCGCAATTTCTGACGGACGAAAATTGACTTGCTCCATTAGAGAGACCAACTGCCTCCTGCTTTCTTCAGCTTGAGCATAATCCCCTTGATTTTGGGCTTGTGCAGCTTGCTGATTTAGAGCTCCCATCACTTGTATGAAGCTCTTGGTAGCATCATCTTGAGCATGTACGTTAAATGCTAAAAATAAAAATAATGATATTAAAGCAAAAGTTCTCATGCTATTCCTTGAAGCACATCCTTATTCTTCACTGGGAAAACGCGAACGCACACCTTGTCGGTGTTAACAGTTACGCTATCCTGCCTGCGCAGAATCCTATCCCCCTAATATAGTCCGATATTCTTTAGTTGCTTCAGTATTAAGGTATGTATGCTTTTCATTTATTAACAAGTAAAGCGTGCTTGTGTATGAGTAGCGTTTCAATAGATAGCTTCAGTCACCAGTACTTATAAATGAATTATCCACAGCATAAAAAAACGGCGTTCTTAAGCGCCGTTTTTTTTTGCTGGATAAATATCCTTGGCTTCAACAGATCAACCAACATTCACCCATTTAAGCTCAGACTGATCACACAACAGGTTACGCAGGTTTGCAGGTGAGAAATGATAGTAGCCCTGTTGATAGAAGATCTGATGTTCTTTGAGCTTTTCAACCTGCCAGCGGGTTTCTACCCCTTCTACAATCAGATTCATCCCCAGTGCGTCGACTAACTTGTGAATGCAGGTTACCGTTTCAACGCCTTTATCAAGGCGGGAGACAAACTCCCGGTCCAGCTTCACCCATTTGGCAGGAATGCTGTTGAGGTAAGCCAGGGATGAGAAGCCTGTTCCGAAATCATCGATCGCAAAGCTAAAACCATAACCTATCAACTGATCGATTGTGGAAGAGTATTCTTTTGAGTCAGGCATGATGACCCGTTCGGTCAGTTCCAGCACCAGATCCTGTGGCAGCAGACCTGCTGAATTGATCGCGTATTCTAAATCGCTAATAAGCCTGCCCTGCTGTATGTGTAAGCCGGAAACATTCAGCGACAGTAAGACCTGATCACCAAACCGCTGACGGATGGCCCGGAACTCCTGGCAAGCCTGATAAAAAATCCAGCTACTCAGCTCGCCAATCAGACCACAGTGCTCGGCTACATCTATCAGCTCATCCGGGCTGACTTCAGCCAGCTCTGAACCGGGCCAGCGAACCAGGGCTTCAACAATCACTACCCGTGAATCGTGCATATCAAATACCGGCTGATAGCACATTTCAAACTCATCATTGAGCAGTGCAGCACCAATGCGCTGAGAAATCTGCGTGCGTCGCAGCAATTGCTCACGCATACCTTTACGGTACTGAATCCAGCAACGGCGACCGGAACCTTTGGCCATATACATTGCAGCGTCGGCATCAGCTAACAGTAATTCCAGGTCATCATCATCACGGGGATAACTGGCAACACCCACACTTACCGATAGCACAACCGGCGGAATATCATCGGAGATTTTGTATTGCCCGGAGAGACTCTGCACCAGCGCAGTGGCAAACACATCAAAATAGTCATCAACGCAGGCTTCGGGAAGTATCACAACGAACTCATCACCGCCGATACGGGATATATCTCCGTCATCGCCGGTACAGCGTCGCAGACGGCTGGCAACCTGACACAACAGGCTATCACCTACTGCGTGGCCAAAGCCGTCATTGATAGGTTTAAAGCCGTCCAGGTCGATATAATAGATAGAGAAAGGCGTTTGTTTCTCATGCAGCAACTTCATGCGCTGAAACAAACCTTTACGGTTAAAGACTCCGGTCAGCACGTCATGGGTCGCCATTTGCTGTAACTCAAGCTCACGGCTTTTACGCTCATGGATATCCTGAAAGCTAACAACAAAGTCGCCAGCTGTAGTTTCACTCAGGCGCACCTCTACACTGTGCCATCGATTGCCGTCGGCACATTGCAGGCAAATATCCTGCTCGTAGAACTTATCTTTACCGGCTAGTTGGCGATCAATTTTCACCAACTCATCAACAGGAATCAGATCAGCCAGATTATGAATGTCTGTGCCGAATTGCTGACGGAAAGACGGGTTCGCACTCAACAGCTCAAACTGCTCGTTAAACAGACAAATCATGATAGTGCCGCTGACCAGCGCGGCTATTTCTGCACGCTCTACATGCAAGCCTTCCACGAGCATCGCCAGCCGGCCATCATCAAGATAGACACCCGAAAACTGACAATAAACATCTTTGGCTTTACCTTTTGGCGACAACTGCCACCAGTGGCAAATACGCTTACCCAGAGCAAAGTCATCCAGATAGTTTAAGAGAGTATGCTGAACAGCATCAGATGTACCTTCCTGAAAATCCCGGGCAGTAAGCTCTTCAAGGCTGGATGCATGCCATAAGGTCAGTGCACTTTCATTAGCCCAGTGAATACGATAGTTATCAATATCGTATATCCATATCGGCGTCTGAAGCTGATCAATATCAAGCATGGCTAATCCTTCAGTCTCATCACACAATTTTTAATGAGGGTACTAAAGGTTTTAGACACCCAAAACACAAGTGTCCAATATAGCACGCGAATAACCCAGAATGGTAAGTATATTTACCAAAAAAACGTGCTACAAAGGCAAAATAATAGCCATTAAAGCAAATAAATGGTAGGGATAATTAATCGATATTTCGCCGTGTTAAGGCCATCTCAACAAACTCTCTTATGCCCTGTTGCTGACTGCGGGTTTTCAGCCAGACAACATGCTCTGTTACATCCATATCGGTACCTTCAACCGGCACCAGTGCATAGAGGTGATCAGGCCGGATGTCATCACTGAGAGCAAAGCCTACACCCAATCCCTGAACAACAGCATTACTGACATGCTCCGACGTACTCATCATCATTTCAAAGCGCGGATTCAGCTCAGCACTGCTAAAAACAGCCTTCACATACTCCTGTGTAAACGAGTTATTTTTATAGGCAATTAATGGATCCTCTATCAGATCATGTGCGGTCACTGATTCAGCACAGGCATGACGATGGTCCTTAGGCAAAATAGCCGTCAATCCATGACAATGGAACGCCAGCCGCGAAAGCCCGGATGGCGGATTCGGCATAGGAAATAAACCAATATCAGCTTCCCGCTCCATAATCATCTGCCGGCATTCATGGGTTGTCCCGGCAATCACCTGAACCAGAGCCTTGGGATACTGCTTTTTGAACGCAGCCATTAACGGCATAAAAATCAATGGTGAGGCAGTAGCAACTTTAAGACGAAAGTTTTCACTGCGTACTTCCGGTTCGAGCAATGATGCAACCGCCAGATCCAGATCCAGATACTGACAACTGAGCTGATGCAACTGTTTACCCAGGCTTGTTGGCCGCACCTCTTTGCTAAAACGTTCTAATAACGGGAATTCACAGCGGGACTCCAGTTTGCGGATCTGTGCCGTCACTGCCGGCTGGCTCACGCCAAGCAGTTTTGCTGCCTGGGTAAAACTGCCCGCCCGTACTACCGCATTGAATGTGCGGATTTCATTCAGCGTAATATCCATCAGAATCCCACCAGCATTGCTATAACTAAGGCCGTAGCCGTATACACACAGTCATAATCAGATAACTGCAACATCAGCACTCTGCTCCGTTGTTTTGACTATCGGTGCTCTGGCCATCAGTTCTTCAGAGGCATCAACTACAGCATTCCGGGGTTCCAACAATGGAATTGAAGCGATCAGTTGCTGGGTATATGCCTGCTGAGGATTAAGGAAAATATCCCGCACACTGCCCTGCTCGACCATATCCCCATGCTTCATCACACACACCCAGTCACACAGGTTGGCAATGACGCTCAGATCGTGGGAAATAAACAGTATCGTCAGCCCTAACTCTTCGCGTAACTCTTTCAGTAAAGCCAGAATTTCCGCCTGAATAGACACGTCCAGAGCTGCGACCGATTCATCGGCAACAATGAACTTAGGCTTACATACCAGCGCCCGGGCAATACTGATCCGCTGCCGCTGGCCACCGGAAAAAGCATGGGGAAAACGGCGTAAATGGCTAACATCAATATGACAACGCCTGGCGATTTCAATCACCTTTTTATCAGTTTCTTCGCGGTTCTTGGTCAGCTTCATTGCTTCCAGCGGCTCGGCAATAATATCCCGCACTGTCATCCGCGGATTAAGTGAGCTGTAAGGGTCCTGAAATACCAGCTGAGCTGTTCTGGCAAGATCTTTACGTTTCAGCCTTTTACCTATACCAAATTCAACCGGGCGCTTTTTACGGTTGTACTTCACGGTACCGCTGCTAATGGGAGCAGCACCAAGTAATGCTTTGCCAAGCGACGTTTTACCGGAACCACTTTCACCGACTAAGCCAATGATCTGGCCTTTCGGTAAATCCAACGAGATGTTTTTAACAGCAGTAAAGCTTTCCTGTTTGCGCGCAGCACTGGCCAGTTGGTAAGTAACTGAAAGATTCTCTATCGACACCAGCGACTTAGGTGTTTTTGCCGGCGGTTCCGGTAAATCATCCAAATGCGGCAAGGCATCCAGCAAACGCTGGGTATACTCATGTTCCGGCGCAAACAGCACCCGCTCTGCCGTGCCGGCCTCAACTATTTCACCTTTTTTCATGACCGTCACCCGGTCAGCAATCTTAGAGATAACCCCAAGATCATGGGTGATAAACAGCATGCCCATGCCATACTGCTCACGCAGCTCCAGCATCAGTTCCAGCACTTGGGCCTGTATGGTCACATCCAGCGCCGTCGTTGGCTCATCGGCAATCAGCAGCTTCGGCTTGGTAGATAATGCCATGGCGATCATTGCCCGCTGCCGCATACCGCCAGACAGCTCAAACACGTACTGATCAAAACGTTTTTCCGGCTCTAAAATGCCCACCCGATCAAACAACTCAATACCAGCTTTACGGGCTTCTTCACGGGTGATGCCTAAATGTATCTGCATGGTCTGAATAATCTGATCGCTGATCCGAATAGCTGGCGCAAAGCTGGCCATAGGTTCCTGAAAGATCATCGAAACAGCATCGCCACGTACCAGACGCATATCTTTACCGCGCAACTTCAGTACATTTATATCTTGTTGCTGATGGTGCAGATGGATTGAACTGTTTGGCTGGATAATCGCATTACCCGGGCTCAGACGCATGATGGTTTTCGCAGTGACTGATTTACCTGAACCGCTCTCGCCTACCAAGCCCATAACTTCGCCAGGCTTAATATCCAGACTGACATTATTAACCGCCCTTACCAGCCCTTCGTCAGTATTAAAATCGATACTTAAGTCACGAATTTCCAGCAAGTTACCTGCTTTTTTATGCATGCTCATATTACTTCTTCTCCGCATAAGGGTCCGCGGCATCACGCAGAGCATCACCGACAAAAACAAAGGCCATAATCAGGAATACAAACACAACAACCGGAAAGAACTGCCAGATCATATTCTGCTGAATATCCGGATCCTGAGCCTTTTGCAGCAACACCCCAAGACTGTTAACCGGCTCAGTCAAACCCAGCCCCAAAAAGCTCAGGCTGGTTTCTGCCAAAATCACGTAGGGAAAGTTAATCAGCGTATCGACAATAATGTAGCTACCGAAGCTCGGCACCAGATGCCGCCAGATAATCCGCCAGGTACTTGAGCCGCAAAGCTGGGCCGCAAGTACGTAGTCCTGATTCCGCTCCGTCAGAATATGGGTACGTAGGCGCCGACCGAGCGTTGCGAAATCCAGCATCCCAATGACCACAGCAATAGCAAAATACCGCTGCACAGATGTCAGATCGAGCTGCGCTAACGCAACGGCACAAGCCAGATAAATAGGAATCGGCGGAATCACCCTTACAGCTTCCGTGATACTCATCATCACGGTATCGACTTTGCCGCCGAAATAGCCACTGACACCGCCCACCAAAAGTGATGTAAACAACTTCACCACCAACGCCACTATCGCAATACTGATGGTTATCCACACGGCGTGCAAAGTCCGGCTAAACACGTCTTTTCCGTCTTCATCGGTGCCCATCAGATGAATCTGGCCGTTTTCAACGCCAAATAAGTGCAGGTCCCAGCGAATATCCAAGTCCATTCCAGCCATACTTAAATCAATCAGGCTGTATTCCCAACCCTTAACAAAGAACTGCAAATAACGACGCTTGTCTTCATCCACCAGAAACTTGTTCTGGCTGGATGAACTCAGTGCGCCGCTGGATGTAAGTGCATCCAGGGCATCCAGCCCACCACCGGCTAAAGCCTTAAGGTCAATCTTGGCTTTCTCTTTCTGATAGGTATACGTGAAAGGCCGTAACGAAAAACCATTCTGATCCCAGAAATACACTATCTGCGGTGCACCGCGACGGTAATCTTTATCGGCACCGGATATGGTCGGATCAACCGGAGAAAAGAAACCGGCAAAAAAGCCCATAAACACCAGCGAGCCGAGAATCCACGCGGCAACTACGCCGGTGGTTTTACGCTTAAAGCGGGCCTTTATCAGAGCCATTTGCCCTGCGGTGTAATACGCGTCGTCTGCGACTGCTTCTTTCTTACGCCCAAAGCGGGCTAAAACACTTCCGATCGCCATATTCAATTCCCCAGCACGCTTTTACGTACCCGCGGATCAATTGCCGCTAATACAATATCGGTAATAAAATTCATAGAAATAACCACCAGCGCGACCAGGAATAAAATACCGGCGGCCAGTTCCTGATCATTGGTTTGTGCCAACGCTTCAATCAACAGCGCTGCAGCATCCGTCAGACCAATCACAACAGCCACAATTGGTAAGTCATTGAAGATTCGCTGGAAGTCAAAACCGACACTGTTAAATAGCGGGCTGATAGAATGGCGTACCGGATAACCTGCCCACAGTGCCATACCATCCACACCCCGGGCACGGGCTGCATCTACATAGAGCTTATTAGACTCATCCACCACCAGCGCCCGGACTGTTTGTAACTGCAACGCTGTTGCAGACCAGCCAATGACAAATATCGGTAGCCAGATATGGCCCAAAAAGTCCTGTAATTTGCCAAACTCAAAACCGTTATCGCCAAACCAGGGCACACTCTTCCACTCATCAGAAAACAGCCCGGTTGGCGTTGGCTCACCAGCGAACACATACAGCAGAATAATGCTTAGGGCTAACAGGAAATTCGGCAATGCGAGCCCCAGATAACTGATAATCCGCAACTGCAAATCCAGCAGTTTGTTAAAGCTCAGACCAAGAGTATTTACAAAGCGTTCAGCTTTAGTGTGCTGAGGATTACGGTCTTTCCAGTCTTTGTTGATGGTAAAAGCAGACAGAATGCCGAATGGCACGGCAATGATGTAGGCAAAAATCAGACCGGCCATACAAAACATAAAGCTCAGCCAGAAACGTTCGCCCAGCGCCAAATTAACTGACTGACGCTTGGCACAACTAAAGCCCAGATCCCCTTTTAAGGTCAGGTCTGTTACCCAGCTAGCCCAACGCACGGCTAACGGCTGGTCTAACCCCATCCGGGCACGTTCCGCCGCAATATCTGCCTGAGTAATTGTTTCGCCCTGGGTATTCTTATAAGCAATATACTTTTCAGCACAGTCACCCGGCAGCACTTCCATTAAGGTAAATACGATACCGCTGACAATCAGTAAAGTGATCAGCGCCAACACATAACGACTGAATACATAATTGAAATACTGGCTGTGCATGCCCCGCCAGTAGAGAAACCCACCAACGCTCAGCAAAATCCACAGTAGCCAGGTGCTGGCTATAAAATCGGCAATCACAAGCAAATCCTCAAAACCTGTTATCGGTACGTTTTCAGCCACCACACCTGACGAAAAGGCATTGATAGCAGGTCTTCATACTGTTTTCAGAAAGACACAAAAGGAGGGTGGCAATGCCCCCCTCCTTTGTAATGCACCTGATCAGGTGCGCGAATAATCAGTTCTGTGCCATGCCTTCCGCACCCAGGAACCACTGAGTGGCCAGGTATGGATACATACGGTAGAACTCATAAGAAGAGGTTTTAGGCAGTTCAAAGTTACCCAGTGAGCGGCTGCGGTATACCGGAGAAACAGCCTTCACCGTGCCTAGAATGTAAAGGTCATCGACAACGCGCTTGGCAATTTCAACACCCAGTTCATTGGATGCTTCCGTACCTGCCTGCAGGGTTACAAAGCGATCGGTCAACTGCTTCATATCAGCAACAGTTGCCGGTGGCTGAACACCTTCAGCACCCTTAGTATCGCGGTGCTGTGCCCACAACATACCGGTACGCAGATCAAAGAAGCTGCCGTAAGGTGGTAACAGGGTTTCAGTATTGCTCGCCAGCGTTGCCAGTGGACGGCCCATTACCCAGCTCAGCACGCTCAGATCGTTTGCGGTCTGAGAGTTACGGTATTCATCAGAAGTCACTTCTTTGATAGTGGTTTTAACACCCACTTCAGTCCAGTTATTCGCGATGATTTCAACCAACTCAGTTGGCGTACCCTGAGTCGCATACTGAATGTTCAGCTCAAACTTTTTACCGGAAGGCAGATCACGCAGACCATCGTTGTTTTTATCAACTACACCGGCTTTATCCAGCAGTTCAGTTGCCATTTTCTGATCATACTGCGTCCAGCTGGACTTCAGATCTTGAGTGATGAAAGGCGTAGTATCCGCATCAAAACCTGTGTACTGAGTTGGCTGACCCAGGCCGAAATAAGCAATCTCGTTAATCTGATCACGGTTCATGGCAACCGACATCGCCCGGCGGAAGTTCACATCATTGAATACAGCGCGCTTCTCCAGATCTTTATCTGTCAGATTAAACGCGATAGTGGTTTGCGCAATGGTCGGACGCAGTGCAAGTTCGTACTTTCCCTGGTCTTTGTTTTCCAGCAAAACCGGTGCCTGAGGCAGGTTAACTGCCTGAGCTTTATAATCTACTTCACCAGCAATCAGCTTAGCGGTTTGAATGTCTTCATCACCGATAAATACTTCGCTGATTTCATTGATATACGGCAACTGATTACCGGCAGTATCAACCTGGAAGAAGTAAGGATTGGCTACCAGACGACGACCTTCCAGAGACTCTTCTACGACCAGATAAGACTCAAGACTTGGTGCTATAGCAGTCAGGCCAGCTTCAACCAGGCGGTCAGACGCTGCTTTGTCTTTCAGCAGCGGGGTTGGTACATCTTTCCAGTCAGACTGACCGTAGTAGAAATTGATAACCGCATAACCGTTTTCAAAGCCCAGCGCTTTAGCTTTCTTGTCGGCATCTTTGTTCAGCTTAGGATGGAACTGCGCTAACAGGTGTTTAGGCTGGAATGGCTGCGCGTAATCCTGTGCAAAGTTATCCAGAAAACCCGGTGTAGATTCGTTCATCGTGAACTGAACTGTTGTTTCGTCCAGTACTTCAACCATTACCGGCTTGCCCGCAGACAGGAAACGGTCCTTAGGTTTCTCGATAACGTTAGTATTCATCAGCAGGTCGTTGTACCAGAAGGCAATATCTTCAGCAGTGAAAGCAGAACCGTCAGACCATTTGTGGCCTTTACGCAGGTTTACTTTCAGTACCGTGAAGTCCGCGTTCCATTCCCAGGATTTGGCCACGTTAGGTACAACAGTTGCCAGATCATCGCTGAAACGTACCAGGTTAACGTGACGCACAGACAACAGATCAGACGTACCTGACTCAGTTGCCTTAGAAATACCATCCAGCACACCGCCATAGATACCAATTTGCTGATATGGCGCGACGACTAAAGGCTCGGCTGGAATACGCTTAGCCAGAGACATCAGCTCCGGGTTACCCGCGATACGGGCATTGAGCTCTTCAATTGCCGGATTTTCAGCAAAAATCAGTTTGCAACCCTGCTTTGCTTCATATTCGGCACGTTCAAAAATGTGTGGGTATTTACCACCAGCATCCGGCCCAGTTACAGCCGGGCAGCTTGCCAAAACATTGCTTGCCATCAGCGCTGTAGCGCCAGCGATTAACAACTTATTCATCATTCAGTTCCTGCTAAAAAATTAGTGTGAATTCAAATCAGACCGACGCTGCAAATGCAGGTGCTGGCCAGCGAATCAGTTGCCAGCCACGGGATGTAGCCAGCTCACTGAGTGATTTATCGGGATTAGTCGCAACCGGATGCTCTACCAGCTCTAATAGCGGCAGATCATTCATTGAGTCGCTGTAGAAATACGCACCATCCATGGACTCTCCCTGCTCTTCCAGCCATGCCTTCAGCCGGATAATTTTGCCTTCCCTGAAACTGGGTATACCGGCAACTTCACCGCTATAAGTTACTTTCGATGTTTCTGAATCAATGGTCTCTTGCAGCTCAATGGCTAGCACATCCTCAACCTCTAATTCCTTTGCAACTGCTCTGACAATAAACGCCGCCGTTGCTGAAATGATCACCAGACGCTTTCCCTGTGCCCGACAGGCACTCAACAATTCACGGGCATCGGCATACACCCTGGGCGAAAGATATTCATTTACAAATACCGGCATCAGAGCATCAATCTGTTGCTTATCCAGATGCATCAGTGGCTGCAGCTGAAAGCGAATGTAGTCACACATATCCAGACTGCCGGCGCTGTATTGCTCCGAAAATGCGGCATCACCTGCGAGAAAATCATCACCAGCAAAACCGTGATCGACCAGATAACGGCAAAATAACGAAGCACTATCACCCGCGACTAAGGTTTCATCTAAATCAAAAATTGCTAATGCCATGCTTATAAAGCTCCTGAAAAGTCAGCATGTAAGAAATTATCCGGGTAAGCCTTTGCATGTCCCTGAATCCCAAGAAGCTGGCAAACGGCACCGCACAGTTCCAGCTGCTGCGGCTGTGATTCAGAGCTGTGAGAAAAACCATTGCCCATCACGTACAAAGGCACCATGCGCTCTTCTGGCAAAATACCGCCATGGCTAAAATCGTTATTCATACCGTGATCAGAGGTCACCAATACCTGGTAGCCTGCATCCAGCCAGTCTGGTAAATACTCGGACAAAGCCATATCAGCATGGCGGGCAGCGTTACGGTATTTGCTGCTATCCCAACCGGCTTTATGCCCGGCATCATCGATATTCATTGGATGCACTAACAGAAAATCAGGATCATGCTGACGACGCAGCGCTTCAGCGTCGGCAAACAGATGATCATCGGGATAATGATCCTGGTGATAGAAACTGCCGTATTGAATTGCCAACTCAGGATCAGCTGTATGGCGATCTCGTTTGGCGCGATAAGGTGTGCGGTTGTATAGCTCACTAATCCAGTGATACGCCGCTGCGGCAGTGGTAAGGTCGGCATCACGTGCCAGATTAAACACACTTTGCTGATTGGAAAGACGTGTAACAGTGTTATGTACAATGCCACTGTTTGCCGGTGCAACGCCCGTCAGAATCGCTTCATACAGAGGCCGCGACATAGAGGGTAATTCACACTGCAATTTGTACAGCGTGGCACGCTGCTGCTCACGCAGCGCCTGCAAAAACCCCATACATTGCTTACCAACCCCGTACTCGAGGCCATCCAGCACGACAAGAATTACTTTTTGTGACATATACACTTACTCAAAAATCAACCGGATCAAACATGGATACCCGATCAGTAAGCGCTGTAATACAGAACTTAATGAGTATCCGAAGACTGCATCTAGGTTAATTTCTGAATGTGTAACTTATACGACAGGAATGGGTATTTTTCGTGACATTTTTATGGCTTATTTTCCTGGCATAATCATTTGCTATAAACAGTCACAAAAAATCAGTAACTAAAACCTATACCTAAAGACAAAAATCAGACATAAAAAATGCCGCTATAGCGGCATTATCAAAACAGAACAAACGATCAGGTATGTGAACCTGAGCTAAATATTTTCATCACCCCGGCCAGCACAAGGCCTATCAATAAGCCAATCAGACCAGAAGTTACCGATGGTGCAAATAAAGCGACATAAATACTGATATCCGCTCCCAAACGTTGCACATGGTGCACCCACTCAGCTAACAGAGGAATCCCATGTACGATGATGCCACCGCCCACCAGGAACATAGCAACAGTGCCAACAACGGTCAGAGTACGCATCAGCCTTGGAGCAAATGCCAGCAGGCCCCGGCCAACGCTGCGCTTAACCGCAGCAAATGCCCCGGCGGTTTTATCTTTCAGCAGATACAGTCCGGCATCATCCAGTTTGACGATAATCGCCACCAGCCCATAAACAAACACAGTAATCAGTACCGCCAATACAGAAATAACCAGCGATTGCATGGCAAAGCTGGCGTCCTGAACGGTTCCCAGTGCAATAGCGATGATCTCGGCGGAAAGAATGAAGTCGGTACGTATAGCACCTTTTATCTTATCTTTTTCCAGCTGTTCCAGATCCGTATCCTGCTGCGCCAACAAGGCCTCAACCTTTTCATCATCGGTCTGCTTCGACGATTTACTGAACATATGCAGCACTTTCTCGGCCCCTTCGAAACACAGAAATGCACCACCCAGCATAAGCAGAGGGGTAATCAGCCAGGGGATAAATGCGCTGATCGCCAGTGCCCCGGGCACCAGAATCAACTTATTCAGCATCGAGCCTTTCGCGACGGCCAGCACCACAGGAATTTCCCGCTCAGCTTTAACACCCGCCACCTGTTCGGCATTCACCGCCAGATCATCGCCTAAAACCCCGGCAGTTTTCTTTGCTGCGACCTTAGTCAGTATTGCCACGTCATCAAGCACTGCGGCGATATCATCAAGAAGTGTTAATAAACTCCCGGCTGCCATCAATCATCTTCCTTATAAAAAATCCGGACGTTACTCACCCTACACGGACAAATACATGAAATCCATAAATCAGAATATGGGATAGCATACCTTCAAAAATGAAATAAGGCTGAATAAACGGGCAACACTAAACCCTTAACTGCTACTGCAAGTAACGTCACTTACGAATTATCAGGTACGCCCAATTCTCCACTTGCTGATATTTGCAAATGACGCTCCATTAAACTGGCAGCCCACTGCCTATCACCTTGCAAAACACAAGCAATAATATCCAGATGTTCCTGACAGGATTTTTGCATCCGTTCCGGATACAACACAGCTCCGGACTCAGTAAAACGTCGCATCCTGTTTTGTTGACGCATGATCTCTGAAAAAAACCGGTTACCAGAAAAATCAACAAGCATTTGGTGAAAACCTGCATTAACGGTAAGTAATGTGTGTGGAGCAATCTCAAACACTAAGCCATCAACCAGTCTGCGATGAAAATCAGCGCAGGCATCCAGTCTGGGTTTATCAATCTGAAAAGCATCGCTACGAAGTGCCGCTGGTTCCATTAGCTGACGCAACTCATAACTCTCCCTATTACTGCCGGTATTATCGATAAGAGCTGTAAAATTCCAGCCTTTTCCCTGCGCTGGTTGTAATAGCCCTTCACTGGCAAGTTGCGCCAGGACCTTACTCAACAAAGCCTTAGTAACATCGTAGCGACGCAATAGATCGGCCTCAGTTACATGGTTAGGCAAATCTCCCTGGACCCTGTCCTGACCAATTTTGACATACAATGCATCTAAAGGTGGTTGAGGCAGTTCAAGCTCTAAGCGATATAAATCTTCACTCTCACAATTTAACAGATACCCCCCGGCAGGCCTTGGTTTCACGACGTTAAAATGCTCTAGCAGCTTAAGTGCTGCACGAATAGGCGAGCGTGAAACACCTAGTTGTTCAGCTAAATCCCGCTCGGTTAAATGACTACTACGCTGAAGACCACTTCGCTGAAATAATTCTATTAACTGGTGACTAAGCTCCGCCTGTAACGGATTGACTTTACGAATCGCGGCCAGAGTATCGCCTTCCATGGGGTTCTCAACTGTCATCTAAAATCACCTTAAAAAATTCAAAAACTTCCGGCAGAACTTCAAAACCATTATGTCCAACTCCCTTAACGCTATCAAACTGCAACCTATCCACCAACGGTTGCCAATTCTCAAATAAGCGCTGTGCCCGGAGAACTCTATTTTCACCGGCATCATTCGCGCCAACAGCCCAGTAATGGGAATCTTCTTTCAGCGTAATCTCTGACGTATCTAAATCGTCCTCACCAACAACAATCTGCACTGGCACGTTTTCTATGGCCACTACATTCATCTGCTTATCGAAAAGAGTCTCTAAGTTACCCGTTCCTACCCACCAGTCTGCATGACTATAAAGCGTAACTAACCCAGGCGCGCCCACCGAAAGAGCAGCCAACCGCTCAGGCCATAAATACAAAAAACGATTAGTAAACTGACCGCCGCCTGAAAAGCCATGAAGATAAAATTTATCAATATCAACAGGATACTTCTTACCGACCTCATCAATCATCGATAACAGAATCTGATCGTAACGAATCCCATTATCTAAAAGAAACTTATATCCCCCGGTATCTTCCATAGTTGGAATACCAATCGGAAAAAGTGGACATAGCACAATCAGATTTTGTGTTTCTGCAAAATCCCGACACAAATCCCGATACACCTCAGCAGTACGCCTTGACCCATGAATTACGACAAGAAGTCGACATTTAGACTCATTTACAATGGATTTCGGCACATACAAGCAATAGCTAAAGCGTTGATCTGACTGGCTCGCAAAGAAGGCTGTTGCACCTACATCATAAATTCCAAGCATTTTTAATTGCATTCCTATTGGTATTTTTATTAACATTAATACCATAAACGATAATAGTTAGCATTTATATTAACCTTTAAGTTGGCATATCCCATGAAATCAACTCTGGTCGCGCTTTCATTAATACCAATGTCTGCGGCAATAATTTCTCCTGCTGTTAACGCTACTGATTCTTCATACCGGCAAAATGAGTCAGAAAGTACGCTGGTCATCAGTGCTACTCGTCAAGACTTAACATTAAACGAACTCGCCCACTCAGTGACAGTGATTGACAGACAAGAGCTAAATACTCAATTACAGACCTCGCGTAATCTCGGAGAAGTACTAGCGAAAACAGTACCAGGTATGGCACCTGCCAGTCAGACGCTGACTAACTGGAGCCAGACTTTGCGCGGACGAAATATGCTAGTACTGATCGACGGCATCCCGCAAAATTCAAACCGTAATAGCCGCCGGGATCTCATGAGTATCGATGTCGGCAACATCGAACGTGTTGAAGTACTGCGTGGCGGCAGTGCCGTTTATGGTAGCGGCGCAGCAGGCGGTGTGGTCAATATTATTACCCGTCGAAATACAGACGAGACCATCAGCAAAATTGGCCTGGCAACTTCCCTGTCTGAACTGGACAGCGAAAGCTTACGTTACCGGCTGGAACAATATACCGGTGGTCAAAATGAAAATTTTGATTATGGCTTTAATGTAGCCTGGGAACGCACCGGCGGTTTTTATGATGCAGACGGTGATCGAATTGCACCCGAGCCAAGCCAGGGAGATATGTCAGACACTGACAGTATCAGCCTGGCTGGTAAATTACGCTGGAATCTTGAGAACAGCACATTAACACTGTCTGCCAGCCACTTTGACGCTGAGCAGGATACCGATTACACATCCGACGCATCCGTTAATACAGCACCAAAGGGCTCTGTTAAAGCCAAGGCCCTTTCCGGCCTGCAACTAGACATGCAACCCCGTACAAAGACAACTTTGCTGAACCTTGCATGGAACGTCGAGACAACGCCTCTCGGCAGTATGGATGCACAGCTATACTACCGAGATCACCAGGCTCGCTTCTTTCCTTTTGCATCTAATCCCGTCCAGCAATACTTTCTCGAAAGTGAAAGTATTGGCTCTCGTTTAGCGTTCAATACCGATATCAACGATGACAACCTGATTCGCTGGGGGATAGATTATAATCAGGAAGATTACGCAAATCCTCAGTCTACCTACGACCGTACAACCTACGATAACAGTAATGGACGAATCTTCAGTTACACCGGCGACCGAATAGGCAGGCCTCCCGCTACACAAGAAGACTTAGGTGTTTTTGCGCAACTCGAACAAAACCTGACTGACCGCTTCCGCTGGGAACTGGGCGCGCGCTATCAGCACTCGACCGCATCTTTCAACACCTTCACAACAATGTCTGGAAATACGGTTCAGAGCGGTAAAATAAGCTTTGACGACATTATGTTTAATACCGGCGCTGTATATGATGCCAGCGAGAACAGTGAAATCTATGCGAGTTTTTCCCAGGGCTTCGAACTACCTGATATAGGCCTTAGACTGAATAATGCATCTAGTACCTTCACACTATCAGACTCTGAGTTAAAGCCACTTAAAACCGATAACTATGAAATTGGTACCCGCTCTGACTGGGGCAATACCCAGTTAACATCAGCAGTGTTCTATAGCACTTCAGATCTGGGACAACCACAAGCAACCGCTCTTAATATCTTCTTGCCACGTGCAAAAGAACGCATTTACGGACTGGAATTAACCGTTGATCACAACATTAACGCACAGTGGTCTGTTGGTGGTCTGGCAACCTGGATGGAAGGTGAAACATACGATGAAACACTACAGCGTTGGAGAGCACTGGATAACTTGCGTATTCCGCCGCTACAGTTGCGGGCTTACTTAGGATACAGCCCAGACAGTTATTGGTTCCACCGCCTGCAAGTAAACTACAGCGGTAACCGGAATAATGCTTATAACGACAGAACTAATGACAATCAGTTTGGCCGTTATACTGAAATCACCGACTATACGACCCTTGATTATCAGGCCCGTTATGAATACGACCGTCATACTGTCAATATCGGTATAGAAAACCTGCTTAACAAACAGTACTACACCGTATACGGTCAGGCATTACGTGGCACACAGAATACCAGTCACATTGCTGCATCCGGAGCCACTCTGGCAGCGAGCTACCAATACCGATGGTAAAATCAGCGCTGATGGCAATGCTCTTAGCATTGCCAATGTTTAGCTATGCGGCCGGCAATTGCCGGCCGATTGAGCATGCACTGGGTACAAGTTGTGTGCCTGCACACCCGGTTAGAATTGCCGTGCTGGATACCGGTGAACTAGATATAGCAATAGCTCTGGGCATTACCCCTATCGCTGCAACAAGCGCCTACCAGATAAACGCTTTACCAGATTATCTTCCAGCTATAACAGATGAAGTTATTTCGCTTGGCATGATTCAGGAACCTGATTTAGAGCTGCTCTTAAAACTACAACCTGATTTGATTATAAGCAGCAAATTACGTCATGGCAGAATATACGATCAGCTCTCAGGTATCGCCCCTACAGTCTTTAGTGAATCTATAGGCGCCAGCTGGATTGATAATCTGCGGCTATTTGCTGATGCTCTTAACAGGTCAGCCAAAGCAGACATCTGGATAGAAAAGTTCGAGCAGCAATGCAGGACTGTCCAGGAAAAGTACAATAAGCTTGGCAAGCCACCGTTATCTGTCGTCCGCTCATTACAGACACATATACGTCTTTATCTGCCAGACTCCTTTATCGGCTCAATTCTTCAGCACTGCGGCCTGCAACGCCCGATAAGCCAGCAAGGTAAAGGCTTTGCAGTCCGCTTGCGATCTCCAAGTAAAATTACCCAGCTGGAAGCTCCACTCATTCTATTAAGTGAATATTCTCCGTCTCAGGGCTCTTTAATCCAAGACTGGCAAAAGTCTCCTTTCTGGCGCTTGCTCAAAGGAAAAACCTACCCTGTTAACGACAGTTACTGGATGCTTGGAATTGGCCCAATTGCAGCGCAAAAAGTGCTCAACGATTTGCAGAGCATTCTGGATAATTATGCAGCTAACTAATAAATTTTTCCCTTTTCAGCTAACCGTTATAATCATTTTGTTTCTGGTCTCGCTGCCAATGGCTTTAACGGCAGGGGATAATAACATCGGTCTGTTACAGGTCTGGCAATGGCTAAATAACCAACAACCGGATCCGATGGCATCATTGATAATAACGGAGCTACGCCTGCCTCGCTTACAGACAGCAGTACTGACTGGAGCTGCCCTCGGTTGCGCAGGTTGTCTGCTACAACGACTCACCCGCAACCCGCTATCCAGCCCGGGATTATTGGGACTAAATCAGGGTGCGGCTCTAGGTTTAGTGGCATTATTGATTAGCCCTTTACCTTTCACTCCCTTATTCAGCTTCGTGGCAGCCTTCATTGGTGCCGGGCTTGCAATGCTATGTGTATTTACGGTTGTCCGCATAGCAACTGGCGCTCTGGCGGCAGACAGCATACTGCTCTTTGGGGCATTACTCAGCACACTGTTTGGCGCTATTACCAGCCTTATTTTAATACTGGATCAACATGCGCTGGATGCGATCCGCTTTTGGCTGGCAGGGTCACTCTCACTCGTCAATACAGAAACGCTACCCTGGCTAACGATCCAGACCCTCGCAGGTATTAGCCTTGCTTTTGTTCTCTGCCGCCCATTACAGCTGCTTGAAACCGGCCAGGAAACAGCACGTGGAGTAGGTGCCGCCCCCCGTCAAATTTTGCTCCTGGTTAGCTGTGTAATTTTAATACTGACTGCTTCAGCAGTTGCTGTTTGCGGCCCAATTCTCTTTATTGGTCTTGTAGTTCCACATCTTGCCCGCTTCTGCTTTTCAGAAAAAATATACGGACACCTTGCTGGCAGTGCGCTACTGGGATCACTGTTACTGATTCTTGCTGATGCAGGGGTTCAATGGCTAGATGCTAACGATCGCTTGCCACCCAGCGTTGCTTTAGCCTGCATTGGTGTTCCCTGGTTTATCTGGCAAATCAGGCAGAGGTATAAAACCCAATGATATCAAACATTCAGATACCTACGTACCTATGGCTACTTCCGATTATTGTATTATTCTGCCTTCTGTCCGGAAGCAACTCATCATGGCAAATACTCTGGGATACAGTTCAATGGCAGCAAGTTAGCCAAACGGTACTTGAACTGCGTTTACCCAGAGTAATAGTTGCGGCAATGGTTGGCGCGAGTCTGGGAATTGCTGGCCTGCTACTCCAGACAGTTACCGGCAACCGGCTTGCCGACCCTGGAATCATTGGTGTTAATCAGGGGGCTGCACTGGCCGTCATAAGCGCCATTATCTGGCTACCTGAAATCACTTATCTCTGGTTACCACTTATCGGCCTGACTGGCGGTATTGTCACTGCAATTACACTATGGTGGCTCTGCAGGGGCACTGCATCAATCGCCCTGATTCTGACAGGAATAGGCCTGAGCAGCCTGCTAAGTGCTTTAATTGGCTGTTTGATGGTGCTCACTGAAACACAGCGCTTAGCTACGATCATGACCTGGTTGGCAGGCAGTTTCAGTAGTGCCAACGAGCAAACGCTTATCAACACCATTGCCTGGTGCCTGCTGCTTTTACCTTTGGCTTATTTAGCCTGCCGCCAGATAACCCCCATGCTACTCGATAGCGACAGCGCCACAATGCTGGGAAGCCGGACACCCTGGATGGAAAGCAGTTGCTTACTTATCGCCTGCGCACTCTGCTCAGTCGCGGTAGCTGCTGCCGGAACTCTTAGCTTTGCAGGCCTGCTGGCCCCACACCTGGCACGTAAACTTCACCCTCCTCAACCGGATAAACTAGCACTACCTGTACTCTGTTATGGCGCCATGTTAACAATGCTGGCTGACATGCTCGGCCGCACCCTTTTCGCTCCGATACAAATTCCTGCGGGACTCATGCTGGCGATTGCAGGTGTACCTGTATTTATTCTGATTTTACTCTGGCAACAACGCATTCGGGGGCACTAAGCATATGACTGAAACAGCAATTCAGGGTAAACATTTACAGACGGGATACCGTCAAAAAATATTAATTGATGAAGCTCTGATAAAAATTCCTAAAGGAAAAATAACTGTATTACTGGGGGGGAATGGCTGTGGAAAATCAACACTATTACGTACACTCGCCGGGCTACACCCTAAACAATCAGGCGAAGTATGGATTGGTAACCGACAACTAGAGACAATTAGGCCTCGGCAATTGGCACAGATAATGGCGTTTCTACCACAGCACCCTCAGGCACCAGAAACACTGACAATCAACGAATTGGTGATGCTTGGCCGCTATCCTTATCGTAAAGGCTTTCTGCCGCCATCAAAAACGGACAAACAAGCAGTCAATTCCGCTCTGGCCAACACAGATTTATTGGCCCTGGCCGAGCAATCGCTGGGAAATATATCCGGTGGACAGCGACAACGTGCCTGGCTAGCGATGATACTGGCACAAGAAACCGATATTCTCATGCTAGATGAACCCACCAGCTATTTAGATCTGAGCCATCAGTATGATCTTCTGAACCTGATCAAACACTTAAACGATCAGCATCAGAAAACCATACTCATCGTATTACATGATCTGAATCAAGCCTTCGAGTTTGCCGACCATCTCATCTATATGAAAAACGGCAAAGTAATCACTCAGGGAAGTCCGGCGGAAACCGCTTCTGAATCCCTGATACATGAAGTTTTTAATCTACGTTGCAGTATTCAGCAACACCCCGAAAGCAACTGTCCGTTACTGGTGCCTCTGGCAGGAAGATATGCTCCCCGTTGCATGACAAGCTAAGGAAAACTGAATATCTATAAAGACACCAAAACCAACCCTAACAGCATCAAAGTTACGCCCTGTAAACGGGTCATACTCAATGACTCTTTCAGCCACAGCACACCGATAGCGACGCCAATTGGAATACTTAGCTGACGTAATGCAACCACATAGCTGACCTCAGTCACCATCGACATACTGATCAGCACTAACAGATAAGTTCCGACAATGAATACCCCTGTCATCGCAACTGAGCGGAAAGCACCTGGCCGGTTAAATACTGAGCCAAACAACGATTCCTTAAACAGCAACAAAGATACTGGCAACATGCAGATAACGATTCCACCAGCTTGTACAACTGCAAAAGCACTGCCGGCCTGAAAGGCTGTAAACCCCTGCTCCCGCATAAGATGAACCGCAGCACTGTCGGTAAAAGAATATCCGGCTGTGCCTAAAGCGGCGACGATGGCCCAGCCTACAGTAGGCGTCATATAAGCACGCAGGTGCCATTCCCGCCAGCGTCTGACAGGTAAAATCATCGCGCCAAGAAAGATAAGGATTAAGGCAACTATATCTTCAATAGATAACAAGCTATGTCCGTACGCACCCAGCACCAGCAGCGGCACTATAAGTACCGGCAATGCGCGGGCTAACGGATACACCATGCCCAGATCACCACCCTGATATGCTTTAGCCAGACCAACTAAATAGACTGTCTGACATATACCTGAACATACAATCAACCACCAGAACTCGGTTGGCATCTGCAACACATCTCGCCAGACATCGAACAGGAACGGACTGAAAATAACCATGCCGCAGGCTGTGGCCCACATATAAAAAGATACGCTGGTGCCCGAGCGTTTTCCGATTGAATTCCAGCCGGCATGTAATAATGTGGAAATCAGAATCAGACCAATGGCCATTGCACTCAAGGCTTTTCTCCTAATGCCAGACGGCGGGTAATATCTTCCAGGCAGCTTATTGCGTCAGCGATTGTATCAACCACATAATGCGCGCCTCCCTGACGGAATTTTTTGTACGCAGGCTGACGATATTTATCCTGTTCTTCCGCTGACAGTGCCTGCCATTTCTCAAGGCTCAGGCCTACTTCGTTACCACTACACGCCAGTGCAATGGTCCACATACCGGCATTCAGGCCTTCATCAATGCCTGGCTGGGTATCATCAATTTTTACACAGGCGGCAAGGTTTTCGACGCCAAGCTGCATAGCATTGGTCAAACTCATATAAGGATAAGGCCGGCCTTTACTGACTTGTGTAGCACACACCATGCTCTGCGGACTGTAACCCTGCTCTGCAGCGCGCTCCAGCAACCCAGACACCATTAAGTCCGCATAACCGGTATTCGCACCAATGCGAACATTGCGCTGTTCTGCCCAGAGAAGTAAATCTGTCACGCCTGGAATAAGCACTGATGTTGCAGCAATCGCCTCAATTTGCATTGGCACAAAGTCTTCGAACATAGTGTCGATATCATTACTGTCCGGCAGTTTTCCAAACTGTGCCTGCCAGGCATTCCGAATACGGGGCAGCTCACACAACTGACGAATATGTTCACGCTTCTCCGCTCCCATAGGCCCCCGTGCTTCTGTTTCACTGATATCAATACAACGACTGGCAAACAGGCGCTGAAACCCTTCTATAGGTGCCCGTGAACCAAAATCTACAGTGGTGCCCGCCCAGTCCATGATAATGGCCTGAACCGGTCCGATATACTGACGGGAATAACGATACATTCTCACCTCATCATGGCGCATTCGGCCATAAGCTGCGTGTGATTACTGAAGCAAGAATTATACAGGAAGGAAATAACATCACAATCTGGTATAGACCAGGTTAGAATTCTAAATAAATATTATCTGGTACTTAAGTCACCTTAAGCACCAGACAAAGGAACATTAAGCATGACGCCAGCGCTGACTGCGTGATAACAGCTCTTTACTGATCAGCCAGTGGCCACTCTTCACACCCAGCGCTGTAAACATAAGTAATACTGCCATTGCTGCTGCCGGCGCGGTATCCCCCGCTTCATCCATATTAATAACCGCAACCGATGCCAGAGTTGTATCAGCCGAATAAAGAAATACAACAGCAGAGACGGTCGTCATTGCATTGACGAACAGATACACCGATATATCCAGCACAGCAGGTAAACATAATGGCAAAGTTACCCGTCTGAAAGTGGTATAAAAAGGCACTTTCAGCGATGCAGAAACCGATTCAAACTCGCCATCAATTTGCTTCAGGCTGGTACTGGCTGTCAGGTGACACACAGTATAAAAGTGCACCAGAGTATTCAGCACCAAAATAGCCAACGTGCCGTATATAAAGTTCAGCGGATTATCCGGCGAGTTAAAGAAGAAGATATAGGATAAACCCAATACCATTCCAGGTACGGCCATCGGTAGCATTGCCAGAAACTGCATCGTTTTTCGCAACATCGGCAAGGCTTTAATCTTTTCATTCAGATAAGACAGAATAAAAATAACTGCAGTACCGGTAATCGCGACCCAGAACGCCATACGCAATGAATTGAAGTACGACTCCCAGCCTCCACCATCCATCATATCGAACTGATAATTGTCCAAAGACAACGTCAGATTATATGGCCAGAAGGTAATTAAAGACGCATACATCGCCATACCAATAACCAGCAACAGAAACGCTGAGACCACACCACAGAACAGCATTAACAGATTATCTCTGAGAGGCTGCGATTCTGGCTGAATAGCAACCGCACGGGCACTCACCTGAGCGACCTGCCTCTTTTGTACACGTCGCTCAATCCAGAACGACAGAACCGCCGGTAACAACAAAATAACACTGACCACAGCTCCCATCTGGAAATTCTGCTGGCCCACAACCTGCTTATAAATATCAGTTGCTAATACGTTGTACTGCCCGCCTATTACCTTAGCAACACCAAAATCGGTAATGGCCAACGTGAAGCAAACAAAAACTGTATTCACTAAACCATAGCGGACACCCGGCAATGTGATGGTCAGAAAGACCCGCCAGCCTGGGGTTTTTAGTGCCTTAGCCGCTTCATACAAACGTGCATCACTATTCGCCATTGCTGTCGTCAGGATCATCAATGCATGAGGAAAAATCCAGAAACAGAGTCCCATCACTATGCCTACCGGCCCGTATATAGAGTCCACCGGTAACCAGTCTTTCAAAATGCCCTGATTACCGAACAGGTAAATCATGCTTAACGCAGGTAGTAATGACGGTGCAAATAAAGGCAGACTGCTGATCAGGCGAAATCCCTTCTTGCCCGCCATGCCGCTACGGGTCAGTGCGTATGCCGTTATAAAGGCACAGGTAACAACAATCACTGTTGTCCAGCAGGCAATAATCAGTGAGTTAAGGATCGAACCGAATAACGCTGGAGTGGTAAAATATTCTGCATAGTTAGCCAGGCCAATGAAGTTTCCAGTCTGATCCTGCAAGCTCTTCAGTAACATAGTGCTCAGCGGTGCCAAAAGCCCCAACACTAAAAACAGAACCCCCAGCAATAATAAAACCCGCTGTAAAAAACCTTCCGTATTCCAGGCCGGCAAACTCAGCCGACGAGCAACAAACTCACTCATGCCTGAGCCTCCATAACACCGTCCAGCTGTGCCTCGATACAAGCGACTACTTCAGTCTGACGTACGCTGACTAAGGTTGGTTCATCAATTGGTGGCTCCGGATAGAAATGCAGGTTGTCCGCATCAATCGCCATATGTAAGTACTCACCTATCGCAGGCTTATACTGCGAATATTGCTGTACTGGCATATCAACTTCGATATCCGTATCCAGTGCAATCGTCACAGCTAAACGTACAAAGGCCCCCATAAAACTCACCTGAGCAACTTCCCCCTGAAGTAACAGGTTCTCCGCGCTTGCTGTTTCAGCATGCTGTAATACCCGGATCATCTCCGGGCGAAACCCCAGTAAGCCTTCTTCGACACTTTGATTAAGCATCAGCGGCAAAGACAATTCTGTATCACCAATCAACAGGTTATGCCCTTCCAAAACCCGGCCGGGTAACAAGTTCATACTTCCAATGAAACTTGCAACAAAAGATGTAGCCGGATGACGATAAATTTCTTCCGGTGTACCAACCTGAGCAATTGTGCCGTGATCCATCACCACAATGCGGTCAGCCATTGTCAGGGCTTCATCCTGATCATGGGTGACCATGATGGTAGTAATCCCCAGCGAACGCTGTAACTCACAAATTTCTTTACGTAAATGCAAGCGTACCCGTGCATCCAGTGCAGATAAAGGCTCATCTAATAAAAGCAGACCAGGCTGAATTGCCAGTGCACGGGCCAGTGCAACACGCTGCTGCTGGCCACCTGAAAGCTGTCCCGGAAACTTCTCACCTATGCCTGGTAAGTCAATCTGTGCCAGTAAATCGTTCACCCGGGCCGTACGGTCCTGGCGGCTCAGTTTGTTATTTACCAGGCCGTAAGCAATATTTTCTGTCACTGTCAGGTTCGGAAATAACGCATAAGACTGGAAAACAATACCAAAATCACGCTGCTGTGGTGGCAATTGAGTGATGTCTTTTCCTGCTTGAACAATATTTCCCTGCTGCGCCTGCTCAAGACCAGCAATTGTCCGTAGCAGAGTTGTTTTACCGCAACCGGACGGCCCCAGAAAGCAAACAAACTCACCCTCTTTGACCTGCAGGGATATATCCTGCAGTGCGACAAACTCGCCAAAACGTTTTTCCAGTTGATGAATATTTAAATACGGGGCAGCAGACATCTGTCTCACTCCATCATATGCCGCTTTGAAACATCCTGTTATCAACGGCATTGCTGATTCTGAATAGAATTTATGAATACGGTTTCGGAAGCCGACTCTTTAAAACGGCTCTTTAATACGACAAAACGGCAGTCAAAAAGACCTGCCGCTTTTCAGTGCGAAGTGTAATTACTTCTTAGGTTCGCTCTTGCTGTCGTAACGCTTCTGCCACTCTTTCAGGATGCGTGAGCGGTTTACAGCAGACCACTGGAAATCGTTATTGATCATGCGATCGGCGATATCAACCGGGTAGTTTTTAATTGGCTTGGCAACACCAGGCATAGCCACAACTGCATAACTTTCGTTGTACAGCTCGTTAGCCGGACGGGTTACAGCCCAATCCATCAGAGTCTTAGCAGCTTGCAGCTTGTCAGTACCTTTCACAATTGCTGCCGCTTCCATATCCCAACCCAGACCTTCAGATGGGAAAATCACTTCGATCGGCGCGCCTTTTGTGACTAGCTTGGCACCACGGTAAGCAAAAGAAATACCCACAGCTGTTTCACCCGCAGCTGCCAGCTTACAAGGCTTAGAACCTGAGTGTGTGTAACGGTCTACGTTAGTGTGCAGCTTATCCATGAACGCCCAGCCTTGCTCTTCACCAAAGCTCTGCAACCAGCTGGATACATCCAGGAAGCCAGTACCGGAAGAATTAGGGTTAGGCATAATGACATGGCCTTTGTATTCAGGACGTGTCAGATCCTGCCAACTTGTCGGCTTAGGCAGGTTGAGTTTTTCTGCTTCAATGGTGTTGTAACAAATAGACGCAACCCAGGCATCCATCCCCACCCATGAAGGTGTTGCATCATTATCAACAAACTTTTTACTCAGTTGCTCAACACCTGCAGGCTTATAACTCTGCAGCATTCCCTGGTCTTTCAGTACCAGCAAACTGGTAGCAGCAAGACCCAGCACTACATCCGCCTGAGGATTTTCTTTCTCGGCCAGCAAGCGCGCTGTAATGATACCGGTTGAATCACGTACCCAACGGATCTTCACATCAGCATTCTGCTTCTCAAAAGCCTTCGCATAGGTTTTCAACTGATCGGCTTCTAACGCCGTATAAACAGTCAGGTCAGTTTGTGCCTGAGCCTGCAGTGCAGCCCCCATTCCCAATGCAACCGCCAATAAACGCGCTTTTGCGATCAGTTTCATCTCGAAGTCCTCATTCAGCATAGAAGTAACGGCTAAGCCGTTGTTATTTTTCAGCGTCAGCAGAGCACGCTGCTCCACCTGGTCTATACCAAATTATTATCAGCCGCTTTGATGACAGAAAAGTGACAGTCAGATAACGTATTTTTTACAATTACTCTCAGTGAACATCAGGCTGGAACGCCGCAATACTTCTGCAGTTAATTTGTAGCGCCCACAAAAAACGGGATGCAAAGCATCCCGTTAGTATTCTTTCTGAAGCTGCTACACAGTAGATTTACTGTGTGCGGTAGGCGTCGCCACATGAAAACTTGGGTTATCAAATTCCCGGTGTTTCATATCGTAGTAGTCATCGTAGAAATCACCGAAATGCAAAGAGTTAAAAGTATAGAACATAGCCCGGCGGGATTTATCGGAACCATTCTTTTCTGAATAATGCGGCACATAAGAATCAAAAATAACCACATCTCCCGGCTTTGCTACAATCGGCTGCCACTTAATCCGGTCGACCACTTCCTGTTGGATAGCACCATGGCTGCTACCACCGTCATAACTTGGCAGTATCGGTAGCTGACCATTCGGTGTGGTCTGTAATTCATAGTCATGCCCTTTCAGATCACGGCGATAATTCTCCGGGAAGAACAGACAACCGTTTTCCAGCGTTGCTTCATCCAGAAAAATGGCCACAGTCACATGAAAATTAGGCTTAAGATGATTATAAGCAATGACATCCTGATGTGGTTCAAATGCCCCGCCACCCGGATTTTTAGCATTACATTTATCTTTAAAAAGTACGAAGTCATCGCCGGTCAGCGTTTTAATGAATGTTTGCAGCTTAGGTACCAGCTGTTCACGGATCACTGTATTGAAGCCTTTAATGTATTCGTAGCGGCAAACTTTTAACCCGTCGTCTATCTCCGGTACAACGATCAGTTCCTGCAGATTCTTCTGATAAAAATCATTCAGGCTTTCACCGCTGGCCTGTAACTGCTCAAGCAGATAGTCTGAGTGGCGGTATAAATCAGCACTGGCTGCCTCGAGCATCTGCATATCTGCTTTGCTCAGCCCCTGATCTAAAACAATATAGCCCTGACGCATGAAGCTGTCTTTATTAAATTCAGGCATGACTAAGCTCCCTCTTCCAATGGCTGAGTACTGGCCTGCAATTGCGGCAAATAATGCCGAAAAGGCTGCATACTCAGCTCCTGGATTTTGCCTTCATCATCCCAGCGACGCAGCTTAATCGCCGACTCAACATAGGTTTCGGCCAGAAAAGCATCACATTCTTCCGGGCTCATCAAACCACCCTGATGGTGCAGCGAATCAAGAGACGCTGCGGACAGCCCTTCCAAATAGCCCTTTTCAACAGAACACAGATAACGTTTTGCCTGCGCATGTAAACGAATAGGCTCCGTGACCGCTGGAGAAAAGTACTCGGCCAGAAACCCGGCACCTACGGCGTCGTGCTTATAATTGCCGTAAGCAAGATCTGTTGTCGCAAGTAAATGTCCGATGTCATGAAGCAACGCTGCCGTTACAAGCGCATCAGACTCGCCGGCACGCACAGCCAGTTCAGCACACTGAACAGCATGCTCGGTTTGTGTAATATCTTCGCCGTAGGTCTGATTACCTTCAGCTTCAAACAAATCAGTAATTTGTTTAACAATAGGATGCATAAGTCTACCCGTCATTTTTATCAGGCTGCTCAGTTCACAAGAGCAGCACTGTTTTCTAATGGCGGGCAGATATAACCTGACCGCCGCTTAAATTGTCCAGTTAAGCTGTGCCCAGTTACGCTCTCGGGCGATCACCGCCAGGCGCGGATCAGGGTTAGTCGCCACCGGCTGCTCAACCACTTCCAGCAATGGCAGGTCATTCATTGAATCGCTGTAAAATGCTGCGCCTTTCAAAGATTCCTGCTCCGCCTCCAACCATGCATTTAGCCGGGTTACCTTGCCTTCTTTATAAGTTGGCACACCATCAATCTCGCCGGTATAGCAGTCATCGCCATCAACACAAAGATCAATCGCCAGCACTTCATCAACTCCAAGCTGTTTCCCTACTGCCCGCACAATAAAGGTTGCCGTTGCCGAAACGATCACTACCCGGTGTCCTGCACTGCGTAACTCGCTCAGTAATACTTTTGCCTGCGGATAAATCTTCGGCACGATCACATCAGCAACAAAGCGCTCTGTCAGATGATCGATATCCGCTACATTCATATCTGCCAGAGGTTTCATCTGAAACCGGATATATTCCACCACCGACATAGATCCCCGTGCGTACTCATCCATCAGCCGTTGCTCTTCCGCAACAAAACCAGGATCCGTTACCAGACCGGTTTCCTTCAGATATTCACAAAACAGCGACGAGGTATCGCAACAGGTTATGGTTTCGTCCAGGTCAAAAATGCGTAACGCCATGGCTTAAATTCTCATCTAGATTGAAAGCAGAAAAACTACAAACCAATCTGGTATATACCAGATTATATGATCGAAATATTACAACGTAATGACAACTCTGTCGATGTAGAAAAGCTCAGGGGAATGTTTAAGGAAAGTAATGCTTTTACACAGGAAGTAAAAAATAACGATTCAGCAAGAAATAACGGCTTTGCCAGCAACAAACCCTATCAGGAACAGAACGTGAAAAATGATATTGCCAGGGACATAGCTAACTATGAAATCACAGTTAACCACGCGAATAGTTCTTTATAACTTCCTGATAAGAAGAACCTTACAAACTTTAAAAATCCCATCTCGGATAAGCGAAAAAATCAGCTACTGCAGAGGTTCATTTTGTGGTGCGGCTACCATCTGCCTGAACACATCAAAGGCCAAAGGCTTGCTGTATAAGAAGCCCTGAAAAAACAGACATCCTTGCTGTGAAAGAATACTCGCCTGCGTTTCTTCCTCTATTCCTTCAGCAATTACCTTAAGCCCCAGGCTTTCAGACATCGCCAGAATAGCCGTTACCAGTGCATGACTTTGAGTATTTGAGGTAAGTTCACTGACGAAGGAGCGGTCAATTTTAAGGGTAGTAATCGGGTACTTATGCAGATAACTCAAAGACGAATAACCTGTGCCGAAATCATCAATCGAAATGCCTACACCTATGCCTCTTAATGATTCAAACTGCTCTAAGATCTGACAATCATCATTCAGCATAATGCTTTCTGTGATTTCGAGAACAAGTCTGTGTGGCTGAAGCCCGCTGGCTTTTAAGGTATTGCGAACCAGTTCAGGTACGTCGGTTTTTTGGAACTGATAACATGAGACATTAACGGACACAAAAAAGTCATCCGCACAGCCTCCCAGCATTTCGGCCACTTGCCTACATGCTTCCTGCAACACCCATTCTCCTATAGTCGAAATTAATCCACACTCTTCTGCCAGTTCAATAAACTCTGCAGGGTACACTAATCCAACATCAGGACGTTGCCAGCGTATAAGCGCCTCAGCCCCGACTATTCGGCTGGTACGTGCATCAATAATTGGCTGGTAATGTAAAACAAACTCTTGCTGTAATATTGCCTGACGCAAAGCATTTTCAAGCTGAATCCGCTGCTGAGCTTCCAGGTGCATGTCTGCGGAGTAATACTGAAACGTATTTCGGCCACGATTTTTGGCTTTATACATTGCACTGTCAGCATTTCTCAACAGCTCTTCAATTGTATTACCGTCTTCAGGATAAACCGTTACACCAATGCTGGCAGAAAGATAAACATCACTGCTATCAATGTGATACGGCTGAGCAAGGGTACTCAGTATGGTTCTGATCGTGTCTTCCATATGATGGGTGCCGGGCAAGTCAGGAAAGATCACCGCAAACTCATCTCCCCCAAGCCTCGCCACAGTATCTGACTGCCTGACATGTCCATTTAACCGCTTGGCAACCTGTTTCAGTAACCGGTCACCAAAAGTATGACCAAAGCTATCATTCACCTGTTTAAAGCGATCGAGGTCAATAAACAATAGCGATACCTGACTGTTATTTCTGTCAGACCGATAAATAGCGCTGGCAAACCGATCCTTTAATAAATGTCTGTTCGCCAGGCCGGTAAGCGCATCATAGTTTGCCTGGTATTCTATTTTTTCTTCGTATTCTTTGCGCTTGGTGATATCACTGAATACAGCAACATAGCCACTTAAGCCACCCTGATCATCATACATTGCAGAAACTGACAGCCATTGCGGATAAACAGTGCCATTTTTCTTTTTGTTCCAGATTTCACTTTCCCATTTACCAACCAGCTCAAGCGTCTTGAACATTTCTGCATAAAAAGCCCCGTCATGATGACCTGAGGTTAGCAGTGCCGGGCTTTTCCCCAGAACCTCATCCCTTGCGTAACCAGTAATCTCGGTGAAAGCTTTATTTACCTTGATTATTTTTCTGTCGACATTCGTCACCATGACAGCTTCGGTGGCAGTCTCGAGAACCGTCGCTGCCAATTGCAACTCACGCTCTTTCTCTTTACGTTCGGTAATATTGCGATCGAGTCCCCGGTATCCCCGAAACTCTCCCTTGGCATCAAATATGGGGACGCCACTGGTTTCCAGATACACAAGAGTTCCATCTTTATGGATACTCAGATTTTCTAACGCTGAAAACTTCTCCCGGTTATTCCATACAGGCTGAAACAGCACCTGCACCCTTTCGGATTCTTTTTCTGGCATGAAATCGAACGGTTTTTTTCCGATTAGCTCTTCAGGTCGATAGCCTAAAATGCCATCAGGAATTGTTGATGAAAAACTGTATTCGAGGTGTTCATTAACTTCCCAGATGATGTCAGATGAACAGTGGGCAATGTCCCGAAACTTCTTTTCCTGGTCTGTTAATAACTTCATTATGCGCAGACGTTCATACTCAGCAGCGATACGGCCTGCAACCAGATCAAAATATGTGAGTATGAAGTCTTCATTCTTAATCGGCAGGCTGTTCAGCGCGATGATCAGCCCAAAAGGAGCCCCTTCAAGCGAAAAAAGCGGCACCCCTACATAGCCTTCAACATTCATGTCCTGCAGTAACAGGTCTTCAGGAAACGTCTGTTGGGCATCTTTGCTGATCACGCAAGCATCATTACAGACCACTGTTTCACAGGGGGTTCCGGCTAGCTGATAAACGATATTTTCAGTACTTTTACCGTTGGCAAACACCGCTTTGGTCTGAATCGCGGTGTTGCCTTCAACAAGCTCTCCGATTAAAACGATATCCACGTTTAGAACACCGCTAAGGTATTCAACCAGAGATTCGAAATATTCCTGGCCTAGTTTTATAGACGTGGCATCCGACAGTCTTTTTACTTCGTGAGCTATATCTGAAAAAGCCATTTTTGTACCTGACCGACTGCTGTTAACCCATACTAGCAAGATTAAAACAAGCAAGGCATCAGCCAGGAAAGACTTAAAACCATTTTGAGGATAAATCAGCAAGCCACGCTAACTAAGCTTGACGAGCAAACAAATGATCACTTACACCGGATTGGCAATACTCCCTTTATTAAGCATCAGATCATATGGTGCAGTTCAGGCCTCATAAACATGGAGCTGACTGAAAATGGTGCTATGACTCCGTGTCAAAGTCTCCTTAAAGAGCATCGCACATACATGAAACTACTTAGATGTAACAACTATTTTTAAGCTCACTGCCGGCGTATTAGCAAGATTAACTAATGTCACTTACTAGCTTCGAGGACAACTAAACATACCTGGACTAAAGCTATTCCGGTATAGAGAATTTCCAACGTGAGTGAGCAGGATTTACAACGGCACACTCTTCGACAAAAAGTGGGCGCCAACGATGGTCAGCAGCGTAAGTAGAATCTGAAGTTCGACCTGTTGTTAAACACAGACCTGAGTTGTTTAACTCAACAAACCCTTCTTCATTCAATTCAAATTTTTGCAGCAGTTCCGCATCCAGGAAAGGAGACCGTTCACCGCAATCTCTGGCAAGCACAGAAGCGCCCGGTAAAGCGCGCGAATTAATACCAGCAACTGTCACACACTTCCCGTAAGCCGGGAATCTGATATAGCCATTTGCATCAAGCACAACAGCCTCATCAGCATATAAACCCGGTTTACAGTTATGTGCTGTCATCGGCAAATCAAAACGTACGTAAGAGCCTGAACCTGCTATATCCAGACAATAACCATCCTGAGGACGATCTAAGTCGTCTATTAACCTGAGGTGTCCTGCTACTTCCCGCCCTTCTGTCGCTGGCACACTCAATGATATCCCCATAATTATTACTGCAGAGGAAAGACATTTTAACAACTTCATTTCAATTCCTTCATTTTTCAGCAAGCATGATAATGTTTAAAAACATATTAAATTGCACAAAAATTTCTTTTACTAACACAGCTAACAATCATTTATTTAATTGTTTCTTCCATTCACAAATAAACAATCAGAAAGCATCTTATATACATATAAAAACACAAACATTAACTGTCGTTACAATAATCATTGCTGTATTAAACTGAGTATATTTATCGATTAATAAACACCAAAGTATATAGCTACTCAAGAGCCTCAATAAGCGCTTAACTCAGCTTTATTTTGAGCCAGATCTTTCTAAAATATTTCGCAACCATGTAGGTTTAGACTGATCGAGATAAATTAATGCTAGCAGGCCCCCTGCAATTGAAACGTTTTTAAAAAAAGCAACCATGTTTGTAAATGGCGAAAAGCCTGGTGGACTGCCTACAAAATTTACTGCTAAAAAATCTGGGATCCAACCAGCATGGTAGAGAATACTTGCCGGAAACAGGAATCCAATCCAAACGATACATACTGCCCATACATATTTATTAAAAAGAACAAGCAGACTGCCACCCAGCTCAATTAATAAAACCACTATAAATATTGCTGTGGCGGCAAATGCCATACCATGTAGCTCGATTCCTTTAATATGAAACCCGCTATTAAATAACTTATGTAAACCTGCTGAAATCCATATCCCACAGGTTAATAATCGAACAATAAAATAAACAGAAATTCTCGGTGTAAACATTATTTATTTCTCCGTGTATTGTAGTAATAAAAATTAACCGCCTATTAAAACAAACAAATTAAAAAATAATATACGGATTAAACCCTGAGATTACATTCGTCTCATAAAGCGATACTTATCTACTAAGAAAATACAGCCTCCTACAGAGGCTTAATAAACGACTATCGTTAAAATTTTGTTTACTCTACTTCAGCCTGAACACTATTTAATTACGTTCAATCATCATCGCAATGCCCTGACCAACACCAATGCACATCGTGCATATCGCTAATCGCCCACCACTTCTTTCCAGTTGATTAACCGCCGTGGTAACCAGACGCGCGCCACTCATACCTAATGGATGCCCCAGTGCGATAGCACCGCCATTCGGATTGACACGTGGATCATCATCTTTAAGACCAAGATCCCGCATAGTGGCAAGCGCCTGAGAAGCAAACGCTTCATTTAGCTCGACTAAATCCACCTGCTTCAATGATATTCCTGTAAAGCTCAGGAGTTTCTTAGTCGCTGGAGCCGGACCAAACCCCATAATCCGCGGCTCAACACCCGCAGTAGTCATGGCTATGACTTTCGCCCGTGGTTTCAAACCATAGCGTTCCACTGCATCTTTTGACGCCAGAATCACAGCGCAGGCACCATCATTTACACCAGATGCATTGCCTGCTGTTACCGAGCCTCCTTCACGAAAAGGCGCTCGCAGCTTCGCCAGACCTTCAAGGGTAGTATCAGCGCGGGGATGTTCGTCTGTAGAGACAACCAGTGGTTCGCCTTTACGTTGCGGAATGCTCACAGGTACTATTTCGTCATCAAATAGCTTGGCATCCATTGCAGCTTTGGTTTTCTGCTGACTTCGAAATGCAAAGAGATCCTGATCTTCTCTGGATATCTTAAATTGCTCAGCCACGTTTTCAGCCGTTTCCGGCATTGAATCAACACCATACTCCGCTTGCATTTTTTTATTAATAAAGCGCCAGCCAATAGTCGTATCATGCAAACCATCAGGTGTTCTCGAAAATGCAGTTTCAGCTTTGCCCATCACCAAGGGCGCTCTGGACATCGACTCAACCCCACCAGCAATGATCAACTCCGCTTCGCCAGCTTTGATCGCCCTGGCTCCAATCCCGATAGCGTCCATTCCAGAACCACAAAGACGATTTACGGTTGTTGCAGGAACTGATGTTGGCAAACCCGCTAACAGCAAGGACATACGACCGACATTTCGATTATCCTCTCCGGCCTGATTCGCACAGCCATAGATAAGTTCATCAACCTTATCCCATTCAATGCCTGGATTACTTTCCATCAGTGCCTTTAGCGGAACGGCCCCCAGGTCATCTGTCCGAACCTTGGACAAAGCACCACCGTAACGCCCAATAGGCGTACGTACAGCATCACAGATAAAGACTTCTTTCATTACTCATTCTCCAGATTAGGATGTGCCTTTTACAACATGCCCGGACTAGCGTTAATTAAGCGTCCTGACATTGCCTTCAGCTTCCAGAGCAACTTCATAGTAAGCACCGGTTTTTGCCTGTATTTCCTCAAACGTGGCACCTGGCAAAACTTTGACGAGCAGCATTTTGCCCTGATCAAATCTGAACTTTGCCAGCTCGGTTATCAGTACATTGACGGCGCCTTTAGTGGTCAGTGGTAACGTACAGGAAGGTACTACCTTAGAATTACCTTCACGGTCTGTATGGGTCATAGTAATAATTAGACGCTCTGCACCTGAAGCGAGATCCATCGCTCCACCGACACCCAATAATGGTTTACCCGGAACGGCCCAGTTAGCTAAATTTGCGTCAGCATCCACCTGTAAGCCGCCCATAATCGCGACGTCTACATGCCCACCACGAATCATTCCGAACGACGTAGAGCTGTCAAAATAACTGGCTCCGGGCAATGCAGTAATGGGAACCTTACCTGCGTTCACCGGATAATCCATTGCCCCTCCTGATTCAGGCTCCGGGCCCACACCCAGCATCCCATTTTCGGTATGCATACTGATGCCATGCTCAGGTGTTATAAGATCGGCGACTAAGGTGGGTACACCAATCCCCAGATTAACGACATCACCAGGGGTTAATTCTGATAACGCCTCACGCGCCATATTCAATCTGCTTTCATCCACTTTCTTGGCACTTGCAGATACAGATGCTGAGGAACCCAAATCTGCTTCTGTAAGCTTCGCCTCAACCAGATAATCTATGAAGCATCCTGGGGTGTGTACACTATTTGGATCAATGTCTCCGACAGGAACAATTGTTTCTACTTCGGCAATCACCAGCTTCGCAGCAGTCGCAGCACTGTGGTTGAAATTGTTCTCTGTCATCCGGTAAACCAGGTTTCCGGCAGCGTCGGCTTTCCAGGCGCGAATTAGAGCAACGTCACCTTTAATGGCAGGAATATAAACCATCTCAACGCCGTCGATCATTCGCGATTCTCGACCTTTAGCGAGAGGTGTTCCTGCTGAGGTAGGTGTAAAAAAGCCACCAATACCAGCACCACCAGCCCGCATCGCTTCACCCAGAGTCCCCTGAGGTAGCAACTCAACAACCATCTTGCCAGACTGAGCAGCCTCAACAGCTTCACGATTACTGGTGAAGTATGAACCGATAGCCTTTTTAATCTGACCGTTACGTAATAAACGGCCTCCGCCTAAACCGGGCTCACCAACATTGTTACCGATATACGTCAAATCTTTAGTATCTGTTTCTGCAATGGCATGAAGAAGATGAACAGGGTTACCAGTCATTCCAAAGCCACCTACCAACATAACATCACCGCTATTAACTTTTTTAGCAGCCTCTTCAAGAGAAATTATTGGAACAACTTTCATCTTATTTA
Source organism: Aliamphritea ceti (assembly GCF_024347215.1). NCBI lineage: Bacteria > Pseudomonadati > Pseudomonadota > Gammaproteobacteria > Oceanospirillales > Oceanospirillaceae > Aliamphritea > Aliamphritea ceti. The sequence continues at coordinate 3,867,919 of NZ_AP025282.1, forward strand.
CACCTTCTTATTAATGCTTTTCCGACCACAGCAGGATCAAACCAATCACTTAGTTCTCATAGCGTACAATAGTACGCATTTCGAACGCAATATTTTTTATATGAAACAGCGTCCGAATAAGAGCTACTGTCAACAGAAATCAAATAAACAAGAGAGACTATTGGCTTATAAAACCGCTACACAGGCAGAAAATGGAAACCAGGAAATAAAGACTTAAATATCAGTAAAACGGGAAGGTGTTGAAATATAGATAAAAAAGAGGAAGTAAATAAACTAATTAAACAAACTAAGATTAGGCAGTTGTCACTAACCCTAGCTTGCTTTCGACGATCAATACTTAGAAGTGCACCTTGAGCAATAAAGAAGGGCTACGCTCATCAACGCCTTCAACACCAAATTTATTATTCCAGTATGCATACTCAACACCGACGTATACTGGCTTCTTAGTACCCATTGCTTTACCCACATTCCATTTTAGCTGAGACGTAAAGTTCATCTCAGTAGCATGATTTGCTTCATCTTCAGATGACGTCAAGTCGATAAAACCATCATATAAGAATTCAGCATTACCAATCTCAAACGGTGCGCCCCAACCTAGCGTAAGCTGCATATCACTCTTTTTGGTGTCATTACTTACTTGGTACAGATTAGCTTTAAAGAATTGAAAACCTGGTACGTCCAAGCTCACACCCACACCAGCCATGTAATTATCAAAGCCACCATTGCTGTCGCTCTTACTTTCCCATTGAGATGCCAGGTATACATCCTTTACTGGTCCAAAAGAAAGATCTGAACCCGTCAGGTAGCTAAGGCTTAAACGCGGCTGTAATTCAAAGTACGTTTCATTCGTGCCATTGTCTGACATAGAACGATCCATAAAGAAGAATGTGTCACCCCAATCATGGCCGCTGGCATGTTCGAAGGTTATAACTTGGCGGTTACCATCACCAAGCTCATGATCCGAGCCATCCAAATAAGCGATATTAAAGTCGCTCCAGATTTGCTCCGCAGATACACTAGATGAAACCAGGGCACCAGCAAGAACAACAGCGGTAGTTGATATTTTTTTCATGATATTTCCTTTTGTTAATTATTTTTATAATCTTTCTCTGAGCCCGTCTAAAGGGGAAAACCGGCCCATCAAACACACTTAGCCCTGCCGGAATATTCAGCATTTACATATCTGACAAAAAGTAATTAGCAACCTGTAAACACCTCTTATGAAGCAGAGGAAAACTACAGGTATTAGTAATACCTGATGCGTTTTAATCAGAAACGCACATCCATGACGGGTCACTCTTTGTATAAAAACAAGTCATTTAAAGGCCCCATAACAAACCAGTAATTTTTGGCAACTTGTTTCATCACACATGTTCCACAGCGTACAGATATTAAACTCGCTGCCCCGCTCCACACGGGTATATCCAACATGCTCTATACAATCTGTATTCTTTCGAAGGTTAAAAACTCTCGACTGTTGTTTACAGCTTAAAGAGATGCCTGATAATGTAAAATGACAATAAAGGCCAACAACATACCAAATTGATATGAAGATAGACCCGCGACACCTCATGCAACTTGCTGCGATTATTAAATGCGGCGGCTTTACTGAAGCCGCTGCACAATTGGGCACCAGCCAACCAGCATTATCTAGAATGGTGGCTACACTCGAAACACGGCTGGGCGAACCTCTTTTTTTTCACAAACGTCGTCCCCTACAACCAACTCCGGTTTGCGTAACCCTGGCTGAACAGGGACGGACAATTCTTGCCGCTACCAATAAGGCAGCAGACAGCCTCGATGAATTCAGAAAAGGGGAGCAGGGAACGATTCGCTTAGCTGGCCCACCATTTTTTATGGATGCTTTAGTCGCAGGCATCATTGCCGATTTTCAAGCTTTACACCCCCGGGTAAGAGTTGATCAAATACACGGCTACCCTGCTGAAGTAATTTCCATGATTCGTTCAGCCCAGGCTGACATAGCACTCTGCCCAGTTGATCCTTTAGACCAAAATAACGACCTTGCATTTACCCCGTTAATTCGGGCCCATAATGTTTTAGCCTGCCGCTCAGATCACCCCTTGAGTGAAAAAACTACACTGGCTGTTGAAGACATACTTAAATACCCCTGGATCGCCCCTCCCCCCAACAGCCCCTTAAACGCGGATTTAAAAAACATGTTGGCTTCTATGGGTATCGAAAAAATCAGAATTACCTACTCCTGTGGATCATTTGGTAGCGTACTGAATCATCTAAAACGCTCAGACTGCCTCACAGCACTACCGCATACCGTTGTATTCTCACTACGTGATACAAACCAAATACAAGCCTTACCTATGATTCTGAGCTCCCCCAACCGTCTGTTTGGCCTTATTCAATCCGAACAAATGCCATCAACACCAGCTATTAGGCTTTTTGCTAACTACCTTTATGACCGCTTCGGGAAATTAAAAGATCAGATTCAGGCATCGTAAATGCTTAAATCACACGAAACACTCAACGGCTTCAATATGATTTATTGATTCAATCCACAACACTCACATTTATGATTAAATGACTTACAAACATCGCATATAAAATTTAAATTTACTTGGGAAAATAAAACCTGAAAACCTCATAGATAAAAACCATAAGATATTCATAAGTATTACAACAATCAGTATCCGTACAGCTGTGCATATTTAATGACTAAATCTTGAATACATTTAATCGAAAAGTTGAATATTTATTTTCAAACCAGAAAAAATAACTAGTGAATATGTAGATGAATTGATAACCTCACACCTGTTCGCATACCGAACTGCATGCTATATGTAATATATTGAGGATTTGGGTTAATGAACCAAGACATATCGAATCTTTCTGAAATGAAAGACTTCGTAACATCCTTAGCCCGTGGGCTAAAGGTAATTAAAGCCTTTGATAGCAATCATAGTCGGCTCACACTGACCGAAGTTGCCAAGCGGACAGACCTGAACCGTGCAGCCGCACGTCGCTTTCTGTTTACATTAAATGCACTAGGCCATGTCGAATCTGATGGAAAACTTTTCTGGCTCTCGCCCACAATACTTGAACTCGGATATGCTTATTTAGCTTCCCAGCCCATTGTCGATACCGTTCAGCCATTTATTGAAGAAGTAAGCAAAAAAACAGGAGAGTCTTGCTCTGTATGCGTCCTAAACGGCACAGATGTCGTCTATATCGCACGCCATCTAACCCATCATATCATGTCTGTTTCGCTCAACGTTGGCACACGGCTACCTGCATTCGTAACATCAATGGGCCGTGTCTTAATGGCCACTAAAAGCAGCTACGAAATTGATGACATTCTGACACGTAGTGAATTAAAACAATTTACCGAATATACCTTTACAGAACCTACCAAGATTAAGGAAGAACTGGAAAACACTCGTCTCCAGGGGTACTCCATTGTCAATCAGGAATTGGAATTGGGATTACGTTCAATAGCCGTTCCTATTCTAACCCAACGAGGCCAGGTAGTCGCCGCCATAAACGTCAGCACGCAAGCTGCCCGCATCAGTGAAGAAGAACTTATTCAACGCATTCTCCCCAGCCTGCAAAGTGCCGCTAAGGAGATTTGTGATGTACTACCAGACTAAGAAAAGAAACCCTCTTATCAGCGTCAGTCGAGAACAAACCCAGACTGACGACAAGAGAAAAGCCCTTCAGTGATATAAAAACGCTCTAGCTTCTGTCTCTTTTACTGGTCAACGTTCGGCCGTCGACCATGAAACGCATCGTCCAGTAGACGTCGAATACTTTCCCGGGTTATTGGCCGCGGGTTGTAGTACGGATTGCGGGTTGCTATATCAGCAGCCTTATCTAAATCTGCTTCAGTCATGCCTAGCTCAGACAGCGTCATTTTTGCGCCAATTGCAGTATTCAGATCAAATAAAGCACCCGCAGCGTCTTCGCTTTTCTCAACACCCAAAGCCTTGGCCACACGCCCAATCGCATCCGGTGCTGCCAGGGTGTTATAAGCCGTGACATATGGAATGATGATGGTATGCACTTCCGCATGTGGCAGGTTGAAGCTTCCGCCCAGGGTATGACAAAGCTTATGATGAAGTGCCATTCCGACAGCACCTAACGAGGCACCCGCCAGCCACGCACCATAAAGCGTGTCAGAACGGGCAGCGATATCTTCTTGTTGCTTAACGGCGTTTTCTAAACTGCGCCCAATGGCACGAATACCTTCTTCCGCCATCATGGAGATAATTGGATTGGCATTTTCCGCATAAAGCGCTTCCACACAGTGAGCGATGGCATTCATGCCACTGGGTCCGGTAATAAAGTCAGGCAGGGTTACCAGTAATTCCGGATCATAAATAACTGTTCGCGGTAAAACCTTTGGATCACGCCCTGTGGTCTTAACCCCTTCTTCAGTTAATCCCCAGATAGGCGTCATTTCTGAGCCCGCATAGGTCGTTGGCACTGCCAGAATAGGTTTACCGGTTTCCAGTGCGATGGCTTTAGCCAGACCTATGGTTGATCCACCACCAACAGCAATGGTGCAACCCGCATTCATTTTATCTGCCGCTTCAATTCCAGCCTTTGCTGTTTCTATTGGTACATGCATCACAGCCTGATCGAATACACCAGCAGAAAGTTCGCCTAACTGATCGGAAAGACGATGTGCTGCTTCACTTTGCGAAGGAGTCGCGAGTACCAGCGCCTTACCTGCATTCATCGCCTGAATTTCGCTGGCAATTAGAGAATGACTGCCAGGTCCAAAAATCACCCGACCGGGATTGGCGTTATAAACAAAAGGATGCATCTCAGTTTTTCCTTATAGGCTCGAGCATGAACGGCTTAAAATGCGTTCAATATGTGTATTGTTTGTTATATCCAGTCATGTTTTCACATACGAACAGCCGATATTGTTATGAAAATCATGTATTCCCTGTTGGGAAAAGCGGCCCTTACAGACTGAGCAGCTTCTGATTATTTCAGCACTAAAGCTGATCAACAGGACATCGTGAATATCTAAATGAAAGCTATTGGCTAAATTAAACTTCTCAGCAATAAATCAGGTAACAGGTTACTCAGCCGTGGCTCTCACCAGTTTAAAATCGAACTTCGAATGCCAGACTGAAGGTCCCTCAGTTTTGTCTATTGGGGCTATAAGGCTGTCTTTTACACCAAAAACAGCATCTGAAGACAAATAAGGATCGTCCCCTAAAAAGGTATGTGTAACGACTTGTTTATAGCCATCTGCAGTGACAAGAAAGTGCATATGTGCAGGCCGGTAAGGATGCCGTCCTAATGCTTCAAGCAATTTCCCGACAGGGCCATCATTGGGGATTGGATAACTGACCGGCTTAATGCCAAAGAAGCTATATGTGCCATCTTCTCCGGTTATAAAACGACCACGATTATTCCATTTGGGCTGAATATCCGGTTGTTGTATATCGTAGAAACCATCGGCGTTGTCTGACCATGCGTCGACGCAAGCACCTGTAATCGGATTGCCATCCATATCCACGACTTTACCTTCGAAATGACAGCTTTCGCCTTTTTCGTCTAAACAGATGTTGTCTCCCATACTCCGGGCAGGTGCACCTTTGACATGAAACGGCCCCAAAACTGTATTCTCTGTCGCCCCGGATGGTCGGCGATTGTTAATCGCATCAACGAGCATTGAAAGGCCCAGAACATCACTGAGCAGAATGAATTCCTGACGTTCTTCAGTACACAAATGCCCCGCTGTAGTTAAGAACTTAATCGCCTGATCCAGCTCATCCTGAGTAAGCTCAACTTCTTTTGTAAACGCATGCAGGTGTTTCACCAGACTTGCCATCACAAGCTGCAGTCTGGGGTTGGTGTTTGGATCAACCCGTTCATTCACGGCATCAACGGATTGCTCTTCTGTAAAGTAGCTCGACATTTCACATCCTCATGGTGAACTGAGCAAAGACCTGGCTCAGCCATTTAACAAAAACTGGAAGATCACTTTGTGCTTGGCCCTGGGTACCCGGGCTGATAGCCCAGGTACCTATACCCTTATGAATGACACTTTCGCAGGCAGTTATTTATAAAAATTACTGTAAGAGTCCATTTAGAGCGTCGACTTCAGCCGCGAGAACAGCGTTATTTTCAATTAACCCTGCTGTTGAGCTGGCAATGGTTTCTTGCAGAGACTTCTCAACTTCCGGAGAAAGCGGCGTTAATGTTCCACCGTTCTCTGTCCATGCATCTGCGGCACGCTGCACATCGTTAAGCCCCCACTGAACAGCTTCAGATTCAACGTCTCGCGCAATAGTCTGCAGACGATCACGAGTTTCATCAGGAAGACCATTTAGCCAATTACTGGAAGTAGCAACGGTTACAATAAGTGGCCAGCTATCAACCATCGCCATATAAGGTGCTGCGTCATAGTAGCGAAAGGCAGCAGCAACTGTTGGCGCTGCAATAACAGCATCAATCGCACCGGTTTGGAGTGCCGGCATAACCTCAGATAGCGGCATTGGTACAGGTGTTGCTCCAAGTGCTTTCATCGGTTCGATTTGAAAAGGCGTGCCAAGAACACGTACCTTCAAGCCGTTCAGGTCTTGCAATGACCGGATTGGTTTTTTTGAAATAATTGAATTAGGACTGTGCACAAAAGTAGAGATTGGCTGAATGTTTCGTGAGTCTCCGTAGCTTTGAGCTCTCACCCTGAATGCATCAGATGAAAGTAGCTGCCGCGTTTTAAGCGGATCTTTGAAGATAGAAGCAACATCGAAGGTCTGAAATCTGGGATCGACCTGACTCAGGAAGGCTGTCGCAGTTATAAATGATTCGATTGTGCCGAACATGACCCCTTCAACCATTCGGGGAATCGGTCCCAACTGGCTAGCCGGATATAGCTGAACGGCAACGTCAGGCAATTCTTTGCTGACTTTATCTTTAAACATAACCTGATATTGATGCTGAACATCGTTCAGTGTTGCTGAAGCAAACTTAAGTGTCTGTTCTTGTGCAAAGGCTGGAAGCCCTAATCCCAAAACAGCGACCCCAAGTATGCATCCAAGTAGTTTCCGTCGAATGATCATTTTTTATCCTTATTATGATTAATTTAAGATCTTGCAAACAAAAAGTTTGGCAAGGCCGTCGATAATTCAGGTACGAAAGTCACGATTGCCAGTGCAAAAAGCTGAACAATAAGCACTGGTACAACGCCACGTAAGATAAGACCAAGCCTCAGCCCAAGTGCCCCCTGGGTAATAAACAGGCTTAATCCGAAAGGAGGGGTCAAAAGCCCAATAGCAAGATTGAGCGTCATAATGATGCCGAGATGGACAAGGTCGATACCTGCGGCCGCCATAATAGGCGCGAGTAGCGGTGTCACAACCAAAATGGCAGCAATCGGGTCCAGAATTGCACCGAGTAAAAGTAACGCGACATTGACAATAAGCAGCAGCATCCAGGGAGAAAGACCGGCCTGAGCAATCCAGCCTGCTATCTCTTGTGGTACCTGATTAATCGTTAATACCCAGGAGAAAACACCTGCAGCAGCAACAATGATCATGACCTGAGCCGTTAAAAAAGCAGTTCTTTCTGCGCAAGCCAATACATCGCGCCAGTCCAGATCCCGATATACGATGCAGGCAATGATGATGGCTGCTACACATGCAATGCCCGCCGCCTCTGTCGGAGAGAAAATCCCACCATAAATGCCACCAAGAATGATTGCTGCAGGCACTAACGCAAAACTTGCTCTGCGAATACTGGTTTTCAGTGCAGGCCAGTTGAACGACCGGCCATCCTGAATACCGTGAACCCTGGTCTGAAAGATCACCAGCGCAGACATAAGTACTGCGACAAGTAAGCCAGGAAGAATGCCGGCTGCAAACAAACGCGGTACGGATTCATTTGCAGCTACGCCGTAGACAATGAGCGGAATTGAAGGTGGTATCAAAACACCGATAGTGCCGGCAGAAGCTAACAGGCCCGCAGACACACGGTCCGGATAACCAGAATTGCGCAGCGTTGGCAGTAATAGCCTGCCTACCGTTGCAACCGTCGCTGGAGCAGAACCGGATATAGCGCCAAAAAGAGTGGTTGTGGCAACAGTTGTCAGTCCAATCTTGCCTCGAACAGGTCCAGAGCCCTCATCAACTAAATCAACAATACGCTTTGCTATTGAACCACGAGACATTAACTCACCGGCAAAAATAAAAAACGGTATTGCTAAAAGCGCAAACGATTCAATAGATCCAAACAGAGCCTGATGCAGCGCGATATTTGGAATATTACTGAACAAGACAAGCGTAATTGCTGCAGTTCCAAGCAACACAACGTATATAGGAAATCCTAATACCAGCAGCAGAACCGGAGAAATTGCTAACGACCAATCAACAGCTGTCATTGATTTTCTCCTTTATCAGACTCGTCACTGACACCACGCACGCAAAACCACCCGGTAATGCACGCGGATAAACCAAAGCCTAAGGCCACAACACCATGCGGTAGCCACATAGGAATGCCAGCGGTGAGGCTTGTCTGACCAAAGCTTTTAAGCTGCAGCGATACAGTGAAAGCGACCCAGGCAACAAAGCCAGCTAACACCGCAATGACTAACCATTCAAAGCGACGCAGAAATTTCTGTATACAAACAGGGGCCATATCAACAAACATAGACATGCTCATATGCTGATTTCGAAGCGTCACAAGAATTGTTCCTGCAAAAACGATTCCGATCATCAGATAGATCAGAGCCTCTTCTGCACCAATAACGGCACTCCCAAATACGTAGCGTCCGATAATGTTGGCTAAGTTTATAATGACCGCTGCAATAACAATCAGCCCAAGTAACCGCTCTAAAAAACGCGTTATTAACTTAGGTAAATTGCGCAGTTTGAATAATGGAGTCAGTCTTCTCATCGCCGCTCCTCCTTATATGAAGTACGAATGACTAGTCTGAAGAATAGCTAACAGACCTACTTCACAAGTGGCAGATTTTCAGCGGAACTGCTCAGGACATCCTGTAAATTAAACAAATCAATGGCATTCTGGCGGCCAATCTTTTGCAAATCACGTTCACTGATACTGGTAGAATCAAACCAATTCGCAGCATGGTCGACATTTTCAAAAGGCCAGTCAGTCGAGAACAAAATACGGTCAGAACTGATTTCCATCATGGCATCGATCAAAGTTTGGGTTCGAAAATTACCCGAAGTCGTTAAGTAAAAATTCTCATTAAAGTAGTCAGCAATGGCCCGCTTCGCAGGATACCCAGGCGTTGTTTCAACCCATGCATTTCGATTATCAATTCGCCACATGGAATAAGGCAGACCTTCGCCCATATGCCCCAGCACGATACGCAGCTTCGGGTACTCATCAAAAAGTCCGGAGCCCATCAAACGTAAGGCATGAACCGCTGTCTCCTGACCAAAAGCCCAGGTAGGTCCCATCAGCCAGGGATGTCCTTCATAGATCTTGGAATGTTGCGGCAGAGGATTTCGCGGATGGAGATAAAACGGCACTTCCAGCTCTTCCACTCTTTTCCAAAAAGACCTGTATTGCGGTAAATCGTAATAGAGAGGTTCATCGCTGCCCGCCACTTGCGAGAAGCCATTAACGAGTGCACCGCGGAATCCCAGCTCTTTGACACAGCGCGTTAATTCTTCAGTCGCTGCCTCGGGATCTTGCATCGGAAGCGCGGCAAAGCCCTGAAAACGATCCGGACGCACACTGATTTGATCAGCAAGATAATCATTAGCACGACGAGCAACGTCTATCGCATGCTGAACATCCGGAATAGCCTGAACAGCGGGTGCATTCAATGACAAAATTGACATCTCAATGCCGTTTGCATCCATTTCGAATAGCCTCCGGTCATGAATATCCATCAATCGGCTACTCAGTTCAGTCCAGTAACTGTCTGGTACAAACCCCGCAGAATCCTGCAACGTTTCGGTAATAGCGAAATGTTCTTCGAGCGCAATCTTTCCCAGCACGGTCATTCTCCTAAATCTAATAGTTATAATTTTTAAGAATTTTATTTGTTGTAAACATATAATGTTATAAACAGACATGTCAAACGAAATCTGCCCGCAATTGAGACAGTCTGAAGAACCTGGGGATAAGTATTGTGCTGCCAGACGAGCCCTGTTTTTAGAAAGGAATTAAAATAACTAGCTGATATTTATTAACTTTTTATTAAAAACCATTAGCTCTGTGAACAGGCAAAAAATGCCTGGTTCTATTGATATACATTGCGACATTCATTGACGACAGAGCAAGAACAGTTACTTGATAAGTAATCAAGGTTATTAGTTTGAGTTTGTATATAGATAACAAAACCCTGCTAACAGGATTTGTCTCAGTCAGTTGACCGCTGCATTTATGCAAGTATGGTTAACAAGGTGATACGCATGGCCGTAAAACAGCAGAGCTTCATAACAATAATGATTTGCTACAGCCTTACTGCTGAAACAGCACTGGCTATGGGGTAAGAAGAAGGGAGCGGGCCGTTGCAGCCCGGATTAATCCAGCAAGTAACCTAAACAATCCGTAAGCAAGAAACCTTCTTAACAGAGCACTCCCCTGCTAATGGCTCCAGATACCCAAATGGGTGCTAAGCTCTCTAACTGCTTAACCGTTTAACTGTTTAATTATAAAATAATAAAACTTACTCACGGACCGAGATCATTGCCTCAGTCCAAACTTTCGCCACGCGCTTTTTGAAGAAGATAGCTTAACTGCTGAAGCTCCTTTTCCGAAAGCTGGTCAAACTGGGAACGATGTATTTTAAGAAGAGGTACATCAATGGATTCAAGAATTTTTGAACCTTCGTCTGTTAAAAATGAACGCACTACACGGCGATCAGACGCGTCAGGTTTCCTGTCTACAAGACCATCACGCACCAATCGGTCCATAAGCCTAGTGACATCAGCCCTTGGATCCGTCATCTGTTCGCTAATCTGCGAAATCCTCAAACCCTCAGTGCCACCGCGTCGTATAGAACGTAAAACGTTATACTGCTTCCCTGAAAGTCCAAACTCGGCCAGTAAATCGGATACATTCTGGCCCATCACTTGTGCTGTGCGAATAAGATTCAGATAAGCATGCTGGGCAGGAACATATTGCCCTGTTTCTTCGATTACAAGGTCAGGAGTCTGAAACGTTTTTTCGTTATTCTGATCAGTCATTTGATTCACATATTTGTTTTTAACAATATACGTTCAAGCCGTATATCGTTGCCATCATACCGAACACTTATCAAAATAACAGCCCCATTTTCTTAGCGGTTGCTCCGTCTATTCCCAGCCTTCGAACATAACTGAAATTCCCGGCTGTTCGACAAATATTTCCAAATACCTTCAACAACGATGATAAGGCGTTTTCCCTTTGGAGTAACAGATACGTCGGCTTTTCTCACTGAGCATTACCTGCTTGCTTTGATCCATCAATAGTCAGTCAGCACCTATCAATGCGCACCAAACACGCTTTGAGATTCAACATATTTGAAGTTATCACGAATAAGCATCACTTGACTTATACGTTTAAGACAATATATGTTTACAACACATAAATTACATTTAAGAGGCCTTTAAGATGAAACAATCAGCCTTTATTGAACACTGTAATGCTTATGAGTAATCAACTATCCCATATGCTGTCTGCCTGGTTAAGGACAGAAACCACCACCGAATGGGTGCTAGGTACTGTCTACAAAACTGAAGGCTCAGCCTATCGAAAAGCCGGCTCCATGATGCTAATAAACAGCCTGGGACAACAGTTCGGTTTGCTTAGTGGTGGTTGCCTGGAATCCGATATCATTCGTAACGCGCGTAAAGTGATGGCAACAGAGCGCCCTGTCACTTTGATATACGACAGCACAGACGAAGACGATCTCTCTTTCCATTTAGGCATCGGTTGTGGCGGCAAGATTTACATCATGTTACAGCCTCTCCTTTCAGATAATGATTTGAATCTCAAGGCAGTGGCTACCGCCCTGAAAAACAGAGAGTCAGGTACTTATTACCAGAAGATCGGCGGTCTTGAAGTGTATTTCAAACCAGGGGAACTTCGTCCACTACGACATAGCCATATCGAAGATGGTTGGTTAATCACACCTATTGTTCCTGAACCTCACTTACTCGTTGTTGGCGGCGGTATCGATGCTATTCCATTAGTTCGAATAGCCAAAGAACTGGGCTGGCGGGTAACCCTGGCGGATCCAAGACCAGCCAATGCAAGGGCTGAAAAGTTCCCGGAAGTAGACAAGGTAGTTCGGGAACTCGGCGTTACTCTCTCCAATTACGCAACTGAAACCCGGGTCGATGCAGCAGTATTGATGTGCCATAACATAGACCTTGATGCGCAGGGTTTACTTAACCTTCATCACTGCGACCTCAAGCATATTGCTCTGCTGGGGCCAAAGCATCGCTACCAACAGGTACTGGAATGCGCTGGGCTCAGCGAACGTGAATTAGGATGTCCCGTCTCAGGACCCGCCGGACTTAACATAGGTGGGCAACTTCCGGAAAGTATCGCGCTTTCCATTCTCGGTGAGTGCCACGCTGTATTGCATTCAGAATCAAGGAGTCCTCAACTTCAGTTAGTGACTGTTCGATGAACATCGCCTGCCTGTTACTAGCCGCCGGGGGAAGCTCACGGTTTGGAGGGCGAAAGCAACTCGCCTGCGTTGGTGGAAAATCCATGGTGCAACACACTCTGGAACAGCTAACACCCGTATTTAAACAAAAGCTCTACACAGTAATTGGTGCCTACCGGGATGAGATCCGTCCGGTTGTAAATAAGTATTCATATGTCATTGAACATGCCGGCTGGGAACAGGGACTGGGATCATCAATAGCTGAGGGTGTGAACACGATAACCAGACACGCGGACTATGATGGCATTTTGATCGCTCTCGCCGATCAGGTGATGGTCAGCCAAAATGACTATCTGACTCTCTTAGATACGTTTGATGGAACACAGATAGTTGCATCGAGTTATTCCGGAAAAAATGCCGTGCCAGCCCTGTTTCCAGCACAGTATTTCCCAGAACTTCAGGAATTCAATTCTGATTCAGGTGCACGCGCTCTGTTAGCCCTCCACACCAATGCTGTGATCTCTGTCTCACTCCCGCAGGCTGAAACTGATATCGATACAAAACAAGATCTAACTGAATTCACTGCTACTGCCAGTGAATCAGGCTTTCTAGGTGAGGGCTCAAATTAATCCCTTAAACAAAAAAGGATCGGTGCATTCAATAATCTGATCATCAAAAATAACTAGGATGACTATGACATGACCACATTTAAATTAAACGGTAAGCAGGTATCAAGCACTGCTGCTAACGATACACCACTGCTATACGCATTAAGGGGTGACTTTGAGCAAAACGGCCCAAAATTTGGCTGTGGAATCGCTCAATGCGGCAGCTGCAGCGTACTCGTTGACGGTAAAGTCGTTCGCTCTTGTGTTATGCCAGTTTCCGCTATCCAAAATAAAAACGTCACGACTCTGGACGGACTGGCCGTTTCCGACAACCAACTGCAAGCACTTCAACAGGCTTTTTTAGATGAGCAAGCTGCACAGTGTGGCTATTGCACCAACGGCATGATCATGGAAGCAACAAGCCTTCTGAAAGAAAACCCAAACGCAAATGATGAAGAAATTCGTCAGGCATTGAGCGATGTTTTATGCCGTTGCGGGAGCCAGGCACGGGTATTAAAAGCTATCAAACGTGCCCAGGGTGCAGACTTGGGAACAAATGTAGGAGCAGCAGACTTATGAGCAATGTTAAAGAATCCAGTGTTTCCAGACGGAATTTTCTAAAAGTAGCAGGCGGTCTGACAGCATGCTTTATGCTGCCAGTGAGCTTTAGCGGCGCACAAGCAGCTGATATCAAGCTTCCATGGATTACAACTAAATACCCAACGGTTGATGCCTGGATTCGTATCAATCCGGAAGGCACGGTTTCCGTATTTTCAGGCAAAGCAGAACTCGGACAAGGTGTGCAAACAGCTATCTGTCAAATTGTGGCGGAAGAGCTGGATGTAAATATGAGCCGTGTTGAAATGGTCAATCCGGATACATCTCTCTCGCCAGAAGAGTTTTACACAGCAGGTAGCGTATCCATAGAAACAAGTGGTATGGCTATCCGGCACGCCAGTGCTGAGGTCCGTGACCACCTTCTTGGATTAGCAGCAGTTACTACCAAGATTAAGAAAACAGGTGCGACTGTTACGGACGGTGAAATCGTCGGTAGCAACGGTGCGAAAACAAATTACTGGTCACTCGTTACCAATAAAACGATTGATATAAAAATGACCGGTAAAGTCGCACCTAAAGATCCATCCACCTATAAGCTCGTTGGTAAACCCCTTCCACGTATTGATTTGCAGGACAAACTGACCGGTAAAGAAAGCTTCATATCAGATATTCGCTTACCTAATATGACCCATGGCCGTGTCGTACGCCCTACCCGACCAAACTTTACATTACGTAAGGTTGCCACTGCTGATGTTAAAACAATGCCTGGAGTTATCTCTGTTGTTCAGGATGGTAGCTTTCTGGGAGTGGTCGCTGAGCGGGAAGAACAAGCTATCGCTGCGGCAAGAGTATTAAGTAACAATGCTGAATGGGATAGCCCGGCACTAAAACCAACTCATAGCGATCTGCCGAGTCAGATTAAAAATCTGCCAAGCAAATCAGAAACTTTTTTTGAAACGGGTGATCTCGCCCAGTCAAAAGGTCGCCAGATATCTGCCTCTTATTATCGTCCATTTATCGCCCATGCTGCGACATCACCATCATGCGGCATCGCCAAGTTTGAAGGCGATACGCTGACAGTCTGGTCGCACACTCAGGGGGTATTTCCTGGGCGCCGGGATATGGCGTTCGCCCTTGGCATGCCTGAAGAGAAAATTCGCTTTATCCACGCTCATGGTGCTGGTTGCTTTGGCCATAATGGTGCCGATGATGTTGGTATGGATGCTGCGCTGTTGGCACGTGCGTCAGGCCGCCCCGTTAAAGTAATGTGGTCTCGCCAGGATGAAATGGCTCAGGCGCCCTGTGGTACCGCTATGCGCATGGAGTTAACAGCGACAATCGACGACGCAGCCAAAATAGTTGGCTATGAGCACGATGTATGGACCGGTATTCACGGCGCACGCCCTGGCTTACAGTTCTATATGGACGCAGGTACAGGCACCGCTTATTTGCCAATGTGGAATCTTGATAACCCCGTCAAACGCTATGACATTGTTGATATTCCACCGAAGTTTGGTGGTGGCGGTGAGCGCAACGCAAACCCGATTTATGATATCCCCAATACACGTGTCGTTAAGCATCTGATTCCTGAGATGCCATTAAGGGTTTCTGCGCTCAGAACTCTGGGAGCGCATGGCAACATCTTCGCGATGGAATGCTTCCTTGATGAAATTGCATTGGATTTAAATGAAGATCCGGCAGCATTGCGTATACGCCATCTAACAGACCCACGTCACAAAGAAGTTATTGAGCAAGTCGTCAAGAAATCCGGCTGGACGGGCAAAAGAGGCGGCAATGGCAAAGGTCGTGGACTGGCATTCAGCCGGTACAAGAACCGCGCCGGTATGACAGCAATCGTTGTTGATGTCGATGTCGATCTGAAAACTGGCGAAGTTACCATTGAAAAAGTCACCGCTGCGGTAGATGCCGGACAGGCTATCAATACCGACGGCGTGGCTAACCAGGTCGAAGGCGGTATTATCCAATCCTTAAGCTGGGCATTGATGGAAGAAGTAACCTATAACGAAGATGCTATTACCAGCTTAGACTGGATAACATATCCTATCTTAAAACTGGACAACACGCCGACAGTCGACATACAGGTTATTAACCGACCAGATCAGGCTCCGCTTGGAGTAGGTGAAGTATCACAAGGTCCTGCGTCTGCAGCACTGGCGAATGCAGTTTTTGATGCCTGTGGCGCACGGGTACGTGAACTGCCGCTACGTCCTGAAAAAATCAAAGCAGCGATGACAAGCTAGCCCATAATATTGTTGCTCCATTGTCTGGAGAACATAGTCAAGCCTGAATCCTTTGTAGCTAACATAAAGATACTGCAAAGGGCTCAGGCTTTTTTGATATTATGAATCGAAGAACTCTCGTCATAAAAGCTTTTCATCAACCCTTAAAGAATCAGTTATGGTTGATGTTACGTCACTCACAAAGGAATGTAGCTTTCAGTTTTAGGGCTCTGTTTTGACCTTCAACTGACAAACAATATTAGAACTGGGATTAGATTTAATCCTATAGGTAGGACTCTACCCATCAATATTCACCACCAACTTGATCGCATCGTGTAGCCAGAACTCACGGTCGAATTCCAGAAAATCACCGTTTTCGTCGTAACAGAGCCGTTCAAGATACAGGCCCGTGCTGCCCTGATTAACGTTAAGAATATTAGCTTCATCACCGACCAGTGCCTGAGAGCACACTTCTATCTTTCGTTCCGCCGGCGCCAGTTGATAGGTATCCCGTAGCATTTTCCATAAAGAATGGTCAGTATCCTGATTGAGTAATCCCGGACACTTGAGCGGGTTAACGTAGTTATGCTCAACAAGCAGGCAGCGGTCATCAACAAACCGGCGGCGAACAAAATGGTAAATAGGTGAACCAGCTGTCATTTCACACTGATCCGCCAGCCATGCAGGTGTCTCTGTGAGAACCTTAGTCAGGGTTTCTGTCTTTGGCACAAAGCCCTGCTCTGCGACATAACGGGTAAATCCCACATCTCGGCTAGGTTCATAGCTCAGGCGTGCCGGTGTAACAAACCACCCACGGCGGTTTGATCTGTAAATTCTCCCTTCAGCCTCAAGCTGCCCCAGCGCCTGACGTAAGGTAACCCGTGTTGTATTGAAGCGCTCTGCCAGTTCACGCTCAGCAGGTAACCTTGCCTGACTGTCCAGACTGTTAGCCGTTATCCATTCCCAGAGCTGTTCACGAACCTGGAGATAAACCGGAGAATTACTCAGCATTCAAATGTCCTGTAAAACACCGCCGCAAAGCGAAAAAAGTGATGCGTTAACAACTATTTGCCATTCTAACAGCAAAGCTCTACTTAAAAAATTCTGCAGAAATAACAGCGTAAAAAGAAGTTATACGGGGATCGCTTAAACTAAAACAGTTTAAATTGTGGTGTCGCCATCGATTCAAAATCCTGATCCAAAAAGACCAGAATGGTATCAATCACTGGCAGCAGCTGTTTATCCGTATAATGCTGGTAATCAATGGCGGAATGCCTGTAACGGGCCGGTTCAGGGCCGTTAACAGTTATCACATACTCGATGTATGTACCGGCCGATATCTGATCAGGCTTACCTTCCTTTGCCAGTTGTTCACACAGCTTATGTGCCGCCTGAATCTGTGGCGGTTTATTCTTCTGATAGTCAGCAAGCGGCCGGCGTAATCGCTTTCGGTAAACTAATTCATCATCCAGCACACCTTCCCGCAAATCCTGCAGAACAGCTTTCAAATATTCAAGATAAGGCTGGTCAGTAAAGATTTTTTCATACAAGTCCTGCTGCACCCTACGTGCCAGAGGCGTCCAGTCTGAACGGACGTTTTCCAGCCCTTTGAATACCATTTTGTGGCTACCGTCGGGCTTATACTGAATACCCGCATAACGCTTCTTGGTACCTTTATCTGAATGCCGCATGGTTGGCATCAAAAAGCGCTGATAGTGGGTTTCGAATTCAAGTTCCAAATGACAGTCAATGTCGAATCTTTCCCGCAAATTCTGACGCCACCAGCGATTCAGCTCTGTCGCCAGTCGCTTACCTTCAGTAGCGGCATCCTGTTCCGGAAAGTCATTGCCCAGCCAGACAAACACGGAATCTGTATCGCCATAAATAACTTTATAGCCAAATTCCTGCTCTATCTGATCCTTTGTACGGTTAAGAATTTCATGGCCACGTAAGGTAATTGAACCTGACAAACGTGAATCAAAAAAGCGGCAGACATTAGACCCCAACACACCGTAAAAGCTATTCATGATGATCTTAATTGCTTGGGAAAGCGGTGCGTTTTTTTCAGCCTTGGCCTGATCGCGAGCCGTCCAGAGCGTTTCAATGATCGACGGCAGGATACTGTCACGCCGGTCAAAAATACCATTATTAAAGCCGGGAATCAGGCTCTCAGGCGGTACATCCGTCCCGGTTCCCTGCGCTAATCCGTAAGGATCGACCATAAAGGTAAGGATAATACTGGGATACAGACTCTTAAAATCCAGCACCAGCACATGTTCAAATAAGCCAGGCGTTGAATCCATGACAAATCCGCCAGGTGCGCCCATGTCGGCACCGGATGCATATACACGGGCGACATATCCCTTACGGTGTAATCGCGGTAAATACTGGTTATCAAAAGCGGCTGCTGAACCGCCTATTTTATCCAGTGCCAGCCCGGTTAATCTTCCCCGCTCTACCAGATAATGCAGCAACTGAGCTTTTTCAAAAATGTCCCAAACCAGCTTGCAGTCTTCCAGATTATACTCTGCCAGCAGACGTGGATTTTCCCGGTATGTCTGCTGAATTTCTTCGCCACGGTTTAAGCCATCATCCACCTGATGCCCCAATAATTTACCGCGCTCCAAGAGATGATTCGCGACATATTCCAGCGAAAAACTTTCAAACTGAAAGGTCGCACCTTTAAGGGTATCAATTCCGTCGACGACTACCCGACCGGCAATACGGCAAAACCACTTGCCCTGCCCTGACTGCATTACATTAAGCGGATGGTTATCCCGCCCCAGCGATAAACGCACGCCCAACGCACGGGCACGTTCATATATTACCCGGAAATCGAAGCCGACAACGTTCCAGCCAATGAAGATATCTGGATCATATTCCCGGGTAATACGATCAAAAGCCTTTAGTAACTGGCGTTCATCAGGAACATAGATCAGCCAGTCATCTACTGGCTTACCCTCTGCCTTATCATCAGCCGGATCACCAATCATGACTACTTTGCGAAAATCATCGGCATAGAAACCAATAGAAAAGATGTGATCAGCTCGCATGGTCGTTTCAATATCTAACGACAACATTTTAAGCTCAGGCTTGATATCCACAGGCTGCAAACGCATTCCCTGATCAGTCATCACTGCCCGGGCACCCGCCTGAATAAAACGCTCCATCAGATAACGGTCAACACCACGGATATCTTCTTCCATCATGCCGATATGTGCATTCGTCAGGCGCTCGATTACTTGTCGCTGTACAGCCAGAGACTGGCTATACAAGCCATGTACACCGCGTTGTTCGAGTTCTTTTAAAGGAAGGTCTACGAGACGCCAGCCTAACAGATCGTGCAGTAAGCTTTGGATTTCAGATACGTCGTCATCAAAAACAAAAAAGACCACTTCCTGGCCTTTTATCGTGACATTAAATCCGCCGTTGGCATCCTTCAGCCAGTAGCTAAAATCGATACCATCTTTGCTGTCATACTGCTGCCGGGTAAGGATGAATCCTTCCCGGCTAGCGCCTGTCAGTGACAAATCAACAATATTCATTTAACTACTGAAAGCACTGTTAGAAAGCACGGTTAAAAAGTGCTGGAGGAAAGCCCTGTTAATAAGCAAAGCTACTGATTTCCAAAAGGCGTAATCACCTGCATGTCAGGGAATTGTTTGCAGATTTCAGCTTCGTCTGCAGTGTTAAAAAGCACTTTAAGGTTCGGCCCTGCATCCATAGTGAAATAGAGTGACAGCCCTTCTGCTCTCAACTGCCAGATTTTATGCATGGCAGTAACCGAGTCAGCCTGCCAGTAAAGCAGCGGTGGCCAGGAAGCAATCATAGTGGCATGCATCGACAGTGCATTCTGCTCAGCTGTTTGCCCTAGCAATTTAAAGTCCTGCGTTTCAATAGCCGTATGCAACTGGCTGAGATCCGCCGCAGCCTGCATTGGCCAGCTTTGATACAGATGAGCGGTAGCAACTGTACGGTTCATACCGGAGCGGGAATCGACCGGTTTTTGCGCCGTACTGACTTTAATCAAACCAATACGTAACTCTGGCCACTGAGCGGCTAATGGAGCGGCAATACTGTCCATGCCATCTTCACGCTGGCCCATCTGCCATTCAACAAAGCCTGTAAACAAAGATCTGCTGGCACTGCCACTGCCCATTCGGGCAAAAGCAGACTGCAGTGATAGATCCAGCTCTAAGCGATAGAACTCATTCACCGCCTGCATCAGAGCAGCAAAACCAGAAGCAGACGAAGCAAGTCCGGCTGCCGTTGGTATGTTATTTTCAGTTTCTACCCGCACCTTATGATCAGCGCCACGGCGAAACATATCGATAAAGGCAATGACTTTAACTGCGAAACTATTATCAGCAGCTAACAGCTCATCGTTCAGAACTACCTGATCCTGTTCGGTATCCGACAGCAGAATCCGGGTTTTACTTCCCAGATGCGCCAATGATACAGATAAGCTGGAATTGATCGGCAGATTTAACTCGGCGTCTCGTTTGCCCCAATATTTACACAAGGCAATATTACTTGGCGCAAAACTAAAGGTTTTCATGCTCTGAGGCGATACTGTATCTGGTAGATACTCTGCGACAACCTGCTGCTTAGTAAATTTCAACATTCACCCCCTGCGGTGACAAACTGACAGGAATTTCCTGATACTCAAGTGCCAGCTCCGGGTCACTGCCTAATGCCAGTACACAGTCTCCCAGACCTGAACCGGAAATCTTTGCACCATAAATTTTAGACGACTGCCGCAAGCGGTAAACCAGATCTGATAACGCCAGATCATTTACTCCCAACGCATCCATTAAACCCTGATAGACATTCATACACTGACCTAATGCTTGCCAGTCCTGTTTAGCTAACGCAGCCTCAGCATCAAAGGTACACTGGCCCATCAACCAATACAGCTTCTGATACAGCTCAGGTAAGGTTTTAGTATGCTGCTCAACCTGACGCAGCACCTCAGGCGTTGTGGTTTTATAGCCCACATAATACAAACTAAGCTGTGGTACCTGCCCCAAAGGCTCTATCTGGCAAGGATTCACGGTATAGCCTACTGACGCTCCAAAAACACTGGCGGCTAAATCGGTTCCTGAACCTCTGCCCTGTACTTTATGCACAGTCGCCAGCGCTTTACGAAACAGCTCATAGCTGTCGGACGCTTGCTGACAATACGCATCCAGCGCAGCAGTGGTTGCCACAGTGACTGCAGCAGAAGACCCCAAACCCAGCGTATGACCAAAACCAGCTTCAATCTTCAAATCAAAGCCTTTATGTAAGTCATCAAGATGTTGCTCGATAACCGCCAACACAAAACTCAGTTTCGCTTCAACCTTTAAATCATCCAGATCAGCAGAATAGTCAGCCAGACTGGAATCTATATTAACAACACGATCATCCCGTGGTGTCAGTGTGACATAGATGTGTTTATCTACCGCGCACGCCAGCGCACGCTCACCAAACAATACTGAATGCTCCCCCATCAGCATAATGCTGCCAGGAGCAGACGCTCTAATGACTGAGTCGAGCACCGTATCTGTCCTCTTCTATGGCAAAGTATTCATAACTGAAGTTCGTACAGAGATTTGCCAGCACCTGCTCATTAATGCCACATGCCAGCATTGCGCCTCCGGCATCACCCCGTACCGAGCCCGCACCACTGATTTTAACCGCCCCACCGGCAGCTTCCACTGCTCTGGCAAACCGGGCGACCTTATCCGGCACAACACCTATCACTTCCAGCAAACGCTGATTTTCCCGTATGGCAACGCGGGCATCACGCTTATCTAAAACAGCATCTTTAATCTGTGCAGTAATGGCAGCAAACTCCTGCCATATTGCTGAATTAGCAAAACGGCTACGCACCTGTTCAACACATTCGCCTGTTCCGGCAACCGGACGGCCACTGTTAATATAAAACCACTGACCGGTAAGAGTTACATCAGGAATAGCAGCGGGCACACTATTTAACACCTCGACCAAACCACCAAAGCTTACAGTAGCAGAATCAATCATCCCGCCACGACCGTGACACAACCGCTCGCAATAACGAGTCATTTCATAAAGTTTTTGTGTGGAAAAAGCATCGCCAAACTGCGCGGAAACCAATGTAAGAACCGACGCAGCGGCCGCTGCAGATGAGCCCATTCCGGCACCTGCCGGTAACTCTGACCTGACGGTTAACTGTAAATGTTCTTTTGGATCAGACTCAGGTAAGCATAATGCCAGGCAATACAACACCAGCTGCTGCGGTGATTGCAAAATAGCTGCTGCAGCTAACTCACCTGATTCAAAATCTTTATGTCGACTATCCAGCAATGCAACCTGTGCGCGTACATCAGCCCAGCTTAAAAAGCCCTGTTGTTGTAAATCAGGTAATGACCAGGAGAGACCAGCAGCAGTATCCGGCAGGATACTGCACTGACTATGGATGTGACGCGCCACGGCTAATGCCAGTGCTGGCGCACCGTAGACAACAGCGTGTTCGCCGCTGAGAATCAGTTTGCCAGGTGCTAAGCTTGCAGCTGACGCCTTATTAGCAAGCGACATACTCACGCTTATGGTGAGAAATACTGGCTAAACGGAAGCGACCTGTCGACTCACGACGACGTTCATGTACGCCACCATCAGTAGGTTCAACTTCGTTATACAAACGCAGGTATTCTTCATAAGAAACCGCATTACGTGCTGCCAGCATTGCCTGATGGCGTGCACTGTGCAGATAGTTTTCATAACCTGCAACAATTCTGCCAGAGAAAAACTCTGCCACACAGCCAGAACCATAACTGAAGAAGCCAATACGCTTTCCTTCAAGATCCTGCTTGCAGTTTTCCAGTAAAGACACCAGGCCAATGTACATAGAAGCCGTATAGCTATTACCGATAATACGGTTATACGACAATGTATCTTCCACCTGCAGGTCCAGCATTTCAGGGCTCAACTCACTCTGATTCAACTTGGCTAAATGCTTATGAGCTTTCTGTGCCATGCGGGTAAACGGCAGGTGATAACAAAAATGCTGAAAATCATTGAATGCCAGTGAACTTGCCGTACAGAAATTTTCCCAGGCTAACTTCAATGATTTCAAGTAAATCTTGGTTGAATATTTACCATCCACTAATGCGGTAGAACGGTAATTCGGGCGCCAGAAATCCATCACGTCTTCAGTGTAGTTACCCACTTCAGGATCAATTTCCACTAAACGCGGATTAGCCGTAATCAAAATTGCCACAGCACCACATCCCTGAGTCGCTTCACCCGGAGTATCCAGGTCATAACGTGCTACATCAGATGCGATCACCAATACGCGTTTTTCAGGCTGACGGGCAACCAGTGCACAGGCCATTTGAATTGCAGCAGTGGCGCTATAACAGGCTTGCTTTAACTCCACAACGCGACAATTCGACGTTAATCCCAATAAACGGTGGACATAAACACCCGCAGACTTTGACTGATCAATGCCGGTTTCTGTCGCAAACATAATTGTGCTGATCGATTCAGCACCCACTCGTTCAATCAGCGGATAAGCAGCGTTAGCGGCCATTGTGACGATATCTTCGTCTGGCGCAGGCATACCCATTTTTTCCTGACCGATGCCTTTATAATATTTATCGACATCTATATCGCGTACTTCAGCAAGCTGCTGGAGATCAAGAAAATAATTAGAGGTGTAGAAGCTTATTTCATCAATACCGACGGACATACCTAATTTCGATCCTCACCCTCACTCAATATTAGAGCCCGGTTCATATATACGCTGTTTATATCCGACATTCCCAGCAGAAACATCGCAGTGGTAAATTCACGCCGGATTTGTTCGATAACCTGGACTACCGCGTCGGCAGACTCCATGGCAGGTTTTAAGAATGGAGTAGCCATGCCACATATCGAGGCGCCGAGTATAACAGATTTAATCATATCAATCCCATCCCTGAGACCACCACTGGCAATGAAATCAGCCTGTTGTTGATACGGCTCAGCAAGACGTAGTGCTAAGGGTGTAGGGATTCCCCAGTCCTGAAACGTCAGGCCCAGATTATCACTTACATTTCGCGCCCGGTGATACTCAATACGACTCCATGAGGTACCGCCACAACCGGCCAGGTCAAAGTGTTTAACACCCAATTTAAGCCCCGCTTCAATGTCCTGCGAAGATAAGCCACAACCCACTTCTTTAAACATGACCGGAACCGTTAACTGCTCCACTAGGTCAGCAATTTTAGACGTCAAACCAGAGAAATCAGTATCACCTTCTGGCTGAACCGCTTCCTGTAATGGATTCAGATGCAAATACAATGCATCAGCCCCCAAACAATCGACGGCTTCCTGACACTTTGCAATATCAAAACCGTAGTTCAGCTGCACAGCACCAACATTACTGCACAAAACTGTTGTCGGCGCGTATTCGCGTAATTCAAAGCTAACTCTGGCACCAGGCTGGGTAAACATTACCCGCTGCGAACCTACGGCTAATGCCACACCAGTCTGTTCAGCCGCAATAGCCAGGTTACGGTTAATGGTTCGGATCAACTCGTGATCTCCACCAGTCATCGACGAGATCAGTAACGGAAAGCTCAGTCGCTTACCGAGAAACTCAACCGACGTATCGATCTGATCCAGCGCCACTTCTGGCAATGCTCTGTGGGTCAGATGAATACGGTCAAAATAGCGACCGTCCCGATCAGTCGCTGCATCTTTTTCGATGGCGCGAATATGTTCGATTTTGCGATCGTTAGTCTGATCGGTCATTATCTTTCCATCTTCAGATGAGATTCCATCAGCTCACCGGGATTTGTCTGTGCAGCCATTAGTGACAACTCGCCACACAAAACTGTTGCCGCACAAATTGCCGCCAAACGTCGGGCATTTGCACCTGGTTCACGGTCTTCCTTACATCCCAGTGCACGCAGATTTTCTTCTACGAATTCAATACCTTTACCATTACCAACACTGCCCATAATCAGGTTAGGCAGGGTACAGGAAAAGTATAAATCACCGTTCCGGACTTCCGCATGCACGATACCCTGAGATCCCTCAATGATATTTGCTGCATCTTGACCGGTGGCCAGATAAAAGGCCAATAACATATTCGCATAGTGCGCATTCGCGCTGCGCAAACCGCCGGCAACCATAGTGCCGATCAGGTTTTTCTTAATATTCAGATCAACCACTTTTTCCGGTGTGGTTTTCAGACGGCGCTCACACAGCTCACGGGGTATCAGAATTTCGCTGACAACATATTTACCGCGACCAAGAATACCATTCACTGCAGTGGCTTTTTTATCGGAACAGTAATTCCCGGAAATAGAACAGTAATCCAGCTGTGGATATTCGTTCAGCAACCATGGAATCAGCTTATCCGCCGCATTCGTCACCATGTTATGCCCTGAAGCATCACCGGTGGTAAATTCCAATCGCAGATAAATAAGATTAGCCACAACCTGGCTGTGCATGTCGATCAGTTTGGCAAACCGGCTGGTCTGAGCCACAACTGCATTCAAATCATCCTGACGGGACTTAATTGACTGCAGTGCCTGCACCGCTTCTAACGCGTCTTTAGCTTCCAGCAAAATCGACCGGGACATACGCTCATCAACAACGGTGGTACGTATACCATCAGTCAGCGCAGAAATCCGCGCGCCACGGCCAACGGAAGGCCATAGCGGGGTTTCGTAGGTCGCCAGCGGGACCATTACTTTTTCTTCCAGGATATGCCCGCAAATTTTAAGCGGACCTACCGAGCGCATAGGGATCGGCGCCTGTTGAATTTTATGGGATTTCATAAGCTTTTTACTGATATATAGATTGGTCTAAATTGAAGAATTCCGACCAACTTTGTGGTCGACACTACCCGGCACATCCAGGTCAGCCAATTTAAGATGGCGCGATTTTATCGACCCCCTGCTTAATATGCAATTAGCCGAACAGTACTCAGCCCGCTATCTGACAGAATTCATTGCCAGATCAGCATCTTGCAGAGCTCAAACCTACCCACCATATTGACAAGCTACTGCTTGACTAAATATTCATCTGCGCCGCATACTTCAGGATATGATCAAACTGGAATTATTAAAAGATATCGATATGCTGTACGCATTGAAGGACAATCAGGGAAATATATTGGCCATCTCTCAATACGAGCAAACCGGCTCTGTCGTTGTGGATGTAAGTGACCCTGATGTTATGGAGTTCCTCAACAATCAGAATAAGATCCATTCTCCGGAACAGTATCTGAATAACTCTGACGGCAATATTGGCCGTATCCTTGAAGACCTTATTGAACTGTTGATCAGCCAGAACACTATCCGCTTCACTGACCTGCCTGAAGAAGCACAGCAAAAACTCATGAATCGTAAGCTGGCCCGTTCAGCGCGCAGCCTGTTAATGGGCGATGACCCAACGGATACTAACAACAATTCAATTTTATTAGATGACGATACGATTTAATAGCAATGCAGTTAACAGCATGCAATTAACAGTCCTCAATAAATAGTAACGCTGTTAACGCGATACATTCTTCCAGTGTACCTGCATAACCTCTGTCGCCACTCATAACAGCACCTGTATTTAAGCGCTGTTTTCAGCCAGGTACCGCATCCGCAAATAAACCAGCCAGGCGCTGTCCCATAGTTCTATAGCGATTCTGCTGCTTACGGCTCAGCACATTAAAGTCCAGTCCCCATAACAACTCGTCTATTTCCACAAGCTCTCTTTCAGGTATACTTTCTCGCTGCCCGGCACGTTCCAGATAAACCTGTACCAAATTTAACACAACGCCTGGATTATCCGGCAAGCACAGATTCGCTTTACGGAACAAAGATAACGCTTTTTCAAAATCCTGCTTACGGTAACTAAGCATTCCCTGAACATTTAGTTTTCCCCAGTCCAGTTCAATTACCTGGCGGTTAAGCTGTTCTTTTATCTGCTGCGCTTCACTTTCGACATCACTCCCACGTATCCTATCTAGTAACAGCTCCTGCCACTGCGCCTGCTCGCCGGCCCCACACTGACAATATAATTCGAATGCAGCCTGACAAGCTGACATAAACTCTAGATCCACACCGCGGGCACGGTACAACTCCACCCAGAACAAACGGGCTATAAACCGTGTTTGCAGATCACTGAATGTAAGTATCAGCTCTTCCAGCGCTTTCACCGCTGCTTCCTGCGCAGCAACAGAATCAGCATCGCCTGAGGCATCAACCTTCACCTGCAAGCTGGCCACCAACCCTATGTAATAACTTTGCTGCTGGAAACAGCCACCACGGGAGTATTCTATGGCATCACGGTAGGCGTTCGCCGCGATCGAATACTCACCTTCATGGAGTGCAATTTTACCTAGCGCAGCCTGTAGCTGAGGTGAAGTTGGCTGAATCAGTGTCGCCTGACGCAGTAAATCAATTGCGGTTCGTTGCTCACCAATAGCCCGGTGAGCATTAGCCAGGCCAACAAAAGCTTCAACACATAAATGTGCTTCCTGAATCACGCCTTTGAATACCCGAATGGCTTCCTGTACCTGCCCTAAACGGGATAAGGCCACACCTAAGCCAACACGGGCCCAAGGTAAATCACGTCGACTGAGCAAACCTTTGAACAGTTTAACTGCTTTATCTTCCTGCCCCAGACGGAGCAGTATTTCGCCTTCCAAGCGCTGGATATACAACACCAGTCCCGGATAGGACTTAATATAATGTCCGCACTGCTCCAACGCTTCCGACAGTTGTCCCTGATTAAGTAATTTCTCTAAAGGCTTTAAAACACTTTTGATCCGCAAAATCTTTTCTAAACGTACCCGAATTTTAGCGACATCATAAGGTTTGGAAATATAGGTATCCGGAGCGGTATCAAGCGAACCAAAAAGAAGTTTCGAGCGATCCTGATCAACAATCAGAATAAAGGTGGTGGTATAAAGCTTAGTGCCTTCCGCACTGGCCTCCTGAATTAACTGCAGGCCATTCTTTTCTGCTTTACCCAGATCAAATAACGCAAAGCAAATGTCATACGTCTCTTCACGCAACAATGCCAAAGCCATATTCACTGATGACGCCACATGAACCGTTTTAACACCTAACTGACTCAGCACACGCTTAAGTTCAGTCAAATCTTCAAAACGATTATCGACAATCAGAACTTTGTTTTGTGAATAATTTATTTCCATAAACTCGACATCAAAGGCTAGCGCTCAAAGTAGCATAGTTATCAAGCAACTAGAACTCCCGGCACGCCCCCTGAACAGCAAAAAACCCGCTATGTCACCATAACGGGTTTTTCAAAAAATCAGTTTTCTGAAAACTGATTTTTATGCTTAGTCTTCCAGCAGATTGCGACCTTTGCCTGCGGCAATACGCATACGCAAAGCGTTCAGCTTAATAAAGCCAGCAGCATCTTTCTGATCGTAAGAACCGGCATCATCTTCGAAAGTAGCAATGTTCTCATCGAACAGACTATCTTCAGAACGACGACCAACAACAATTACATTACCCTTATATAGCTTCAGGCGAACGTCACCATTCACGTTACGCTGTGAGTAATCGATCATTTCCTGCATCATCTTACGTTCTTCTGACCACCAGAAGCCGTTATAGATAACTTTGGCATAACGCGGCATCAGCTCATCTTTCAGGTGAGCGACTTCACGGTCCAGAGTAATAGACTCAATTGCACGGTGTGCGCGCAGCATGATAGTGCCGCCCGGTGTTTCGTAACAACCGCGGGACTTCATACCAACGAAACGGTTTTCAACAATATCCAGACGGCCAATACCGTGCTCACCACCAACCTTATTCAGGTAAGTCAGAACAGTTGCCGGAGACATTGCTTCACCGTCGATTGCAACGATGTCACCCTTTTCGTAAGTCAGTTCCATGTACTGTGCTTCATCCGGAGCTTCTTCCGGAGATACAGACCAGCGCCACATATCCGTTTCAGCTTCAGCCCACGGATCTTCCAGGATGTCACCTTCGTAAGAAATGTGCAGCAGGTTAGCATCCATAGAATATGGAGACTTCTTCTTCTTGTTGGAGAAGTCCACTGGAATATCGTGTTCTTCACAGTACTGCATCAGCGTTTCACGGGATGTCAGATCCCATTCACGCCATGGAGCAATTACTTCAACGCCAGGCTTAAGTGCATAAGCACCCATTTCAAAACGAACCTGATCATTGCCCTTACCAGTCGCGCCGTGAGAAATAGCATCAGCACCGGTTGAGTTAGCAATTTCAATCAGACGCTTCGCAATCAGCGGACGTGCGATTGACGTACCCAGCAGGTACTCACCTTCATAAATGGTGTTAGCACGGAACATTGGGAAAACGAAATCACGTACAAACTCTTCGCGAAGATCTTCGATGTAAATTTCTTTTACACCCAGGGCTTCGGCTTTCGCACGCGCAGGTTCAACTTCTTCACCCTGGCCCAGATCCGCCGTGAATGTCACGACTTCACAGTTGTAAGTTTCCTGCAACCAACGAACGATTACAGATGTATCAAGGCCGCCGGAGTAGGCCAGCACAACCTTTTTAATGTCGGACATAAAAGAACTCCACACGAAAATCCACCACCGGGCAGACAACCCGATGTATTACCTGAAAAAGGAAAGGGCGAAATTATAGCATGAATACAGAGCAGGAACAGAGACAGTAAGGATAATTCCCCACTATCTCCAAGGCCAATAGAGTTTTTGTATACCCTATAGAAAAGCTTACGGCTGATTACGGTCCAGACGAATCGTTACCCGACGGCTACGGTCACGGGTCGCTTTATTATTGGTCTGGTCCACAGGATAACGCTCACCATGATAACGGGTAATAATGACATCCGGATTAACACCCTTAGTCTTCAGATATGCCGTGACTTCATCAGCACGCTTCTTAGATAAATCCCGGTTGGCCAGACGTCGACCCTGAGTATCAGAGTGGCCATCCACATACACAGAACTAACCGCTTCATCATTGTTTACATAGATAGCAATCAGATCGAGACGCGCCTTAGTAGCATCAGACAAACGCCAGGTTGCGGAAGGAAATAACACAGCAGTCCGGGCAATCTGGCGATAATTCACTGGCAACAAGCCTGCAACACAACCTGAATAGCTTTCAAAGGCTGGCTGAAAATTCGCAGCAGACAATCCCACCCGAACATTATCGCCGGTACCCAACCAGTTACGTGCTTTAAACGTCGGCATCATGCCTTTATATAAAGCGGCAATCATATTCTGAGCTTTTGGGCTCACAACCTCAATTTCACCACTGAACTGATTAAACTCCACTTCCCCTATACGCTTAGGTGCAGTACCTGGCTGCCAGGGAGAGGCCTCAGCTAACAGCATGGCCTTACCTTTCATGCCATGCCCTGGAAGCGGCTTAAGTACAAAACGGATCTGCTCTCCGGCCTGATGATCAAAAATGGCTTCACCGAACAAAGGAATTTTTTGCGACAAACGGCAGTTAAACTTTGAGGATTCGAGATCCCAGCGAGACTGATCGATAGACGCAACAAAACTGGCCGCCCACGCAGGCAACGCCAATAAAGTAATCAATAATCCCAGAACAATTCGCATAAACAGATCAAATCCTTGCAGATACTTAACCAACATCTCAAATATCGACTGTTAGAGGTAAAACTTTACCGTCCTAACTGGGATATTTAAGCATTCGTCAGTGTCTATCCATTTTAACAGCAATATGCTGCAAATACTTCCGTAGCAATGACAACTGCCAGCCAAGATTATACACTGGCGTCATACTCAACTGCAGGCTGAAGAGACAGCCTTTAAGGATCTCATTTGACTAAACATAACAGTGCCTATCAGCATCCGATGTCGACCCGCTTCCGTGGCTACCTGCCAGTCGTCGTTGACGTTGAAACTGCCGGGTTCAATGCTCAGACAGATGCACTTCTGGAAATTGCCGCCGTCACTCTGACGATGGACGATGACGGCAACCTGCTGATTGACCAAAGCTATTCCTTTAACGTTAATCCGTTTGAAGGCGCCAACCTGGAAAAATCCGCGCTGGAATTTACTGGCATCGACCCGTACAACCCATTACGCGGTGCCATCGACGAACAGGAAGCTCTGGAAAAGATTTTCAAATCTATTCGTAAATCCGTGAAGGCCCACAACTGTAAGCGAGCTATTCTAGTTGGCCATAACGCGGCATTTGATCACAGCTTTGTAACCGCTGCTTCCGACCGTTGTGACATGAAACGTAATCCGTTTCACCCATTCTCAACTTTTGATACTGCTACCCTTGCAGGCCTGGCTTTCGGACATACTGTGCTGGCCAAAGCCTGCGACATCGCAGATATAGACTTCGACGGTAAAGAAGCACACTCAGCACTATACGATACGATGAAAACAGCAGAGCTGTTTTGCACCATCGTCAATCGCTGGAAAGACCTCGGTGGCTGGAGCATGGTTCAGGATCACTACGAATAACACCTGCTCACTTAGCTTACAAAAAAGCCCTGTAACAACAGGGCTTTTTATATCAGGATGTCTGAACCTCAGCTCGCCCCGCTTCTATCCAGCGCATCATCACCAGCCCCACAGCAGCACATACAGCAAAACCAGCCACCAAAGGAATCACCGTCCCGTTAAACAGCCCACCAATAAATACGCCTATTATTGCGGATAACAGTGTTGAAACAGCGCCTACCACCGCTGCTCCCATACCGGCATATTGCCCCAGACCTTCCATTGCCAAAGCATTCAGATTACTGAACAACATACCAATACAGGCAAACGCCAAAATAAAATACAGGGTTAACAGCCAGAGCGGCGGTAATCCTTGCCAATAGCTGCTGGCAACTACACACAGCGTAGAGCTAATCATTAAGATAAGCAGAGCCCGCCAAGTGAGATGTTGCATACCTAAACGCATCACCAGCCGGCCATTAAGATAAGAAGAAAAACCAATCGCAAACGCAAGCAATGCAAAATAAAGCGGAAACAATTCCCCTAGCCCATACAGCTGTTGAAACACCTGAGCGGACGAACTCAGATAGGCAACAAACGCCCCAGAGACGATACCCGCCATTACGGTATAGCCCATGGCAAAGCGATCGGTTGTAACCGTCATAAATGCTTTACTGATTGCCTTGAACGAAAACTCCGCCCTGCGTTCCTGCGGGTGCGTTTCTGGTTGACGCAAATGAAACCAAACTAAGCTAATCAACCCGATCACTAATATGGCCACAAAGATGTAACGCCAGTCAGCCACCCAAAGAATCAACTGCCCGAATACCGGTGCGATCATCGGAATAACAATAAAGATAACCATAATAAATGACATGACCCTGGCCATATCCCGCCCGGAAAACTGATCCCGGACAATTGCTACCGTCAGAATTTTCGGTGCCGCCAGACCAAAGCCTTGCAAAAACCGTCCCAGCAGCATCACATGCAAATCCTGCGCGACGATACACAGGATACCGCCAGCAATAAACAGCGCATACCCCAGGTACATCACAGGTCGGCGGCCAAAGCTGTCAGATGCAGGTCCGTAACACAGCTGCCCCACTGCCATGCCTAAAAACAAAACAGATACCACCAGCTGCACATCATTAATGTCTGCAACCTGCAGGGCATCTCCCATTAGTGCTAACGCTGGCAACATTGCATCAATCGCCAGGGCAACCAGCGACATCATCATCGCCATAAGCGTGACAAACTCAGCGAACGGCATTTGCCCCGTATAGGATTTATTCGGCACAGAAAAATTCCGGAATTAATTAGTGAAATTATTTAATAGGGCTAACTGGCTGAACTCTTTAATCAAACTCTTTAGTCAAACCATTTAGCCGGGCTATTTAGTAAAAGCAAAATGCCCGCTACAACACAGGTAAAGAACTTACCGATAAGCAAGCGCAGGACGATCAAACATCATACCCGATGAACAGGCAGAATGATCATTATAAATAGGTATGTCAGGCATGCATATTTCATATACAGCTATACAAACGCACAACAGCTGAAACTAAAATCCAGACACAAAAAAACCGCCATAAAGGCGGTTTTTTTTCAGATATTTAAATCTTACAGCTTGTCAGCGTTGTCAGACAGGTAGCTTGCAACACCTTCAGGAGAAGCAACCATACCTTCATCACCTTCGCTCCAACCAGCCGGGCAAACTTCACCGTTCTTCTGGTGGAAAGCCAGCGCATCAACCATACGCAGCATTTCGTCAACGTTACGGCCCAGTGGCAGATCGTTAACAACCTGGTGACGTACCAGACCATCTTCGTCGATCAGGAAAGAACCACGGAAAGCAACACCACCTTCAGATTCAACATCGTAATCTTTACAGATGCTGTGAGTCATGTCAGCAACCAGAGTGTACTTAACAGGACCGATACCACCTGCTTCAACAGGTGTGTTACGCCATGCATTGTGAGAGAAGTGAGAGTCGATAGAAACACCGATTACTTCAACGCCACGCTTAGCGAACTCTTCGATACGGTGATCGAAAGCCAGCAGCTCAGAAGGACATACGAAAGTGAAGTCCAGTGGGTAGAAGAATACAACAGCTTTCTTGCCTTTAGTTGCTTCAGACAGTGTAAAAGCATCAACGATTTCACCGTTTCCCAGTACTGCTGGAGCTGTAAAGTCTGGAGCGTTCTTACCTACTAATACGGCCATGTTTAGTTCTCTCTTAAATGAATTAAAAATACAGCGGTTACCCGCGCACAAATTAAGTGCGAATCAGCATAGCAGATAGTTCTTATTAGACTAATTAAACCAGACAATAAAAACGATAAAGAATATTAATTACCAGCTTGCTGATTCACCAGAGGCTTACTCGCCTTCAGGCTGGCTAGGAGCAGCTTCAGCAATCAGCTCTTTAAGCTCGCCACTGGCAGCCATTTCTACAACGATGTCACAACCGCCAATCAACTCACCTTTTACCCACAACTGCGGGAACGTTGGCCAGTTAGCGTATTTTGGCAGCTCTGAACGGATTTCCGGGTTTTCCAGAATGTTTACGAAAGCAAAACGCTCGCCACACTCCATAACCGCTTCAACAGTACGGGAAGAAAAACCACACTGAGGGAAACGGGGCGTGCCCTTCATGTATAGCAGAATATCATTAGATTCAATCTGCTCTTTAATGGTATCAACGACGCTCATAAGTACACCTTTAAACCTGTCAAAACTTTCGCCCGTTTCTGCGGGGGCGTTAAAAAAAACGCAAGCCTACCATAAACCCGAGTGTTTTACTCAAGAAATAATTCAGCCACCTGCCTGCTCCAAATGAGCAGTCCACTATCCTAATCTGTGTCTTTATAAAACATTGTGACGCTGATCAATAAATTCAAGCCTGAATCCCCTGCCCGAACAGATAAATTGCAGCAAAGATTGCTAAACTAGCGACGATTGAATAGACTTTTCCGTTTTTTCCACGCCGAGACTTCTTCTTTTATTGGCGATGGGTACATGTCGCAAAGAGGGACTTTATGTCTACACAGCCCATAATGAACACTTATGCACGCCTGTCCGTGGCCTTTGATCATGGCGAAGGCTCATGGCTGTATGATACAGATGGCCATAAATATCTGGACGCACTGAGCGGTATTGCCGTTTGTGGCCTGGGTCACGCACACCCGGCTGTCACCACTGCGATCAGCGAACAGGCCAGTCAGCTTATTCATACATCAAACCTGTACACGATTCCGAATCAGGAACGTCTGGCCCGCCGTCTGACACAAATCTCCGGCATGGACAGCGTTTTCTTCGGCAACTCGGGTGCAGAAGCCAATGAAGCTGCAATTAAACTGGCACGCCGCTACGGCCACGGCAAAGGTATCGACCAGCCAGTTACTATTGTTATGGACGGGTCGTTCCATGGCCGCACCATGGCGACCCTGAGCGCTACCGGTAACCGTGCTGTGCAAGCAGGCTTTGAACCTCTGGTCAGTGGTTTTGTACGTGCTCCGTTTAATGACGTAGAAGCGATCCGCAAAATTGCGACCAACAACCCGAACGTAGTTGCTATTCTGGTTGAGCCAATTCAGGGCGAAGGCGGCGTTATCATTCCTGCCGACAACTATCTGAACCAGTTACGCGATATTTGTGATGAACATGACTGGCTGTTAATGCTGGATGAAGTTCAGACAGGTAATGGCCGTACCGGCAGCTACTTTGCGTATCAGCAGAACGATATCCTTCCGGACGTTGTTACTACAGCTAAAGGCCTGGGTAACGGTGTACCAATTGGTGCCTGTCTGGCCCGCGGTAAAGCTGCTGAGATCCTGATTCCGGGTACTCACGGTTCTACTTACGGCGGCAACCCTTTATGCTGTGCAGCTGCGCTGGCAGTCGTAGATACTATTACTCACGACAAGCTGGACCAGCGAGCCGCTGAACTGGGTGACCAGATTACAGAAGGCTTCCGCGACCAGCTAAGCGGTTCTGAAAGCGTCAAAGAAGTCCGTAACAAAGGACTGATGATTGCCATTGAATTAAGCGAAGCCGGTTCTGAGCTAGCTGTACTGGCAAAAGTGAAAGGCGTTCTTCTGAATGTAACCGGTGGAGGTAAAGTCGTACGTCTGTTACCACCACTGACGATGACCGACAGCGAAGCCAAACTGCTGGTAAACACTGTATCTAAGATCATCAAGGTATATATGGCTGACGATTAATCGTCAGCTGTTATTAAAGACTTAAATTAACGAAGATTAAGGAGGCCTGATTCGTCAGGCCCTTTTTATTATGACAACAAGACATTTCTTAACCCTGCTAGATTTAACGTCCGACGAATTGAAAGCGCTGATCCGTCGCGCCGTAGAACTGAAGCGAATTCGCAACAGTGGTGAGATTTACGAGCCATTGAAAAACCAGGTACTGGCGATGATTTTTGAAAAATCCTCCACCCGTACCCGTGTCTCTTTCGAGGCTGGTATGGCGCAGTTTGGCGGCCATGCACTCTTCTTGTCATCCCGCGACACCCAACTGGGCCGGGGCGAACCGATTGAAGATAGCGCCAAAGTAATTTCCAGCATGTGTGATGCGGTAATGATCCGTACCTTCTCACATGAGTCTGTTGAAACCTTTGCAGCCAACTCAAGCGTGCCTGTTATCAACGCACTCACAGATGAGTATCATCCGTGCCAGCTGCTGGCTGATATGCAAACGTATTACGAACACCGCGGTGATATTCAGGGTAAAACTGTGACCTGGGTAGGCGATGGTAACAATATGTGCCATTCCTATATTAATGCAGCCCGCCGGTTTGATTTCCATCTGAACATTGCCTGCCCGGAAGGCTTTGACCCGGATGCGGAACTGGTTGAAACCAACAAAGGCCGGATCACCATTTATCGCACGCCTGAAGAAGCTATCAAAGATTCGCATCTGGTTGTTACTGACGTATGGGCATCCATGGGCCAGGAAGAAGAACAGCTGGAACGTGAAGAAGCCTTCGCTGGCTATCAGGTAACGTCAGCACTGATGGATACTGCAGATAAAGAAGCTCTGTTCATGCATTGCCTTCCGGCTCACCGTGGTGAAGAAGTCAGCGCAGAACTGATGGATTCTGATCCACGCTCAGTGGTTTTTGACGAAGCAGAAAACCGTCTGCACGCTCAGAAAGCATTACTGGAACTGCTGATGGTAGACAGTAAATAAGCTGACCGTCAGACTACTTATCCCTGTTTTTTCAACAGGGGTAAGTAGTTACTCTCCGGCTAAGCCGTCAAGGTACGACAGTTCATACTATACTCATATCTAAGTTGAAGTTGAGGTTCCACCCGTATGATCGAGCTTCGTC
Organism: Aliamphritea ceti; assembly: GCF_024347215.1. Lineage (NCBI taxonomy): Bacteria > Pseudomonadati > Pseudomonadota > Gammaproteobacteria > Oceanospirillales > Oceanospirillaceae > Aliamphritea > Aliamphritea ceti. The sequence continues at coordinate 3,904,664 of NZ_AP025282.1, forward strand.
ATTTAAAAACTCTCTCGGCACTACGTGACACCGGCAGTCTGGTGGATGCGGCAGACCGTATTCATCTCACCCAGTCAGCACTGTCGCATCAGATCAAAGATCTGGAAGACCGGCTCGACTGTTCACTGTTTATCCGCAAAACCAAACCTATATGTTTCACCAGCGCCGGGCAGCGAATTCTCGCCCTCGCGGATGAAGTGTTACCTATGGTTCGAAATGCTGAACGGGACATTGCCCGTTTAGCGGGTGGTGAAGCCGGCCGGCTGAATATATGCATAGAGTGCCATAGCTGTTTCGACTGGCTCATGCCGACCATAGACCACTTCCGCCAGAACTGGCCAGAGGTAGAAATGGACCTCTCAACCGGTTTCAGCTTTTTACCACTACCGGCACTGGCCCGGGGTGATCTTGACCTGGTTATTACAGCGGACCCTGAAGAGCGCAACGGAATTACCTATATTCCTCTGTTTACTTACGAATCCGTATTAGCCATCGCCAAACAACACCGACTGGTTGCCAAGCGACATATCCAGCCACAAGACCTTGCCAGCGAAGTACTGATTACTTACCCGGTTGAGTCCCATCGTCTGGATGTTTTCAAACATTTTCTGGAACCGGCTGAAACTGAGCCCGCAAGTATCCGTACCTCAGAACTGACTGTCATGATCATGCAACTGGTTGCCAGCGGTCGTGGTGTTTCTGCACTGCCTAACTGGGCGATTCACCAGTACATCGAGCAGAATTACATCAGTGCTCGACCACTGGGTGAAAAAGGTGTTTGGTGTACGTTATACGCCGCCATTCGTGATGATCAGAAAGATGCAGACTTCATGCTGGACTTCCTGAACACGGCCAAAGAAATTACCTTTAAAAATCTCAGCGGTATTAAATCTGCATGAACCAAAGCTTTTCAAGCCTTGGCAACTCTCAGGCTGAAATCTGTCTGTATCTGCCTACCCCACCAATCTTGGAAAATGGCTGGCAAGGCTACGATGATGCGGTACGCCAAAACGGCAATCACTGGCGTAAAATACTGATTATTCTATCAAAAATAGCCTGTCCGACCGATGACTGGCGAAGCCACAGAGACAATGCACTGTTAGAAACAGAAGCAATAAATTTCCGCAACTCGCTGAACACTGCTGCAAAAGTACATCTTATCGCCGGTAAAGCCAGCTGGGAAAGGTTAGGCATGATTGCCAGTGAACAGTCTCCTGCCGATACAGGCTTCACGCCACTGGATGACAGTGGCATGCTCTGGCGTAAAGATAACCTGATACTCACACCATATCCGGACTACCGTCAGTTTCCTAATCACCAGATTGACTGTTTGCGTGCGGCGCTATACCCCTAGATAACTTCCGGTAACGGATGAATAGTTCCTTCTGCACAGCAATTCCGACCGTTTTCTTTTGCCTTATATAAGGCTTTATCAGCTGCCAGATACAACTGTTCAAAACTAACTTTATTTGCCGGCGCTTCTGATACACCTACCGATAAAGTCAGCTCCCCCATAAAGGGGAACTCTTCTTTTGCTACCTGCTTATAGCGCTTACGTAACCACTCAGCTTTAGACAAGGCTTTGCCAGGAAGCGCCCCGGGCATCAGCAAAATAAACTCTTCTCCACCATAACGGCATATCACATCACTGCTGCGGCATTCCTCTGTCATCAGCTGCGCTAACAAGCGAATAACATCGTCACCTTTCTTATGGCCGAACTCATCATTCACCCGCTTAAACCTATCCAGATCCAGCATCAGCATGCCAACCAACTGAGTATTCTCCGGCACAAAAATCTGCTCACTCAAGGTTTCCAGCATACGTCGGTTAAACAAACCGGTTAGCACATCATGCGTGGCCTGATACTCCAGATTATCTTTAAGATCAGTGACTTCTTTTATTTTCGTCTGCAATGCATCGTTATAGCTGCGGATCTGATTTTCAAGCCGCTTCTGCTCAGTAATATCGGTAGAAAGACCGATATAACTGTCGATTTCTCCGGCTTCATTCTGCAAAGGGATTTTTACCGTCCAGTAGTAATACACCTTATCCGGAGTGGCGAAAGACTCCAGACAGTCAACCCGCTCGCCGGATTCAAAAACTTCCCTGTCGGTTCGGTCAAACTCTTCGCCCTGCTCTTCACCCAGCAAATCAAAATTGTTTTTACCTATGATGTCGTGCTGCTGAAGCCGGAACAGAGCTTCCGTTTGCTTGTTCGCATATTGAAAACGCCGCTCTTTATCTTTGATAAAAATATATGCACCGACATTATCCAAAATGGTCGAAAGGCGTTGCTCACTGATATACAAACGCTTCTGAGTTTGTTTCAGCTCAGTGATATCCATTGATATGCCAAATAAACCTAAAGGTGCGCCAGTTTCATCAAACAATGGCTTTTTGACAGTCAGATAATCCCGGTATTCATCATGATTTTGTACATAATTACGCTCTTCTGTCTCTAGCGTAATTCCTTGTTCAATTACCCGGCTATCGATTTGTTCGATCATTTTCCGACCGGTTGCTTCATCAAACAACTGGCAATCGTTTGCACCAACAATATCTTCCTGATTTAACTCAAATAGCTCACAGACTTGTTTGTTCGCATAGGTATAGTTGTAATTCACATCTTTGCAGTAAACATAAGCCCCCAGATTATCCAGCATTGCATAGAAATTCTGACGTTCAGCATCGCTGAGTTCAGGCCGGCTGAAATGCACAGCAACAACCAGCTGTCCGGCTTCCTGTATTTCCGAGCAACAAAGAAGAAAAGCCTTCTGACCAAGATAAACCTGAGTATTTTTAACTGACCGGGCGGTTTCTATTGCCGGCAAAAGGACATTCAGCCAGGTATCCCTGCCCTGAGAAGTAGTAATATCCAGCCCCGTCAATAACGCAGCTTTGGCATTTACTAATAATGGTTCAGACGGATCAGAGCCTACTAAAATGTAAGCCTGTTCCAGCTGTGCAAACACGTTCAATACTGACAAATCAGCCCCTCCACCGCACGACAAATACCATAGCTCTTTTGGCTATAGTCACCACTATGTCTGTCTCCGCGCCAACTGTTGTTCAGCCGGTAAGCATAACGGTTATCGCTATGCCAGAGAGCTTCCTGACCCGAAACTCAAAGCGTCTCGCTCTACGTATCATTGTGCTACAAATATGCAAGCAAGGGTTAACAAATACCCACCACAAACGACACACTGCTTTCCATCATTAGTCTATGATCGATCATCAGCGTGTTCCAGTTGCCAGCTATCGATTACTTCCTGAGCCGCCCGAAATGCTTCCTGTGCAGCCGGAGCGCCACAATAGACTATGGAGTGCAGTAACACTTCCTGTATTTCCGCCACACTGCAACCATTATTGAGCGCTCCGCGGACATGTCCCTTCAACTCCTGTGGCGCCTTAAGCGCAGCTAACATAGCAATGGTTACCAGTGACCGGGTAGAACGGGGCAACCCTTCTCTTTGCCAGGTTGATCCCCAGGCGTGTTCGTTAATCCAATCCTGTACAGGCTGTGTTAGCTCTGTCGTGCTATCAACGGCACGCTGTACAAAGAATTCACCCATAACTTCTGTGCGAACCTGCAAACCATTTTCATAATCTTGCTGTGACATATATGACTTCCCAATAATGCGTATTCGTATCCGTCCATAAACGGAGTCTTCGCAACTTATATGAGCAGCCTGCAAAACTCTAGTTTTCGGGTCACCAGAATCCACATACAACAAACTCACGCAAAAACAGGACCGATGACAGAGCTTATGTTTAACCCCGTGCTTATGCTTACCCACTGCTTATAGTAAAATCAGCATACACTGATGCATAAAAACGGAAGATTAACGGATGCAAAAAACAGCTATTGTTACCGGTGGCAGCAAAGGTATCGGATTGGCAATTATTGAAAAGTTTATCCAGGCAGACTATCAGGTGTTCAATCTGGATATTACACCTGGCGATGCGGGCCATCATATCGCTTGCGACATGCGTGATTTTGCTCAGGTACAAGAAGCCGTCCAACAAGCTGTTGAAATAACCGGTAGACTGGATGCTCTGGTATGCAATGCCGGCATACATTTTTCTGCCAATATTGAAAATACCCGCGAAGAAGACCTGCAACGGGTATTTGATATTAATGTTAAAGGCGCATTTGCTGCTATTCAGGCAAGCCTGCCAGGCATGAAACAACAACACAGTGGCGCTATTGTTATTGTCGGTTCTGACCAGTCCCTGGTAGGTAAGCAAAACTCTTTTGCATATAACCTTACCAAACATGCACTGGCTTCCATGACTAAAACCACGGCACTGGATTACGCGGCCTATAACATCCGTACTAATGCAATTTGCCCTGGCACAATTGAAACACCGCTTTATCATCAGGCTATAGACAACTATTGCCAGCAATCAGGTGCAGATAAAGCCAGCATTCATGCTGAAGAAGCAGCACTGCAACCACTTGGACGCCTTGGACAGGCTGAAGAAGTTGCCGAACTGGCGTTTTTTCTGGCCAGCGATAAAGCCAGTTTTATGACCGGTGGCCTGCACAGCATTGATGGCGGCTATACTGCTCAGTAACTATGAAAATTATCGACCCCCATTTACATCTGTTTAATCTGCAGGAAGGCGAATACAGCTGGCTTAAGCCAGAAAACCCGCCGTTCTGGCCAGATAAATCGGTTATCAGCAAAGATTTTTCAGCAGAGGATTTGCAACTGCCGGATAACTTGCAGTTAAGTGGCCTGATACATATTGAAGCAGGCTTCAGTAACCAAACTCCCTGGCAGGAAATTAGCTGGCTTGAGAAACATATTCAGCATCTTAGCTTTCGTAGCATAGCCTGTGCTGACCTTACTCTCAGCTCAGCTGACTTCAGCCTTCAACTTGATCAGTTAGAACAATACGCTTCTGTTGTAGGGGTTCGACATATACTTGATGCTGATGCAAGTCAGTTACTGCAACTGCCTCAGGTTATCCACAACTTGCAACAACTCATTGAGAGGGAGTGGATCTTTGAGTGCCAGTATTCACTCACAGCTACCCTGGCAACCCGCGAACTGGAGGCCTTTCTTGAAGTGCATCCCCTGCAACTAATCATCAACCACGCGGGTTTTCCTCCAACAGACAGAGACGTTCAGCAGCAATGGCAAGCAAACCTGCAACGCCTGGCGGTTTTTTCTAATGTTGCAGTGAAAGCATCCGGCTGGGAAATGCAGGACAGGAACTATCAGCAAGAGCTGATT